>NZ_JAAIKO010000168.1 GCF_016107395.1 Streptomyces fildesensis
GGCGGGGCCCTCGCGCGCCGCCTGAACGAGGAGAACCGCACGGAATTGCTAAAGTCGGCAAGAGATCAGTTCCTTGCTTCTCCCGGGTCGGGACAAGGTGCTCGCACGCCGTTGCTGCCCGGAACCCACCGACCATGTGCCGGGACCCGGCCCCGGAACCCTGGAGGCGGCCCACGTGAGCGCCCCGCTGTACCAACTCAAGGCCGACTTCTTCAAAACCCTCGGCCACCCGGTCCGCATCCGCGTGCTGGAACTGCTCAGCCAGCGGGAACACGCGGTGGCGGAAATGCTGCCCGAGGTGGGAATCGAAGCCGCCCACCTCTCTCAGCAACTCGCCGTACTGCGCCGCGCGAACCTCGTGGCGACCCGTAAAGAGGGCTCCACTGTCTATTACCGGCTCACCAGCCCCCAGGTGGCCGAGCTCCTGACGGTCGCCCGCACCATCCTCAGCGGCGTCCTGGCCGGCCAGGCCGAGCTCCTGCAAGACCTCCGTGCCACCAATCCCACCCTGACGACCTCGCCACCCGG
>NZ_JAAIKO010000169.1 GCF_016107395.1 Streptomyces fildesensis
CAGCTGACCGCCCGCATGGTGGTCACGATGTTCCTGCTCGGGCTGGTGTACGTGGCGTTCATCGCCGCGCTGATCGTGCTGCTCAAATCCGTCGTCCTGGTGATCGTCATCGCCGCCGGGCTGCTGGTCGCGCAGTTCTGGTTCTCCGACCGGATCGCCCTGTACTCCATGCACGGCCACCTCGTCAGCCGCGAGGAACAGCCCGAGCTGCACGGCGTCATCGACCGGCTCTGCGCCACCGCGGACATGCCCAAACCCCAGGTGGCAATCTCCGAAATGGATTTGCCCAACGCGTTCGCCACCGGCCGCAACGCCGACCATGCCGTCGTCTGCGTCACCACCGGACTGCTGCGCCGCCTGGAGACCGACGAACTCGAGGGCGTCCTGGCCCACGAGCTCTCCCATGTCGCCCACCGTGACGTCGCGGTGATCACCATCGCCTCGTTCTTGGGTGTGATCGCCGGGCTCATCGTCCGCTTCGCCTTCTACTCCCAGCTGTTCGGCGGACGCAACGATCGCGACCA
>NZ_JAAIKO010000170.1 GCF_016107395.1 Streptomyces fildesensis
GGGCCGTCCATGAGGAGCTCGCCCTTCTCCAGCCACAGCACCCGGTCACAGGTGTCGCGGATCGATTTGTTGTTGTGGCTGACCAGGAAGACCGTGCCCGCTTCCTTGCGCAGTTCGCGGATGCGGGCCTCGGAGCGGCGCTGGAAGGAGCGGTCGCCGGTGGCCAGCGCCTCGTCGATCATCAGCACGTCATGGTTCTTGGCCGCCGCGATCGAGAACCGCAGCCGGGCCGCCATGCCCGAGGAATACGTCCGCATCGGCAACGAGATGAAATCGTCCTTCTCGTTGATTCCCGAGAACTCCACGATTCCCTGGTACCGCTCGCGGATCTCCTCCTGCGACATCCCCATCGCCAGACCGCCGAGCACGACGTTCCGCTCGCCGGACAGGTCGTTCATCAGCGCGGCGTTGACCCCCAGCAGCGAGGGCTGGCCGTCGGTGTAGACCCGGCCGCTCTCCGGCGGCAGCAGACCCGCGATCGCCCGCAGCATCGTCGACTTGCCCGACCCGTTCGACCCGAT
>NZ_JAAIKO010000171.1 GCF_016107395.1 Streptomyces fildesensis
TCTACAAGAGAAGAGTGAGCTTCCACTTCTATTCAGAAGAAAACCTATCGTTTCTTTGGGTCTTTTGTTTGCTAACAATGGCCTCTGCAAAATTTAATCTCTTGTTTGCCGTTCTGTTCGCTGTTCTCCTCATTGCCTCCCAGGCGTGGGCTCGTGAGCTGACTGAAACTGCTCTACCCTTGAAAAGTGGGCAATATGAAGACGTCCAGGCTAAGTTAAACCCTAATCACGGGCCGCATGATTTCCATCATGGAAAGGGTCATGATGGCCACTTTCGCCCGAAAGAGCAAGGCCAAGCAGCAGTCCAGACTCAGGATGAAGAAGCTGAAACATTCGATTAAACGAAGCTTAGAAGTTTCACATGGCTACTTCGCCTTTAAGCACGAAATAAAGAGCTAGCTAAGCTAGTGTACTTCAAGAAATAAAAAACTAGCTGGACTATGTATTTCAAGAAGAAATGTACCATTTTTATCTTCCAGAGATCGGAAGAGCGTCG
>NZ_JAAIKO010000172.1 GCF_016107395.1 Streptomyces fildesensis
CCTGGATCCGGCTCCTGCCGCCCTCCTTCGGCTGGCTCAGCACTCACCTGGCCAAGCCCCAGTGACCATGCAGGGCCCCGTGACGGTGCCGACCGCTGGAGCGTGCTTGCCGTTTCCGTCCTATGACCAGCTGCCGCGTGGATGCGTTCGGCCATCTGGCCGAAAATACGCGGCGCGTGTCGGCTCGGGTGTCAACCGAATGGTCCTCGGTAGGGTTGGGCACGCTGACAGCTGTCCGGCGCGGGGCCGACCCTCGGCCTGGCACATGGTCACGTGCGCACGCGCTCCGTAAGCGCCTGGCCTATCTCTGGCCTCCAGCCCGGTCCTGCACGCCTGACGTCGAAGGTGGCATGAATGAGTGTCGAACGCCGCAGTGTGCTGCGGAATCTCTCCCGGGCGGCGGCCGCCGCCACGGCCGGACTGGTACTCAACGCCTGTGGTGATGGCGGCTCGGCGCCACGCCCGTCTCCGGTAAGCCCGACCCTCCCGGCATCGAGCAGACCGGTACCTACTCC
>NZ_JAAIKO010000173.1 GCF_016107395.1 Streptomyces fildesensis
ATCGACTACTGGACGAACGCTCTGGCCGATCTTCCCGACCAGCTGAGCATCCCCACCGACCGGCCCCGGCCGGCCGTGATGACCTACCGCGGCGACTACGTCACCGTCGCCATCAACCCCGAACTCCACCAGCGTCTCGCCGACCTCGCCCGATCCACCGGGACCAGTCTGTTCATGGTCCTCCAAGCAGGCCTCGCCTCCCTGCTGACCCGCCTCGGCGCGGGCCACGACATCCCCCTCGGCAGCCCCATCGCCGGCCGCACCGACCAGAACCTCGACCACCTCATCGGATTCTTCGTCAACACCCTCGTCCTGCGCACCGACACCACCGGCGATCCCACCTTCACCCAACTCCTCAACCAGGTCCGCGAAACCTCACTCGCCGCCTACGCCCACCAGGACGTCCCCTTCGAATACCTCGTCGAAATCCTCAACCCCACCCGCACCCTCGCCCACCACCCCCTCTTCCAAATCATGCTCGCCCTCCAAAACGCACCCG
>NZ_JAAIKO010000174.1 GCF_016107395.1 Streptomyces fildesensis
CCGCTACCACCTGCTGGTCTTCCCGCTTCTGCTCGGCGCCGGCAAGCGGCTGTTCAGCGCCACGGACAAGGACACCCAGAAGCTCAAGCTGGTCGAGCACGAGGCCTACCCCAATGGTCTGCAGAAGAACGTCTTCGACGTCATCCGCTGACAAGGTCCCCGTATGACGACGCCGGTGATCACGTCCGGCACGGGTGCCCAGAATGAGCAGGCGGGTGGCCTACGGGCACTGACGATTGCTCCGGCGGACTGCTCGACACCTACCGCAGCCAGCACGGCAACGGAGCCAGGTCCTCACGGGCCGGGGCCTGTCAGGGACGCAGTCCGAGAGGACCCTGGACGGTCGACCTATCGACCCACCTGTCACGAGCCCGGTGACAACGCCCCGGCGACGAAACGTCATGACGAAATATCACCCGATAGGGGTGGCTCTGAAACTCACTGCCGATCATGATCCACCGGCACCGCCAACGCTCCACGAACGGAGCAACGTGG
>NZ_JAAIKO010000175.1 GCF_016107395.1 Streptomyces fildesensis
GAATTCATCGGCCGCGCCGACCACCAGGTCAAGATCCGCGGCTTCCGCATCGAACTCGGTGACGTCGAGGCGGCGTTGTCCGCTCATCCGTCGGTGGCTCAGACGACCGCGATCGTGTACGAGGAGCGGCCGGGTGACTCCCGTCTGGTGGCGTACGTGGTGGCACGGGATGCTCTTTTACCGCAGCAGGTACGGGATTTCGCGCAGGAGAACCTGCCGGAGCACATGGTCCCCTCGGCCGTGATCCTGCTCGATCGTCTGCCATTGACCACTAATGGCAAGCTCGACCGAGCCGCTCTGCCGGCGCCGGACTTCGCGTCGGTCGGGTCGGGCCGGGAGGCACGCACTCCGCAGGAGCAGATCGTCTGCGACCTGTTCGCGCAGGTACTGGGGCTGCCGCGGGCCGGGGTCGACGACAATTTCTTCGATCTGGGCGGGCACTCACTGCTCGCCACCCGCCTCATCGCGCAGATCCGATCGGTCTTCGGCGTCG
>NZ_JAAIKO010000176.1 GCF_016107395.1 Streptomyces fildesensis
TCGTCCGCTTCGCCTTCTACTCCCAGCTGTTCGGCGGACGCAACGATCGCGACCAGAACACCGCCGCCCTCCTCGCGATCGTCATGGCGGTCTCCGCGCTCGTCTACGGCATCAGTTTCCTGCTGATCCGGTCGCTGTCCCGCTACCGCGAACTGGCCGCCGACCGCGCCGCGGCCATGCTGACCGGGAAACCATCTGTGCTGGCCTCCGCGCTGATCAAGGTCAGCGGCGACATCGCCCGTATCCCGACCAAGGATCTGCGTACCGCCCAGGCGTTCAACGCGTTCTTCTTCACCCCGGCCCTCGGGCCCGGTACGGCGCTGGCCGCGATGTTCTCCACCCACCCCAGCCTGGAACGCCGCATCGAGGCGCTCGCGGAGATCTCCGTGCAGCTGGGCGAGGCGGGCGGGAAACCGGGTGGCCAGGCGTGAAGAGAAGGAGCTGAGGACCCGTGGGATTCCTGGACGTCCTGCTCGGCCGGACCAAGC
>NZ_JAAIKO010000177.1 GCF_016107395.1 Streptomyces fildesensis
CTCAATAGTCTTGAGGTCAGGTGGGTTCACCGCCACCTTAGGAACTGTCACGGTTAGGACACCATTATCCATTGCTGCTTTGATCTGATCCATCCTGGAATTCTCCGGCAGCCTGAAGCGCCTCAAGAACTTACCGGAACTACGCTCAACACGATGCCAACGATCGTTCTTATCCTCCTGTTCCCTGCTTCTCTCCCCGCTGATCTGCAGAACTGTCCCATCTTCGACTTCTACTTTAACCTCCTCTTTCTTCAGCCCCGGGAGATCCACCTTGAACACGTGAGCCTCCGCCATTTCCCTCCAGTCTACTCTTGTGTTAGCGACTGCCGCTGTCTCGTGAGACACAGATGACGGAAGGCTCCAGAAATTGCGAGTCATGTGAGGCGGGCCTTCGAATTGATCCCAAAAGTCCGCCATGAAAGGATCGAACATGTTGCTTCTGCCACCAAAAGGAAACATCGCCATTGTATCAGTACTCTGGGAGTTTG
>NZ_JAAIKO010000017.1 GCF_016107395.1 Streptomyces fildesensis
AGAAGGACACCGGCCGGGACAAGCCGACCGACGGCCCGATCACGATCGACTAGCGCCCGGGAGGCAGCGCGCCACCGGCGCGGCCGGAGCTCCACGAAGGGACCGGCGGACAGGGGTTGGGCCCCCGTCCGCCGGTCCCTTCGGCATGTCCGGCACGGCAGGACGGTCGGGTGCGCTACGCCAACAGCGGGAACGGAACGGCGTACGCGGCTGCCGGTGGCCCTGACCGGGAAGAAGGACCGAGCGGTCCGCCGTCCTCCGCCCGACCGGCTGCGGTGGCCACTCCCCCAGGCGGCAACGGCCGCTGTCACCGCGGCACGTCACCGCACGTGTCACCGAGCACGTGTCAGCACACACGCGTCGTCGCACAGGCAAGAAAGGTCCGGCCCATGCTCCGCGCCACCTCGCGCCTGCCCGCCGGTCCATCCGGCTCCCGCGGTCACTCCCGGCCCGGGCGCCGCTTACGTACGGCGGTCGTGGTGACCGCCGTCTGGAGCGCCCTGCTCGTCGTGGCGGCGCCGGGGAGCGCCGACGCCGATCCGGGCCTGCGGCTCTCGAACGCGGCACATCTGGCGCCCGGCGTGCGGTACGAGACGTTCTCGGTGACCGCGTCCCACGGAACCGCGCACGGCCACCTCCTGACGGTCGATCTGGACGACGCGCGCGTGAAGATCGAGCTGCTGCGGCCCGGCACGAGTGGCGCGGTGACCGGCATCCGGGCACCGGTGTCCCGGCTGGCCGACGCGCGCGGCGCGGTCGCCGCCGTCAACGGCGACTTCTTCGACATCACCGAGGTCGAGCATCCGGGCGTGCGGCCGACCGGTTCCACCGTAGGCCCGGCCGTCGCGGACGGACGACCGCTCAAGGCCGCTGTTCCGGACGGCCAGCGCTACGGGCCCGCGCTGGTGCCGGGAGCCACCGACGAGGACGTGCTGGGCATCGGAGCCGACGGGGCTGCCCGGCTGGACCGGCTGCGGCTGCGGGGCGCCGTCGTCACCCCGGCCGGGACCTGGGAGCTCGCCGGCTTCAACCAGTACGCACTGCCCGTGGATGGCATCGGTGCGTACACCTCCGCCTGGGGACCCGCCTCTCGCGCACGGGCCAGCTGCGGAACCAACGACGTTCGCGCCGCCGCCTGCGGCACCGACCCCTACGAAGTGACGGTGCACCACGGTCGCGTCACCTCGGCCTCGGCCACCCTGGGCGAAGGCGTCGTCCCGCGCGGGTCGGTCGTCCTGGTGGGGCGCGAGGCCGGCGCCCGCGCACTGCGCCGGCTGCGGATCGGTGACCCCGTACCCGTCCGGCACCGCCTCCGGGCCACCGGAAGCGTCCCGTTGGCCTTCGCGATCGGCGGGTATCCGGTGCTGCGCGGCGGCGTCCCGCTCGACGGCCTCGACGAGACCGCCGCCGCCACCCGGACCGCCGCCGGCTTCAGCGGCCAAGGCCGCCGGTTGTACCTGCTGGCCCTGGACAGCGGCGCCGAGCACGACGACGGACTGACCCTCGGCGAACTGGCCCGCCTGCTGCGCGCCCTCGGAGCCGACGGCGCCGTCGATCTCGACGGAGGCGGCTCGTCCACCCTCGTCACCCGGCCCCCGGGCGCCGCGCACAGCACGGTGCGGAACCATCCGTCCGGCGTGCCCGAACGCCCGGTGCCGAACGGGATCGGCGTGATCTCCTCCGCGTGACGCCACCGCCCTACCGCACAGACACGCTCACGCCCCGTGGTGCTCCGGACCGTGGTGCGGATGCGGCGGCGGGGGGCCGGTCGGCGGGGGCGGGATCGAGCCGAGACCGGGGGCGGGTTCGGGCCACACCAGCAGGACGGGACAGGGCGCGTGGTCGACGACGAAACGGCCGTCGCGCCCCAGACTGCGCGGCCCCAGCCGGTGGAGGTCGCCGTCCCGCGCACAGATCAGCAGTTCGGCGCCCTCCGCCGCCCGGACCACCTCCCGAGCGATGCGCCCGTGGACCTGCAGCCGGGCCGCGGGCCGGCCGAGCCGGTCGGCCGCCGCTTCCAGGAGTTCGGCGCCGGCCGTCGCGGACAGCGCCTCCAGATAGTCGCCCGGATCGCGCTCGCGGTGACCGCGGCCGAGCAGACCGGCGAACGCGCCGTGCGCGGCGGCCTCGACGTCGTCACCGGTGACATGGAGCAGGGTGAGTTCGGCCGTGTCCGGAACGTGTGAGCGGGCGGCGTCCACGGTCGCCTGCCAAGCGCCCTCGGTGATCCAAATAATCGTGGTCACGGGTCGTCGGGCCTCCGGTCGTCGGACTTCCGGTCGTCTGCGGCGCCACTCACAGTGCCACAGCGACGGCCGGCTCAGCGGGAGCGGCGTCCCTTAGCCTGTAAGGGCTATGGCGCACGCCGGGCGGTGAGCGGAGTGTCGGAGTATGCAGATGAAGCAGATGACCAGGAACCCATGGCTCTTGCTCGCCCTGCCGATCATTCCGCTGGTGGCCCTGCTGCGACGGTTCCGGCGCCGGGTGCGGCCGGGCGGCGGCGGTCCCGGCGGTCCGCCGCCCGCCGGCGTCCGCGAACCACGCCGGCCGAAGCCGTCCCTCCCCGCGGCGGCGCTCTCCCGCTCGGAGCCGGGTGCGTGAACCCCCCGATCGGTGACGACGCGCCCGCGGAACACGTCGACGTGCTGATCGTCGGTGCCGGCCTGTCCGGGATCGGCGCCGCCTGCCATCTCCGGCGGGAGACCCCGAACAGGACGTTCGCGATCCTGGAGGCCCGCGAGGCGATCGGTGGCACCTGGGACCTGTTCCGCTACCCCGGCGTCCGGTCGGACTCCGACATGCAGACGCTGGGGTACACGTTCCGGCCCTGGACCGGCGCCAAGGCGATCGCCGACGGGGACGCGATCCGCGAGTACGTCCGCGACACCGCCCGCGAGCACGGAGTGGACGGCGCGATCCGCTTCCGCCACCGCGCGGTGCGCGCGGAATGGTCCTCGGAACAGGCGCTGTGGACCGTGCACGTCCTCCGCACCGGCACCGGCGACACGGTCCGGATGACGTGCGCGTTCCTGTTCGTCTGCTCCGGCTACTACCGCTACGACCAGGGCTACACACCGGACTTCCCCGGCACCGGGGACTTCACCGGCACGATCGTGCACCCCCAGCACTGGCCGGCGGATCTCGACTACGCGGGCAAGCGCGTCGTGGTCATCGGCAGCGGCGCCACCGCCGTCACCCTCGTGCCGTCGATGGCGACCACGGCCGGGCACGTGACGATGCTGCAGCGCTCACCGAGCTATGTGCTGTCCATGCCGTCCCGCGACGCCCTCGCCGACCGGCTGCGCCGGCTGCTCCCCGCGAAGGCCGCCCACCCGGCCATCAAATGGAAGAACGTCCTGCTGGCCACCCTGAGCTTCCAGCTCAGCCGCCGTGCGCCCCGGCTGCTCAAGGCCGTACTGCGCAAGGGCGTACGGAAGCAGCTCCCGCTCGGCTACGACATCGACACGCACTTCGCCCCGCGCTACAACCCGTGGGACCAGCGACTGTGCCTCGTCCCGGACGGCGACCTGTTCAAGGCCGTCAGCGACGGCCGGGCGTCGATCGTGACGGACCGCATCGAGACCTTCACCGAGAACGGCCTGCGCCTGGAGTCCGGCGCCGAGCTCGACGCGGACGTCGTCGTCACCGCGACCGGACTCAACCTGCTGGCCATCGGCGGCATGACACTGGCCGTCGACGGCACGGAGATCGACCTCGCCGGAACCGTCGCGTACAAGGGCATGATGCTCTCCGGCGTACCGAACTTCGCCCTCGCCCTCGGCTACACCAACGCCTCCTGGACGCTCAAGTGCGACCTGGTCAGCCAGTACGTGTGCCGGTTGCTCAACCACATGGCCGCGCACGGATACCGGGCCTGCACCCCGCTGGCCCCGGAGCCGTCGCTGCCCCTGGAGCCCCTCATCGACCTGCGGTCCGGCTATGTGCGGCGCAGCGCAGCCGCGCTGCCCAAGCAGGGCCCGACCGCGCCCTGGCGGCTGTACCAGAACTACCCGCGCGACATCCTGATGCTGCGGCACGGCCCGCTGGAGGACGCGG
The DNA here is from genome assembly GCF_016107395.1 of Streptomyces fildesensis. GTDB lineage: Bacteria > Actinomycetota > Actinomycetes > Streptomycetales > Streptomycetaceae > Actinacidiphila > Actinacidiphila fildesensis. The sequence continues at coordinate 4,057 of NZ_JAAIKO010000017.1, forward strand.
GCGTCCGGTTCAGCCGCCTGCCGGCCACCGAGCCCCTGGCTCAGAAACTCCCGTAGTTGACCTGCCAGGTCGGCAGGCCCATCCGGCGCCAGATCGCCACGACCCGGTCGCGGTCGTCCAGGCTGACGCGCACGTTGTAGCGGTCGCGGACGTGCGCGTCGAACAGCTCGGCCTTGACGATGTCGTCGCGGCGCGTGTCACCGGCGTGCCGCATCCACAGCTCGTCGCAGGGCACGTCGTGTGCCGCGATCCAGGCCTCGGTCTGGGCGCGGAACTCCTCACCGCGGCCGGACAGCAGCACGATCCGGTCGCCGTTCGCCTTCTGGAAGGCGACGAGGGCGTCGCGCACCGAGGTGTTCAGGCCGTCCTGCTCGCAGCGGCTGAAGTCGTACGGGTTGCGGTTCTGGTTGATCGCGAGGGTGCCGTCGATGTCGCACATCACCGCGTCGGGCAGGGTCGTGTCCGCGGTGTAGAGCTGGACGGCGGGTGTGTCGTTCATCCAGGCGTCGGTGAGCCGCCAGCCGCCTCGGGTGGACTTGGCGTGCTTGTCGGCCAGGATGCGGATGATCTCCTCACCCACGGGGTTGGCGCGGGCCGCGTCGCGGCGCAGGCACTCCTCGATCGGCACATCGGTGAAGTCGTGCACGACGAAGACCGCCAGGCCGCCGACGGCGGCCTTGAGCCGCTTGGGGATGTTCGGGGTCAGATGGGTGTTGTCGACGACGACGTCGAAACCGGCGGCGACCGTCTCCCGCACGGCGGCGTCCTGGATGGCGAGGACGGTCTGCTCGTGCTCGTGCGACCACTGCCGGCCGCCGCCGCTGCCGCCGTCACCGAGCATGACCCGCAGGTCGTCGAGGTTGACACGCCGGACGCGGCCTTCGGAGTCGGCGCACAGCTTGCGGGCGGCGGTGGTCTTCCCGGAGGCGGGCAGACCGGTCATGACGTGCACGGTGGGCATCGGGTTCAGCCTTCTTCGTCGTTCGCGAAAGGGTCGGAGGGGCCAGGCTTGATCGCCCGCCAGAACTGTAGATCGACGTTCTGTCCGTCGAGCAGCTGGAACATGGTGCCGCGCACCGTCCGGTCGCTGATCCGCTGGATGGCGCGGGCGAACGCGGCCCGGTCGTGGCCGAGCGGCGCGAGGGCCGCGAACTCCTCCCGGGCGCTCGCGGCCAGCGCTTCGGCCTGTGCCTCGAGACCTTCCACGATGCCGCGCACCCAGGCGTCGAACTCGTCCGGGACCTGTTCCAGCAGCGCGTCGAGCGGACCGGTGCCGCTCGCCGCGTAGGCGGCCAGTTCCTGCGGCCGGCAGCCGAGGATCTGGGTGAGCCGCTTGGGGTCGCGGTCGGCGAACCGCTGGATGCCGAGGCTGCGCCAGATGTCCCGTTCGGTGACACCGGTGATGACCTTGTGCAGCCGCACGTAGTCCGCGGTCTTGGCCTTCGTCCGCACCCCGGAGGCGAACCGCAGGACGTATCCCTCGGCGTCCGTTCCGGTGACCTCCTGACCGTCGATCCGGATGTTGTCGGCCGTCATCTCGAGCAGCCGGGCCAGCTCGGGCGCGGGCCAGCTACGGACCACGGAGCCGATCGGCCGCCACTCCACCGCGGCCTCGCCGAGGACGCGCTCGGTGCCGTCGTGCGCGTACGCCGCGAGCAGCACGAGGTCGCGCCGCTCGCCGTAGTTCACGACGATGCGGTTCTCCGGGTACAGGATCTCGACGAGGTAGGTGCTCCGCGGGTCGAGCGCGCCGGTGTCGGCGGCCCGCAGCCGCCGCGTCGCCCAGGTGGCCTGTTCCGACGTGAACGAGCCCTTGGAGGCGACGTGCCAGCGCTCGTCGTAGTGGAAGACGATGCCGAGCGATCCGTCGACCTTGTCGTACACCTCGAACGGCTCGACGGGCAGTGCCGGCGCGTACGGCAGCCCGAGCCCGTGCTCCCCGACGTTGAAGATCTTCTCGAACGGCCACGCCACGATCGCACCGGTCTCGTCGTCGGCCACCAGACCGCGGCAGCGGGTGGTGACGGCGTTCCAGGCGCGCTCGTACTGGCAGGTGCGCGTGTAGGTGTAGATCGAGAGGGGCAGTTCGGGGTGCTGCTTGCGCGAGACGTGTCCCGACTCGATGGCCGCGACGAGGTCTTCGGGCTTGACGAGGGTTTCGAGGTCGGTCACGGCTGCTCCTGGTCGGGTCATGGGGTGTCTGATGCAGCGTGACCGGTATCGCTGGTTCGTGCGATCGAATTATTGATCATCATCGGTCGCGCAGCGGACACCGCCCGGTGGCGGGTAGGATCGCCCGCGCCATGCAGATGAATGCCACGTACACCAGTTTTGTCGCGGTCGGCGACTCCTTCACCGAGGGAATGTCCGACGCCCTCCCGGACGGTTCGTACCGGGGATGGGCCGACCTGGTCGCCGGGCGCCTCGCCGCCCGTGCCCCCGGTTTCCGGTACGCCAACCTCGCGGTGCGGGGCAAGCTCATCCGGCAGATCGCGGACGAGCAGGTGGACACCGCCGCCGCGATGCGCCCCGACCTCGTCACGCTGGTCGGCGGGCTCAACGACACCTTGCGGCCCAAGTGCGACGTCGACGCGGTCTGCGCGCTGCTGGAGCAGTCCGTCGAGAAGCTGGCGCCCGACTGCGGGCAGCTCGTCCTCATGCGCAGCCCGATCCGCCGGGGACCCGTCGCGGCCCGCTTCCTGCCGCGTATGGAGCAGCTCTTCGCGTTCCTCGACGCCCTCGCGGAACGGCACGGCGCGATCGTGGTCGACCTCTACGGGTCGGGGGTGCTCGGCGATCCGCAGATGTGGGCCGACGACCGGCTGCATCTGAACGCCGAGGGCCACCGCCGGGTGGCGGAGGCGGTCTGGCAGGCGCTCGGCCACGAGCCGGAGTCGGACTGGACGGAGCTGCTGCCGCCCGCCGTGCCGCCGGGCTGGGTGACGCGGCGCGGCGCCGACCTGCGCTTCACGCGCGAGCACCTGGTGCCGTGGATCGGCCGGCGGCTGACCGGCCGCTCCTCGGGCGACGGTATGCCGCCCAAGCGCGGCGAGCTGCTCCCGTACCCGGGCGACCAGGGCTGACCAGCGCCGACACGGTCTTCCTGCGGCCGATCCGGCCGGGGCGCTGGCCTGCGCCGACGCGCAGTAGACTCTCTGCACGTGACTGCTAAGCCTCGTATCCCGAACGTCCTGGCCGGCCGCTACGCCTCCGCGGAGCTCGCCACCTTGTGGTCCCCCGAGCAGAAGGTGGTGCTGGAGCGCCGTCTGTGGCTCGCCGTCCTGCGGGCGCAGAAGGACCTCGGTATCGAGGTGCCCGAGCAGGCGCTCGCCGATTACGAGCGGGTGCTGGAGCAGGTCGACCTCGCCTCCATCGCCGAGCGCGAGAAGATCACCCGGCACGATGTGAAGGCCCGCATCGAGGAGTTCAACGCTCTCGCCGGGCACGAGCAGGTCCACAAGGGCATGACGTCGCGCGACCTCACCGAGAACGTCGAGCAGCTGCAGATCCGGCTGTCGCTGGAGCACGTCCGCGACCGCACGGTCGCGGTGCTGACCCGGCTGGGGAAGCTCGCGGCCGAGTACGCCGAGCTGGTCATGGCCGGCCGTTCGCACAATGTCGCCGCGCAGACCACCACCCTGGGCAAGCGCTTCGCGACGACCGCGGACGAGCTGCTGGTGGCCTTCGAGCGGGTCGAGGACCTGCTGGGCCGCTACCCGCTGCGCGGTATCAAGGGCCCGGTCGGCACCTCGCAGGACATGCTGGACCTGCTGGGCGGCGACACCGCCAAGCTCGCCGAGCTGGAGGACCGGATCGCCGGTCACCTGGGCTTCTCGCGGGCCTTCACCTCCGTCGGCCAGGTCTACCCGCGCTCGCTGGACTACGACGCGGTGACCGCGCTGGTGCAGCTGGCCGCGGCCCCCTCGTCGCTGGCCAAGACGATCCGGCTGATGGCCGGGCACGAGCTGGTCACCGAGGGCTTCAAGCCCGGTCAGGTCGGCTCGTCCGCGATGCCGCACAAGATGAACACCCGATCCTGCGAGCGCGTCAACGGCCTCGCGGTGATCCTGCGCGGCTACGCCTCGATGGTCGGCGAGCTGGCGGGCGACCAGTGGAACGAGGGCGACGTGTCCTGCTCGGTGGTGCGCCGGGTCGCGCTGCCGGACGCGTTCTTCGCCTTCGACGGTCTGCTGGAGACGTTCCTGACGGTGCTGGACGAGTTCGGCGCCTTCCCGGCTGTCATCGCCCGTGAGCTGGACCGCTACCTGCCGTTCCTGGCCACCACGAAGGTGCTGATGGGCGCGGTGCGCGCGGGTGTGGGGCGCGAGATCGCGCACGAGGTCATCAAGGAGCACGCGGTGGCCTCCGCGCTCGCGATGCGTGAGAAGGGCGCCGAGCGCAACGAGCTGCTGGACCGGCTCGCCGAGGACGAGCGGATGCCGCTGGACCGGGCGCAGCTGGACGCGCTGATGGCCGACCGGCTGTCGTTCACCGGTGCCGCCGCCGGACAGGTCGCGGCCGTCGTGCAGCGGATCGCCGAGGTCGCCGAGCGGCACCCGAAGGCGGCCGCTTACGCGCCCGGAGCGATCCTCTGACGCCGGAGGAACTCGAAGCCGCCCGCGACCGCACCATCGAGGATGTGGTCGCGGGCGGCCTGCGTGTGCTGTTCTGCGGGATCAATCCGGGGCTGCTGTCCGCGGCGACCGGCCATCACTTCGCCCGGCCGGGCAACCGGTTCTGGCCGGTGCTGTACGCCTCGGGCTTCACTCCCCGGCTGCTCCTCCCCGCCGAGCAGCGGGAGCTGCTCTCGTACGGGCTCGGCATCACCAATGTCGCGGCGCGGGCCACGGCGCGGGCCGACGAGCTGAGCGCCGCGGAGATGGTGGAGGGCGGCCGGATCCTCGACGCCAAGGTGCGGCTGCTGGAGCCGGCGTGGCTGGCGGTGGCCGGTATCACCGCCTACCGGGTGGCCTTCGGCGAGAAGGACGCCCGGATCGGTCCGCAGGAGCGGACCATCGGCAGGACCCGGATCTGGGCGCTGCCGAACCCCAGCGGCCTCAACGCCCACTGGACGGCCGCGGCCATGGCGGAGGAGTTCGGACGGCTGCGCGCGGCCGCCGACGACCCGGATCCGGGCGCCCGCTAGGGACTTGGGGAGGCTCCGGAGATGCTCCGGCGGCGACCGGCGCGGCGCCGGCTGCAACGGCACTCGCCGCGCGGCCGCTGGCCAGGTACGATCCGCCCACATACACGCGCTGGCTGGGAGGACATACGTTGGGGCGGCTCACCGGCGGGGATCCATCCCTGCTGCGACGGATCAATTCCGCGGTGGTCCTCCACGCGCTGCGCGGGTCCCAGACCCCCACTCTCACCGAGCTGGTGCACAGCACCGGCCTCTCCCGGCCGACCGTCGAGGGCGTCATCGAGGGGCTGACGGAGTCCCGGCTGGTGGTGGAGGCCCCGGCCGAGCCCGGTGACGCCCGCAAGCAGGGCCGGCCGGCCCGCCGCTTCCGGTTCCACGCCGAGGCGGGCCATCTGCTGGGCATCGAGATCGGCGCGCACCAGGTGCGTGCGGTGCTGTCCGACCTCAGCGGCCAGCTGCTGGGCTCGCTGGGCCATGACGTGGCGGAGGCGGCTTCCGCGGACGACCGGCTGGACCGGGTCCGCGGCACTGTCGCCGAGCTGCTGCGCAAGTGCGGGGTGGCGCGCAGCACGCTTTGGGCGGTCGGGGTCGGCAGCCCCGGCATCGTCGAGGCCGACGGCGCGGTGCGGTTGAGCACGGCGCTGCCGGGCTGGACGGGTCTGCCGCTCGGCGAGCGGCTGCAGCGGTCGTTCCGCTGTCCGGTGCTGGTGGAGAACGACGCGAATGTCGCGGCCGTCGCCGAGCACTGGAAGGGCGTCGGCATGGGGACCGACGACATGGTCTTCGTGCTGGCCGGGCTGAGCCCGGGTGCCGGTTCGCTGATCGGCGGCCGGCTGCACCGCGGCTTCGGCGGTGCGGCGGGCGAGATCGGGGCGCTGCACCTGCTGGGGCAGGAGGTGACACCGGAGCATCTGCTGTCGACCACCGGGACGCCGCTGCACCCGCTGGACGAGTCGGCTGTCGCCCGGGTCTTCGCGCTCGCCAAGGGCGGCGATGTGCAGGCCAAGGAGGCCGTGGACCGGTATCTGCGGCGGCTGGTGCACGATGTGGCGGCCCTGGTGCTCGCTCTCGACCCCGAGCTGGTCGTGATCGGCGGCTGGGCGGCGGGCCTGGACGGCGTCCTGGAGCCGCTGCGCGACCAGCTGGCGCGCTACTGTCTGCGGCCGCCCGAGGTGACGCTGTCGGCGCTGGGCCAGGAGGCCATCGCGACCGGGGCGCTGCGGCTGGCGCTGGACCACGTCGAGGAGCAGTTGTTCGCCGTCGAGCAGACCTCACTCCCCCGGCGCTGAGCCGAAAGCACCCTCCCGACCGACAGCACATGAGCACCGGAACCCCCAGGGTTCCGGTGCTCATGTGCGTACGACGATGTGTGCTCAGGACGCCTGGCGGCGCTCCTGCTCCTCGTGGGGGGTGACCTCCACGGTGCCGGTGTCACCGAAGGTGAGCCGGCAGGTGTCCGCGCGGTAGGTGGAGATCGCGACGGCGGCGACCTGGCCGGCCGCGAAGTAACGCGTGGTGACGACGAGGACCGGGGCACCGGGCAGCCGGTCGAGCTGCTTGGCGTCCTCGGCTCGGGCCGAGCCCAGCTCCACGGCGCGGTCCTCGCCCTCCAGGTCCAGCCGCTGCAGCTCCCGCAGCACGGCGGGCGCGTGGCTCGCCGGGGTCAGCAGACCGGGCAGTCCGGGGACCGACTCGGCGGGAACGTAGAGCAGTTCGGTGGCGACCGGCTGGCCGTTCATGACGCGTTCGCGCCGGATGGTGTGCACCGGGACCCCGCCGGCGCTGTCGAAGAGACGGGCGACGGCGGCCGGGGCGACGGCCTCGGCACAGCCGACCGTGCGCCAGGTGTCGTTGCCGATACCGGGCCAGGCGTTGTCCGTCGGACCGACGGCCACACCCATGCGGGGCGGGGCGACGGTGGTGCCGACACCACGGCGGCGCTGCAGCCGGCCTTCCAGCTCGAGCTGCTCCAGGGCCTGGCGGAGCGTGGCCCGCGCGACACCGAAACGGGCGGCGAGGTCACGCTCGTTGGGCAGGATCTCGCCCACCGAGAACTCGGAGTCGAGCGCGTCATTGAGCACGGTCTTCAGGTGCCAGTACTTCGGCTCCTGAACCTCCTGCGTCGCCTCGAGCTGCGTGGTCCCCACCCTGTCCTCACAATCGCTGGGGCCCTGTGCGGGCCTTGTTCAGCCTTGTTTCGGAACCCCTATTTATTAAAGGTCCTTGCACTACTAAGGCGACGATAGGGCGGGCCTCCCCCTTGGTCAAGACCAATCATCGTTCCGGTCCCTGACCAGGGACGCCTCGTACGCATGACGTTCACGCGATGTTGATGCCGCGCCACAGGGGCGCCGGCCGGTCACGGAGCGTCGGCTCCCCACGCATCAGATACCACCCGACCGGCCGTGCCGATGTCCAGGCGGGGCGGCGGGGGCGGAGCCACAATGAGGCCGGGCCGCCACAGCGGTGGCGGCCGGTGCGGGAACGAAGGGGAACCGGATGCGTTACGCGGTACTGGGTACGGGCGAGGTCGGCCGGACGCTCGCGGGCAAGCTCGTCGCGCTGGGCCACGAGGTGACGCTGGGCTCGCGTACGAAGGACAACGCGGCGGCGCTGGCCTGGGCGCAGGAGGCCGGTCCCGGTGGGCACAACGGGACGTTCGCGGATGCGGCGGCCTTCGGCGAGGTCGTCGTCAACGCCACCGGGGGCATGGTGTCGCTGCAGGCACTGGAGGCGGCGGGTGCGGCGAACCTCGCGGGGAAGCTGCTGGTCGACGTCGCCAATCCGCTGGCGTTCGCGGACGGCGAAGTGGTCCTGGACCCGGTGGGTTCGGACAGTCTGGGCGAGCGGATCCAGCGGGCGTTTCCGGAGGCCCGGGTGGTGAAGACGCTCAACACGGTCAACTCGGCGGTGATGGTGGATCCTTCGCGGGTGCCGGGTGAGCATGTGCTGTTCCTGAGCGGGGAGGACGCGGCGGCGAAGGATCAGACGGCCGCGCTGCTGGCGGAGTTCGGCTGGCCGCGCGAGCGGGTCGTGGACCTCGGCGGCATCACGTCGGCACGCGGTACCGAGGCCTATCTGCTGCTGTGGGTGAAGGCCATGGGCGCCCTGGGGCACGCCGACTTCAACGTCACACTGCAGCGGGCCGGTTGACCGCTGTCCCGCCCTCCACCGGGGAGGGAGGGGCCCCGACCGAGACGGGGGCGCCCGGTCGGGGCTGCTGGCCGGGCCGGCAGCGAACACCGGCCCGTATCCAGTGAACTCACGGTGCCCCATAGGAGTTCCCGGGCTTCCCCGATACCCTTCCTGACGTCATGTCTATCAACGGTCAGGAGCGCTCCATGCCCCGAACCGCCTCCCTCGTCGAGGTCTCCCCCGCCGGTCTCCCGCCCGTTCTCGTCGCCTACGAGCGCCGCGGCGAGGGAGAGCCGCTGGTGCTGCTGCACGGCATCGGGCACCACCTGCAGGCATGGGACCCGGTGGCCGGTCTGCTCGCCGCCGAGCGGGACGTCATCGCCGTGGACCTGCCCGGCTTCGGCCAGTCCCCCGCTCAGCACGCGTCGGTCCCCAGCGACCTGCCGACGGCCGTCGCCGCGCTCGACGCCTTCTTCACCGCGCTCGGGCTCGACCGCCCGCATGTGGCGGGCAACTCCCTCGGCGGGCTCGTCGCCCTGCACCTGGGCCGCGAGCGGCTGGTGCGCAGTGTGACGGCGCTGTCCCCGGCCGGATTCTGGACCGAGTCGGAACGGCGCTACGCCTTCACGGTGCTGGGGGCGATGCGGCGCGGCGCCCTGCTGCTGCCGCCGACCACCGTGCAGCGGATGGCCCGCAGCACGGCCGGCCGCGCCGCGCTCACCAGCGCGATCTACTCCCGCCCCGGACAGCGCTCGCCGGAGGCCGTGGTGGCCGAGACGCGTGCCATGCGGGAGGCCGCCGGATTCGAGGCCACGCTGGCGGCGGGCCGGGCCGGCGTCGTCTTCAGCGACGACATCCCCGATGTCCCGGTGACCATCGCCTGGGGCACCCAGGACCGCGTCCTGCTGCGTCGCCAGGGGATCCGTGCCAAGCGCACCATCCCCGGCGCCCGGCTGATCCGGCTGCCCGGCTGCGGCCATGTGCCGATGAACGACGACCCGGAACTGGTGGCCCGGGTCATCCTCGACGGCTCGCGCTGACCGCCGTCCGGGCCTCTGCCGCCCCGCCCGTCAGGGCTCCGGTCCGTTCCCCCGGCGCGCGCCGGGCGAGCATTCCGGAGCCCACCGCGACACCCGCCGCGACCAGCAGGCTGCCCGCCAGCCGCCCCGGCCCGAAGGTGCCCACGCCGACCAGCGGCGCGGTCAGCGCCGCGGAGACCGGGATCAGCCCGGAGAAGAGCGTGGCGCGTTCGGCGCCGATCCGCTGCATCCCGGCGTACCAGCAGATGAAGCCGATGACGGTCGCCACGACGGCCTGCCAGCCCAGCGCCACCGCCTCGCCCGTGTCGGGCAGCCGCAGCGCGGCCCGCCCGTCGAGCAGCAGTCCGAGGAGTCCGGCCTCGACGGCGGCGAAGCCGCAGACGCAGGTCGACAGCAGTCGTGGACCCAGCGGTCCGACCAGCGGTGCGGCGACCACCGCGAAGGCGACCTCCCCGGCCAGCGCCGCCACCGACCACACCAGCCCGGCCGTGTCCGAGCCGCCCCATCCCTGGACGGCGAAGGCCCCGCCCGCGACGAGCAGCGCACCGGCCAGCACCGCGCGGGAGGGACGCCGGCCGGCCAGCAGCGGCACGAGTACCGCCACGACGATCGGCGCGCAGCCCACCAGGACGCCGGGCACCGCGGGTTCCGCGCTGCCCTCGGCGGCGAGCACCGCGAGGTTGAAGCCGACCATGCCGGTCGCGGCGAGCACCGCGAGCCGCAGCCACTGCCGCCCGGTGAGCGCACGCAGCCGGACGGCCGTGTCACTGGTGCTTCTGAGCGTGAGCAGGGCGAGCAGTACGAAGGCGATGCCGTACCGCAGCGCCTGGCCTCCGGCGTGCGGGTAGTCGACGAGTGCGCCGTTGGCGGTGAAGGAGCCGCCGACCAGGACACAGGCGAGGGCGGCCAGGAGCGCTCCACGGCGCTGGAATGAGTTCATGCGATGACGCTATGAAGAGAACCGGTCCGGATTAAGGTCCAATCCCATGGCAGCTTCGAGGACCACTTCCGACGACGGCGACGGTGACGGAGCGGGCGGGACCGCCGCCTGGGAGCTGCTGCTCCCTTCGGCGGCCGCCCCGGCGCGCAGCCGTGGCCGCGCGCTGCAGGGGGCGCTGCGCGACGCGGTGCGGTCGGGCCGGCTGACGCCCGGCACCCAACTGCCGTCGAGCCGGGAGCTGGCCGCCGATCTGCGGGTGTCGCGCGGGCTGGTGACGGACGCGTACACGCAGCTGACCGCGGAGGGGTATCTGAGCGGCCGGCAGGGCTCCGGGACGTGGGTGACCAGTGCGTGCGCGGGTCCCGTGGCGCCCGCCCCCGGACCGTTCGCGGCGGACGACCGGGGCGGCCCCACGGACTTCCGGCCGGGGCTGCCGGATCTGTCGCTCTTCCCGCGCGCCGCCTGGTCGGCCGCCCACCGCAGGGTGCTGACGCGGCTGCCGCACCGGGCGTTCGGCTACCCCGATCCCCGCGGGCTGCCCGAACTGCGGGCCGCGCTCACCGATCTGCTGGCCCGCCGCCGTGGGGTCGCGGTGGAACCGGACCGGGTCGTGGTGTGCTCCGGGGTGGCGCAGGCGCACACCCTGATCGGCCTGGTCCTGCGGGACCGCGGGGAGCGCCGGGTGGCGGTGGAGGATCCGGGCAGCCCCGAACACACGGCGCTGTTCGCGGCGGCGGGGCTGGCGGCAGTGCCGGTGCCGGTGGACTGTGACGGCCTGGACCCGGCGGCGCTGGCCGCCACCGGGGTGCGGGCGGCCGTGGTCACCCCGGCCCACCAGTTCCCTTCGGGGGTGGCGTACACGGCCCGGCGGCGCGGTGAACTCGCCGACTGGGCCCGGGAGAGCGGCGGACTGCTGATCGAGGACGACTACGACGGGGACTTCCGCTACGACCGGGCGCCCGTCGGCGCCCTCCAGGGCCTGGCCCCCGGCCGGGTCGCCTACACCGGATCCGTCAGCAAATCGCTGGCTCCCGGACTGCGGCTGGGCTGGCTGGTCGCACCGGCGGAGCTCGCGGCCGAGGTCGCGGCACGCAAGCGGACGATGGACCTCGGCAATCCGGTGACCGAGCAGGCCGTCCTGGCGGAGTTCATCTCCGGCGGCCACTACGACCGGCAGTTGCGGCGCTGCCAGCGCCTGTACCGCATCCGCCGCAACACCCTGGCCGAGGCGCTGGAACGGCACTTCCCCGGGGCGCGGGTCAGCGGCATCGCGGCCGGACTGCATGTGATCGCGGCCCTGCCCGCGCGCTACGGACCCGAGCCGCGCTTCCTGGCGGCGGCCGCGGCGGCGGGTGTCGCGGTACGGCCGCTGTCCGACTACACCGTGCGCGGCGGCGGTGCGGACGACGGCCGGGTGCGCCTCGTCATGGGGTACGCGCACCTGTCGCCGGCGGACATCGAACGGTCGGTCGCCCTGCTGGCCGGGGGGCTTTGATCTCGAATCGGCAACGGCAGGTTTAACTTCTCGATACCCCCCTCTGTCGCAGTCGTCCCACTTGATAGATATGACGCAGCGCGTTCCTGTCGGTCGATAGGCGCTCCACCCCCTTTTGGCCTTCGTCCTGTTGAGAGGTACGCCCATGCCTCCGCGCCCCCGCGCGGCGGTCCTGCCCCTGGTCGCGGTCTTCGCCGCCGGGTATCTCGCCGCCTATCTGCTGCCCACCATCGTCGGGCACCTCGGTTCCTCCCCCGGTGGCCTCGGCCTGAGCAGCGCCCATGCGGGCGCTGTCGGCAGCGCACTGCTGCTCTCGTCGGCCGGTGCCGGACTGACCCTCGCCTCCCGCGTGGACCGCCTGGGGCCCGTCCGCCTCGCCCGCGCCGGCCTGCTGCTCATGGTGGCGGGCTTCGCCCTCGCCGCCGGCACGTCCCACGTTCCGCTGGTGGTCGCCGGCTGCGTCATCGGCGGCTTCGGCTCCGGGACGGCGACCGCGGTCGCCGCCGTCGGGATCGCCGCCCGCCAGGACCCGCACCGCGCCTCGGTACTGGGCCTGTTGACCACCTCGGCGACGGCCGGCGCGCTGTACCTGGTGCTGCCGCGACTCGGTGGCGGCCACGCGCTGCCGTTCGCCGCCATCGCCTGCGCCGCCGCGCTGGCGCTGCCCGCGGCCGGGCGGCTGCCGGCCGCACCGGACCGGGTGGCGTCACCGCGCCCCGACGCCGGCGTCCCGGCCCGGCTGCCGCACCGCCGCGCCGGCGCCGTGCTGGCCGTCGCCATGCTGTGCTGGTCGATGGCGCAGAACGCCCTGTGGGGCGTGAGCGGACGCATCGGCCTCGACCGGGCCGGACTCTCCGAGGCCGCGCTCGGCCTGGTCTTCGCCGTCGCCCTCGGTGGCGGTCTGGCCGGGGTCGGCGCGGCGGGCGCGCTCGGCTCCCGGCTCGGCCGCGCCGTCCCGATCGGTGTGGGCACCGCGGTCATCGCCACCTGTGTCGCGGTGAGCGCCTCGGCCGGCGGAGCCGTGCCGTTCGCGACCGGCGAGGTGCTCTGGAACACCGTCTACCCCGTGGTGCTCTCCTACCTGATCGGCCTGGCCGCCTCACTCGACGGGCAGGGCCGCTGGGCCGTGCTGGCCGGTTCCGCCTCCAACCTCGGCGTCGCGTGCGGACCGCTGGCCGGGACGCTGCTCGCCGGTCATGCCGGCTACCCGGTCATGGGCGCCGTACTGGCCTGCGTGCTGTTCGCCACCGCCGTGCCGCTCACCGCGGTCGCACTGCACAGCGGCGGCCGCGTCCTGCTGCCGGGCACCGTCCGTCGGCGCGGCGGCGCGGCCGCGGCGGCTGTCGCGGGCGCGGCCGGCGCCCCTGCGGGGGCCGTGCCAGAACTGGGCGGCACCGAACTGGTGGTGACCGATATCGAGGTCGCCCCGATGCCCGTGCCGGAAGCGGTACTCGTCCCGCCGGCGGCCGCGCCACCGGCCCTCCGCGAGGAACCGGCGGCGCAGCTCACCTCGGTCTAGCGCACGGCCGTGCGCGTCAGGAGTTGGACCACTGGCGGGTCGACAGGACCAGGCGGTAGCCGTCCGCGTCCTCGATCGTGACGCCCCACTGGTCCCAGTACGGGTTGTGCGCGGGCACGCGGGTGCCGCCGTGCTCCAGCAGGCGGGCGAGGAGGTCGGCCGAGACCTCGCCGTCGAGGTAGACGACGAGCAGGTCCTCGGCCGTCGGCCGGGGCTCGACCGGCTGTCCGGGGTCGTGCACCAGCTCCAGGTGCCAGGCCGCGTCCGGCCAGCCGGCCATCAGCAGGGAGTGGTCGCCGGGGGTGCCGTCCCCTTCATGGCGGTAGAGCACATCGAGGCCGAGACCGCCGATCCAGAAGCGTTCGGCCGCCGCCAGATCCTTCGACGGCCGCGCGATGCGGACGTGTGCCGTGCCGTTGGCTGCCATGAAACCCCCTGCCCTGGGGCCGCCACCCGCGGCGACCCGATATCGAGGAACCTACCGGGCCGTTGATCATCCGCGCGATCGGCCCCGGGCCCAAGGGATCAGGGAGCGGGATCCGCGTCCGGCTGCTTCGTGCGGTCGAGGACGGACCCGGCTTCGGCACGCCGCCGTTCGGCCGTCTCGCCCTCCTCGTCGCCGTAGTCGGCGAGCACCGCCCGCGCCCGGTCCGCGGCGGCGTCGGGCCGGCCGAGGTCGGCCTCGATCCAGGCCGCGACCAGCTGTGCGGCGGAGCGGCCGTCGCGGGACCCGTAGGTCGCGGCGGCCCGCCCGGTGTGCACGAGTGCCTCCTCGTAGGCCGCGCGGGCGGAGCCGTCGGTGTCCGTGTCCCCGGGTTCGGCGGGGCAGCCGCGGGCCAGGAGTTGGCCGGTCTGGAGGTGGGTGTCGGCGAGGTCGGCCCGCAGCATGTCCCGCTCGTGCTCGTCGGTGGCCGCGGCGAGCGCAGCGGCGGCGGTCTCTGCGGCGGACTCCATCGCCCGGCGGGCGGCGGGCAGCCCCGGCCGGCCCTCGCGCAGCTCGATCCACGCGCGGGCGCGCAGTGCGCGCACCACCAACGGGGTCCGCCCGAGGGCGCGCCACAGCTGTTCCGCGCGCTCGTACGCCTGGACGGCCTGGTCGTCGAGCCCGGCGCGGTTGAGGGCGTCGGCGGCGAGGTGGGCGAGATTCGCGTGGTCCTGCTGTTCCTCCCAGTCCTTGGCGATCTCCGCGGCGAGCAGGAACTGCTCGGCGGCCGCGCGGGGTTCGTCCAGCTGCAGCAGGCATTCGCCCAGCCACCACCGGGCCTGAACGACCCGGCCCTCGTGGTGCGCCGCGCGCAGGTCGGGCAGCGCGGTCTCCAGGACGGCGGCCGCTTCGGCGGCGCGGCCGAGGCGGTTCAGCGCCCCACCGAGCACGAGCCGGGCCCAGCCGCCGGTGTCGTCGCCGTCCCCCGCCTCGTCGGCCCAGTGCGCGCCTTCCAGCGCGTGGTCGGCGGCCTCGTCGTCCTGGCCGGTGTCGGCGAGCGCCTGGGCGAGGACGGTGTGCAGATGGGCGTGGTGCGCGGGGGTGAGGAACTCGGTGCCGAGGTCGAGCGCGGAGCGGGCCGCGCGGGCGGCGGTGTGCGGATCGCCGTGGTTCAGGGCGAGCTCGGAGAGCATCGCCTCGCCCTCGACGGCGAGCCAGGGGCGTCCGGCCTCCTGGTGCAGTGCGGAGGCCCGGGTGAACGCCTCGGCCGCGCCCCGGACATCGCCGCGGCCGGCGACGAGCCGGCCGAGCAGGCAGGTCGCGTCGGCGATCCGGCCGAGGACGCGGTCCTCGTCACGGTGGGCCTCGGCCAGGACCAGGATGTCGGAGACCTCGGCCTCCACGGCGGCCGCGGCCGCCTGGGGGTCGGCGGCCTGTCCGACCGTTCCCAGCCTGATCCGGGCGCGCAACAGGAGCGCGCCGGTGAGCTGGCGGGTGGTGGCCCGCTCCTTGGCGTGCAGCTCCCTGAGCTGTTCGCAGGCGGCGTCGGCCGCGGCGAGGGCGGGCCGCACGGTTCCGGCGAGCGCCATGGCGTAGGCGGCGCGGCCGCGGCACGCGGCGGCTTCCCCGTACTCCCCGGCCGCCTCGAAGTCCGCCGCGGCCGCGGTCAGCAGCGCGAGCGCGGCCGGCGGGTCGTCGAGGCTGTCCATGCCGGCGTGGTCGGCGACTTCGGCGTGGGCCATCGGGTCCAGCGGGGTCCCGGTGCGGTCGGCGGCGCGGCCGACCGCGGCCCACGCCGCGTGGGCAGCCTCGCGCTGCTCCCTGCTGAGCTCGCGGGCGCGGGCGATCAGCTCCGTGAGGTCGTCACTCCGGTCCGCGGCAGCGTCTGCGGACGGCACTGCGGGCGCCGCGGCCGGTGCCGTTTCCGGCAGGCGCGCGGCGCGCACCCCGAGCGGCAGCCGGTCGAGCAGCGGGGTGCCGGCGAGGCGTTCCGCCACCCAGGTGCTGACGGTGTCCGTGCCGTTGCGCTCGTCGAAGCCGCGGGCGAGGCCGGCGATGGCGGCTTCGGTGCGGGTGAGGAGTTCGGCCGCGGTGCGCGTCGTCGCCCCGGGCGCGGGGACGGGACGGTCGCCGTGGCCGAGCGCGGTGAGCCGGCGCAGCAGGACGGCGGCGGCTCCCAGGAAGTGCAGCCGGGACAGGGGCGTTCCGTCGCCCTCCAGGTGCGCGGTGTGTTCGGCGAGGATCTCCAGGCCGCGTGCCTCGTTGCCGGTCAGTGCGCAGAACTCGATGTGCCTGCCGATGGAGGGCAGCAGGCTCTCGTTGCCCCGGGCCAGCCGGTAGCCGCGCAGATGGTTCCCGCGGGCCTCGTCGGTGCGCCCGAGCCGGACCAGGGGCAGCAGGGACAGCGACAGGATGCGGTGTGGTTCCTCCTGGCAGCTGTGCTCGCCCGCCAGCACCGGCGCCCAGGCGGCGACGGCGCGTTCGTCCTCGCCCCGGTCGGCGTGCCACTCGCCCTCGTCGTTGAGTTCGCAGGCCCGGCAGTCGCTCATGATGTCGCGGTCGGCGGCGGTCCAGGCGGCCAGCGAGCGGATGGCTGTGGCCGTGTCGCCGGTGTGCCGGGCCAGGCTGTACTCGGCGGCGTGTACGGGCCGCTGCGAGTAGCCGCCCAGGGCGTAGCGGCGGCCCATCTCCACCAGCCACCGTCGGATGGGCTCCAGCGGGATGTCGGAGTAGCCGATCATGCCGGTGCTCACCCATTTGAAGCGCCAGTGCAGCTGGTGGACGGCGCGCTCGCCGAAGTCCTCCGGGTGCTCGTCCCACATCCGCAGCAGTCGGGAGAACGGCACGAACATCTTGGCGCGCTCGGTGCTGTACTCGTAGGCGCTGACGAGATCGAAGAGCGCGTCCAGCAGCAGCGGCCGGTCGCCGGTGGTCTCGGCGAGCGCCACCAGTTCCTCGGCGCGGGCGTTGCGCACGGTGCCGTTGCGGGCGGAGCGGTTCTCCTCCAGCGCCCGGTGGATCTCGTGGACGGCCGCCGTCATCGGCTCTCCTCCTGGCCTTCGGGGTGCGTGGCCCACTGCAGCAGGTCCAGGAACGCACGGTTGATCAGTGCCGAGTCGGCCGGGCGCAGCGGGCGCTGGGCCAGCATCAGGGCCTGTCCGTACAGCGCCTCGGTGGCGGTGCCGGCGAGTTCGGGGTCGTCGAGGGCGCTGATCCGGCGGACCAGCGGGTTGTGGTGGTTGAGGACGAGCCGGGCACGTGGCGCGGAGCCGCGCAGCGAGCCCAGGATGCCGGCCCACAGCCCGTCTGCCTGGGTCTCCTCCTCGGCGCGGGCGCGTTCGAACCGGGCGGCGCGGTCGTCGAGGTGCAGGGCGGGGACGGTCAGCGGGTGGAAGGTGCGCAGCACGACGTCGCAGCCCAGGGCGTCGAGCCGGGTGCGCGCAGCGGTGAGGAACCCGGCCAGCGCGAGCTCCTCCGCGGGGTCGACGGCGTCCAGGTGTGCGGTGACGGTGTCGGCGTCGAGTTCCGCGACGGCGGTGCCCGGCCGTACCCGCGGCAGCAGTTCGACGAGGTCGGCGTCGTAGGTGTAGCCGCCGTTGACAACCCCGATGCCCTGGGCCGACGCGATGGGCGCGACCTGCCGGTACTCCTCGACGGTGCGGGTGAAGTGCACGACCGGGTGGCGCCGGGCGAACTCCTCGAGCGACAGCCGTCCGTCGGTGGTCTCGAACGGCAGCCACGGCAGCATGACGCCGAACATCTCCGGGTCGTGCCGGGCCAGCGACTTCACCCCGAGGTGGTGCACGGACAGGAACTGCCCGAGCTGTTCGGGGTCTCCCGCGGCGAGCGCGGTCAGCCACTCGCGGATGCGTCCGCCGAGGGCGTCGCGGACGGCGGCCAGGGTCTCGTCGGCGTACAGGCTCTCGCGGGACGCGGTGGGGCGCAGGCTGTCGGTGTCGATGACGCACCGGACGAAGAACGCCCAGTCCGGCAGCAGGTCGTCCGCCCGTTCGGTGAGCAGCATGCCCTTGAGGTGGACGCGGTGGCCCGCGCGCCGGGCGGGGCTGACGGCCTCCGGCAGCACGTAGGCGACACCGCGGACGCCGGCGAGCGGCACGTCCAGGTCGATGGCGTCCAGCGGGTTGAAGCCGAACTGCTCGTGGCAGTGCCGGGCCAGCGCGATCCGCCGGGCGGCCGGGCTGGAGTGCGGGCGTTCCCACACCGCGGGCAGATCGGTGACCGGTTCGTCCCCGACGCGGACGTCGTAGGGCAGCAGCGAGCCGAAGTCCCGGGCGAGGGCGATGACGCGGGCGGGTTCCAGCCACTCGGCGGCTCCGGGCCGGGCGCTGAGGTACACCGTGGTGCCGGGTTCGGTGCGCGCGTCCGACGGCAGGGTGCGGACGGTGTAGGAGCCGTCGTCGCGGGCCGTCCACTCCACCGGCGGGGCGTCGGGGGTGCGGGCGGAACGGCTGACGACGCGGATCTCCCCGGCGACGACGAAGCACGCGAGCAGTCCGATGCCGAACTGGCCGAGGAATTCGGCGCGCGCCGACTCCAGGCCGTCGCGCTTGGAGCTGCGGCCGATGGTGGCCAGCAGGGTGTGGACGTCGCTCTCGGTGAGACCGATGCCGCTGTCCTCGACCCGCAGCCGGCCCTCCCCGGCGTACAGCCGCACCCGAGCGGGCGCGTCCGGCTGTTCGGCACGACGCGCCGTGATCGCGTCAACGGCGTTCTGCAGCAGTTCCCGCAGGTAGACCTTGGGGCTGGAGTAGAGGTGGTGGGAGAGCAGGTCCACCAGTCCGCGGAGATCGACCTGGAAGGTGTGCGGTATGTGATCAGCAGTCATCGTCTCAGCCGTACAGGGGATGAATTCCGGCCATCGTAGGGCGCTGCCCCGGTGTTGACCATGGGTTTCGGTGCGCGGTCCGGTCCGCCCCGGGCGCCGTGTTCACCGGCCGTTCGACCGGACGGCATCCGGGACCAGTAGGAACGGGGACGACGCAGGGGCAGCCGAGCAGCAGGAGTCGCACATGTCGCAGATGCCGAACACAGCACACCGGGAACAGGGTTCGCCGCAGTCGCGGCCTTCGGCCACCGGGGTGGACCGCCGGACGGTCCTCGGCGGCGGCCTGGCCGCGGCAGGAGCGCTGCTCGTTCCCGCCGTGACGGCGGCGCCCGCGCTGGCCCTGTCGGGACGGCCGGCCGCGCCGTGGGGTGTGCAGAGCGGCGATGTCACGGCCACGTCCGGTCTGGTGTGGGTACGGGCGGACCGGCCGGCCCGGATGGTCGTGGAGACGTCGGTCAGCGGCACCTTCCGCGACGCGCGCCGCTGGCAGGGCCCGCTGCTGGGTCCTGACACCGACTTCACCGGCACGACCTCGCTGCGTGGGCTGCCGTCCGGCGAACAGATCCATTACCGGGTGCTGCTGGCCGATCCGGACGGCCACCGGCGTACCGGCGCACCCATGGACGGCACCTTCCGCACCCCGTCGGCACGGCGCCGCGACGATGTGCGCTTCCTGTGGTCGGGAGACCTCGCCGGGCAGGGCTGGGGCATCAACCCGGACATCGGCGGCTACCGCATCTACGAGGCGATGGGCCGGCTCGACCCGGACTTCTTCCTGTGCAGCGGGGACAACATCTACGCCGACGGCCCGATCGCGCCCACCGCGGCGCTGCCCGACGGCCGGGTCTACCGCAACCTCACCACCCCGGAGAAGTCCAAGGTCGCCGAGACGCTCGCGGAGTTCCGCGGCGCCTTCCGCTACAACCTGCTCGACGACAAGCTGCGCGCCTTCAACGCCCGGGTGCCCTCGGTCATCCAGTGGGACGACCACGAGGTGCGCAACAACTGGTACCCGGGCGAGATCATGGACGACGCGCGGTACGCCCAGAAGAGCGTGGACGTGCTGGCGGCCCGCTCCCGTCGCGCGTTCTCCGAGTACTTCCCGATCTCGACGCTGCGGCCGAACGCCGACGGGCGCGTCCAGCGGGTGCAGCACCACGGCCCGCTGCTGGACGTCTTCGTGCTGGACATGCGCACCTACCGCAACGCCAACTCCCCCGACACCCAGACGCAGGACGAGCAGGGCATCCTCGGGCGGGCGCAGCTGGAGTGGCTGAAGCGGGAGCTGTCCCGGTCCCGCGCGGTGTGGAAGGTGATCGCCGCCGACATGCCGCTGGGCCTGGTGGTGCCGGACACCACGGAGGGCAAGCCGAACATCGAGGCGGTCGCGCAGGGCGATCCGGGTGCCCCGCTCGGACGTGAGTTGCAGATCGCCGAGCTGCTGCGGTTCGTCAAGCACCGGCGGATCACCGGCACGGTGTGGCTGACGGCCGATGTGCACCACACGTCCGCGCAGCACTACCAGCCGTCCCGCGCGGCGTTCACGGACTTCGCGCCGTTCTGGGAGTTCGTCTCCGGCCCACTGAACGCCGGCGCGTTCCCGGCCAGCGCACTGGACGGCACCTTCGGTCCCGAGCGGGTCTTCGTCAAGGCGCCCGAGCGCGCCAACGTCTCGCCCGCCGAGGGGTACCAGTTCTTCGGTCAGGTCGACATCGACGGGCAGTCGGGCGAGCTGACGGTGCGGCTGCGTGAGCAGGACGGCACGGTGCTGTTCACCAAGGTGCTGCAGCCCGGCCGCGTCGGCCAGTAGGGCACCCGGCCCGCCGCGTCCGCGGTTTTGCCGTCTGCCGGTCGCGGGACACCGCCCGGCAGGCGGCAAAACCGTTGAAAGCGCAAATTAACCACCAGGAATCACCCTTAACCCACCGGTCATAGAACGTTCGTGATCACGCAACACATGTTCGACATGGTGTTCTCATGCCTCAGCTGACTCCGTCGAACCCACGCCCCTCCCGCGCCCACCGCCACCACTGGCGGCGCGACCTGGTGGAACTCGCCGCCCTCTTCACCGCGGTGGCCACCGCGGACCTGGTGTCCAATGTGGTGGTGCACGGTCCGGAGGGGCCCGTCCTGCTGGCCGCCTCGGCCGTCGCACTGCTGGCGACGGCCGGATTCCACACATGGTGGGCACGCCGCCACAGTCATGCGCCCCCCGGACCGGCTCCGGCGGACCGGGCCGACGAACCGGGCCCGGCGACGCTGTGGCGGCTGCGCACCACGGTGCGCGACACCCCCGGCAGCCTGGGCTCGGTGTGCATGGCGCTGGCCGACGCCGGCGTCGACATCCTGACGCTGCAGACCCACCCGCTGGCCGACGGCACGGTCGACGAGTTCCTGCTCCGGGCACCTGGATCGGTACCGGCCCTCGCGCTGTCCCAGGTCGTCGGGGCGGCCGGCGGACGCGACACCTGGACGGAGCGGGCCGACGCCCACGACCTGGTGGACACCCCCACCAGGATGCTCACGCTCGCCACCCGCACCGCCCTGGACGCCGCGGAGCTGCCGCTCGCCCTGCGCCAGCTCTTCGGCCGGTGCACGATCCGCTCGGTCCCGGCCGCGAAGGACGGCACCCCGGCACCGGAGGACTCCCTGACCGAGACCGTGATGACGCTGCGCGACCCGTCCGGCGGCACGATCACCGTCGAGCGGGCATACCTGCCGTTCACCCCGACCGAGTTCGCCAGGGCGCGGGCCCTGGTGGAACTCGACTCGCGGCTGGGCGTCCGGATGCCGGAGAGCAAGGACGTGCTGACGCTGCCGGAGGGCAACGAGATCACGATCCGCCGGGCCGGCCCCGAGGACCTGCCCGCGGCCCGCGCCATGCACGACCGCTGCTCCCCGGAGACGCTCGCGCAGCGCTATCACGGCCCGGTCCCCGACGCGGACCGCTATCTGAAGCACCTGCTCAGCCCGCGCTTCGGCCGGACGCTGGCCGTCGAGACGGCGTCGGGCCGGCTGGTCGCGCTGGCGCACCTGCTGTGGGACGGCGACGAGAACGAGGTCGCCCTGCTGGTCGAGGACGACTGGCAGCGCCGCGGCATCGGCGCGGAACTGCTGCGCAAGCTCGTCGGCCACGCCGTCGAGGCGGGCCGGGGCAGCGTCTACGCCGTGACGCAGGCGAACAACACCGGCATGGTGGCGACCATGCGCGATCTGGGACTCCCGCTGGACTACCAGGTCGAGGACGGCACGCTGGTGATCACCGCGACGCTGACACCGTCGGGCGTGCCGTCCTCGCCGAAGGTCACGAGCCGGAACTGACCGACTCGGCGAGGACCGAGGCCCGCAGCGCGCCGTCGAGGTCGCGCCACAGGTCCTCGACGTCCTCCAGGCCGACCGACATCCGCAGCAGCCGGTCACTGACGCCCGCCGCCCGGCGGTCCCGCTCGTCGACGACGCGGTGGCTGATCGAGGCCGGGTGCTGGATGAGGGTGTCGACACTGCCGAGGCTGACCGCCGGGGTGATCAGCCGGACCGCGGCGATCACCTCGTGCGGGTCGCCGTGCACCTCGAACGCGACCATGGCGCCGCCGATCCGCGGGTAGTGCACCGCCGCCACCCGCGGGTCGGCGGCCAGCCGCCCGGCGAGCACTTCGGCGCTCTGCGAGGCGGCGCGCATCCGTACCGGCAGCGTCGACAGCCCGCGCAGCAGCAGATAGCCGGCCAGCGGGTGCAGGACGCCGCCGGTGGCGAACCGGACCTTGCGCAGCAGCCGGGCGAACTCCTCGTCGCAGGCCACCACCCCGCCGAGCACATCGCCGTGACCGCCGAGGTACTTGGTCGCGCTGTGCAGCACGATGCTCGCGCCGAGCTCGGCGGGGCGCTGCAGCACCGGCGTCGCGAAGGTGTTGTCCGCGAGCAGCGGCACCGTTCCGCAGGCGTGCGCTATCGCCCGCAGGTCCAGTTCGGCGAGGGTCGGGTTGGCGGGGGTCTCGACCAGGACCAGCCCGGTGTCGGGCCGGATCGCTTCGGCGATGCCCGCCGGGTCCACCCAGGTCACCTCGGTGCCCAGCAGCCCGCCGGACAGCAGATGGTCACTGCACCCGTACAGCGGGCGGACCGCGACGACGTGCCGCAGGCCCAGGGAGCCGCGCGCCAGCAGGCAGGCGGTCAGGGCGGCCATGCCACTGGCGAAGGCGACCGCGTCGTCGGTGCCTTCGAGCCGGGCCAGGGCGGTCTCGAAGCGGCTGACGGTCGGATTGTCCAGCCGGCCGTAGACGGGCGGGCCCTCCAGCCGGGCGCCGGTGGCGGCGAACACATCGAGCCGGGCGGCCTCGCCCCGGCTGTCGTACGACGGGTACGTGGTCGACAGATCCAGGGGTACGGCGTGCACGCCGAGCCCGGCGAGGTCCTCGCGGCCGGCGTGCACCGCTTCGGTGGCCAGAGAACGAGGCGGTGCCACAGTGTGTTGTTCCATGCCCAGAGCCTGAACAATCGGCGCCCATCGGTGACCGCATCCCGTGCTACGTTCGGCCGATGACCGATTCCGTCACTTTGGATCCGATCGATCTCGAGATTCTCCGGGTCCTGCAGAACGATTCCCGGACCACCAACCGCGATCTCGCGACGGCGGTCGGCGTCGCCCCGTCCACCTGTCTGGACCGCGTGGCACGGCTGCGCCGTACCGGAGTGATCCTCGGCCATGAACTGCGACTGGATCCCGCCAAGCTCGGACGCGGCCTCGAGGCGCTGCTGTCGGTGCAGGTACGGCCGCACCGCAGGGAGCTGATCAGCCCGTTCGTGGCCCGGATCCGCGCCCTCCCCGAGACGCGGGCGCTGTTCCACCTCACCGGCCCCGACGACTACCTCGTCCATGTCGCGGTGACCGGTACGTCCGATCTGCAGCGGCTGGTGATCGACGAGTTCACCTCGCGCCGCGAGGTCGCCCGGGTGGAGACCCGGCTGATCTTCCAGCAGTGGGACTGCGGCCCCCTGCTGCCGCCCGTCCCGGGCGCCTGACCGCCGGGCCGCGGGCTCTGGACGGCGGCGCCGGCAGCGCGGCCGCCCGCCGACAGGTACGTAGCCAAGAAGAATGATGACGCGGCGGGCCCGTTCGTACGAGGATGGCCGTATGTCCACGAATACCAGCAGCCCGCTGCCCCGCCAGGTGGCCGACGCGTACGTCGACCACCTCATCGAACTCGACCCGATCATGGGTACCTACCTCGGCATCGCGCAGAGCAATTCCTTTCTGCCCGACTACTCCCCCGCCGGGACGAGCGCCGTCGCCGACCTCGCCCGCACCACGCTGGACCTGCTGACCCAGGCCGAGGCGCAGCCGGGCGCGGACACCGACGCGGAGCGGCGCTGCGCCCGGCTGCTGCGCGAGCGGCTCAACGCCGAACTCGCCGTGCACGAGGCCGCGGAAGGGCTGCGCGCGGTCAGCAACATCCACTCGCCGCTGCACTCGATGCGCGAGGTCTTCAGCGTCACCCCCGCCGAGACCACGGAGGACTGGACCGCGATCGCCGCCCGGCTGCGCGCCGTCCCGGCCGCACTGGAGGGCTACCGCGCCTCGCTCGCCGGAGGCCTCGACCGCAAGCTCCCGGCCGGCCCCCTCCAGGTGACGACCGTCATCGGCCAGCTGACCGGCTGGATCGGCACCGACAGCAGCTACTTCGGGACGATTGCCGCGCCGGGCCCCGAGGAGCTGCGCGGTGAGCTCGACGCTGCCGCCGCCGGGGCCACCGAAGCCCTCGTGGCGCTGCGCGACTGGCTGCGCGACACCTACGCCCCGAGCGTCGAGGGCGCGCCGGAGACCGTCGGCCGCGAGCGCTACGCCCGCTGGTCGCGGTACTGGAACGGCACCGACCTCGATCTCGACGAGGCCTACGCGTACGGCTGGTCCGAGTACCACCGCATCCACGAGGAGATGAAGACCGAGGCCGAGAAGATCCTGCCGGGCGCGGCGACCCCTTGGGAGGCCCTGGCCCACCTGGAGGAGCACGGCACCCGCATCGAGGGCGTCGAGGAGGTCAGGACCTGGCTCCAGTCGCTGATGGACGAGGCCATCGAGGCTCTGGACGGCACGCACTTCGAGCTGGCCGACCGCGTCAAGCGCGTCGAGTCTCGGATCGCCCCGCCCGGCGGCGCCGCGGCCCCTTATTACCTGCAGCCGTCGGAGGATTTCTCCCGCCCGGGCACGACCTGGCTGCCGACGATGGGCCAGACCAGCTTCCCCGTCTACGACCTGGTCTCCACCTGGTACCACGAGGGCGTTCCCGGCCATCACCTGCAGCTCGCCCAGTGGACGCACGTCGCGGAATCCCTCTCCCGCTACCAGGCGACCGTCGGTCTGGTCAGCGCGAACTGCGAGGGCTGGGCGCTGTACGCCGAGCGCCTCATGGACGAGCTGGGCTTCCTCACCGACCCCGAGCGCCGGCTGGGCTACCTCGACGCGCAGATGATGCGCTCGACCCGCATCATCGTCGACATCGGTATGCACCTGGAGCTGGAGATCCCCGCCCACTCCCCGTTCCACCCCGGCGAGCGCTGGACGCCGGAGCTGGGCCGGGAGTTCTTCGGTCTGCACAGCGGCCGCCCCGCCGACTTCGTCGACAGCGAGCTGATCCGCTACCTGGGCATGCCCGGCCAGGCCATCGGCTACAAGCTCGGTGAGCGCGCCTGGCTGACCGGCCGCGAGGCCGCCCGCAAGGCCCACGGCGACGCCTTCGACGCCAAGGCCTGGCACATGGCCGCCCTCTCCCAGGGCTCCCTGGGCCTCGACGACCTGGTCACCGAGCTCTCGGCCCTGTAGGAACACGGCGGGGCCCCGGCCTCGCAAACGTTTCCGTGCGGGCGGCGGCGGATCTCCTCCGCAGCCGTCCGCACGGAGCTGCCTCGGGCGCCGCCGGATGTGGCCGTCCACGGCCGGTCTAGGCTGCCCGTATGGGGGCCACCATCATCTTCTGCGCGGATCCGCTGAATCCGCGGCGACCGGACGCCCACTTCGCACCCGAGGCGCGGGCCGCGCGGGAACTGGGTCTGACCGTCGCGCTGCTCGACCATGACGCGCTGCTCGCCGGAGATCCGGCGGCTGCCGTCGCCCGGGTCCCGCGGGGCACCGGACCCGCGTGGTACCGCGGCTGGATGATCCCCGGGGACCACTACAGCAACCTGGCGCAGGCGCTCGACGCACGCGGCTGCACCCTGCTGACGGAACCGGACCGCTTTCGCGCCGCGCATGAACTGCCCGGTTGGTACGGCACGTTCGAGGAGCTGACGCCGCGCAGCGTCTGGCTGCCCGTCGACGCCGGCCGGCCGCCGGACACGGCGGCGCTGGCCGCCCTCACCGCACCACTGGGCGGCGGCCCCGGCATCGTGAAGGACTTCGTCAAGTCCCGCAAGCACGAGTGGGACGAGGCCTGTTACGTCCCCGACCTCGCGGACACCGAGCGGCTCGCGGCCGTCACCGCCTGCTTCGTCGAGCGGCAGGGCGACTTCCTCGCGGGCGGAGTCGTCGTCCGGGCCTTCGAGCAGTTCACGGACACCGGTGAGGCACGGGTGTGGTGGCTGGACGCGCAACCGGTCCTCGTCACCGCACACCCCGACACCCCGCAACTCCGCCCACGGCCGGCACTGGACCGGGTACAGCCGCTGGTGGCCGCCCTCGGCTGCCGCTTCGTCACCACCGACCTCGCACTGCGGGCCGACGGGCAGTGGCGGGTGATCGAGGTCGGGGACGGCCAGGTCAGCGATCTGCCGCCGGACGCGGACCCTGGGGCTCTGGCCGGAAAACTCACCTCCGTCCGAGGGCCCCGAGGGATACTCTGCAGATCCTTTGCCTTCTCCGACAGGACGGTCCCGATCCATGACCCTGCGCACCTCCCATCATGACGGCCGACAGGTGCTCGAATCCGGCCGGGTGACCCTGCGCGAACAGCTGCCCGCCGACTGCGCACAGCTGGCCGAGGGCAAGCCCGCCGAGCTCGTCTGGATCGACGGCATACCCGGCGAGGGCACGACGAGCGCCGCCGGGATGACGGTCCAGGCGGACGCGGCCGGAGTGTTCCAGCCCGGCTGGGGAGTGTTCGCGATCCAGCGGTCCGAGGACGGCATGGCGATCGGCGGCATCGGCTTCCACGGCCCGCCCACCGACGGCGTCGCCGAGATCGGCTACGACCTCTCGATCTCCGCCCGCGGCGCCGGCTGGGCCACCGACGCCCTGCTGGCCCTCGCGGAATGGGCCCTCACCCGCCCCGGCGTCCGCGTCCTCCTCGCGACCACCGAACCGGACAACATCCCGTCCCAACGGGTCCTGGAACGAGCGGGTTTCACTCGCGTGGCGGACCACGGGAACCTGCACGCATTCGAACTGGTCGGCCCGGCGGTCTGACCGGCCCCATCCTGCGCACGTCCGCAGCGACGACCCCGACACGTCCGGCGATCGCCGCACGGCCGGTCAGCAGCCGCAGGTGTCGGCGCCGGTCGGGGCGGTGAGGGGGTCCGCTTCGTGGCGGGCTTCGCCCTCGAAGGTCTCGAAGGCGTAGCCCTCGCGGATCCAGTACTCCATGCCGCCGAGCATCTCCTTGACCCGGTAGCCGAGGGTTGCCAGGGCGTGGGCGGCGCGGGTCGCGCCGTTGCAGCCGGGGCCCCAGCAGTACACGACGACCGGGACCGAGCGGTCCAGGAACTCCGCGGCGAGCTGCGGGATCTGGGCGGTCGGAAGATGGACGGCGCCCGGTACGTGGCCCTGGTCCCAGGATTCGGTGCTGCGGGAGTCGACGACCACGAATCCGGGGTGCTCGGCCTGCAGACCGGCCGCGACGTCGGAGACGTCGGCGTGGAAGGCGAGGCCGGCGGCGAAGTAGGCGGCCGCGTCGGCGGGGGCGGCCGGGGGGACGCGGAGGACGGGGTTCTCGGAAACGATCAGCTGTGTCATGGCTGGAAATCTACGGAACCCGGGCGGGACCGTGAAGTGAGATTCCCCGGTGGTTTTCTTGCACGGCCGGGATTTCCCCTGCTATTCATCGGTCATGACCAGTGAATCCCTCGACGCCACCGACTGGCGCATCCTGGAAGCCCTGCAGCGCGACGGCCGGGCCAGTTACGCCGAGCTGGCGCGGGCGGTCGCGATGTCGCCCAGCGCGGTGACCGAGCGGGTCCGCCGGCTGGAGGAGTCCGGGGTGATCACCGGTTATTCGGCGGTCATCGACCACGACCGGGTCGGTCTGCCCATCCTGGCCCTGGTGCGGCTGCGCTATCCGACCGGCAACTACAAGCCGTTCCACGACCTGCTGGCGTCGACGCCGGAGATCCTGGAGGCGCACCACGTCACGGGCGACGACTGCTTCGTCATGAAGGTGGCGGCCCGCTCGATGCGGCATCTGGAGGAGACCGCCGGCCGGATCTCAGGCCTCGGATCGGTCACCACCAGCATCGTCTACTCCTCGCCGCTGTCCCGCCGCCCGCTCACGTTGTGACGGGGGTGACGGCGCCGCGAGCGGTGCCGCGCCCGGACGGCCCCTGGGCGACCGTGGAGCCCGACTGTCCCTTGACGACGCGCAGCTGGGCGGGGATGCGCTGCCGCAGATCGGCGACGTGGCTGACGATACCGACGGCGCGGTCCCGTTCCCGCAGCGCGTCCAGGACGTCCAGCACCTCGTCCAGGGTCTGCTCGTCGAGGCTGCCGAAGCCCTCGTCGATGAAGAGGGTGTCCAGCCGGGTGCCGCCCGCCTCGTCGGTGACGACGTCCGCGAGGCCGAGCGCCAGCGCCAGGGAGGCGGAGAAGGTCTCGCCCCCCGACAGGGTCGCGGTGTCGCGCTCGGTGCCCGTCCAGGCGTCGACGGCCATCAGGCCCAGCCCGGACCGGGAGCGGCCCGCGCTCCTGGCGTCGCTGTGGACGAGGGTGTAGCGCCCCGACGACATGCGCTGCAGCCGGACGCTGGCCGCCGCGGCGACCTGTTCCAGCCGGGCGGCCAGCACGTAGGTCTCCAGTTCCATCTTCAGCTGGTTCTCGGTGGAGGTGCCGGCCGACAGGTCCGCCAGCCGCCGGATCCGGGCGTACTCGGCGCGGGCCGGGGCGAGTTCAGCGGCCTTCGCGGCGGCCTGCGCCCCCAGCCGGTCGAGGTCGGCGCCGCGCGTCTGCGCGGCGGCGTGCGCGGCGGCCGCCTCCCGCAGCCGGGCGGTCGTGGCGTCGACGGCCGCCCGCGCCCGCGCGGGATCGGCGGCCGGCAGTGCGGCGGCGGCCGCGAGTCCGGGCGCCGCCAGATCGGCGGTGACGGCGGCCTCCTCGTCGCGCCACTGCGCCACGAGGTGCTCCAGCCGCAGCCGCCGGTCGGGCGCGGAGAGCGCGCGGGCCGCGTCGGCGGGGGTGTCGAACCCGGCGCGGAACGCCGCGTCGGACAGTGCCGCGTCGGCCTCCTTCAGCCGCTGGGCCCCGTCGTGCTCCCGGTCGACAGCCTGCGCCGCCGTGGTCAGCAGATCGACGCGCCGGGCCAGTTGCGATCTGCGGGCGGCCACGGTCGCGAAGCCGCCGCGCGCCCGCGACAGCTGCTCGGCGATCCGCTCGTACTGCTCGTCGAGCTCCTCGCGCCGCGAGGTCCGCGCAGCGGCCCGGCTCAGCGCCTCGTGCCGCTCCGCGGTCCTGCGGTCGCGTTCCCGTTCGGCCTCGCCGAGCGCCTCACGGGCGGCGTGGGTGTCGGCGGCGGCGCGCACCGCGAGCACGTATTCGCCGTCCAACGCGGTGTACGCGGCGGCCAGTTCGTCCACCGGGGTGTCGCCGGCCGCCGCCAGGGCGGCGTCCCGCCCGGCCCGCGCGCGGCTCAGCTCGTCCTGCACGGCGCTCTGCGCGGCGGACGCGCTCTGGTAGGCGGCGTAGGCGGCGTCCTCGTCCTCGCGGGTGACCTGCCGGTCGGAGGGACGGGCCGGCTCGGGGTGCTCGGCGGAGCCGCACACCCGGCAGTTCTCGCCGGGCACCAGGGCGGCGGCCAGTTCCGCGGCGATACCGGAGATCCGCCCTTCGCGGGCGTCCTGCCAGGCCTCGCGGGTGTCGGCAGCCCGGTCCCGGGCGGCGCGGTGCCGGTCCTCGGCCACGGTCAGGGCGTGGGCGTAACGGTCACGCTCCCGGGCCGCGTCGAGGCGGCGGCGGGCCTGGTCGCGTTCGGCGTCCAGCGTTCCGGCGCGGGCCGCGGCGGCCTGGGCGTCGTCGACGCGCCGCTGCAGACGCAGCCGTTCCGGCTCCCAGCCCTCCAGCCAGCCGTCGGTCTCCTGTACGGCCTCGCCGTCGCCGCGCGCCTCGGCCTCCAACCGGTCGCGGCGGACGGCCAGTTCCGCGGCGCGCCGCTCCAGCTCCCCCGCCTCGGTGAGCGATCCGAGCTCCTCGCGCAGCTGGTTGGCGGTCGCGGTGAGCTGTTCGGCGGCCGCCTCGGCGAGGTCGGCGGGGAGCTCCGCCCGCGCACTGCACCGGGCGGCGAGCGCCTGCTGGTGCTGTGTGGCGGCCTTCTCCCGCAGTTCCAGGGCCGATTCGACGCCGGAGGCGCGGTGCGCCCGCTCCAGCCGGGCGCGCTGTTCATCACGTTCCGACCGGGCCCCGGCGATGCCGTCGGCCCGGCGGCGGGCGGCGGCGTGGCGCTGCTGCAGCCCGTACAGCTCCTGGACGGCGGCGGCCTCGTCGCGGGCCCGGAGGTGCGCCTGTTCGGCCAGCTCCAGCGCGCTCACCGCGATGGCGTGGCGCTCGCGCGCGGTGGAGCGCAGTACGGCCGCCCACTGCAGGATGGGCGCGGCCAGGTCGGAGTGGACCGCCGGTGCGCGCGCCGGAACGTCCTCGGGCAGCCAGTCGTCCAGCGGCTCGGCCCCCGGTCCCGCCGCCTGGGCGAGGCGTCCGGCGAGGTTGTCCAGCTCCTGGTCGCCGGTCTGGATCCGCTGTTCGGCGGCGCGGCGGCGCTCCTTGAGCCACTCCTCGACGGCCTTGAAGCGACGGGTGTCGAAGAGCCGGCCCAGCAGGGCGCCGCGTTCGGCGGCGGTGGCCCGCAGGAAGTTGGCGAACTCGCCCTGCGGCAGCAGCACCACCTGGCAGAACTGCTCCCGGCTCATCCCGATCAGCTGCTTGAGTTCCTCACCGATCTCCTGGTGGGACTTGGAGAGCGCGCGCCACTCGCCGTCGCTGCGCTCCCGCAGCAACGTGACGGCCTTCTCCTGGGTCGTCCCGGAGCCGCGCTTCTTCGGGCGCTGCTGCTCGGGCCGCCGGGTGATCTCCAAGTGCCTTCCGCCGACGTGCAGTTCGAGCACCACCTCGGTGCCGAGGGCGGCGTCGGCGTGGTCGCTGCGCAGCCGGTTGGCCGGCCGGCTG
Organism: Streptomyces fildesensis; assembly: GCF_016107395.1. Classification (GTDB taxonomy): domain Bacteria; phylum Actinomycetota; class Actinomycetes; order Streptomycetales; family Streptomycetaceae; genus Actinacidiphila; species Actinacidiphila fildesensis. The sequence goes on from NZ_JAAIKO010000017.1 coordinate 34,948, forward strand.
CCGGGGACCTCGCCGTACAGGGCGAAGCAGACGCCGTCGAGGATGGAGGTCTTCCCCGCCCCGGTCGCGCCGTGCAGGAGGAACAGTCCGGCCGAGGACAGTTCGTCGAAGTCGACGCTCTCGGTGCCCGCGAAGGGGCCGAAGGCGGTGAGGTCGAGCCGGTGCAGCCGCATTGCTTACGTTTCCGTCCTTGCGTGGTGCGCGCGTACCGCGTCCAGGGCCTCGCGCAGTACCGTCCGTTCCCGCCCGTCGGGGCCCGAGCCCCGGACGTGGGCCACGAAGTCCTCGGCGATCTGCTGGTCGGTGCGGCCGCGCAGCCGCTGGGCGTAGGAGACCGCCGGGTCGGCGCCGGATTTCTCGGGGTCGAAGGCGAGGCTGAGCACGTGCGGGAAGCGCTTGGCCAGGGCCGCCATCGGTTCCGGCGGGCGCAGCGCGTCGGTGAGGGTGGCCTCGACCCAGGCGTCCTCGTGCCGCTCCAGCGCCGGATCGGCGAGCAGGTCGTCCAGGTGGCCGCGGATCCGGGCGATCGGGCGCGGCACCGGGCAGTCGACGCGCTCGGCGGTCACGGCGCCGTCCTGGTCGAGGTCGACCAGCCACATGCTCTTGCGGTGCCGCTCCTCGGAGAAGGAGTACGCCAGCGGCGAGCCGGAGTACCGGACCCGTTCGGTGATCGTCTGGCAGCCGTGCAGATGGCCGAGCGCCACATAGTCGACGCCCGCGAAGATCTCGGCGGGCACGGCCTCCACCCCGCCCGCCGTGATGTCGCGCTCGCTGTCGCTCGGCGCGCCTCCGGTGACGAAGGCGTGCGCCAGCACCACCGAGCGGGTACCGGCCGGGCGGGTGGCGAGATCGGCGCGCACCCGGTCCATGGCCGCGCCCAGCACGGCGGTGTGGTCGGCCCGCTCGGCGTCGAATTCCGCACGGACCAGCGCAGGTTCGAGGTAGGGCAGCCCGTACAGCACGGTGTCACCGGCGGCGCCCGGCAGGACGACGGGGATCGCGCAGCCCGCCGGGTCGGTGCGCAGGTGGATGCCGGCGCGGCCCATGAGGCCTGCGCCGACGCCCAGCCGCCGGGCCGAATCGTGGTTCCCGGAGATCATCACCGTCGGGACGCCGAGGTCGGCGAGCCGGTGCAGGGCGTCGTCGAAGAGCTCGACGGCGGACAGCGGCGGCACCGCCCGGTCGTAGATGTCCCCGGCGACGAGCACCACGTCGACGGCCTCGGCGCGGACCGTGCTGACGAGATGGTCGAGGAAGGCCGCCTGGGCGGCGAGCAGGCTCTCACGGTGGAACGAACGTCCCAGATGCCAGTCGGAAGTGTGCAGAAGTCTCACTGGGGTGCTCCGACCTGCACGTTTATCGCTCCTCCACCCCGGTACCCGCACCGAATCAGCGTGGGGTCCCGCTGTCGGCACCGACCACGCTAGCGCCCGGACGCCCCCCATCCATCACGGACCTCGGTTTGTCATCGGTTCCGGGGCCGGACGGCGGGCGGTATTGCCGTGCTCCGGTCCGTTACGAAACGATCACGCCAGGGGCGGACTACTTCCGAACGCGCCCCGCCGCCGACGCCCTTGGAGTGAGAAGTGCCGACATTCGAGATCACGGCCGCGAGCGCCGCCGACATCGGGCTGATGGCGGACTGGGCCGCCGCGGAGGGCTGGAACCCGGGCCGCACCGACGGCTCCGCCTTCTTCGCGGCCGATCCGCACGGTTTCCTGATCGGCCGCCTCGACGGCGAACCGGTCGCCTGTGTCTCGGTCGTCCGGTACGGCACCGATTTCGGCTTCCTCGGCTTCTACATCACCCAGCCGTCGCTGCGCGGCCAGGGTTATGGCATCCAGCTCTGGCGCGCCGGCATGGCGCGGCTCGCCGGGCGCAACGTCGGGCTCGACGGGGTGATTGCCCAGCAGGAGAACTACCGCAAGTCCGGATTCCGCTCCGCCTGGAACAACATCCGCTACGAAGGCACTCCGGCCGCGGACACCCCGGCGCCGGCGGGCGTCACCCTGGTCGACGCCCGCACCCTGCCCTTCGATCAACTCGCCGCCTACGACCGCCGTTTCTTCCCGGCGCCGCGCGACAGTTTCCTGGCCACCTGGATCGCCGCGGCCCAGCGCACCCCGCTGGCCGCGGTGCGCGACGGGGAGCTGCAGGGGCTCGCCGTGCTGCGCGCGTGCCGCGAGGCCTCGCGCATCGGTCCGGTCCACGCGGACTCGCCGGAGGTGGCGGGCGCGCTGGTCGGCGCGCTGGCGGCGACCGTGCCGGGCGAGCCGGTGTCGATCGACGTGCCCGACATCAACAAGCCGGCGGTGCACCTGATGGAACGGCTCGGCCTGGCGCCGTCCTTCGAGACCGCCCGGATGTACACCGGTCCGCTGCCGGAGACCGATCAGGCCGGGATGTACGGCGTCACCAGCCTCGAACTGGGCTGACGGTTCCCGGACCAGATCTACCGGGCCTGGACGTCGACGAATTCGGTGCCGCCGGCCTCCACCGTGGCGGCACCGGAGGTGCTGTCGGCGACCCAGGAGCGGAACGCCGCCACCTCGGACTCCGGCAGCGCGATGTCGATGCGCACATCGGCGCCGTACCGCACGCCGCGCACCGTGCGCCCGGCCGACCGCAGGTCGTTCTCCAGCTTGCCCGCCCGCTGGTGGTCGGCCGCGACCGTCAGCAGCGCGAGGCGCTGCCGTTCGACGGTGCCCAGTTCGTCGAGCGCGGCGGACACGGCGCCGCCGTAGGCGCGTACCAGCCCGCCCGCGCCGAGCTGGACCCCGCCGTAGTAGCGGGTGACGACGGCGACGACATCGCGCACCTCGCGGCGCAGCAGCACCTGCAGCATGGGGGTGCCCGCGGTTCCGCCGGGTTCGCCGTCGTCGCCGGCCTTGTGGATGCGGCCCTCGGCGCCGATGACGTAGGCGAAGCAGTTGTGGGTCGCGCTCGGGTGCTCCTTGCGGATCTTCTGGATGAACGCCTGCGCGGCCTGCTCGCTGCCCGCGGGCGCCAGCGCGCACAGGAAGCGCGAGCGCTTGATCTCGCTCTCGTGCACGCCCTCGCGCCCTACCGTCAGATACCGGTCCACCATCCGGCCACCCTATGCCGCCGGCCGGGAATGGGCCGGGCCGGTCGCTCGTTGACCAGGCACGACGAGCGGGACACCCTCTGGAGGACGACGTGTACGGCGATGCTGCGACGGTACGGAAGATCCTGACCGGGCTGGGTGACACCTGGGCGGTGGTCGGTCTGTCGAACAACGAGGCACGGGCCGCCTACGGGGTCGCGCGGGTGCTCCAGCGCTTCGGCAAGCGGATCGTTCCCGTCCACCCCAAGGCCGAGACCGTGCACGGCGAGCAGGGGTACGCCTCGCTCGCCGACATTCCGTTCCCGGTCGACGTGGTCGACGTCTTCGTCAACTCCGAGCTGGCGGGCGCGGTCGCCGACGAGGCGGTGGCGGCCGGCGCGAAGGCCGTGTGGTTCCAGCTCGGGGTGATCGACGAGGCCGCGTTCGAGCGGACGCGGGGGGCCGGCGCGGAGATGGTCATGGACCGCTGCCCGGCGATCGAGATTCCCCGCCTCGGCTGACGCGCGATACCGGGTCACGGCGCCTACGGTGGCGGGGTGAGCAAGGACCGCAAGCCTCCGCCGCCCTTCGGGCTCGATGAGAAGACCTACGCCGACCTATGGTTCTACGCCCTGCCGGTGCTCGGCTTCGTGCTGGCCTTCGGGGTCTTCGCGCTGCTGCTCGGTGTGCTGCCCGACCACTGGTGGGGTGAGGTGCTGGCGGCCGTGGTCGCGGTGGGCGCCGGGGTGATCGTGGTGCGGGCGGGCCGGCGGCTGCACCGGTCCCTGCACCCGGCGGACGAGGACCGGTCCGACGGGCCGCCGGACCGGCGCTGACCGCAGCCGATCAGATACCGAGGCCCTCCAGGACGACGGCGCCCGGCAGTGCGGCGAGTACCTTGCCCGGCACGATCAGCTTGCCGCGCCGGGCGCCGCTGCCGATCACCAGGTACGGGGCGTCGACGACGGCCGCGTCGATGAGCAGCGGCCAGTCGCCGGGCAGGCCGACGGGGGTGATGCCGCCGTACTCCATGCCGGTGGCGCCGGTCGCGGCGTCCATGGGGGCGAACGAGGCCTTGCGGGCGCCGAGATGGCGCCGGACCACGCCGTTGACGTCGACGCGGGTCGTGGAGAGCACCAGGCACGCGGCGAGCGTGACGTCCTGGCCGCGCTTGCCCGCGACGACCACGCAGTTCGCCGAGGCGTCCACGAGGTCGGCGCCGTAGGTCTCGACGAAGACGGCGGTGTCGGCCTTCTCGGGGTCGGTGTCGACATGGAGCATGTCGGCGGTCACCGCGGCGGCCACCGGAGCCGGGAGCAGGTCGAGCCGTTCGGTGGCGGGGTGGGCTTCGTCGAAATTGCCGATCGGTGCGCGCATACCGGGAAACGTAACAGGCGCTACCGGGGCGGCGGGACGGCGATCGCGAGCGTCATCTCGGCCGGGACCGCACCCGCGTTGTGGTAGCCGTGCGGCACATGGGCGTCGAAGCTCGCGGTGGTCCCGGAGGGGACGCGGTACTCCTGGCCTTCGACGACGAGCGTCAGCTCGCCCGCGTCCACCCGGATCAGTTCGGCGCTGCCGGGCGGGTGGGCGTCGGAGTCGTGACCCTCGCCGGGCATGAGCCGCCAGGACCACAGTTCCAGCGGGCCGGGCGCCTCGGTGCCGGCCTGGAGCGTGCCGTAGCTGCCGGCCGGGGTGCTCCACAGCGGTACGGCGCGGTCGGCCGGGACCAGCCGGACCTGGGGGCTGTCGGCGTAGTCCAGGAGGTTGGCGATGCTGATGCCGACGGCGTCGGCGATCCGCACCACGGTGCCGATGCTGGGGTTGGTCCTGGCCTGCTCGATCTGAATGATCATGCCCCGGCTGACGCCCGCGCGGGCGGCGAGCGCGTCCAGGCTGTATCCGCGCTCCAGCCGCAGCCGTTTGACGTTGCGGGCGAGCGACTGGGCGACGATTTCGAGGTCCGGCACGCTTCCGTCCAATATTATGAATGACAGAGTTCACTTGAGTGCACTACGGTGTGCTGTACCAACACGTTCATCACACTGTACTGCGGGGGAAGTCCCATGACAGCGGTTCTCGCGCTCGCCACCAGCCTGCTCTGGGGGCTCGCCGACTTCGGCGGCGGGCTGCTCACCCGCCGGCTGCCGGCGCTGGTCGTGGTCGTCGCCTCGCAGATCGCCGCCGCGCTCGTCCTCGGCGTCATCGTCGTGGCGACCGGGGCGTGGAGCGAGATCGGCCCGCAGCTCTGGTACGCCGTCGCCGCCGGCGTCGTCGGTCCTGTCGCGATGATCTGCTTCTACAAGGCCCTCGCCCAGGGCCCGATGGGCGTGGTCTCCCCGCTGGCCACCGTCGGCGTCGTGATACCGCTCGGCGTCGGACTGACGCTCGGCGAACGCCCTGGACTGCTGCAGTACGGCGGGATCGCGGTGGCCGTCGTCGGCGTCGTCCTGGCCGGCGGCCCGCAGCTGCGCGGCGCGCCCGTGCAGCGGCAGACGGTGCTGCTCACCCTCGTCGCCGCCTTCGGCTTCGGCTCGGTGTTCGCGCTCATCGCCGAGGCGTCCTCGACGCTCACCGGACTGTTCCTGGCGCTCTTCGTCCAGCGGGTCTGCAACTCGCTGGTCGGCGGCGCCGCGCTGGCCGTGGCCGTCCGGCGTGACCCGGCCGCCGCACCGGAGGGCGGCATGGCCGTGGTGTGGTCCGCCATGCCGGCGCTCACCCTGGTCGGCCTCGCGGACGTCGCGGCGAACGGCACGTACTCGCTGGCCGCCCAGCACGGCCCGGTCACCGTCGCCGCGGTACTCGCCTCGCTCTACCCGGTGGTGACGGCGCTCGCCGCCCGGGGCTTCCTCAAGGAACGGCTGCTCGCGATCCAGGCCGCGGGCGCGGGACTCGCGATGGCCGGGACGATCCTGCTCGCGGCGGGATAGCCGGGCCGCGAGCGGGCCTCAAACCGCCGGATCCGGCGCCCGGTCGGCCCGGCCGTCGAGCGTCTTCGGCCCGTCCTCGACGCCGGCCAGCGCCATCAGCTGCTCGGGGGTGATCCCCTCGGGTATCGGCACCGGCGGCGGTGTCCGCAGCGGCGGCTGCCAGCCGGCCTCGGGGTCCCAGCGGCGGACGATCCTGGCGGGAGCGCCCGCGACCACCGCGTGATCGGGCACGTCACCGCGCACCACCGCGCCGGCCGCGACCACCACATTGCGGCCCAGCCGGGCCCCGGGCAGGATCACCGCTCCCGTGCCGAGCCAGCTGCCGGACCCGATCTCGACGGGCGCCGAGCGCGGCCACTGCTTGCCGACCGGTTCGTGGGGGTCGTCGTAGGAGTGGTTGTCGCTGGTGACGTACACATAGGGCCCGGCGAAGATGTTGTCGCCGAAGACCACCGGCGCCGAGGCCACCACGTGGCTGCCGCGGCCGAGCACCACGCCGTTGCCGAGCCGCAGGACCGGGTCGGGGCCGAGGTCCAGGTCCGGCATCATGCCGGCGGTGAGGGTCACCTGCTCGCCCACCACGCAGTGCTCCCCGATCTCGATCCACTGCTCGCCGAACACCGTGCCCAGCGGGAACGCCAGCCGCGAGCCCGTGCCGAAGCTGCGGAAGCGGTAGGGACCGGGGCGCTGCGCGGTCACCGCGCCCGCGTTCTGCACCCACCGCCATCCGCGGTGGACCAGGCGCGAGGCGGTGCGGCGGCGCCAGGCCGCCCAGGAGGAGAACACGTTCTCGTTCTTCGGCACGGGATCACCGTATACGGTGCCGCCCGCCGGTGAAGTCCTGGATGTGAGGCCGGATGTAAAGAGGGGATCCGGCCGTACGGGGGGAGCCGGGCGGACCGCCGCGGCTCCCCCGGATCTCAGCGCCCGGCGGAGCCGGTCATCGCGGCGAGTACGGAGCTCCGGTCCTCGCCGGGCCGCTCGTCCAGCGCGGTGGCCAGCCGGCCGGACCCGTAGTGCCAGCGGTGGTCGAGGTCGGGGTGCACCCGGTCGACGAGCCGGATCTCGCTGTCGCTGCCGAGGAGCCGTTTCAGCTCTGCGGCCAGCTCGGGCCAGCCGACATGTCCGCTCACCGCGTTGGCCACACCGTGCACCGGGGTGGCCAGGCAGTCGGTGACCGCGCGCGCCAGGGCGGCGGCGTGCACCCACGGGGCGCCGTACCAGTCGTGGCCGGCGGTGCCGGGCCGCGGCAGGTCGATCGGTTCCCCGGCGAGGGCCGCCTGGTAGAGCAGCCCGGTCGCGCCCCAGCGCAGCTGGTCGCGCAACCGGTCGTGCGGACCCCAGACGATGGGCGAGCGCACGACGCTCGCCCCGCCCCGGCCGTCGGTGCCCGCCGCCCGCATGAGCAGCTGCTCGCAGTCGAGCTTCGCCTGCCCGTACGCGCTCAGCGGCTGTGCGGGCGCCGATTCCTCGGCCACCCGCGGGCCGGTGGGCCGGCCGTAGGCGTCCACGCTGCTGACGAAGACGAACGGGCCCCGGTTCCAGGCCCCCACCATCGCGGCCATCGCCGCCACGTCCACCTCGGGACGGGTGAAGGTGCAGGCGGCGTGGATCACCGCGTCCGCCCTTCCGACGGCGGCGCGCAGCCCGTCCAGGTCGGTCAGATCGCCCTCGACGACCTCCACGCCCTCCCCCGCGACCAGGTGCGCCGACTCCGGCCGGGACAGCGCCAGCACCGGCCTTCCCCGGGCGGCCAGTTCGCGCAGGACGAAGGCGCCGACACCACCGGTGCCGCCGGTCACCAGGACCGTACCCTCACGGGTCCGCCGGGCGCGGGCCGCCGGTGCGCCGGTCGCGGCGGCCAGCCGTTCCCGTTCCGTCTCCCGCGCGTCCAGCAGCGCCGCGATCGCTCGCGGAGTGCGGTGCTCCATCACGTCCAGGCCGGTCAGCGGCAGCTTGAGTCCGGTGCGCAGCCGCTCGGCGAGCTGTACGGCGATCAGCGAGTGGCCGCCGAGTACGAAGAAGTCGTCGTCAGGGCCAGGGGCGCGGCCCAGCAGCGCCGTGAACGCCACCGTCACCGCTTCGGCGCGAACGCCGCTCGGTACGGGGGCAGCCGGGGCGCCGGGCAGCCGGGCCGTGTCCAGGGTGCCGTCGGCGGTGCGGGGCATCGCGTCCAGCAGGGTCACCGCCGCCGGGACGAGTTCACGGCCGAGACCGGCCCGCAGATACGAGCGGAGTTCGACGGGCGAGGGCCCGCCGGTCCCGCGCAGGACGGCGTACGCCAGCAGCGGTCCGCCGGCCGGGTCCGGCACAGCGGCGTCGGCCACCAACGGGTGGGCGCGCAGCAGCACTTCGGCCGGATGGCCGTCAGTGGGCGGGGTTTCGGCGGCCGGGAGAACCGGCGGCCGGCCGGGCAGCCGGGACAGCCGGAGCTCCGGGTCGGCGGCGACCGCGGCCAGCAGTCCGGCGAAGTCGTCCGCCAGCCGCTCGCCCGCCGCATCGCCGAGGGCGGCCCGGCCGTACTGGACCAGGCCGGTGGGACGGTCGGTGTCGGACAGGCCGAACGACAGGTCGAACTTGGCCTCGCCGAGCGCCACGTCGACCGGTTCCGCGGCCAGACCGGGCAGCCGGAGCGCGGTGGGCTCGCCCAGCACATCGGCGGTGACCCGGACCAGCGGTGTGCCGTCGGCGTCCCGGGCGGCGGCGCCGAGCCGCTCCAGGACCAGGTCGAACGGCACGTCACGGTACTGCTGTGCCTCCAGCAGCGCGTCCCGCACCCGGTCCACCAGCGTCCCGAACTCCGGGTCGCCGGACAGATCCACCCGGATGGGCAGGGTGTTGACGCACAGCCCGACGAGGCCGCGCATGGCCGAGCCCTCGCGGTGGGTGCCGGCGCAGCCGATCACCAGGTCGTCCTCGCCGGTGAAGCGGTGCAGTGCGGCGAAGGCGGCAGTAAAGGCCACGGTGAACAGCGTGGCCCGATGCCCCAGACCCAGCTCGCGCAGAGCGGGCAGCACCCGCTCGTCCAGCGGCACGTTGCGCACGGCGGCGGGCCGCTCGGTCAGGTCGGCCGCGGGCCGCGCGGGGCGGGGCAGCCGCAGTGGGACGGCACCCGACAGCCGGCGCGTCCAGTGCGCGAGCCCTTCGTCGAGCCGGCCGGCCGCCGCGTGCTCGCGGACCGCGAAGTCGGCGTACTGCGGCGGCCGTGTCAGCTCGCACGGGATCCCACCGGTGGCCGCCGCGTACAGCTCGGCCAGTTCGGCGGCGACGGTCTCCAACGACCCTCCGTCGATGCTGATGTGATGGAACGTCAGCAACACGGTGTGGTCCTGCGGCCCGTGGCGCAGCGCCAGGGCGCGCGGCAGGGGACCGGCCGCGAGGTCGAAGGGGCGGCGCGCCTCCTCGGTCAGGGCGGCCAGGCCGTCACCGACGGCGTCGATCACCGGCACGACGATCGCGTCCGGTACGGGAAGCGTCTCCTGGTACGGCTCGTCGCCGTGCTGCCCGTAGCGCGTGCGCAGGATGTCGTGGCGCTGGACGAGCGTGGTCAGCGCGCTGCCCAGGGCGGCCAGATCGAGCGGTCCGCGCAGCCGGGTGGCGAACGGCACGCTGTACAGCGAGCCGCCCTGGCCGAGCCGGTCCATCAGCCACATGCGGCGCTGGGCGTGGGACAGCGGTGTGGGCCCCTGGTCACGGGTGGTGGCGGGCGCCGGGTCGGCCGGGCGGGCGTTCTTCCGGGCGCGGGCCCGGCGCAGCAACTCCTCCTGCAGGGCGGCCGAACTGGGGTGGGTGTCAGTGGCCATCGGTGTCCTCCGGCGCGTCGGGGTGGAGATCGCTGTGGTTGGCCAGCAGGGCGCGTTCGACGAGCGCGGCGTGGCCGGCCACGGTGGGTGCGGCGAAGAAGTCGGGCAGCGACAGCGTCACTCCCAGTTCCTCGCGCAGGTCGTCCGTGACGATCAGCGCGAGGAGGGAGTGGCCGCCGTAGGCGATGAAGTCGGCGTCCGCCCGGGCCACTTCGCAGCCCAGCGCATGGCTCCACACATCGGCGACGGCCTGCTGGAGCGGGGTCAGCGGCTCCGCACGGTCCTCGGTGACGGTGACGCCGCGCAGGTCGGCGAGGGCTCGGCGGTCGACCTTGCCGGACACCGTCAGCGGGAGCCGTTCCACGAAGGTCAGCTCGTCCGGGACGAGGTGCGCGGGCAGCTGTTCGGCGAGCCGGGTCCGCAGGGTCTCGGCGCGGGGCACCGGGCCGGGCGCCGCCACCACGAACGCGGCCAGCCGGGCGTCGTCCTCGGCGGGCCGCCGTACGGTGACGGCGGCGTCGTCCACCTCCGGCTGCTCGCGCAGCAGGTGCTCGATCTCGCCCGGTTCGATCCGGAAGCCGCGCACCTTGACCTGGTCGTCGGCGCGGCCGTGGAAGTCCAGCACGCCGTCCTGACGGCACGAGACCAGATCGCCCGTGCGGTAGAGCCGGCCCAGCGACGCGTGCTCCACGAACCGCTCGGCGGTCAGTTCCGGTCGTCCCGCGTAGCCGTTCGCGAGCCGGCTGCCGCCGATCCACAGCTCACCGCGTTCCCCGTCCGCGACCGGCCGGCCCGCCGCGTCCAGCACATGGGCCGTGGCGCCCGCGCACGGGCGGCCGATCGGCACCGGGCCGTCGCAGTCCGCGTCGGTGACGCGATGGGTGGTGGCGAACGTCGTCGTCTCGGTCGGACCGTAGCCGTTGACCAGCTCCAGCCAGGGGAACGCGCGCAGCACCGCGCGGGCCTGCTGGGCGGCCATCGCCTCACCGCCCACGACGACGGTGCGGAGCACCGAGAACAGCCGGGAGCGGCGGGCTGCGAGCTGGTGGAACAGCGCGGTGGTGAAGAACGCGACGGTCACGCCGTACCGCTCGACGTGCTGCGCGAGGTCCTCGAACGACGGCCGCTCGGTGGTGCACACCACGACGGAGGCGCCGTTGGCGAGAGCCGCCCACACCTCGAAGGTCGAGGCGTCGAACGTCGTCGGCGAGTGGAACAGCACCCGGTCCCGCGCGGTGACGGTCACGTACCGCGGGTCGGCGACCAGTTCGGCGATGCCGCCGTGCGTGACGGTCACACCCTTGGGCAGGCCGGTGGAACCCGAGGTGAACAGGACGAGCGCCGTCGCGTCCGGGCCGGTGTCGGCGGCGGGTATCTCCTCGCCGGACAACAGCGGGTCCTCGGGCAGCGCCAGGGTCACTCCGGTGCCGGCCGCCGATGCCAGCAGCTTGCTGTCGCCGACGGTCAGGGTCGTCCCGGAGTCGGCGAGCATCGCCTCGATACGGGGGCGCGGGTGCGCCGGGTCGAGCGGTACGCAGGCCGCGCCCACCCACCACAGCGCGAGCTGGGTGACCAGGGTGCGGGCCGAGCGCGGCATCAGCAGCGCCACCCGGTCACCGGGGCGCACCCCGTAGGCGTGCAGGTGCGCGGCCAGACATCGGGCGGAGGTCACGAGCTGCCGGTACGTCAGTGTGGTGTCGCCGTCGACCACCGCCAGGGCGTGCGGGGTCCGTTCGGCGTGCCGGGCCACCAGGGCGGGCAGGGCGGTCACGGGGTTGTCCTTCCGGTCGTCGGAGATCTCCCGGACGTCGGAGATCTCCCGGGTGTCGGGGATCTTCCGGGTGTCGGGGATCCGCGGGGAGGAGGGCGTCATCTCAGACCACCGCCGGTGACGCGGTCGCACGGCGCTTGTCGAGTACGGCGGCCACCGCGCGGAGGTCCGGCTGGCGCAGCACCTCGGGAGCGCGCAGCCTCGTGCCCGTCTCGCGCTCGATGGCGGCCAGCAGCCGGGCCGCGATGATCGATGTGCCGCCCACCGAGGTGAAGTTGTCCTCCAGCGCGGCGTCCGGCCGGTCGAGCAGGTCGCGGACCACCCGCAGGACGAGCTGTTCGCTGTCCGTCGCGGTGCCGTCCGGAAGGGCGCTGCCGGAGGTCGCGGCGCCCGCGGCGGCCTCGGCCGTCTCACCGGCGAGCAGCGCGGCGCGGTCCACCTTTCCGTTGGCGTCCAGCGGGAAGGCCTCGACGATCCGTACGGTCGAGGGGACCGCCTGTTCGGGCAGCCAGACCCGGACCGCAGACAGCAGGGCGTCCGTGGTCGGGGCGGCGCCGGCCGACGGCAGGACGAACACCACCAGCCGGGTGCGGCCGTCGGCGGAGCGAGGCGCGGTCACGACCGCGCTGCGCACCGCCGGGTCCTGCTCGAACGCGGCCTCCACCTCGGCCGGTTCGATCCGCACACCGCTGATCTTCACCTGGTCGTCGAGCCGGCCGAGGAACTCCAACTGCCCGTCGTCCAGCATCCGCACCCGGTCCCCGGTGCGGTAGAAACGGTCCGCGCCCGGTGCGTCCAGCCCTTCGGGCGGGGCGGTGAAGCGCCGGGCGGTGAGCTCCGGGTCCAGATAGCCGATCGCCAGACAGGCGCCGCCGATGAGCAGTTCACCCGTCTCACCGCGGGCGGCGATGCGACCGTCCTGGCCCGCGACGACCACCGTGGTGCCGGGGAGCGGGGAGCCGATCGGCGGCGCGGCCGCGTCGTCCGGCTCGGCGTCGGTGGCCCGCATGGCGTGCGTGGTGGTGATGACGGTGGCCTCGGCCGGCCCGTAGGCGTTGTGAACGGTGGCGGTCACGTCCGGGCCGGGCCGGCGGCGCATCCGGTCGCCGCCGACGACGAGATGACGCAGCCGCAGACCCCGCGGCCAGGGCCGGTCCAGCACCGGCTCCGCCATGGGGGTGGCCGCGACGCAGACGGTCACCCCGGCGTCGCGCCACCAGTCCGTGAGCTCGGCCGGGTCCCAGCGGACCGCGTCGGGAGCGGGCACCAGCGCGGCACCCGAGGTCAGTCCGGCCCACAGCTCCAGTACATGCGGGTCGAACGCGACGCCGATCAGCAGGGACTGACGGTCCCCGGGGGCCAGGCCGGTCTCGGCGCGGTACCAGTCCAGCAGGGTGGCCAGGGCGGGCTCCGCCACCGCGAGCGCCTTCGGGCGGCCGGTGGAACCGGAGGTCAGGACGGCGTAGAACGCCTCCGGCGGTGCCGGGCGGGCGGCGGCCGCGGGCGGGGCGAAGGCGGCGACGACCGTGGCCGCGGCGTTCGTCCCCTCGACGGGCAGCGGCAGTTCGATCCGCTCGGCGGCCCGGTGGCCGGCCGGCAGTACGGCGGGGTCGCCCATCAGGCAGACCACCGCGACGTCCTCGGTGACCGCGCCGATGCGGCGCTCTCCGGGGCGGGGTCCCAGCGGCAGATACACCGCGCCGAGCCGGGCCAGCGCGACCGCGGTGACGGCCAGCGCGGCCGAACGGTCGAGGCAGACCCCGACGATGTCGCCGGGACGCACCCGGCCGTCGAGTGCGCGGACGAGTTCATCGGCCGCCTCGTCCAGCTGCCGGTAGCTCCAGGTGTGGCCGCCGTCGACCACTGCGGGCGCCTGCGGGGAGCGGCGTACCCAGTCCTCGTAGCGGGAGAGCACGCCGGAGGCGGCGGTCGCGGGGAGAGCCGCGCCGTGGGCCACGCTCGGCCGGGCGGTCAGCGTGTCGGTGGTCATGTCGGTGATCAGGGTGTTCGTCATCACGACTCCTTCGGCGTGGATGCGGCGGCGGACGCGGCGACGGGCGAGGGGGTGAGCAGACCCAGGGCGCGGGCCTGGTCGGCCAGGACCGGGTTGCGGAACAGCAGCCGCAGTGGCGGCCGTTCACCGAGCCGCGGTTCCAGCCAGGCCGCCAGATGCGCGGCGAGCACGGAGTGCCCGCCGATCTGGAAGAAGTGCGAGGACGCGGTGAACCGGCGGTGGCCCAGCACCTCGCTCCATCCCTCGGCGAGCAGCTCCAGCGCCGGGTCGGCGGCGAACGCGGCCGGGTCCAGGTCAGGGGCGGCCTCGTCCGCCGGAGCCGTGGGCTCCAGCGCGGCGGCCAGCCGGGCCAGGGCGACCCGGTCGGGCTTGCCGCCGGCCAGCTTCGGCATGGTGTCCAGCCGCGCCCAGCGGCCGGGGACGAGCGCGCCCGGCAGCCGGTGGCTCAGCTCGATGTGCAGCGCCTGCTCGTCCCACGGCTCCCGTTCGTCGGCGCTCTCCAGGAAGCCGACCAGCCGGGGTCCACCGGCCGCCTCACGATCGAGGACGACGGCGCAGGACCGGCCGCCGAGCACGGCGGAGGCGGCGGCCTCCACCTCCTCCAACTCGATGCGGTAGCCGCGCAGTTTGATCTGGTTGTCCCGCCGTCCGAGGAAGTGCAGCAGCCCGTCGAGGCCCCGGTAGCCGAGGTCGCCGGTGAGATAGACCCGCTCGCCGCCCAGCGCCGGGATCGTCATGAACCGTGCCGCGGTCGCTTCCGGGTTGCCGACGTAGCCCTCGGCGAGGCCTGCTCCGGCGATGGCCAGTTCACCGACCGCGCCGGCCGGCAGCGGACGGAGTGCCGTGTCCAGGACGTGGATCCGCTCGCCGGGCAGTTCGGTGCCGAGGGGGATCTCGGCGCCGTCCGCCAGGTTCTCGCGGGTGATCTCGTGCACGGTGGAGCTGATCGCCGCCTCGGTCACGCCGTAGACGTTGAGTACGGCGGCGTCGGTGTCGGCCAGGAACGAGCGCATCGCGTCGGCCGGGATGCGCTCACCGCCGAGCACCAGCAGCCGCGGCGCCCAGCGGCGGTCGCGCAGCGCGGGCCGCAACTCCTCACGCGTGGCGAGGAAGTAGCTGGTGGGCAGGTTGGCGACGGTGACCCGGGCGGCCGCCAGCAGCTCGGCCAGCTCCGCCCCGGTGGGCACTTCCCGCTCCGGTACGACCAGGCAGGCGCCGGCGTACAGCGACGGAAGGACCTCTTCGAGGGCCACGTCGAACGAGGGCTGGGCGAAGAGCAGCACCCGGTCACCGGCCGCCAGCGCGAACCGGTCGGCGGCACCGGTCAGATGGTTCTCCAGCGCGGCCCTGCCCACGGCCACGGGCTTGGGGATGCCGGTGGATCCGGAGGTGTGGATGATGTACGCCGCATCGGGCACCACTGCGGCCGGGCGCGCGGCCGGGTAGGAGCCGGCGTCGAGCGCGGTCACCGGGAGGCCGGCGGGCAGCGTCACCCCGGCGGCGGCGGAGGTGAGCACGAGCGCGGGACCCAGCCGGTTCAGCAGCAGTTCCAGCCGGGATTCCGGGTCGGACGGGGAGAGCGGGCAGTACACCGCGCCGGTCCGCAGACAGGCCAGCAGGGCCACCACCGAGTCGGCGCCGCGCGGCAGCACGACGGCGACCGGCCGGCCGGCCGTCACGCCCGCCGCCAGCATCCGCCGCGCGACGGCGGCGACCTGCTCGTCGAGGTCCCCGTAGGTCAGCCGGCGGGCGCCGATCAGCAGCGCGGGCAGCGACGGGTCGTGGGCGGCGGCCGGGTCGAGCGGATCCCGGCCGGGGGACGCGGCGGGCCCGACCGGCACCGGTACGACAGCGGGTGCCGGGAGCGCGAGGTCCGCGAGCACGGTGCCGGGATCGTCGAGATAGGCGCGCAGCAGGTCCAGGAAGCGCTCGGTGAGCAGCTTCGCGGTGTCCTCGCCGAAGAGGTCGGCGTCGTAGTCCCAGACCATGGTCATGCCGCGCGCGCCGTGCCGGGGGCTCACTCCGCGCCGGTCGTCCGGGAGCAGCACGACGTCGAGGTCGAAGCGGGTGGTGCCGGTGTTGAATCCCTCGAAGAGCGTGACGTCCAGACCAGGCACGTCGATCTCCGGCAGTGCGGCGTCGTGCGCGCTGAACATGACGCTGAACAGCGGGTTGTCCGCGCCCGAGGTGTGCAGGCCCAGCGCGCGCGTCAGCTCCTGGACCGGCACCTCCTGGTGCGGCAGGGCACGGAAGAGGGTGTCGGTCACCTCGTCCATGGCGTCCTCGGCCGGGGCCGCCGGGTCCAGGCGCAGCCGCAGCGGAATCGTGTTGACGAACATGCCCACGGCGTTCTCGAAGCCGCGTGGGCGGTTGCCGACGGCGGTGCCGACGACCATCTGTTCGCGGCCGCTGTGCCGGCGCAGCAGTTCGGCGAAGAGCCCGAGCAGCGTGGAGAACGGGGTCAGCCCGCGCTCCAGGGTGTGTGCGCGCAGCCGTTCCGTCAGGTCCGCGCCGATCGACTGGCGCAGCTGCCCGCCGTGGTGCCGGCGCCGGGCGCCGGGCCGGGCCAGACCGGGCAGCGGCATGTCGAAGGAGGCGTCGCGCAGTTCGGCCGCCCAGTACTCCAGGCTCGACCGCCGCTCCGCCGCAGCCCGGTCGTCGTCCGCGTCGAGGGAGCGCACATGGTCGACGTAGGACGTGGCGGGCGGCAGGGCGGTCGGCTCACCGAGGACGTGGGCGCGGTAGACGGTGAAGACGTCGCCCAGCAGGATCGCGAAGGAGTGCCCGTCGTGGATCAGGTGGTGCTCGACATGGATGAGCCGGTGCTGGTCGTCGGCGAGCCGGGCCAGCGTCCAGCGCAGCAGCGGCGCCTCGTAGGTGTCGAGCGGGGTCTCCGCCTCCGTGCGGAGCAGCCGCGCGAACGCGGCCTCCGGGTCAGCCTCCCCGGTCAGGTCCACGGTGCGCAGCCGCGGCTCGCAGAGGTCGGCGTCGCGCTGCACGGGCATCGCGCCGGGGACCGCCACGAGTTCCAGCCGCAGTCCGGGGTGGCGGTCGAGGGCCGCGGCCAGTCCGCGGCGCAGCGCCTCGGTGTCCAGCGTGCCCCACAGGTCGAGGGAGGCGGTGAAGTTGTAGGCGCGGCTGCCGGGCTGCACTTGTTCGTGCAGCCAGACGATCTCCTGCGACGGAGAGAGGGGGAGCATCGGCGATCCCTGGGGTTGTCGGGTCGGGGTCTTCGGGTGGGGGCGGAGGCACGGTCGTGCTTCCGCCCGCGGTTCACCGGCCGGTCCGCGGATCACGCGGGCCGGCCGTACTGGTTCAGGGCGTGCTGGTTCAGGGCGTGCTGGTTCAGGGCGTGCTGGTTCAGGGCGTGCTGGTTCGGGGCGTACTGGTTCGGGGCGTCCTGGTTCAGGGCGTCCTCAAGGCGTCGCAGCCCTACGGCGTGACGGGTGGGACCGCGTGACGTGGCGCGCCGCTCCGGCTGCGGCTGCCGCGGAGGCGAGTGCTGCTGTGGCCGTGGCTGTGGCCGTGGGTCAGCCGACGGGGACGTCGGCCCGGACGGGGGCGCGTACCGAGTCGCGGAAGGCGGCGAACCCGTCCTGGGCCGCGGCGTCGTCGAGCACCGTGCGGTCCCACACCATCCGGATGTGGAGTTCGGATCCGTGGGTGACGGAGACCGCGAACGGGGCGCGCACCTGCCGGCCGTCGATGTGGACCTCACGGCCCTCCACCCCGCCGAGCCGCAACGCGGGACGGCGCCGGGCGTCGTCCACCGTCAGCAGTCCGTCCAGCCGGCCGGACCACTGGGAACCGGCCGAGCGGGCGGCGTGCACCACTTCGTCGAAGGGGGTGTCGGCCCGGTCCAGGTCGTCCCACCACTGGGTGGCCGTCTCGTCCGGGGCGTGCGGGACGTCGACCGTCGCGGCCGGGAAGACCACGGTGTTGAGGAAGCAGCCGAGCACCGGCGGTGCGCCGGCCGGGCGGCCGCCCCACGGGTAGCCGATCGGCGGCACATGGCCGGGCCCGTACAGCACCCGGGCCGTGGCCCGGCAGGCGTCGAGCAGGGCGGGGAACGGTACGCCGGAAGCGGGTGCGGGCAGCCGCAGTTCGGCAGCACCGGTGGGCAGGGTGCCGGGGGCGGGTGTCCGCGGCGGGAGCTGCGGGGCCCGTTCGTGCACCACACGCAGCCGGTCGCCCCAGTACTCCAGCGCGGCGGCGGACCCCGCGCGCTGCTCGGCATCGAGCTGCAGCTGGACCGCCTCGCGGTAGGCGGCGAGTTCCGCGGCCGCTTCGGCGGGCTCAGTTCCCGCGGATCCCGGCTCGTCACGGTAGGCGGCGGTCAGTTCCTCGACGATGCGTGTGAGGGACTGACCGTCGCACGCGGTGTGGTCCAGGACGACGGCGAGCACCTCGTCCCCTGCGCCCGGCCCGTCCTGGACCAGATACAGCCGCAGCGGCGAGCCCTGCCCGGTCCAGCCGGCCAGGACCCGGCGCAGCGCGGCGGCCGCGTCCTCGCCGGGGGCGCGGACGACGTGTTCCACCGGTACGTCGGGGTCCGTCAGACGGAGCACGGGGGTGCCGCGCAGCACGTCCGGGCGGGCACGCAGCACAGGGTGCAGGGCGGCGAGCCGGTTCGCGGCCGCGCGCAGCCGCACCGGATCCACCGTTCCGCTCGGGAAGGCGAAGAACATCGGGACGATGTCGGCCCGTCCCGAGGGGTCCATGGAGCGCACGAGCACGAAGCGCCGCTGGGCTCCGGTGACGGGCAGGAGGGAGGTACCGCCGTCGTCGGCGGCAATGCGCTGGTAGCGGGCCAGGTACTGGCCCGTGATGGTTCGGGGCACGTGATCCTCTCTGACGTGGCAGGGCGGTTCGGGACGTGGACGTTTCGGGCGTGGAGGGGCCGCGGCGTGGCAGGGCCGGGCGATGGAGCTCGGGTCCGGCCGGACGCCCGGCCGGGTCAGCTGACGGAAGCGGACTCGGTACGGCCGCCCGAACCGCCGGAGCCACCCGCGACGGCGTCCTCGAGGTCGTCCGGAGCGGCCGGCAGATCACGCATCCGGCGCAGCGGGGACAGCAGCAGCCGCAGCGGTACGACGAGGAAGCCGACCGCGCAGACCCACAGGGCGGCGCGCGCCCCGAAGCCGTCGGCCACGGCTCCGCCCACCAGGGCCCCGAGTGGCAGCGTGCCCCACACCAGGAAACGCAGCGTGGCGTTCATCCGGCCCAGGAGCCGTGGCGGGCAGAGCGTCTGACGGAAGCTCACCTGGGCGACGTTGTAGACGACCGCGCCGAAGGAGACCGCACCGGAACCGACGGCGAACAGGACGGCGGCGGCTCCCCGGCCGGACAGCGGCCACAGCAGCGCGAACGGGCCGGTCACCAGGGCGGACAGCCAGATGATGCGGGCTTGGCCGAGCCTCGCGGCGAGCCTGCCGGCGCAGAGCGCACCGGCGAGCCCGCCGGCGGCGGACGCGGAGAGCATCAGACCGATGGCGGCCGGCTGCAGGCCGATCACCCGTACCAGGAAGATGGTCTGAGTGGCCATCAGCATCGCCGTGAAGAAGTTGCTGAGGCCGGTGCTGGTCGCGATGACGCGCAGCAGCCGGTGGCCGAGCACGAAGCGCAGTCCCTCACCGATCTCCTTGCGCAGTGACGCGCCCGGCACCGGTTCCGGCTTGCTCTCCGGCTTGTCGATGCGCGACAGGAACAGTGCCGAGACGACGTAGCCGATCGCGTCAGCCCCGATCGCCAGATGCGCCCCGACGAGCTGCACCAGCCCGCCGCCGAGGCCGGGACCGGTGACCTGGGCGGAGGAGCGGACCGTCTCCAGTGCTCCGTTGGCCGCCATCAGCTGCTCCCTGGGCAGGAGTTCGGGCAGATAGCTCTGGTCGGCCACATCGAAGAAGACCGTCGCCGCGCCGGTGACCAGGGCGACGATGTACAGCTGCACCATCGTCAGGACGTCGGCGACCGCGGCCAGCGGGACACTCGCCATGGCGAGCGCCCGCACCATGTCGGCGCGGATCATCAGCGACCGCTTGCGCATCCGGTCGACCAGCGCCCCTGCGGGCAGGCCGATCAGCAGGAACGCGGCGGTCTCCGCGGCGGTGAGCAGCCCCACCTGGAACGCGGGCGCCTTGAGTTCGAGGACCGCCACCAGGGGCAGCGCGACCAGGGTGACCTGGGCACCGACCTGGCCGGCCGCGGCGCCGGCGAGCAGCAGACGGAAGTCGCGCATGCGCAGCGGACCGCTCGACGCGGTTCGGGGTAAAGGGGACATGTGCCAGACCTTCACCGCAAACGCCGTCAACAGTCAAAGCGCAAAGAACACTTTCGGTCGAATCTTTTGCACTACCTCCACCAAATCAGCAAATCTTCCGTCAGATCCGGGCAACCTCGGGATGAACTATGCGCGTTGGGGCCCTGCGACAAGAGGATCCGACAGTCCCCGCACGGCCGGGGCCGGACGATCACCGGCAACGCGCCAGGAATCGCACCTCTGACCGAAAACAGTCCCTGTGCTGCTTCGATGCCTTATGCACCTACCGACCCGCCGCCGGGACCGACCCGTCGTATACGGTGCTGCTCGACAGCCAAGGCGCGGACGCGAGGGCGGATTCCATGGCGGAGCGGGCACTGATAGCCGATGTGGCGGGGCGCAAGCCCCAGGTGGATCCGGCGGCGTTCACCGCGCCCACCTCGGTCGTCGTCGGCGACGTCACGATGGCGGCCGGCTCCAGCGCCTGGTACCACGCGGTCCTGCGCGGCGACTGCGAGTCGATCAGCATCGGCGCCGACAGCAACATCCAGGACAACTGCTCGGTGCACGCGGACCCCGGGTTCCCCGTCGTGGTCGGCGAGCGGGTCTCGGTGGGGCACAACGCGGTGCTGCACGGCTGCACCGTCGAGGACGACGTACTGATCGGCATGGGCGCCACCGTCCTGAACGGCGCGCACATCGGGACCGGCTCGCTGGTCGCCGCGGCCGCGCTCGTACCGCAGGGGATGCGGGTACCGCCGGGGTCGCTGGTGGCCGGGGTCCCGGCCAAGGTCCGGCGTGAGCTGACCGCGGAGGAGCGGGAGTCCGTGCTGCTCAACGCCGCGGGTTATGTCGAGCTGTCCCGCGCCCACCGGGCGGCCTTCGAACCGGCCGCGGAAGGACCGGGCGAAGAAGCGCCGGCCGACAAGGCCTGAGCAGCCATGGGCCCGGTCCGCCGGGTCACTCGCGTGATCACTCGCCGGTGGGGGCCACCACGGCTTCGGCCGCGCCTTCCACCGGCGTTCCCGGCGTCGCCGCTGCGTCCGCCTCCGGCGTCGCCGCCGGGGTGTGGGCCTTGGCACGCCGCTGGACGAAGAGGAACGAGCCGATCCCGAACAGCACGGCCGCCGCCAGTCCGAAGTAGCCGAACCGCTTGATCCACGGTTCCGCCACCACGCCGACGTTGTAGATGACGGCGGTGGTGCCGCCCGCCCAGACGACGCCGCCGAGGGCGTTCGCGATGAGGAACTTCCAGTACGGCATCTTCAGGACGCCCGCCAGCGGGCCGGCGAAGATCCGCAGCAGCGCGACGAAGCGGCCGACGAAGACCGCCCACATGCCCCAGCGCTCGAACGACCGCTCGGCGGTGGCGACATGGCCGGGTGAGAAGTGTTTGGGGAACTTCCGGCCGAGCTTGTCCAGCAGCGGTTTGCCGCCCTTGCGGCCGATCGAATAGCCGATGGAGTCACCGATCACCGCGCCCGCGATCGCGCAGGCGCCGACGATCCACGGGTTGATCGTGCCCTGCGAGGCCATCAGTGACGCGGTGACGAGGACGATCTCGCCGGGGAGCGGGATGCCCAGGCTCTCGATCCCGATGACCAGCCCCACCACCAGGTAGACGGCGAGCGGCGGAATCGTCTCGATCCATTCCTGCACGTGCACTGCCGAGTCCTCCCCTGGACACCATCCGGACCGTGTGCCATGGCCCACGTCAGTGAAGCCTAACCGAACCGTTCCGCACGCCAGTACGGCCGGCGGACCGCTCCCCCGCCCGCTCTCACCACAGGTCGGGGTCGGCCATGAGCCGCTCCTTCGCGCGGCCCGCCAGCGCGGGATCCGGCTCCGGGGCCAGGTCGGAGTGCTTGACGGACCAGGCCGCCACATACGGGCACAGCGGTACGACGTCCCGGCCCTCCGCGGCGGCCAGCTCGTACAGCGCCCCGGCGAGCGCGCCCGCGATGCCCTCCCCCTGGTGCCCCGGCTCGACCACCGTGTGCACGGCGACCAGCGCGCTCCCGCCACCGGTCCCGTCGTCCTCCAGCACGAAATAGTTGATCCGGCCGATCAGTTCGTCCCCGGCCCATGCCCCCAGGCGGCCCACCGCCCGGTCGTCACGAATATCCATGTCCTCCATCATGCGCGACGGGGCGCCGGGTGCGCGGTACCGGCGGGCCGGACGGCGGCGGGGCCGAAACGGGCACGGGCGCGGTCGGCGGCGGCCTCGATCAGCCGGGACTTGTCGTCGCCCGGTTCCAGGCTCAGCTGCCGGGCGGTCAGCTCCTCCGCCAGCAGGCCGTCGGCACGCAGCGAAAGAGTACGGACCCGGGCCCGCTGCAGGCCGAGCGCGTCATAGAGCTGGTAGGCGGTGGTCCGCAGCGCCGCGCTGTGCCCCGACGACTCGTGCAGGGTCCGGGTGCGGGTCGTCGTCGAACGGTCGGCGTAGCGGACGGTGAGGGTCAGGGAGCGGGCCGCCTGGCGTTCGGTGCGCAGCCGGGCGCCGAGTTCCTCGGTGAGCGACAGCAGCGCCCGGCGGTGCCGCACCGGATCCAGCTCGTCCTGTCCGAAGCGCCGCTCACCGCCGATGGAGCGGGCGGGGGCGCCCCGGACGACCGGGGTCGGGTCGATACCGCGTGCCCTGTCGTACAGCCGCCGGCCCGCGGTCGCGCCCAGTGCGCGCTGCAGGGTGCCCAGCGGGGTGGCGGCGATGCGTCCGACGGTGTCCAGTCCGTAGCCGGCCAGGGTTTTCGCGGAGGCGGGTCCGATGCCGTCCAGCGCGGCGGCCGGCTTGTTCCGCAGGAACTCCTCGACGGCCGGCCGGTCACCGCTCAGCACCCGGACCGCGCGGGCGGGGCCGTCCGCGGCGGCCATCCGGGCCAGCAGCGGGTTGGGTCCGACGCCGATCGTGGAGTCGACGCCGTGCAGGGCCAGGGCCCGCACCCGGATGAGATGGGCGAGGCCGGCGGCGTCCCGGTCGAAGTACCGCAGCGCGCTGCGGACATCGGCGAGGGCCGCGTCCGGAGGCAGCGCCTGGACGACCGGGGTGATGCCGCGGAGCAGGTCGAGGAGCATCTCGTAGACGTCCTCGTGCGGCACGGAACCGGCGGCCGCGTGAAGGTGGACATAGAGGATGTGCGGCGCGGGGCGGGCCGCCCGATCCGCTGGGTGACCGGACGCGTGATCCGCTGAGTGCTCGCTCATCCGGCGCTCCCCTGGCTGGAGTGCCACAGCTTTCTGCTGGGGGTGGTGCGGTCGCCGGGCGGCTGGAGGTCGGCCCAGGGGTGCAACTCGGCGCCGGTCTCGTGCCGGATGCGCCGGCCGCCGACCGGATCGGCTGCGGCCGCGCCGGGGCGTACCGCCGGGTCCGCGGTCGACCCGGCGGTGGCATCAGTCGCCGGTGCGGTCGTCGGATGGGCCGATGGCTCCGCGAGGCGGGCCGCGACCGCCACGAGGCCGCCGTCCTGGTGGAGGTCCGCGAGTTCCGCGAGGTCCCAGGCGGCGGAGCCGACGACGCCGAAGGCGCGTTTCCCCCGCCGCTGGAGGGTGCCGCGGACCAGCAGCAGACCGGAGTGGAACACCGTGTGCGCGGCCTGCTGGTGGCTGTCCTCGAAGAACGCCAGGTCCACGAGGCCCGACCCGTCGTCGAGCGTCACGAAGATGATCCGTTTCCCGGACGCGATCGGCGGTGTCTGGGTGGAGGCCCTGATGCCCGCGACGAGCACGGTCTCGCCGTGCCGCACCTCGTGCAGCCGCCGGGCCGGTGTCGTGTCCAGTTCCTCCAGCAGCGCGTGGTGGTGCTCCATCAGATGCTGGGTGGTGTCCATGCCCAGCACCTCCAGTTCGGCGCCGGTCCGCTCGCCGGCGTTCATGTCGGGCAGGCCGGCCGGGACCGCGGACTCCTGAGCGGCGAGCGCGAGCTGTCCCCCGGGTACGTCGGCGCGTCCCTGCCGGTGCAGTTCGGAGACCTGGAGCAGCAGGTCGCGGCGGGTGGGCCCGGCGGCCAGCGCGTCGAGCGCTCCGACCTGGACGAGACGTTCCAGCACCGGACGGGACGGCCTCGCCCGCTCCCACAGGTCCGCCGGTGAGGAGTAGGGCTGCCCGGCCTCGATCCGCCCGGCCTCGGCCTCCGACATGCCGCCTACTTCGGAGAGGGCGAGCCGCACCCCCCACTTATCAGACTTCAGTTCGATTACATAGGCGGAGCGCGACGCGTTCACATCCAGCGGCAGGATCGGCACGCCATGCCGGCGCGCGTCCGCCAGGATCACCCGCTTCGGCCACATCCCCGGATCGTGTTCCAGCAGCCCGGCGTAGAGCGCCGCCGCGAAGTGCGCCTTCAGCCACGCCGACTGCAGCGCCGGAACGGCGAACGCGGCGGCGTGGGCGCGCGCGAAACCGTAGGCGCCGAACGCCTCCAGGATCCCCCAGACCTCGGCCAGCACCGCCGGCGCGTAGCCGTGCGCCGCCGCTTCGCGGTGGAACCACTTCCGCACCTTCGGCCGCCGGACGGGGTCGGCCAGACAGCGCCGCGCCTCCTCCGCCAGATCGGGCTCGCAGCGGGTCAGCACGGCGATGATGCCGATGATCTGCTCGTGCCAGATCGTCACCCCGAAGGTGTCCCGGAGCACCGGCTCCAGATCCTGGTGCGGATACCGCGGCGGCCGGGTGCTGTGCCGGGCGGCGATGTACTGCTCCGGCATGCCCCCGGCGACCGGTCCGGGACGGAACAGGCTGATGTCGGCGACGATGTCGTCGACGGTGGTCGGCTGCAGTCTGGCCAGCAGGTCACGCTGGCCGGGCGATTCGAGCTGGAACATGCCGAGGGTGTCCGAGGCGCGGATCAGCTCGAACGCCGCCGGGTCGTCCGGCGGCACCTGGGCGCGGTCCTCCAGGTCGATGTCCCGGCCGGTGGCCCGCCGGATCTCGGCCGTGGCGTGCGCCATCGCCGACCACATGCGCACGCCGAGGATGTCGAGCTTCAGCAGGCCCATCGCCTCGACGTCCTCCTTGTCGAACTGGCTCATCGGGAGCGCCTCACCGCTGGTCGGCACCACCGGGGTGCGGTCCAGCAGGGACGCGTTCGACAGCAGGACGCCGCACGGGTGCATCGCCACCCCGCGCGGCAGCCCGTCCAGCGCCTCGACCAGCTCCCACAGCGGGCCGTACCGGTCCGCGTGGGCGGCGACCTCCCGCAGTTCCGGCAGTTCGGCCAGCGCCGCCCGCACATCGCGGGCCCGGATGTGCGGGAACGACTTCGCCAGCCGGTCGATCTCCCACGGCGGCAGGGACAGCGCGGCCCCGGTGTCCCGGATCGCGTGCCGGGCGCGGTACGTCTCCGGCATCGCGACGGTCGCGATCCGCGCGGGGCCGAAGCGGCCGATCACCGCGCGGTAGACGTCGAGCCGGCGGGCCGACTCGGTGTCGAGGTCGATGTCCGGCAGGGAGTTGCGGCGCAGCGACATAAACCGTTCGAAGACCAGATGGTGTTCGAGCGGGTCGACGTGGGAGATGCCCAGCGCGTAGTTGACCATCGACCCGGCGCCGCTGCCCCGGGCCGCGACCCTGATCCCCAGGTCCCGGGCGTCGGAGACCACGGCGGCGGCGGTCAGGAAATACGTCTCGAAACCGAGTGTGCCGATGATCGTCAGTTCCGCGTCCAGCCGGCGCCGGGCGTCCGGCGCGTGCTCCAGGCCACGCTGGGCCAGGCCGGCCTCGGCGCGCTCGCGCAGCACCCGGCCGGCCGTCGCCGCGGTCGCCCCGGCCAGCTCGGGTTCCGGGAAGTGCGGCCTGCCCATGCCCAGATCGCCCTTCGGGTCGATCCGGCACGCGTCCGCCGTCTCCCGCGTCACCGCCAGCAGCCGGGCGGCGCCACCGCGCCCGCGCCCGGCGGCCCCGGCGATCCGTTCCGCGACCCGCGCCATGTCCTGCGGGCTCTTCAGCCAGCGCTGTCCCGAGTCCAGCCGGCGGCGGTCGATCGGCCGCAGCAGCCGGGCCGCGTCCAGTACATCGGCCACCCGGTGCTGCGCGGGATCCGCGTAGCGGACCGCGTTGGTGACGACGGCGGGGATGCCCAGCCGGTCGGCCAGCCCCACCGTGTGGGCGGCGAGCCGCAGGGATCCGGGTCCCGCGCCGGGGATCCCGTGGTCCACGGCCTCGAGCCGCAGGTCCTCGCCGAACCGCTCGCGCCACGGGGCGAGCAGTCGCTCCGCGATGTCCGGGTGGCCCGCGGACAGTGCCCTTACCGGCTCGGAGGCCGGTCCCAGCAGCACCGTCAGACCGTCGGCCGACTGCCGTTCAAGGTCCGCCCAGCGCAGCAGCGGGCGGTCGCCGCCCGCATGCGCGGCGCTGACCAGCCGGCACAGCGCGGCCCAGCCGGCCGCGTTCCGCGCCAGCAGGACGATCCGGGGCGCCGACTCGTCGATGTACGCGCCACCGCGCACCGGGGTGCGCCGCCGGGCCGGGGCCGTCCCGGGAGCCGAGCCGGGGACGGAAAGGGGAGGGGCGGATTCGACCGCGAGGTCCACGCCGAAGACCGGGCGCACACCGCCCGCGGTGCATGCCGCCGCGAACCGTACGAGGCCCGCGACAGTGTCCCGGTCGGTCAGTGCGAGGGCGTCCATCGCGTGCCACGCGGCGCGCTCGGCGAGGGCCCCGGGGTGGCTGGCCCCGTAGCGGAGGGAGAAACCGCTCGCGGTGTGGAGGTGCGTAAACGACATACACGCCTCCTGCCGCTCATGTGCCCCCTGCCCCCGGTCCGACCCTCGGACCTGCCTCTTCACCATAAACCACAGATCGAATCTTTGTTCGATAAGCGAGAGTGGAGGGAGGTGACAAGACCCACCCGAGGTCCGCCGGCGGCCCGGATGACGCACTCAGGGCGCGACCGGATGGACCGGCCGCGCCCTGGGAAACGTGCGGCGGACATGGCCGCCCGGGTGGATCAGCGGTTGAGGCGCAGCGTCCAGATGATGCTCATCTCGCCGGTGACCGCGCCGTCCTCACGGCGGATCGTGACGCGGACGGGGAACTCCGGGCGCTCGCCCGCGTCGAGTTCGGCGACGACGTCCGCGACGGGGCGGCCGAGCTCGGCGGTGGCCGTGACCGGGCCCATCGCGAGCTTCGCGTACGCGATCTCCGCGCGGACCGCGAGCGGCACGGCGCGGGAGAGCTGGTCGCCGAAGGCGCTCAGGACGATCGCGCCACTGGCGGACTCGGCCAGGGTGAACATGGCGCCGGCGTGCGGGCCGCCGACGTGGTTGTGGAAGTCGGGCTGGTCGGGCAGCGTGACGACGGCACGCTCCGCGCTGGTCTCCCCGAACTGCAGGTTCAGGGTGCGGACCATGGGCACAGTGGCCGCAAGCAGTTCGCCGGTCGAAGGCAGGGTCTCGGACATGCCTGGATGTTACCAGCGAGTAGCAACCCTGCCCAGGGCATCCGTGGGCCTGTCAGCAGAAATTACTGACCAGTAACGAGGGGCGGCGTGGAACCGGAAGCCCTCACCCCCTAGTGTTTCTGGCCATGTGGCCAGGAGAGCAGCAGCCCGGGGGACAGCAGTACCCACAGCAGAACCCACAGGGGCAGTACCCGCAGGACCCGAATCAGCAACCGCCGTACCAGGCGCCGTCGCCCTACCAGACGCCGTCCCCGTACCAGACACCCGGCTACGGCTACCCGCAGCAGCCGCCGCAGCAACAGCCGCCGCAGGGGCAGTACCAGCAGCCCGGACAGCCGCCCGGCCCGCCGCCGCAGTGGGGACCGCCCACCATGCCCGGCAGCCCCGGCCCCGGCGGCCCACAGCCCGGCAACCGCAAGAACATGACGATCGCCGTGTCGATCATCGCCGCCGTGGCGGTGATCGCGGCCGTGGTCATCGGCGGCGTCTACCTGTCGGGGGACGACAAGAAGGACACCGCCGCCGACCCGGGCAAGAGCCCGAGCGTCTCGCAGAGCGCCACGCCGACCCCGACCCCCTCGAACACCACGGCGGCGGGCACCGGCGGGACCGGCGACGACTCGCGCGGCGATCCGAACGCCGTCGAGATCAAGCCCGTGGTCCCGGGCTGGCAGGTCGTCCGGCGCACCGAACGCAACGTCGCCTTCGACGTGCCGGCGAACTGGACGCTGGCCAGCGAGGGCACCCTCATCGGCTTCGAGGACAAGGGCAAGCCCGCCGTCACCATGGGCGCGCCCGCCTTCTACAAAGAGAATTGGTGCGACAAGGACGAGCGCGCCGCGGTCGGGACCAAGGGCGCCAACGGCGCCAAGAGCGTCCAGGAGGCCGCCGAGGTCCAGGCCGAGTCGTGGGCGTACTGGGGATACCAGGAGGATGGCAAGGTCACCGTCGCCAAGACGGCCGCCAAGCCGTTCAGCAACTCGCACGGCATCACGGGCTTCTCCTCCTCCGCCACCGCGAAGAACGTGCCCAAGAAGAACAAGTGCACGTCCGACGGTGTCGTCTACACGGTCGCCTGGGTGGACTCCACCAAGGCCCTGACCGTGTGGGTGCTGTACGCCGACCGGGGCGCGGGCGTCACCGACGGCCTGCCGGACGCGACCATCACCACCATCATGGGCAGCATCCGCGAGCTGAAGAAGAAGTGACCGCCGACGGCGGTGGGCCGGGCGGGCCCACCGCCGAAATCCGGTGGCACCGCGGCGGACGGGCCGCGATAGTCGCCGGGTGACTCCCGACGCCGCGCTCCGGTCCCCCGGCCGCCCGCCCCGACTGCCCTCCTGGGCCGGGCGCGACTTCCGGCTGCTCACCGCGGCGTCGATCATCACCAGCCTCGGCAACTCCGGGGCCCTGATAGCGGCCGCCTTCGCGGTCATCGAGTCCGGCGGCAGCGCCACCGACGTCGGCCTCGTGGCCGCCGCACGCACCCTCCCGCTGGTGGTCTTCCTGCTCATCGGCGGAGCGCTGGCCGACCGGCTGCCCCGCAACCAGGTGATGGTCGCGGCCAACGTGCTCAACTCCGCCTCCCAGGCGGTCTTCGCCACCCTGATCATCTCGGGGCACGCGCAGCTGTGGCAGATGGCCGCGCTCACCGCGGTCGGCGGCACCGCGCACGCGTTCTTCGCCCCCGCCTCCGAGGGCATGCTGCTGGCGACCGTCGACCCGGCCCACGCCAACAAGGCGTTCTCGGTCTTCCGGGTGGGCATGAACGGCGCGAACATCGGCGGCGCGGCGCTCGGCGGCGCCCTGGTCGCCGCCATCGGCCCCGGCTGGGTCCTCGCCGTCGACGCGGCGGCCTTCGCGGTCGCGGCGGCGCTGCGCTCGTTCCTCACCGGCACCGCGAACCTGCGCGCCGAGGCCGGCGGGGGCATGCTGCGCGATCTGCGCGACGGCTGGCGGGAGTTCGCCTCACGGCGCTGGCTGTGGGGCATCGTCCTGCAGTTCTCCGTCGTCAACGCCGTCTTCACCGCCTCCGAGGCGGTCTACGGGCCGCTCGTCTCGAACGAACGGCTGGGCGGCGCAGGCCCCTGGGGCCTGGCACTGGCGGCGTTCGGCGCGGGCACGGTGAGCGGCGGTGTGCTGATGATGCGCTGGAAGCCGCGCCGCATGCTGCTGGCCGGCACGCTCGCCGTCTTCCCGATGGCACTGCCGCCCGCCGCCCTGGCCCTGGTGGTGCCCGCCGCCGGGCTGGCGGCGCTGATGTTCGTGACCGGCGTCGCGATCGAGGTCTTCGCCGTCGGCTGGATGCTCGCCCTGCACCAGGAGATCCCCGGCGACAAACTGTCGCGGGTCTCCTCGTACGACTGGTTCGGCTCGGTCGCGATGATCCCGGTCGCCACGGCGCTCGCCGGACCCGTCATGAACGCGGTCGGCCGCTCCGCCGCCCTGTGGGGGTGTTCCGGTCTCATCGTGCTGCTCACCGCCGCGGTGCTCCTCCTGCCCGAGGTCCGCCGGCTGACCCGCCGCGAGCCCGCAGCCGTCACCGGGACTGCGCCGGAACAGCCCGCCGAACCGGCTCAGCCGACGGTGAAGGCGCCGTCCGGCGGCTCTGGCGACGGCACCGCCGTGGCGTCGTAGACCGGGGACGCCCCGGCCGCGAGCCGGGCCAGGGCCTTCCCGTCGACCACCCGGGCGGGAAACGCGTCGGCCGCCGCCAGCCGGGCGAGCCGGTCCAGCGAGAGCGGGCCGTGCGAACCGAGCAGCACCGCGTTGCCGAAGCGCCGGCCGCGCAGCATCCCCGGCTCCGCGATCACGCAGAAGTGCTCGAAGACCTCGCGCACGGTGGCGATCTGCGAACCGAGGAACGCGAACGGCGCGGCGTCGGCGAGGTTGGCCAGATACAGGCCGCCCTCCGCACGCACCACGGACGCGGCCGACCGCAGGAACTCCACCGACGTCAGATGCGCCGGCACCCGCGAGCCGCCGAACACGTCCGCCACCAGGACATCGGCGCTGTCCGGCGCCGCCCGCTCGAGCCAGCCGCGCGCGTCGTCGGTGTGCACGACGACCGCCGGATCGTCCAGCGGCAGATGTTCCGACACCAGCGCCACGAGTCCCCGGTCGGCCTCCACCACGTCCTGCCGCGATCCGGGACGGGTCACGGACAGCCGGCGCGGCAGGGTCAGCGCACCCCCGCCGAGATGCACCACGTCCAGCGGCCGGCCCTCGTCGAAGACCGCGTCCACGGCGTGGGCGAGCCGACGCACGTACTCGAACTCCAGGTACACCGGGTCGTCGAGGTCCACGTACGACTGGGGCGCGCCGTCCACGGTGAGCAGCCAGGCCCGCGCCCGGTCCACATCGGGCAGCAGCTTGGCGGTGCCGAAGTCCACGGCACGGGTCACCGGTATCGGTTCTGGATCCACCGCGTCATTGTCCCAAGCCGGACAGGTCAGCCGCACCACACGGCGCGGACCTGCTCGGCGTGCGCGGCGCTCTGGGCGCGGCCGGCCCGCGCGGCGCCGGCCCGCCGCGCCGGATCGAGCACGTTGCGTCCGAACGCGGTCCGCGACGCCTGGTCCGGGGTGATCAGCACCACCTGGGCGCCGGCCGCCGTCAGCTCGGCGGTCTGCGTCCGGGGCGCCGGGACGGGGCCGCCGCCACGGGCCACCGGCGCGAGGACCACCACCCGCTCGTAGCCCGCCGCGAGATCGGCGTTGGCGCTGGACCGCACGCCGCCGTCGATCCAGCGCCGCCCTCCCGCGGTGATCGGCGGCCAGACGCCGGGCACGGCGCAGCTCGCGCTCACCGCGTCGACGACCCCGATGCCCGCGGCACTGTCGAAGACGGTGAACTCGCCGTTCTCCGCGTCGACCGCGGTGACCAGCAGCCGCTGTTCCGGCCAGTCGTGCGAGACCAGCCGCCCGGCGATGGCGGCCCGCCGCTCCGACTCGGGGGCGGTGCGGGCGGTACGCGCGATGTGGCCCATGCGCAGGAGGTAGCCCTGGACGTCGTGCGAGCGCGCCGCGGCCCAGACGTACCGGGAGATGAGCCGGCGGCTTATCCGGGCGACGGTCTCCCCCCGCGGATCGACGAGTTGGCGCTCGTACAGCTCCTCGACCCCGAGCCGGCCGGAGGTGAGCTGCGCCCCGACGATGGATCCGGCGGAGGTGCCGACCACCAGATCGGCCGTGCCGAGATCCACCCCGGCCGCCGCGAGACCGGCGATCATGCCGATCTCCCACCCGACGCCGGTCAGTCCGCCGCTGCCCAGTACGAGCGCTGTGCCCTTCATGCCCAGGATCCTCTCGCCACGGGCCGCGGCCGATGCGCTCCCGGGAACAGGTGTGAGGAGCAGTGTGCCGTGTGCGTCACGCGACGAACAGACGACGGGCCGTGTCCCCCGCACCGGATGGTGCGGGGGACACGGATCGGGACGGCTCCGGCGACCGTTACCGGTTAGCCGTCGATGGCGGTAACGGTCCCCGCGCCGACCGTCCGGCCGCCCTCGCGGATCGCGAAGCCGAGCCCGACCTCGAGCGGTACGGGCCTGCCCAGCTCCACCGTCATCTCGGCGGTGTCGCCCGGCAGCGCCATCCCGGCAACACCGAGGTCCACGTCGCCGACCACGTCCGCGGTGCGGATGTAGAACTGCGGCCGGTAGCCGGTAGAGACCGGGGTACGGCGCCCACCCTCGGCGGCCGGCACCACGTACACCCGCGCGGTGAAGCGCGTGCTCTGCGTCACGCTGCCCGGCGCCGCCACGATGTGGCCACGCCGCACGACGTCCCGCTGCACCCCGCGCAGCAGCAGCGCCACGTTGTCGCCCGCCTGCGCGGACTCCATCGGCTTGCCGAAGGTCTCCAGACCGGTCACGACCGAGGCCGTGTCCGCGCCGAGCACCTCGACGCGGTCGCCGACCCGCACGGTCCCCCGCTCGACGGCGCCCGTGACGACCGTGCCCCGACCGGTGATGGTCAGCACGTTCTCCACCGAGAGCAGGAACGGCGCGTCGGTGTAGCGCACCGGCATCGGCACCTGGGTGTCGACGGCGTCCAGCAACTCACCGACCGCCGCCGTCCACCGCGGGTCGCCCTCCAGCGCCCGCAGCCCCGACACCCGCACCACCGCGGCCGACTCCCCCGGATATCCGTGCGCGCTGAGCAGGTCGCGCACCTCCAGCTCGACCAGGTCGGTCAGCTCGGGGTCACCGGCGTCGGCCTTGTTGAGGGCCACGACGATGTGCTCGACCCCCACCTGCCGGGCGAGCAGTACGTGCTCGGCGGTCTGCGGCATGACGCCGTCGAGCGCCGAGACGACCAGGATCGCCCCGTCGAGCTGCGCCGCACCGGTGATCATGTTCTTCACGTAGTCGGCGTGCCCGGGCATGTCGACGTGCGCGTAGTGCCGGGTGGCGGTCTCGTACTCGACGTGCGAGATGGTGATCGTGATCCCGCGGGCGGCCTCCTCCGGCGCCCGGTCGATCCGGTCGAACGGTACGAAGGTGCCGGTCCCCCGGTCGGCGAGCACCTTGGTGATCGCGGCCGTCAGCGTCGTCTTGCCGTGGTCGACGTGGCCCATCGTGCCGATGTTGAGGTGCGGCTTGGTGCGCACGTATGCCGTCTTGGACATGGTTGGTTCGCTTCTTCCTCGGAATTCTGCGCGCGGCGGCACGACGGCATGGTCGGGTGGCTCGGCCGGGCGGCCTGGCCTGGTGACCGGATGACGTGGTGATCGCGCACGGGAACGCGGGGACCCCCTGGGCCGGACCGACCCTCCCCCTGCGGGGTCCGCCGGAATGTCCGGGGAGGGTCAGCTTCGGGCGCCGTCGAGGAATGAAGCGAGGGCAGCCTCCAGCGCGTCCGCGACTGCGGACGTATCTGCGAAGGCATACCGGTTCATGGCGTTGATGATCCGTCACCCGGCGGCCCGGCGTCGAACGGTTTTCCGCCTGCGGGGACGGTGCGGGAACCCTGCGGGGACGGTGCGGGACCGTGCGGGAACCCTGCGGGGACCCCCGCTCGCTCCGCACGTTCACCGGTCTCGGTTAGGCTCCCTGGATGCTCGACCGCCTCCCGACGTCCGACGGCCCCGCCGTACGGTGCACCCGTGCGCTGCTCTCGCCGTGGGCGCGGCTGGCCCTGCTGGTCGCGCTGCTGACGGGTGCGGCCACGGCCGTGCTGGTCTGGCAGCCGCAGCACCTGGTCATGGACGGCTGGCCCCAGCTGTCGGGCGGCGGCGCGGTGGTGCTCTTCGCGGCCGCGTACGGGGTGTGCGCGTTCGCCTTCGTGCCCCGCCCGCTGCTCAACGTCGCGGCCGGCGCGCTGTTCGGGACGCAGGCCGGGCTGCTCTCCTCACTGGCCGGCACCGTACTGGGCGCCGGGCTGTCCTTCTGTCTGGGCCGGGTGCTCGGCCGCGACGCGCTCAGACCCCTGCTGCGCGGGCGCCTGATCACCTCGGTGGACCGGCAGTTGAGCCGGCACGGCTTCCGCAGCATGCTCGCGATCCGACTCTTCCCCGGTGTGCCCTTCGCCGCCGCCAACTACTCGGCGGCCGTCTCGCACATGCGCCTGGGCCCGTTCCTGCTCGCCACCGCGATCGGCAGTATCCCCAACACGGCCGCCTACGTCATAGCGGGCAGCCGCGCGTCGTCACCGACCTCACCGGCCTTCCTGCTGGCCATGGGGTTCATCGCGGTGACCGGCCTGGGTGCCGTCCTGGTCGCCGTCCGGGCCCGCCGTACCCAGAGCTCCAGGTCGGCCGCCTGACCTTCCTGCACCGGCCGATGTCCAGCACAGGCTGCCGTCCCAGCCGTTCCAGCTGTTCCGGCACCGGCTGACGCTTCAGCACGGACCGACGTTCCGGCACCGGCGAACGTGTCCCACGCGGACCGACGTCCCGGCACCGCTCTCCACCGCCCGACGACCTGATCGTCATGGGCCTGGTCCTCGGCGTCACCGACCGCCTCGCCGCCCGCGGCGGCCCCGCCGACCAGGGCGGTCGGCACCGCGCCGCACCGCCCCGCAAGACGCTGCGCGACCTCACCACCCGCGACGGCCTGGTCTACGGCCTCTGCCAGGCGATGGCCCTGATCCCGGGCGTCTCCCGCTCCGGCGCCACCATCAGCGGCGGCCTCTTCCTCGGCTACACCCGCGAGGCCGCGGCCCGGTACTCCTTCCTGCTCGCCATCCCCGCGGTCCTGGCGTCCGGGGTCTTCGAGCTCAAGGACGTCGGTGGTGACTCACATCTCTCCTGGGGACCGACGATCCTCGCCACCGTCATCGCGTTCGGCGTCGGATACGCCGTCATCGCCTGGTTCATGCGGTACATCTCCACCAAGAGCTTCATGCCCTTCGTGATCTACCGCGTCGTGCTCGGCGTCGTGCTCTTCGCACTGGTGGGAGCCGGTGTGCTGGACGTCAAGGCCGCCGCGTTCGAGTAACCGGATCCGTGAGGTCCGCGCCGCACGGGCCCCGGCCCGGGCCACCGGCCGCGGGGCGCCGCTCCGACCGGGCGACCTTCCGCAGCGTGACCATTCGCACACGCAATTCCTGCTGGATTGGTCGGAGCGGCCACCGGCGCACCGTAACCTGATCGGTATGCATGCAACACCTGTGGCCGAGGCGAACGACGCCCTCCGCGCCTACCTTCACGCGCACGGTTCCCGTGCCTGGACCCCGGCCGAGCTCGCCGAGCTCGAACGCCTGCGGTCCGCGTTCCTGGCAGCGCAGCGCGCCCATTACCGGAAAGCCGCGTAGCGACTGACCCTCCTGCCGGGCCGCCGTCCACCGGCCGCCCCGCACCCGACGACCGTCCCGCCGCCCACACCGCCAGCCGGTGTGGGCGGCTTCTGTCTGCGGGGCCTACGCGATGGGACAGCCCGCGGGCGTCAACACACCCCACATCGACAACCTCTGGTACACCGGCGATCCCACCTCCGTCCTCGGCGGACAGGACGGAGAGGAGAAATAGGACGGAAGGCGCACCCGGCGCCGGCCCCTTTGACGGGCCCCGCAGATCCGGCACATCCTTGACGGGTGCCGCTCGTTGAGCTGGCCATGGGAGGTCTGGACCACGAGGACCGCAGGACCTTCTCCGATCACGAGCCTCCGTACGCCGGAAGTTGGGGAGTCCACATGACCGACGAGAAGAGCGGCCCGGGCCCCCGGGTCCTGGCGGACGACGCGCTCTCCGCGCTGCTCGCCACGCATCAGTTCGGGGTCCTGGCCACCAACAAGCGCAGCGGGCACCCGCATCTGACGACCATGCTCTACCACTGGGATCCCGAGTCCCAGATCGTCCGCTTCTCGACCACCGCCGACCGCGTCAAGGTGCGCCAGCTCAGGAACGATTCACGGGCCGCGCTGCACGTCTCCAGCGAGGACCACTGGTCGTTCGCCGTCGCGGAGGGCGAGGCCGAGGTCTCGGAGATCACGACCGAGGCGGGCGATGCCGTCGGGCGCGAGCTGCTCGCCATGCTGCCGGCCTCGGCCCGTCCGGCGGACGAGGGGCCGTTCCTCGCACAGCTCGTAGCGGAGCAGCGGCTCGTCATCCGGCTCAAGGTCGACCGGCTCTACGGCACCGCTCTCGACGTGACCGGATAGGACGGGCCTGAGCCTCGTCCGAGGCAGGCAGTGCGGCGTGGGGCCTACCAGCGTTCCGGGTGGCTGAGCGCGGGCGGCAGCTTCGTTCCGGCGTCCCCGCGCGCCGCGTCCAGTTGGGACTGGATGAGGAAGATGGCCCCGGTGAGGTCGGCGCCGCGCAGGTCCGCGTCCCGGAAGTCGGCGCCGATCACGTCGGCCGTCCGCAGATCGGCGCCCGAGAGGTCGGCCCCGATGAGATACGCCCCGCGCAGGTTGGCGCCCCTCAGGTCGGCGCCCTTGAGCCGGGCGCCGATGAGGTCGGCTCCTCTGCGGTCCTTCTTCTTGCCCCGGACCTCGGCACGCACGAGTTCGCTGGCCCGCAGCAGCAGGGCGTTCACGTCGCTGCGGTGGGCCGGAACGTCCAGCTCCACGAGGAGCTCGGGGTTGTACCGGGTGAGGCGTTCGGTCTCCTCCAGCGCGGCCCCGAGCTCCGCGTGCAGCGAGCGGGCCGGCCGCAGCGTCAGCGCCTCGGTCAGGTACCAGAGCAGCTCATGCAGATCCCGCATGACGGGGAAGACCTGGAACATCTGCTTCGCCGTGCGCGGTGCCTGCCGCCAGTCCTGGCCACCGAAGGTGACCTGCGAGACCTTCTGCCCGGCGCCGAAGCAGTCGTAGACGGTGCAGCCCCGGAAGCCCTTGTCCCTGAGGCGGGTGTGCATGCCGCAGCGGAAGTCCTGCTGCAGGTTGGGGCAGGCCTGGCCGGCGTTCTTGTTGATCGCGAAGTCGACGGAGGCGGAGAACGCCGGCACGACGCAGCACAGCGCGAAGCAGCTCCCGCAGTCGGCGCGCAGAGCGGCCGGCCCGCCACCGGGGCCGGCCTCCGGCCCCGAACCGGGCTCCGGCTCGGCCTGTGTACGTTCGCGGTTCTCAGACAACGTGCTCGGTCTCCTGGTACGCAGCGGCGGTGCCGACCGCGGCCGCCGGCACGGTGGCTGCGTCTCCGCATCGCTGAACGACTGGGTCCGGCACTCTCACCTCGCACATTATCCGACCTCGTCCCGCACAGCCGCCTCCACCGAGAACGCTCGGATCACTTCGCCCGGAGGCCGTAGGCGACCTCGTACGCGTACTGCCACGTCCTGGGACCGGTGAGCCCGTCGGCCGGGCCCAGGACGGAGAGGTAGTGCTGCTGCAGCGCCTTGACCTTGATCAGGTCCAGCTGGGACATGGTGCGGCTGGGGCCGACCTTGTACGGCGGCCCCCAGTCGCCGCGCTGCAGCCACGTCTGCAGCTGCAGGGCGTAGTCGCTGCTCGCCCCCAGTACGAAGTACTGCCGCCCGGGAAACGCGGGCGCTCCCGGTGTCGACGGTGGTGTCCAGTGGTACGAGGCGACGGCCTTGCCGCCGCGGTGATCGCTGGGGTCGGCGGTGGGCGGGCACACGCCGTCCGGGAAACGCGGGGCGAAGTACCCGACGACGCGGGACGAACGGCGGGCGGTGGTGTGCGACCAGACACCGTTGCCCTGCCCGTTGTCGGCGGCACCCTCCTTGATCGAGTTACCGCCCTTGGTGCGGATGTTGACGGCGTCGAAGCCCGTCACGATCTCGGTGTGGGCGCCGTTGCCGAGGTTCACCCAGGCACCGATGCTCGGATACTCGCTCCACTGGCCGCGCTGCTGCGCCCAGGCGGTGAAGGCCGAGACGTTGTCGACCTTGGGCACGATCGCGTCGAGCCCCATGTCGTGGTACATGTCCCATTCCCACATGACGCACCAGGAGTACCCGTCCTCGCCGAACTCCACCCCGAATTCGGTGTGGTTGTCCCAGCCGTCGCGACTGTTCCAACCTTCGTAGGTCCGCTCCGGGACCGCCATGACGTGGTCCATCAGCCGATTCCACTGCGCTGCTGCCATCTCGCTCCTACGAACTACGAGCCGAACATACGTACTTGTGCGCGACAGAAATTCGAACGGTGCACCGGATCCGGCGATCACCACTCCACGAATTAACGCGCCACCCACAGATCCTGCCCAGAAGGTCCCGCTGCACAATCCCAGATCGACGGCATCGATTTCCCGCCCTCCGGCGAATATCGTTCCCTCGCAGCCGCCGTGGTGTTAACTGGAATGTTGGGCCAGGGGTCGGTTGCAGGTTCTAGGCAGAGACGTTCCAGGTCGAGACGATCGAACTCAGATCGGTCAGGGAACCGATGCGCCAGTCGGCCACCCGGACCGTCTCCGGATCGTCCGCCCACAGATGTCCCCACGGCCCGCGCCGCAGATGCGCGACCCGCAGTCCGGCGTGCTTCGCCGGGAAGACGTCGTTGGCCGGATGGTCCCCGACATAGACGATCTCGTGCGGCTCGGCCTGCGCCAACTCGACGACCCGGGCGAAGAATTCCGGGCTGGGCTTGGCGACACCCCACTCCTCGGACGTCGCGATCACGTCGGCAGGCAGGTCCAGACCGCGCAACAGCTCACCGGCGCACGCCGATTGGTTACCCGCGACCAGCACCCGGATGCCGAGCTTCCGCAACCCGCCCAGCGCCGGACGCACATCCGGGTAGAGATCGGATTCGTCGAGGAACTCGCCGCGGCCAGCGGTCCGGCGGGCAGCGTGGGCGGCCGGGAGATCGAGCCCGGGACGAATGAGCCGCAACGCGTCCGCGTTGTCGCGGCCTTGGGACACAACGGCGCCGACCAGGGCGGACATCGTATGCCGCGGAATTCCGAGCCAGTCGGCCCATGACTCCCAGTACCGGGTATCACTGATGAGAGTCTCGCCGATATCGAACACCATTGCCTCGATCACCTTGTCAGCGTACGAGGGTTCCGGCCGGGCCCGGAATGCCGCGCCGTTCCGAGGTCGCATATGCCGTTCCTGGCAGCTGGATTCCGATCGCCGCTGAGGACCCATAGTCTTATCGCATGCGCGGCACACTCTCGACCCATGCGAATGATCGACTGCGCGCCTATGTCCAGGCGCACGGCGACCGATCCTGGACACCCGCCGAACTCACGGAACTCGCCCGCCTCCGGGACGCCTATCTGACGGCGCGCCGCGCCGAACGCGCGAACGCCGCGTAACCAGCGCTCCCGGCCATCCATTTCCCGTCCATCCGCCCAGCCCATCCATCTGAACCGTCGGACCGTCGGACCCATGGAAAGGCCACGGTCCACCCTGCCTTGATCCGGTCTGTCTTGGTGCACCCTGTCTTGGGTCCACCCTGTCCTGGTCCGCCCCCACTACTCCCCCGGGCGTAGATCGGGTGCCTTCGGCCGGACGACGACACCCGGACGGCCGCTCGGGATTCTTGGGGTATGGAAACCCATCGCGGACCCGTCAAGATCACCCTCGCCCTGCTGGTCCTGATGGCGGCGTCGATTCCCGTACAGATAGCAGCGGGCGCGGACTACCCGGTCGTGCCGCCCGGCGCCGTCATTCCGGTGGTCGCGGCCGGGCTGCTGGCCTGGCGTCCGCGCCTCTGGACCGCCGCGATCGCGACGGCCGTCGGCCTGTTCATCGGCATCGGATCGTTCACGACGCCGAACACGGGCGATCACCTCGGGTCGGGCAACGGCCTCCTCATCGCCTCGACGGTGGTGCAGCTCGCCGCTCTGCTGGGCATCGTCATAGCCGGCGCCGTCTCCGTACTGCGGATGAGCCGCCGCACGGAGTCCACGGTCCGCTTCTGACATCGCGCCCTGTCTCCCGGCTCGCCCTGTCTCCCAGCTCACCCGGCCTCCGGCCCACCCGGCCCCCTCCCACGTTCCGCCAGGAGTTGTCCCATGCACGCTCGAGCGGCAGTGCCCCAGCCCGACCCTGCGACGCGCACGAACCCGCCGGGAGCGACCGGAGCGCCGCCCGCGATGCGGCGGGGAGAAGGGTGGCGGGTGGCGAGGAGGAGCGAACGGCTCTGTTACGTGACCGGCGCCGTTCTCATCGTCTCCGGGCTGGTGCACCTGGGGGTGTTCGCCGTCGACGGGGGTCCGTGGGAGGGGCCGGTCTCCTGGCGGAAGCCCTTCACCTTCGGGCTCTCCTTCGGTCTGACGCTGATCGCGATCACCTGCGTGACGTCGTATCTGCGGATGGCCGCACGCACCCGCGCCGTGCTGCTCACCCTGTTCGCGGCCGACTGCGTACTGGAGGTCGGCGGCATCACGCTCCAGGCGTGGCGCGGCGTGCCGTCGCACTTCAACATGAAGTCACCTTTCAACACCTCGGTGTCCATGTCCCTCGCCGTCGGCGGCGCGCTGCTCGTCGTCATCCTCTCCGCGTTCGCGGTCGTCTCGTTCACCCGACGCCCCGAGGGGCCGACCGGTATGCCGCTCGCGCTGCGCACCGGTTTCGCCATCCTGC
Organism: Streptomyces fildesensis; assembly: GCF_016107395.1. GTDB lineage: Bacteria > Actinomycetota > Actinomycetes > Streptomycetales > Streptomycetaceae > Actinacidiphila > Actinacidiphila fildesensis. The sequence continues at coordinate 75,122 of NZ_JAAIKO010000017.1, forward strand.
TCATCGGACTCCTGTCGGGCGCGGCGATGATCGCGCGCGGCGTCGTCCTGACCCGCACCGGCCACCAGGCAGCCGGCTACCGCAGCACCGCGTCCGTCAAGCCGCTGCACGGCGTCAGCCTGCACGCCATCCTGGTTCTCCCGGCGCTGGCCTGGCTGTTGTCGCTGACTTCCTGGAGTCCGACCGCCCGGTACCGGGCGGTCGTCACGGCAGCGGGCTGCTACGCCGCGGCCGTCGCCGGCGCGCTGGTGTGGGCGGTCCTGAAGTACTGACGGGAGGGCGGAACACGAAAGGGTGGAGAGCGGACGTCGCCGCGCGCCCTACGGCACCAGCACCCACCGGCCCCGTACTCCGCCCTCCGACATCCGCGCGTGCGCCTCGGCCGCGCGCTCCAGCGGCAGCACCCCCGCGACGCGCGGGGTGAGCGCGCCCGTCTCCGCGAGCCGGGCCAGTTCGGCGAGCCGCGCGCCGTCCGCCCGCACCCATACGTCGCGGACATTGATTCCGCGCAGAGGCACCGGCGCGGCGCCCGCGTTGACGGAGGCGAACGCGCCGCCGCCACGCACCGCGTCCAGGGCATCGGCCCGCAGCATCGCCGCGTCCAGTGCGGCGTCGGCCCCGCCCGGTACCAACTCCCTGACCCGGTCGGCCAGTTCTGGTCCCCGTTCGGCGAAGTACGCGGCCCCCAGCGCCCGGACCGAGAATTCGTCCGCCGCACCCGCGACCGCGACGACCCGCAGCCCCCGGAGTGCCGCCAACTCGACGGCGTACCCGCCCAGGGCCCCGGCCGCCCCGGTGACCAGCAGTGTTCCGCCGGATGTCAGACCGAGCGCGCCGAGCACGTCGAGCGCCAGATCCGCGGTCAGTGCGTTGAGCGGCAGGGTCGCCGCGGCCTCGGGCGGAATCCCGGCGGGAGCGGAGGCGACGGCGTCCGCGTCGAGGACGACGAACTCCGCCTGGGCGCCGGTGCGGACGTCCAGCCGGTCCTGGAGTCCGATGACCCGGTCGCCGGGCGCGAACGCCGTCACGCCGGGGCCCACGGCGTCGACCGTCCCGGCAACGTCCCAGCCGAGGCCGAAGGTCGGCCGGGCACCGACGAGCCCGGCGGCGACCGGCGCCCCGGCCGACACGAGGAGATCGACGGGATTGACGGCGGCGGCCTCGACCGCGATCCGCAGCTGCCCGGCGCCGACCTTTGGCACCGGCGCGTCGACGACCTCAAGCGTCCCGTGAGAGCCACCGGAACCGCCGGAACCATCGGAGCCGTCGGAGCCGTCGGTAAATCGGGCGATCAGTGCGCGCACGGCGAACCTCCGTAGATCAATGACGAGGAAACGGCCCGCGCAGGGCCTCTATCACCAACCTAGAGAGAGCTACTCTCCTTCAGGAAGTACGCACTTGTGAGTGCCCAACGCACCCTGAGGGACGCACCATGCCGACACGAACCGCCGCCGAGGTCCGGGCCGAGGCCCGGCAGGAGTACGACGCCTACCTCGCCACCTGCCCGGCGCGGCGGCTGCTCGACCGCATCAGCGACAAGTGGGTCAGCCTGCTGCTCAGCGCACTCGCCGACGGCCCGATGCGGTACGGCGATCTCGCGCGCCGTGTCGCGGGCGTCAGCCAGAAGATGCTCACCCAGACGCTGCGCGCCCTCGAACGCGACGGTCTCGTCAGCCGGACCGTCACGCCGACCGTGCCGATCCGCGTCGACTACGAACTGACACCACTCGGTGAGACTCTGCTGCCCGTGATGCGCGCGGTGAAGGACTGGGCCGAGCAGCACATCGAGGCGGTCGACGCGGCGCGCGAGTCCTACGACAGCCGTGCCGACGCCTGACGAACCACGGGGCGGATCAGTGCGGGAGCGCGGCGGATCGGGTGCCGGACAGCGGTGAAGTCGGCAGGTCGCGGGTACTGCGCACCGGCGAGAAGACCAGGATCAGACCGGCGAGCGGGACCCCTGCCGTCGTGATCCACATGGCGGCACGGAGGCCGAGTACGGTACCCAGCGTGCCGCCGAGCAGCGCCCCCAGCGGGATCGTACCGAAGTTGATGAACGACGTGCTAGCGGTGAGTCGGCCGAGCAGCTCCGGCGGGCAATAGCTCTGCTGGAAGCCCGCTTTGATGACATTGCCCGCCACCACCCCGGCGGAGACGCAGAAGCCGCCCGCCACGTAGAGCAGCACCCCCGCACCGCCGACGGTGAGCGGGATGAGCAGCGCGAACACCGCGAACCCCAGCTCGAACAGCAGCGTGGCGCGCGCCGTACCGACACGGGCGGCGACCCGGCGGGCGGCGAACGCACCGGCGACCCCACCGCTGCCGGCGGCCGCGATCAGCGCGCCGACCGTACCGGAGCCCACGCCGACCTCCCGCACCAGGAAGACCACCAGGATCGACTGGAAGCCCATCAGCGCGAGGTTGGAGGTCGCTCCGAAGAGCGTCAGGCTGCGGATCCAGGGATCGCGGGTGGCCAGCCGAAGCCCCTCCCCGACCTCCTTGAGCAGCGCCCTGGGCGGACGTTCGGTCCTGACGGGGCGCGGTTCGCGGTGCCGGATGCCCGACAGGCAGAGCAGCGAGACGAGAAACGTCGCGGCGTTGGCGAACATCCCGTTGACCGCGCCCGCCAACTGGGCGATCAGACCGCCGGATCCGAGACCCGCGATCTGCGCGGCCGACGCACTCCCGTGCAGCTTGGCGTTGCCTTCGGGTTGGTCGGCCGGCGCCAGGATGCTGGGAAGGTAGGCCGTGTAGGCGGTCTGGAAGAAGACCACGGCCGTACCCGTCAGCAGGGCGACGGCGAGCAGCAGCCCGATGCTCAGCGCACCGGACCATGCGGCGACCGGGATGCTGAGGTAGAGGAGCAGGGAGACCGCCGCCGCTATGAGCATGATCGGGCGGCGCCGCATCCGGTCCACCCAGACGCCGACGGGAAGGCCGATGATCAGCCATGGAAGCCAGGTGGCGGCTGTCAGCACGCCGACCTGGAAGGTGGTTGCGTGCAGCGTGGTGACGGCGACGAGTGGCATCGTCACTCCGGTGACGGACGCGCCGAACTTGCCGGCCGTCTCACCGCACCACAGCAGCCGGAAGTCGCGGTGCCGGCGCAGCAGCCCACCGCGTATGCCGTCGTCGGAGCGCGTGGTGCCGTCCGAATGAAGCTCGTCGTCCGGGCGCGTGTCTTCGTCGGAGCGCCTGTTTTCGCGCAGACCGTTGTCCGTGCCCTGGTTCATGCGCCGCCACGCTCCTTGCGGGGGAACGACTGGAGCTGAACGATGACGGGCAGCGCGTCCTCGCCGCGCTCCGCGTCGGGAGCCGGGGTGTGCCGGTCGATGACGGACATCAACTCCGCGTTGAGCACGGACAGCTGAGCAGGCGTCAGCCGCAGATCGGACCGGTCGACGAGCGTGCCGATGCCCTGCCATGGGCCCTCCCAGTCGTCGGCGAGGTAGTCGGCGACCCGGGAGAACGTCTGCTGGATCAGTTCGTGCATGTAGACGGAGAGCGCGCCCCGGGTGTCGGGGTCGTAGCGGAACTGCGTGGTGTCGAGCGTGCGCCGCTCCTTGACCGCCTGCCACCAGCGCTCGCGCTTGGTGCCCCGCCCCACCACCTCCTCGATGAAACCGTGCTCGGCGAGCTGACGCAGATGCCAGCTGACGGTGCCGGTGTTCTCACCCAGCCGTTCGGCGAGCCCGGTCGACGTGGCGGGCCCGTCGAGGTTCAGCAGTTCGAGCATCCGCATGCGCAGCGGATGCGCGAGCCCGCGAAGGCTGCGGGCGTCGATGTGCCGGACGGTCTTCTCCGGATCGGACGCGGATTCGGAAGGGGACCCGGACTCGGGCGCGGCCTCGGACGGGTGCGATGGACGTGCGGATTCATCGGCCATGGCCGCAATCATAGGTTGCAGAGGCTTCTCTGCAAAGGGATATCTGCAGAGAAGCCTCTGCCTATTTGCTCAGCCGTGCTCCCCGCGGCACCGGCCGTTCGCAAGGCCGACTACCGGGCCACCGCCCCTGGCGTCATCAGCACCATGGGGTCCCCGGTCACGGCGTCGAGCACGGTCCGGGTGCCCAGTGGGCGCGACAAGCGGAACTGCACGGGCGTCACTCGCAGATCCGCGTTGCACATCGTGCCCTTGGGCAACTGCCCGACACGGCCGATGAGGACGACGACGTCCTTCGTCTCGTACACCTGGCCGGGCAGGGCCTTCACGCACGACCCGTGCGACACCCCGACGTTGAGGACGAGGCCGTCGGACGAGAGTCCGTTCCAGCCCCCCGCCGAGCTCACACCGTCGATGCGAGGCGCTGGACGGTCCGACCGCGGCGGCTGATCGGGGGCCACGGCCGGATAGGCGAACGGCTGAGCGTAGCCCTCGATCGTGAACTCCCAGACGGGGAGGGTGGCCCGGCCGCGACTCGTCGCCAGCGTTCGGGTGGCCGCCTTGACTCCGGTCACCCGCAGCCGCCCGTTGCAATCCGCTCCCTGACACGCCGACTTGTTCCGCACGATCCCGTCGAATACCTGACGCGCCGACAACAACGGTCGCTTCGCCGACGATCCGTCCGGCCACGTCACCGTTCCCTCCGGGCCATCGGGCCCGGACGCCGGGAGCTGCGTGGCGAGGTCGAGGTGCCCGCTGGCGAACGCGGCCTTGTCCTCCCCGCTGCGGAACGCGTCCGGCGGAAGCCACTCCGCCCGGTCGAGCGGTCGGTATCCCTCGCGCCACGCGCGTTCCGCCGCCGATCCCGCCCAAGCCTTGGCCACTTCGGCCGCCCTCCGCGCGCCCGCTCCGTCCGGACGCCCGGCGCCCTCGGTCACCAGCACGTCCTTGCCGGCGGGCGCGTCCGACGCCGTCCGCACCCCCTCGGCGCCACACCCCGCGACCGTGAGAGACACACCTAACAACAGAGCTGAACTGACAAGAGCGGCACGGCTGCGCATGACGGTTCCTCCATGACCACGCCCCGGCGGCGTATCCCTTCGACGTGAGTCGGGTAACGGCGGTTCCAGGTACCGTGGGCCGACAGGAACGGATCATGGGGTTCGTAGCCAGTGATGTGACGATGCGGGGGTAGCGCCGTGACGGCGGACGTTGATGTGGTGACCGAGCTCGGCTACGGGACCAGTGGCCGGCGCATGGATGTCCACTGTCCCGCGCCCTCGTCGTCGGCTGCACCCGTGGTGCTGCTCTGGCACGGTCGCGGCCCCGATGAACGGGACGTGCTCGCGCCGCTCGCCCGGAGCGCCGCGCGGCTCGGAGTCGTCACCTTCGTACCGGACTGGCGTCCCGACGCTCCTGACGGCGGCCGGACGCAGTTGGCCGAATCGGTGGCGTTCGTGCGCGAGAACGCGGCCCGCTTCGGCGGGGACGCGGAGCGGATGGTTCTGGCGGGCTGGTCGCTGGGCGCCAACGCCGTACTGGGCGTCGCCCTCAACCCCGCCGCGCTCGACGGCTGGCGGCCGCGAGCCGTCGTGGGCATCGCCGGCGGGTACCGCTCCGCGGCGCCGACCACGGGCACCGTCCCGATCGAGGACGCATCCCGGGCCGGTGACCCGGTGCCGCCGATTCCGGTCCACCTGGTGCACGGCACCACCGATCCGATCACGGACATCGAGCAGTCACGTGAGCTGCGCGACGCGCTGGAGGAACGCGGCTGGCCGGCGCCGCTCGAAGAGCTCGCGACCGACCACGCCGGCATCGTCCTGACCGAGTACAGCGTGGAACACCAGCGCTGCCTGCCCAGTACGGGCGCTCACGCCGTCGATGCCGGAACGCGGACCGCCCACCTGCTGGCCCGCGCCGCCGGGATCGCCGTCTCCTGATCCCCTGGCTATTGGCTACTGGCTACTGGCCCCAGACTCCCGAGACGCAGTCAGGGGACCATGGTGAGCCCGGCGGCGGCACCGCCACGGCTCAGGACCATGGTGCGGATGTGATCACGAGCCCTGAGGTAGTCGGCGCGGTGCGGGTTCTGGCGCAGCACGTCATTGAGGGTCACGACGCGGTACGGCGCTCCGAGGTCCATCAGTTGCGGAATGAACTCTGCCTTGCGCACGGTCCACCGCTGTCCGGCCGTCGCGGGCGGGGCGAAGGTGAACCGGGCGATGGACCCCATGTTGCCGCGCGGGTCCTGCTTGTCGTCGTAGTTGAACATCTCCCCGGCGACCTGGTCGCCCATCCCGTAGACGACCCAGGTGCCGTTGACCTTCTCGTACGCCTGCGGAATGTGGGCATGGGTGCCCAGGATCAGATCGATGTCCGGGCGCCCGCCGGTCCGCGCCGCGGTGAGCTGCTTGGCGACGGTCAGCTGCATCTCGTCCGGATCGTCCTGCCACTCGGTTCCCCAGTGCAGACTCACCAGCACCACGTCCGCCCCGGCCTTCCGGGCGGCCCGCGCGTCGGCGATGATCCGGTCGGGATCGATGAGATTGACCGCCCACGGGTGACCCTCGGGCTGCGGGAACCCGTTGGTGTCGTAGGTATAGGCGAGCTGCGCGACGGTGGCACTCCCCGCCTTCAGCAGCGCCGGCTTGCCGGCCTCGGCGGCGGTACGGGCCGATCCGGCGTGCCGGACCCCGTCCGCACCGTCGTCCAGCGTGTGGTTGGAGGCCGTGGAGCAGGAGTCGTACCCGGTGTCCTTGAGCGCCTGGGCGACCTGCGGCGGCGACTTGAACGTCGGATAGCCGGTGAAGGGACCGTCCTTCCCGCCGTACACGGTCTCCATATGACAGACCGCCAAATCTGCCGTGCTGACCACCGGCTTCACGCCCGCGAGCATCTTGTGGAAGTCGTAGCCGTGTCCTCCGGCATCCTTCTGCGCCTGACGGATGATCACCGCATGGGGCAGGACGTCCCCGGAGGCGACAAGCGTGAACCCCTTGAGCTGCGACGCGGCACCGGACGAGCCCGCCTGCCCGACATCCCCCTTCGATACCGGCCCGGCCTGCGGCCCGGCAGCACCGCCACAGGCACTGACAGCAACGGTTCCGAGCAGAGCGGCGGCCATGGCCAGTGCCCCGTGTCGTGTGCGGATCGTCATCGACGCGACTCCATCATCAGGAAATCCGACTGTCGTTTGATCCCACCACGCATCTGTGGGATCTGCGACAGCAGTCACCCATGGGAGGCAACCGCGTCAGCCCAACCGGGCTACGGGCGATCCATGTGACGCACGCTCAGCCGCAGGCACCTGGCCAGTCCTCGAACCGGATCCGGGAGATCTCCAGGATCTCCCCGAGCGCACCCCACTCGTCCTTCCCCAACCGCGACAACGGCTGCAGCTTCCGCACCTCAGGATGACCGTCGACCAGCACCGCCTCGGACACCGCCGCATGCACGACCCGCCCGAACACCACCGTCGAGTCCCCCATCCGCAGCATGCTGTGCATCTCGCACTCCAACGCCACCGGCGACGCCGCCACCCGCGGCGGCTTCACCCGCAGACTCGGCTCCCGAGCGATCCCCACCGCATCGAACTCACTCACCCCGGCCGGAAAGTCCGTCGCCGTCGCATTGATCTGCTCGAAGAGATGCTCCGGCGCAAAGTTCACAACGAACTCCCCCGTCCCCTCGATATTGCGCAACGAGTCCTTCCGCCCGACCGACGTGAACTGCACGATCGGCGGACTGACACAGGCCACGGTGAAGAAGCTGTGCGGCGCGAGATTGTCGGTCAGGCCGTCCGGGCTGACGGTCGACACCCAAGCGATCGGCCGAGGCACAACCACCGAGGTCAGGAGCTTGTAGAAGGCGGTCCGGTCCACGACTGCAGGATCAAGGTCGATGCGCATGCCAGCCAGTATCCATACAACGCAGCCGTGAACCTCAACCCTGGATCACGGCGCGGCCAAGCCCCTGTGTTCGACGGAAAGTGCCCGGTGTCGGAACGACACGAGCACCCGGAGCCGAACCGCTATATCCACATTGTTCCCCTGGGACGACTTCGAGATTCCCTCGCAGGCCTGCAAGGGTAGCGTCACCCTCAACCTGTACGACCAGTTGTCCGCGTACGTGCCCAAGCGCCCCGGCGCGTACCTTCGCATCTCCTCGGACCGGTTCGGCCTGGAGGCGGGCGTCGACCGCCAGAGCGAGGACGCCGCCGACACACGCGGCCATCTGCGTTGGGGGAAATTCGCGAAGGTCTACAAGGAGAACGACACCTCGGCCTTCAAGAAGCGCAAGGTCGTGCGGGAGGACGGCACGATCGACTGGATCGTCATTCGCCCCCAGTTCCGCCAGCTCCTGGCCGACCTCGCCAGCGGTGTCATCGACGGCACAACCTTGAGTTGTGGGGCGGTGGGTTCCCTCGATCAGGTGTCATCCCTCTGAGGACGACGTCATCGGTTCCTTTCCAGGCGGTGCTCGGCGCTCTCATCGGCGAAGACGCAGAGCTGGCTGATGTTCTCGCGATAGCTATCTGGCGTGCCGTGGTGCTCCTTGCGGGGCGGTCCGTCGATCCACTGATGCCAGAGGCCGTCCGCGGTCAGGAACCGGGCTGCTTGGTCGGCACGGAGCTTGGCGTCGAGGTGGAGGAGCGCGCCCATGGCGGTCGGCTGGTCGTAGTAGAGGTCGGGGCGTCGCAGGTAGCGATCGAGGTAGGCAGCCAGCAGATCCGCGTCGGCGGGAGTCGCGAACGTGGCGAAGGTGACGCAGTAGGCCGAGCCTGCGAAGCAGACCTCGCTGGCGAGCAGCATTTCGCCGAGGCGTTCGCGGAACTCAGTTCTGCGGGCGACGGCGATGAGCCAGGCGGCGGTTTTGCGTTCGCGCCACGTGCCTTCAAGCAGGATGGTCAGCTCGCGGGGCGTGATATCGCCGGCGGCTTCGCCGAGCTCCCGTGTGAACTTGGTGCGTTCAGGCTCGGTCATGCGCGTGAGAGGGCCGCCGAGTTTGAGGTAGCGCCGGTTTGGCCTGACGTAGCGGTGGACAAGAGCGAGCAGCTCGGGGTCCTCGTTGGGGTAACGCATAGCCGCATCCTGTCCTGGGCGAAGCCGCTCGACCAGTGTTTTTCTCAGTCGCACTGGTCAGTCGTGTGGTTCGCCGAGGTCGTCGAGGAGGCTGGTGATGCGGTCGGCGACGCGCTGGTGGCGATCAATCTCCCGCTCCCATCCGCGGTCCGTTGCGTCCGTGATCAGTTGCCGCTCGACGCAGAGGCGTTCACGCAGGCGTGTCGCATACTGGGGTGTGGTGACGAACTTCGCGCAGCTGAGGTAGAGGTCGCACTCGCAAGGGCCCTCCTGGGGCAAGCGAAGGCAGCGTCCAAGCTCGAGTTCAGTCTTGTAAAAGTTGGTCTTGAGCCAGTCCAGCGCGTCCTGGTCGAGTTGCCCGGAACGCAGGGTGTCGGCGAGGGGGCCGGCGATGGTGGCGCCGGGCTGGAGCACGGCCTGGTAGTCGGCCAGGACGGTGGGGTCGGAGATGTGCGTGTAGGTCATCGACATGCCGGGGCTCTTGTGGCCGAGGACCTTCATGATGGTCTGGACCCGAGCACCCTTCTCGGCGAGTTGGGTGCCACGGCCGCGTCCGCTCTGGGCGATCTCGCGCCCGACGCCGTTCTGCGGGTCTGCCCCGTCTACCTCGCCGGTCGCGGGGACACCGCACAGATCTACGAGACCTTGTCCGCGCACCGTTGGGCCACAGCAGCCACCGACAGCGGCCGAATGTTCACCAGCCCACGCCAGCACGCCCAGATCGCCCGCCTGCCGGAGGGCAGTTATCGCGAGTGGAAGGCCGTGAAGTACCGCGAGCCGTTCGGCATGCCGCTCTGGTCAGCAACCTTCAGCCGCAATACCCCAGCCGAGATCACTGCCGCCTTCGCTACCGCCCTCGCCAAGGGACTGCCCAGTCGTCATCGGGACTTCCTGTCCGGCGGCACTCACTACCAGTCCCCGAACAGCCCCGCCCGCGTGCTGGCCGTCCGTGGATGGGAGACCACAGACGCCGCCCGGCACCTGTACCAGACCTCCCGGACGAACACGCGGCCTTCGTCCTGCGCAAGAACCACCTCGACGCATACGCCGAGCTCGAAGGAGCCGAACCTGCCCAGTGGGCGATGTACGGCGGCCTCGACCAGGCAAACCCTGAGAGCTGGCATGCCAGCTTCACCAGCGCCACCCCCCCTGCACCTGGTGCGGGCAGCCGTAGTGGCCCTCACCAGCGCAGACCCGGTCGAACGCACCAGGGGTGAGATCCCCGAACGGCACCTGCCGTGCGTCGATGTCCAACCCGTCGAAGAGGCACCCGACCCGCGCCGGTCATCCGCCCTAGCTATAAAACTGCCGGACGTTGGTTACACATGGGTCTCCGACCTTGACGGAGATCTGCCATGCCCCCTTCACCGCAACAGCAGCAGGACCGCCAAGCTCAGCACCGCCTGGCGGTCCTGCGACACGCCGAAGAAGTCACAGGAAACGTTGCGCTGACCTGCCGCTACTACGGCATCAGCCGCTCCTGCTTCTACAAGTGGCAGCGCCGCTACCAGGACGAAGGTCTCAACGGCCTGCGCGACCGCTCCAGCAAACCGCACCACTGCCCTCACGCCACCGAGGCCGACGTCGTCAACAAGATCGTCTACTTGCGGCAGCATTACCACTTCGGTCCGATGAAGATCAAGATGTACCTCAAGCGCTACCACGACGTCGATATCGCCTGCTCAGCCGTCTACCGCATCCTCAAGAAGCTCGGGATGAGCCGGCTGCCGGCCTCCCAACGCTACAAACGGCACGACAAGCGCTACACCCGATACGCGAAGCAGCTACCCGGCAACCGAGTCCAGATCGACGTGAAGTTCATCGAACCGCTCGGCCTCCCTGAGCAGGCCCCGGCCACAGCGCCGGTAACCGGGACTCTTCCGAAACGGCGGCGCCGGGCGAAGTTCTACCAGTTCACCGCCATCGATGACTGCACCCGGCTGCGGGTCCTGCGTATCTACCCACGGTGCGACCAGAAGACCGCCGTCCAGTTCCTCGACTACGTCCTCGAGCGCCTGCCGTTCCGCGTCGAGGTCATCCAGACCGACAACGGCGCAGAGTTCCAGTCCGCCTTCCACTGGAACGCCCTCGATAAAGGCATCGCCCACAGCTACATCAAACCCGCATCACCCCACCTCAACGGCAAGGTCGAACGCTCCCACCGCATCGACGCCGAGGAGTTCTACCGAATGCTCGACGGCGTCGTCATCGACGACACAGGCGTCTTCAACGACAAGCTGCGAGAGCGGGAGGACTACTACAACTACCACCGCCCCCACGGCGCCCTCGGCGGCCAGACACCCTACGAACGCCTCAAGCAGAAGACTCAGGCCCCGGTGTAACCAAGCTCCGGCAGTTGCACACCTAGCTCGCACCCCGAACGCCCCAGGGCCCCGTGTGGCCGAACTCGCAGCATCGGCCGCCGCCGCGAGTCTGCCCCTGCCCGCACCGTCACGCCGCCACTGACCACGTCCTTTACGGAGATGTCATGTCCGATCAGCAGGACTCTGAGCGGTGGCGCGAGTACCACGTCACCCCCCGCTACCTCGCCGGATCGACGTTCACTGGTGGTCCCGCCTTGCGGCCCCTGCTCGACCTGGGTTGGAAGCTGAATCACGATGATCTGGGCAACGTGTATGTCAACGCCCCGGACCAAACCGTCCGCCTGAGTTACCTGCCCGAAGGCGATGATGACGCCCTGTGGAAGATCACGGCGTTCTCTGATCCCTTCGCGATGCCGCGCTGGTTGGTCACCTACCAGGACAGCACCCCGACCGAGATCGTCGCCGGGTTCACCACCGCGCTCGCCGCCGCCTACACCGAGGGGCCCGACGCCTACCTCTACTACGGCAACAGCACGCTGGCCGCGCTCGATGTGGGCACACGGCTGGCAGCGGCAGGCTGGAGCCACCATTTCGGCACGACCGACGTGTCCTTTCGCTCCCGGACGGCTTGGCCGAGGTGCACCTACGCCGCAGCCAACTCGACCACACAGCCGAGATGACCGGTCGCCAAGAGCGGTGGCTCACCAAGACTTCCGGCAAGAAGAAGCCCCTTCCCGAGGACCTGAAGTTGCTGGATGCCGACCTGGCCATGGCCGCTGGCATGATCACCGACCATGCGGCCGCCAGCCTGCGCGACGGCCGCTGGGTGGACCTGATCGCGAACCTGGCCGAGGCCAACCGGCGTGCCCAGATCAACCTGCACGAAGCGGTCGAGAAGGCGCTCGCCCACGGTCAGAGCTTCGAGTCTCTGGCAGGTGGATCCCATCTGTCGGCCGAGTATCTGCAGGAGGCGTACGAGCAGTTCGACCGTGCAGCGGTGGCACGATCTGGTCCCGACAAGGACGGCAGGGAGCCCTGGCGGGTCCTGGGCTGAGGGCCGTACCGTCGAAAGGCGACCGCACCCAGCCCCCTGGGCTGCGGTCGCCTGTGTCGTACCGCATGCTCAGACGGCCAACAGCAAGGCGAGCGGGATATCCCGCCCGGGCTTCTCCGGCCGCTTACAGGCCGATCCCCTCGGTCGCGGCATCGTCCCGCTTCTCACCCTCGTCCACGTACTCCCAGAACACCGGGGAGTTGGCGGACCAGAGATTCAGCCGTGCGTCGCAACTGCTGCGGGCGTATCGAGCACCGGGCCCGGGGCATCGTCAGCGGTGATCGAAAGCACCTTTGCCCGGTGGGGGATCCCGCTAGGGTGGCTTCCCGTGGAAGCAGTGAGCGGGGCGCTGATCGGGGGCCGGTACCAGCTTGTCGAGCTGATCGGTCAGGGCGGTATGGGCCGGGTGTGGCGGGGGCGGGACAAGGCTCTCGAGCGGGACGTGGCAGTGAAGGAGGTGCTGCTCCCGCAGGGCCTCACCAGTGGGGAGCGCGACCACTTCCTCCAGCGCGTGGCGCGCGAGGCGCGCGCCGCGGCGAGGCTCAACCACCCCGGGATCATCACCGTGCACGACGTGGTCGAGCACGAGGGCGCGCCCGTCATCGTCATGGAACTCGTCACCGGTACGTCGCTGGGGGCGCTGATCGCCCAGGACGGCGCGCTGCCGGTTCAGCGGGTCGCCGAGATCGGCGCGGCGATGCTGAAGGCGCTCCAACTGGCCCACGCGGCGGGCATCATCCATCGTGACCTCAAGCCGGACAACGTTCTGTTGATGGGCGACAGGGTGATCATCACCGACTTCGGCATCGCGCACATGGCCGACGCGACCACAGCCCTCACCCGCACCGGCGCGGTCATCGGCACCCCGGCCTACATGTCCCCCGAGCAACTGGAAGGCAAGCCGCCGGCCCCCGCAGGTGACCTGTGGTCGCTGGGCGCGACGCTCTACAGCGCCGTCGAGGGCGCGCCGGCGTTCCACGGGGACACCTTCAGTGCGCTCGTCATAGCCGTCGTCACCAAGGAACCGCGCCCGCCGGTGCGAGCGGGCGCGCTGCAGCCGCTGCTTGCCGCGCTGATGACGAAGGACCCGGCCCGCCGTCCCACGGCCGAGCAGGCGCTTTCCGCGCTCGACGAGGTGGCACGAACGGGAGCAGCCGTGCTTGCTCCGATCCCGACACCGACACCGACCGCGGTCGTGTCTTCGGCGGCGCCTGCGCCCGCCGGGGCGTGGCTCCCTCCGCAGCCGTCCCACGCACCGTCGGTCGGCGGCCGGCCGCCGGCCCAGTCCTTGCGGCCCGCCGGCCCTGGCCTCCACTTCCAGCCGACGGCCGCCGCCGGAGCACCGACCGGGGCCCGGGCAGGCTCGGCGGTCAGCCCCTTCGGGGCGGTGGTGCTGCGTTTCATCGGCTGCATGGCGCTGTTGTGGGCCATCGGCTCCGTACTGCCGTGGAACTATCTCGACACGGTGCCGTCGGAGTTCCTGCCCACGGTTCTGGCGATCACCGGCGCGTTCTCGCTCATCAACGCGGTGCCCCGGCCCCGGTGGCACCCGGCAGTGGCCTGGCTGGTCTTCGTCCTGTTCGATCTGGCCCTTTACTTCGCCGTCAAGCAAGTTGTCGTGCCGGCGCTGTTCCACGGCGAGACAGAAACCGGCTTGAGCGAGGTCCCGAGCGAGATGGTGATCAACCTGCTGCTCTACGGCACCGGCGCCTGGCTCCTGTGGTGGAAGATCCCCGGCAGCCGCTCCACCTGACGAAGGACTGGCCGACGGGTCGACAGGTCGGCGGACAGAGCCGTCCCGTGGGTCTCCTGGATTCAGCCGGCACGGCTTACAGCGTGGGGGTCAGGAAAGCGTCCTCCAAGCCCCATTTCTCGAGCAATCTGGAGTAGCTCCCGTTGTTGTAGACGACGACAAGGGCGTCCAGCAGAGTGTTGCTGAGCTCGGTATCTCTCAGTCGGACCGCCATGCCGGCAGGGCCGACGGCGAGCTGCTCGCCGGCGATCTCGGTCGTGCTGCCGGGGCCCTTGGCGGCGTGGGCGGCCGACGGGAAGTCGGTGATCGCGGCGTCCGCCCTGCCTTCGTGCACAGCCGCCAGGGCCGCCGAGGCGTCGGCGAACTGCATGAGCGTGGCGCAGGACGGGCGGTTGTTCCGGAGGAGTTCCGCGCCGGTGCTGCCGCCGATGACGGCAATATTGCCGCACGCTGTAGAGAGTGACCTGACGTTCCGGGGGTTGTCCTTGGGCACACTGATCGACGACCCGAAGCTGAGGTAATTGACGAAGGTGACGGACTTGCGACGCTCTTCAGTGGCGCCCTTCGTCATGACGACGTCGTATCGCCCCTCGGTGACCCCGGAGATCAGCTGGGCAGAAGGGGCCTGCAGGAACCGGAACGACACTCTGAGCTGCGCGCCGAGGAGCTGGGCGAGATCGGTGTCGAAGCCGACGAGCCTGCCCTGCGAGGTGAAGGCGAACGGAGGCTGTGCGGGATCCACTCCGACCACGATGAAGCCTCTGGCCTGGATCGATGCCGGCAGCTGCTGGTGAAGCCGGTAGGAGTCCTCGGGGTCCCGGGGGGCGGAGTCGCCGATGGGCGACAGGGACAAGCCGACCGCGACGCAGGCCGCGGTGGCGACACTTGCCAGCATCACGACGACGGACCGACGACCGGGACGCCTGTGCGCGGGACCCGGGGCCAGGACCACGGTGGGCAAGATGTCGCGGCCCGTGGCCTCCGGCCCGACCCGGACCCGGCCCCGGCCCCGGACCGCGGCTGGCGCAGGAAGCTGCCGTGCGGGTTCCGCAAGGGGCAGCGACATCCCCAGGATCGCGGCGACGCAACGACGGACGACGCTGTAGCCGCCGTGCGGCCGGGGCCCTGCCGTGGCGGCGCCCCGGTGGTTCCGGCCCAACACGGCGGCGGCCGTGCGCTTGCCGGTACTTCCCCTGCTTCCCTCGGCCGTCAAGGAGTGCGCTCCTGCCGCGGTCCCTCGTCCGGGACACCGGCCAGCTGTGGACGATCCGGCTCAAGGGCCGTCCGCTGCGGCCCGGCGACCGCGTCGTTGACGCTCTGCACCTGGCCCAACTGCGTCAGCAGGGCGGGGGCGGAGAGCCCGACCGCGACCGCCGCGTAGGCGCCGGTGATCTGCCCCGTCAGCCCGAACATCGCGGCGCAGGCGGCGCCCAGCACCATGTGACAGGCGATCGCGACCGCATCGGGCACCGGGTCGAAGTACTCGGCGAAACGGGGCAGGGGGCGTGGCACGACCTCGGGCGTCGGGTCGAGGACCGGATCGGGGCTGAGTTCGGAAGAGGCCTTGCGCTGCTCGCGGCGCGCGGTCTGCCAGGCGATCGTCTGGCTGTACGCGTCGACCAGGCCGCGCAGCGATCCGCCACCGGCGCCCAGCGTGATCAGTAAGGTCGTGTCCACTCAGCCCCCTCGCGGAATTTTCCACTTCCCGCTCCATTGAGGACATTAGGGGTTCGCGGGGTGCACCAAAGCGACATGGTGAAATATCTCCGGACTTGCCTGGCCGGCCGCGCCGCCGGCGTCGGAGGAGCTCAGCCGTGCGGCGAGAACCGGTCCCGATCGGCCCGTCCACGGCCGACCCCGCCCGAAGCGGCGACCGATCCGCAGCAGGATCGGGTGGGGCGGTAACGCCTGGATGACACCCATCGTGCTAACCGACTGACCAGCAGACATAACGCAGCGTCAAGTCTCGGCCAGCGCCCGCGAGTTAAATGCGGATTGGCGTCCGTGGAGGCGAGTTGTCGACTGGAAAGGGTTGACTCCCCAAGCTGGTCTAGTCCAATGTTGTGCCCAGGGTCCGTGCGCGTGTTCATCCTCGCGAGGGGTGCGGTCCGCCGCCCTCCGACCGCCATGAGCTCCGCGGGCCCATGAAGGTAGTGAAACCAACACGCCCGCAGCGAGCTGCCTGTCGGCAGCCAATCCTGGATTCGCTGTGCCCTCGATCCGCCCCGCCACCGAAGATCCGAGCCTGGAAGGACCGCATGACCGAGTCCGACCGATACCACCTCCACCCCTCCCGCAGGGCATCGCGCGCACTTGCCCCAAGAAAGCCGTCCAGGCGGCGGTCCGGGACCTTGCGCAGGTGTCTGCCTCCGCAGGGAACGAGAGCATGTCGCGTCCTGGCGGCGAGCGGAATCCGAGGGGCTGGACCACCGGCCCGGACGGCCGGAGCCACGAGCACCGGAGCCACGGGCATCGGCCGGGTGCAGCGATGAGCAGCACGGGACCGGCCCCGATCAGCGCAGCTCTGCGTGCCGCCCTCGCCACCGCGTCCGAGGACCGGATCATCTACGACCTCGCCGGGATCGGCGAGCGGTACAGGTCCCTGACCGAGGAACTGCCGGGTGTCGACATCCGGTTCGCCATGAAGGCGTGCCCCGTCGACGAGGTGTTGGCCCATCTGGTGGCCCAGGGTGCCGGCTTCGACGCCGCGAGCCCCAACGAGATCGCCCAGGCGGTCAGGACCGGCCTGCCGCCGGGTCGGATCCACTACGGCAACACCGTCAAGTCCGACCGGAACATCGCGGAGGCGTACCGCCTGGGTGTCAGGGACTTCGCCACGGACAGCCTGGAGGACGTTGCCGCAATCGCAGCCCACGCTCCCGGCGCCCGGGTGTTCTGCCGGCTGGCCACCACCGGGGAGGGTGCGCTCTGGGGGCTCAGCCGGAAGTTCGGTTGCTCAGCCGACGATGCGGTGCTCGTCCTGGAAGCCGCGCGGGCGGCCGGCCTGACGCCGGCCGGCCTGTCGGTGCACGTCGGCTCGCAGCAGATGACGTCCGGCGCCTGGCGGGAAGCCTTCGATCACCTCGGCGACCTGCTGGTGAGCCTGCGGCAGAGCGGCATCGTGCTGGACCACGTCAACCTCGGCGGCGGCCTGCCCGCCCTCGGCTATCTGGACCGGCGGGGCAACCCGCTCGACCCGCCGCTGGACAAGATGTTCGTGGTGATCCGGGAGGGCATGCAGCGGCTGCGGGAGATCTCGGGCTCCGAGCTGGACTTCGTCATGGAGCCGGGCCGCTACCTGGTCGCCGACCAGGGCGCGATCAAGGCGCACGTCCTGCGCCTGACGTCGCGCCGGCAGCTCGACGGCGGCCGCGAGTACTGGCTCTACCTGAACTGCGGGAAGTTCAACGGCCTCTACGAGATGGACGAGCTGCAGTACCGGCTGGTCTTTCCGTCCCACCCGGACGGGGAGTACGTTCCGGCCGTCGTCGCGGGCCCCAGCTGTGACAGCGACGACGCCTACGCCCAGGAACACAGTCGTGTCCAGGTGCCGAGGGCGGTCGCCTCCGGAGATCCGGTGTGGATCCTCTCCAGCGGCGCCTACGCGACCAGTTACATGACCCAGGGGTTCAACGGCTTCGATCCGCTGCCGTGCGGTTGGACGTCCGGTGAGCCCGAAAGACCCGCGGCGAGGGATGACGAGGCGAGTCCGCGGTGACGGACGACGAGGCGAGTCCGCCGGCCTGATCCCCCGCGGGCACGCTCGCACTGTTCGCCGTCACCGGCGCGGAGTGCGCGTGCCCTACACCCACCTGACCCACCCGGTTTCTGGAGTTCATACATGCCCGCCCCCGATCAGCATCTTCACCGAGCCGCCTCCCGCCGCCCGTATTTCAGTGCGGACGGTGAGACGTACCTGGCGCCGACCCCGCTCAGGGACCTCCGTAAGGAGCAGCCCCTGCGCGTGCTCTCCGAAGCGGACTTCGCCTTCTGGCGGACCTACGGGTATGTCGTGGTCAAGGAGGCGATCCCCGCCGAGTCCGCCGGCCGCCTGCTGGACTTCGCCTGGGACTTCCAGGGCCTCGACCCGCACCGTCCGGACAGCTGGTACGAGCAGCGGCCCTACCGTGACGAGCTGGACCGCCATCTGCACGTCTACGGCTTCGTCGAGGCGTACCACCACCAGCTGATCTGGGACAGCCGGCAGACCCAGCGCGTCTACGACGCCTTCGCCGACGTGTGGGACTGCGAGGAGCTCTGGGTCACCCTCGACCGTCTCAACCTCAACCCGCCCAACATCAAGAACCGCGACCGCGCGCTCATCGAACCCACCGAAGAGGGCTTCGACATCGAACTCCACTGGGACATCGACAGCACGCTCGGTGTCATACCGCAGCGGGTCCAGGGCATCATCGCGCTCACCGACACCCAGCCGGACCACGGCGGCTTCCAGTGCAACCCCGAGCTGTTCCGCCGGTTCGACGAGTGGAAGCTCGGCCAGCCGGCCGGCCGCGATCCGATCCGGCCCGCCGTCGACCGGGACGAATACCCCGTGGTCCGACCGGAGTTGTCCGTCGGCGACCTGCTGATCTGGAACGGCGCCCTGGCGCACGGCGTCGCCCGCAACACCTCAGAACGCGGCGTCCGGGCGGTCCAGTACGTCTCGATGATGCCCGCCCTGGAGGAGAGCGAGCAGATACGCCGCTCCCGGATCAGCTCCTGGGAGACCCTCAGCACTCCGGACTGGAACGGAACCCTGGTCGGCGACGCCGTCACGCACGAGTCGCTCCGGTACAAGGCCGCCGAACTCAACGAACTCGGAGAGAAGCTGCTGGGCCTCACCTCCTGGCACGGAACCTCCGGGCACGCAACGTCAGATCGCGAAACCTCAGGGCACGGAACCTCAGGTCACGGAACCGCCCGGCACGGAGCGGAGTCCGCACAGTGAGTCGTCGTACCGCTCTGCGCAGGATCTGCCTGACCCTTCCCACCAACCGGGCCTGCACCCCGGCCATCGCCGACGTCGGCGAGGAGGCCGCCTACGCCGCCGGGGAGTTCGGCGTCGAGGTCCACCTGCTGATCCTCGACTCCTCCGAGGTCTCGACGTTCGCCGATCACGCCAAGGCCGTCGACGAGCTCCCCGCGGTGCCGAACGTGATCGTGCACCACCTCGACGAGGGGCGGCAGCGTGACTTCCTGCGGGAGGTGATCGAGCGCTCCGGTCATGCCGAACCCGAGCTGCTGCTCGACCTGATGCTGCCGGACGCCGTCTCCTACGGAGCCTGCACCAACCGGGCCTTCCTGCTCGCCGCCGCACTCGGCTGCGAGTCGATCCACCGCCGGGACTCGGACAGCGGCTACCAGTCCCTGGACGGCAAGCCGGTCTTCCCGGTCCACCACGAGCTGCTCTCACTCGGGAGAACGGGAACCGACGCGGCCGACGGCGTCACCGAGAACACTCTGGACCCGGTGCACGGCCGGAAGCCGGTATCGATGGTCGGTGGCTCGTTCGTGGGCGAACTGTCGGTCGACGTCAGCGAGATCAAGGAGGCCGACCCCGGGATCTACCACGACGTGGTCAGCCTGTGGGCGCCGCCCGAGTGGCCGGCGGAGGAGGTTCAGGGCCTGGTCCAGGAGTCGTTCATCGGCGCCGGCACCGAGCCGTTCAGCGTCGACCGGTCGGTGCTGGACGTCCCGGACATCTGGCGGTTGGACATGTGCAACATCGGCTTCGACCGCGAGCTGTACGAGCGCGTCCCGCTGCCGCCCGCGACCGACACCATCGGCAGTGACTACTTCCTGCTGCACGTCGTCCGCCACGCCCCGCTGCCCGCGGTCGTGCACAACCGCCACATCGTCAACTTCTACACCGCGGAGCGGCGGACCGGCAGCGGATTCACCGCCTACCAGATGCGGTTCGTGAAGTTCCTGCTGTCGATGCTCTACCTCCATCCCGTCTACTTCGACCTCGAGGAAGCCGGTCCGGCACTGCTCGACCCGCAGCACCATGTGCGGGCCGACACGATCGCCGGCTTCGTGCGGCGATCCACCAGCGAGGACCGTGCGGAGAACATCCGGCGGCTGGATGTCATCGACCGCCGCTACCGTCAACTCGGCGGCAGGTACGCCGAGTTCGCCGATCATCTGATGCCGCTGCGGCAGGACCTGCTCGACCGGGCCCAGATCGACATGGAGCACTTCGCGCTGTTGATCGACGCGTGGCGTCCACTGGTGGCGGCGAGCAGGGCCATCGCTCCATCCAACGGTCCATCCATCGGAAGGGCCTGACGAGTGGCCGACGACACCATCCGCCTCCGCCGGCTGGCAGACACCGACTGGGACGAGGTCGTGGCGCTGGAAGCGCGCGCCTACGCCGAGAGCGGTCTGTCCGAAGGACGGGAGGTGCTGCGGTCCAGGGGCCGCGTATCACCCGCCACCTGCTTCGTACTGGAGCACGACGGGCAGTTCGGGGGCTATCTGCTGGCCCTCCCCTACCCGCCGGGCCAGTGCCCGGACCTCACGTCGGCAGAAGCATCCGACCACAAGTCGGCGAATCTGCACGCGCACGACTTCGTGATCACCGAGGCGCTCCGCGCCAGGGGCCTGTCACCGCACTTCGTGCGCCAGATCGAGCAGGAGGCGCGGTCGCAGGGATTCGACCGGATCTCCATGGTGGCCGTCCAGCGCAGCCATGTCCTCTGGCGTCGCCTCGGCTACGCCGCCCACGCGGAGGTCGGCCTCCCCGAGAGCTACGGCACGGAGGCCGTCTACATGTCCAAAGCGCTGTAGAGCGCGCCCAGGACCGGGACAGAAGTACCCAGCGGATCCGCCGCGCGGATCACCATCGTCGGACGAAGTAGGCTGATTCACTCATGATTCGCATGCACGACCCCTTCCGCAGAGCGCAGTTGGCCATCGCGGCGCTGTTCCTCTTTCTCGGGTTCCAGTACGCCACCTGGGTCTCACGGCTGCCCGCGCTGAAGACGGACCTCGACCTGAGCGCGGCGCAGGTCGGCCTGCTGCTGATGGCAGGTGGTGCGGGGGCGGTGATCTCGTTCCCGCTGGTTCCGCCGGCGATGAAGCGGCTGGGCTCCCGGCTGGTGTCGCTGCTGTCCGCCCTCGCCCTGGGCCTGATCCTGCTGGTCCTGGCCGTGACGCCGAACTACCCGGTCACCCTGCTGGTCATCTGCCTCGACGGCGTGGCGGTGGGCTTCCTCAACGTCGCGATGAACGCGCAGGGAGCCGCGCTCGAAGTCCAGTACGGGCGGACCGTGATGGCCAGGTTCCATGCCACGTTCAGCGCGGGCTCGCTCTCCGCGGCGCTGCTCGCCGTCGGCGTGAACCTGTTCACCTCGTCCTTGGCGGTGCACTTCACGGCGGCCGCCCTGCTGTTGCTGCTCGCGGTGGGCCTGACGCAGTCCGGGCTGCTGCCGCAGGACCAGCAGCCGGACGCCACGCCGGAGAAGGCGGCGGAGCAGGCGGCGGACTCCGCGTCGGAGCAAGAGGAGCAGCCGAAGCGCCGGCTGGTCCTGCCGACCCGGGTGACCATCTGGATGGGCCTCGCCATGGTGTTCGGCACCGTGACCGAAGGTGCGATGAACGACTGGTCCTCCCTCTACCTGAAGGACATCGCCGAGGCGGGACCGAAGGTGACACCGCTGGGGATCGCCGTGGTCTCCGGAATGATGGTGCTCGCCCGGATCTTCGCCGACGGCTGGCGCGCCCGCTGGGGCGACGGACGGATCGTCGTGGCCGGCAGCGCACTTGCGGGCGCCGGCCTGGCGGTCGCCCTGCTGGCCGGCGGTGTGCTCCCCGCGCTCCTGGGGTTCGCCTGCGTGGGCCTGGGCGTCGCGGCCGTCACACCGTGCGTCTACGTCGCCGCGGCCCGGCAGGGGCCGGACGCGTTGGCCCTGGTCGCCGCGATGGGGACGATCGGCCTGCTGGCCGGACCGCCCGTGATCGGCTTCATCGCGAGCGGCAGCAGTCTGACGTGGGGCATGGGCGCCATCGCGGTCTCAGCGGCACTGGTCTCCCTGTGCGCCACCCGGATCCGCTGGTCCGCCTTGGTCCCCGCCTGACCGGCTCCCACCGCGCGGCCCGGCACTGCGACCCTGCGACATCGTCGAAGCCGCCTCTCAATCACCCTCCGGGCAGCGGGCATCCGCTGCCCGGAGGCGTCCCGCCAGCGTGTGCGCACCCCCTCCGGAATCCGCCACGGTCTTCAGCTGCCGGTCGAGGTCCGCACGGGCGGTCAAGGACATCACCCATCCGAGCGGAGCCTGGGCTCCGGGGCCCCGGACATTCGCGAAGCGCAGGTAGTTGCGGCAGCCGAAGGCCTCGTAGACACGCTGGCGGGCGTTCGCGTCCTTGGTGGCGGCGGCCTGCCGCAGGCTCTGGACAGGGACCGACAACTCATGGGGGCGTCCGGGCGCCGCCGTTGCGGCCACGCTGTTGTAGCCGTTGTCGATCTGTACGAACACCAGCCTGACCTTGTGGGCCGGCGGTGCGCTCAACGGGCAGGCAGCGGGCTTCCTCTGGTGGTACACCATCGCGTTGCCGCAGTCCACCAGCTCCTTGAGCTCCTGATGGAGGTCGATGGCCGTCAGGCTGCCGGTGCCCTCCACGTAGCCGCCGTCGACCACCGACATCGAGGCATCCGTCCCACATTTTCCGGCGGTGAGCCGGCCGGAAGGAGTGATGTACGGAAAGCGTGCCGACAGCATCGCCGCGGTGGAGCGGTTGATCTCCTGCGGGGCGCAGAGGAATCCACCTCGGACATCGATGAGGGTGGGCCCGCCATCGTTCCGCTCGCCGGGACTCAGGTCGCTGGAGCTGGTTTCCTCAGGGCGCCGGGTGCAGGAGGTCGGACCGATCGGCCGGTCGAAGGCCCCCAGCTGGACGGGGGCCGTGAGGACCCGGCAACCGCTCTCGACGGCCGTGCCGTTGAGGAGGGCGAGCGGGGTCCAGGCGGTCCCCGGCTGCTGCCAGGTGGCGTAGAAGGAGCCTGCCAGCTCCCCCTGGCTGCGCTCCCAGGACTCCTCCATCACGGCAGCCCGGTCCTTGCCGGGGAATCCGATGAACGAGCGCGGCAGGTCCACGAACGTCATCCAGGCCAGCGCCCCGGAGAGGTGGTCGGTGCCGAAGACCCGCTCGTGACTGTGGGGGTCGGCCTTCCGGGGGCGGGACAGCCAGGAGACCGCGCCGAGGCTTCCGCCGGAGATGCCGCTGACCGCGAACACCGGCGCGCGGCCGTCCGTCCGGGCGCACCCGGAGCCCTTGGGCGGCTCGACCGGCGTCGGCGGGAACAGCTTGTCCAGAACCCCGCTCGTCCAGTACGCGGCGCGGATGCCGCCGCCGGACGCGGCAACGACCACCAGCGGCAGACGGCCTGCCTGCGGGGCGTTCGCGCAGTTGGCGGCCAGCCACTTCTCGAACTGTCCGGCCAATTCCCGCGAGGGGGCCAGCGGGGCCCTGCTTTCTCTCACCCGCACATCGTGGTTGCCCGTCGTGTCGAGGACTGCGGCGAGCACGAACCAGGCGAGGAGGAGGGTGAAGGCCGGAGTGCGGGACAGGCCGAGGGCCCGGAACCCGGCCACCGGCGTGTTCAGCTCCGCCCAGCGCTGCATTTCGTTCAGCACGACCAGCGCGAGACTCAGGAAGAGTGTCACGACCGCGAGGGGTCCGACATGGGAGGGCAGGAACCCGCTCCGTCCCCAGGTCAGCGTGGAGAGGCACACCACCGCGAAGACCGCGCACCCTCCAGCGAGCAGGAAGTACAGTCCTGACCGGCCGTTGCCCGCGTCAGGCGGTTGGGCCCAGCCTTGGTTTCCGCCCTCGAACCCGTTCAGGATGCTCGGCATCGCGATGCCGAGCACGACGCTCCCCGCGCCGACCACGATCAGCGCGATCGCGGCAGAGCGGCGCGGGCCGACCACCGCGGTGGCCACGGCCGCCCGAACGGCGAACACCCCGAGAACGACGAACGGTAGTGCAGCAACGCGGCGGGCCGTTCGCCGCAGTGCGTCCCGCCGTTCGCCTTCGGGGATCCCGGCCCGGTCGTCCGCGTCCGCTCTCGCGGCGGTGAGCCCGGGCTCACCGCCGCTGGGCCGCCGCAGCCTCGCACCCGCCAGCAGAGACAGGACGAAGACCAACCCGAGCAGGGCTGCCGGGGCCCACAGCCTGTGCCAACTCGCCCCCAGGAGCAAGCCCAGACAGGCCAGGGCGAAGGCAAGGACCAGGATGGTCAGCTGGCGCACGGGCGGCCGGCCCTCGTCATCGGTCAGGACAGTGCGGTGCACGCTGCGCCAGAGCAGCAGCGAGAAGACGAGTACGGCCACCGGAGTCCACACCGCGGTGCCACAGTGATCCAGCAGGCCGAGCAGGGCGTCCTGCACCTGGTCGGTGCCCGCCCCGGTCAACAGGATCAGCAGGACGGCCGTGACGGCCAACTGGAGGCGGACCGGGACCACGTCCTTCCAGCGATACCAGCCCCGGCAGACCCTGCTGTGGACGGTCAACATCGCCAGGAGCAGCACCGCCAGGAAGACGGCCGCCCACTTGACGATCGCCGCGAAGCCCGCGATGTCGTTGAGGAGATCGATACGGTATGGGGTCAACGACTTGAGGGACAGCGCGAACTGACAGGCGTCCTCGACGAGTTCCGATCCCACCAGTAGCGCCACCAGCACCCACAGCCATGGACGGGCGGTGGCCCTTTCCAGTGCGGTGGCCGTCGAGACGTTCGCATCGGCGACAGAGGGCGGGATCCGCCGCAGATACGACATGACCCGGACGAACAAGAACGTGTACAGAGCAACCAGGCAAAGGTCCAGGACGACATACGTCCGCATCAGCAGCCGGGCCTTGGCACCGAAGGGACCCGCCTTGATGTGGTCGTGCGCCGAGGCGTTCTCGAAGGCCTTCACGCACTCGCTCACCCGGTCGAACGGACCCGGATCGCCGTTCGCTGCGCGGGCGGTGGCGGCGTCCTCCGCGTTCGGGATGTCCTGGGTCCACACGCACCAGGCCGTCCGCCGGTCGTTGCGTACGTCTCCGGACAGGGTGTCGATCCGGAATTGCGAGCCCAAGGTGGCCGCCGGATAGCCGGGCGCCTCGATCCTCCCGAGAGCACTGTCCAGCTGGAGCACCGCGACGATGAGCAGGAGCAGGAGAACCACCGCGCCGGGCAGCCACCCCCTTCGCCACGCGGCCCGAATCCAGGTGAACAGGGCCATGGGCACCTCTTGGTCGTCGTCGCGCTCGGCTGTCCGATGGCCTCAGTCTGGCGGCGAAAACGGTGGAATCAAGGATGAAACACCGAGAGACGTCACGGACGTGGCGCGGTCTCGCTGTGGTCCTCGTGCGCGGTAGCGCGTCCACCCGATCTGCGCGGTGCGCGCAGTGCGTGGAGTCCGGCGGCGGCTGTGCCGAGGCACAGTGCGGTGGCGCTGTACGCCAGTGACGTGCGGACGCCGATGACGGCGCCCAGGAGGCCGACGGTGAAGCCGCTGCCGGCGCGCAGGCCGTTCGCGGACATGCCGTAGACGCCGAGGACCCGGCCGCGGTCGGCGGCCGGTGCGAGCAGTTGAACGACGGTCTGGCCGATCGACATCGAGGCGAGGTTGGCGACGCCGCCGACCAACAGGAGCGCCAGGGCGAGGGGGTAGCTGGTGGTGAGCGCGAAGAGGATGCTGGTCACGCTGTAGAGGACGGTGCTGAGGACGGCGGCGGCCACACGGGGCCTGACCCAGCCGGTGGCTTCCAGCACGATGCCGCCGATGACGCCGCCGGCGCCGTTGGCGAAGAGCAGGACACCGTAGGCGGTGCCCGCGCCGCCGGCCCCCAGGTCGTGGGCGAAGATCGGCATTGAGGACTGTATGGACGAGCCGACGAAGAACGAGCCCAGGCCGGCCAGGATGATCATGCTGACCAGGGTGGGGTTGGATCCGACTTCCCGGAGTACACGCAGTGATTCGAGGGCTCCGACCCGGGGGCGGCTGTGCCGGTCCCGGGTGTGGCCGGTGAACTTGGTGCGGAAGAGGAAGAGCGTGAGCGGCAGGTAGAAGGCGATGTTGGCGAAGATGCCGGCGGTCGGGCCGAGCCCCAGCAGCAACGCCGACCCGATCACCGGCCCGAACAGCACACCCAGGCTGCGGAACGTCGCGTTCAGGCGCACCGCACTGGGCAGTTCCGACGGGCCGACGAAGTCGTGGAGCATCAACTGCTCGCCCGGACCCCACAGTGATCCGGCCAGGCCGTGCAGGACGAGCAGCACGCACGCCTCCCACATGTGCAGCGTGCCGGTGAGGAACAGGATTCCCCAGGCGGCGGAGACGCCCATGAAGACCACCTGGGCCACCTGGATGACGCGGCGGCAGTCGTAGCGGTCGGCCAGCGAGCCGAACCACATCGAGAGCAGCAGGAACGGCACCCAGTGGCTGATCACCTGAAAGCCGGTCAGCGCCGGTGAGTGGAACGTCTGCCAGAGCACCCAGTACGTGATGACGTGTTCGATGTTGTCGGCCATCATCGCCAGCATCGAGCCGAGGAGGTAGGGCCGGCAGTCACGGTTGCGCAGGGCGGCGAACCGGCGGGACGTGTTCGCCGGGGGTGGTGGTGCCGCGACCGATGGTGCTGCAAGCGACGGTACGGCGAGCTCCGCGTCGGGCGCGGTCGCTTCCCGCTCGGATATGTGGGTGGAGATTCCGCAGGCGGCACACATCCTCGGTCTCCTCCTCTCGGGATCGGCCCACCGCGGGATCGCGGCGGAACGGGTGAGCGCCGCGATCACCCGGTGAGCGGGTCGGCCTGTACGGGGCCCGGGTCGGCCTGTGCAGGGGCCGGGTTCGGCCTGTACGGGGCCCGGTTCGGCGGATTCCGTTGGCCGGGACCATGATCCGTCCCGTGGGACGTGATGATGACAGCGGGGTACCGCCGGCGGCTATCGGCCCGGTGGTTGTCCGCTCAACCGCCGTTCAGAGGCGGCAGCTGATCTCCATGCCGTCCTCGACGGGGAAGGTCACGCTCTGGTAGCCGTTCGCCGGCGTGCGCACGTACTCCAGGTACGGGCCCAGGGCGGGCAGGTCGACGTCATCGGCCACGACGAGGGTGCCGGGCTTCAAGTGCGGTTCCAGTAGCCCCAGTACGGGAAGACAGAGGTCCTTCCAGCCGTCGAGCAGGACGAAGTCGGCGGGGACGCCGAGCCGGCCGAGGGTGTCGCGGGCGTCGCCCTCCAGCACGGTCACCACGTCCTCCAGGCCGGTCCCGGAGAAGGTGAGGCGAGCTGCCGCGATCTTGGCCTCGCTCAGTTCCGTGGTGACGACGCGCCCGGTGCCGTTGTCCCGGACTGCGGCCGCCAAGTACAGCGTGGAGATCCCGAAGGACATGCCGAACTCGACGACGGTGGCCGGCCGGATCGCCCTGACCAGGTTGTAGAGCAGTTGGCCACCCGCTGCGGAGATCGGCATGTAGACCTCGGCCACGGCGTCGGCGTGCTCCTGCGGTGTCGGCCATCCGCGGTCGCCGTGCCGCCCGGCCATGATGCGGGCCACGGTCGCGTCGTCCTGCGCCGCCTCCGCGAACATCCGGCGCAGGGCGGCCTCGACACGGGGGTCGGTAAGGGTGCTGGTGTGCGTCATGGTTCTAGGCTAGACGCACCGTTGCGTTGCGTCTAGGGCGAGGTCTATCCTGGGGCAAAGCACAGGCGGCACAGCAGGTTCGGCAGAAACCGCCGAGGAGAGCACCGCCGAGGAGGACACCGTCGTGACGAGCAGTGGCGTGGCGGGCAGTGACCTGACGGGCAATGACCTGGCGGGCCGAGTTGCAAAGGGCGCCGCACCGGACAGCTCCGTCGGCACCGCGGGCCGGGGCCACCACGGGAACCGTCACGGGAGGAGCGCGAAGGCCCGGCAGTCGGTACTGGAAGCGGTCGACGACCTGCTCGCCGAGAAGGGGTTCGCGGGCGTCACGGTGGAAGGCATCGCGGCGCGTGCCGGCGTGGCCAAGCAGACGATCTACCGCTGGTGGAACACCAAGACCGACATCCTCATGGAGGCTTTCCTCCAGGACGTGACCGAGGAACCCGCCCCGCCGGACCACGGCGACGTCGCCCGCGATCTGCGCGACCACCTGAGCTGGCTCGCCGCTTTCCTCAGCCGGTCCGATTCCGGAGCCGTCCTCAAGGCACTGATGGCCCAGGCACAACTCGACCCGGTCTTCGCCGCCGACCTCCAGGGCCGGTACCTGGACGAACAGCGCCGCCGCGACCGCCTCCCCCTGGACCGCGCCGTGGACCGCGGCGACCTGCCCGCCGGCCTGGACGTCGCAGCCGAGACGGACCAAATCGTGGGCCCCGTCTACTACCGCTTCCTGGTGGCCGGCGAACCGATCGACCGCGCCTTCACCGACCGGCTCGTGGACGCCTTCCTTCACCGCGCGCACTGACTCTGCGCGCACTGACACCGCCCGCACTGACACCGCGCGCACTGAGCGGACCGCGCGGACAGCACGGGCTGAGGCTGCAGAACACAGCCTCCGCTAGACGGTTCCCGACCCCCGACCCCCTTGCGGACAGGGGTCACGGGGCGGCCAGTTGGCTTCCCTCAGCGCCGCGATCGCGTGCAGGGTCTCATCGGTGCAGGCGGCCAACAGGCCCCGGGGAGTGCGGACGCTCCACAGATTTCCCGAGCGGGGTTCGGCTCTACCCAGAGGGAGCGGACGCGTGATGTCGGTGACGTCCTGGATGACCACCGCACCGTCGGACCGTGCGGCACTGTAGCTGCGGCCCATGCACTTGAGAGCCGTGGGCCGCGAGGTGATCTCATCGAGCCCCAGGCTGCGCATCCCTGACTCGGCTTTCGCTCCAGGAACCAGACCCAGCATCACGCCGCCTCCATTACCTTGTGTGATCGACTGGTACCTCATAGTAGTCGCCACGAATTGGCCGGACGCATCCCCCGCGTGCTCGCCCGTCCACGACGCCTGCGCGTGAGTCCACGCCCAGGCCCGTGGTGACCGACCCTCAGGTGGAGAGCCGATCCGACGCGTTGCCCCTGGCGAGTGCTTCGTTCGCCGCGCCCACGGCCGCCTCCCGGTCGGCAGGAACCAGGCCGGTGCGAGTACGGCGATCCAGGAGGTCGGACGCGTCCAGTGCTCCTTCGTGGAGCACCGCCCAGACCAACTCGGCTGCTGTGACGGTGTGGCCGGGGGCGACGGGGGTGCGGAGTTCGGGTTCAGCGGCGCCCAGGGCGTGGACCGCCGGTGCCTCGATTCCGTAGCGCTCGATCAGGCGGGCGGGGGCGTCGAGCGTCGTCAGGGTTCGCGGCGGCGCCGCTCCGACCAGCGGAATGGATGCGGTGCGGCACGGTCCGGCGGCGAGGCGGCGGGTGGTGACGGCGGCGTCCACCGCGTCCTGGGCCATCCGCCGGTACGTGGTGAGCTTGCCGCCGACGATCGTCGTGACGCCCTGGGGCGAGGTCAGCACCGCGTGTCGGCGGGAGATGTCGGCGGTGCGATCCGGTCCGTGGGAGCCCGGCTCCGAGGTGGTGATGTCGAGCAGCGGACGCAGGCCGGCGAACGCGCCCACGACATGCGTACGGTCGAGGGACACCTCGAGAGCTGATCCCAGGACGTCGAGCAGGAAGCCGACGTCCGTCTCGGGCACGTCCGGGACATCCGGGACCGGTCCCTCGATGGGCTCGTCGGTCAGTCCGACGTAGACGCGTCCGTCGCCCTGCGGCAGCACGAGGGCGAAGCGGTTGCTCTCGCCGGGAATCGGGATGTGCATCCCGGCGGTCATCATGCCGAGGTCCTGGGATCGCAGCACGAGATGGGTTCCGCGGGACGGGCGCAGTCGTACCTCCTCGACGAGACCGCCTGCCCATACTCCTGCCGCGTTGATCACGGCGCGGGCCCGTATCTGCGTTTCCTCACCGGTCAGTTCGTCCCGCACCCTGGCTCCGGCGCCGGTGAGCTCCAGCGCACGGACACGGGTCAGGATCCTTGCGCCGCGGGTCGCGGCGGTGCGGGCGAGAGCGGTCACCAACCGGGCGTCGTCGCTCAGTTGGCCGTCCCAGGACAGGAGTCCGCCCCGCAGCCCGGACTGGCGCAGAGCGGGGGCGAGATGCCGGGTCTCCACCGCGGACAGATGGCGGGGGGCGGGCAGGGCGCGGCGGGAGGTGCCGGCCGATGCGCGGAGCAGGTCACCCGCTCTGAATCCGGCCCAGGTCAGTGCGGCCTGCTGCCGTGTGACCAACGGTGTCAGCGGCAGAACGAAGGGCTGGGCATGGACGAGGTGCGGGGCGGTGCGCTCCATCAGCACCCCCCGCTCGACCGCGCTTTCGTAGGCCACGTCCAGCTGGCCGGAGGCGAGGTAGCGCAGGCCGCCGTGGATCAGCTTCGAGCTCCACCGGGATGTCCCGAAAGCGAGGTCGTGGGCGTCGATCGCGGCCACCGACAGGCCGCGGGACGCTGCGTCGAGGGCGACGCCGGCGCCGGTCGCACCGAGCCCGACGACCAGGACGTCGACTTTCATGCCGTCGGCGACCTCGGCCAGTTCCCGGGACCGGCGCCCGGCGTTCAGGGAGGAGGAGGCTCGGGCCGGACGGGGCAGCGGGTGGGAGCTCATGGCGTGAGGGTCCTCTCCAGGATCGTCCGCAGTTCATCGTCGAAAGCTGCCGCGGTCAGGTCGGGGTCGGTCTCGTCGGACATCGTGCGCAACGAAAGCGTGAAGGCCTGGGCGATGAGCAGCAGGGAACGGGCCTGCCGGACCGGGTGGTCCGCACGGACCGATCCGTCGGCGTGCCCTTCCCGCAGGGCCGCGACGAGGAGCTCCAGCAGTGCGTCCTGACTGGCCCCCCGGCGGTCGAGCACATACGGGAGCAGCAGTTCGGGATCGACGTCGATGATCTTGTGGAAGAGCGGATGGGCGCGGAACGCCCGTACGCCGGCCGTCAGGCCGTCGACCAGCCGCACGAGGGTGGGAGCCGAGGGGTCGTGCCCGGGCAGGGCGTCCGTTGCGACGGCGACCCACTCGCGGGTCATCAGGTCGCCCACGAGTGTCCGTACGTCCGGCCACTTGCGGTACAGCGTCATACGCGAGACCCCGGCACGCCGGGCCACGTCGGTCAGGGTGGTCCGGCGAACGCCGACGGCCAGAACGCAGTCGCGTGCCGCGTCGAGTACAGCGCTGCTGTCCGAGTGCTTGTGACGAATGGGCGTCATCTGTCACAGTGTAATGCCAGCGGGGGCCGAGGAACACAGCGCCCGCGGATCCGATCGGTAAGGAAGCACTGATGGTGGACATGTTGTGGAGTGGCTGGGGCGACCCGGCCAAGGCGGCACCGCTGCCCGACTCAGCGCTCGGCCTGCTGCGAGACCTGCTCGGCGTCAAGCCCCGAAGCGCCGAGGCAACCGTGCTCGGCGACATCGTCGTGCCGGAGTCCGGCCTCGGTGCCGAGGCCCGCCGGGCTCTCGCCGACTGCCTCGGCGACCCGGCCCAGCTGCGGACCGACGCGGAGACCCGGATCCGGCACACCCGTGGCAAGTCCACCCCCGACCTCCTGCGGATCCGCGCCGGCGAGGTCGACGACCTACCGGATGCCGTGCTGCTGCCGGGATCCCACCAGGACGTCCTCGACGTTCTGCGGGTCTGCGCCGAGCACGGCGTGGCGGTGGTCCCCTTCGGCGGCGGCACATCGGTGGTCGGTGGACTTGCTCCCACCGGACCGGGCCCCTTCGTCGCGCTGGACCTGCGCCGCCTGGACAGCCTGGTCTCCGTCGACGAGGTCTCCCGCACCGCGACCCTGCAGTCCGGGCTCCGCGCACCGCAGGCGGAGGCACTGCTCGCCGCACACGGCTTCACCCTGGGGCATTTCCCGCAGTCCTACGAGTGGGCGACCATCGGTGGATTCGCCGCGGCCCGCTCCAGCGGGCAGGCGTCGGCCGGCTACGGCCGGTTCGACGAGATGGTGCTGGGCCTGACGGTGGCCACGCCTGAAGGCACCCTGGAAGTGGGCCGTGCGCCCCGGTCCGCCGCCGGCCCGGACCTCCGCCAGCTGATCCTGGGTTCCGAGGGCGCGTTCGGCGTCATCACCTCGGTGACCGTACGCATCCGACCGGTCCCCGTGGTCAAGGTGTACGAGGGCTGGAGATTCGCCACCTTCGAGGCGGGCGCAACCGCACTGCGCCGACTCGCCCAGGACGGCCCGCTGCCCACCGTGCTGCGCCTCTCGGACGAGACGGAGACGCTGGTCGGACTGGCTCAGCCGGACAGCATCGGCGGACAGCCGGCCGCCCCCCAGCCCGCCGGCGTCATGGCCGTCGCCGGGTACGAGGGCACCGCCGAGGACACGGAGAACAGGCGCGCCCAGGCAGCCGCCGTCCTGCGCTCCTGCGGAGGCGAACTCGTGGACGCGGCCGGCGAGAAGTGGGCCCATGGCCGCTACTCCGCGCCCTACCTCCGCGACTCGCTGCTCGACGCGGGTGCGTTCGCCGAGACCCTGGAGACCGCGGCCTTCTGGTCCCGCATCCCGGCCCTCTACGAAGCCGTGCGCAAGGCGCTCAACGACACCCTGACCGCGGCGGGAACCCCGCCGCTCGTCATGTGCCACATCTCCCACGTCTACGAGACCGGCGCGTCCCTCTACTTCACCGTGGTCTCGGCCCAGGGCGAGGATCCGGTCGCCCACTGGGCACCGGCCAAGCGCGCCGCCAACGACGCCATCCTCACGGCCGGCGGCACCATCACTCACCACCACGGCGTGGGGACCGATCATCGCGACTGGTACACCCAGGAGATCGGCCCGCTCGGGGTGCACGTCCTGCAGGCCGTCAAGGCGGCCCTCGACCCCGCGGGCATCCTCAACCCCGGCATCCTGCTTCCCATCCGCTGACTGGTCACTCATGCCTTTCGGAGGCACTCTCATGCGACAGTTCACAGCGGTCGTCAACCCCACCGCCGGGGGCGCCACCGGAACAGCAGCCCTGCTCCCGCTGGCCCGCCTGCTCCGGCAAGCGGGAGCGCAGCTCGACACGCAGTACAGCCACAGCTTGGAACACGCGCGGGAAATCGCGCTGAAGGCAGCCGAGCAGGGGCACATCGTCCTCGCCGTCGGCGGCGACGGAATAGTGGGCTGCGTCGGCGGCGCCCTCAGCGGCACCGACGCCGTCCTCGGAATCGTCCCCGCCGGCCGCGGAAACGACTTCGCACGAGCCCTCGGTCTTCCCAACGAGCCCCCGGCGCTGGCCAAACTGCTCCTGAAGGGCACACCGCGCCGCATCGACACGATCGCGGTCGAGTCGGCGGCCCACACCAGAACCGTCGTCCTGGGCAGCGTCTACGCGGGCGTCGACGCGCTGGCCAACCGTCACGCCAACACCTCACGCCTCCTGCGGGGTTCCGCCTCCTACTACGCGGGCGGCCTGCGCGCGGTGGCCACCTGGTGGGCTGCCGACTTCAGCATCACCGTGGACGGCGTCTCCCGCGAGCGACGCGGCTACACGGTCGTGGCGGCCAACTCCGCCTACTACGGCTTCGGCCGCCTCATCGCCCCGGACGCGAGCCTCGACGATGGGCTGCTGGACGTCGTCATCATCCGCGAAGCGCCCAAGCGCCTCTTCTTCACCATCATGAACGAACTGAAGACCGGCGCGCACATCAACCGCCCCGAGATCGAGGTCCTCCGTGGCAAGGAAGTCCGCATCGTGGCGGACCGCGAGATCCCCTACGGCGCGGACGGCGAGGTCGATAACATCCTCCCCATGACGGCAAGGGTTCAGCCCGGGGCGCTTCGCGTCCTGTGCTGATGCGTCGCTGACGCACCGTGCGGGGCGCTCGCACCGATGCGTTCGGCCGGGGCCGGTACGGCCCCGGCCGAACGCATCGGCGATCTCCTGCGATCCAGGGCGGTCGGCGGAGCAGGAGGCACTCACCTGCGCTGAGCCAAACCCGGGTACGTGACGACGAGACCGTCGGCGTCCAGAGTGAGATCCGCCCGGTACGTGCCCGAGGCGTAGCGCACGCGGTTCGCGCCGAGGTGGGTGTAGGTCTGTCGGTTGGGCTGGACCGTGAGGTCCGGGACGCGGATCCAGGCCATCAGGAAGTCCTGCTCGCCCGGGACGCGGTGCAGGGCATGGCGCAGCACCGGCATGGTGTTGGTCAGCGGGGACAGGCCGAGGTCGCAGTCGAGCGCGCTGCCCAGGTCGGGCGCCGGTTCACCGTTCACCGTCCATCGTCCGTCCTGGGTGCGACGCAGGTCCAACTCGACGGTCCTGCTCGCCATTTCGGAGGTGGCCCGCAGTCGGCGGGTCACGAAGTCTTCCGTGGTGTCGAGTTCGTACGTGATCCAGTAGGGCTCGGGCACTGTGCCGACCACGCGGCCACGTGCCCGCAGTGAGGTGTCGTCGACCTCGATCCACGCTGTCTCGTAACCGTCGCTCTCGCTGACCGCCCAGGTCAGGACATGAGATGTGGTCATCGTTCCATGCTAGCGAGAGGCGGTGACGGCCTGCCGGTCGTCAGGGTGTCGAGGCGGGCCGCTGCCGCGTCCAGGACGAGGTCCAGGGTTTTGGTGTAGGCGCTGCGGCCCATTTCGGCCTGCAGCAGGCGCGTGGTGGCGGCGATGTGGGGGTGGGTGGTGCTCGGCAGGGAGGCGTAGGTCCGCTCCCAGACCTGCCGCTCGGCCTCCCGGGCCTGCGGCGGGAGCGCGGCGCTGGCGGCGTCCAGGGCCGCGTAGGCCAGGCCTGTGTCGACGAAGGTGTGGTACATCCGGACCGCCTCGGGGTCCGGGAAACCGCCGCGGCGCAGTACGCCCAGGATCGACTCGATGGCGAAGGCCTCGTGCGGCCGTCCGGTGACCCGGTAGGCCGCCAGCATCGCGGCCTGCGGGTGCTCGAGATAGGCGGAGTGGATCCGCAGGCCCAGTTCGCGCAGGTCGGCGCGCCAGTCGCCGACCGGGGCCCAGCCGGCGAAGGCCTGGCCGATCAGCTCGTCGGCGACGGCGAGCAGCAGGTCGTCGGTGTTGCGGAAGTACCGGTAGAGCGCGCTGGGGTCCGCGCCCAGTGCCGCGCCCAGCCGCCGTACGGTCAGCGCGGCCGATCCGTGCTGGCGGATCAGCCGCAGCGCGGTCTCGACGATCAGTGCTTCGGACAGCACCGTGCCCTGCTTCGTGGGGCGGCGGCGCGGCCGCGCGGTCCCGGGGATCTGCCGGTCGGTCATGGCCGGAGCTTATGTCAACACCATTGACGTGTTAAGAGCCCGCAGGATTGCATGTCGCTCCAACCCAGTCCCGAGCGAAGCGGTGGCCCGATGGCAACAGACATGAGACGGTCGCTCGGCGTACTGGACGGCGTGGTCATCGCCGCGTCCACCACCGCCGCGACCACCAGCATCGGCCTCGGGATGGGGCTGCTCACCGGGATCGTCGGCTTGCATCTGCCGATCATCATGCTGCTCGCCTTCCTGCCGATCCTGGGGATCGCCGCGGCCTACTCCCGGCTCAACCGGGTCGAGCCCAACTGCGGCAACAGCTACGTCTGGGTCGGCCGCTCGGTCAGCCCCTGGCTGGGGTTCCTCTCCGGCTGGGTGAACGTCGTCGGAACCGTCGTCTTCCTCGCCTACACCACGACCGTGACCGGATCGGCCCTGATCCAGCTCGCCGGCCAGGCGGGACTGCACCGCCTGGCCGGACTGACCCTGAATCCCGACAGCACGCTGCAATCGACGCTGCTCGGGATGACGGTGCTGGTGGCCGCCACGCTCGCCGCCGTCACCGGGGCCGACGTCGCCGCGCGCTTGCAGCGCTATCTCCTGGGCTTCGAGTACTTGGTGCTGCTGGGCTTCTGCGGGTACGGCCTCTTCGCCGGCACCCAGCCGTTCAGCCTCGACTGGTTCAACCCCTTCACGATCCCCTCGCTCGCCGCGCTGGCCCAGGGCATGGTGGTGGCGGTGTTCTGCTACTGGGGCTTCGACGCCGCCTTCAGCGTCAGCGAGGAGGTGCGCGACCCGCGTGACGCCTCCCGCAGCGGCCTGATCACGGTGTTCACCATGCTCGGTCTGTTCCTTCTCGGCGCGGTGGCCTTCCAGCGGGTCCTCTCCTCCGGCCAGCTCGTCGACAACGGTGCGCAGGGGCTGACCTACTTCGGCAACCAGCTGGCCCACCAGCCGCTCGCGGCACTGCCCCTGGTCGCGCTGACCTTCTCCGCCGTGGCCTCGCTGCAGGCCGGAGTGATCCCCACGGTGCGCGGGCTGTTCGCCATGGGCCGCGACCGCACCGTCGGCCCGGTCTGGACCCGCATCCACCCGAAGTACGGGACGCCCGCGGCGGGAACGCTGCTCCTCGGTGCGATCGCCGCCGTGGTCGCGGCGCTCTCCCTGGTCATCCCGAAGGTCAGCGAGCTGATCAGCGCCTCGGTCAGTGCCATCGGCATCGTCGTCGCGCTCTCCTACGGTCTGACCGCCGTCGCCGCCGCCGTGCGCTTCCGCGGGCTGCTGCGCAACACCCTCTGGGAGGGCGTGCGGGCGGTCGTGCTGCCGGTGCTCAGCGCACTGGTCCTGTTCGCCCTCGCCGGGTACATGTGCTGGGGGTACGCCACCTCAGCCGACCACTTCGCACTGCGGGCGGACAACGGCTGGTTCCTGCTGCAGATGCCGGTGCTGATGATCCTCTCCGGGCTGCTGGTCGCCGGCTGGGCCAAGTGGGGCCGCAAGTCGCCCTACTTCGCCGCCGGCCAGGCCACCGATGCCGGCGCGGCGGACCTGCTCTCCGCCGAGCCCACCACCGTCCCAACCTCCGCGACCATCTGAACCACCCACCCGACGACCTGACGCCCTCCGCCCCACCGAAACGACATATGGAGCAGTCCATGACCCACGCCGCAGACCTCGTCTTCACCGGCGGCCCCGCCCTCACCACGGATCCGGCCCGCAGCCGCGCCACGACCGTGGCCGTCCGCGGCGGGCGCATCGTCGCCGTCGGGCACGACGAAGTGCGCGAACTGGTCGGTCCGAAGACCGAGGTGGTGGACCTCGCCGGGCGGCTGCTGATCCCCGGTTTCCAGGACGCCCACGTCCACGCGGTCTACGCGGGCGTCGAGCTGGGCGAGTGCGATCTGACGGGCACCACCAGCCTTGCCGAGTACCAGCGCCGGATCGCGGCCTACGCCGAGGCGTACCCGGAGCGAGAATGGATCACCGGCAGCGGCTGGTCCCTGGAGAGTTTCGAGGGCGGGGTGCCGACCCGCCACCTCATCGACGCCGTCGTCG
The DNA here is from genome assembly GCF_016107395.1 of Streptomyces fildesensis. GTDB lineage: Bacteria > Actinomycetota > Actinomycetes > Streptomycetales > Streptomycetaceae > Actinacidiphila > Actinacidiphila fildesensis. Next base: position 112,480 of record NZ_JAAIKO010000017.1, read on the forward strand.
CCGACCGGCCGGTGTTCCTCTTCAACCGCGACCATCACGGTGCGTGGGCCAACACCCGCGCCCTGGAGCTCGCCGGGCTCACCGCCGACAGCGCCGACCCCTCCGACGGCCGGATCGAGCGCGAGGCCGACGGCGCCCCCGGCGGCATGCTGCAGGAGGGGGCGACCGGGCTCGTCGCGCGCCTGGTCCCGAAGACCACCGCGGCCGACCGCCTCGCCGGACTGCTCCGCGCCCAGCAGGTGCTGCACGGCCTCGGCATCACCAGTTGGCAGGACGCCATCCTCGGCGTCTTCAACGGTCAGCCCGACCCCTCCGACGCCTACTTCACCGCCGCCGCCGACGGCCGTCTCACCGCCCGCGTCAACGGCGCCCTGTGGTGGGACCGCTCACGCGGCGCGGAGCAGATCGCCGAGCTGGTCGAGCGTCGCGAGCAGCTGCGTGCCGGGCGCTTCAGGGCCGATTCGGTGAAGATCATGCTGGACGGCATCACCGAGAACTTCACGGCCGCGATGACGGCGCCCTATCTGGACTCCTGCGGCTGCGCCACCGCCAACAGCGGCCTCAGCTTCGTCGACCCGGCGGCGCTGCGCGACCATGTCGTGGAGCTGGACGCCCTGGGCTTCCAGGTCCACTTCCACGCGTTGGGCGACCGCGCCGTGCGCGAGGCGCTGGACGCCGTCGAGGCGGCCCTCGCCGCCAACGGCCGCCGCGACAACCGGCACCACCTCGCCCATCTGCAGGTGGTCCACCCCGACGACGTCCCGCGCTTCGCCCGCCTCGGCGCGGTCGCCAACCTGCAGCCGCTCTGGGCCACCCACGAACCGCAGATGGACGAGCTCACCATCCCGTTCCTGGGAGGTGAACTGGCCTCCTGGCAGTACCCGTTCGGCGACCTGCTGCGGGCCGGTGCCACGCTGGCGGCCGGCAGCGACTGGCCGGTGAGCAGCCCCGACCCGATGCAGGGCATCCATGTCGCGGTCAACCGCGTCGGCCACGGCGAGGACCGCCCGGCCTTCCTGCCCGGGCAGCGTCTCGACCTGGGCACCGCGCTGACGGCGTACACAGCGGGTTCCGCCTACGTGAACCACCTGGACGACACGGGCACGATCCGCGTCGGCGCGCTGGCCGACCTGGTGGTCCTGGACCGTGATCCCTTCGACGGCCCGCCGGAGGCCATCGGTGACACCACCGTGGCACTGACCTATGTCGGCGGCGAGCGCGTCCACGCGGCGCCGAACGCCCGCTGACGGACCGACGGCCGGGTGACCGGCCGTCTTTCGGGGAGCACTTGCGGTGCTGCGCTCAGCCCTTGCTCGATCCCAGGGACAGGCCCGCGATGAACTGCTTCTGCAGCAGGACGTAGACCACCAGGGTGGGCACGGCCGCGATCAGTGCCGCGGCCGCGATCAGGTTCTGATCGCTGACGAACTGGCCCTGCAGGTTGGCCAGTGCGGAGGTGACCGGTCGTTTGTCACCCGACGACATCAGGGTGATCGCCCAGAAGAAGTCGTTGTAGATCCAGGTGGTCAGCAAGGTGGCGAGGGCTGCCAGCGCGGGGCGGCACAGCGGCACGGTGAGCTTCCAGAACCGGGTCCACAGGCCGGCGCCGTCGACCAGCGCCGCCTCGTACATCTCCTCCGGGATCGACTTCATGTAGTTGCTCAGCACGAAGACGCAGAAGCCCTGCTGGAACGCCACGTTGATGAGGATCAGGCCGAAGGCCGAGTTGTACAGCAGACCGCTCTCGCTGAGGAATTCCGGCAGCGGGACCTTCAGGAAGAGCCGGTACAGGGGGGTGATGATGACCTGCTGCGGGAGCAGGTTTCCCGCGGTGAACAGGATGAGCAGGGCGACGTTCAGCTTCACGTTGACCCGGGTCAGTATGAAGGCGACCCCGGTGGAGAGCGCGAGGGCGACCACCACCGCCGGAACCGTGATCAGCACCGAGTTCAGGAAGTAGTGCAGCATGTCCGACTGCGTCCACGCCTGCGAGAAGTTCTTCAGCGTGAGGTGGTGCGGCAGTGAGACATAGCCGTACTTCTGCGTCTCGGCGTACGGCCGCAGCGCGATGTACAGGGCGAACAGTATCGGGAGCAGCCACAGCACCGAGGCGCTGACGAGGAACAGCTGAGCGCTGACCTGCCCCCAGGGGCGGGACTTCGGCCGTTCGCCGGAGCTCTGCTGCGCTGTGACGCGGGGCAGGGTGTCGGTGGTCATGGGGTGTCCTCACGGCGGAACGTCTGGAACAGGAAGATGCTGATCGGGACCAGTGAGATCACCAGGAGCACCACGCCCAGCGCCGATCCGAAGCCCACCCGCTGGGTCTCGCCGACGATGTTGGAGGTGACCAGCACCGAGAGCAGTTCCAGGCCGTTGATTCCCTTGTTGGTGATGTAGACGAGGTCGAACGCGCGCAGCGACTCGATGACGGTGACGACCATGATGACGATGTTGATCGGCTTCATCACCGGGAAGACCACGCGCCAGAACGTCTGCCAGGCGTTGGCCCCGTCGACCTTGGCGGCCTCCCGCAGCGTCGGGTCCACCGCCTTGAGTCCGGCGAGGTACAGGACCATCACATAGCCGGACTGACGCCACGTCGCCTCGACCAGGACGGCCCAGAGGTTGAGGTGTGGATCGCCGAGCCAGTCGATGGCGTTGCTGTCGCCGTTGCGTCCGATGACCGTGTTGATCAGCCCGAAGTTCTGGGAGTACATGAACTCCCAGATGATGCCGATCAGCGCGAGGGAGAGCATCACGGGGAGGAAGAGGATGCTCTGGTACATCCGGCTGCCCTTGATGCCGTAGTCGATGACGACGGCGAACAGCATGCCCAGCGGGGTCGCGAAGAGGATGAAGACGGCCAGCCAGATGAGGTTGTGCTGGACGGCGGGCCAGAACTCGGGGTAGATCGTGGCGGCCTGGTGGTAGTTCTGCACCCCGTACAGGCAGCCGTTGTTCATGATCGAGGGCACGTTGGGCAGGCACGACTTGGTGCCGAGGCTGCCGACGCCGTTCCACTTGGTGAACGACAGCAGGACGGTGCCCAGTGCCGGGAACCAGATGAAGACCAGTTCTATCAGCAGCGGGATGCCGAGGAGCAGTGCGACGACGAGCTTGTCGCGTCCGGAGAGTTTGCGCACGCCGCCCCGGCGGCGCTGCTTCGCCGCCGGGGGTCGCGCTTGGGTGGTCGTCATGAGGTGTAGATGGCCTTTGCCTGGCTCTCCGCGCTCTTCTGCAACGAGGCGATGTTGCCGGAACTCGGGTCGGCGATGAACTTCTGGATGATGGAGATCATCGCGTTGGACATGGCGGGGTCCGCGTCGCGGTCCATGTACTGGGCGACGGCCTTGCACTTGGCGATCTCGGCGACCGACTTCGTCTGGATCGCGTTGTAGGACGGCACCTTCAGTCCGGTGGCCAGGCCGACGTCCCACTGGTCGGTCTTGAGGAACTCGGCTTCGGCCGCGCCGGTGCCGATGTACTCCAGGATCTTCTTGGCGGCGACGGTGTTCTTGGCCTTCTTGCTGAGCATGAAGCCGTCGGTGGGCGCGTCCATGTAGTCCGTGCCGTAGGCCGGGTTGATCTCGGGGAAGACGAAGAAGTCCAGGTCGTCGAGGTTCGCCTTGTCGGTGACGTACTGCGCGGCGACCTGGTTGGTGCCCTGGAACATCATGCCGGCCTGCTTGGTCTCCAGGGCCTTGGCGGCGTCCTGCCAGATCCGGCCGTTGGCGCCGCTCTGTACGTACGGCATGAGCTGGGCCCAGTGATCGAACACCTGGGTCACCCCCGGGTCGGTCCAGGGGATCTCGTGCTTCATCAGCTTCATGTGGTAGTCGTAGCCGTTGATCCTCATGTTGAGGATGTCGAAGGTGCCCAGCGCGGGCCAGCCGTCCTTGTCGGCGAAGGCGATCGGGATCATGCCGTCGGTCTTCATCTTCTTGGCCAGGGCGAGGTACTGGTCCCAGTTGGTGGGGACGGTGTAGCCCTTCGCGCTGAACACGCTCTTGTTGTAGAAGACCACCCAGGGGTAGTTGTACATCGGCACCAGGTACTGGTGGCCGTCCAGACCGGTCGACAGCTTCTTGGCGGCGGGGCCGAAGTTGCCGCCGATCTTCTCCCAGACGTCGTCGATCGGCAGCGCGAGGCCCTGGGCCGCGAAGTACTGCATGCGGTAGCCGGCGAACCAGGTGAACAGGTCGTCCGGCGTGCCCTGCAGATAGCTGGTGATGTTGGTCTGGAAGGTGTTGTGGTCGACCGTGTTGATCTTGATCGGTGAACCGGACGCCTTGGTGGCCGCGCCCGCCAGCGCCGCGAACGCGGTCTTCGCTGCGGGGTCCGAGTAGTTGGAGCCGAAGGTCACCTGACCCCCGGCCGAACCGCTGTCGCTCGGTGTGGACGAGGAGCTGTCACAGGCCGAGAGCAGTCCGCCCGCGACGGAGAGACCTGCGATGCCGGCCATTCCCCTGAGCAGGGTGCGGCGACTCGGCGATGACCCCGGATTGTTGCTGCCCGGCGAGCCGACATCCGACATGGTGCCTCCATGGGTGGTCTGTGGTCTGTGGTCTGTGGTCTGCGGTCTGCTGTGGTCTGCGGTCACGATGCGGTGCATGGGATGCGGTGCGGCGAAGAGACGGAAGGGGGGTCCCGCTGGGGACCTCCTAGCACCTGATGGTTTCGAACAAAATTCAACAGGATTAACCGGGACCTCGCTCGCAGGGGTAGTTCTACGCCCCCTTACCCAGGGGCGTCAACGCTCCGACCCGGTGGTGTTGTGGGACCGTGATGTAGCGGTACGAGCCGCTCCGGACTGCGGAAATCGACATCCGGCCTTCCCCGGAGCACTCACGGGGGACGGGAAAGGGGGTCAGGACACGCCCTGACCGGTCAAACAAGTTCACATACGTTGCTTCAAGATGCACCATGGATCGCGGTCGCCACCCCTGGGCATCCGGGCCGGCCAGGGCGCACGGCCGATGTGTCGAGGCCGGACCCGTCTTCCGCCGACGTTCCGGGAGGGCGATCCGGCCTTCCTCAGGAGCGGGCCATCGTTGCGTTCGTCCGTTACCCAAGGGCGTCACGCCGAGCACGACCCCCGGCACGGAGCCGGCCGCCGGATGCGGCACCCCGGAGGGCACGCCGACGGCACCTCGGCCCCGGTCCGCGCCGCCGCCACCCGTGGAGAGCCCGCACCGGGCCGGGACCCCCGGCTTCCGCCCTCGGCGCCGCCCGTTGAGTTCCGCAGCATTTTGTTGGAACATGAGCAAAGCGCACCCGATCGGTGGTACCGATCGGGTGCGCTTCCCTGGCTCAGTGCGATGCCGGCCGATGGCCGACTCGGTGCGGGGTCAGGCGATGGTCCAGTGCTGCCGCGGCAGATCGGTGTCCGTCTGCTGGGTGACCGTGCCACCGTCGGAGGTCGACGAGGTCGTCAGCAGGAGTCCGCTGTGGACGTTGGTGATCGTGTAGGCGCCGGACGCCAGCTTCGTCACCCGCCACTTCTGGTTGGCACCGCCGGTGCAGGTCCACTGGACCACTGCCGTGCCCGGTGCGGTGGCGCCTCCGTCATCGTCGGCGCACAGGTTGGAGTGGGCGTTGACGAGGGTGTAGGAGCCGTCGGACTGCTGGGTGAAGACCCAGTTCTGGTTCTTGCCGCCGTTCAGCGACCAGGTGTCGAGCTGGACGCCGGGCTCCGTGTGCCAGTCGGGATCATCGAGAGCCTTGCCGGACACGGAGATCGTGTGCGTGCCGTTCAGGTTGCTCGCGGCCGCGGTGGCGGTCAGGGTCAGGGCCTGCTCGGCGGCGGTACGGGAGCCGCCGACCGGGTTGCCCGTGCCGTTGGTCCAGGTGCGGGCCGGGGTGGTCTCGGCGAGCCGGCCGGTGTCGGACGACATGCCGAGGACGAGACCGCTGTACCGGTTGACGATGCGGTATGTGCCGGTCTGCGCGCCCGCGGAGTTCACGTTCTTGATGAGGAACCACTGCTGGCCGACGGTGGGACCGCCGGACCCCACCGTGGTGGCGGTCGGCTTGGTGGCCCAGGCACGGTTGGCCGTCGCAGCGGAGTTCACCCCGAGCAGTTGGCCGGTGGCGGCGTTGGTGATGCGGTAGGAGCCGTCGCCGTTGCCGGTGAAGCTCCACGATTCGAGACTTGACCCGGTCGCGGCCGTGACCGAGGTGGTGGCCGAGCTGCCGGTGGCCTGGGCGAGGACGCGGCCGGACCCGCTGCCGATCGTGTAGGTCTTCGCCGGGTCGACCGGTGACGGTGCCGGGGCGGACGAGTCGATCGTGAGGTTGACGTACTCGCCGGAAGCGCCGCCGGAGCATCCGAAGGAGCAGTACGAGCGGAAGTTCTTGCCGACGATCGTCGAACTGGTCCTGTTCGCGCTGTCCAGGAACCACCGGTACCACGAGGCGGTGTGGTGGCTGCCGGTGTCGCCGATCAGCGTCCACTTCTGGGTGGAGAGGTCGTCGGTGGCGTAGATCTGCTGTGGGGCGTTGCCACTCTGGTCGACCGCCTGCGGTTCACCGATGTACAGGCCCAGATAGGCGTTGTAGGTGATGTCCATGACGAACAGCGGCGAGGTCGGCGGCATCTTGCCTGCCGCGACCTGCTGGTCCACGGTGCCGGTGTTGGCCGGATCGTACTCGGCCGACGCGGGGGTGTATCCGGTGCCGCCGGCGGAGGTCACCGGCACCTCGTTGCTCTCCAGGCCGCCCTGTCCGGGCTGCGACCAGGAGCCGTTGTACCACTTCTGCCAGGAGCCGGGCGCCATCTTGGACGAGATGGGAGCGCGGGCGGCATGGGCGTAGAACGCCTTCCAGCCGCCGTTCTTGTCCACGATGCGCGAGCCGTAGGTGATGTAGAAGTAGCCGGACGCCGTGTCGACGAAGAGCCGCTGGTCGCCGTCACCGTAGTCGTACGTCTGGTTCGGGAAGGCCGTGGTGTCGGCCCGTGCGGTGCTGTACGGCGAGGTGATCGCGTGGCCCAGGATGTTCCAGACCTTGCCCTGGTTCGTCGAGCGCGCGTAGTCGATCGCGTCGTAGTGCAGGCCGTCGCCGAACGGCTGCGGGGTGAACTCGTTGTGCACCAGGCCGTACCAGTCACCGGTGTCCGGATCGACCCACACCCCGGTCAGGTCGCAGTAGTTCTTCTGCGCGTACCCCGAGCCCGAGGGCGCGGCGGTCGCCGTCACTCCGGTCGGGCTGTTGTTGCAGCGCCAGGTCGTGTCGTTGTTCTTGTCGCTGGAGTTGGCCGGGTTCACCGCGTTGCTGATAGCACTCGACCGCGAGGCGTCGTCGAAGTTCGTACCGGTGAAGAAGTCCCAGTAGCGGGGGTCCGTGGCACCGTACAGGGCGGCGGACTGCTGGAAGTAGAACGCGCCGTCCTTGTCGATGTAGGGGACCGCGGAGGTGTCGGTCGGATGGGCGTAGGAGGCCTTCGAGCCGACGGAGACCGTGTACGTGGCGCCGGGCGGGAGCGCCGACGCCGTTCCCGGTGCGAGCAGGCCGGCGGTGAGCAGCGGGAGGGTCACGGCGAGCGCCGCGAGGACTCTTCGGGGACGGGACACAGATAGTCCTTTCCGTCCGGGTGTGCTGGTCCGGCGGTGGGGGCCGGATCAGGGCAAGCGGGGGGTCGCCCTGATCCCACCGCCTGCGCGAGCCGGAGTACATGTGTTTTTGTTCGCCTCCACTTGGGTTTTCCTCACCGGGTGGGCCCCGTTCATCACGGAATGCCCCAGCACGGGCCCCGGTCAGGTGACCGGGACGGGCGGGGCCGGTTCCACCCGGAGGTGCGCCGTCCCGGAGCGCACGGCCCAGCCGAACACGGCGAGCGCGACGGCACCGACCACGATCGTGTCGTACGGCGCGGGCAGCCGGCCCGAGCCGCCGAAGGTGCCCAGCCAGGACAGCAACGTCAGCGCGGCCAGCTGGCAGACCAGCCAGGCGCCGTCCCGCAGCTCCTCGCGCACCGGCCGCCCGGCGGCGTCGCGGCGCAGCAGCAGGAACAGCGGCACACCGGCGAGAACCAGCGGCAGCGCGAGGCGCAGATCGTGCCAGCCCGACCAGTAGACGAATTCGGTGGCCACCACGAAGCTGATCGGCGCGATCCAGCGCACCCCGGGTACCTGGCCGTCCTTGCGGGTCACCCCCTGCTCCCTGTCCCGCGCCCGGAACACGGCGACGGCGACCGCGGACGCCGCGTAGATGAGCAGATACATGTCGCCCATCACGCTGACGATGTCCTGCCAGCCGCCGAACGGCAGCATGAACAGGACGATCACGACGAGGTTGAGCAGCAGCGCCCGGTGGGCCATGCCGGAGCGGGCGTCGATCCGCATGAAGAAGCGCGGCAGCAGGCCGTTCTTGGCCAGGGCGTAGGTGTGCCGGGCGTCGATCGCGACCCCGACGTAGGCCGAGCCGCCGGGCGAGACCACCGCGTCGGCGTAGAGCAGGGTGGCCAGCCAGTGCAGGTTGAGCACCAGGGCGAGCTGCCCGAACGGTGACTCGAAGTTCACGCCCTGCCATCCGTGGCCGAGCAGCGAGTCCGGCACCGTGAAGAGGAAGGCGAGCTGCAGTCCCAGGTAGACCAGCACGGCCAGCCCGATGCCGGTGAGTACCGCGCCCGGCACATTGCGCCGGGGGTTGCGGGCCTCGCCGGAGAAGTCGAGCGGCGCCTGGAAGCCGTTGACGGAGTACACGATGCCGCCGCTGGCGAGCGCGGTCAGACAGGCCGCGTAGCCGTACGGTGCGAAGCCGCCGTGGTCGGTGAGCCGCCCGGAGTGCGTGCCGGAGAGGAACAGCGCCACCACGGTGACGACGGGCACGACGACCTTGAACAGCGACACCAGGTTGTTCAGCCGCGCGAAGGTGCGTACCGCGAACCAGTTGAGCGCGGTCAGCAGGATGCTCAGTCCCGAGGCCACGGCCAGGCCGGACGCGGTCAGCCGGCCGTTGTCGTAGAGGCCGGGGAGGTAGTGCGCGGCGTACTGCATGATCGCGCTGATCTCCGCCGCCGTGCCGCCGACCGACAGCAGGACCGACCAGCCGATCACGGTGCCCACCAGCCGGCCGCTCGCGTAGAGCGGCCAGCGCACGGTTCCGCCGCCCTCGGGGCGGGTGGCGCCGAGCTCCACCATCACCAGCGCCACCAGGCCGCACAGCACGCCCGCCGCGACCCAGGACAGCAACGAGGCGGGCCCTGCGGTCTGCGCGGCGAACATGGCCGCGAACAGCCAGCCGGAGCCGAGGATGTTGGAGAACCCGATCGCCGCCAGGCTCCAGAACCCGAGCTCCTTGCGGAGCCGGCGTTCCTCGCTCAGTACCGTGGGGGCGTCCGGAGCACGCTGCGGCTCGCTCTGCGGCACGTGCACCGCACCTCCTCATGGGACGGGGAACGCTGGGTTCCCCAGCGTGTCACGCCGGGCGCCGCGGACCGCAGAGGAGCGCTCCCCGGCGGGCGCGTGGCTCGTTCAGCGCATCTGACGGCGCACCAGCTCATGGAACATGCCGCCGGTGTCGGCGAGGAGTTCCGCGGGTGGACCCTGCTGGAGGACCCGGCCCTCCGACATGACGATCACGCGGTCGGCGTCCATGACGGTGGACAGCCGGTGGGCGATGACGACGCGTGTCGAGCGCAGTTTGCGGGTGCTCTCGGTCACGACGCGCTGGGTCTCGTTGTCGAGGGCGCTGGTGGCTTCGTCGAAGAACAGGATGCGCGGGTGGCGGATCAGGGCCTGGGCGATCATCAGGCGCTGCCGCTGGCCGCCGGAGACGGTGCCGCCGCCGTCGGAGAGGACGGTGTGCATGCCCATCGGCATGGCCTTGATGTCCTCGGTCAGGCCCGCCATCGCGGCCGCCTCCCAGGCCTCTTCCAGGGAGAACGTCTCGGAACCGCAGATGCAGTCCAGGATCGAGCCGGTGAACGGCTGCGCGTTCTGCAGGACGACCCCGCACTGGCGGCGCACGGCCGCCGGGTCGAGGGCCGTCAGGTCCTGACCGTCGTAGAGCACGCTGCCGGAGACCGGCCGGTCGAAGCCGATGAGCAGCCGGAGCAGCGTCGACTTGCCGCAGCCGCTGGACCCGACGATCGCGACGAACTCGCCCGGCAGGATCCGGAACGACACGTTGTCGAGCACCAGTGGCGCGTCGTCGGCGTACCGGAACGACAGCTGCTTGACCTCGATCTCGCCGGACAGGACGCCCGGCTGTATGGTGCCGCCGCCGACCTCGGGCACCTCGTCGAGCAGCGGTTTGATCTGCTCGAACAGCGGCAGGACGGAGACGGCGGAGATGAGTGCGCCGGTCAGCTGGGTCACCGATGTCAGCAGCATGGTCACTGCGGTGTTGAAGGTGAGGAAGCTGCTGGCCGACAGGGTCCCGCGGGCCGGACCTGCGAGCAGCATGAACATGACGAGGGTGCAGAGCGGCAGATAGACCGCGTTGACGACCGTGATCAGGTTCTTGATCCGGCCCACGCGCTGCTGCAGCTCGCGGCTGCGGGCGAACTCGCGGGCCCAGGACGCGTAGGCGAAGCTCTCCGCCGCGGCGACACGCAGTTTGGGCAGTCCGCGCAGCGTCTGGAACGCCTGGTTGTTGAGCTTGTTGCCGAGCGCGATCAGCCGGCGCTGCCACCGCAGTTGCCACAGCCCCAGGCCGAGGAACACCGCGCCGATCACGGTGAGCATCGCCATCGCCAGCAGGGCCAGCATGGGGCTGTACCAGAGCAGCAGAGCGAGGTTCACGGCGCCGACGGTGCCCGCCTGCACGGCCACCGAGCTGATGCCGGACAGCACGCGGCGGATGGCACTGATGCCCATGGCGGCGCTGGCCAGCTCTCCGGTGGAGCGCCCGGCGAAGAACTTCGTCGGCAGGCGCAGCAGCCGGTCCCAGACGGCCGGCTGGAGTGTGGACTCGATGCGCCCTTCCATGCGCAGGATGGAGATGTTCTCCAGCAGCATGAAGGCGGCCGAGACGATGGTGGTGGCGACGATCGCCAGCGAGGTCTGGACGATGAGGCTGTTCTCGGCGTTCGGTACGTAGACGCCGAGCACCTGTCCCGTCGCGATGGGCACCAGCGCGCCCAGTCCGACCGCGACCAGACCGCCCAGGATCAGGTTGCGCAGGTCAGCCCGGGTGCCGCGCAGACTGAAGCGGAGCAGCCGCCAGGCGGCTATGGGCTGGTCGGGCAGCGGACGGTAGAACATGACGGCGCGGGGCTGGAACGCGGCCGCGGCCGCGCCCCCGCCCGTACTCCCGATGCGCGTCCGCTCGCCGGTGACCGGATCCACCGCCTCGTATCTGCCGCGCCGCCACAGCAGCGCGACCGGGGCGCCCGTACCGGCCCGGTGGCCCAGCAGGGGGCCGGAGTTCTCCCGCCACCAGCGGCCGTCGAGTCGGACCGTGCGGGTGCGGAAGCCCGAGCTCACCGCGATGCGCTCGACCGGGCTCGACCGTCCGTTCGCCGAGCCGCCCTCCACGGGCGCCGAGACGGTGATCCCGGCCGCGTCGGCGACTCTGCGGCAGGCGGCGAGTGTGGCGTCGTCGGTGCCCTCGGCCGGGTGGGACGGGGCCCTGCCTCCCGGCCTGTCGATGGAGGCCAGCAGCGCCTGGTCCGCCTGCGCGCGCACCGTCCGGCCGGCCTCGATGCCGGCCGCTGTCCGGTTCTCATGGGCGCGCTCGATGCGTTCGATCCAGCGGTCCAGCGCGAACAGCAGCCGGGACTGCTGATTGACCACCCGCTGCCACATCGCACCGTCGATGAGCAGGTCGGCGGCCGCCTCGCTGCTGAACGCGGCGCCGTACTGCACGCTGCCGGGGGCCACCGGCATCCACAGGATGTTGTCGTCGGCCGCTTCGTACTCCGCGGCCGGCTCCGCCGTTCCCGGTCCATGGCCCGGCTGACCGTCGTGGGGCGCCTCGAACAGGACGCGCAGGCTGCGTCCGACCCCGCGGGCGAACGCGTCCTCCAGCGGGCTGAGGGGCACTTCGTAGCCGCTGTACGCCTGCTGGTCCGGGTATCCGGCGTACCCGCCTCCGCCGTACCCGGGCCCGAACAGTTCCCGCAGCTGGATCCGGCGCAGTTCGCACCCTTGCAGGGGCCGTCCGACGAGGGTGTGGCGCGGGCCTTCCGCCGGTCCGAGCACCAGGGTTCCCGTTTCGAGCCGGCCGAGGAAGTGCCAGTGCCCCTGGTTTCCGGCGTCGACCGCGAACAGGTCCATCGCCCCGCCCACGACGAGCCACAGCACATGGGGCCCCTCGAGGCTCATGCTGCGGGCGCCGGCGCAGTCGACGGGCTGTCCCAGACCGCCGAGGGCACCGACCACCACATCGCCGGGCACGGCGCCCGGCACGGCGTCGGCGATCACGGGGTTCTGGACGGATGTCATCTCAGTGCTCCCTGACGAGCTCGGCGTACGGCCCCCCGGCCGCGATCAGGTCCTCGTGCCGACCGCGCTCCACGACCGTGCCGTGGTCGAGCACGACGATCTCGTCGCTGTCGCGCACCGTGCTCAGCCGGTGCGCGATCACCACGCAGGCACAGCCCCGCCGCCGCAGATTGTCGATGATCACCTGCTCGGTCTCGGCGTCCAGGGCGCTGGTCACCTCGTCGAGGACCAGGACGCTGGGGCGGCGGACCAGGGCCCGGGCGATCTCCAGCCGCTGCCGCTGGCCTCCGGAGAAGTTGCGGCCGTCCTGCTCGACCCGGCTGTGGATGCCGCCGGGACGCCGGGCGACCGTGTCGTGGATGGCGGCGTCCTTGAGCGCGGCGATGACGTCGTCGTCCGGTATCGACGGATCCCACAGCGCGACGTTGTCCCGGACGGTGCCCTCGAAGAGGAAGACGTCCTGATCGACGAAGGAGACCGAGGCGGACAGCGCGCTGCGGGAGATCTCGTCGAGCCGCTGCCCGTCGATGCGGATCGCGCCCTCCCACGGGTTGTAGAGACCCGAGATCAGCCGGGACACCGTGGACTTGCCGCTGCCGGAGCCGCCGACCAGCGCGACCTGCCGGCCGGGGCCGACCGACAGCGAGAAGTCGGTGAGCAGCGGTTTGTCGAGCGGGCTGTAGCCGAAGGTGACGTTCTCCAGTGTCACGTGCCCCTTGAGCCTGCGGGTGCTCGCGGCCGGCTCGCTGCGGGAGTACAGGCCGTCCACCGGGAAGCTCTCGACGTCCTTGAGCCGGGCCACGTCGGCCGCGAAGTCCTGGATCCGGCCGGCCACCCCGTTGAGCCGGGTGACCGGTGCGGTGAAGCTGGTCACCAGCGCCTGGAAGGCGACGAGCAGACCGATGGAGATGTGGCCCTCCACCGCCCGCAGCCCGCCGATCCACAGGATCAGTGCGCTGTTGAGCGCCGCGAGGGTGGGCGCGACGACGGCGAGTACCGCGCTGGGCACGCCGAGCCGCTGCTGCCCGTCCAGGGTCGTGGCGTGCTGGCCGGCCCAGCGGCGGAAGTAGCCGTTCTCGGCGCCGGTCGCCTTCATCGTCTCGATGAGCTGGAGCCCGCCGTACGAGGTGTTGGTCAGCCGGGCGCTGTCGGCACGCAGCTTCTGCGTACCGGTGGCGCGGATCCGTACCACCACGCGCATCGCCGCGACGTTGAGCAGCGCGATCAGCACGCCGACGACCGTCAGTTGCGGATCGTAGGTCCACAGCAGGACCGCGTAGAGCACCACGACCACGGCATCCACCCCGGCGGCGGCGAGGTCCCTGGCCAGGGTCTCGGCCACCGTGTCGTTGGACTGCAGGCGCTGGACGAGGTCGGCCGGGTTGCGCTGGGCGAAGAACGTGACCGGCAGCCTGAGCAGATGCCGCATGAACCGGGCGCTGCCGAAGGTGGACGAGATGATGCGGCCGCGCAGCAGGTTCGCCTGCTGAACGGCGGTCAGCACGACGGTCAGCACGACCATGGCAGCCATCGACCCGAAGAGCACCGGCAGCAGCGACGTCTGATTGCCGAACAGGAACAGGTCGATGTACGTACGGCTGAGGGCCGGCGCCGACGCTCCGACGACGACGAGCAGGAAGCTGGCGATCAGCGCTGCCGCCATCGTGCCCGTGGTGCCGCGCAACCGGGCCGGCAGGGCGCTCATCACCCCGGGCTTGCGGCCGCCGCGGCGGAACCTGCCGCCGGGCTCGAAGGTCAGCACGACGCCGGTGAAGCTGGAGTCGAACTCCTCCCACGACACGAAACGGCGGCCCCGGGCCGGATCGTTGAGGTGGATCCCCCGGCGGCCGAACCGCCGTCCCATCCCGTCGAAGACGACGAAGTGGTTGAACTCCCAGAACAGGACGGCCGGCGCCCGCACCTCCGCGAGGGCGGCGGGCTCCATCTGCATGCCCTTGGCGTCCAGACCGTACCTGCGGGCCGCCTTCAGCACGTTGCTGGCCCGGGAGCCGTCACGGGACACACCGCAGGCGATGCGGAGTTCTTCGAGAGGGACGTGCCGGCCGTGGTGGCCGAGCACCATGGCGAGCGAGGCGGCACCGCACTCCACGGCTTCCATCTGCAGAACGGTGGGACTGCGGACGGGTTTCCGGCTCTTCGGCCTCCTCGGCCTCCTCGACTTCTGCTGCTTCCGCGGATTGGGCGCCGGCGTCGGTCCCGGCGCACGCATCGGCTCGGGGCGGTGCCGACCGCGGCCTGCCGGGGTCGGGCGGTGCTGCGCGCTCACGGAAGGACCCAATCGATCGGATGCTGCGCGGTCAGGTGGATGGCGCCGCTGACCAATGTCGTGGAATCGATCGGGTACGGCGGTCCGTGCGCCGACGACCAGGTGAAGCCGGATGTGGTGCCGGCCGACCGTTCCAGCTGGACCATGACCGCCACCGGCGGGCCCTGCGCCGAGAACTGCTCGCCCAGCTGGCGGTCCCCGAGGAAGTTGCTGATCTGCTGCCGGGTCTCGGGAATCCGGCCGATCGCCAGAACGCGGCCCCGCAGTACACCGAACCGCTGCGCCGGCACCGACTGGACGGTCAGCTCCACCGAAGCGCCCACCGGGATCGTCGGCGCGCTGCCGCCCGGCGCGTACAACACCGCCACCAGTGGGTCGTCGGGCCTGTCCATGTGCTCCACCGTCGCCAGGTCCGCGCCGGTGGCGACGACGGCGCCGGTCCTGGCCATGATCGCGGTCACCCGGCCCGCCGCCACCGTGCGAACGGTCTCGGCCTTCCGGTCCGTGCGTACGGTCAGCAACGGAGCGCCCGCCGGCAGCGTGTCGCCCTCTTTGGCGAGGGTGGCGGTGATCTGGCCGGCGACCGGACTCTGCAGAAGGTAACTGCCTTCCGCATGCGTCAGGATTCCGGGTGCGTTCAGCTTGGACGACACCGTGCCCGTCACCGCCCAGAAGCAGCCGACGGCCATGACGACCGCTGTGACGGTCAGCACGAGCCAGCCCTGCGGCCGAGCGAGAAGCACCGGTACGTCGAGGTCCTCTGGCGATTGCAGCTTGGACAGCGCCTTTTGGCGGAACTGCACGGAAGTATTCCTTCAACTGCATTCGGGTGCGGCATTCATAGGCCCCGGAACGAGGGGTTCCGGGGCCTATGTCCAGCCTTACGATGCGTCAGAAGCACCGCTGGGCCGGGTCTTGCTGACGCTATGACGTCTCGTGGCGAACCTGACGGTCAGAGACCGGCGGCCAGACCGTTGACCTGCGCCGGGAGAAGACCGGTGACCGTCGAGAGCGGCAGCGAGACCGGCAGGACCGACTCGACGGTGCCCACGATGGAGCTGGCCGACAGACCGTCGACGCCGACACCGACGCCGACACCGCCGGAGACGTTGTCCAGGTCGCTGTCGGCAATTTCGCGGGTCTCGACCTGGGGGGTGAAGTCGTTGCGCATGACTTGCGGTTCCCTTCATAGCGGTGGGGGGTTCATGAATAGTGTCGGCCGGTTCGGCGGAAAGCCGGTCCGGCCGGTTCAACGGTCGTCCGATGCCCGAATAATTCGGAAATCCGTTTCGCAACTCCCGTATGTCGCAAGACACAACCACGTCAACGCGCCGCCGGGCCACCTTGCCCGTCACAGTGTTTCGGTCGGCGTTTCGGTACCGCGAGACGTGCACCGACGGCATTGCCCACCGAATGCCGACGACTTCTTCACATGCCGGAAACGGGCCATTCGCACGGGCCGGTCCTGCCGTCGATCCTGAACGGACATATCCGCGTTTAGGGTTCGGCGCCCGTCCGGAGCGGCGTGATCCCGCCGGGCCGCTGTGCGTTTTCCGCGTGCGCGCTGTGCAGGATCACCGGGGGCGGCGGGGTGTCACGGATGGTCGCCGCCGGTTCACCGGGAGTCGGCGAGTGCCGTGGGCATGCCCTGCAGGACCGCGGGAAGCCGGTCGCGTCCGCCGATGCCGAGTTTCCGGTAGGCGTTGGTGAGATGGATCTCGACGGTGCGCTGCCCCACCGACAGGACCTCGGCGAGCTCCCGGTTGGACTTGCCCTCGGCGGCGAGCATGGCGGTACGCAGTTCGGCGGCCGTCAGCGCGGCGACTCCGTCCGTGTGCGAGGACTTCGGCGGGCGGCCGCCCGACGCGGACAACTCGATACGGGAGCGGGTCGCCAGGTCCTCGCAGCCGCACTCCTCCGCCAGGTCGAGCGCGGCACGCAGCGCCCGTCTGGCCGGCACCGGACGCTTGTCGCGGCTGAGGGCCGTGCCGTACTCGGCCAGGGACCGTGCGAGCTCGAACCGGTCGGCGGAGCGCTGCAGAACGGAGACCGACTCCTCCAGCGCGGCCAGCCCCTGCGGCCCGCCGACAGCGGCCCCCAGCGTCCGGAGCGCGACCCCCAGCGGACCGGGCGCACCCCATCGGCGGGCCAGTTCGACCGCCTCCGTGGCCTTGCGGCGCGCCCCGGCGGTCTCACCGAGCATCAGCAGGGCCGCCGCGCTCTCGGTCTGCCACGCTGCGACGGCGGGGTTCAGCACGTTCCAGGACGGCAGCCGGCGGCCGGCGGCCAGCAGGTCCCGGAGCCCCTCGGCCGGGTGTCCCGCGACGGCCCGCAGCCGGCCCCGGGCGAGCAACAGGGCGGTGCCGCCCCAGGTCTTCGGCAGATCGCCGCACAGGTCCGACAGTTCGACCAGGCTCTCCGCCTCGTCGTACGCGCCCAGGTCGACCAGGATCTCCACCCGCCGGGCCAGGAGTTCCACCGCCGCGCCCGTTCGCCGTGGTGCCCCGCAGCCGATGAGCATCTCGAACGCGATCCGGGCATCCTCGGCCGCGGCGGGCAGCCGGCCGAGCCGGTGGGCGACGACACCGCGCAGCGACCGGGCCGCGGCGAGGGCGGGCCGGTGCTGCCAGCGTTCGGCGTGACCGACCATCGCGTCGCAGAATTCGTGGGCCTCCTCGGCCCGGCCGGCCTGGGCCAGCACCAGGACGCTGCGCAGGATGGGCCGCATCGCGTCGGGGGTGAGGGGCAGGACCATCAACGCCTGCTGGGCGAGGGCCACGGCGCGGGAGCGGGACCTGCCCGCCCACCCGGTCCGCAGGGCGAGCAGGCTCAGATAGCGCCCGTCGGCCGCGCCGCTCTGGGGGGCCGGCCTGGGCAGACGGTGCAGTTGCCTGGCCGCCGACTCGGCGGTCGCCTCGCAGTCGAACCGCAGCTCCACCGAGCAGAGCGCCATGTCGGTGGAGCCGGAACCCGCCTGCGTGCGGACGAGTTCGACGGCGGCCTCGTGGCGTCCTGTCATGGCGAGCAGCTCCGCCAGCTCCCGCACCACACCCGGCCGGCCCTCCGGCTCGGCCGGAGGGGAGGAGACCGCGGTCAGATGGCGGATCGCCGCGCCGAAGTCCAGATACCCCTCGGCCCGGCCCAGCGCCCTCAGGAGCGGTACGCGGTCCTCGTCCGGGACCGGCTCGCCCAGCGCCCTGGTCAGATACGCGACGGCCATGTCGGGCTCGCCCCGGCCGAGGGCGGATTCGGCGGCATCGCGCAGCACGGCGACCACCCACGGTTCGGCCGGTGCGGGGGTCGTCATGAGCTGTTCGACCACCCGGTCCTCCGGGGCGCCGGTGTCCCGCAGGATCCGGGCCGCCGCGCCACGCAGGGTCCGCAGTTCCGCGAACGGCAGGTGCTGGATCACCGTGCCGCGCAGCAGCGGCTGCGCGAAGGACAGGAACCGGTCCTCCACACGCAGCAGTCCCGCCCGCCCGAGCGCCGTCGTGACCTCCATGACCACCGGCGGCTCGACACCGCAGACGGCGGCGACGCGGCTCACGTCCGCATCGTCGCCGAGGACGGCGACGGCTCTGGCGACATCGAGCGCGTACGGCGATATTCGGCGCAGCCGGGCGTGCAGCCGGGAGGCGAGCCGGGGTACCGCGATATCGCCGAGCACGGCTGCCGGGCCGGCGGTGGGCGTGACCGCCCGGTCCTTCAGGACCTCGGTCAGCTCGGTCACGCACAGCGGGTTGCCGCCGGTCTCGCGCAGGAACGAGGCGACGAACGACGCGTCCGGCGGGGCGGCCAGGGCGCGTTCGACGAGCGTCGCCACGGCCGGGGCGCCGAGACTCGCCGGGTGCAGCTCCACCGTGCTGACGGCCAGCAGCTCGTCGAGGGCCGCGGCATCCGTGCAGGGCTCACCGGGGCATACCGTCAGCAGCACCGCGATCCGGGCATGTTCGACACGTTGCGGGAGGGTGCTCAGCCAGCGCAGCGACTGCCGGTCCAGCCACTGCAGGTCGTCCACCGCCACGAGTACCGGAGCCCGGGACGCCAGATGCGCGAGCCCACGGTGCAGGGCGTAGAGCTCGGTCAGCGACGCCTCGCCCGCGGGCCTGGTGACCGGCAGCTCCCGGGCCCGGGACACGGAGCCGGCACAGGTGACCAGGCCGGCTTCCACGAGGTCCGGCAGCACGGGCTCGAACAGTCTGCTCACCAGTCCGAAGGACAGGTCGCGTTCGGCCGAGCTGCCCCGGGCGGTCAGCACGGTGAAGCCGCTCCGCCGGGCGCGGCGGACCGCGTCGTCGAGCAGAGCCGTCTTCCCCGTCCCGGCACCGGCGCTGACCACCACTACGCGGCCGGCCTCTTCGGCCGCTCCGGCCAGCATCGCCTCGACCTCGGCGATCTCCGTGTCGCGGCCGACCGGACCTGACGTGGCCGTGTTCATGGACTACCCATTTCCTGCGGCCGGGCGTCATGACGCGGACGTGCCGACGAGCGGGCCCGGCAGGGACGGCGTGCCGCGTCGGCGCTCACGCCGTGCGGCTCCCGCCCCGCCGGGGGACGACTGCCTCCTGCTCTGCCCGGTCGGCCACGCCGTCACCCCCGGCCCTGCTCGTTTGAGGGACCAACCTGGTGCGGACGTTCCTCGTCGGGTCTTCGGCAGTTGAGAGCGAGCATCCCGACCGCGGCCGGCCATCCATGGGAGCACGACGGACGATCGCCGGGTCGCGCCATGTTCACACACCGCACATCAGAGGGGACGGATCGGATCGGGCGAGGCCCGGCGGGCCACTGTAGTGGTCCCGGGATCCCGCGGGAGCCGGCGGCCGGAATCGGGCCGTCCGGTTCGGTCGGGCCCCCAGACCGTATCGGCCATCGTTCGGGTTCGCCATGCCTCAAGTGTTCGATCGGGACACCGCGAGCGGGCTACCGCTCCCCCGCACCCGACCCACAGCCCCCATCAGGCCGATGGGCGGACCGACTTCGGGCCCGCGCTCACGTCGTCGCCCGTTCCGGCCGCCGGAGCAGATAGACGGCCGCGGTCGAGACCAGGACCGCCATGCACGCGATGAACACCAGCCCCGCACCCTCCAGACCGATCGGACCGGTCAGCACCCCCACCCCGATCACCGGCACCGAGATACCCGCGTACGCCACCACGAACAGCGTCGAGATCACCGACGCGCGCCGGTCGGCGGGAGACGCCGCGGCCACCGCGGACAGCGCCCCGCGGAACGCCAGCCCCTGCCCGGCACCACCGACGATCGCGCTCAGCGCCACGAGCAGGAGCAGGTCCCACCGCAACGCGCCGGCGAGCAGCGCCAGCCCGGCGAAGAGCCCGGCGCAGCCCAGCGGCAGCGATCGCTCCACCCCGACCCGGCCGACCGCGAGCTGACCTGCGGTCGACGAGAAGAAGGCCAGCGCGACGACCAGCCCGCTCACTGCGTGGTTGTCCACGCCCAGGGACTGCGAGAGGAAAGCGGGGCTGACCGATGTGAACACCCCGAACAGGGCGAACCCCACGAACGAGGCGATCGCCGCCGGCCCGAACACCGCGCGCACCTGTTGCGGCAGTCCCGGCCGCTGCGGCCGTACAGCGGCCAGCGGTCGCCGCTCTCGTACGGTCTCGGGAAGGCGCAGCAGCGCGGCCGCCGAGACCGCCACCAGCAGGAGGTGCACGATGAACGGCAGGTACAGCGGCCAGGCGGCGTACTGCGCGAGCACTCCGGCGAGCAGCGGGCCGCAGCCGAGTCCACCCATATTGGCGGCCGTCGCCACGAACGTGGCCCGGGAGGTGCCACCCTCCGGTGCCAGCTCCATCACGTAGGCCGTGGCGGCCCCGGTGAACAGGCCGGCGGAGAGTCCCGAGAACAGCCGGCCGGCATAGAGCCAGCCCAGCCCCACGGCGCACAGGAAGGAGACGGCGCTCGCCACCGCGAATCCCAGGCCCGCCAGCAGCACCGGCCGCCGGCCCACGACGTCCGAGGCATTGCCCGCCAGCAGCAGCACACCGATGACCCCGAGGGCGTAGACGGCGTACACGACCGTCACCGTCAGCTCGGAGAACCCGAACTTCTCCTGGTAGAGACCGTAGAGAGGGGTCGGCAACGTGGTGCCGGCCATGCACACGGCGAACACCGCCCCGCCGAGGAAACACAGGCGCCACCCTTGGCGATCACCGACCATGCCACCGACGGTAACCGCGCGCCCCGCCCCGGGCCTGCGCGGCAAGACCGACACGCCGCGCCGCCGCACCACTCGGCGGTTGTCAAAGAGTGAGTGGTCGTGAGTCCCGTGCGGACCGGCCGCGTAGGACCACGTAGCAACCGTCGACGGTGTTGCGGGGCAGCACCGTGCCGGATACCCGTGGGCGTTCTTCGTGATCCAGCTGGAGGTCAGCGAGATGAGCCACCGACAGGCGAACAAGCGGTCCGAAATCATCGCCGGCACCGCGGCGGCCGTTCTCGCGGCGACCGTGATCCTGCTCCCCAACGCCGACGCGAGCACCGACCGGCCGCACTCCCCCGCGCCCGCTTCCTCCGGGACGGCCAGTCGCCCGGGAGGCCTAGCCCCGGATGCGGGGACGGTGGCCCGGCCTGCCAATGGTAGGTAGCGGCAGGCTGGCCGCACTTGCCTTTGGAGCGCTATGAGCACCCCGCCCGCGACGCCCATGCCCGATCCGCGGGCAGCCGACCGGACGGGGGGCTCGCGCGCCGGACGGATCGTGAAGAGCACCCTCTCGATCGTGCTGATCACGCTCACCTGCATCCTCGTGCCGGTCTCACTGATCGCCGTCTGGGTCCACGACATCGCGCTGGACACCGACCGGTACGTCTCCACGGTCGCCCCGCTCGCGGAGAACCCGGCGATCCAGGACGCCGCCGTGAACCGGATCGGCGAGGCCGTGGGCGTCCGGGTCGACGGCAAGCAGGTCGCCTCCGACCTGGCCGCCTGGCTGGAATCCCAGGGCCTGCCGCCCCGCGCCGGCGATGCTCTCAAGGCGCTCGGTCCCAAGATCGACGACGCCGCACAGCAGGTCGTCGAAAAAGTGGCGGGCAAGTTCGTGCGGAGCGACAAGTTCGCCACCATCTGGACCAACACCAACCGGCGTGCCCACTCCTCCATCGTGCACGCCCTCACCGGCGAAGGGCGCGGTGCGGTCGGCGTCGACGACGGCACCGTCACCCTTGATGTCGGCGCCGCCGTGGACAGCGTCAAGCAGGAACTCGTCGACTCCGGCCTCGCACCGGCTGCGAAGATCCCCGACGTCGACAAGCAGATGGTGCTCCTGCAGTCCGACAAGATCGCCAAGGTCCGCGGTGCGGCCCATCTGCTCGACGTCGTCGGGAACTGGCTGCCCGTGCTCACCGCCCTGCTCGGCACCGCCGGGGTGCTGCTCGCCCGCCGACGCCGCCGCGCACTGGTGACCGTCATGCTCGGCGCCGCCGGCATCTGCCTGATCTTCGCCATCGGCCTCGCCGCCGCCCGGCACTACTACCTCGACCACCTGCCCGCACAGGTCCAGTCCCCCGCGGCCGCAGCGGTCTTCGACACCCTCCTGCACTTCCTGAAGGTCAGCATCCGCACCGCGCTGGTCCTCGGCGTGGTCGTCGCGCTCGGTGCCTACCTGTCCGGCATGGGGCGGCTGCCGCGTGCCGTCCGTGGCGCGGCCGAACGCACAGCGGACTCCGCCGCGCGCTGGGGCGCCGCCCACGGAGTGCGTACCGGCCAGGCCGGCACCTTCACGGTGCGCTACCGGAAGTGGCTCACCACCGGCGTGCTGCTGCTGCTCGCGCTGATCTTCGCCCTCTGGAACCACCCCACGGTGCTCACCGTCCTGCTGCTGGTGCTCATCCTCCTCGCCGTACTCGCCGTACTCGCCCTGCTGGCCGCGACCGGCCGCACCACCGGCGCGCGCCCGGACGACGCCGGGCATCGAGCAGGCTGAGTCCGTCCCACGCCTGGCCCGACCACTGGCCCGAAGCCTGGCAGTCCTTCCGGAGGAACGAACAGATCACCCGACTCGCATCTGTGGCGCCAAGGCCGAGTCGTACATCGCCCCGGACAACGACACCCCGATCCGCCGCACCGACCGCGCGGGCCGGCGCTGCCACTGGATCCTGGAGATCCATCTGATCGACGAGCAGCACGGTTTCGGCGGTTTCTACGAGCAGCTGCTCGACCTGGCGTGACGCCGGTGGTCCTCCCTCATGCGCCGGTCGATGCGTCGTGGCTCGTGCGGTGCAGGCGCAGCGGAATCGGGGTGGGGCGCAGGGCCAGGCCGGGGACCGGGCGGACAGGGGAGCCGGGCAGGGGGTTCAGGTGCCACCGGTCGATGACGGTTGCCAGGGTGAGGGTGGCCTCGGTGAGTCCGAAGTCGTTGCCGATGCACTGCCGGGCGCCGGCGGAGAAGGGGATGTACGCCCCGCGCGGCAACCGGCTCGCGGGGGTGGTGAGCCAGCGGTCGGGGTCGAACCGCTCGGGGTCGGGGAACAGTCCTTCCTGACGGTGCATCTGATAGGGGCTGAAGATCACCGTGGTACCCCTGGGAAGGACCGTGTCGCCGAGTCGGCTGTCCTGAGTCACATTGCGGGTGAAGAGCCAGCCTGGCGGGTACAGACGCAGCGCCTCGGAGATGACGCGGCCGGTCAGCTCCAGCCGCGGCAGGTCGTGCCACTCGGCCGCTCTGCCGCGCAGGACGGTGTGGACCTCGGCGCGTACGCGCTCCTGGATCCCGGGGTTGCCGGCCAGGAGGTGGCAGGCCCAGGCCATGGTCGATCCGGTGGTGTCGATGCCCGCCATGAGGAAGGACATGACCTGGTCATGGATCTCGGACAGGGCCAGGCCGTCCGTGCCGTCCTCGTCCGAGCCATCCCGGTCCCCGTCCCTGTCGTCGTCCCTGGCCTCCAACAGCAGGGACAGCATGTCCTCGTGGCGCTGGCCGCGTCGGCGGTAGTCGCTGATGATCCCGTCGATCGTCGCGTTCAGTGTGGCCTGGGCCCGCGCGCAGCGCCGGCTCCACGGGGCCAGCTGCCTGCCGAGCGGCGCGAACATGTTCCAGAACCCGGCTTTGACGATGATGTCGATGCACCGCACCATCTCCGCGATCGCCGCTTCGTCCGGCCCGGCGGCGAACAGCGTCGCGGTGGCCACCCGCGCCGAGTTCGCGTGCATGCACGAGAAGGCGTCGATGGTCTGCCCGTCCGTCCATGAGCGGGTCATGGTGTCGATGTGCCCGGTCATCGTCGCGGCGTAGGCCGGCAGGCGATCGCGCCGGAAGGCGGGCTGCAGCAGGCGTCGCTGGCGCCGGTGAGCCTGGTGGGGACAGGTCACCAGGCCCTCTCCCAGAGTGCGCTTGCTCTGCTCGTAGATCGGTCCGGCCTTGTCGAAGGTCCGGTCGTCCATCAGCACCCGGTGCACCAGGTCCGGATGGCACACGACCAGGCCGTGCCACGGACCGATGCCGATGCGGACCAGGTCCGCGTGGGCGGACAGCGAGGTCAGGAACGCCAGCGGATCCTTCATGATGCGCGGCGCGTGGCCCAGGAGCCACCACCTGCCGGGCGCCGTGCCCGTCGTGTAGGCCTTCGCCTCCTGGTGCCCGCCGTGTGCCGCGCCGGTCACGCGAGCACGCGGCGGGCCGGAGCCGGCGACATTGCCGTCCGCGGTGCCGCGTGCTCGGCACTGCGGGTCCGGGGGGCGGTGCGGTGGTGCTGGGACATACGGTTCCTCGCGGCGGGAGCCTTCGGACCGACTGCGGATCGGTCGGACGAGGTGAGAACTCTCCAAGGAAACCGAAGTTACGTCGCCGGGCCGCAGAGCACTCGAAGGAGGAGGAACCCCTGACGGTTCACATCACGAGGGGCAGCAACGGTCCGTCGGCCTTAGTGAGTTCGCGCAGCCGTGGGATGTCCCGCCAGGAGAGGCCGAGAACGCGCGCCGCGTACCGGAAGGTGACGCAGCCGGCTCCCGGTGCGGACTGCCAGAGCATGTACAGGACTTGGTCCCTGCTGGTGGGTACGGGGACCGCTCGCGAGGCGGGCGCGGTGGCCGAAAGGCGTTCGGCAGCCTCGCGTTCGCGGGCCAGTTCCGAGAAGCCGCACGTCCGCAGAGCGAGGCGTTCCGCGTCCTCCAGGCTTCCTGGCTGTTCCTGGTACAGGGCCCGGGCCAGCGGGTTGTGGGCGAGCGCCTGGTCCAGGGTGAGGTGGTGGACCTGCCCGCTCGCCGGGGTGAGCCGGACCTCGTCGCCCACCGTCCGTACCGTGCCGCGCCGGCCGGTGGCCGCCGCGGCGAACAGGGCGGAGGCTTCCGAGGGATGCCAGGCGAGTGCCGCTGCCGCGGCCCGGACGTCCTGGTCCGTCGGCGTCAGGTGTCCGCCGGTGAGCCGAGGGAGGAGAACCCCTTCCGGGATCTCACCGTCCAAGCCGGGACCCGCGACATGGACGCTCGCCGTGACCCCGGCGGTGGCGCAGGCGGCCAGCGTCAGTGCGTCGGGAAGCGGGCTCTGCAGAGTGGGTTCGTCGCCGTGGGTGAGGATGTCGCCTCCGATGTCCACGATCCTGACCTGCCCGCAGCCGGAGGCGTCGGCCGCACGGCGGATCTGCCGGGCGAGTCCCGGCACCCCCTGGTACGGATCGAGCAGGAGGAGCGACGGACCGAGGCTCTCCGACAGGCGCGGCAAGGTGGACCGGGCCGGTGGAACGGCGGTCGTCCGCCCGGTGAACCGGTGTCCGCCGGCGCTCTCTCCCCACCCGGTGAAGGCGGCCGGCCCCAGCGGGCCGGGCGTGGGGTCGACCTCGAGCCGTTCCCATGCGTAGGTCGCGATGACCGCGTGCGGGTCGCGGGAGGTGGCGGCGTGCACGATGGCGGTGCCGACGGGATCTCCGCCGCCTCCCGCGGCGATCAGCAGGTCGCTCAAGCGGACTTCTCCCGCTGCTCGTTCTTCTCCTGCAAGTTCTCCTGCGTGGTGACGCCGGTGATCCGCACGGGAGTGCCCATGTTCTTCTTCGCGCGGCTGTTCCTGTCGTGGAGGTTCTCGTAGTGCTCGCGGTCGAGTTCGATGACCCGGTCGGAGAAGAACGACCACGACAGGATGTCGCGGTACTTGAACCCCTTGGGCGTGAGCTGGATCCTGCGCGGTCCGACACGGTGGATCAGCCCGTTGGCCTCCGCCGCCTCCAGAACGGGGTCGATGCGGTCGCGCAGCCCGGCGAGCCCGATGGCGTCCAACTCGCCCAGATCCAGGTCGAAGCTGTCCAGGACCAGCCGCTTGCGGACGATCTCCTCCGGGGTCAGCGCGAACCCGGTGGTCGGCACCAGGGAGTGGTTCCTGGCCTGCGTGATGTAGTCGGCGACCTCACTCATCGACGGCTTGACCGAACCGGTCATGTAGTCGAGCACGCCGGTGTAGGAGCGGGCTCCCACCCCGAGCCCGAGCAGCGGCACCCCGTGGAACGTCAGCACCTTCTGCACATAGCCGCCCCGGCCCGGTGTCTTGTACCGGACGGAGCCTTCCTGCACATAGCCGTGCTCGGTGAAGACCTCGCGGGCGTAGTCGTAGCGGTCGTACAGTTCCGGCTTCCACATGTATTGGTAGGCGCCGGTCCTCGAGAACCAGGCGTCGGGCCGCACCGTGAGGAAGTAGGTGCTGATCGTGGTGGGCGCCAGCGCCGCGAGCTCGTCGACCGAGTGCCGCCAGCTCTCGTCGGTCTGTCCGGCGAACCCCATGATGAGGTCCGTGGACAGGTCCGGCAGCCCCTTGTCCTGGACGATCCGGATCGCCTCGCGGATCACGTCCTGCCCGGCCTGGCCGCGCCCGGCCTCGCGGATCTCCTGGGGCACCAGCGACTGGATGCCGATGTTCGCCCGGGTCAGCCCGAGGCGTATCAGCCCCTCGAAGCCGTCCGGGTCGGCGACGATCGAGTCCGGCGTGGCCTCGACGGCGACCTCTTCGACGGTGCTGCGCCAGTTGGGGTAGACCTCGGCGATCGTGGCGAATATCTGCTCGAAGTGCCGCAGGGACAGCAGCGCCGGGGTGCCGCCGCCGATGTAGACGGTCCGCAGGCGGCGCGCCTGGATGATCTCGGCGTGGTCACGGATCTGGGTGCACAGCGCGTCGGTATAGGCGTCGTAGAGGTCCTGATCGGTGGAGATAACGGTGTAGAGATTGCAGAAGCCGCATTTGTAGCGGCAGAAGGGCACGTGCAGGTACAGATTGAGCTCGGGTACCTGATATTTCGTCAGATCCTGTGCCCACAGTTCCTGTAGATCCCACTGGCCGGGAGCCAGCGGGCGATAGGTGGACCGCGGCGGATAGGAGTAGTTGTAGGGCGGAATCACACCTTGGGCTATGCAGTCGGCGAGCTGGTCGGTCGGATTGCTCACGGATTCCCTCTCCTGGGCGTGAGGTCATCGAAGTTGACCTTGTGCGCTCCACTCCACCTCACCGGCGACCGGTTCCTCCATAGGCGGCATGGCCCAACTTGGCCTGCCCTACTGGCGAGTTGTTCATAGGTATCTCCAACAACCCCGGTCGGACGAGCACGATCTTTCGGACGACGTCCCGATGGACCGCCGGACCGCATCCCGGTTTTAGTGGTCCAATGCACCGCACCTGGGGGAACGCCACAGCAAAGATCTTCGTCGTCGAGCCGCTCGGCAGTTCCGGCCGCTTTCTCACCGCGGCCGCCCGGGACCTCGGCGCGGTCGTCCACGCGGGTACGCACAAGGACATCTACGACAGCTACCCGGCCGGTCTGCGCGCGGAGCTCGCGGGTGTCTGCCGCACCGATCTCGCCGACCCCGACCGCGCCCTGGACGAGATGGAGGCCTACTGCCGGGCCGAGGGCGTCGACGCGGTGGCCGCCTGCTGGGAGTTGCTCACTCCGCTCGCCACCCGGCTCGCGCACCGCCTCGGCCTCCCCGGCAACGACCCCGACCGGGCCGCGGCATCCCGGAACAAGATCGCCATGGCCGCCGCGCTGGAACACGCCGGCGTCTCCGTTCCCCGCACCGTCGTCGCCGGGACCGGCGACGAGGCACTCGACCTCATCGGCGCCGCGGATCTCGCCTTCCCTCTGGTGATCAAACCGGCCGAGCAGGGCGGTTCCTGGGGCGTGAGCGTCGTCGGGGGTCCTGACGAGGTCCGGGCGGCCGTCGACGCCGCCCAGCAGTACACCGTCGCGGCCCCGCACGGCCTGTCGCTCGACCCCCGCGTCATCGTGCAGGAGTACGTCGACGGCCCCGAGTACAGCGCCGACACGGTCGTCCAGGACGGCCGGCCGTTCCCGTTGCCGGTGGTCCGCAAGCACACCACCGTGGACGCGTATCGGATCGAGATCGGGCACACCTGCCCCGCACCGCTCCCCCACGCCGCCGCGCACGAGATCCAGGCCGTCGCCGCCCGCGCCGCGCTCGCGGTGGGGATACGCAACGGCGTCGCCCACACCGAACTGAAGGTTCCCCCCGGGAGCGGCCGCCCCGTCGTCATCGAGACGGGGGCACGGCTGCCCGGCGGGAACATCTGCGAAGTGGTGGAGCACGCCACCGGCATCAGCGAGGCCCGGGCCTATCTGCGCGTGGTCCTCGGCCAGGCCCCGGAGACGACGGCCCTGCGGGATGCCGCCTGCGCGATCCGTTTCCTCGTCCCGCCCCGAGCGGGCATTCTGCGCACCCTGCGCACCGCCGACCTCCCAGGTGTGTACAGCGAGTTCACCGTACGACCCGGCGATCCGCTGCGCGCCCCGGTCGACAACTCCTGCCGGATCGGCCATGTCATCGCGACAGCCCCGAACTCCGCCCAGGCCGAAC
Organism: Streptomyces fildesensis; assembly: GCF_016107395.1. Taxonomy (GTDB): domain Bacteria; phylum Actinomycetota; class Actinomycetes; order Streptomycetales; family Streptomycetaceae; genus Actinacidiphila; species Actinacidiphila fildesensis. The sequence continues at coordinate 140,959 of NZ_JAAIKO010000017.1, forward strand.
TGCTGGCCGACCGGGCGATATCCCAGACGACTATCGAGGTGGCCTGACCCGTGCACAAGATCGCGTTCCTGCGCTCCGTCGACATCCAGCGCGCCGACCCCTACATCCAGCAGGCCGTCCGCGAACTGACCGCCGACGGCATCGAATCCCGGCTGTTTTACACCCACGGCACGTGCGGCCCGGCCGACTTCCCCGCCGGGGGTGAGCACCTCGACCCCGCGGTGACACCCCTGGAACTGGCCGACGCCGTGAGCGCGTGGGGAGCGGACACCGCCGTCTCCGTCTCGCTGCCCTGCGAGAACGCATTGCGCGACGCGACCGCCAAAGCATTCCTGGACGCACGCGGCATCCCCACCGTGATGACCCCGCTGGCCGCCACCTGGCTGCTCTGCGACAAGTGGGAGACGAAGCAGGCCCTCATCGCCGCAGGACTCGATGTCGCCCGAGGGATCCGGGCGGACAGCGATCTGACGGCCGGGCGCGGTCTGCCCGTGCCCGCCTACCGTCAGAGCCTGCTCGTCGCCGCCGGTGAGATCGGCTACCCGCTGCTCTCCAAACCGCTGTGGGACTCCACCAGCATGGGCATCCGCTTCCTTCCGGACCGCGCCGCGCTCGACGCCTATCTCGCCGACCCGCCCCCGGTCAGCGCCGTGCTGGAGGAGTGTCTGACCGGCGAGCTGTGTTCCGTCGACATCGTCGGCGCGCCCGGGAACTACAGCGTCCTGCCGTTGTGCTGGACCGGACAGGCGGGCGGCGGGGCCGCGTTCACCTTCGCCGACCTACGCTGGTGCGGACCGCGCCCGCAGGCGGACGCCGACTTCGCCCCGGTCGCCGAGCGTCTCGTCGGGCTGTGCGAGAGCCTCGGCGTGTACGGCTCGGTCAACGTCGACATGATCCACGTCAACGGCCGCTACGTCGTCCTGGAGATCAATCCGCGCATCGGCGGAGCCACCACCTTGTCCTGCGCCGCCTCCGGCACCAACACCTTCGCGACGCTCGCCGACATGGCACGCGGCCGGTACCCGGACGCCGCGCGACCCGACACCCGGCGCAAGCGCTGGGCGATCGAGTTCCTGGCCGACCGGCCCGTCGGACAGGCGGCGGACGAACTCCGCGACCGCCTCGGCCTGGTCACCGCGCACGAGTTGGTCATCGACGGCACCAGCCACGGCGACATCGTCACCTTCACCTGTGAGGAAGGTGACGAGCAGCGCACCGTCAAGGAACTCGACACGATCAACTCCCACTCGGGCATCCTCGCCCCCGTCATGATGGGCAAGGTCCGCGCTCTGCTGTGCGGCCTGTGACCGGAGCGACCGGCCGCCGTGCGGGCCGCGGCCGGGCCGCCCGGATCGCCGGTGTCGCCGGTCTGCCCGAGCTGCGCGGACGAGGCCGGTTCGTCGTCGCCCACGTCATCGACTCCATCGGCAACGGGCTGCTGCTGCCGCTGGGGCTGCTGTTCTTCATCACCGTCCGGCACATCCCGGCCGCGACGGCGGGCGCGGCGGCGAGCACGGGCCAGTTGGCCGCCCTCCCGCTCACCGCCCTCGCGGGCCGGATCATGGACCGCGCCGGGCCGAAGTACCTCGCCGTCGCCTCCAATCTGGTCTGCGCGGCGGGCTTCGCCGGCTTTCTCGTCGCGGAACGGCCGTGGCAGATCGCGGCCGCGTACTTCACGGTCCAGGCGGGCATCAACGGCTACTACACCAGCCAGCGGTCGCTGACCCTGCTGGTGGCGGCGGGGGACGAACCGCGTACCTGGTTCGCGTTCACCTCCTCGCTGCGCAACACGGGTCTCGCCGCCGGAGCCGCGATCGCCGCCGCGGCCCTCGCCCTGTGGGGCACCGGAGCACTGACCGCTCTGGTGGTCGCCGACGCGGCGAGCTACTGCCTCGCCGCCACCTTGTTCGCGACCCTCAACGTGGCGTCCGGACGCCCCAACGCACCTCCTGGACGCACGACATGGTCCATCGACCGCCGCTACCTGGCCCTGGTCCTGTGCAACCTGCCCTACGTGTTCGCCCAGGCGATCCTGTCGGTCCTGCTCGCGCTCTACGCCACGAGCGCTCTACGGCTGTCCGCCTGGTCCGCCAGCGTGCTGCTGCTCGTCAACACCGTGGCCGTCGCCCTCACCGCGACAGCGGTGACCGCACACCTGGCCCCGCGCGCCGCCCGGCACGCGGTCTCCGTCGCCTACGCCGTGCTCGCCCTGTCGATGGCCGCGTTCGCCGCACCGGCCCTGCCGGGCCTGCGCCCACTGGCCTGGCCCGCGCTGGCGGTCGGCATCGTGCTGTTCACCGTCGGGGAGATCCTCTGCTCACCGGCCATGGCGGAACTGTCCACCACGCTCGGTCCGGCGGCCGCCCGGGGATCCCACCAGGCGCTGTTCCAGATGTCGTGGTCCGTCGGCGGCGCGGCGGCGCCCGTGCTCTTCACCGTGCTGCTGCACCGTTCGTCGCTGTTGCCGTGGGCCTTCGAGGCGATCCTCTGCGTCCTCGCCGCCCTGGCCGTCCTCCCGTTGGTCCCCTCGGGGTCAGCGTTCCCGTCCAGCCGCCCCCGTCGAAAGCGCACTCGGTGAACCTCGAATCCGTCCCCACGCTGGCCGCCGTCCCCGCCGCCGAGTGGGACCACCTCGCCCGCGACACGAGCTTCTACCTCTCCCACCGCTGGCTGGCGGGCGAGGAGACCGACCCCAGCGCGACCTGCACCTACCTCCTCGTCCGGGACCCGCACGGCCGGCTGACCGCCGCCGCCCCCCTGTACCTGGTGCACGACGAGCCCAATACCAACTACCGGCCGGAGCACCATCTGGACGTGGGGCAGGACGAAGCTCCGCGCGTCATCGCCGGAGCCAGGCGCGGGTACCACAACGCCCCTTTGCTGGCCCCCGGGTTGGACGACCGGCAACGTGCCGGCTGCCTGACGATGCTGCGCGACGCCGCACGTGAGCACGCCGCCCGGCAGAGCACCTGGCACTGGTGGCCCTACCTCACCGACCGGGCCGCCACGGAACTCGGCGATGCCTATGGCACGGCGCCGCGCCGGATCGAGGACGACGCCACCATCTCGCTGCCCGGCACGGGCTTCGACGACTACCTCGCCGCGCTCCCGGCCAAGCGGCGCAGCGGCATCCGCGGCGAACGCCGCGCGTTCGACGCCCGGGCCCTGACCGTGCGCACCGAACCGCTCGCGAACTGCGTGGACGACGCCGGACGGCTGCTGGCGATCCTGCAGTGCCGCCACGGCCATGTCACCGACACCGCGGCCATGACCGGCGTCATGCGCCGCCAGGCCCAGGCCATGGGCGAGGACGCCCAGGTCACCGCGGCCTACGACGGCGCGACCATGGTCGCCTTCTCCCTCGTCTACCACTTCGGGAACACCGCGTGGCTGCGGGCCGTCGGCCATGATCCCCAGCACACCGGGGACGCGTTCGAGTACTTCAACCTCGCCTACTACCTGCCGATCGAGGACGCGTACCGGCACGGCTGCACACATCTCCACGCCGGGATGAAGTCCCTGGCCGCCAAGCGCGCCCGTGGAGCACACACGTCGCCGCTGTGGGCGCTGGCCGACCCGCCACGCTGACCGGGGATCCCTGGACGCGGCTGTCCGTACGGAAGGACCTCTGCCGGACCGTCGCGCGACGGTCCGGCAGAGGGGCAGTGAGGGCCTGAGTGATCAGACGCGGTCGGCGGCGATGAGGAGGTACTGGAAACTGCCGTCCTTGTAGGCGGTGAGGAACGGGTCCTCGATGCCGGTGACCAGCGACGACTTGGCGCGCAGCTCCCAGTACGGGATCGTCGCGGAGGTGAGGTCCACGACGCTGATCGGGACGAGGCGGTTGGCCGCCATCTCCTTGAAGTACGTGCTGCGGGGGTGGATGTCGCAGATGTAGTGCGCGTTGATCTGACTCACCGCCCGGGAGGGCAGTCCATAGGTGTCGTTGTAGCAGCCGGTGATGGTGACGTACCGCCCGCCGCGTGCCAGCAGCCGGGAGTGCTCGGCGAACAGCTGCGCCAGATCGACGTACATGGTGCTCTCGTTGTTCCAGATCCCGCGGAAGGTACCCGAGTCGAAGCCGGTGCTCAGCATGTTCTTGAGGTGGAACCGCACCTTGTCGTCCACACCCCGCTTGACGGCCTGGTCGTTGGCGAAGTCGACCTGGGACTGGGAGATGGACACCCCGTCGACGGAGCACCCGAACCGCTGGTTCGCCACGATGCTGCCCCCGCCGCGGCCCGATCCGGCGTCCAGCAGCCGGTCCTCGGGACCGATCGCGCCGAACTGGTCGAGCAGGAACTCGGTCTGGTTGCACTCCAGTCGGTGGAGTTCCTTGGTGACCAGGTTCTCGCGCATGTCCTCCGACGCGTCGAGGACCGACCAGTCGACGTCACCGATCCCGTAGTGGTGGTGATAGATGCCGTCCACGTCGCCCAGGCGCAGGTTGACCGGGTTCTTCTCAGCGTTCCAGTAGGCGGCGACGGACCGCTGGTAAGGGCTGGTGTTGAGGAGAGGGGCGGGGGCGGTGATGTGGTCGATGGTCATGTGCGGGCTTGCTCCTTTGATCGTCAGGTCACTTCAGGGGCTGAGCTCAAGGTCTGGGCTCAGCGGCTCGGCTCAGGGGCCGGGCAGGCTGGGCAGGACGCATGCGGGAGTGCGGCGTCGTTCGTCGGGGCGGGTTCCGCTCTCAGGGCGAGGTGGCATACCGGCCGCCGACGTGGCCGGCGTGCCATTCGTGGTTGCCGCCCATCCAGTTCGAGAGCCCGGCCACGTACCGGGCGGCGACCGGATGAGCCGTGAGCGCGGCGGCCTCGGTCTCGAACGCGCGCACCAGCTCGTTGTGCACTTCGATGGCCTTCGTGAAGGCGTCCTCGATCGCGCAGTCCTCCTCCTCCGCGATGACGGTCGGCAGGCTGTAGTGGAAGCGGCCCGACGCCTGTTCCTTGCGCAGGGAGTACAGGTCGTTGAGGACCGTGGACGCGGTGGAGGCGAGCGCGGTCGCGCGCTGCACGGACGGCAGGGCGAACAGCTCCGCGGGCAGTTCGTAACCGCCGATCGCGTCCGTGATCGCCAGGCACGGGCGGAAGGAGTTGAGCTGGCGCTGCACCAGGTACTCCCATACCCGGGGGGTGCGTTCCTCCTGGACGCAGGCGGCTTCGGCCTCGTAGCCGAGGTACAGGCTGGCGATCTCATGGCGGTACCGGTGGGACTGTGCGGGGGTGGCGAGCTGGGTGAAGGACTCCATGGCCGAGTGCATGGCGCGCAGCGCCGGATGCGCGGCCAGGGCCGCCCGCCAGTCGGCGTCGTAGGGGGCGGGCATGTGGCTGGGGTCGATCGCGGACTGGGCGACCGCGAGACGGGCGCCGAGACCGTCGGGTGTGCCGCCCAACTCGGGTTCGCAGAAGTAGTCGTCCACCGCGTTCTCGCCGGCCAGGAGCTTGGCGGCGGTCAGAAGGTGGCCGGTGGTGGGGGCGTCGGGGTGGCACAGCACGACGGAACGGCCCGGGTCGAACTTCAGCAGACCGGCGCGCAGGTCCGGGGACCGGAACAGGTCCACGTCGTCGGCCCATTGGAGAAGTTGCTCATTGATCAGGTCGGCGAGCGTTCGGTCGTCGCGGACCGCGGGCGGGCAGTGCAGGCCCTCGATCCGCGCAGGTGCAGGTGCCGACGTAGGCGTTGGGGCCGGGGCCAGTGCGGGTGGCTGTGCCGTCGCCGGTGCCGGGTGGGCCGGCGCCGTTGCCGGTGGCTGTGCCGGGCGGGCCGGGGGGTGGGGCGGACGTGCGAAGCGGCTGGCGGCGCTTCCCAGACCGGTCGGCCCGGCGAGGACTCGTTCCAGCGCTTCGGCCGGGGGCTGACCCCGGCCGGTGGTGGTCATTGCGTGGCTCTCCCTGCCTGACGTGGCGATAGGTTCGATGCCGTTCACGCGCCACGCCGGAATCCTTCGCGGTAACCCAATGAATAAGTTGATTCTGAGCCATGTGGGCGCAGCGCCTGGGCTGAATCATTACCGTCATGGCTGCATCTGACACTCACTCGATCGAGTGATAGCGCGGCGGAGGAAGATCAGCAATACTTCAACCGGCGAGTTCCCCTGCAATCAAGAGAGTTGGGCCGAAGACGGCACCAGGTCGGCCGCCGGCCCCGGCGACAGGAATTCCTCCGAGTCACCATGGCATACGCATTCAGGAACTGACGCCGTACTTCGTGTGGAAAAGCAATCCACGGACATAAAAGAACGCCACGGCAAAGGACTCCATCCATGTCGATCGAAGCCCGTCCGGAATCCGCGCCCGCTCAGGGAAACAGCCCTTCCCATACGAGCCTTGATACGGCTGCTGCCCGGAATCTGGCGACCACCACCAAGTCCGCACCTC
>NZ_JAAIKO010000178.1 GCF_016107395.1 Streptomyces fildesensis
CGGACTCCACGGAGATGCCCACGTCGGCGGCGTGCAGAGCCAGCGCGTCGTTGACTCCGTCGCCCAGGAACGCGACGTCGCCGCCGGTCGTCCGCTGGATCCGGACGATCCGTGCCTTGTGCTCAGGGCTGACCCGGGCGAAGACGGTGGTGCGTACGATCGCCGCGGCGAGTTCGGCGTCGTCCAGCGCGTCGAGGTCAACCCCGGTCAGCGCTCGTCCGGAGGGCAGTCCGAGGTCGTCGCAGACCTTGACCGCGACCGCCGGATTGTCCCCCGTGACGATCTTGACCGTGATCCCGAGACCGGCCAGCCTCAGCAGCGCCGCGGCAGCGTCGGGTTTGGGCGGGTCGAGGAAGACCAACAGGCCGGCGAGACGAAGGCCTCGTTCATCCACGGCAGTGGGCCGTTCTTCGCCCACCGGGGTACGGGTGGCCACGGCGACCACGCGGTTCCCTGCGGCGAACTCGGCGGCCAGCGCTTCGC
>NZ_JAAIKO010000179.1 GCF_016107395.1 Streptomyces fildesensis
AGCAGGGCGCCGAACAGCAGGACGAGGGAGACGGTTACGACCACGGGCGGGACTCCGTTCGGGTCGGGGTGCCGGGCTGCGCGGGAGCGTCGGTGGCGGCGCGGCGGGTGCGCGTGAAGGCGTTGAACAGGTGGCGGCCGGTGCGTATGCGGATGCCGTGGCCGTGGCAGCGGCGGCAGTGCTTGCCGCGCTTGGGCTTGCCGCCCCGGGTGTGGGTGAGTTGGAAGCCCAGCCCGTGGCACTTGCGGCAGCGGCCGAACGGCTGGGCGGCACACAGGGCGGCGTAACCGAGGGTGAACAGCAGGATCAGGGCGATAGCGAGCGCGGGCAGGGCCATGACGGGCCTCCTGGGCCGGTTTTGGGCAAACTCCAGGTCAGGGCGCTAACGACTAGCGTCCTGATCAGGGGTGTGATGGGGGTCTAACAGGGGCCGCTAGCGCTAGCGGGGGTCACCGCTAGCGCCAGCGGCCCACGGGGC
>NZ_JAAIKO010000180.1 GCF_016107395.1 Streptomyces fildesensis
GTGACGCCGCCCAACGCATCCAGGGGATCTGCCCACTCGATGACGCCGACCTGCCCGAACGGTCCCCTGTCTTGACAGTTGTTCGTGCAGTCGTCCTCTGAGCAGGTGAGTCAGGCCGGCGGTTGGCCGCTTGGCACCCGGGCAAGGTGATCTTAGGCGGTGCCGGTGAGGGTGGCGAAGGCGACGATGTTGCCAAGGTAGGTGTGGGTTCCAGGGTCCCAATTGCCGCAGGTGATGAGGCGGAGTTGGGGCCGGTCAGCGTTTGTGGCGTAGACGTCGAGGGTGGGGAAGTCGTCCTTGGGGTAGGCCCGCACGGAGTCGGTGGTGAAGGCGGCGGTGGTGCCGTCGGCCCGGGTGACGCTGATGCGGGTGCCCGCTTTGAGGGCGCCGAGCCGGTAGAACACGGCGGGCCCGGTCTCCTTCGAGTCGACGTGGCCGAGGATGACGGAGGCGCCGAGCTGTCCGGGGGTGGGTGAGT
>NZ_JAAIKO010000181.1 GCF_016107395.1 Streptomyces fildesensis
TGGGGGTGCCGGTGGAGCCGGAGGTGTACATCACGTACGCGGCGGCGTCCGGCTGAACCGTGACATCGGGTGCGTGGTGGCTGTCGCCGTCCAACCGGGCCGCGTCGGTGTCGGTGATGAGGAGGTGAGGTGTTGCGGTAGGGAGTGCGGTTTGTGAGGTGGTGTCGGTGAGGACGAGTGCGGTGTCGGTCTGCTCGAGGATGTGGTGGATGCGCTCACTCGGATAGCGGGCGTCGAGCGGGACGTAGACCGCGCCGGTCTTCATCAGGGCCAGGAGCGTCGTGATGGTCTCGGGTGAGCGTTGCAGGAGAACGGCGACGGCATCGCCGGGGCGGACTCCGCGGGCGATGAGATGGTGCGCGAGGTGGTTGGCGCGAGTGTTCAGCTCCGCGTACGAAAGCGTGGTGTGGGCGGTGATGAGGGCGGGGGCGTCCGGGGTTTTCGTCACTTGCCGGGTGAACAGGTCAGCCAGGGAG
>NZ_JAAIKO010000182.1 GCF_016107395.1 Streptomyces fildesensis
CTGCAAACCGTGGGGCCCACCGAACGCGAAGCCCTGATGGCGCACGAGCGCGCTCACCTGCGCCACCAGCACCACTTCTTCCTGGTCACCCTGCAACTCGCCTCCGCTGCCTGCCCGCTGCTGCGGCCCCTGGCAGCCGAGGGAGCGTTCACCGTCGAGCGCTGGGCGGACGAGGACGCAGCCCTGGCGGTCGGCGACCGGACCGTGGTGGCCCGCGCCCTGGCGGCGGATGCCGCTGGTGGTCTTCGCCCTGCTGCTCGCACTGTGCTGCACCAGCCTGGCCGAGGCCGCCCACGACACCGAGAAGCTGTTCGAACACGCCATACACGCCGACACCACCGCCGCCCCGGTCAACCCGCGCACGTGGTGAGCCCCGCAGGCGACGATGACCGCGCGGAGCGGGCCGCCTCCAGCACCACGCGTCCCCCCGCTGCGGGCGCTGCGGCGCGCTGGCGGATGTGGCCGCTGTACGCGGC
>NZ_JAAIKO010000183.1 GCF_016107395.1 Streptomyces fildesensis
TTCTTCGACCCGGCGAAGACGATTGCGATCCGATCCGCACGCCCGAACCCCAACGCCGTAGCCCCGATCCCGGTGACGGTCAGAACCAGGGCAAGCAAGACCACTTCCACCGCCAACAGCGTAAGCAGTCGCAGCGGTGCCGTCTGGTGCCAAACGCCCTGCGCGGTGCCCTGGCTGAAAGCCGTGTAGACGACCAGGAGCACGGAGCCGCGGTCGACCAGGCGCAGTGCCGTGTGCTGGCGATTGATGAAGGTGCCGATCCATGGGCGCAGAAGGTGCCCGGCGAGGAACGGGAGCAGCAGTTGGGTGGCGACAGCGATGAGCCGGTCGGGGGCGAAGGTTGCGGCTGAGCCCAGCAAAGTGGTGGCGAGCAGGGGGGTGGCGATCATGCCGAGGAGGCTGGAGTAGGTGCCCGCGCAGATGGCGGCGGCGACGTTACCGCGGGCGATGGAGGTGAAGGCAATGGAGGACTGGAC
>NZ_JAAIKO010000184.1 GCF_016107395.1 Streptomyces fildesensis
ATGACGGAGGCGCCGAGCTGTCCGGGGGTGGGTGAGTTCTTGTACCAGCCGGCTTGCAGGGGCTTCCAGGGGACCTGGACGGTTCCGTCGGGGTTGCGGCCCAGGGACAGCAGCGTGGTGTGGACGCCGATGGCGGGGATATCCAGGGCCACCGGTACGGATGCCGAGAGTACGGGTCCGGTGGAGGAGTGCGGCGCCGGTGGGCCGGGCGGCTGGAGTGAGGTGGGCTGCGCCGCTGCGGCCGGTGCTGCCACGGCTGGGGGCTGGGGTGGCGGGACGCTGCTGCTGGGCCCGCCGGTGAGGGCGACGGCGGCGCCGGCTGCGGCCAGGGCCAGTGCTGCGGTGAGTCCGATGATGGTGCGGCGGCGGGTGCCGCCCCCCGCCGGACGGGGGGCGGCGGCTTCCGGGTCCGGCTCGGGGCTGGTGCCGGGCCCGGTCCCGTCGGTCATCGCTGGGCTGCGGCGTTCCTGCGCCG
>NZ_JAAIKO010000185.1 GCF_016107395.1 Streptomyces fildesensis
TGACGACGCCTTTGGGGCGGCCGGTGGAGCCGGAGGTGTAGATGATGTAGGCGGGGTGGTGGGGGGTGAGGGGGGTGGTGCGGTCGTGGTCGGTGGGGTTGTGGGTGGGTTGGTGGGTGAGGTCGGTTGCGAGGGTGGGGTGGTCGAGGTGGAGGGTGTGGTTGGTGTGGTGGGGGAGGTTGGTCTGGGTTGTGGTGGTGGTCAGGGTGAGGGTGGGTTGGGCGTCGGTGAGCATGTGGTTGAGGCGTGGGGTGGGGTATTGGGGGTCGAGGGGGAGGTAGGCGGCGCCGGTTTTGAGGACGGCGAGGATGGCGGTGACGAGGTCGGTGGAGCGGGGCAGGGCGAGGGCGACGTTGTGTTCGGGGCCGATGCCGTGGGTGATGAGGAGGTGAGCCAAGCGATTGGCTCGGGTGTTGAGTTCGGCGTAGGTCAGGGCGGTGTCGTCGCACGTCACGGCTACCGCGTCCGGTGCAC
>NZ_JAAIKO010000186.1 GCF_016107395.1 Streptomyces fildesensis
AAAAGAAATCCTTCGATAATCTCTGCAAAACCATGAAGGACATCCTTGGCGACAAGGTGGAGAAGGTTGTCGTGTCTGATCGGATCGTCGACTCGCCGTGCTGCCTTGTCACCGGCGAGTACGGATGGACGGCGAACATGGAGAGGATCATGAAGGCCCAGGCGTTGAGAGATAGCAGCATGGGCTCGTACATGTCTTCGAAGAAGACGATGGAGATCAATCCTGACAACGGCATCATGGAAGAGCTGCGAAAGAGAGCCGAGGCTGATAAGAGCGATAAGTCTGTCAAAGATCTCGTCATGTTGCTGTTCGAGACCTCCTTGCTTACTTCCGGGTTCAGCCTTGATGATCCCAACACCTTCGCCACCAGGATTCATAGAATGCTGAAGCTTGGCCTCAGCATCGACGAGGAAGACGACGAAGCCTGTGACGTTGATATGCCTGCTCTGGAAGATGATGGAGCCGAG
>NZ_JAAIKO010000187.1 GCF_016107395.1 Streptomyces fildesensis
ACGACGCTCTTCCGATCTGGAATATATTACAACAAAGCGGAACAGTTACAGAGAAGGGACCCGGTGAAAGGCAACATACACGCACTACAAACAAGTCATTATTTGAACGAGAAGAAACATAACGGTATGAAACAAAGATTGTTGATTCTTCAGGAGGATCACTTGCAGTTGCAAGGGTTGCAAGTACAATTATCGCCACACTTGCATCCGTTCTCTGCACCTACGGCCATCTGGAAGTTACAGCCAGGTGACTGGCCAATTGGAAGGCCAAGAATCTTAGCACCGCTGGCCGAGAAATCCGACATCGACGATTCATGAATCATCTTGCAGCTGCCAGAGCCACAATTGCAGACGGAACCACAACCACAGGAAGACATTTGCAGCGAAAAGAGCAGAGACAGATAAGAAGCTACACAGAAACAGCAAACTAGCTTCAATA
>NZ_JAAIKO010000018.1 GCF_016107395.1 Streptomyces fildesensis
GATGGTACTGCAGGGGGGACCCTGTGGGAGAGTAGGACGCCGCCGAACAATCATTCAGCCCCAACCCCCGAGCTTCGGCTCGGGGGTTGGGGCTTTTTTGTTGTCCGTCACCCCATGTTCATGTGCCGGCGGGAACCTTGGCACCTCGACATGTGGAGGTAGGGACGTGCGTCAGCTGATGATGGACAGACAGCCCCTGCAAGCTCTCGGTATCGGTGTGGGCGACGAGGTGATCGTGCCGTCCTTCGCGCCCGAGTCGTCCGCGGCGGCCGTGGTGATGGTGGGCGCGACACCGGTGTTCGCCGATATCGACCCGCGCACGTACTGCCTCGACCCCGCCTCCGTGGAGGCCGCACTGACCCCCAGGACGTCGGCCGTCATAGCGGTGCACCTCTTCGGCCACCCGGCCCCGATGCGGGAGCTGGGGGAACTGGCGGCGCGGCAGGGGATCGCGCTGGTCGAGGAGGAGGAGCCGGCGGGGGACGTGGGGGAGATCGCCCGCCGCCGCGCGCACGCCCGCTTCCTGGACTCGGCGCTGACCGGCGTCATCGTGCCGTACGTCGAGCCGGGCGCACACCACGTCTACCACCACTACACAGTGCGGATCCCGGGCAACGGCCGGCCCGACCGGGACGCCTTCGCCAGGGCGCTGTCGAGGCGCGGCGTACGGGCGACCGTGAGCGTCCCGACGCCCGTGCACCGGCTCGCGGCGCACCGGTCCCGTGAGGTGCTGCCGGAGACCGAGCGGGCCGCGGCGCAGGCGCTGTCGCTGCCGGTGCACTCGGGTCTCACCCAGCGGGAGTTGACGCATATCGCCGACGCCTGCAACGCCCTCGGTGGCCTGCTCTGATCCGGTCCGGCGGCGGTTCGGGGCGGGTTACCGAGCACGGCACTTCATGGGTTAAGATTTTCCATGTCGACACCGAGCCCCTATAGCTCAGTCGGTAGAGCGTCTCCATGGTAAGGAGAAGGTCTGCGGTTCGATTCCGCATGGGGGCCCCAGTACAGAAGGACCCCCCGCCTGACGGCGGGGGGTCTTTTCGTTGTCCGGGCCCCCGGCGCCCGGGGCACCGCGGGTTCCTGCCGTGCCGTCAGTTGTCGGGCAGGGCGGGGACGCGCATCGCGAGGATGGCCATGTCGTCGGAGGGCGCGTCGGAGGCGAAGCGTTCCACCGCGCGCTGGATACGGGCGGCGACGGCGCCGGCGGTGAGGCCGGTGCAGGTGGCGAGAACGTCGGCGAGGCCGTCGTCACCGAGCATGCGGGTGCCCTCGCGGCGTTCGGTCACGCCGTCGGTGACGCAGAGCATGACGTCGCCCGGGTCCAGGGTGATGGTCTGTTCGACGAGCTCCAGGTCCTCCAGGACGCCGAGGAGCGGCTGCGGGTCGGCGGCGGACTCCACGGTGCCGTCCGGACGCAGCCGCAGCGGCAGCGGGTGGCCGGCGCAGACGACCTTGAGGATGGCGCTTCCGTCGGGCTGCGGCCACAACTCCCCGTAGAGCAGGGTCAGGAAGCGGCTGCGGGCGCCCTCGTCCAGGATGGCGGCGTTGAGGCGCTCCAGGACGGCCGGCCCGCCGAAGCCCTCGCGGGCGAGGAGCCGGATCGCGTGCCGGGCCAGGCCGGTGACGGCCGCGGCCTCGGGGCCGGTGCCGCAGACGTCGCCGATGGCGAAGCCCCAGCAGCCGTCGCGGATCGGGAACAGGTCGTAGAAGTCGCCGCCGACCTCGTTGCCTTCGCCGGCCGCCCGGTAGATGACCTCGACCTCGACGCCGGGAATGGGCGGCAGGCCCGGCGGCAGCAGACTGCGCTGGAGAGCCTGGCTGATGGCCGTGCGCTCGCTGTACAGCCGGGCGTTGTCCAGGGCGAGGGCGGCGCGGCGGGAGAGGTCCTCGGCGAGTTCGAGGATCTCCTGGCGGAAGCGTTCGTCGGCGGGCTTGCCGAGGGTGAGCATGCCGATGACGCGGTTACGGGCGACGAGCGGCAGGACGACGGTCTCGCCGCCGACCGCGGCGGCGGTCGCCAGCGCGGTGCCGGGTCCGGTCGCCGGGCGGCCGGCCTCGCCGAGGCCGAGGCTGCGCAAGGAGGCGCGCAGTGCGGTGGAGTGGGCGGCGTCGGAGGGCGCGGTCCAGATGCGCGCGCCGGGCGTGGGCTCCGGCGCGGGCGGGTTGAGCTTCGACAGCAGGGCCTTGATGCCGTCGATCCGGTCCTCGTCCTCGTGCAGCACGAAGGCGAGTTCGGGTTCCGACTGTTCGGCGATGGTGTAAACGGCGCACCAACTGGCCAGGGTGGGCACGGTCATCTGGGCCATGAGGGCCAGCGTCTGGTCGCGTTCCAGGGTGCCCGCGAGCAGGTCGGAGGCCTCGACGAGGAAGGACAGCGAGCCGCGGCGCAGCCGTTCCAGCTCGGTGAGGCGGGCGCTCTCGACGGCCAGCGCGATGCGGTCCGCGGCGAACTGCAGCCGCAGCGCTTCCTCGTTGGAGTAGCGGCCCGGTGCCTCGGCGGCGACGCCCAGGGAGCCGGTGAGGCGGCCCTCGACCTTCAGCGGCACGGTGACGATGGAGCGCATGCCGGTGCCGGCGAGCAGTGGGACGGCGCCGGGGACGGCGTTGAGGTCCTCGTGGACGGCGGGCATCCTGGCGCTGCCGTAGCGGCCGGTGCCGGCCTCGACGGGGACGCGGGCGAAGCGCTGCCGGGCGGAGGGCAGGCCGGTGGAGGCGCGTACCTCCAGCTCCGTCTCGTCGTCGGTGGCGAGCAGCAGGTACGCGGCGTCGCCGTCGAGCATGTCGCGGGCGCGCTCCACGGTGCGCTGCAGCAGCCCGTCGAGGTCGTCGGGCGCCGGGGAGCCGATGAACACCTCGAAGGCGTCCGCGGCCTTTCCGCGGTCGCCGGACGCGGAGTCCGAGTTGACGGGGCCGCGCGCGGGGCTCTGCAGGACGGCCCGCTCGTCGGCGCGGACCAGCAGGCAGACGGTGGAGGGCTCACCGGTGGTGTCGCGGACCCGCAGATGGGAGCCGTACACGGGCTGTACGCGGCCGTCGGCGCCCCGTATCCCGTAGGTGCCCTCCCAGCGGGAGAGGAGCAGCGCCTCGGCGAGGCCGATGCCGGTGCCGGGGGTCTGCGGCCAGGCGGTGAGTTCGGTGAGGGGCTTCCCGATCATCCGGTCGGAGGTGTGGCCGAACAGATCCGTGGCGTCGTCGTTCCAGCGCGTGACGACGGCGTGCCGGTCGACCTGGATCACGGCCACCCGGACCCGCTCGTCGGTCAGCGGCAGGGCGGCGGTCGGCAGCGCGGGGCTCGCGGCGCGGGTGCCCGCGGAGCGCTCCGGCAGGTCGAGCTGGAACCAGACGTGCTTGGCGGCGGGGGTGTACTCGACGCCCCAGCGGCTGGCGAGGGCGGAGCACAGGACGAGGCCGCGGCCGCCCTCACTGTCCGGGTTGCGGATCTGGAGTCCGGCGTCCTGGAGGGGAACCTCACGCTCGGGGTACCGGTCGGCGACCTCCACCCGTACCGCTGTGTCGTAGCGCAGGCACTGTACGTCAGCGGAGGTGCCGGCGTGGACCACGGCATTGGTGACGAGTTCGCTGGTCAGAACGACAGCGTCATCGACGATGTCGGAGAAGCCCCAGCCCTGCAGAGTGTCGCGGACGAAGGCGCGCGCGATGGCGACCGATCGCCCCACCGGCTGGAAGGTGGCCGCTGCCCGCGCCGTGATCACAGAACTCCTTGTGCGCCCCAGGACGCTGTCGTCGGTCTCGCTCTCGATTCCCTGCGCCGTCACCGGCGGCCCCCGTGAGGTGTAGGCCCGGTCTGTGGCGGGCAACCGGATGCCAGGTTACTTACCTCTGCTGATGGCGTGTGCGCTGGTTCCGGGTGTTTCTGCCCCGATCGTGCGACAGGTCATATGCGAAGCTGCCGAACTGTTATGGCCATGCGCAGGCATGGTGAAACACTGGGCATGTCTAAGAGGCAGTTCACGAGCAGTTTGGTCGACCCTCCGGGAGGGACACGGTGGAGTCCAGCGCATCGACGCGCGGTGCAGTTTCGCGTGCAAAGAACGCGCGATCCCGCGCCAACGGGACCATCGAGGTGGATTCGGCTGCCTTGTACAGACTTCTGGCGGCGTTGGCGTCCATGAGGGACGGCAACTTCCGCAAGCGGTTGACGGTGTCGGGAGACGGGCTGATGGCGGAGATCTCCGCCGTCTTCAACGAGGTCGCCGACCGCAATCAGCATCTGACGGGTGAGCTGGCGCGGGTGCGCCGGGTGGTCGGCCGTGAGGGAAAGCTCACGGAGCGGCTGGAGACCGGTGCCTGCGAGGGCTCGTGGGCGGCGGCGATCGACGCGTCCAACGCGCTGGTCGACGATCTCGTCCGGCCGGTCTCCGAGGTGGGAAGGGTGCTGTCGGCGGTCGCGGAGGGCGATCTGGAACAGCGGATGGACCTGCGGTCGCAGGGCGCGGACGGTTCCGCGCATCCGCTGCGCGGTGAGTTCCTCAAGGTCGGCCGGACGGTCAACGGCCTGGTGGACCAGTTGTCCGCGTTCACCGACGAGGTGACCCGCGTCGCCAGCGAGGTCGGCACCGAGGGCAAGCTCGGCGGCCAGGCCAAGGTGCGCGGTATGTCCGGTTCGTGGAAGGACCTGACGGATTCCGTCAACACGATGGCGTCCCGGCTCACCGCCCAGGTACGTGACATCGCTCTCGTGACGACGGCGGTCGCCAAGGGTGATCTGTCCCGGAAGGTCACGGTTCACGTGGCCGGCGAGATGCTGGAACTGAAGAACACCGTCAACACGATGGTCGACCAGCTGTCGTCGTTCGCCTCCGAGGTGACGCGAGTCGCCCGTGAGGTCGGTACGGAGGGTGAGCTCGGCGGTCAGGCGCAGGTGCCGGACGTCGCCGGGGTGTGGAAGGACCTGACGGACTCCGTCAACCTCATGGCCGGGAACCTGACGGCCCAGGTGCGGGACATCGCGCAGGTGACGGCGGCGGTCGCCAACGGCGACCTGTCGCAGAAGATCACCATCGGGGCGCGCGGCGAGGTGGCGCAGCTCGCCGAGACGATCAACGCGATGACCGAGACGCTGCGGACGTTCGCCGACGAGGTGACCCGCGTGGCGGGCGAGGTCGGCGCCGAGGGGCTGCTGGGCGGTCAGGCGCAGGTGCCGGGGGCGGCGGGGACGTGGAAAGACCTCACGGACTCGGTGAACACCGCGTTCCGCAACCTCACCGCACAGGTGCGGGACATCGCGCAGGTGACGACGGCGGTGGCCAACGGCGACCTGTCGCAGAAGGTCACGGTGGACGTCTCCGGCGAGATGCTGGAGCTCAAGAACACCGTGAACACGATGGTGGACCAGCTGTCCTCCTTCGGCGCGGAAGTGACACGGGTGGCGCGTGAGGTCGGCGTCGAGGGCGAGCTGGGCGGTCAGGCGCAGGTGCCGGGCGCGGCGGGGACGTGGAAGGACCTCACCGACTCGGTGAACACCGCCTTCCGCAACCTGACGGGCCAGGTCCGCAACATCGCGCAGGTGACGACGGCGGTCGCCAACGGCGATCTGTCGCAGAAGGTCACGGTGGATGTCTCCGGCGAGATGCTGGAGCTCAAGAACACCGTGAACCGCATGGTCGACCAGCTGTCGTCCTTCGCGGCCCAGGTGACCCGGATGGCGCGGGACGTGGGCACGGAGGGCCGGCTCGGCGGCCAGGCGCGGGTGGACGGCGTCGCCGGCACCTGGAAGGACCTGACGGACTCCGTCAACTTCATGGCGGGCAACCTGACGTCCCAGGTGCGGCAGATCGCCCAGGTGACGACGGCGGTGGCGCGGGGTGACCTGTCGCAGAAGATCGACGTGGACGCCCGGGGCGAGATCCTCGAGCTGAAGAACACCATCAACACGATGGTCGACCAGCTGTCCTCGTTCGCCGACCAGGTGACCCGCGTCGCACGCGATGTGGGTACCGAGGGCCGGCTCGGCGGCCAGGCGCAGGTGCCCGGTGTCGCGGGTGTGTGGCGCGATCTGACCGATTCGGTGAACGGCATGGCGGGGAACCTGACCGCCCAGGTCCGCAACATCGCGCAGGTCGCGACGGCGGTGGCGCGCGGCGACCTGTCGCAGAAGATCGACGTGGACGCCCGGGGCGAGATCCTCGAGCTGAAGAACACCATCAACACGATGGTCGACCAGCTGTCCTCGTTCGCCGACCAGGTGACCCGGGTGGCCCGCGAGGTGGGTACCGAGGGGATCCTGGGCGGCCAGGCCGAGGTCAAGGGAGTGAGCGGCACGTGGAAGGACCTCACGCAGTCCGTCAACTTCATGGCCAACAACCTGACGAGCCAGGTCCGCAACATCGCCGAGGTCACGACGGCGGTCGCCAGCGGCGATCTGTCGAAGAAGATCACCGTCGACGCCAAGGGCGAGATCCTCGCCCTGGTCACCACCGTCAACACGATGGTGGACACGCTGTCGGCGTTCGGTGACGAGGTCACCCGCGTCGCCCGTGAGGTGGGTACCGAGGGCCAGTTGGGCGGGCAGGCCCGGGTGCGCGACGTGTCGGGCATCTGGAAGGACCTGACCGACAACGTCAACCTGATGGCCAACAACCTGACCAATCAGGTGCGTTCGATCGCCGCGGTCGCCACCGCGGTCGCCAACGGCGATCTCACCAAGAAGATCACCGTCGAGGCGCGCGGCGAGGTCGCCCAGCTTGCAGAAACGATCAACACGATGGTCGACACGCTGTCGGCGTTCGGTGACGAGGTCACCCGCGTCGCCCGCGAGGTCGGCACCGAGGGCATCCTCGGCGGCCAGGCCCGCGTTCCCGGCGTCGCCGGCACGTGGAAGGACCTCACCGAATCGGTGAACGGCATGGCGTCCAACCTCACCGGCCAGGTCCGCAACATCGCCATGGTGACCACCGCGGTCGCCCGCGGCGACCTGTCCAAGAAGATCGACGTGGACGCCCGCGGCGAGATCCTGGAGCTGAAGACGACCATCAACACGATGGTCGGCCAGCTGTCCGCCTTCGGTGACGAGGTCACCCGGGTGGCGCGCGAGGTGGGTACCGAGGGCCGGCTGGGCGGCCAGGCCCGGGTTCCGGACGTGTCCGGCATCTGGAAGGACCTCACCGAATCGGTGAACCTGATGGCCAACAACCTGACCAGCCAGGTCCGCAACATCGCGCAGGTGGCCACCGCGGTGACCCGCGGCGACCTCAATCTCCGGATCGACGTGGACGCGGCCGGCGAGATCCTGGAGCTCCAGGACTACATCAACACGATGATCGTGCGCCTCCGGGAGACCACGCTCGCCAACAAGGAGCAGGACTGGCTCAAGGGCAACCTGGCCCGTATCTCCGGTCTGATGCAGGGCCGCCGGGAGCTGGGCGACGTGGCCGCGCTGATCATGAGCGAGCTGACCCCGGTGGTCTCCGCGCAGCACGGCGCGTTCTTCCTCGCCGAGGAGATCGGTGACGGCAGCGAGATCGGCGCGGGGGAGGACGAGGACGCGTACGAGCTGCGGCTCGTCGGGTCGTACGGCTTCTCCAAGCGCTCGATGCCCACCACGTTCCTGCCCGGTGAGGCGCTGATCGGGCAGGCCGCGATCGAGAAGCGGTCGATCCTGGTGGAGAACGTGCCGCCGGGGTACCTGAAGATCGTGTCAGGGCTCGGTGAGGCGCCCCCGGCGCATGTCATCGTCCTTCCGGTGCTGTTCGAGGACCGGATCCTGGGTGTGATCGAACTGGCCGCGTTCCAGCCGTTCACCCAGATCCAGAAGGACTTCCTCAGCCAGATCACCGACATCATCGCGATCAGCGTGAACACGATCAGCGTCAACACCAAGACCGAGGGGCTGCTGGAGCAGTCCCAGGAGCTGACCGAGCAGCTCAAGGAGCGTTCGGGCGAGCTGGAGAACCGGCAGAAGGCGCTGCAGCTGTCCAACGCCGAGCTGGAGGAGAAGGCCGAGCTGCTGGCCCGGCAGAACCGCGACATCGAGGTGAAGAACACCGAGATCGAGGAGGCCCGGCAGGTCCTGGAGGAGCGCGCCGAGCAGCTCGCGGTCTCGATGCGCTACAAGTCCGAGTTCCTGGCCAACATGTCGCACGAGCTGCGCACCCCGCTCAACTCGCTGCTGATCCTGGCCAAGCTGCTCGCCGACAACGCCGACGGAAACCTGTCGTCCAAGCAGGTCGAGTTCTCCGAGACGATCCACGGCGCGGGCTCGGACCTGCTGCAGCTCATCAACGACATCCTCGACCTGTCGAAGGTCGAGGCGGGCAAGATGGACGTCAGTCCGACCCGTATCGCCCTGGTGCAGCTCGTCGACTACGTCGAGGCGACGTTCCGTCCGCTGACGGCGGAGAAGGGCCTGGACTTCTCGGTCCGGGTCTCGCCGGAGCTCCCGGTCACCCTGCACACGGACGAGCAGCGGCTGCTGCAGGTGCTGCGCAACCTGCTCTCCAACGCGGTGAAGTTCACCGACAGCGGCTCCGTCGAGCTGGTCATCCGGCCGGCGGGTCCCGAGGTCCCGCAGTCGATCCGCGAGCAGCTGCTGGAGTCCGGGGCGCTGCGCGACGCGGACCAGCCGCTGATCGCGTTCTCCGTCACCGACACCGGGATCGGGATCGCGGCGAGCAAGATGCGGGTGATCTTCGAGGCGTTCAAGCAGGCCGACGGCACCACCAGCCGCAAGTACGGCGGCACCGGCCTGGGCCTGTCGATCAGCCGGGAGATCGCCCGGCTGCTGGGCGGCGAGATCCACGCCGACAGCCAGCCCGGCCGCGGCTCGACCTTCACCCTGTACCTGCCGCTCAGCAGCAGTGAACTGCCGCCGCACGGCTACCCGCAGCTGCCCGGGGGCGAGGTGATCAGCGAGTCGGAGCACCACGCGCCCGCCCGCAACCGTCTCGCGGGCAGCAGCCTGTCCCGGCTGCGCCGCCGCTCGGCGCCGCCGCAGCTGCAGTCGCTCCCGGGACAGCCCACGGCGCTGCCCGCGGAGGAGTCCTGGGTGGACGGCACACACTCCGACGGGTACGCGCGCTTCGCGGGCGGGTTCAACGGCGAGAAGGTGCTCATCGTCGACGACGACATCCGCAATGTCTTCGCGCTGACCAGCGTGCTGGAACAGCACGGGCTGACGGTGCTCTACGCGGAGAACGGCCGCGAGGGGATCGAGGTCCTGGAGCAGCACGACGATGTCGCGATCGTCCTGATGGACATCATGATGCCGGAGATGGACGGTTATGCGACGACGACGGCGATCCGCAGGATGCCGCAGTTCGCCGGACTGCCGATCCTGGCGCTGACGGCGAAGGCGATGAAGGGTGACCGGGAGAAGAGCATCGAGTCCGGAGCGTCGGACTATGTCACCAAGCCGGTCGACACCGATCACCTGCTGGCACTCATGGAGCAGTGGATGAACGCCCGTGGAACACCCCGTTGAAAGGTGGACTGTTGACGGGGTGTGTCCCTTCAGGTGTGAGGGGGCGGGATTCAGGGAACCTTCTGGTCTCCGCTAGCGTTTCTGCTTCGTGCACAGTGACATGGCGGTGACAGGGTGTGGCGAACGGCAGGTGCGGCTACCATGACCGGCACAAGGACGGGCGGCGCAAGGGAGTCGTCCCCGGGGGCGGCCACCAGCGTGGTGTCGGGACGAGGAGGGCGGGCCATGGTGCAGAAGGCCAAGATCCTTCTTGTCGACGACCGGCCGGAGAATCTGCTGGCGCTGGAGGCGATCCTCTCGGCGCTCGATCAGACGCTGGTACGGGCGGCATCCGGGGAAGAGGCGCTGAAGGCGCTGCTCACGGACGATTTCGCGGTGATCCTGCTCGATGTGCAGATGCCGGGCATGGACGGGTTCGAGACCGCCGCCCACATCAAGCGGCGCGAGCGGACCCGTGACATCCCGATCATCTTCCTGACGGCGATCAACCACGGCCCGCACCACACCTTCCGCGGTTACGCGGCCGGTGCGGTCGACTACATCTCCAAACCCTTCGACCCGTGGGTGCTGCGCGCCAAGGTGTCGGTCTTCGTCGAGCTCTACATGAAGAACTGCCAGCTGCGGGAGCAGGCGGCGCTGCTGCGCCTCCAGCTCGAGCAGGGCGCTTCGGTGGGCGTCAACGGGGCGAAGGAGCCTGCCGGGCTGCTCGCCGAACTGTCCGCGCGGCTGGCCGCCGTCGAGGAGCAGGCCGAGGCGCTGTCGAAGCAGCTCGACGAGTCGGCGGACGCGGCCGCGGTGGCGACCGCCGCGCATCTGGAGCGCAAGCTCACCGGTCTGCGGCGGGCGTTGGACGCTCTGGAGCCCGGCACCGGCGACGGCGGCGTCAGGTATCCCCCACAGGACTGAGCGGAACCCCCGCCGTTGACGCTGCGTCACCCTTGGCCCACCCGAGGCGCGACACGGACGGGGGTATCCGACGCACGCGTGTCCAGCCGGGTCTTCGGAGGTAATCTCGGCACCATGGCCTCACGTACGCCCGGCGGCACTGCCAAGAAAGCTCCGGCGAAGCCTGCGGCCAAGAAGACCGCGGCGAAGAAGACCGCAGCGAAGAAACCACCTGCCAAGAAGGCGGCGGCCCCCCGTGCGGCGAAGGGGGGCGCTCCCAAGCCCGCTCCCAAAGCGGCCCCGTCGCCCACCGGTGGCGTGTACCGGATGACGCGTGCCCTGTGGCTCGGCGTCGCCCACGGCATCGGCGCGGTGTTCCGCGGCATAGGGCGCGGCGCACGCGGCCTCGACCCCGCGCACCGCAAGGACGGCATGGCGCTGCTGCTGCTCGGTCTGACGCTGGTCGTGGCCGCGGGCACCTGGTCCAATCTCCGTGGCCCGGTCGGCGATCTCGTGGAGATGCTCGTCACCGGCGCGTTCGGCCGGCTCGATCTGCTGGTGCCGATACTGATCGGCGTCGTCGCGGTCCGGCTGATGCGGCACCCGGAGCAGCCCGAGGCCAACGGGCGGATCGTCATCGGGCTGTCCACCCTGGTCCTCGGCGCCCTCGGCCTGGTCCACCTGGCCTGCGGTTCGCCGAGCCGGGACGCGGGAGCCGAGGCGCTGCGCGACGCGGGCGGCCTGATCGGCTGGGCGGCCGCGTCGCCGCTGCTCTACACCGTCGGCTCGGCGCTCGCCGTACCGCTGCTGCTGCTCATCACCGTCTTCGGGCTGCTGGTCGTGACGGCCACCCCGGTCAACGCGATTCCGCAGCGGCTGCGGCTGCTCGGCACCAAGCTCGGCCTGTACGAGGCCCCGGAGGACCTGGACGACCTGGACGCCGTTCCGATGGAGGAGCTGTTCGAGGACGATCAGGAGCAGGAGCACGACGTCCCGCGCCGCAGGTCCCCGCTGCGCTTCACCAAGCACGACCAGGGCATGGAGGAACTCGCGGCACTGGGGGAGTTCGGCGACGAGGCGGCCGACGAGCCCCGGCCGCGCCGCCGCCCGCGGCGCAGGCCCGAGCCCGGCGAGCAGGACTACGCGGCCGCCTCCGGCATGGACGCGGTGGACGTGGCGGCCGCCGCGGCCGCGGCGCTGGACGGCGCCGTGCTGCACGGCGTGCAGCCGTCACCGCTGCTCGCCGGTCTCAGCAACAGCGTCAAGACGGGTTCCGGCAGCGGATCGGGCGTGCCCGCGGCCCGCGCCGAGGACGAGCCGTCGACCGGCTCCGGCGTCCCGGACCTCACCAAGAAGACCCTCGACCCGGTGGACCCGCTCCCGCCGCGCGCCGAGCAGCTCCAGCTGTCCGGCGACATCACCTACTCGCTGCCCTCGCTGGACCTGCTGGAACGCGGCGGACCCGGCCGTACCCGCAGCGCGGCGAACGACGCGGTGGTCGCCTCGCTGCAGCAGGTCTTCACCGAGTTCAAGGTCGACGCCACGGTCACCGGCTTCACCCGCGGCCCGACGGTCACCCGCTACGAGATCGAGCTGGGCTCGGCGGTCAAGGTCGAGCGGATCACGGCGCTGGCCAAGAACATCGCGTACTCCGTCGCCAGCCCGGACGTCCGGATCATCAGCCCGATCCCCGGCAAGTCGGCGGTCGGCATCGAGATCCCGAACAGCGACCGCGAGATGGTCAACGTCGGCGACGTACTGCGGTCCGCCGCGGCGGCCGGCGAGGACCACCCGATGACGGTGGCGCTCGGCAAGGACGTCGAGGGCGGGTACGTCATGGCGAACCTCGCCAAGATGCCGCACATCCTGGTCGCCGGCGCGACCGGGTCGGGAAAGTCGTCCTGCATCAACGGCCTCATCACCTCGATCATGTGCCGCGCCACCCCGGACGAGGTCCGGATGGTGCTGGTGGACCCCAAGCGCGTCGAGCTGACCGCGTACGAGGGCATCCCGCACCTGATCACGCCGATCATCACCAACCCGAAGCGGGCCGCCGAGGCCCTGCAGTGGGTGGTCCGCGAGATGGACCTGCGCTACGACGACCTGGCGGCCTTCGGCTTCCGGCACATCGACGACTTCAACGCGGCGGTGCGGTCCGGCAAGACCCAGCCGCTGCCGGGCAGCGAGCGCGAGCTGTCGCCGTACCCGTACCTGCTGGTGATCGTGGACGAGCTGGCCGACCTGATGATGGTCGCGCCGCGCGATGTGGAGGACTCGATCGTCCGCATCACGCAGCTGGCCCGCGCCGCCGGGATCCACCTGGTGCTGGCCACCCAGCGGCCCAGCGTCGACGTCGTCACCGGTCTGATCAAGGCGAACGTGCCGTCGCGGCTGGCCTTCTCCACCTCCTCGCTCGCCGACAGCCGGGTCATCCTGGACCAGAACGGCGCCGAGAAGCTGATCGGCAGGGGCGACGGGCTCTTCCTCCCGATGGGCGCGAACAAGCCGACCCGTATGCAGGGCGCCTTCGTCACCGAGGAGGAGATCGCCAAGATCGTCGAGCACTGCAAGGCGCAGCTGACGCCGACGTACCGGACGGACGTGGCGGTCGGCACGGCGCCCAAGCGGGAGGTCGACGAGGAGATCGGCGACGATCTGGACCTGTTGTGCCAGGCGGCGGAGCTGGTCGTCTCCACCCAGTTCGGCTCGACCTCGATGCTGCAGCGAAAGCTGCGTGTGGGATTCGCCAAGGCGGGCAGGCTCATGGATCTGATGGAATCGCGCGGAATCGTCGGGCCGAGCGAAGGTTCGAAGGCGCGGGATGTCATGGTCAAAGCGGACGAACTGGATGGGGTTCTGGCCGTCATCCGCGGTGATGCTCACTCGTAAGAGCATGCGGGGCAACCGTTTCTCCTGTTCGTGCGTCAAGTTGATGCAGGAGGACGACATATGGCCGACTGTCAGGCTCGCTCGGGCTGTCAGGTCCATGCGCGCCGGATCCGTGAGAGACGGTCCGGCAATCCTGATGGCGGACAAAGACCGGCTGTCCGCTTGCCCCACTCTTTCGCTACCCCCCTAGACTGAATCTCCAGCAGGTGGCTGCAGCCTGAAAGGCTTCCTCGTGTCCCTCGGCAACCCGCCCTCCGACGACCGGCCCTCCGTCGGTCGTGCCCTTGCCCAGGCCCGCCTCGCCGCCGGACTGACCATTGACGAGGTCAGCTCCACGACGCGGGTGCGCGCCCCCATCGTGCTCGCCATCGAACAGGACGACTTCTCCCGTTGCGGTGGCGACGTCTATGCCCGCGGTCACATCCGCAACCTCGCCCGCGCCGTCGGGATCGACCCCGAGCCGCTGGTCCAGCAGTACGCGGACGAGCACGGTGGCGCCACCACCCAGGTCCCCGTCGCGCCGCTCTACGAGGCGGAGCGGATCCGCCCGGACCGCCGCCGTCCGAACTGGACCGCGGCGATGGTCGCGGCGATCGTCGCCGTCGTCGGGTTCGTGGGCTTCACCGCGTTCAACGGATCCGGCGGCAACACGCCGTCGGCCGCCGCGAAGCCCTCGGTGACCGCCACCACGGCCAAGCCCAGTCCCAAGCCGGCCGACCCCAAGCCCGAGCCGACGGACAGCGCGATCGCCGCCGCTCCGGTGGGCAAGGTGACCGTGAAGCTGACCGCGGACGTCGGCAAGAGCTGGATCCAGGTGACGGACAGCACCGGCAAGCCGCTCTTCGCCGACACCCTGGAGAAGGGCGACTCCAAGACCTTCACCGACGGCAAGAAGATCAAACTCGTGATCGGCGACGCGGGCGCGATCAAGCTCTTCGTCAACGGCAAGGACCTCGGTCCGGCGGGCACGGACGGCCAGGTCGTGCGGCTCACCTTCACCCCCGGAGACCCCCAGGCCGGGTGAACGAGGGTGAACGTAAGAGGGACGGCTGGGACAAAGTAGGCTGAGCCTATGCCCGAACCCCGTACCGTCGCCCTTGTCACGCTCGGCTGCGCCCGCAATGAGGTGGATTCCGAGGAGCTCGCCGGCCGTCTGGCGGCGGACGGCTGGCAGCTGGTGGATGACGCCGCGGACGCCGACGTCGCCGTGGTCAACACCTGCGGCTTCGTCGACGCCGCCAAGAAGGACTCCGTGGACGCCCTCCTGGAGGCCAATGACCTCAAGGGTCATGGCCGCACCCAGGCGGTCGTCGCGGTCGGCTGCATGGCCGAGCGGTACGGCAAGGAGCTCTCCGAGGCCCTGCCCGAGGCCGACGCGGTGCTCGGCTTCGACGACTACACGGACATCTCCGACCGCCTCCAGACCATCCTCTCCGGTGGCGTGCACGCCTCGCACACCCCGCGCGACCGCCGCAAGCTGCTGCCGATCAGCCCCGCCGAGCGGCAGGGCGCCACGGTGGCGCTGCCCGGCCACGCGCAGGAGGCCCCGGCCCCCGCGCCGGCCGACCTCCCCGAGGGCGTCGCCCCCGCCTCGGGGCCCCGCGCGCCGCTGCGCCGCCGCCTGGACAACAGCCCGGTCGCCTCGGTGAAGCTGGCCTCCGGCTGCGACCGCCGCTGCTCGTTCTGCGCCATCCCGTCCTTCCGTGGCTCGTTCATCTCCCGCCGCCCCTCCGATGTCCTCGGCGAGACGCGCTGGCTCGCCGACCAGGGCGTCAGCGAGGTCATGCTGGTCAGCGAGAACAACACCTCTTACGGCAAGGACCTCGGCGACATCCGGCTGCTGGAGACGCTGCTGCCGGAGCTGGCGGCCGTCCCGGGCATCGAGCGGATCCGGGTCAGCTACCTGCAGCCCGCCGAGATGCGCCCCGGCCTGATCGACGCCCTGACCTCGACCGACAAGGTCATGCCGTACTTCGACCTCTCGTTCCAGCACTCGGCGCCCGGCGTGCTGCGCGCGATGCGCCGCTTCGGCAGCACCGAGAGCTTCCTGGAACTGCTCGGCACCATCCGCGGCAAGGCCCCGGAGGCCGGCGTCCGCTCCAACTTCATCGTCGGCTTCCCCGGCGAGACCGAGGCGGACCTGGAGGAGCTGGAACGCTTCCTCAGCTCCGCGCGGCTCGACGCCATCGGGGTCTTCGGGTACTCGGACGAGGACGGCACCGAAGCGGCCGGCTACGGGGACAAGCTCGACGAGGACACCGTCGCCCGGCGGCTGGCGCGCGTGTCGCGTCTCGCCGAGGAGCTGACCGCGCAGCGCGCCCTGGAGCGGCTCGGCTCCACCGTGCGGGTGCTGGTCGAATCCATCGACGAGGAGACCGGCGAGGCGGTCGGCCGCGCCGACCACCAGGCGCCGGAAACGGACGGATCGACCACGCTGACCTCCTGCGAGGGGCTGAAGCCGGGCATGATGGTAACCGCGAAGGTGATCGACACCGAAGGTGTCGACCTCATCGCGGAACCCCTGACCGGGGGCGACTGTTCTGTGGAGGAGGTGGGCAGATGACCGGAGTCCCCGTGCCGGCCGCGGCCACCCCGGACCACATGGGCGATCCTGTGGTCGGCCAGGCCGGGCTCTGGAACATCGCCAACCTGCTCACGATGATGCGGCTGGTGCTGGTTCCCGGCTTCGTCATGCTGCTGATCCACGACGGCGGCCACGACCCCGCCTGGCGTTCGTTCGCCTGGGCGGCGTTCGCCATCGCGATGATCACCGACCTCTTCGACGGGGAACTGGCCCGGCGCTACGGGCTGGTCACCGACTTCGGCAAGATCGCCGACCCCATCGCCGACAAGGCGATCATGGGCGCCGCGCTCGTCGGGCTGTCCGCGCTGGGCGACCTGCCGTGGTGGGTGACCGGAGTGATCCTCTTCCGGGAGATCGGCATCACGCTGATGCGCTTCTGGGTGATCCGGCACGGAGTGATCCCGGCCAGCCGCGGCGGCAAGCTCAAGACGCTGACCCAGGGCATCGCGGTCGGCATGTACATCCTGGCTCTCACCGGGCCGCTGGCGACGCTGCGGGCCTGGGCGATGGCCGCGGCCGTCGTGCTGACCGTCCTCACCGGGCTCGACTACATCCGGCAGGCCGTCGTGCTGCGCCGGGCCGGCCTCGCCGCGCAGCGCGAGCGCGCGGCCGCCCAGGCCGAACCGCCGGCCGAACCCGGCCTGCGGGCCGCGTCTGATCTCCGGGCCACGTCTGATCTCCGGGCCACGGTGGACGCGGAACCGGAGCACGGACAGGATCCGGAGCGCGAACAGCGGACCTCCCCGCGGCGGCAGAGTCACCAGAACGGATGACAGCTGCCGAGGTGTTGCGACTGCTCGACGGCCGGGGGCTCACCCTGGCGGTCGCCGAGTCGCTGACCGGCGGTCTGCTGGCCGCGGAGCTGACGTCCGTCCCCGGAGCCTCCCGGACCTTCCGCGGCTCGGTGACGGCCTACGCGACGGAACTCAAGCACGTACTGCTCGGCGTGGACGCCGCACTGCTGGCCGATCGAGGAGCGGTCGACCCTCAGGTGGCCCTCGAGATGGCCGAGGGTGTGCGGAGCAGACTGGAAGCCGACTGGGGCGTGGCCACCACCGGTGTCGCGGGACCGGATCCGCAGGACGGGCAGCCGGTCGGCACGGTGTACGTGGCGGTGGCCGGTCCCGGAGGCTCGGCGGTCGACCCGCTGCGGCTGGAGGGCAGCCGCTCCGGGATCCGTGCCGCCAGCGTGACCGCCGCACTCGCTCTGCTGGAGCGGTCCCTCACAACAGGGGTGCCGTCCCGCGCGACAGGGGTGCCGTCCCTCACGACCGGGGTGCGGGCGAAGGATAGGGAAGAAGACGGGGGCAAGGGATGTTTGCAGCCCTGAGTGAACACGTCATCGCTCCCCGCACGGCCGGTGCCCGAGGCGGTACGGTGGGGCAAGAAGGATCCGGATTCGCGGTCCGAGGAGGGAGCCACCGATGATCCTGCTCCGTCGCCTGTTGGGTGACGTGCTGCGTCGGCAGCGCCAACGTCAGGGCCGCACTCTGCGTGAGGTCTCCTCTTCCGCCCGGGTGTCCCTGGGCTATCTGTCCGAAGTGGAGCGAGGGCAGAAGGAGGCATCCTCCGAGCTGCTCTCCGCGATCTGCGACGCGCTGGACGTCCCGATGTCCGAGGTGATGCGCGAGGTCAGCGATGATCTGTCGCTCGCGGAGCTGGCCCAGTCGGCGGCGTCCGAGACTCCTGCGGCGCCGATGCGACCACTGTTGGGTGCGGTGACCTCCGTCACATCCGTGACGACCGAGCGGGTCACCATCAAGGCGCCGAAGGCGCCCGCTGAGGCCGTTGACGTGGTCGCGGCCTGAGCCGCCCGTCACTCCAGAAGTTCTTGCACCGGGACCCCGGTCGGCACTGCCGACCGGGGTCCCGCTCTTTTGCCAGGCACAGCGGGACGAGGCAGGGTAGGCGATACGGAGTTAACAGGGCTTAACGGACTATTCGTCAGGCCCGTCGCCAGTAGGAGGATTCCGCATGAGTGTCGTCAAGAGCCCGCTGTCCGAGAAGCACCGCAAGATCGTCAGTGAGGCGCTGCAGGGCGCTCTGGTGGATCTCGTGGATCTGGCGCTGGTGTCCAAGCAGGTCCACTGGACCGTGGTGGGCCCGCGCTTCCGCTCGGTCCATCTGCAGCTCGACGAGGTCGTCGACACCGCCAGGCTGCACGCCGACACGGTGGCGGAGCGGGCCTCCGCGATCGGCGTCACGGCGGACGGGCGGGCCGACACGGTCTCGAAGACCAGCGGGATCGACACGGTCACCGACGGCTGGATCAAGGACACGCAGGCGGTGGGCATCCTCATCGCGGCACTCGACTCGGTGATCGAGCGGATGCGGGAGCGCATCGGGACGACGGGGGACGCCGACCCGGTCACGCAGGACATCATCATCGGGCTCACGGCGGACCTGGAGAAGTTCCACTGGATGTTCCAGGCGGAGAACGTGTAGCGGGAAGCGCCGGCGCTGCGCTCGGCGGGCGCCTGTGGCGCTCGGGGGCGGTCGGGTGCTTAGGGGGGTGGCGGCGCGGGCCGCTCGGGGCGCCCCAGGGGCCTCCTGCGCCCCGCGTGCCCCGGGCTGCGCGCCCCGCGCGCCTCGTACGCCCTGGTGCCCGTGGTCCTGAGCGGTCTACGATGGGCGGCTCGTCACGTTGCGTTGATGCATCGTCGCAGGCAGTGGCGATGCGCTGCTCCCATCGGGTGAACGTCCGGGCGGGGGCGGCGGCAGAGGGCTAGCGATCTTGGGAACCGGGCATCGCACCCTGGTACGGAGAGCCTCCCGGGGCTCTCCGCCGCAACCTCGGGGTTCCGAAGGAGGCGGCCATGCGCGTGCTCCAGCTCCAGGTCATCCGGAGTCTGTGGTCCCGCAGGGCGGTCCGCTGGACCGTCGCGCTGGGCCTGGGCGTCCTGTGGTGGTGGGCCGCGCTGCGGCTCGCCGTGCAGCCCGACCGGGCCGGGCCCTTCGAGAGTGCCGTGACAGCGGGCGGCTGGGGGCTGGGCCTGATACCGCTGCACGCCGTACCGCGCACCGCTGCCCGAACCCGGCGCGGCCGCTACCAGGGCATCGCCACTCCGCCGTTCGGCCGGAGGATCTGGCCGGTGGTGAAGGCCGAGGCGTCGGAGGCGAGGAAGAGCACGGACCCCGCCACGTCCTCGGGGGTGCCGACCCGCCCCAGCGGCGCCATCCGCACGAGCGACGCCTCGGCGCGCGCCTGGGCGGCCTCGTCGAAGGATCCGTCGGACCCCGTCCCGTAGTGGGAGGTCATCGGGGTGCGGATGAACCCCGGGGCGATGGCGTTGGCGCGGATGCCGAGCGGACCGAGTTCGGTCGCCAGGGTTCTGGTGAGCTGCACGACGGCGGCTTTGGAGACGCTGTAGCAGAGCAGTCCGCGGGCGCCGGTGTCGATCGCGCCGGAGGCCATCGTGATGATGCTGCCGGACCGCTGGGCGGTCATGGCGCGTGCCGCCTCCTGGGCGCTGTGCAGCACGCCCTTGAAGTTGACGCCGAGGACGCGGTCCAGATCGGCGTCGTCCGTCTCCAGGACGCTGCTGCTGTGCATGATCCCGGCGATGGCCGCCAGGACGTCCAGCCGCCCGTGGTCGCGGACCGTCTCGGCGACGGTCTCGGCGATCTGGGCCCGGTCGGTGACGTCCAGCTGCCGGGCGCGGGCGGCGCCGCCGGCCTTCTCGATCAGTTCCGCGGTCTCCCGCACGCCGGGGCCGTCGCGGTCCGCGCAGACGACGGTGGCGCCGGCCTCGGCCAGCAGAACGGCGGACGCGCGGCCGATCCCGCTCGCGGCGCCGGTGACCAGTGCGGTGCGTCCGGTGAGGTCGTACGCCTTCATGGGCATGACGCGACGGTACGACTGTATCTGACGGTCCGTCAATTATCGTGCGGGTGCGGACCTCGCTGGCAGCGCGGACACCAGTACGCGACGCGGGCCCGTTCCGGTGGTCCGTGCTGTCCGACGCGGACGGCGGTGCCGCAGCGCAGGCACGGCCGGTGCTCCCTGCCGTACACCCAGTGGGTGCGGCCGCGCCGCAGGTCCCCGGTGGTGATGTGGCCGGGGCGGGCCTTGTTCGCCTCCAGCAGTTTCTTGGCGAGCACCACCAGCTTCTCCGGCCCGGCCTCGCCGACCGGCGTCCAGGGGGTGATGCCGCGCAGGAAGCAGAGCTCCGACACGTAGACGTTGCCGACGCCCGCCAGATTGCGCTGGTCCAGGAGGGCCTCGCCGACCGGCCGGGCGGGCTCGGCGCGCAGCCGCGCCGCGGCCTCGGCCGGATCCCAGTCCGGGCCCAGCAGATCGGGTCCGAGATGGCCGACGACGCTGTCCTCCTCGGCGGTGGGCAGCAGTTCCAGCACCGGCAGCCGGTAGCCGACCGCCACCCGCGCGGGTGTCTCCAGCACGGCGCGGACCTGGTGGAGGGGGCCGCCGCGCCACCGGTCACCCGGCCCGTACAGATGCCAGGAGCCGTCCATACGCAGATGGGAGTGGAGCGTCAGACCGCCGTCGAAGCGCGTCATCAGATGCTTGCCGCGCGCGACCACCTCGGTGACGCGGCGGTCCGTGAGGTCAGTGGTGGCGAGCTGCGGCACGCGCAGGTCGGCGCGGACGAGGGACCGGCCCGCCAGGGCCTCGTCGAGCCGGCGTGCGGTCAGCCAGACCGTGTCTCCTTCGGGCACCTCCCCATCATCCCCGCAGTCGCAGACCGCGCGGAGTGGCGTGGAAGCCCGCGGTCTCCAGGGCGCGGCCCAGCGGTGAGGTGAGGGCCGACTCCCCGTTGGTGCGCTCCACGGTGAGCCGGCCGAGCGCGCCCTCCCGGACCGCCAGCGCCAGGGCGTCCGCGGCAGCGCGCAGCCGCTCCTCCTCGTCGGGCCAGGCGAGCAGCGTCTTCCCGCCGCGTTCCACGTACAGGGCCAGCTCACCGTCGACGAGGACCACCAGGGCGCCCGCCTTGCGGCCCGGCTTGTGGGTGACGCCGTCGGGCTGTGCCGGCCAGGGCAGGGCGGCGCCGTACGCGTTGGCGGGGTCGGCGGCGGCGAGGACGACGGCCCGCTGTCCGGTGCGGGCGCCTTCCTCGCGGTCGCGGGCGGTGTTGATGGCGCGGAGCCGGTCCACCGCGCCGTCCATCGCGAACTGCGCGGCACCGAGCCCTTCGACCACGTATCCCCGCCGGGTCTGGCCGGTCTCCTCGAAGGCCGACAGCACCCGGTAGGCGGCGGAGAAGCCGCCCTCGACGCCTTCGGATGCGACCGCCCCGCGCGTGACCACACCATGGCGGTCCAGCAGGGTGTGGACCAGGGCGTGGGCGCGCAGCGTCGGGTCGGACTCCGGGGGCGGGACGAGCGACCAGCGGCCCGCCGTCGTCGGGGGCCCGGTGCGGGACGCGGTCGCGCGCGGCGCCCGGCCGGTGAGGGAGCCGTAGCGACCACGGGGGACCGAACGCGGTGCGCGGTGCGCGGTGGATCCGGCGGTGCGCCCGGAACCGAGCAGGGCGCGCAGCGGTGCCAGGGTGTCGTTGGTGAGCCGGCCGGACCACGCCAGATCCCAGACGGCGTCCGCCAGCTCGGGGTCGGACGGGGCCTCGCCCGCGGCCCGCACCTGGTCGGCGATCTGCCGGAAGAACAGCCCGTAGCCGCCGGACAGCGCGCCGAGGACGGCCTGGTGCAGCGGGGAGAGTTCGAGCGGCTGGGGCTCCTTGAGCAGCAGCGGCGCGGTGTCGGCGAGATGGAGCGAGACCCAGCCGTCCTTGCCGGGCAGCGCCCCCGCACCGGACCACAGGACCTCGCCGGAGGCGGTCAGCTCGTCCAGCATCGCCGGGGTGTAGCCGGAGACCCGGGACGGCAGGACGAGCTTCTCCAGCGCGGAGGCCGGCACCTCGGCGCCCTGCAGTTGCTCGACGGCACGGACCAGCCCGTCGATACCGCGCAGGCTGTGGGTGCCGACGTGCTGCCACTGGGGGAGGAACGTGGCGAGGGTGGCGGGCGGCACCGGTTCGACCTCGTGCCGCAGCGCGGCCAGCGAGCGGCGCCGCAGCCGGCGCAGCACCGCCGCGTCGCACCATTCGTGGCCCGCGCCGCCCGGCCGGAACTCGCCCTGGACGACACGGCCGCCCGCGGCCAGCCGCTGCAGCAGACCGTCCACCACGGCCGTGCCGAGACCGAAGCGCCGTGCGGCCTCGACGGAGGTGAACGGGCCGTGGGTGCGGGCGAAGCGGGCGAGCAGATCGCCGAGCGGGTCCTTGACCGGCTCGGTGAAGGCTTCGGGGACTCCGACGGGCAGCGCCGTGCCCAGTGCGTCCCGCAGCCGCCCGGCGTCCTCGACCGCCGCCCAGTGCTCGCCGCCGGCGATCCGGACCCGGATCGCGCGGCGCGCCGACTCCAGCTGCGCCGCCCAGCCCGGCTCGGCACCGCGCG
The DNA here is from genome assembly GCF_016107395.1 of Streptomyces fildesensis. GTDB lineage: Bacteria > Actinomycetota > Actinomycetes > Streptomycetales > Streptomycetaceae > Actinacidiphila > Actinacidiphila fildesensis. The sequence goes on from NZ_JAAIKO010000018.1 coordinate 22,209, forward strand.
CCGCCAACTCGGCCTCGGTGAGCGGTCCGAGGAGCCGCAGCAGGTCGGCGACGCCTTCGGCGTCCTTGACCCGGCGGTCCTCCGTCAGCCATTGCAGCTCCTGCTCCAGCTCGGCCAGGACATCGCCGTCCAGCAGCTCGCGCAGCTCGGCCTGGCCCAGCAGCTCCGCCAGCAGCCGGGAGTCCAGCGACAGGGCGGCGGCGCGGCGCTCGGCGAGCGGCGAGTCACCCTCGTAGAGGAACTGTGCGACGTAGCCGAAGAGCAGCGAGCGGGCGAAGGGGGAGGGCTCGGGTGTCGTGACCTCCACCAACCGCACCCGGCGCGCCTCGATGTCGCCCATGAGCTCGACGAGCCCGGGCACGTCGAAGACGTCCTGCAGACACTCGCGGACCGCTTCGAGGACGATCGGGAAGGAGCCGAAGTCCGAGGCGACCTGGAGGAGCTGGGCGGCGCGCTGGCGCTGTTGCCACAGCGGAGTGCGCTTGCCGGGGGAGCGCCGGGGCAGCAGCAGGGCGCGGGCAGCGCACTCGCGGAAGCGGGAGGCGAACAGGGCGGAGCCGCCGACCTGGTCGGTGACCAGCTGCTCGACCTCGCCCTTGTCGAAGGCGACGTCCGCGGCGCCGACCGGCGACTGGTCGCTGTCGAACTCGGTGCCCGCCCGGACCGGGTCGGCGCCGGTGTAGTCGCTGCCGGTGCCGTTGCCCGTGTCGTTGTCGAGCAGGTCGAGGCCCATGAGGTCGGCGTCCGGCAGTCGCAGCACGATGCCGTCGTCGGCGTGCATCACCTGGGCGTCCAGCCCGTAGCGCTCCATGAGGCGGGCGCCCAGCGCCAGCGCCCAGGGTGCGTGCACCTGCGCGCCGAAGGGGGAGTGGACCACCACCCGCCAGTCGCCCAGCTCGTCGCGGAACCGCTCCACGACGATCGTCCGGTCGTCGGGGATGTGACCGCAGGCCTGCCGCTGCTCCGACAGATACGCCAGCACGTTGTCCGTCGCCCAGGTGTCGAGCCCGGCCGCGGCCAGTCGTTCGCGGGCCTCCTCGGGCCCCAGCCGCCCGACCTCCCGGACGAAGGCGCCCACCGCCCGGCCGAGCTCCAGCGGGCGGCCCAGCTGGTCGCCCTTCCAGAAGGGGAGCCGGCCCGGCACCCCGGGTGCGGGCGTGACGAGCACCCGGTCGCGGGTGATGTCCTCGATCCGCCAGGAGGTGGTGCCCAGCGTGAAGACATCGCCGACCCGCGACTCGTAGACCATCTCCTCGTCCAGCTCGCCGACCCGGCCGCCGCCCTTCTTCGGGTCGGAGCCGGCCAGGAAGACACCGAACAGCCCGCGGTCCGGGATGGTGCCGCCGGAGGTCACGGCCAGCCGCTGCGCTCCGGGGCGGCCGGCGACCGTGTTCGCCACCCGGTCCCAGACGATGCGCGGCCGCAGCTCGGCGAAGGCGTCGGAGGGGTAGCGGCCGCCCAGCATGTCGAGCACGGCCGTGTACGCGGAGTGCGGGAGCGCCGCGAAGGGCGCGGCCCGGCGCACCAGGGCGAGCAGCTCGTCCACGTCCCACGTGTCGAGCGCGGTCATGGCGACGATCTGCTGCGCCAGGACGTCCAGCGGATTCGCCGGCACGCGCAGGGACTCGATGGAGCCGGTCCGCATCCGCTCGGTGACGACGGCCGCCTGTACGAGGTCACCGCGGTACTTGGGGAAGACCACACCCGTCGACACGGCACCCACCTGGTGACCGGCCCGGCCGACGCGCTGCAGCCCGGAGGCGACGGACGGCGGCGACTCCACCTGGATGACGAGATCGACCGCGCCCATGTCGATGCCCAGTTCCAGGCTGGACGTCGCCACCACGGCGGGCAGCCGCCCTGCCTTGAGGTCCTCCTCGACGAGTGCGCGCTGCTCCTTGGACACCGACCCGTGGTGCGCGCGGGCCATCAGGGGTGGCGCGCCCTGCGCGGCACCCGACTGGGCCATGATCTCGGCGGGCAGCGAGGTGTCGGGCAGCGGTTCACCGGTTGCCCGCTCGTAGGCGATCTCGTTGAGGCGGTTGCACAGCCGCTCGGCCAGCCGACGGGAGTTGGCGAACACGATCGTCGAGCGGTGCGCCTGCACCAGATCGGCGATCCGCTCCTCCACATGCGGCCAGATCGACGCCCGCTGCTCCGCTCCCGCCGCGGGCCCGCTGTGATCCGCGACGGGGGAGCCGCCGAGCTCGCCCAGGTCCTCGACGGGCACGACCACCGACAGGTCGAACTTCTTCTGCGACGCCGGCTGGACGATCGTCACCTTGCGCTGCGGCGACAGATAGCGGGCGATCTCCTCGACCGGCCGGACCGTCGCGGACAGCCCGATCCGCCGGGCGGGCCGGTCGAGCAGCTCGTCCAGCCGCTCCAGCGACAGGGCCAGATGCGCCCCGCGCTTCGTGCCCGCGACGGCGTGCACCTCGTCGAGGATCACCGTCTCCACCCCGCGCAGCGCCTCGCGGGCGGCGGAGGTGAGCATCAGGAAGAGCGACTCGGGGGTGGTGATCAGGATGTCCGGCGGGCGGGTGACCAGGGTGCGGCGTTCGGCGGCGGGGGTGTCCCCGGAGCGGATCCCGACCCGGACCTCGGGCTCGGGCAGGCCGAGCCGGACGGACTCCTGGCGCAGGCCCGTGAGCGGGCTGCGCAGGTTGCGCTCCACGTCGACCGCGAGGGCCTTGAGCGGGGACACGTACAGCACCCGGCAGCGGCGCTGGGTCTCGGCGGGCGGCGGGACGCTCGCCAGCCGGTCCAGCGAGGCCAGGAACGCGGCCAGCGTCTTGCCGGAGCCGGTGGGCGCGACCACCAGGACGTCGGAACCCTCGCCGATCGCCCGCCAGGCACCGGCCTGGGCGGCGGTGGGCGCGTGAAAGGCTCCCGTGAACCACGCTCGGGTGGCCGGGGAGAACGCCTCCAGGGCGGCGGCCGGGTCCCCTTCCGGTTCCGGCTCGCCCTGACTGCTCCGTCGCGACATGTCCCCATCCTGCCCCGCCCCACTGACAACGGCCCCGGGACCCGCGTCGGGTCCTGCGCCGGTACCCGCTCAGGGACCCGGGCCGGGAGCCGCACCGGGACCCGCACCAGGGCCGTTCCGCGGGGTTCCAGGCCCGGACGCAGAATGGGTTCATGGCACGACGCGAACCGGCACCCGAGCAGGCACGGCACTGGCAGCATCCGCAGCTGCCGGGCGTGGACCTGCTGCGCGCCCGGTACGTCAGCCACACCTTCTCCCGGCACTCCCACGACGGATATGTGATCGCGGCGGTCACCAAGGGCGTCGAGGGCATCGGCATGCCCGGCGGCGACCTCCGCGCGGGCGCGGGCGGGGTCGTCCTCATCAATCCCGAGACGCCGCACTCCGCGTACGCGGGGACCGAGGACGGCTGGAGCTACCGCGTCCTCTACCCGAGCATCGACGTGGTGGCGGCCGTCGCCGCCGAGACGACCGGCCGGAACGGCACCCCGGCGTTCACCGACACCGTCCTCGACGACCCGGACTGCGCCCGGCAGATCGCGGACATCCACGCCGCCGCGGAACGCGACAACGCGCTCGCGGCCGACACCCTGCTGCGGGTCGCCGTCGCCGGGCTGCTGCGCCGCTACGGCGCGGACCCCGTCGCGCCGGGCGCGCTGCCGTCCGCCGGTGCGCTGGCCGCCGGGCGGGCCAGGGAACTGCTCGTCGAGCGGATCGCGTGCCCGCCGACGCTGGACCAACTGGCCGCGGAACTCGGCACCAAGCCGTTCGCGCTGCTGCGCGCGTTCAAGAGCGCCTACGGGCTGCCGCCGCACGCCTGGCTGACCGGCGAGCGGGTGCGGGCGGCCCGCCGGATGCTCGACACCGGGACCCCGCCCGCCGAAGCGGCACTCGCGGTGGGGTTTACCGACCAGCCTCATCTGAACCGGCACTTCACCCGCATCGTGGGTGTACCCCCGGGCGCCTACCGGCGCGAACGCGCAAGAACGTACAAGACAGGCGAGGACCTCGCTCCCTAACGTTCGTGGAGTGACACGAGCAGCACACATACACAGTTCTCAGGCGGAGCCGTCGGAGTCCTCGGATGCGACGGAGTCTTCGGACGCGTCCGAGGCGTTGGAGACGTTGCAGGCGCCGGAACCTGCGACGAGGCCGACGTCCGCCGTGGTCCGTGACGCGCTGGCCGTCGGTGTCGCCGTCGGCCTGTCCGGGTTCGCCTTCGGCGTGACCTCGGCCGGGGCCGGTCTGACCGTCGCGCAGACCTGCGCGCTCTCCTTGCTGGTCTTCAGCGGCGCCTCGCAGTTCGCCCTGGTCGGCGCGCTGGGCGCGGGCGGCAGCCCGTTCGCGGCGGCAGCCGGTGCGTTCTTCCTCGGCGCGCGCAACGCGTTCTACGGGCTGCGGCTGTCGCAGCTGCTGCGCCTTCCCCGGGCGGTGCGCCCGTTCGCCGCCCAGTGGGTGATCGACGAGACCTCCGCCGTCACCCTGGCGCAGCCCGACCGGCGCAGCGCGCGGGTCGGCTTCACCGTCACCGGCGTCACCATCTACCTGCTGTGGAACCTGACCACGCTCCTGGGCGCGCTCGGCGCCTCCGCGCTGGGCGACCCGGCCGGCTGGGGGCTGGACGCGGCAGGTCCCGCCGTCTTCCTCGCGCTGCTCGCGCCCATGTTGAAGGGCCGCCGAGAGCGCACAGTGGCCGGGCTCGCCGTCATCCTCGCCCTGGCCTGTGTGCCGCTGCTGCCCGCCGGAGTGCCGGTACTCGTCGCGGCACTCGCCGCACCGATCGTCCTGATCGCCGCACGCCGCGGGACGGCACGCGAGGACGCCGCCGATGCCACCACCACCGCACAGCGGACGGAGAAGGACCGATGACCACCTGGATCGCGATCGGTGTGACCGCCTTCGGCTGCTACGCGGTGAAGCTGCTCGGCCTCTCCGTGCCCGCCGGGATCCTGGAGCGGCCGCTGGTGAAGCGGCTCGCCGCCCTCGTCCCGCTCGCTCTGCTCGCCGCTCTCACCGCGCTGCAGACGTTCAGCACCAGCGAGCTGAAACTCGTCGTCGACGCCCGCGCGGCCGGGCTCGCCGCGGCGGCGGTGGCGCTGCTGCTGCGCGCACCGTTCCTGGTCGTGATCGGTGCGGCGGTCCTGGTGACCGCCGCCGTACGGGCCCTGACCGGCTGACCCGCTGACCGGCCGATCGAACCGCCCGACCACGTTTCAGATGATGGGGCGGCCGTAGGCGCGCAGTGTCCGCAGGGCCTCGATGGTGATGATCGGCCGCCACTCCAGCCGGGTGCCCGGCGCCCATGCGCGCCAGCGCATCGGCCAGCCGCCGTCCTCGCCCTGCTCCGCCGTCAGGAAGTCCAGCGACCGTTCCAGCTCCGCGTCGGTGAACCACTGCCGGGCCAGCGAATCCGGGCCGCGGGCGTAGTCGTACGCGAAGTGGTACTCGCCCGGCGCGTATCCGGCGGGCAGCGGATACCGGTCCGCGCGGTCCGGATCCAGCACCACCAGCTGCTGCTCGCGCACCAGCTTCCCCAGCCGGTGCGCCGCGTCCCGTGCCCGCGCCCGGTCGGGGACGGCGTCCAGGAACGCAACCGCCGCCTCGACCTCGTACGGATGCGTCGCGTCCAGTGCCTCGATCGCCGCCCAGCAGAAGTCCGTGGCCCGGAACAGCCACGCGTGCCACACCCCGTTGTCGTGCAGCGTTCCCACCACAGGACCCGTCGCCAGCAAGGAGCCCTTCGGGGCCTCGACGACCGGGATCCACGGTGCCGCCGGATAGCCCCGCAGCGACGGATGCACCGCGGGCAGCGCCCCCTCCGCCGTCGACACCTCCGTCAGATACCGGCACACCCGCTCGGCCCGCTGCCCCCCGCACCGCCCGATCCCGTCGAGCACGCGCAACGCGTGCGCCGTGGGCAACGGCTGGCTCACCGGCCCCCGCAGATCCGGCTCCAGGGCGTGCCCGAAGCCGCCGTCGTCGTTGCGGTAGGCGTTCAGCGCGGTCTCGACCGCCTCGGCCGCCGCGTCCGACCCGTCGAGGAAGTGGAAGGTGAACCTGCGCTGCTCGAGCACGCGCGCGGTCTGCCACACGAAGTGCTCTGCGCGCGCGAGGGGAGTTCCTGGCATGTCCGCACAGTAGGGCGCCTTCCCCGCAGTGCATACGCCTGGCACAAGGGAGCACCCGGCCGTGCGACCCCAAGCCCCCATGTGCGGGATCCTCCCGCCCCGAAGTTGACGATTCCGGCGGGCTCCTCAGGCCTTCGCGGGGTCGGGAGCCGATGCCGGGACCGGGGTCGGCGGTGCCGGCCCGGGCCAGGACGGCAGCAGCTCCGTGGTGACGAAGGCGACGACGGCCGCCAGGATCACGACCGGCATCATGGCCGAGCTGTCGAGCAGCAGGACCACGAGCACCACACTGCTGACCGGCAGCCGCAGGGCGCTGGCCGCCGAGGCCGCCATTCCCGCCGCCAGGGCCGAAATGAGCCCCAGGCCCGGAAGAGGCGCGCACAGGACGCCCGCGGCGGCCCCGAGGAAGAGCGCGGGGAAGATGGGGCCGCCTCGCAGGCTGCCGAGACAGAGCGCGTACGCGGTGCCCTTGAACAGCAGGACGGCGACGAGCGCCCCGATCCCCCAGGCGTGCGGGTCGCCGGCCATCGCGGTGAGCGTGCTCTGGCCCGACGAGGCGACCTCGTCGGGCGCGCGGTCGGTGATCAGCGCGTAGAGGGCGGCGCAGCCCGCCGCGCCCAGCGCGCACAGCACCGTCCGGGGGAACGTCCGTACCGGGACGAACGCCGCGGTCAGCCGGCCCGCGCCCAGCACCAGGTGCACGAAGGTGCCGATGGCCACGGCCATGAGCAGCGACCAGAGGACGTCCCCCGCGTCCAGCCGGGGAAAGGGGGTGGGCAGCTTCAGCGCCAGGCTGCCGGTCTGCAGCCCGGTCCACCGTCCGAAGCCGGTGAACACCAGCGCCCCCACCCCGCTGGACAGCAGGGCCGGCAGCATGACGGCGAACAGCTGTGGACCACCGACCCCCGCCACCTCGATGAGCAGCACGGCCGCGATCAGCGGGTTGCCGAAGATGGCCGCGATGGCCGCGGCGGCGCCGGCCGCGCCCAGAAGGGCCGTGCTCTGCGGGGTCGCCGCGCCCCGGGCGAGGTTTCTGAAGAGCAGCGCCAGGCCGCTGCCGAGCGCGATCAGCGGCGCCTCGGGTCCCAGGACCGCGCCGAACGGCAGACTCGCCATCGCGGCGAGCAGCACACCGGGCAGCGCGATGGGCGACGCGCCTCCGACGTGCAGTCCGGAGGCGGGGATGTGCCCGCCCCCGCCGGGCAGCCGCGTGGCGATCAGGCCGACACAGACACCGGCGATCGCGAGGAGGGGCAGCGGCCACCACCACGGCGGGGTGTCCCAGCCCCAGGCATGCGGGATATCGGCCCACAGCACGTGTTCCAGCTGGTGCATCCCGACGAGGAACCAGAACGCGGCAAGGGACACCGGGATGCCGATGAGGGCGCAGAGGACGAGCGACTTGAGGTAGCCCGGCGTCAGCAGGATGGCCCGCAACAGGTCCGGTTCCTCCGGCTGCGCCTCGCCGTCCGCGGCTGCCGCCGTCCGGGGTTTCGGTTCCGTCATGGGCCGTCCTCCGGGAGTTCCGACGGGGTGGGCGATGCCGTCCCCCGCCGCCGCAGCCCGATCCGGACCGCGCCGAAGAGAACTTTCGCGATCAGGCCCACCAGGATCAGATCGGCGATCATCTGCACCGTGGTCAGCACACGGCTGAGCTCCGTGACGGGCGAGATGTCCCCGAAGCCCACCGTCGCGAACACCGTGACGGTGAAATAGAGCGCGTCGGTCCGGTTCAGTGGCTCCGAGAACGATGCCGGCCGGTCCCTGGCGACCAGGAAGTACGTCGAGGAGAACAGCAGCAGGAACAGCGGCACGGCGGTGGCCAGCGCCTCGATGGCGCGCAGCCCGGGATACGCCGCATGAGTGACGGCGACCACCTGCCAGGCGATCAGGCAGCCGAAAGCGATCAGGCCCAGAGCGAGCAGAGTGGCAGTGGTCGCGTTGAGCGCGCGGTCCAGCGGCGCCAGGTAGTACAGCCAGGTGAGCAGTACGGCCGAGGCCGCAGAGCGGAGCAGACATCCCACCAGAACCCGCCGGCGCTGCCGCGTGATGGGGATGCCGCTCATCACCTCTCCTCACAATGGGCCTCGGCGGCCCTGCGGCCATTGCAACACCCACCCCAGCCCCCCGCACCTCGCGCTCCACCCCCCGCCCCCGTCCGCCCGCCCCCCTTCGCACCGCTCGTGGCGCGGGATACTGGGCGCATGAAGTTGACGGTGTTCTGGGAGCGGATGCGGGCGCAGTTCGGGGAGGGGTATGCGGATTCGTTTGCCCGGGATCATGTGATGGCGGAGCTCGGCGGGCGGACGGTGTGGGAGGCGCTGGACTCGGGGTGGGAGGCCAAGGACGTGTGGCGGGCGGTCTGTACGGCGATGGATGTGCCGGCCGGACGGCGCTGAGACCGCGGAGGGTTGGTCCCGGACTTTCCGCCCCGCGCGTTCAGACTGGGGTTCGTGTCAGGAACCGGCGAGAGCACCGTTCAGAAAGAGGAGCCACCGGCTCCGCGTGCGGGGATGCCGCGGTGGCTGCCGCGCGCGATGATGCTGGCGCTGGTGCTGGTGGGCTGCTTCCAACTGGCCGGCTGGGCGTTCCACCAGGTGACCGGGCTGCTGATCAACATCCTGATCGCGTTCTTCGGCGCGCTGGCCGTCGAGCCGGCGGTGGACTGGATGGCGGCGCGCGGGATGCGGCGCGGGGTGGCCACGGGGCTGGTCCTGCTGGGGGCGATCGTCGCGGTCGCGGTGTTCGTGGTGGCGCTCGGCTCGCTGCTCGTGGACCAGATCACGACGATCGCCGACAACTTCCCGCAGTACGTGAACGACGTCGTGGTGTGGCTCAACCAGAACTTCCACACGAAGCTGGACGTCGGGAAGCTGCAGGACAACGTGCTGCACTCCGACTGGCTGCGCAACTACCTGCAGAACAGCGCGGGCAATATGTGGGGGCTGTCGGCCACGGTCCTCGGGGGCGTCTTCCAGCTCTTCACCGTGGTGCTGTTCGCGTTCTACTTCGCGGCCGACGGACCTCGGCTGCGCCGGGCGCTGTGCTCGGTGCTGCCGCCGGCGCGGCAAGCGGAGGCGCTGCGGGCCTGGGAGATCGCGGTCGCCAAGACGGGCGGGTACATCTACTCGCGGGCGCTGATGGCGCTGGTGTCGGGCGTCGCGCACTACGTCCTGCTGCAGGTGCTGGGGGTGCCGTACGCCCCGGCGCTGGCGGTGTGGGTGGGGCTGGTGTCGCAGTTCGTGCCGACGGTCGGGACGTATCTCGCGGGCGCGCTGCCGATGCTGATCGCGTTCACCGAGGACCCGTGGGACGCGCTGTGGGTGCTGTGCTTCGTCGTGGTCTACCAGCAGTTCGAGAACTACGTGCTGCAGCCGCGGATCACGGCGAAGACCGTGGACATCCACCCGGCCGTCGCCTTCGGGTCGGTCGTCGCCGGTACCGCGCTGCTGGGGGCGGTCGGCGCGCTGGTCGCGATCCCGGTGACCGCGACGCTGCAGGGGTTCTTCGGGGCGTACGTGAAGCGGTACGAGGTGACGGACCCGAGGGCGCACGGGCCGCGGCGGCGGCCCTGGCTGCGGAGAAGGCATCGGACGTGAGACATCCGCCCGGGGAGAGAAGACATCGCACCATCGCCCCTGAGGCCCCGCGTGTCGCTTGACACGAAAATCGAACATCCATTCTCATGGGTGGTCCGGGCCGGTTATCCGCGGAGGTTTTCCACAGCTCGGAGCGACGGCCGGGCGCATTGTCAGTGGCAGGGACTAGCGTCATGGACGTGAAGCGATCGACTCAAACATCCCGGGTGGAGCCCATGGCAGGTAACGACCGCGAGAAGGCGCTGGACGCCGCGCTCGCACAGATTGAACGGCAGTTCGGCAAGGGCGCGGTCATGCGCCTCGGCGACAAGCCGAACGACCCCATTGATGTCATCCCCACCGGGTCGACCGCACTGGACGTGGCACTCGGCGTCGGCGGTATCCCGCGTGGCCGTGTGGTGGAGGTGTACGGGCCGGAGTCCTCCGGCAAGACCACCCTCACGCTGCACGCGGTGGCCAACGCGCAGAAGGCCGGCGGCACGGTGGCGTTCGTCGACGCCGAGCACGCGCTGGACCCCGAGTACGCCAAGGCGCTCGGTGTCGACACGGACAACCTGCTGCTCTCCCAGCCGGACACCGGCGAGCAGGCGCTGGAGATCGTGGACATGCTGGTCCGCTCCGGCGCGATCGACCTCATCGTGATCGACTCCGTGGCCGCCCTCGTGCCGCGGGCCGAGATCGAGGGCGAGATGGGTGACTCGCACGTGGGTCTGCAGGCCCGGCTGATGAGCCAGGCGCTGCGCAAGATCACCGGTGCGCTGCACCAGTCCAACACCACGGCGATCTTCATCAACCAGCTCCGCGAGAAGATCGGTGTGATGTTCGGCTCGCCGGAGACCACCACCGGTGGCCGCGCGCTGAAGTTCTACGCCTCCGTACGACTCGACATCCGCCGTATCGAGACGCTCAAGGACGGTACGGACGCGGTCGGCAACAGGACCCGCGTCAAGGTCGTCAAGAACAAGGTCGCACCGCCCTTCAAGCAGGCGGAGTTCGACATCCTCTACGGCCACGGCATCAGCAAGGAGGGTGGCCTGATCGACATGGGTGTCGAGCACGGCTTCGTCCGCAAGGCCGGTGCCTGGTACACGTACGAGGGCGACCAGCTCGGCCAGGGCAAGGAGAACGCCCGTAACTTCCTCAAGGACAACCCGGACCTCGCCGACGAGATCGAGAAGAAGATCAAGGACAAGCTCGGCATCGGTGTCCGGACCGTAGCCCCCGGCGTGGAGCCGGGCGCGGACGCGGCGGGTCCGGCGGCCGATCCCGCCAAGGCCGAGGTTCCGGCGCCCAAGACGGTGAAGGCGACCAAGGCCACCGCGGCCAAGGCCTGAGGCCGTGGCGAGTCGGTACCCCGATCGCGGCGGCTCTTCCGAGTCGAGGGCCTCGAAAGAGCCGCCGCTCAGCCCGGAGGAGCAGGCGCGGGCGTTGTGCCTGCGCCTGCTCACCGGGAATCCCCGCACGCGTAAACAGCTCGCCGACGCGATGCGCAAGCGGGAGATCCCGGACGACGTGGCGGAGCAGCTGCTGGAGCGGTTCCAGGAAGCCGGCCTGATCGACGACCAGGCGTTCGCCAACGCCTGGGTGGAGTCCCGGCACCGCGGGCGGGGCCTCGCCCGCCGGGCGCTGGCGAGGGAGCTCCAGACCCGCGGGGTGGACGCGGAGCTGGTCACCGAGGCGGTGGGCCAGCTCGACTCCGACCAGGAGGAGGAGCGGGCCCGCGAGCTGGTGGACCGCAAGTTGCGGACCACCCGCGGGCTGGAACGTGACAAGCGGCTGCGCCGCCTCGCCGGAATGCTCGCCCGCAAGGGTTACCCGGAGGGCCTCGCCCTCCGGGTGGTCCGCAGGGCCCTGGAGCAGGAGGGCGAGGACGAGCCGGATGTCCTGGAGTACCTCCCGCTGGGATGACCTCCCGCTGGAATGACGTCCCGCTGGAACACCTGCCGCTCACGCCCACTCCTGCCCGTTCCCGGCCGCTCATCGCCCGGGAACGGACTGCCGCTGGGGCGGCGGATCAGGGCGTCCGGCCGCTGACCGGTTCGTCCTGCGGTGCGGTCCGGTGCGGGGGGCCGCCGCGGGCCAGGTCCGCGTAGGAGTACAGCTCGGCCGGGCGGCAGCCGACCATCGCCGTCACCAGATGGCCGTCCGGGCGGATCAGCAGCACGCTGTGCGCCGTCGCACCGGGATAGCTCTCGGTCACCAGCAGCTCGGCGCGCATCGGCAGCGCGGCGACCGCCGACGCGAGCCGTGGCATCAGACCGGCCGTCAGCCAGTGCCGGCTGTCCCACACACCGGTGCCCGGGGCGATCAGCATCACCAGCAGGTTCTGGCCCAGCCGGTCCCGCAGCCGGCCGACCGTGCCGTCCAGCGCCGTCACCGGCACATCGACGACCAGCCCGCCCGGGGGAGTGGCGCAGGTGGCGACCAGCGGTGATCCGGCGGTCTTGCCGCCGCCGCTGCCGCCCCCGCCCGGCCGCGGCGCGGGCAGGGCGAGCGGCGACCGGCCGTAGACCGGCGGGGACGCGGCGGATCCCCGGCCGAGGTGGCTGTCGGTCAGCAGCTCGGCGTGCCCGCGGGCGGATCCGGAGAGCAGCGAATGGCGGACCGTGTTCCAGGTCCCGCCGGCGCGTACCAGCGGCAGCGCCTGGTCGGTGGCGCGCAGCCGGGCCCCGACCGCCTCGCGCCGCTCGGCCTGATAGCTGTCGAGCAGGGTGTCGGACGCGCCCTCGTGCCAGGCGAGCGCGAGCTTCCAGGAGAGGTTCTCGGCGTCCCGCAGGCCCTCCTCCACGCCCTGGGCGCCCAGGGCGCCCATCAGGTGGGCGGCGTCGCCGGCGAGGAACGTCCGGCCCACCCGCCAGCGGCGGGCGAGCCGCTGGTGCACCGGGTACTCGGCGGAGCCGACCAGTTCGTACGGTACGACGCTGCCGCACCACGTGGTCAGGATGGAGCGGATCCGGGTCACCAGTTCGTCGGGGGTCAGCAGTTCGCCCCGGGCGGGCAGCAGCCAGTCGAAGCGCCACAGGCCGTCCGGCAGCGGACGGGCCGTCACCTCCTGGCCGGTGCCGGCGCCGGGCGGATCACGGTGCAGCAGGGCCACACCGGGTTCCGGGAGGTCGACGCGCAGCGCGGCGACGGCGTGCCGGTCGACGGCGGTCTTCCCGGGGAAGCGCACCGCGAGCAGCTTGCGGACCGTCGAACGCGGCCCGTCGCAGCCCACCAGATAACTGCCCCGCCACCAGGTGCGGTCGGCGCCCCGGGTGTGCACGGTGACGCCGGTGGCGTCCTCGTCGACCGCGTCGACGCGGGAGCCGGTCACGATCCGCACGAGGCCGTGGCCGTGCAGGGTCTGCCGCAGGCCCCTTTCCAGCCGGTGCTGGGAGATGTGCACCGGGGACGGCTGGGCGGGCTCGTCGTCCGACGCGGGGCCGAAGTCGACGCGCAGCACCTCCTGCCGCCGGCGCAGGGTGCGCCATCCGGTCCAGGTGGTGCCGTCCGCGTACACCTGCGGATAGCCGAGCCGTTCCAGCAGGGCGGCGGTATCCGCACCCAGGACGGTGGTGCGTGGATGGCGCAGGTCGTCACGGGCGTCGGCCGGCCCCTCGGCTTCGTCGAGGACGATGGTCGGGACACCGCGTTTGGCCAGAGCGAGCGCGAGGGCGAGGCCCACAGGGCCCGCCCCCGCGACGATCACCGGGTCCACAGGGCGGTCCCCGGAAGATGTGCAGTCACGATACGTATGCAATCCACTGCGGGTGCGTGCGTCAAGTGACGGCGGAACGTCGGCGCGGTGCGAACCGACACACCGTCACTCCGCGAGCCGACGTACCGTCACTTCCGTCACCGGCCAGGCACCGATCAGGCACCGGTCAGGCACCGGTCAGGCACCGGTCAGGCACCGGTCAGGCACCGGTCAGGCACCGATCAGGAACCCATCCGTCACCGACGCACCGTCAATTCCAGCGCGGACGACGGCACATCCGCACCGACGCCGCATCGCCGTCACCCCGCCGTCACTCCGCCGTGGCGACCAGGGCCTCCGCCTCCGGCGTGGCCGGCGGCGCGCCCTTCGGGCTGCGGCGGGCGCGCTTCTCGACCCAGGTGGCGACGGCGGACAGGAGCATGCACATCGCGATGTAGATCGTGCCGATGACGAGCAGCACCTGGAAGTAGGGGTAGTTCCCGAGGGTCGGCGTGTTGCCCGCCAGGATCCGGCCGACGTACAGCAGTTCGGTGTAGGCGATCAGGTAGCCGAGCGAGGTGTCCTTCAGGGTCACCACGAGCTGGCTGATGATGCTGGGCAGCATGGCCCGAACGGCCTGCGGGACCAGAATGGTCAGCATGACCTGGGTCTTGCGCATGCCCAGCGCGTAGGCGGCCTCGCTCTGGCCCTTGGGCACGGAGTTGATGCCGGCCCGGAAGATCTCCGCCTGGACCGAGCCGTTGTAGAGCGTCAGACCGATGACCAGGGCCCAGAAGGGCTCGAAGACGGTCGCCCACAGCAGATAGATCATGATGATCAGCGGCAGTGCGCGGAAGAACTCCACGGCCGCCGAGGCGGCGATCCGCACCGGCTTGTGGTCCGAGAGCCGTCCGGCGGCGAACACGGTGGCCAGCAGCAGCGAGAAGACCGCCGCGAGGGCGAACGCCTTGAGGGTGGCGACCACGCCGTCCGTGATCTGCTGCTGGACCCCGGCGTACTGGAACAGGTCCCACATGTAGGACTTGAACTCGCCCTTGGAGTTGAGCCGCATGGCGAAGAAGACCAGCAGCCCGGCGAGCGCCAGGCTGCCGACGACCGTGTAGATCCGGTTGCGCAGCCGGGTCCTGGGGCCCGGGGCGTCGTACAGAACACTCGCCGTCATCGGGCCACCGCCAGCCGGTTCTCGAGCAACCGGAACAGGCCGCTGATCGCAAACGTGATGATCAGGTACGCGAGGGCGATCCAGATGAAGATCACGGTGAGGTTGAGCCCCTGGTCGCTCAGGAGCTTCTGGGTGGAGAACAGCTCGGTGACGCTGAAGGCGCCGGCGATCGCCGAGTTCTTGGTCAGCGCGATCATGAGGCTGCCGACCGGCGCGATGACCGTACGGGCCGCCTGCGGAAGGATGATCAGCCGCAGGATCTGGGTGAACGTCATCCCGATGCTGCGCGCGGCCTCGGCCTGGCCGAGCGGGACGGTGTTGACGCCGGAGCGCACCGCCTCGCAGACGAACGCCGAGGTGTAGAAGCCGAGCGCGAGCACCGCCAGCTGGTACGAGCTGAGGCCGGTCGTGAGGACCTCGGGCACGATGAAGGTGGCGACGAGGAACAGCAGGGTCAGCGGGGTGTTGCGCAGCAGCGTCACCCACAGCGTGCCGAAGGCCCGCAGCGGAGGCACCGGCGAGACCCGGAACGCGGCTATCAGCACCCCGAGCAGCAGGGCGAGCACCGCGCTGGCGCCGGTGAGCGACAGCGTGCCGAAGAACCCCTGGCGGAACAGGGCGAAGTTGTCGACCAGCACGTTCATCGTGGCTCACCTCGCCGGTTCGCTGGGGTCTGGCGGAAAGGCCAGGAAGGCATCGTCGGTCCAGGGCGTGCGGGGGGTACGACGGGTCGCGCCCCGGAGGGAAGCAGCATCGAGGTTGGCCTCACGAGGGCGTTGCGGCCCGCCGGCCGGCCGGCGGGCCGTCGCGGGAACGACGGTGCCGCGGCGGCCGGCCTGCGGGTCGGCTGATCAGTAGCGGTCGAGGGCCGGCGGCGCGGTGTACGGGGCGCCGGACAGGCCCAGCGTCGCGTCGTAGGCCTTCTTGTAGTCGCCGTTGTCCTGGTGCGCCTTCAGCGCGTCGCTGATCGCGTCACGCAGCGCCTTGTCGTCGTGCGCGAGGCCGACGCCGTACGGCTCCTGGGAGAACTGCTTGCCGACCACCCGGAACTTGCCGGGGGCCTGCGCCGCGTAGCCCTTGAGGATCGCGTCGTCGGTGGTGACCGCGTCGACCTGGCCGGTCTGGAGCTGCTGCACGCAGTCCGAGTACTTGCCGAGGGCGTTGACGACGGCTCCGTACTTCGGGTCCTTGATGCGCTCCAGCGGCGTGGAGCCGGTGATGCTGCAGACCTTCTTGCCCTTGAGGCTGTCCGGGCCGGTGATGTCGGTGTTGCTCTTGGCCACGAGCAGGTCCTGGCCGGCGATGTAGTACGGGCCGGCGAAGGAGATGTCCTTCTTGCGGGCGTCGTTGATCGTGAAGGTGCCGACGTAGTAGTCCGCGTCGCCCTTCTTGATCGCCGGCACGCGCAGGCTGGAGTCGAAGGTCTTCCACTCGATCTTGTCGGGACCGAAGCCGAGGTCCGCGGCGACCATCTTGGCGATCTCGATGTCGAAGCCGTTGCGGTCGTTGGAGCCGGGCGGCTGGAAACCGAGGAACGGCTGGTCGGACTTGACGCCGATGACCAGCTTGCCGCGCTGCTGAGCCTTCTTCAGTACGGCGGAGTCGAGCGTGACGCCCGTCTTCGGCGTGTACGTCGGCAGCTTCGGGGCGTCGGCGCCGGTGGTGGGCTTGGCGCCGGGCGCGGTCGGCGTGCCCTCCTTGCCGCCACAGGCGGTCGCGGAGGCGGTCAGCGCCAGGACGACGAGTCCGGCGGCGGCGGATTTACGGATATTCATGGGGACATCCCTTGCGTCGTCAGTCGTCAGTCGTCGGTCGTCAGTCATCGGTCATCAGTGCGTCGTCGTACGTCAGCCGTCGTACGTCAGCCGTCGGTCGGCCGTGGTGCGGGGCCGGCCGCGCGCAGGGGCGCCCGCCGGCCGTCAGGCAACGTCAGTGGTGAAGGATCTTCGAGAGGAAGTCCTTGGCGCGGTCGCTGCGCGGATTGCTGAAGAACTGCTCCGGCGTCGCTTCCTCGACGATCCGTCCGTCGGCCATGAAGACGACCCGGTTGGCGGCGGAGCGGGCGAAGCCCATCTCGTGCGTGACGACGATCATCGTCATGCCGTCCCGGGCGAGCTGCTGCATGACTTCCAGCACCTCGTTGATCATCTCCGGGTCGAGTGCGGAGGTGGGCTCGTCGAAGAGCATGACCTTGGGGTCCATCGCCAGCGCGCGGGCGATCGCGACCCGCTGCTGCTGTCCGCCGGAGAGCTGCGCGGGGTACTTGTCCGCCTGGACCCCCACGCCGACCCGGTCGAGCAGCTGCCGGGACCGGTCCTCGGCCGCCTTCTTGTCGGTCTTGCGGACCTTGACCTGCCCGAGCATCACGTTCTGCAGAACGGTCTTGTGCGCGAAGAGATTGAAGGACTGGAAGACCATGCCCACATCGGCACGCAGCCGGGCCAGTTCCCGCCCTTCCTGGGGAAGCGGCTTCCCGTCCACCGTGATGGAGCCCGAATCGATCGTCTCCAGCCGGTTGATGGTGCGGCACAGCGTGGACTTGCCGGACCCCGAAGGACCGATGACGACCACGACCTCACCGCGGGTGATCGTCAGGTCGATGTCCTGGAGCACGTGCAGCGCGCCGAAGTGCTTGTTCACGCCTCCCAGTACGACCAGGTCATCGGTCGCCGGCGCGGCGTCCTTGGTCACTGAGACTTCGGTCATCGGCCTGTGCTCCATCTTCGTCGGTCTGGCAGACCTTAGTGATGCATGATGACGAGCGTCATTACATCTGAGCTGAACTTGAGCATCACGATTCGGATACTCTCCGCCACGAGTGATGTGCCCTGTGTTGTCGTGCGTACCGGCTGGATAACAGTCCGCGGCAGGTACCGATGCCCCCTTGACGCGCCCCTCGCCGGTCGGTCTGTATTCCGGGTAGGTACCGGACGCCGGCCGACGGCGGGTGTCCGACCTGTGGCCGAACGATTGCCGATGTGGGAAAGGAGGGTGAACCGATGAGATTGCTGTTGGTGGAGGACGACGACCGGGTCGCCGCCGCACTGTCGGCCGTGCTCGCGAAGCACGGCTTCGACGTCACCCATGCCCGCAGCGGCGAGGAGGCGCTGCGCGCGCTGCTGCCCGCCCAGGGCCCGTCCTACGGGTGTGTGCTGCTCGACCTCGGCCTGCCCGACCAGGACGGTTTCGAGGTGTGCAGCCGGATCCGCCGGCGCACCTCCACCCCCGTGATCATGGTCACCGCCCGCGCCGATGTGCGGTCCCGGATCCATGGCCTGAACCTCGGCGCGGACGACTACGTCGTCAAGCCGTACGACACCGGTGAGCTGCTCGCCCGGATCCACGCGGTCGGCCGCCGGCCCCCGCTGCGGCCCGGTACGGAGTCCGCCGCCCCCGCGCCCGCCGACGGATCCGCTGCCGGTGAGCGGCCGCCGGCCGGCAGTCTGCAACTCGGCCCCGTCGACATCGAACTGCCCACCCGCCGCGTTATGGTGAGCGGCGAGCCGATCGCGCTCACCCGCAAGGAGTTCGACCTGCTGGCCCTGCTCGCCCAGCGGCCCGGGGTGGTCTTCCGCCGCGAGCAGATCATCAGCGAGGTCTGGCGCACCAGCTGGGAGGGGACGGGGCGCACCCTGGAGGTGCACGTCGCCTCGCTGCGTTCCAAGCTGCGGATGCCGTCCATGATCGAAACGGTGCGCGGGGTCGGTTACCGGCTCGTCGTTCCCGCCGCCTGAGATCCAGGACCCCGCCGTTGAGCTCGCGTCTTCTCCCCCTGCTGCTCGCGTTGATGGCGGGCGTCCTGCTGGCCCTGGGCTTTCCGCTGGCCGCGAGCATGGCCGCCGCGCAGCAGCAGCGCGTCGTCGTCGACCGCATCGACGACACCGCGCGCTTCGCGTCGCTCGCCCAGTTCGTCACCTCGCGCACCCCGCAGTCCGCGAGCGACGTCGGGGACGACGAGCGGCTGCACGCGCTGCGCTCCGAACTCAGCCGGTACGAGGAGCTGTACGGCATCCGCGTCGGTGTCTTCTACCGCGACGGCACCGCGATGGGTGTGGCGCCCGCGGACTGGAGACTCCCCGAAGCGGGGGAGGCGTACGGCGCCTACAGCGCGGCACTGGCCGGCCGCCGCAGCCATGACCCGGAGCAGGTCTGGCCGTGGCAGCGCCGCACGCTGGCCGTCGCCTCACCGATCATCCGCGACGGGGACGTCGTCGCCGTCGTCCTCACCGAATCGCCCACCGGGGCGCTGCGTTCGCGCATCCTGCACGGCTGGCTGCTGCTCGGCGCCGGTGAGCTGGCCGCGATGGCCATCGCCGTACTGTTCGCGTTCCGGCTCACCGGCTGGGTGCTGCGACCGGTCGCGATCCTCGACCGCGTCACACACGACATCGCCACCGGGCGGATGAAGTCCCGGGTCGCGGCGGCCGGCGGGCCGCCCGAACTGCGGCGGCTGTCCCGGTCGTTCAACGAGATGGCCGACAACGTCGAGCAGGTGCTCGAACAGCAGCGGGCCTTCGTCGCCGACGCCTCCCACCAGCTGCGCAATCCGCTGGCCGCGCTCATGCTGCGGATCGAGCTGCTCGGCTTCGAACTCCCCGAGGGCAACGCGGAGGTGGCCTCCGTCCAGGACGAGGGCAGACGGCTCGCCCAGGTCCTGGACGATCTGCTCGGCCTGGCGCTGGCGGAGCACGCGGACGCGGACCTCGCCCTCACCGACATCGCCGCACTCGTCGGCGAGCGCCTCGGCGCGTGGCGGCCGGTCGGGGCGCGGGAGGGCGTCGCCCTGGAGTACGCGGGCAAGACCGCGGTCACCGGCTGGTCCGATCCGGTCGCGCTGTCCAGCGCGCTGGACGCCGTCATCGACAACGCGCTGAAGTTCACACCGCGCGGCGGGCGGGTCCAGGTGCTGGTCGCGGGGGAGGGCGACGAGGTCGCCGTCACCGTCTCCGACGGCGGACCCGGTCTGACGGAGGAGGAGCTCGCCCGGATCGGCGACCGCTTCTGGCGCAGCCCCCGCCACCAGAACATCGACGGCTCCGGACTCGGTCTGTCCATCGCCCGCGTCCTGCTGAACCAGAGCGGCGGCCGGCTCTCCTTCGCGGCGAACGAGCCCACCGGCCTCGCCGTGACCCTCACGGTGCCGCGCTCGGCGCCGTAGAGCCCGGAGAGCCCGTAGGAGCCCTAGAGCCCAGAGCCGCAGGGCAAGCACGTAGCGGCCCCTCCAAGGGCCCGGAGAGGCGATCCCGGCCCTCAGCCGCACTCCGTCTGGTCGGGCGGCAGCTGGTCCGCCAGCTCCTTCGGGGCCAGCGGCTTCAGATAGGTGTTGTACGAGGACTTCCAGCGGCCCGAGGAGATCTCGTCCCTTATGGCGCCGCACACCGCGGCGCGCAGCGCCGGCTCGCCCCGGTGCAGGCCCACGCCGTACTGCTCGCTGCCGAACGGGGCGCCGAGCAGCCGCAGTTCCGTGGGGTGCTGGGCCCGGTAGCCGGCCAGGATGACATCGTCGGTGGAGACCGCGTCCACCGTGCCGGCCAGCAGGTCGGCGACGCACAACCCGTACGAAGCGCGCGGTTCCAGCACTATCCGCGGATACTCCGTGCGCAGCCGCGCCTCCGGCGTGGAGCCCTGCACGGTGCAGACCTTGTGACCGTCCAGGTCGGCGACGCCGTTCACGCCGGTCGACCGGGCCGGTACCAGGAAGTCCTGTCCTGCCACGTAGTACGGGCCGGCGAAGTCCACCGACTCCTTGCGCCCCTGGGTGATCGAGTAGCTGGCCACTATCAGGTCGACCTGCCCGGTGCTGAGCCGGTATTCGCGGCTCTGGGTGTTGACCACCTCGAACCGCACCGTGTCGAAGCCCAGATGTTTCGCGACCGCCCGCGCGATGTCGATGTCGAACCCGCGGAAGCCGCCGGCGGACTGTGCCGAACGCTCGCTGAGCCCCGGCTGGTCGCCCTTCACCCCGACCAGCAGGAAGCCGCGTTCCCGGGCCGCCCGCAGGGTCGCGGAGCTGTCGAGGGACGGGCCGGCGGCCGCGGTGAGCCGGTCCACGGTGAACCAGCCGGCGGTCACGAGCACGACCAGCGCCACTGCGGCGGCCGCCCACGCGCGGGGACCGCGGAGGCGGGCGGCGAGGCGGCGGGGCGGGACGGGTGCCCCCGGGTCCGCCGAACCGGACGGATCAGAAGGATGAGAAGGATCAGCTGAACCGGATGAAGCAGCTGAACCGGATGAAGCAGCCGAACCGGCTGCAGCGGTCGGAACGGGCGGGTCCGTCACGTCCGGCGGTTCCAGCGGGCCCGTGTCGGCACCGGTGCTCGTGACGCTGCCGCCCGCGGTCCACGGGGACTCCGTGACCGGCGGGTGGCCGTCCTCCGGGTAGAACGCCGTCGGATACTGCGGGGTCTCCTGCGCCACATGCTGCAGCAACTGCTCGGCCCGCTGCGCCGTCAGCCGCTCCAGCGGCTCCTTCACCAGCAGGCCCTCGATCAGCGGCCGCAGCGGGCCGCAGTACTCCATCGGCGGCGGCTCGTCCTCACGCACCGCCTCCAGGACCTCGTACGGGGTCGGCCCGCGGAAGGGCGCGCGTCCCTCGACCGTCTCGTACAGCGTCACCCCGAGCGACCACAGGTCGGCGGCGGGCGTCGCCTCGCGCGGTGACCGGCCGTGCGGGGTGCACAGCTCGGGTGCCAGGTACCGCGGGGTGCCGACGAGTTCGTGCAGCCGGGTCACCTGGGCCGCGCCCTCGAAGGTCGCGATGCCGAAGTCCATCAGCACCGCGCGCCCGTCCCGGCGGAACAGGATGTTGTGCGGCTTCACGTCCCGGTGCAGCACGCCTGCCGCGTGCACCGCGCGCAGCCCGCGCAGCACCTCCAGGCCGATCCTGGCCGTCTGCAGCGCGGCCAGCCGGCCGCGTTCCTGCAACTGGTCCGCGAGCGACCGCGGATTGACCTGCTCCATCACGATCCAGACCTGGCCGTCGGCCTCGATCACGTCGTGCACCGCCACCACGTGCTCATGCCCGATCCGGGCGATGGCCCGCGCCTCCCGGCGTGCCCGCTCCACCCACTGGGCCTGGGTGTCGGGGTCCACCGCGCCCCGGAACAGCAGTTCCTTCACGGCGACCTGGCACCCCAGCCGGTTGTCGTACGCCTCCCACACCACGCCCATACCGCCACGGCCCAGCGGGCGCTGCAGCTCGTACCGGCCGTCGACAAGAGTGTGGGGCCCGCCGTCTGGTGTACCCCCGTTTCGCATGCGTAGAGATTAGGGCCTATCCCCGGCAGTCGCGCGAGGGGCACCCTAGGGCTTTACCGACCGGTAGTAGCGGCTGGCGCCTTCGTGCAGTGGAAGGGGGTTGGTGAAGACGGCGGTGCGCAGGTCGACCAGCTGGGCGGCGTGGACCTTGTTGCCGATCTCGTCGCGGCTGTCGATGACCGCGCGGGTGAGCCGTTCGACGAGTCCGGTGTCCGCCCGGTCGGTGGTCACGAGCAGGTTGGCGACGGCGATGGTCGTGACGGCCGTGCCGTGCTGCATCGTCGGATAGGCGTCGGCGGGCATCACCGCCTGCCGGTAGTAGCCCATCGTGTCGCCCTTGGCGTGCAGCTTGTCCACGAGGTCGCCGAGCTGGACGAGCTTGACGTTGCTGGACGCCGCCAGATTCGTCACGGTGTTCGTCGGCAGGCCGCCGGACCAGAAGAACGCGTCGAGCTTGCCCGCCTTGAGCAGGCCGGGTGCCGTGTCGATGCCGACCGGCACCGCGGTGAGGTCCTTGGCCATGTCGAGCCCGGCGGCGTCCAGCAGCCGGCGGGCTATGAGGTGCACACCGGAGGCCGCCTGGCCCACCCCGACGCGCTTGCCGCGCAGATCGCGGGCGGAGCTGATCGGCGAGTCCCTGGGGACTATGAGCTGCATGTAGTCGTCGTACAGCCGCGCGCAGGCGCGCAGCCGGTCCTTGCCCGGGCCCTGGTAGTCCGCGACCGCGTCGGCGGCGGCGATCGTGAAGTCGGCCTGCCCCGAGGCGACGCGTTTCACGTTGTCGACCGAGCCCTGCGACTGGACGAGGTTCACCGCCACCCCTGGCAGCTGGTCCCGCAGATCGGTCTTGAGCATCTTCCCGTAGGTCTCGTACACCCCGGCGGCCACGCCGGTGGAGAACGAGACCGGTTCGTGCGGATACGACGGACCGCGGGACGGCAGCAGCCACCACAGGAGCAGCGCGAGTGCGGCGGCGGCCGCGAGGACCGACTGCAGCGCGCGGCGTCTGCCGATGTGGGGGACGTTCATGGTCCGGATCCTGCCAGGCGGGCGCCGCCGTGGGTAGGGCCGGCCCCGGGGGCCTGCCGCACGAGCGGGGCGGGAGGGGCCGAGGGGGCCGGGCCGCCCGCGGCTCTCCGTACCCCCGCGCCCCCCGTACCCTGGTTGGGTGAGCGGTGAGGTGGCTGGTTTGAGGACATACGAGGTCCGCACCTACGGGTGCCAGATGAACGTGCACGATTCGGAACGGCTGTCCGGCCTCCTGGAGGGCGCGGGCTATGTCCGCGCGCCCAAGGGAGCGGACGGGGCGGACGTCGTCGTCTTCAACACCTGCGCGGTGCGGGAGAACGCCGACAACCGGCTCTACGGCAACCTCGGCCAGCTCGCCCCGCAGAAGGCGGCCCGGCCGGGTATGCAGATCGCGGTCGGCGGCTGTCTCGCGCAGAAGGACCGCGACACCATCGTGAAGCGGGCCCCCTGGGTCGACGTGGTCTTCGGCACCCACAACATCGGCCGGCTGCCGGTGCTGCTGGAGCGGGCCAGGATCGCCGAAGAGGCGCAGGTCGAGATCGCCGAGTCGCTGGAGGCGTTCCCCTCCACGCTGCCGTCCCGCCGCGAGTCCGCCTACGCCGCGTGGGTCTCGGTCTCGGTGGGCTGCAACAACACCTGCACCTTCTGCATCGTGCCCGCGCTGCGCGGCAAGGAGGAGGACCGGCGGCCCGGCGACATCCTCGCCGAGGTGGAGGCGCTGGTCGCCGAGGGCGTCGTCGAGATCACCCTGCTCGGGCAGAACGTGAACGCGTACGGCTCGGGCATGGGCGACCGCGAGGCGTTCTCCAAGCTGCTGCGGGCGACCGGGCAGATCGAGGGGCTGGAGCGGGTGCGCTTCACCTCCCCGCACCCGCGGGACTTCACCGACGACGTGATCGCCGCCATGGCCGAGACGCCGAACGTGATGCACCAGCTGCACATGCCGCTGCAGTCCGGCTCCGACACCGTCCTCAAGGCGATGCGCCGCTCGTACCGGCAGGACCGTTACCTCGGCATCATCGAGAAGGTGCGCGCGGCCATGCCGGACGCCGCCATCTCCACCGACATCATCGTGGGCTTCCCGGGCGAGACCGAGGCGGACTTCGAGCAGACGATGCACGTGGTGCGCGAGGCGCGCTTCGCGCAGGCCTTCACCTTCCAGTACTCCAAGCGCCCCGGGACCCCGGCCGCCGACATGGACGGGCAGATCCCCAAGGAGGTCGTCCAGGAGCGCTACATGCGGCTGTCGGCGCTCCAGGAGGAGATCTCCTGGCAGGAGAACAAGACGCAGATCGGCCGCACGCTGGAGGTCCTGGTCGCCGAGGGCGAGGGCCGCAAGGACAAGGCGACGCACCGGCTGTCCGGCCGGGCCCCCGACAGCCGTCTGGTGCACTTCGAGAAGCCGGCGGGCACCGACCCGCGCCCCGGTGACATGGCCACGGTGGAGATCACCTACGCCGCCCCGCACCACCTGCTCGCCGAGCGCCCCGCGCTCTCCGTGCGGCGCACCCGGGCCGGCGACGCGTGGGAGCAGCGCAACGCCGCGCCCAAGGCGCCGGCCGGAGTGATGCTCGGGCTGCCGACGATCGGCGCTCCGGCGCCGTCGCCCGCGGTGGAGAGCGGCTGCGGGCTCGGCTGACGACAGCGTCCGATCACGGTTCCGCCGGACCGGTGCCGACGGTCCGGCGGTGCGGCCGCGCCAGCTCACGCCGTGGCTGGTCAGTTTCCGAGGCCGGCCGTCGTCCTCGAGGGTGAAGGCCCACAGGTCGGTGGCGGGGATTTCGGCGACAGGGGTCGGAACGGTGTGCACGGTCCTGGGGAACGGTGATCAGCCCCATTAGGCTGCGTTCATGCTCGTAGCCGCCGCAGTCTGCCCGTCCGCCCCGCTGCTCGTACCCGAGGTCGCGGCCGGTGCCGCGTTCGAACTGGACGCGCTGCGCGCAGCGTGCGCCGACGCGGTCGGGGTGCTCGCGGCGTCCCGGCCGGACCGGCTGGTGGTGATCGGCCCGGCCGGGCAGCCCGACCGGGGGCGGCACCACGAGGGCGCGCGGGGCTCGTTCCGGGAGTTCGGCGTGGACCTGGACGTACGCCTCGGCACCGCACCCGGGATTCCGTCCGAGGACGTCGGCGCCGACCGCGCGCTGCCGCCCTCGCTGGCCGTCGCCGCCTGGCTGCTGCGCGGCTGGGCCGCCGCTCCGCTGGAGGGCCTGGGCGTGGGCGAGCCGCTCGAACAGGACCGCTGCGCCGCCACCGGCGCCATGATCGCGTCAACGGCGGACCGGGTCGCGCTGCTGGTGATGGGCGACGGCAGCGCCTGCCGCACCCTCAAGGCTCCCGGGTATCTGGACGAGCGCGCGGCACCCTTCGACGCCTCGGTCGCCGCCGCGCTGGCCGCCGCCGACACCGAGGCGCTGGCCGCACTGGACGCGGAACTGGCGGAGACGCTCCAGGCCGCGGGACGCGCCCCCTGGCAGGTCCTCGCGGGCGCCGCGCAGGGCGCGGGCCTGGCCGGACAACTGCTCTACGAGGACGCCCCGTACGGTGTCGGCTACTTCGTCGCCACGTGGACGTAGCCCCCGCTCGGCCGTAGCCGCCGACTGGTGCGGACCGGGACGGCGGAAGACCGCGGGGCCGAAGCACCCGCGGCCTTCCCGCGCTGGGGTCCGGGGGTACCTCCCAGCGGTGGCTGGGGGCGTCAGGCCGGAGTGTCCGGCCCGCTTCCCTCCTTGCCGCTCTTCAGGTGGTCCAAGGCGCCCTTCGCCTTGTGCACACCCGTGTCGATCTTGTCCGTGTACTTGCCGTGGGTCCTGGAATCCACCGTCCGGGCGGCCTTCTCGAGCCCCGACTCGATCTTTCCCCCGTGCTGCTGCGCGAGGTCGCCCGCCTTGTTCCTGGCGAGTCCGAGTTTGTCCTTGATCGTGTCCATCAGGCCCATCCGGCACCTTCCCTCGGGGCGGCTACGCGCGGGCGCCCTCACCGGCCTCGCTGTCGGCGGCGTCCGCTGTGGACTGCTGCTTCGGGATGCCGACGGGCTCCGCCGCGCCCGCGGGCTCCGCGTCCCCGGCCGGCTCCGCCGCCTCGGCGGGCTCAGCGACCGCCTCGACGCCCTCCGGCTCCGCCGTCAGAGTGACGGCTTCCGCCGCTTCGGTTGACGGGTCGGCCGACTGACGCCGAAACCATCCGAAAACTCCCATTTCTACTCCAGACCATACTCGTGAGGTCGAAAATCCGCGTTGCCCGGGGCGCCTCGTTGCACCGCTCGGGTCCGGCCGGTCCGGAGAACCCGGAATCCGGCCTGCGGAATCTCTCCAGAGGCAACGAGTCCGGCAGCGCTGCGTCACGTCCCTCGATCGTGAGGGGGCCCGGAGGTTTGGGAGACTGGACACGTGCTGCACACTCCCGGGGAGCGACCCCCCGTACTTCCGAGTAAAGATCTTGTCATCGCCGTCGTCGGCCCCACCGCGGCCGGCAAGTCCGATCTGGGCGTAGCCCTGGCCCAGGCCCTGAACGGTGAGGTCGTCAACGCCGACTCCATGCAGCTCTACCGGGGCATGGACATCGGCACCGCCAAGCTCACCACCGACGAGCGCCACGGCGTGCCGCACCACCTGCTGGACATCTGGGACGTCACCGAGGCCGCGAGCGTCGCCGAGTACCAGCGGCTCGCCCGCGCCGAGATCGACCGGCTGCACGCGGCCGGGCGGACCCCCGTACTGGTCGGCGGCTCCGGGCTGTACGTGCGCGGCGCCATCGACGCGCTGGAGTTCCCCGGCACCGACGCCGCCGTCCGGGCCAGGCTGGAGGCGGAGCTCGCCGAGCAGGGCTCCGCGGCGCTGCACGCCCGGCTGGCCGCGGTCGACCCCGAGGCGGGCCGGGCGATCCTGCCCAGCAACGGCCGGCGGATCGTCCGGGCGCTGGAGGTGGTGGAGATCACCGGCCGGCCGTTCACGGCCAATCTGCCGGGCCCCGACTCCATCTACGGCACCGTCCAGATCGGCGTCGACGTGCCGCGGCCCGAGCTCGACGAGCGCATCGCGCTGCGCGTCGACCGGATGTGGGACGCCGGACTGGTGGACGAGGTAAGGGAGCTGGCCGCGGTGGGGCTGCGGGACGGCCGCACCGCCTCACGGGCGCTGGGCTACCAGCAGGTACTCGCCTCGCTCGTGGGGGAGTGCACCGACGACGAGGCGCGCGCCGAGACCGTCAGGGCCACCAAGCGCTTCGCCCGGCGCCAGGACTCGTGGTTCCGCCGCGATCAGCGGGTTCACTGGCTCTCCGCCCGGGGCCCGGAACTCACCGATCAGGCGCTGACGTTGGTCGAAGCTGCGGTTACAGCCTGATCACGTGATGGCATCGGGACGCCTCAGCGTGAGGAGACGGCCACGCGGCCGTGCCATCATCGAGCAACGAGTTACGGCGTCGGAGAAGGGGGAGGGCGCGTGGCGATGGAAGCCGGTCCCCGAGACTCCTCACCCGACCGTCATGCCGAGACCGAGGCACAGCTCGGGACGGACGAACTGCTCGAACCCGGGTCGCTGATCGACCCGGAGGCGATGATCGAGCCGGAACTCGTTCCGGTGGAGCTGCGGCCGCAGCGGCGGCTGCGGATCTGGCAGCTCGCCCCGATCGTCGCCCTCGGTGTCGGTGGCTCCCTGATGTTCGCCTTCCCGCTCGCCTTCGAGTTCGGTGACGGCGGCGCGGTCGTGGCCATGCTCGGCCTGCTGCTCAGCTGCTGCTCCGCGGGCTGGGGCATCATGGCCGCCCGCCGGGTCGGCTACACCTGGCCCGGACTGCCCGCCCGTGGCTCCGGCCGCCGTGCGGACTGGCGCTTCATCGTCGCCTACACCCTGATCAGCGGCCTGCTGGCGGTCCTCGCCATCTGGCGCGTGGCCCGCCTGCGCTGAGCCGCCCGCCGAGCGCCCCGCACCGGAGCGTGCCGGGCCGGTGGCCTTACGCTTGTCCTTGTGACCACCACGCAGCCCACCACGCACCAGGGCCTGTCCTTCCTCAAGGGCCACGGCACCGAGAACGATTTCGTCATCGTCC
Organism: Streptomyces fildesensis; assembly: GCF_016107395.1. Classification (GTDB taxonomy): domain Bacteria; phylum Actinomycetota; class Actinomycetes; order Streptomycetales; family Streptomycetaceae; genus Actinacidiphila; species Actinacidiphila fildesensis. Next base: position 50,119 of record NZ_JAAIKO010000018.1, read on the forward strand.
CCGACGCGGACGGCCGCATCGAGCTGTCCGCGGCGGCCGTCGCGCGGCTGTGCGACCGCCGGGCGGGCATCGGTGGCGACGGGCTGCTGCGGGTCGTGCGCTCGGAGGCCCATCCGGAGGCCGCCGGCATGGCCGGCGAGGCCGAGTGGTTCATGGACTACCGCAACAGCGACGGCAGCATCGCCGAGATGTGCGGCAACGGCGTCCGGGTCTTCGCCCGGTATCTGCAGCGCGCCGGGCTGACCGGGCCCGGTGACCTGGCCGTGGCCACCCGCGCGGGCGTCCGCCGGGTGCACATCGCCAAGACGGACGCGGACGGCACCCTGGGCGGGATCACCGTCGGCATGGGCGCGGCCGCCCTGCCCGCGGGCGAGGTGACCGTCACCGTGGACGGCCGCAGCTGGCTGGCGAGCAACGTCAACATGGGCAATCCGCACGCCGTCGCCTTCGTCGGCAGCCTGGACGACGCGGGAAACCTGTACACCGCGCCCACCGTCACGCCCGCCGCCGCGTACCCGACCGGCGTGAACGTGGAATTCGTCGTCGACCGCGGTGAGCGGCATGTGGCGATGCGCGTCCACGAGCGGGGCTCCGGCGAGACCCGCTCCTGCGGCACCGGCGCCTGCGCCGTCATGGTCGCCGCCGCCCGCCGCGACGGCGCGGACCCGGCCATCACCGGACGCCCCGTCACCTACACCGTGGACGTCCCCGGCGGCCGTCTGGTGATCACCGAGCGCGCCGACGGCGAGATCGAGATGACCGGCCCCGCCGTCATCGTCGCCGAGGGGACCATCGACCGGGAGTGGCTGGACGCACCGTCAGCCTGACGGACCGCCACCGCCCGAAACCCTGCCGGGAATCGGACTCCTGAGCCCCCTTTCCGAACTGGCCTCCCGTACTGACTTCCCGCACTTGTTCCCTCGAACGGGTGATGGCGATCACTCTGGACGAGAGCGCGGCTGCCGCACGTGGTGGGCTCGGTAGCATCAAGCACCGGCGCGGCCCCCATTCTCCGTGGAGAGCGCCCGCCGCCGGTTGACGCTGCCGGAGGTGCCCGATGAGCGCGGACAACGCAGTGGATGCCGCCCCCGCCCCCGACGATGAGGGCCGCAGGCGCGGACTTCGCCGCATCGACCTGCGCAGACTCGGCCGGGCGGCACTGCTCGGCCCCGGCGGCCGGGAGTGGGGCCTGCCCGCCGGCGGCAGGGGCCAGCGCGTGCCGGACGCCATCGAGCACCTTGCCAAAGTCCACCGGCTGCGCCACCCGGGGGTCGGCGCGGCCGGCATCGAGACGCTGCGCCGCGCATATCTGCTCGCCGAGTCCTCGCACCGCGGCCAGATGCGCAAGAGCGGCGAGCCGTACATCACGCATCCGCTCGCCGTGACGCTGATCCTCGCCGAACTCGGCGCCGAGACAACGACCCTGACGGCCTCTCTGCTGCACGACACCGTCGAGGACACGGAAGTGACACTCGATCAGGTGCGGGAGGAGTTCGGCGAGGAGGTCTGCTATCTCGTCGATGGCGTCACCAAGCTCGAACGGGTCGACTACGGTGCCGCGGCCGAGCCCGAGACCTTCCGCAAGATGCTGGTCGCCACCGGAAGCGACGTACGCGTCATGTCGATCAAACTTGCCGACCGGCTGCACAACATGCGCACCCTCGGGGTGATGCGCCCCGACAAGCAGGCGCGGATCGCGAAGGTCACCCGGGACGTGCTCATCCCGCTCGCCGAACGGCTGGGTGTTCAGGCCCTCAAGAGCGAACTGGAGGACCTGGTCTTCGCCATCCTCCACCCCGAGGAGTACGCCAGGACCCGCGCGATGATCCGCGCCAACTCCGTCCGCCCGGACCCGCTGGCGGCCGTCGCCGACGCCGTGCGGGCCGTGCTGCGCGAGGCCGGGATCGCCGCCGAGGTCGCCATCCGGCCGCGGCACACCGTCTCCGTCCACCGGGTGCTGCTCAAGCGCGGCGCGGACGAGCTCGGCGGCTGCGAGTTCGGCCGGATCCTGGTGCTCGTCGCGGAGGACGCCGACTGCTACGCCGTCCTCGGTGAGCTGCACACCTGCTTCATCCCAGTGATCGCGGAGTTCAAGGACTTCATCGCGGCGCCCAAGTTCAACCTGTACCAGTCGCTGCACACCGCCGTCGCCGACGAAGAGGGCCGGATCGCCGAAGTCCTGGTCCGCACACGGCAGATGCACCGGGTCGCCGAGGCCGGTGTCATCGCGCTGGGCAATCCGCACACCGTCGACGAGCCCCCGCAGGCCGCCGATGGCGAACGCGTCGACCCCACCCAGCCGGGCTGGCTGTCGCGCCTGCTGGAGTGGCAGCGCGACGCCCCCGACCCCGACACCTTCTGGACCGCGCTGCGCGCCGACCTCGCCCAGGACCGCGAGGTCACCGTCTTCTCCGCGCACGGCGGGGACACCACCGGCACCATCCGGCTACCCGCAGGGGCCAGTTGTGTGGACGCCGCCTACGCGCTGCACGGCGAGGCCGGCCATGCCTGCGTCGGCGCCCGCGTCAACGGCCGTCTCGCACCGCTGCGCAGCAAGCTGCGGGACGGCGACATCGTGCAGATCCTGCTGGACGAGACCGGCGCCTCCGGCCCGTCCGCCGACTGGCTGGAGCACGTCCGTACACCGGCGGCCCGGATCGCCGTCACCCGCTGGCTGGAACTCCATCCGGTGCCGCCCGCCGACGAGGAGCCCGCCGCCCGCGCGGAACGCCCCGCGTACAGCGCGGACACCGCGGCCGAGGACGAACCGGTCGCCGTCACCGACCTGGCGGGCGCGGCCGTCCGGCTGGCGCGCTGTTGTACGCCGGTACCGCCCGACGAGGTCACCGGGTTCGTCATCCGCGGCGGCACGGTCGCCGTGCACCGCGAGGAGTGCCCGACCGCGGTTCGGATGATCGGCGCGGGACGGGAGCCGGTTCCCGTCCGGTGGCGGGGCGGCCGCCCCGCCGGGGCCGGATTCCGCGCCACCCTGCTGGCCGAGGCGCTCGGCCGGCCGCGGCTGCTCGCGGATCTCACCGAGGCCATCGCGGGCCAGGGCGTGGGCATCGTCTCCGCCTCCGTGGAACCCCCGCAGGAACACCGGGTGCGGCACACGTACACCGTCGAGCTGCCCGACGCGGAAGCCCTGCCGAGCCTGATGCGCGCCATGCGATCGGTGCCGGGCGTCTACGACGTCTACCGGGCCCAGCGGGCGATGGCCGCCGCGCGTCGGTAACGGGCGCGACGCGCTCTGATCCGGTCCGATCCGCTCCATGCCGGTCGGGTCCGGTCGGGTTCGGACAACCGGCCGGGCGGACCAGGGCCGATCGGGTGTGCTGCTGCGCGTCGCGCGTCCCCGGCCGCCGCCCCCTGATAGCGGTAGCGCATGATCCCCATCACGCCGCGCAGCGGCGCCGTGCTGGCGGCGTTCGCCGCCGTACTGACCCTGACCGCGGCGGACCTGCCCGGCGATCCCGCCGTATCGACGTCGGGTCTCGGCGACCGGCTCTATCCCGACCTCGGCAATCCCGGCTACGACGTGGCCGCGTACGACCTCTCCTTCGACTATCACGGCCAGGACCGGCCGCTGGACGCCGTCACCCGCATCAAGGCCCGCGCGACGGCGCCACTGACCGGGTTCCATCTGGACTTCGCCGCCGGCACGGTCTCATCGGTGCAGGTCAACGGGCATCCGGCGGTCTACACCCGGGAGCGCGAGGAACTCGTCGTCACCCCCGAGGAGCCGGTACCGGACGGCGGCGAGCTGCTGATCGCCGTCACGCACACCAGCGATCCGCGCGCCGCGAACACCGGCTGGGTGCGGACCGCCGACGGACTGGCGATGGCCAACCAGGCCGATGCCGCCCACAGCGTCTTCCCGTGCAACGACCATCCCTCGGACAAGGCCGCCTTCACCTTCCACGTCACGGCCCCCAAGGACCTCACCGTCATCACCAACGGCGTCCCGGACGCCGTCCCCGAGGCCGCGCCCGCGTCCGCTCTCACCTGGACGTACCGTCCCGCGAGCCCGATGGCCACCGAGCTCGCGCAGGTCTCCATCGGCCGCTCCGCCGTACTGCACCGCGCCGGTCCGCACGGGCTGGTGCTGCGCGACGTCGTCGGAGCCGCCGACCGCGACCGGCTGGAGGCCCGGCTCGCGATGACCCCCGGGCAGATCTCCTGGATGGAGGAGCAGGTCGGCCCCTACCCGTTCGAGACGTACGGGATCCTCAGCGCCGACACCACCACCGGCTTCGAGCTGGAGACCCAGACCCTCTCGCTCTTCGAGCGCCGCGTCCTGCTCGCCCCCGAGGCGCTGGCAGCCCCGCTGATGGTGCACGAGCTCGCCCACCAGTGGTTCGGCGACAGCGTCACCCCCGCGGCCTGGTCGGACCTCTGGCTCAACGAGGGCCACGCCACCTGGTACCAGTGGCTGTACAACGCGCAGAAGTACGGCGTCGGCCTCGACCAGCAGGTCCGCGCCGCCTACGAGGGCGACAACCGGGTACGGGCGGCGGACGGCCCGCCCGCCGAACCGAAGGTGCCCGAACCGGGCAAGCTCGGCATCTTCCGGAACAACGTCTACGACGGCGGGGCGCTCGCCCTGTACGCCCTGCGCCAGGAGATCGGCGCCCCCGCCTTCCAGCGCCTTGAGCGCGCCTGGGTGGCCCGTCACCAGGACGGGAACGCCTCGACGGCCGACTTCACCGCTCTCGCCTCCGAGGTCGCTGAGCGGGACCTCAGCGGCTTCCTGCACGCCTGGCTGTACGGGACCGTCACCCCGCCGATGCCCGGTCACGGCGACTGGGTCGCCGGCGCGGCCAGGGCCCGTGCGGCGACGGCGGCGAAACCCGCGTGACCCCCGGCGGCGGGCGTGCGACCATCGTTATGACGGACAACACGCCCGTCCCCATCCCAGCCGCTCGACCAAAGGATCCAATGACCTCCTCTTCCTCCTCTTCAAACGACCGCCAGCGCCTCCCCGAGAGCCTTCGCGCAGACGCCCTGATGGAAGAGGACGTCGCCTGGAGCCACGAGATCGACGAAGAGCGGGACGGTGCTCAGCTCGAACGCTCCGACCGTGCCTCGCTGCGCCGCGTCGTGGGTCTGTCCACCGAGCTGGAGGACGTCACCGAGGTCGAGTACCGGCAGCTCCGTCTGGAGCGCGTCGTACTCGTCGGTGTCTGGACCTCCGGAACCGTGCACGACGCGGAGAACTCCCTCGCGGAGCTCGCCGCCCTCGCGGAGACCGCGGGCGCCCTGGTGCTCGACGGCGTGATCCAGCGCCGTGACAAGCCGGACCCGGCCACGTACATCGGCTCGGGCAAGGCGCGCGAGCTGCGGGACATCGTGCAGGAGACAGGCGCCGACACGGTCGTCTGCGACGGTGAACTCAGCCCCGGACAGCTCATCCAGCTCGAAGACGTCGTCAAGGTCAAGGTGGTCGACCGCACCGCCCTGATCCTCGACATCTTCGCCCAGCACGCCAAGTCCCGTGAGGGCAAGGCCCAGGTCTCGCTCGCACAGATGCAGTACATGCTGCCGCGCCTGCGCGGCTGGGGTGCCTCGCTCTCCCGCCAGATGGGCGGTGGCGGCTCCAGCGGCGGCGGGGCCGGCGGTGGTGGGGGTATGGCCACCCGCGGTCCCGGTGAGACCAAGATCGAGACCGACCGGCGCCGTATCCGCGAGAAGATGGCGAAGATGCGCCGGGAGATCGCGGAGATGAAGACCGGCCGTGACCTCAAGCGGCAGGAACGCAAGCGCAACAAGGTGCCCTCCGTCGCGATCGCCGGCTACACCAACGCGGGCAAGTCCTCGCTGCTCAACCGGCTCACCGGCGCGGGCGTGCTGGTGGAGAACACCCTGTTCGCCACCCTCGACCCGACCGTGCGCCGGGCGGAGACCCCCGGCGGCCGGCTGTACACGCTGACCGACACCGTCGGGTTCGTCCGGCACCTGCCGCACCACCTGGTCGAGGCGTTCCGCTCCACCATGGAGGAGGTCGCGGAAGCCGACCTCATCCTGCACGTGGTGGACGGCTCGCACCCGGTCCCGGAGGAGCAGCTCGCCGCCGTGCGGGACGTCTTCCGCGAGGTCGAGGCGCTCAAGGTGCGCGAGATCGTCGTCATCAACAAGGCGGACCTGGCCGACCCGCTCGTCCTGCAGCGCATGCTGCGGAACGAGAAGCACGCCATCGCGGTGTCCGCCCGCACCGGCCAGGGCATCGACGAGCTGCTCGCGCTGCTCGACGAGGAGCTGCCGCGGCCCGAGGTCGAGGTCGACGTCCTCGTGCCGTACAGCCAGGGCGCGCTCATCGCCCGGGCGCACGCCGACGGCGAGGTGCTCTCCGAGGAGCACACCGGCGAGGGCACGCTGCTCAAGGCACGGGTGCACGAGGACCTGGCCGCCGAGTTCGCGTCCTTCGCGCTCGTCGCCAAGCACTGACCCGTCCGCCGGAGCACCGACGGAAGGGCCCGTCCCCGATGGGGGCGGGCCCTTCCGTGTGACCTGCTACCGGCTGGACGCCGGTGTTACTTGAACTGCTTGCTCACCTTGTCGTACACGGCCTTCGCCTCGGCGCCCAGGTGCGGGCCCGCCAGCCAGGTAGCCGTGACCGGGCCGATCGAGGTGTTGCTGACCAGCGACACCTGATTGTTCGCCGGGTTCTTGGCGTACCAGCCGCCGCCGGACGAACCGCCGGTCATCGTGCAGCCGAGCCGGTACTCGGTCGGCTGATCGGCGAAGAGCGACAGCCGGCCGGCCTTGCCCGTGCAGTTGAACAGCCGCTGGCCGTCGAAGGGCGGCGCGGCCGGGTAGCCCCAGGCGCCGATGTTGCCCATCTTCGTCACGGACGGAGCGTTGAACCACACCGGAAGGGCGGAACCGACCTTCTCCTCCAGCGACTTGGTGCCGCTCGCCTTGTCCGGAGTCACGTGCAGCACCGCGAAGTCGTACGGGGAGCCCTTGCCCCCGGTCTCCGCGCCGTTCGCGATCCACTGGTCGGAGGTGGCCGCGCCGTCGGCCCAGAACACGCCGAGCGGGGCGAGCTCGTCGCGCTTGGCGCCCTTCAGCTGCGCCTCGGTCCTGCCCGCGTCGTTGTACGACGGGACGAAGATGACGTTGCGGTACCAGCCGCCCGCGCCACCCGCGTGCACACAGTGGCCCGCGGTCCACACCAGGTTGGACTTGCCCGGGTGCGCCGGGTCCTGCACCACGGTGCCGGAGCAGACCATCGAGCCCTTGGGGCCGTCGAAGAAGATCTTCCCGTCGCCGGGGCCGTTCTCGTGGTACGGCGCGTCAACGGCCTTGGCCTTGTTGACCGCGGGCACCGCGTCCGTCTTGCCCTTGTCCGCCGCGACGTCGTCGGGCACCTTCTTGTCGTTCTGCTCCGCGCCCTTCATCCGGTCGTTGTCCCACAGACCGTCGATGACCGGGTTGATGAAGTCGGAGGCCTTGCGCAGCCACTGGTCCTTGTCCCAGTTCTTCCAGGCTCCGTCCTTGTACGCCTTCTTCCACTTCTCGAGGTCCCCGAGGCTGGTGGGCAGGGCGGAGGGGAGCTTCGGGCCGTCCGCGCTCGTGACCGGGGCGCTCGGCTTGGGATCCGCCTTGTCGTCGGACGGCCCGCAGGCGGTGGCCGAGACCGCGAGCAGGGCCGCGACCGCGGCGGCGGCCAGTGGCCGGCTTATGGATGGCATGGGTGGTGTCCCCCTGGTCGTCTAACGGCAGTTCACCCCGGCGAAGGGGCGGTCCCCCACTATGCCGGGTGCTGTGAGGGACGGTTCGCGCCGGGTCCGCGGTTCCGCCCCGAAAGATCTCCCGGCCGACCGTGATCGGACCAGGGGCGCGTCGTTAGTGCGGATGGGGGACGTCGACCGGAGGAGTGAGCACGTGGCCGCCATCCAGAGCGGGCCGGACCAACTGGCCGCGTCGGCAGACGACTTCGTCGCGGGAGAGGGGATCCTGCGGCGGCAGTCGCTGCGTGAGTCCGCGGCCCGCACCTACGCCCGCTCGCTGCCCGTCGTCCCGGTCAGAGCCCGCGGGATGACGGTCGAGGGCGCCGACGGCCGCCGCTATCTGGACTGCCTGTCCGGCGCGGGGACGCTGGCGCTCGGGCACAACCACCCGGTCGTCCTGGAGGCGATCCGCGCGGTCCTGGACTCCGGGGCCCCGCTGCACGTCCTCGATCTGGCCACGCCGGTGAAGGACGCCTTCACCACCGCCCTGTTCGAGACGCTGCCGCCGGAACTGGCCGCCCACGGGCGGGTGCAGTTCTGCGGACCGGCCGGTACGGACGCGGTCGAGGCGGCCATCAAGCTCGTCCGCAACGCCACCGGCCACGCCGGACTGCTGGCCTTCACCGGCGCCTACCACGGGATGACCGCGGCCGCGCTGGCCGCGACCGGGGACACCGCGGCGCGCGCCACGGTCGGCGAGGCCGACGCGCGGGTGACGCGGCTCCCGTACCCGTACGAGTACCGCTGCCCGTTCGGCACCGGCGGCGACCGCGGGGCGGAGCTGTCCGCCCGGTGGACCGCCAGCCTGCTGGACGACCCCAAGGGCGGCGTCCAGCCGCCCGCCGGGATGCTGCTCGAAGTGGTGCAGGGCGAGGGCGGGGTGATCCCCGCGCCCGAGGCGTGGCTGCGCCGGATGCGGGAGATCACCGCCCGGCGCGGCATCCCGTTGATCGTCGACGAGGTACAGACGGGCGTCGGACGCACCGGGACCTTCTGGGCCGTCGAGCAGAGCGGGATCGTGCCGGACGTGATGGTGCTCTCGAAGGCGATCGGCGGCAGCCTCCCGCTCGCCGTCATCGTCTACCGGGAGGAGCTGGACACCTGGCGGCCCGGCGCCCACGCGGGCACCTTCCGGGGCAACCAGCTCGCCATGGCGGCGGGCGCCGTCACCCTGAAGTACGTCCGTGAGCACGGCCTGGACGTGCGGGCCGGCACCCTCGGCAGCCGGATGTCGGCCCGGCTGCGCGGACTGGCCGCGCACCACCCGTGCATCGGCGATGTGCGGGGCCGCGGTCTGATGATCGGCCTCGAACTCGTCGACACCGAGGCAGAACCCGACGATTACGGGTCGCTGCCCGCCGCGCCCCGGCTCGCCGCCGCCGTGCAGCAGGAGGCGCTGCGGCGCGGTCTCATCATCGAACTCGGCGGCCGGCACAGCAGTGTCGTCCGGCTGCTCCCGCCGCTCACCATCACCGACGAGCAGGCCGAGGCGGTGCTCGACCGGCTCGCGGACTCGATCGCGGCGGCCGAGCGGGCGGTTTCCGGGGCTCCCGGGGCTCCCGGAGCTCCTGGGACTTCTGGGGGTTCCGGGACTGCGGGAACTCCCGGCGCTCGCGTCGGTCCTGGATTCTCCGGTGCGTCCGCGGGCGCCGGAGCGGTGGAGGAGCGCGCATGACGAGCCCACAGGCGACGGCCGAGTACCCCCAGACCTCCGGGCCGACGGGCCCCACCGACACACGGAGTACCGGCATGAGCGTATGCCCCGGCACGAACGCCGACCCTGCCGCCGACAGCACGCCGGCCCAGGCCGGCGCGGCCCAGCAGGACAGGCCGACCCTCCACGGCGGGCCGGCTCACCAGACCGGCACGGCCGTTCAGGACAGCACGGCCCTCGTACCGCCGCAGTCGCGGCGGGCGGCCCTGCCGCTGCCGGGCGAGCCCGATCCCCTCGAAGCGTCCGACGCCTACGCGGCGGCCGACGCGGCGTCGATCGAGAGCCTGCTGCGCTGCTGGGTGCGCGAGACCGCGCTCCCCGAGCCGCGGGACGGCGTGCTGCGTGTACCGCTCCCCGCCAGCGGCACCGGCTTCGACGTCCGGGTCCGGCACTGGTCAGCGACCGGGCACCACCGGTTCGGCACCGTACGGCTCGCCCTCGCCGACCAGGTGCCGCTGACCGCCGTCTGCCTGGCGGCGCTGCTGGCGCGCGAGGCCGGCACGGATCCGGCCGAGGGCGGCGACCTGATCGGCCGGGTCGCCGACTCCGCCCGCCGTACCGCCCTGTTCCTCACCGACCGGCGGGAGCGGCCCGCGGCGCCCGCCGCCACGGATCCGTTCCTCGAAGCCGAGCAGTCGCTCCTCCTCGGCCACCCGCTGCACCCCACGCCCAAGGGCAGGGAGGGGCTCTCCGAGGCGGAGTCCCGCGCCTACTCGCCGGAACTGCGCGGCTCCTTCCCGCTGCACTGGTTCGCCGTCGACCGCTCCCTGATCGCCACCGACTCGGCCTGGACCGAACGCGGCCGCGCCATTCCCGCCGAACAGCTCCTCACCGACCTCGCAGGCCCCGGCCTCGAACTCCCCGACGGCGCCGCCGCCCTGCCCCTGCACCCATGGCAGGCCCGCGAGGTCCAGCACCGGCCCGAGGTGCGGGAACTCTTCGAGACGGGTCAGCTGCGTGACCTCGGCCCGCTCGGCGATCCCTGGCACCCCACCTCCTCCGTGCGGACCGTGTACCGGTCCGGCGCCCCCGCGATGCTGAAGCTCTCGCTGGCGCTGCGCATCACCAACTCCCGCCGCGAGAACCTCCGCAAGGAACTCCGGCGCGGCACCGAGGTCCACCGGCTGCTGCGCAGCGGACTCGCCGAGCAGTGGCGCGCCGCGCACCCCGGCTTCGACATCGTCCGCGACCCCGCGTGGCTCGCGGTGAACGCGCCGGGCGGAGAGCCGCTCCAGGGCCTGGACGTGGTGCTGCGGCACAACCCGTTCGGCCCCGGCGACCAGGCCCACTGCCTGGCGGGCCTCACCTCGCCGCGCCCCTGGCCGGGACAGGCCACGCCCGCCCTGCGCTCCCGCCTGGCCGACCTCACCGGCCGCCTCGCGGCCCGGACCGGACGCCCGGCCGCGGCCGTCGCCACCGAGTGGTTCCTGCGCTATCTGGACGCCGTCGTCCGTCCCGTCCTCTGGCTGGACGGAGAGGCGGGGATCGCCCTGGAGGCCCACCAGCAGAACACCCTCGTCCTGCTGGACGCCGACGGCTGGCCGTTCGGCGGCCGCTACCGGGACAACCAGGGCTACTACTTCCGGGAGTCCCACCGGGCCGCCCTGGAGCGCAGGCTGCCCGGGATCGGCGCGGAGAGCGACACCTTCGTCGCGGACGCCATCGCCGACGAGCGCTTCGCCTACTACCTCGGCATCAACAACGTCCTCGGCCTGATCGGCGCGTTCGGCTGCCAGGGGCTGGCCGACGAACGCCTGCTCCTCGCCGCCTTCCGCCGGTTCCTCGGCCTGGCGGCGGCCACCGGCCGCTCCCGTCTGCCGGAACAGCTGCTCGGGGCCGCGACACTGCGCTGCAAAGCCAATCTGCTGACCCGGCTGCACGGTATGGATGAACTCGTCGGCCCGGTCGACACCCAGTCCGTCTACGTGACGATCCGCAATCCGCTGGCCGCCTGAGCGGTCCGACCGCAGGAGAGGAGGGAGCCGTGCTGCCGCCCGCCGACTCCAACACCGAGGACACCCTGGACCTGACACTGTCCGACGAGGTCCTCGCCCTCTTCAACGCGCCGGATCCGGCGCGGTCCGCCGGGGCTCCGGGCGCGGACGGCGGTCTGCTCGGCGGGGTCGCGGACTGGGGGCCGACGGCCACCCGGGCGGGCACCTTCCAGCTCGTTCCCGCGACCGTCGAACGCGATCTGCCGATGATCTCCGGCTGGATGAACGACCCGGCCGTCGCCGAGTTCTGGGAGCTCTCCGGAGAACCGCGGATCACCGAGCGGCATCTGCGCGGCCAGCTCGACGGCGACGGCCGCAGCGTCCCCTGCCTCGGCGTCCTGGACGGCACCCCCATGAGCTACTGGGAGATCTACCGGGCCGATCTCGACTCCGTCGCCCGCTACTACCCCTCCCGACCCCATGACACCGGGGTGCATCTGCTGATCGGTGGTGTCGACGACCGGGCCTGCGGCCTGGGAACCACCCTGCTGCGAGCCGTCGCCGACCTCGTGCTCGACCACCGGCCGGCCTGCGCGCGCGTCATCGCGGAACCCGACCTGCGCAACACCCCCTCCGTCGCCGCCTTCCTCGCCGGGGGCTTCCGGTTCTCCGCCGAGGTGGAGCTGCCCGGCAAACGGGCGGCTCTGATGATCCGCGACCGTGCCGTGAGACATCTCCTCTGACCGCCTGACCGCCTGACCGCCCGACCGCACCCTGACCGCCTGACCGCACCCTGACCTTTCTGATCTCCCGGGCCCCTTCGGGACCTCCGCCGACCCCTGTCCGCCGCCGCGCTGTCCCCCGCAGAGGAGCACCGACCTTGACCATCCCGCCACCGCTCCGAGGCACCGGCTGGCAGCTCGCCGCCCGCCGCATGCTGGCCAAGATGCTCGCCGAGTACGCGTACGAAGCCGTCATCACCCCGGAGCCGGATCCCGACGCCGACGCCGACGCCGCCCTCGACACCGGAACCGGAACCGGAACCGGCACCGGCACCGGGTCCCGTTCCGGGACCGGCTGGTCGCCCTACCGGCTGGTGCTGCGCGACGACGTCGTCTACCGGTTCCGCGCCCGCCGCGGTGCCTATGGCAGCTGGTCCGTGGACGCCGGCTCCATCACGCCCACCGGCGACCCGCTGCACTTCCTCGCCCATGGACACGACACCGTGCTGGACCTGCCGGGCGACACCACGGGGCATCTGATCCGCGAACTCCTGGCGACGCTGGCCGCCGATGTCCGGCTCGACGCCTCCGCCGTCACCGCCGCCGAGCTCGCCGCACTGGACTACGCCGACCTCGAAGGCCACCAGACCGGCCACCCCTGGCTCGTCGCCAACAAGGGCCGGCTCGGCTTCTCCGCCGCCGACTCCGCCTTATGGGCTCCTGAGGCCCGCCGGCACCACCGCCTTCCCTGGATCGCCGTCCACCGCGACCTCGCCCAGTACCGGGGCGTCGCCGCCCTGGACACCCCCGACCGGCTCTACGCCGAAGAACTCCCCCCGGACGTACGCGCCGGCTTCGCCCGCACCATCACCGACCAGGGGCGCGACCCCGCCGACTACCTCCTGCTGCCCGTCCACCCCTGGCAGTGGGAGGAGACGATCGCACCCCTCTTCGCCGCTCATCTCGCCGACGGTTCCATCCTGCCCCTCGCCACTGACAACGACCTGCGGCTGCCCCAGCAGTCGATCAGGACCTTCCTCAACACCAGCCGCCCGGACCGCCGCACGGTCAAGCTGCCGCTGTCGGTCCTCAACACCCTCGTGTGGCGCGGGCTGCCCACCGAGCGCACCCTCGCCGCCCCCGCGGTCACCGCCTGGGTGCACGGTCTGCGGGACGCCGACCCCTTCCTGCGCGACGAGACCCGGGTGATCCTGCTCGGCGAGGTCGCCTCGATCACCGTCGAACACCCGCTGTACGACCGGATCCCGGGCGTGCCCTACCAGTACCGCGAACTCCTCGGCTGTATCTGGCGCGAGCCGCTCACCGGCCGGCTCGGCCCCGGCGAGCGGGCCCGTACGCTCGCGGCGCTGCTGCACACCGACCCGGAAGGGCGCGCCTTCACCGCCGAGCTCGTCGAACGCTCCGGGCTGGCGCCGCGCGTCTGGCTGCGCCATCTGTTCGCGGCCCTGCTGCCCCCGCTGCTGCACTTCCTGTACCAGTACGGGACGGTCTTCTCCCCGCACGGCGAGAACGCCATCGTCGTCTTCGACGAGCACGACATTCCCGTGCGGCTCGCCGTCAAGGACTTCGTCGACGACATGAACGTCTCCGCGGAGCCGCTGCCGGAACACGGGTCGATGCCCGCGGACGTCCGCGCGGTGCTGCTCACCGAACCCCCGGCCTTCCTGACCCAGTTCATCCACTCCGGGCTCTTCATCGGGGTGTTCCGGTACCTCGCGCCGCTGTGCGAGGACCAGTTGGGCGTCCCGGAAGGCGATTTCTGGGGGCTGGTCCGCGAGACGATCCTGCGGCACCAGGACCGCTTCCCCGAGCTGAAGGAGCGCTTCGCGACCTTCGACCTGCTCACCCCCCGGATCGACCGGCTGTGCCTCAACCGCAACCGGCTGCACCTCGACGGCTACCGGGACCGTCCCGACCGCCCGCACGCCGCCGTCCACGGCACCGTCCGCAACCCCCTGAGCGGCCCCTGACGCGGCTGTGTCCCGGCTGGCGATACCGTGACGGGATACCACGGGAGACAGAAGCGGGGGCGCCATGCGCGACGGCGGTGAGGGCCGTGACGGCGAGGACCACGGCACCGGCAGGCCGTGCCCGGAGTGCGGCCTCGCCGGCGCGGTCGCGGGCCAACTCGTCTGCCGGGGCTGCTACGTACCCTTCGCGCTGATGACGGCGCCCACGAAGGCCGCACCGCTGACGCTGCCGGGCATCACCCGCCGCGACGCGCCCGGCCGTGCGCTGCGGCTCGTCTTCCCCGACGGTGCGGCGGTCGTCGAGCCGGGCGGCCGGATCCGGCTCGGCCGGGATCCGCAGCAGTGCCCGGCCGTCCGCTTCCTCGGCGGCCGCGACAACCTGTCGCGGGTCCACGCCAGCGTCGGCGTCGACCCCGACGGCTCCGCCTGGATCACCGACGAGGGCTCGACCAACGGCACCTTCGTGCGCGGCACCCGGATCACCGCAGGAGAGCGGGTGGCGCTGCGCCCGGGCGACGCGCTGCGGCTCGCCGCCGATGTCACCGCCCGCGTGGAGTCCTGACCGCCGCGTAGGACGTCACACAGCGCGCCAGCGCATGGTCGGGGCCCAGCGCCGCCGCCGTACGCGCCGACAGATCCGTCAGCCGGCGGACGACCGTCGCCGCGCCGTTCAGCCCCTCCAGGACCCGTGCCCGGCCGAACAGTGCGGCGAACGCGGCCGGCTCGCCCTCCCCGCCCGACCTGCTGAGCTGCTGGTACAGATTCCAGTAGCAGCGGTCGGCGTCGCCGAACCGGCCGGCGGCGAGCAGCCGCTCGGCCTCCTCCAGCCGCGACCAGGCGGTGTCCTGCGGTCCGCGGTCCAGCACGGTCGGCGTCCGGGGCATCTCGGGCTTCGGGGCCGGTTTCGGAGCCGGCTTCGGTTCCGGGGCCGGCTTCGGTTCCGGGGCCGGCGCGGGCCGGCCCGCCGCGCGCAGCCGCTCCGCGGCCTCCGCGGCGCCCGCCGGCCGGTCCGCCGGGTTCTTGGCGAGCAGCGCGTGCACCAACTCGGCGAGCGCGGCGGGAACCCCGGGGCGGCGGGCGGCCAGCTGCTCCGGCACCTCGTGCACATGCTGGTACGCGTAGCCGACGGTGTTGCCCGCCTCGAACGGCGGAGACGCCGCCAGCAGTGCGTAGAGGACGCACCCCAGTGAGTACAGGTCGGAGCGGCCGGTCACCTCGTGCCCCAGCGCCTGCTCGGGGGAGAAGTACTGCGGCGACCCCAGGATGGACATCGGCTCCGTGTACCGGGTGACGTTCGCGTCCCGCTCCGCCACCAGCCCGAAATCGCAGATCTTGACGATGCCCCTGGGCAGCAGCATCAGGTTCTCCGGCTTGATGTCCCGGTGGACCAGTCCCTGGCCGTGCGCGTGCTCCAGCCCCGCGCAGATCTGGATGCCGTACTCCACCACGTCGGCGACCGGCAGGGCGCCCTGCTCCAGCAAGACCTGCCGCAGGTTCTTGCCACGCAGCAGTTCCATCACGATGTACGGCGCCCCGGAGTGCTCGCCCGCGTCATGGACGGCGGCCACGTTCGGGTGGCTCAGCCGGGCCGCGGCGGTGGCCTCCCGGCGGAACCTGCCCTGCCGCGCCGACCGCTCGCCGTCCGCCCACTCGGGGCGGAGCGTCAGTACCTTGACCGCCACCTGCCGGCCGAGCGCCTGGTCGCACGCCGAGTACACCTGCCCGAAGCCGCCGCCACCCAGCGCGACCTCCAGCCGGTACCGGCCGCTGAGCACCGTTCCGACGCCGATTTCTCCGGCCAACTCGAACGACATGCGCCAGAAGTTAGCACCGGACGCCGGATTGCGTACGGCGAACGATCACCGCGTCCCGGGGCAGGACCGTGTTGTCAGTGCGCCCCCTTAGGCTGGTTTCCCTATGACGAAGCCCGCCCTCACCGAACTCCTCCACGCAGCCGTCACCGCGGTCGGCGGCGTGGAGCGCCCCGGCCAGGTCACGATGGCCCAGGCCGTCGAGACCGCCGTGGACGACAGCGCCCATCTGCTCGTCCAGGCCGGCACCGGCACCGGAAAGTCCCTCGGCTATCTGGTGCCCGCCCTCGCCCACGGCGAGCGGGTGGTGGTCGCGACCGCCACCCTCGCCCTGCAGCGGCAGCTGGTCGAGCGTGACCTGCCGCGTACCGTCCAGGCGCTGAAGCCGCTGCTGCGCCGCGAGCCGCAGTTCGCCATGCTCAAGGGCCGGTCGAACTATCTCTGTCTGCACCGCCTGCACGAAGGGGTGCCGCAGGAAGAGGAGGACGGTCTCTTCGACGTCTTCGAAGCCGCGGCGCCCACCAGCAAGCTCGGCAAGGACCTGCTCCGGCTGCGCGACTGGGCGGACGAGACCGAGACCGGCGACCGGGACGGCCTCACGCCGGGCGTCTCCGACAAGGCCTGGTCGCAGATCTCCGTCACCTCGCGCGAATGCCTCGGCGCCACGAAGTGCGCCTACGGCGCGGAGTGCTTCGCCGAGGCGGCCCGCGAGCGCGCCAAGCTCGCGGACGTGGTGGTCACCAACCACGCCCTGCTCGCCATCGACGCCATCGAGGGCGCGCCGGTCCTGCCCAGCCACGAGGTCCTGATCGTGGACGAGGCCCATGAGCTGGTCTCCCGTGTCACCGGTGTCGCGACCGGTGAGATCAGCCCCGGTAGCGTCAACCGCGCCGTCCGGCGGGCCGCCAAGCTCGTCAACGAGAAGGCCGCCGACGCGCTGCTCAGCGCCTCCGAGGGCTTCGAGCGGCTGATGGAACTGTCACTGCCCGGCCGCCTGGAGGAGATCCCGGAGGACCTCGGCTACGCACTGGCGGCGCTGCGCGACGCCTGCCGCCAGGTGATCACCGCGATCGGCGAGACCCGCGACAAGTCCGTCCAGGACGAGAACGCGGTGCGCAAGCAGGCGCTCGCCTCGGTCGAGCACGTCCATGAGGTCGCCGAGCGCATCGTGCAGGGCTCCGAGTACGACGTGGTCTGGTGCGAGAGCCACGACCGGTTCGGCGCCTCACTGCGGGTCGCTCCGCTCAGCGTCTCCGGCCTGCTGCGCGAGAAGCTCTTCACGGAACGTTCCGTGGTGCTCACCTCCGCCACCCTCAAGCTCGGCGGCGACTTCAACGGGGTCGCGGCCTCGCTCGGCCTGGCCCCGGAGGGCGTCGAGGGCGAGGACGTGCCGCCGTGGAAGGGCATCGACGTCGGCTCGCCGTTCGACTACCCCAAGCAGGGGATTCTCTACGTCGCCAAACACCTTGCCCAGCCGGGCCGCGACAGCCGCCGCGAGGACATGCTGGATGAACTCGCCGAGCTGATCCAGGCCGCGGGCGGTCGCACGCTGGGGCTGTTCTCCTCGATGCGGGGCGCCCAGGCGGCGGCGGAGGACCTGAGGGGCCGGCTCGACCATCCCATCCTGCTGCAGGGCGAGGAGACGCTCGGGGAGCTGATCCGCACCTTCTCCGAGGACGCGGCCACCTGTCTGTTCGGCACGCTCTCGCTCTGGCAGGGCGTGGACGTGCCGGGGGTGAACTGCCAGCTGGTGGTGATGGACCGGATCCCGTTCCCCCGCCCGGACGACCCGCTGATGAGCGCGCGGCAGAAGGCTGTCGAGGAGCGCGGCGGGAACGGCTTCATGTCGGTGGCCGCCACGCACGCGGCGCTGCTGATGGCGCAGGGCGCCGGCCGGCTGATCCGGGCCTCGGGCGACCGGGGCGTCGTCGCCGTCCTGGACCCCCGGCTCGCGACCGCGCGGTACGGCAGCTTCCTGCGGGCCGGCATGCCGGACCTCTGGTACACCACCGACCGCAACCAGGTGCGCCGCTCGCTGGCGGCCATCGACGCGACGGCGAGTGCGATCGCCGAGACCGCGGAAGAGGTGGCTGAGGAAGCCGAGGCCGAGGAGACGGTGACGGAGGAAGCGGCCGAGGTGGCGGCGGTCGACGCGGCGGAGGAAGTACCCGCCACCGGCTGAGCCCTGAACGTCGGACGTCGCCCTGGCGATGCGGACATGGCAGGGCCCCGGAACCGGCGCAGAGGTTCCGGGGCCCGGTCGTAAGGGGTCGTTCAGACCCGGCGCAGTACCGCCACCACCTTGCCGAGGATCGTCGCCTCGTCACCGGGGATGGGCTGGTAAGCGGCATTGTGCGGGAGCAGCCAGACATGGCCGTCCTCGCGCTTGAAGCGCTTGACGGTCGCCTCGCCGTCGAGCATGGCGGCGACGATGTCGCCGTTCTCGGCGACGGGCTGACGGCGGACGGTGACCCAGTCCCCGTCGACGATGGCGGCCTCGATCATCGAGTCGCCGACCACCTTGAGGACGAACAGCTCGCCGTCACCCACCAGCTGGCGGGGAAGCGGGAAGACGTCCTCGACCGATTCCTCGGCGAGGATCGGACCGCCGGCGGCGATCCGGCCGACGAGCGGCACGTACGACGCGGAGGGCTTGCCGGTGGTGTCCGTCGGCTGCGAGTGCGTGGCGTCGGAGCCGCGGACCTCGTAGGCGCGCGGGCGGTGCGGGTCGCGGCGCAGGAATCCCTTGCGCTCCAGCGCCATCAGCTGGTGGGCGACCGAGGAGGTGCTGGACAGACCGACGGCCTGGCCGATCTCGCGCATGGACGGCGGGTAGCCACGGCGCTGGACCGAATCGCGGATCACTTCGATGACCCGGCGCTGACGGTCGGTGAGGCCGGAGCTGTCCGCGCGGATCCCGGGCGGCCGGCCGGGGAGCGAGCGGGTGGGCTTGGGCGTTTCGTCGTTCATCGCATCCATCGGGCTGAGCCGATCCTGGGAGCGGTCCTGGGCGGTCAATGCTGCGGTGTCTGCGGTGGTGGTCACGGCGGCCCCTCTCGAGATGTTCTCCCTGTGACAGACGCTTCGCAGACTGCCCGGCGGCAAGGTCTCCACGTCCTACGACCGCACCAAGTGCGTGCGGTCGGCCCGCTCAGCTGTCGCGGACAGTTAGTACAACGGTAGTGGGTTTCGAAAGGTTGCGCCAAACACACGTTCGAGTGAAATTTTGTAAATCACCTGACGTGATCAAGGTATCGGGTGTACTGACCGAACAGTCATTCGATTCCTGATGGGAGCCGGGATCGCCGGCGGGCCGCGCCCCCAGTGTCGCACCGCCGACCTCCCACCACGCCGAGGCGCGACGTCGCGTAAGCTCCGACGCGCCGCGCCGCCGCGACACGCGGAATGTCGCGCTTGGGGCTCTGGCACCAGATCTAGTGGTTAAGTAAGTGCCAGCCACCCACCAGTAGTGGTCCCAGTGGGTCAACCCCTCAGTGGATCGCCTATGCTTGGGGCTGTTCCCAGGGGTTGAGGCCAGACCCCGGGAGCGTCATCGTCGTGCGCTCAGCCGCCGGTACGGGCTGAATGAAGGAGGGGATAGGGAACATGCACTGCCCCTTCTGCAGACACCCCGACAGCCGTGTGGTCGACAGCCGCACCACGGACGACGGCACCTCGATCCGCCGCCGCCGTCAATGCCCCGACTGCGGCCGCCGCTTCACCACGGTGGAGACGGCGTCCCTGATGGTGATCAAGCGCAGCGGCGTCACGGAACCTTTCAGCAGGAACAAGGTCATCGCAGGCGTCCGCAAGGCGTGCCAGGGCCGCCCCGTCACCGAGGACGCGCTCGCCCAGCTCGGGCAGCGCGTCGAGGAGGCGGTCAGGGCGACCGGCAGCGCCGAGCTCTCGACCCACGACGTCGGTCTGGCCATACTCGGCCCCCTGCAGGATCTCGACCTGGTCGCGTACCTGCGCTTCGCCTCGGTCTACCGGGCCTTCGACTCGCTCGAGGACTTCGAGGCCGCCATCGTCGAGCTGCGCGAGCAGCTCCCACCCACGAACCTTCGCGGGCTCGACGAGGACCTCGGGGTCCCCGCGCCCGCCCCCGCCGCTGACTGACCGAGCGACGGCCGATCAGCGGCAGTACCCACAGATTTGCCGAGGCGCGCTGCGCCGAGGCGTAGGACAACGAACCGTGCGGCGGGATGATCCGCGCACTTCTAGGCGTTTTGCCTGTATTGGGAGGCGGCACATGACTGAGACGACGAACGGCGCGGCACGAGGATCCCGGACCAAGGGATCCAAGGGTGGCAAGGGCCTGCGGATCGAACGTATCCACACCACCCCGGGCGTGCACCCGTACGACGAGGTGGTGTGGCAGCACCGCGACGTCGTGATGACCAACTGGCGCGACGGCTCGATCAACTTCGAGCAGCGGGGCGTCGAGTTCCCCGACTCCTGGTCGGTGAACGCGGTCAACATCGTCACCAGCAAGTACTTCCGCGGCGCGGTCGGCAGCCCGACCCGCGAGTCGAGCCTGAAGCAGCTCATCGACCGTGTGGTGAAGTCCTACCGCAAGGGCGGCGAGGACAACGGGTACTTCGCCTCCCCGGCCGACGCCGAGATCTTCGACCACGAGCTGACCTACGCCCTGCTGCACCAGGTGTTCAGCTTCAACTCGCCGGTCTGGTTCAACGTCGGTACCGCCCAGCCGCAGCAGGTCTCCGCCTGCTTCATCCTCTCCGTCGACGACTCGATGGACTCGATCCTGGACTGGTACAAGGAAGAGGGGATGATCTTCAAGGGCGGCTCCGGCGCCGGCCTGAACCTCTCCCGCATCCGCTCCTCCAAGGAGCTGCTCTCCTCCGGCGGCAACGCTTCCGGCCCGGTCTCCTTCATGCGCGGCGCCGACGCGTCCGCCGGCACCATCAAGTCGGGCGGCGCCACCCGCCGCGCCGCCAAGATGGTCGTCCTGGACGTCGACCACCCGGACGTCGAGGCCTTCATCGAGACCAAGGTGAAGGAGGAGGAGAAGATCCGCGCCCTGCGCGACGCGGGCTTCGACATGGACCTGGGCGGCGACGACATCACGTCCGTCCAGTACCAGAACGCCAACAACAGCGTCCGCGTGAACGACGAGTTCATGAAGGCCGTCGAGTCCGGCTCGAAGTTCGGCCTGCGCGCCCGGATGACCGGCGAGATCATCGAAGAGGTCGACGCCAAGTCCCTTTTCACCAAGATGGCCGAAGCCGCCTGGGCCTGCGCCGACCCCGGCATCCAGTACGACGACACCATCAACCACTGGCACACCTCGCCGGAGACGGGCCGCATCACCGCCTCCAACCCGTGCAGCGAGTACATGCACCTGGACAACTCGTCCTGCAACCTCGCGTCGCTGAACCTCATGAAGTTCCTGCGTGACGACGACAAGGGCAACCAGTCGTTCGACTCGGACCGCTTCGCGAAGGTCGTCGAGCTGGTCATCACCGCGATGGACATCTCCATCTGCTTCGCCGACTTCCCCACCGAGAAGATCGGCGAGACCACCCGCGCCTTCCGCCAGCTCGGCATCGGCTACGCCAACCTCGGCGCCCTGCTGATGGCCACCGGCCACGCGTACGACAGCGCCGGCGGCCGCGCGCTCGCCGGCGCCATCACCTCGCTGATGACCGGCACCTCGTACAAGCGCTCCGCCGAGCTCGCCGCGGTCGTCGGCCCGTACGACGGCTACGCCCGCAACGCGGACGCCCACAAGCGCGTCATGAAGCAGCACTCGGACGCCAACGCGGTGGCCAAGCGCACCGACGACCTGGACGTCCCGGTCTGGGCCGCGGCCACCGAGGCCTGGCAGGACGTGCTCCGCCTCGGCGAGAAGAACGGCTTCCGCAACGCGCAGGCCTCCGTGCTCGCGCCGACCGGCACCATCGGCCTGATGATGGACTGCGACACCACGGGCGTCGAGCCCGACCTGGCGCTCGTCAAGTTCAAGAAGCTCGTCGGCGGCGGCTCCATGCAGATCGTCAACGGCACGGTCCCGCAGGCGCTGCGCCGCCTCGGCTACCAGCCGGAGCAGGTCGACGCGATCGTGGCCCACATCGCCGAGCACGGCAACGTGGTCGACGCCCCGGCGCTGAAGACCGAGCACTACTCGGTCTTCGACTGCGCCATGGGCGAGCGGTCGATCTCGGCCATGGGCCACGTGCGCATGATGGCGGCGGCCCAGCCGTTCCTATCCGGCGCGATCAGCAAGACGGTCAACGTGCCCGAGACGGCCACCGTCGAGCAGATCGAAGAGGTCTACTACGAGGGCTGGAAGCTCGGCCTGAAGGCGCTCGCGATCTACCGCGACAACTGCAAGGTCGGCCAGCCGCTCTCCGCGAAGAAGAAGGAGCCGGCCGCCGAGGCCGTCGTCCCGGCCGAGGTCCAGAAGGTCGTCGAGTACCGCCCGGTCCGCAAGCGCCTCCCGAAGGGCCGTCCGGGGATCACCACCTCGTTCACCGTCGGCGGCGCCGAGGGCTACATGACCGCCAACTCCTACCCGGACGACGGTCTCGGTGAGGTCTTCCTCAAGATGTCCAAGCAGGGTTCGACCCTCGCGGGCATGATGGACGCCTTCTCCATCGCGGTGTCGGTGGGCATGCAGTACGGCGTGCCGCTGGAGACCTACGTCTCGAAGTTCACCAACATGCGCTTCGAGCCGGCCGGTCTGACCGACGACCCGGACGTGCGGATGGCGCAGTCGATCGTCGACTACATCTTCCGCCGCCTGGCGCTGGACTTCCTGCCCTTCGAGACCCGCTCCGCGCTCGGCATCCACTCGGCCGGCGAGCGTCAGCGCCACCTGGACACCGGTTCCTACGAGCCGGGCGACGACGATGTGGACGTCGAGGGCCTGGCCCAGTCCGCACCGCGCCAGGTCGAGGCTCCCGCCCCGAAGGCCGCGGCACCGAAGCCGGTCGCCGTCGCCAAGCCGGAGAACCCGGCCGCCGTGCCGGCCCCGAAGCAGGCGCACAACTCCACGGAGCTGCTGGAGATCCAGCTCGGCCTGAACGCCGACGCCCCGCTCTGCTTCTCCTGCGGCACGAAGATGCGCCGTGCGGGCAGCTGCTACCTGTGCGAGGGCTGCGGCTCGACCAGCGGCTGCAGCTGATCGTGCGCGCGCCGCGGGAGTGAACCGCGGTTGAGGGAGTGAGAGGTCCGGTGCCGACGGGAGTCGGCACCGGACCTTTTTCCGTGCCGGGAATAGGTGTGATCTTGAAGGACTTGTGATCGGTGACGACACGGGGGCGGTGTCGCGGGCGGGGTGCCCGTACGGTGTGCTGCCGCCGTTTCCGCTGATGACAGGGGGTAGTTGCGATGACCGAGCTGGATATCCATTACGTGGGCGGGCCGACCGCGGTGATCGTGATCGGGGGTCTGCGGCTGCTCACCGACCCGACGTTCGACGCGCCGGGGGAGTACCCGATGGGCAACCGGGCGCTGGTGAAGACCACCGGCCCCGCGGTCGATGCGGACGCGGTCGGGGCCGTCGACGCCGTACTGCTCTCGCACGACCAGCACCCGGACAACCTCGACACCTCGGGGCGGGCGTATCTGGCGAGTGCGCCGCTGACGTTGTCCACCGGTTCGGCGCTGGGGCGGATCGGCGGAAACGTCACCGCACTGCCGAACTGGGAGCACACCGAGCTGACCCGCCCGGACGGGGGAACGCTGCGTATCACCGGGGTGCCGGCGCAGCACGGGCCGGACGGCAGTGAGCCCGTCGTCGGCGAGGTCACCGGATTCGTTCTCTCGGGCGAGGGCCTCCCGACGGTCTATGTGAGCGGGGACAACGCGTCGCTGCAGGTCGTACGGGAGATCGCTGAGCGGTTCGGACCGTTCGACGTCGCGGTGCTGTTCGCCGGCGCCGCGCAGACCCCGCTGCTTCCGGGCGCCGATCTGACGCTCGGCAGCGTCCACGCCGCCGAGGCGGCGGAGATCCTCGGCGCGCGGCAGGTCGTACCGCTGCACTTCGAGCACTGGGGGCACTTCACACAGAACGGCGACACCCTGGTGGACGCCTTCGAGCGGGCGGGGATCAGCGACCGCCTGCATCTGCTGAAGCCCGGTGAGCGCTTCGAGTCCGGGACCGCGCGATGACGGCGACCCCGGCGGGGCCGGTGGCGGAGCGGGAGACAGCGGCCGGATCCGTCGCGGAGTCCGTCTGGAGCGGTGACCGGCTCGACCTGGACGCCTATCTGGCGCGGACCGGGTACACGGGCGGCCTCGAGCGGACGGCGGAGACCCTGCGGGGACTCCACCGCGCGCACACCGCCGCGATCCCGTTCGAGAACCTGGAGGTCGCGCTGGAGCGCGAGGTCCGCCTCGACCTGGACAGTGTGCAGCGCAAACTCGTCACGGAGCGCCGTGGCGGCTACTGCTACGAACAGAACTCCCTCTTCGCGGCCGTGCTCGAACGCCTGGGCTTCGTCTTCACGGCCCACGGCGCCCGGGTCCGCACCGCCGGCCCGACGCTGCGGCCCATCACGCACGTCCTGCTGCGGGTCGTCGTGGACGGCGCGGAATGGATCTCGGACACCGGCTTCGGCGGTCCGGGAACCCTGGAGCCGGTCGAGCTGCGGGTCGGCACCCCGGCGTGGCAGGGCGGCTGGGCCTTCGAGGTCGCCGAGGAAGCGGGCGGCGTGCGCGTGCTGCGCTCGCTCGGCGCGCGGGGCTGGTCGGACCTGTACGCGTTCGCGCCCAGCCCGCTGTACCCGGTGGATCTCGTCGTCCTGAACCACTACACGTCGACGCACCCGCTGTCCCGGTTCACCGGCCAGGCAGTGGTGCAGCGGGTGACGCCGCAGGCGCGGTACTCCCTGGTGCGGGACGAGCTGACGGTGACGCGCGCGGGTGCCGCGGACGGCGCGGAGGAGCGGCGGAAGGTGCCGGCCGGGGAGCTGCCCGAGGTGCTGGAGAGCACCTTCGGCCTCGTCCTCGCCGCGGCCGACACCGAACGGCTGGGCCGTCTGCACGATCCGGCCCGGTAGGGAGGTGCGGTCGGTCGTGGGACGGGGTCCGGCTCAGTAGGACTGCAACTCGACGAGGGTTCCGTCCGGCGTGCGCAGGTGCGCCGTACGGAGGCCGGGTCCCCAGGCCGGCCGGTCCTGGGGACCCGTGACGACCTTGGCGCCGTGCGCGGTGAGGAGCGGGGCGGCGTCGTCCACGCTGTCCACCCGGAAGACGAGCATCGAGGTGTCCTGCCCGGCGGGCCGGGCCGGCAGGGCCTGGGTGCCGACCACCGCCGCGACGGCGGCACGGGAGAACAGGACGAGGACGCCCTCGCCGTTCAGGTCCCAGTTGGCGTATCCGGCTTCGGGGATGACCTTCACGGGCTCGATGCCCAGGAGGTCGCGGAGCGCCGCGGTCCAGAATTCGGCGGCGGTGGCGAAGTCCTCCACGAGGAGGCGGGGATGAAGTGCGTCCATTGATCGATCATATTCGCCACCCCGGCAGGGGAATTGAGCGGGTGAGCGGGCGCGGGAGGGGCCCTCGTCGGACTTAGGATGGCGCGGTGCTGGTGAAGTGGATTCGCTGTGGGGTCGTGGACCGGGCGGGGTTCGAACGGGGGCAGCGGAAGTGGGCGGGGCTGCGGGGGCAGCCAGGATTCCGGGGGCAGGGCGGCGGCTGGAGCCGCGCGCAGCCGGGTGTGGCGCATCTGTTCGCGTTCTGGGACAGCAGGGCGGCCTACGACGCCTTCATGACGGGCGGGCACGACCAGCTCGCCGGATCGCAGGCCGACTCGTACGAGAACCTCGGGGTGCTGCTCTTCGAGCACCTGCTGGACGTGCGGGTGGGCTTCGAGGCGCGCTTCGCCGACGCCGATCTGCTGCGTGTCGCGCATTCGAAGGTGCGGCCCGGACGCGGCGAGCACTTCGCCGAGATGCAGAAGAAGGTGTGGAACCCGGCGATGGCCGGGTCGCCAGGACTGCTGCGCGGGGCCTTCGCCGAGGGGCCGGACAGCGACTTCCTGGTGCTGTCCCTGTGGATCTCGGCGAACGAGCGCGGCAAGTACCGCCCCGCCGCGATGACGAGGCTGGCGGAGCGCACCGAGCTGGAGACCGATGTGGTCTCGGTAGCGGGCGACGTCGTGGACATCGTGCAGGCGTGGACGGTGTGACGGGGTCGCGGGCGGCCGGGAGCGTCGAGGCCATGAGGGACCGGGTCACCATGGGGAGCCGGGTCACGGGGAGCCGGGCGGCCGCAGAGGCCGTACCGGCGCGCCCGGGATCCGTCGCGGGAATAGGCTGATCACCATGGGCCGACCTCGCCACATCGTGCTGATCCGGCACGGAGAGTCTCAGGGCAATGCGGACGACACCATCTACGAGAGGGTGCCGGACCACGCTCTTGAGCTCACCGCGACCGGCCGTCGGCAGGCCGCGGACGCGGGGGAGAACCTGCGGGCGCTGTTCGGCGACGAGCCGGTCCAGGCGTTCGTGTCGCCCTACCGCCGCACCTGGCAGACCTTCCGCGGGCTGGACCTCGACCCGTCGCTGACCCACGCGATGGAGGAGCCCCGGCTCCGGGAGCAGGACTGGGGTAACTGGCAGGACGTCGACGACGTGCAGCGCCAGCGCAAGGCCCGGGACGCCTACGGGCACTTCTTCTACCGCTTCGCGCAGGGCGAGTCCGGTGCCGATGTGTACGACCGGGTGGGTGCGTTCCTGGAGACCCTCTACCGGGCCTTCGACAAGCCGGACTTCCCGCCGAACGTCCTGCTGGTCACGCATGGACTGACCATGCGGCTGTTCTGCATGCGGTGGTTCCACTGGACGGTCGAGGAGTTCGAGTCGCTGTCCAACCCGGGCAACGCCGAGAGCCGCGTCCTGCTCATCGGACCCTCGGGCCGCTACACCCTCGACCGCCCCTTCGCGCGGTGGCGGCTTCCCGACCCCATGGTGGACGAAGGATTCCGCAGGTGAGTTTGCGCACAGGGTGATTGACCGGGATCAGGCACGATGTCAGAGTTTCCGACGCGATGACCGCTCACCCAGTTGACTCCGAAAACATCTCCCGCGCCCTGGCAAGTCTGCGCGGGCTCGCCGTCGGCGACGCCCTCGGCTCCCAGTTCTTCGTCCCTTCCAACTACCAGGCCCTCCAGAACGGCGGGCTGCCGCCCGGCGTCTGGCAGTGGACCGACGACACCGAGATGGCCTGCTCCGTGCTGGCCGTGCTGGCCGCCCACGGCCGCATCGACCAGGACGCCCTGGCGATGTCCTTCGCGGAGCACCATGACTTCGACCGCGGCTACGGCCCGGCCGTGAACCGCATGCTGCGCCTGATCCGGCAGGAGGGCGCCGACTGGCGTGAGCTGGCCGCGGGCCTGTTCAACGGCCAGGGCTCGTGGGGCAACGGCGCCGCCATGCGGGTCGCCCCGCTGGGCGCCTGGTACGCGGGCGACGCCGAGCAGGCGACACACCAGGCCGAGATCTCGGCGTACACCACCCACCAGCACCGTGAGGCCGTGGTCGGCGCGATGGCCGTCGCGGCCATGGCGGCGCTGGTCGCCGACCCGGACGGCCCGAAGGACCCCTCGGCGCTGCTCGGCGCCGTGCTGGACCTGGTGCCGACCAGCGCGGTGAAGGCCGGCATACGGCGGGCGCGCGACATGCTCGACTACGCGGACGTGGCCACGGTGGCAGCGGTGCTCGGCTGTGGCCGGCGCACCAGCGCGCACGACACCGTGCCGTTCGCGCTGTGGTCGGCGGCCCGGCACCTGGACGACTATCAGCAGGCGTTCTGGACGACGGCCAAGGCGGGCGGTGACGTCGACACCACCTGCGCGATCGTCGGCGGGATCATCGCCGCACGGCCGACCGGGCAGCCGCCGGCCGAGTGGCTGGAGCGCACCGAGCCGCTGCCGCTGTGGGTGGCGGCGCCCGCGGAGGCCTGAGCCCGGACGTACCCGGGCCGGTCCCCTCCCTGGCCATCTCCGCTCCGCCGCTCGGCCCCGTTCACCGGGCCGGGCGGCGGAGCGGTGTCAGGCCGCCGGCGCGGCGGATTTCCCGCTGAGCGCTTCCAGGTCGCTCTTGCGCACCCGCACCACGAACAGCGCGGTGAGTACCGCCAGCACGACGAAGCCGACGCCCGCCATGAAGGCCGTGGATATCCCCTGGGAGAGCACGTCGTGCCCCCAGGGGGCGGGCAGCTCATGGGTCCGCGCGAACTCGTCCCGCTGCTGCGGGGTGGCCTTGGCGAGGAAGTCCGGCAGCTGGTCGCCGAACTCGTTCCTGCTCGCCGTGCCGAAGACCGTGACCAGGATCGACAGCCCGAGCGAGCCACCCACCTGCTGGGTGGCGTTGAGGAGCCCGGACGCGGCGCCCGCCTCGTGCTGGGCCACCCCGGAGACGGCCGTCAGGGTCAGCGTCACGAAGTTCAGCCCCATGCCGAAGCCGAAGAGCACCATGGGACCGAGCACCCCGCCGGGATAGCCGCTGCCCGGATCGAGCCGGGTGAGCCAGGCCATGCCGGCGCCGGTCAGCAGGGTGCCGGTGACGAGGAACGGTTTCGGGCCGAGCACGGGCAGCAGCCGCGTCGAGAGGCCCGCGCCGGTCACGATCGCGACGGTGATCGGGAGGAACGCGAGCCCGGAGTCGATCGGGCTGTACCCGAGGACGTTCTGTACGAACAGGACGATGAAGAAGAACATGCCGAACATCGCCGCGGCCAGGCTCAGCATGATCACATAGGTGCCGGAACGGTTGCGGTCGGCGAACATCCGCAGCGGCGTGATCGGATCGGCGGCCCGCCGCTCGACCACCACGAACAGGGCGAGCAGCACGACGGCCGCCCCGAAGGCGGCGAGCGTCACGGAATCCTTCCAGCCGGAGTCCGCGGCCCGGATGAAGCCGTACACGAGCGACGCCATACCGCCCGTGGAGGTGATGGCGCCGAGAATGTCGAAGCGCCCGGTCCGCCGGTCGGACTCGTTGATGAACAGCGGTGCGAGGAAGGCGATCAGCAGGCCGATGGGCACATTGACGAAGAGCACCCAGCGCCAGTCGAGCCATTGGGTGAGCATGCCGCCGGCGAGCAGGCCGATGGCGCCGCCGCCCGCGGAGACGGCGGCGAACACGCCGAACGCCCGGTTGCGTTCCGGGCCTTCGGGAAACGTGCTGGTGATCAGGGCCAGTGAGGTGGGTGAGGCGATGGCGCCGCCGACGCCCTGCAGCGAGCGGGCCGCGAGCAGCTGCCAGGGTTCCTGGGCGAAGCCGCCGAGCAGCGACGCGAGCGAGAACAGCAGGATGCCGAAGATGAACACCCGTCGCCGGCCGAGGATGTCGCCCGCCCGGCCGCCGAGCAGCAACAGGCCGCCGAAGGTGAGGGTGTAGGCGTTGAGCACCCAGGACAGATCTGTGGTGGAGAAGGACAGTGCGTCCTTGATGTGGGGAAGTGCGATGTTCACAATCGTGGCATCGAGGACCACCATGAGCTGACAGGCGGCGATGACTGCGAGAGCGATACCGGGTCGTCCCTCGCGCCGGGCGGTGCCGGGCGGACGTGACTCGCGTACTTGAGAGGTCGTCACAGATGATCCCCCATCAGTGATTTAGTGAACGACACCGTTCACTATATGCTTCAACGGAGGTTTGTCGATGGGTACTTCGCCGCGGATCCGGTCGGGGGCACCGGTTCTGCCGCGCCGCCGGGGGTCGGTCCTCGAACGCGCGATCCTCGACGCGGCTCTGGAACAGCTGGGTGCCGTCGGCTGGGGCGGGATGACCATGGAGGGCGTCGCGGCGCGCGCCCGGACGGGCAAGGCGGCGCTCTACCGCCGCTGGCCGTCCAAGGAGGCGCTGGTCGCCGACGCGCTGCGGCTCGGGCTGCCGCAGATCGGCGCCCCGCCGGACCTGGGCACCCTCCGGGAGGATCTGCTGTGCCTCGTCATGCGGATGCGCGAGGCGATGTACTCACAGGGCGGCATCGCGCTGCGGGCCGTTCTGGACGAGTGCGACCACGCCGCCGCCCAGCCCTTCGTCGACCTGATCATCCAGGGCGTGATCGAACCGGGGAAGGAACTCATCCTGGACGTGGTGCGGCGCGGGATCACCCGCGGCACCGTGCGCGCCGACGCCACCGCGGCCATCGTCGCCGACGTGGCGCCCGCCCTGATGATGTACCGCGCCAAGATCGGCGACCACCGGATCGGGGAGCAGGACATGGCCGATCTGGTCGATCATGTGATGCTCCCGCTGCTCCGCCCCTGACAGGGGAGTACCCTGGTCCCCGCCATGCCGTATGAACCTCCCACCCACAGCGTCGAACGCTCCCTGCGCGCCACCCTCGGGGCGAAGATCGTCGCAGGCGTCGACGAAGTGGGACGCGGCGCCTGGGCCGGGCCCGTCACCGTCTGCGCGGCCGTCACCGGCCTGCGCCGGGCGCCCGAAGGACTCACCGACTCGAAACTGATCCCCGCCCAGCGCCGCGCCTCGATGGCCGCGCTGCTGGCCGACTGGGTGACGTCCTACGCCCTCGGTCACGCGAGCGTCGAGGAGGTCGACACCCTCGGCATGACCGCCTCGCTGCGGCTGGCCGCCGTCCGCGCGCTCGAAGGACTGCCGGAGCGCCCGGACGCGGTGATCCTGGACGGCAAGCACGACTACCTCGGCGGGCCCTGGCGGGTGCGCACCGTCATCAAGGGCGATCAGTCCTGCGTCGCGGTGGCCGCGGCCTCGGTGATCGCCAAGGTGCACCGCGACGCCGCGATGGCCGAACTGGGCGCGGAACACGAGCCGTTCCGCTTCGCCGACAACGCCGGCTACCCCTCGCCCGTACACCGTGCGGCCCTGGAGGAACTCGGCCCCACACCGCACCACCGGCTGTCCTGGTCGTACCTCGACGCGCTGCCGCGCTGGCGGCACCTGAAGAAGGTCCGGGCTCCCGCCGACCCTGGGGAGCAGCTCGGTTTCGATTTTTGACGACCCACCGCTGCGCAACCGCGGCGTATTTGATAGACATCAGCCCATGCCTCTCATCCCCGAGGAGCCTCAGATTCACGAGAGTGTCCCGGGTCCCCGCTCAGCTCCGGCCGCAGGCCGCAGCGCGTCGACCCCCCGTCCTGTCCCCGGTCCCCGTCCTACACCCCGCCCCGGGCCGCCGCGCCCCGGTTACGCGGCCAACGCCGGGCCCGGCCGGCCCGGTCCGGCCCGTGGGCCCGCCCCGACCGCCTCCGCCACCGTGACGGCCGCCGCGCCGTCGGTGCCGCGTTCGCCCGGCGGAACCGGGGGCGTTACCGCTACAGCGCAGATCCAGCTCATCCCGGCCCCGGCCGACGGCGCGATCGACGCCGCCGACGAGGCGGTCGACCTGCTGTTGGACACCGGCCGCGCGCCGGGCGAGATCCTGGTGCTCACCACGGGCGAGCACCACCCGTGGGCCGCCCACGAGTTGTCCTTCGGCGAGACGTCCTACTGGTCGCAGCACGACGCGGGTGACGACGTCTTCTACGCCGGCATCACGGCCGAACGTGCCGCGGGCCGTCAGGTCGTGGTCGTCGCGGTCAACGGCGGAACCGTCGAGGCCACCGCGCTGGGACTGCCCACCGCGCTGGCCCGTGCGGGCACCCTGCTGATCGTGTGCGGCGACCCCGGGCTGATCAACGGGGCGGTCGCCGCGAAGGCCTGACCGACGCGGTCCTGCCGGTGAGGGCCTTGTCCGTGAGGGTGCTGTCGGTGAGGGGTTGGTCGGTGCGGGCCCGGCTGATGAACGCTCGGCCGTCGAGGGCCTGGCCGAAGGCCTGGTCAACGAGCAGCTGTGCGGCGCAGCGCTTCCGGCGCCCCGTGCGGGCGCAGGGCCGCTGTGCCGCCCGGCTGTTCGGCGAAGGGCTGGGAACTCGGGGTGCGGCCACCGCGGTTCTCGCCCAGGACCTGCCAGCCGTCCCGGGTGAGCGTGACGTAGGCGCCGCAGCGCAGCCCGTGCAGCATGCACGCGTCGCGCAGGCCCCACATCCAGGCGCCGTCCTTCTCGGTCCAGCCGGGGGTGCCGTCGCGGCACAGCAGCAGCACCGCGGTCCGTACCGGTGCGCGCCGCCGCAGATCGTGCGGGAGCACCCGGCGCAGATGCGCGAGGATCGCGTTACGGTGCTCCCAGCCGTCGACGACCCCGGTACTGCCGGTGAACGAGGCACTCGCCGTCAGCCGGCCCTCCGGTTCGAACACCGCGACCACGGCGGTGACCGGAGTGGGGAGGTGCCGGGACTGCAGATCCTTGACGACCTCACGCGGATTGGCGAGCAACGGGATTCCCGCGGCCGTCCACTCGGCTGGTTCCAGGCTGCGGGAGAGTCGGGAGGAGGCACGCGTAGTGGTCTCCGGAGCGAAACCGATGGTCACGTTCCTCCCTTCGGTGGACGCACCCGTCGACCGGGCGCGGGCGCACGCCGGTCAGGGGGCTCGATGAGCCGGTCGGGGATCCAGCGCCAATTCTTCCCCGCATGGCTGCGAGCGGCAACGGGCACTCGAAGCTTCTGACCGGTTATGGACGCCTGCGTCTGATAGATCCTACTCATCGTCTCAATCGTCGATACCCATCACCCCTGCGCGGCCAGGACCAGCGGGAACACCGCGGTCGCGCCCGCCTTGCGCAGCAGCCGGGCCGCGACGGCCAGCGTCCAGCCCGTGTCGGCCAGATCATCCACGAGCAGCACAGGACCGGGGGTCGCGGCCAGTTTCGCGGCCA
Organism: Streptomyces fildesensis; assembly: GCF_016107395.1. GTDB lineage: Bacteria > Actinomycetota > Actinomycetes > Streptomycetales > Streptomycetaceae > Actinacidiphila > Actinacidiphila fildesensis. The sequence goes on from NZ_JAAIKO010000018.1 coordinate 82,743, forward strand.
GTTCCGCCGGGACGGTGAACGCGCCGTGCAGCGCCCGCAGCCGCTGCGCGCTGTTGCTGCGCGGTACCCGGCCGGGTCCGTCGTCCATCGTGTACGCGATCTGGCCGAGAAGCGGCATCCGTCCGATCTCGGCGATGCGCGCGCCCAGGGTTCCGATGAGCTGCGGACGGGTGTGGGACGCGACGGTGACGACGCCGACGGGCCGCTGCGGGGCGTCCGCCTCACCGCTCGCCCACCCTCCATGGCCCTTGGCCCAGTCCGCCAGCACCCGCACCACGGCGTCCGCCGCGTCACTGGGTACCGCCTGGTCGGGTGCGCCGTCGGCCAGCAGCGGGCGCAGCCGGTTGCCCCAGCCGATGTCCGAGAGCCGGCCGAGCGCCCGCCCGGACGCCGCCTGCTCACCGGCCGGGATCCGGCCCTTGAGGTCGAGCCCGATCGCCTGCAGCCCGGTCGGCCACATCTTGCGCGGTTCCACCTCGATGCCGGGACGGCCGAGCGCCGCCCGCGCCGCGTCCAGCGCCGCGCCGGAGACCTCGATGCCGAACCGGGCACCCGCGCAGTTGTCGCAACGGCCGCACGGCGCGGCCTCCTCGTCGTCCAGCTGGAGCCGCAGGAACTCCATCCGGCAAGCGGTGGTCGACGCGTAGTCGCGCATCGCCTGCTGCTCGGCCTCACGCTGCCGCGCGACCCACGCGTACCGCTCGGTGTCGTACGCCCACGGCTGCCCGGTGGAGGTCCAGCCGCCGCGCACCCGGTGCACCGCCCCGTCCACGTCCAGGACCTTGAGCATGATCTCCAGCCGGGACCGGCGCAGATCCACCCGCGCCTCCAGCGCCGGGACCGACACCGGGCGTCCCGCGTCGGCCAGCACTTCCAGGGTGCGGCGCACCTGCTCCTCGGTGGGGAACGCGAGGGACGCGAAGTAGCGCCAGATCGCCTCGTCCTCACGCCCCGGCAGCAGCAGCACCTCCGCGTGGTCCACCCCGCGCCCGGCGCGGCCCACCTGCTGGTAGTAGGCGATGGGGGACGACGGCGATCCGACGTGCACGACGAATCCGAGGTCCGGCTTGTCGAAGCCCATGCCGAGCGCGGACGTCGCGACCAGCGCCTTGACCCGGTTGGCCAGCAGATCCGCCTCGGCGGCCATGCGGTCGGCGTTCTCCGTCTTGCCCGAGTACGAGGCCACCGGGTACCCGCGCTGCCGCAGGAACGCGGTGATCTCGTCGGCGGCGGCGACCGTGAGGGTGTAGATGATGCCGGAGCCCGGCAGGGTGTCGAGATGATCGGCGAGCCAGGCCAGCCGGTGGGCCGCGTCCGGCAGCCGCAGCACCCCGAGCGACAGGCTCTCGCGCTCCAGCGGGCCGCGGAGCACGAGCGCGCCCTCCTCGCCCGTCCCGGCCGTGCCGGTGCCGAGCTGGTCGGCGACGTCCGCGGTCACCCGGGCGTTGGCGGTGGCGGTGGTGGCCAGCACCGGGACCCCCGGCGGCAGGTCCGCGAGCATGGTGCGGAGCCGCCGGTAGTCGGGGCGGAAGTCATGGCCCCAGTCGGAGATGCAGTGCGCCTCGTCGACGACCAGCAGCCCGGTCGTCGCCGCGAGCTTGGGCAGCACCTGGTCGCGGAGATCGGGGTTGTTCAGCCGCTCGGGGCTGACCAGCAGCACATCCACCTCGCCCGCCGCGACCTCGGCCTCGATGGTGTCCCACTCCTCGGTGTTCGCCGAGTTGATCGTCCGGGCCCGGATTCCTGCCCGTTCCGCGGCCTCGACCTGGTTGCGCATCAGCGCGAGCAGCGGCGAGACGATCACGGTGGGGCCGCCGCCGCGCTGGCGTAGCAACGCGGTGGCCACGAAGTACACCGCGGACTTCCCCCAGCCGGTGCGCTGCACGACCAGCGTCCGGCGGCCGTGCGCCACCAGCGACTCGACCGCCAGCCACTGGTCCTCGCGCAGCCGGGCGGTGCCGGTGGAGTCACCGACGAGGCGGCTCAGAACGGTGTCGGCCGCGGTACGAAGCGCGGTGGGGGAGTCAGTCATGCCCCCCATGCAACCTGATGCCACCGACAACACGCGAACCGCGCACCGAACCTGTGGACAACTCGGCCCCAAAGTTATCCACAGGTTTTTGGGGGGTCTGGCGGAGATCACCGGCCTGCGGGACTGTCGGGCCATGACACAGCACATCGAATCGCCCCGGTCCGAGAACGATCCCAAGGTCACCCTGCGCAGCCCGGCCGACCTGGCCGACGCCCTGCCGTACCTGATGGGATTTCACCCCAGCGACTCCATCGTCATGGTCGCCCTGCACGGCGACCACGGCCGCTTCGGCGGCCGGCTGCGCCTGGGCATTCCCGAGGATTCCGCGGAATGGCCCGAGGTCGCCTCGCAGCTCGCGGACTGTCTGGTACGAGGCAGTGAGCAGCGCGGCGACCGGGCCGCCTCGATCGTCCTGTTCCTGTGCCAGGACCCGTCCGCGACCGAGCGGCCGGCCCAGGTCATGGAGCGCCTGCGGCCGCTGGCACAGCGGCTGCGCACGGCCTGCGGCGCCCTGGACGTGCCGGTCGTCGAGGCACTGTGCGTCTCGGCGGGCCGCTGGTGGTCCTACTGCTGCCCCGGCACCGACTGCTGTCCTGCCGACGGCTTCACCATCGCGACCTCGGGCGACTCCGTGATGGCCGCGGCCGCCGCGTACGCCGGCATCAACGTGCGCGGCTCGCTGCGCGAGATGGAGGCCCGGCTCGTCCCGCCGGCCACCGAGCGGACCTCCGGGCAGGCCCGGGCGCTCGACATGGCCTGCGCCGAACTCGTCCCGCGGATCCTGGACGTGGGCGACTGCGAGGCGGTGCGGCACCGGACGCTGACCCTGGTCGGCGCGGCGCTCGAACGCTTCCGCGCCACCCCGGCGGACGGGGACACGCAGCGCAGCGACCAGCGTGACGACGCGCTGCTCGGCGACGACGAGGCCGCCGAGATCATCCTCGGCCTCCAGGACCGCGCCGCGCGGGACCGGGCGGCGGAGTGGATGGAGCCGCCGCACACCGACCCCGCGCTGCGCCTGTGGCGGGCCCTCGCCCGGCGGTGCGTCGGACCGTACGAGGACCATGCCGCCGCCCCGCTGACCCTGGCCGGCTGGGTCGCCTGGGCGTCCGGGGACGAACCGGAAGCGCGCGTCGCGCTCGGCCGCGCGCTCGACCTCGATCCCGGCTACACCTTCGCCCGGCTGCTCCATCACTCGGTGAACGAGGGGCTCGACCCCGAGCCGCTGCGCCAGTGCCTGCGCCAGGAGCGGCGGCAGCGGGTGATCGACGCGTCTAAAGCTCGCCGCGGACCAGTCGGATCAGCCGGTCGAGGACCCGGCCGCCGCTCACCCGGAGACCGTCGTGCTCGTACTCGTCGGTGACCCAGGTGCGCAGACCGCGCACCGCGCGCGCGGTGGCCAGCGAATCGGCGGTCTCGACGTACATGTCGTCGTGGTAGACCGCCGCCGCCACCGGTACCTCGTTCCGGGCCAGTTGAGCCAGGTCGTACAGGTCCGGCCAGCCCTCGCGCAGCGCCAGCCGGTTCGCCGCGTCGCGGAGCGGGACGAGTGCTGGGTCGCCGGTGAACATCCAGGGGTAGATCATCTCGCCGGTGAACAGCACCGGGCCCTCGCCCGCCAGCGCCTTGTCCACATCGAACTGGGGGAACTCCAGATGCGCGGCCTGCGCTGCCCAGCCGGTGCCCGCGGCGGACACTGAGCGCTGTCCGTAGATCGACTCGTGGAGCACGGCGTACAGCGGATTGGCCGCGAACGACAGATGACCCTGCGCCTCGGTCAGGAAGCCGTCCGAGAGCACCGGGCCGTCGGTGCCGGGCAGGAAGGCGTCCTCCAACAGATAGTGCAGGGTGTGCGAGCCGGTACCCGTGCCGAGCATCAGACCCAGCGACTGGAACGCCTCCGCGGTGAACCGGCCGCCGTCCGGCAGCGTCACGTCGTGGTCGCGCAGATGACGGGCGACGGAGCGCGCGGTCTCCACGTCCCCGGGATAGCGGTCGTAGTGCTCGGTGTTCTTGCGCTCCACCCGGGGGAACGCCGAGCGGTAGACGTCGCGGGCGCTGCTGCGCAGCCCCGGCAGGCCGCCGGTGACGAACACCTCCCGCAGACCGTCGGGGGCCAGCGACAGATAGGTCAGCGCGCAGAAGCCGCCGAAGCTCTGCCCCAGCAGGCTCCACCGCCCCTCGGCGCCGAGCAGTTCACGGCGGATCAGTTCGCAGTCCCGCACGATGGAGTCGGCCCGGAAGTGCGAGAGATACTCCGCCTGCGCGGTGCCGTCGCCGCGCGCGGGCAGCGTCTGCCGGTTGGCGGGGGTGGACCGGCCGGTGCCGCGCTGGTCGAGCAGCAGGACCCGGTAGTCGTCCAGGGCCCGGGTCAGCCAGCCGTCCCGGCCGAGCGGGCGCGGGGAGCGTCCGCCGGGACCGCCCTGCAGGAACAGCAGCCACGGCAGCGGCTCGCCCTCCCGGCCCGCGGCCACGACTTCACGGGCGTACACCTGGATCCGCTCCCCGGTGGGGGCCGCGTGGTCGAGCGGTACGTCGAAAGCGTGGTCGGTCACAACGGTGCCGGGCTGGCGGTACACGGCCATGGCGTCTCTTTCCGGTGGTGCGGGCGGATACCGGGGATGCGCTCCCTGTCCAGGAACGGTAGACGGGCCGTGACCCGGGTGCCCACCCGGCCGTTCACCGGGATGTGAACCCGCCGCCGACCGCCCCGACCGTTCCCGCTCCCACCGCCCTGACCAGGCCCGCTTCCGGCCCGCAGCCCGTGCACACCTCGGTGATCTGTGTCGCCGCCCCTTCGCTCGTCGTCTCCGCCGAGGACGGACAGCTGAGAGGGCAGGGGCTCGACGGTTTCTATCAGGAGGGCCGGCGGGTGCTGGCGCGCTGCGAGGTGCGGCTCGCGGGAGCCGAGCCGATCCCCGTGCTGGGCACGCTGCTCAGCGCGGACCGGGCCCGGTTCGTGGCGGTGGTCAGGACTCCGGGTGACACCGGTCCCGATCCGGCGGTCACGGTGGAACGGCTGCGGGACGCCGACGGCACCGAGCGCATCACGGTGCTCAACACCGGGCCGGCCGTGCTCCGGCTGCCGCTCGAAGTGGCGCTGGGCACCGACCTCGCCGAACTCGGAGCGGCCGCCGCGGGGCGGGCGGGGCCCGATCTGCCGGCCAGCGTCTGTGACGCGGGGCTGCGCTGGTCGCATGCCGGTATCGGCGTCAGGGTCACCGCGCGGCCGGCCCCCGCCGGGGTGCTGGCTTCGGCCGGTGTGCTGCGCTGGGAGCTGGCGGTGCCGCCCGGCGCCGGGCGGACCATCGAGCTGCGGGTGTCCCGGGAATCCGCGGCACACGGGTCCGCCGTCTCCGCGCCCGTACGGGGTGACCGGGCGCCCGTGCCCTGGTCCGCTGCGGAGCTGTCCGGCGACGACGCCAGGGGCGAGGAGCTGCTGCGGGGCAGCCTGGACGGTCTGCGGGCGCTGCTGCTGCGCGACCCCGCGCGGCTCGCCGACGTCCATGTGGCGGCGGGCGCCCCCTGGCGGATGGGGCTGGCGCCCGCCGACGCGCTGTGGGCGGCCAGGATGCTGCTGCCGCTCGGCACCCGGCTGGCCGCCGGCACCCTGCGCACCCTCGCGCGGCTCCAGGATCAGGACAGCGGCCGGATCCCGGGTGCGCTGCGGCACGCGGGACCGCATCTGCCGCCCACCTGCTCCGGGGTCGAGGCCACGCTGCTGTTCGTCACCGTCCTGGCGGAAGCCCGGCGCTGGGGGATGCCGCAGCGGGAGGCCGAGCTGCTGCTGCCCGCGGCCGAGCGCTGTCTCGGCTGGCTGCGCACGGTCGCGGAGGCGGCGGGCTATGTGCCGGATCCCGCCCCCGGCGGCCCGTTCCGCTGCGAGGTGCAGGCCCACGCCCACCGGGCCGCGCTGCACGGCGCCGACCTCCTCGACGCCCACGGCCGCCCCGGAGCCGCCGCGTGGCGCGAGTACGCGGCCGAGCTGCGCGGGCGGTTCCAGGAGGACTTCTGGGTCGACGACCTCGGCGGCGGCCGGCCCGCCGCGGCGCTCACCCCTGGCGGCAGGCAGGTGATCCATCTCGGCTCGGCCGCGGTCCACCTGCTCGACACCGGACTGCTCGGGGGCGGCACGCTCGCCGAGGGGCTGCTCGGCAAGGCGCGGACCGGGCAATTGGCGCGGCGGCTCGGAGCCCCGGACCTCGACTCCGGATGGGGTCTGCGGACGCTCTCGGCCAGGGCGCCCGGCCACAGTCCGTTCGGCCACCGGGGTGGTGCGGTGCGGGTCCATGAGAGCGCCCTCGCCGTATCGGGGCTGGCCGCCGCCGGATACGAGAAGGAGGCCGGCGCCCTCCTGCGCGGGGTCCTGGACGCGGCCCGGACCTTCGGACGGCAGCTGCCCGAGATGTACGCGGGCGAACAGCGCGCCGCCGACCGGACACCGCTGCCGCACCCCACCGCCTGCCGCCCGTCCGCCGTCGCCGCCGCGGGCGCCGTCCATCTGCTGACCTCGCTCGCGGGGGTACGCCCCGACGCTCCGGGAGGCGTCGTCGCGGTGCGCCCGATGAGTACCGCCCCGCTGGGCGCGGTGCGCTTCTCGGGGCTGCGGGTGGACGAGCAGCCGTTCGCGGTGCGGGTCAGCAGGCTCGGCATGGCGATGGTCGAGGAGGCCGCCCCCGCCCTCCAGCTCGGCGCGTGAGCGGCGACGCGGCCCGCAGGCGACGCGGCCCGCAGGCGACGCGGCCCGCAGGCGACCCGGTGCGCCCGTCGGCGTGTCGTCCACGGGCAGCACCCCGGCACCCACGCACCTCCGGCACCCCTGTGGCCTGTGGGGCGGGCCGTGGCGGGGGAGGCAGGGTGAAACAAGGGCGGGCGCAGGGGGCCATCCTGCTGTTTATCGTCAGGCAGACGACTATGATCGCGCCATGTCGCCCTACGACCCGTCGGCCTTTCCACCCTTCGCCGTCACCGTCGACCTGGTCGTGCTCACGGTGCGGCACCACGCCCTGTGCGCGCTCGCCGTCCGCCGGGGCGAGCCGCCCTACCAAGGGCGCTGGGCGCTGCCCGGCGGGTTCGTCAGAGCGGACGAGGACCTGTCCCAGGCCGCGGCACGCGAACTCGCCGAGGAGACCGGCCTGCGCGCCCAGAGCGGCGCTCATCTCGAACAGCTGGCCACGTACGGCGACCCGCACCGCGACCCCCGGATGCGGGTCGTCAGCGTCGCCCATCTCGTCCTGGCGCCCGATCTGCCCGCGCCCCGCGCGGGCGGCGACGCGCGCAGCGCCCGCTGGGCCCCGGTCGGCTCGCTGCTGGAGCAGGACGGCTTCGACACGGCGGGCGAGGCCGCTCCGCTGGCCTTCGACCACGCGCGGATCCTGGCCGACGGGGTCGAGCGTGCCAGGTCGAAGATCGAGTACTCCTCCCTGGCAACCGCCTTCTGCCCGCCCGAGTTCACCGTCGGTGAGCTGCGGCGGGTGTACGAGGCGGTGTGGGGGGTGGCCCTCGATCCCCGCAACTTCCACCGCAAGGTGACGGGCACCGTCGGATTCCTCGTACCGACCGGCGGTACGACGACCCGTCAGGGCGGCCGCCCCGCCCAGCTGTTCCAGGCCGGAGGGGCTGCTCTGCTCAATCCGCCCATGTTGCGACCAGAGGTCTGATTTAGGGCGTTATGGTGCAAGGGTGATCCAGGCCATCGGATTGACCAGCATGCCCCGCCGTAACGGTCCGCCCGCGGTCGACGACCTCACCTTCGAGGTCCGCCCCGGGCAGGTCACCGGCCTGCTCGGCGCGCCGGGCGCGGGGAAATCGACCACGCTGCGCCTGATGCTCGAACTCGAGGCGGGCCGCGGCGTCACCCTCTTCAACGGCACCCCCCTGCACGGAGTCCGGCACCCGAGCCGCGAGGTCGGCATCCTCCTCGGCGATGTGCCGGGGCACCCCGGCCGCACCGCGCGGAACCATCTCCGTATGCTCACCGCCGCCCTCGGCGTGCCGGCGGAGCGGGCCGACGAAGTCCTCGACGTCGTCGGCCTCACCGGCCTCGCGGACCAGCGGCTGAGCACCTACTCGCTCGGCATGGACCGGCGGCTCGGCCTCGGCGCGGCGCTCCTCGCCGAACCGCGGACCCTCTTCCTGGACGAACCGTCGTTCGGCCTGACACCCCGTGAAGCCGCCTGGGTGCATGCGCTGCTGCGGGCCTACGCGGCCGACGGCGGAGCCGTCCTGGTCACCGGGCGCGATGCCAAGGCGATGGCCAGGACGTCCGACCGGGTCGTCACGATCGACGGCGGCCGCCTGGTGGCGGACCAGTCCGCCGAGGAGTTCACCCGCACCCGGCTGCGCCCGCATGTGGCCGTCCACTCCCCGCACGCCCAGCGGCTCGCCGGGGTACTGACCGACGGCGGCGCCGAGATCGCCGCGGCGACCGGCAGCCGCCTGGTGATCTACGGCACCACCTCCGCGCACATCGGGGAGATCGCCTACCGGAACGGAATCCTGCTCCACCGGCTGGCCGACGAGGTCGCCGACCTCGGCCCGGTCGCCCCGCTGAGCCGCGCCGACGGCCGCGAGCCCGCCGCGGCCTCCCCGGCGGACCCGGCCGCGCCGCCCCCGGGGGAACCCGCCGAGCCCGCCACCCCCGCCCGGATCCCCGCTCGGCCCAGAGCGGCCGTCGCGCCGGCCACCCCCGCTCAGCCGCTCCGGTACGAACTGCGCCGGCTCGGCGGAATCCGCACCCCGTGGTGGATCGCCGCGCTGTCCCTGCTCGCCTCGGTGGCCGGTGCCCTGGTCCTCTCGCGCACCGGGGAGGCCTCGGCGCTGTCGATGATGTCCGGCTGGGTGCGTCAACTTCCGCTGCCCCCCGCCGCGATGGGCGCCGGTCTGCTGGGCGCGCTCGCCTACGGGCAGGAGTTCCGCTTTCCGGCACTGGCTCCCGCCCAGGTACCGGTGCCCCGGCGGCTGCGGCTGCTCGTCGCCAAAATGCTGGTGAGCGGTGCGGCCGCACTGCTGATCGCGGCCGCGGCCGCGGTGCTCGACACCGTCGTGCTCCGCGTGATCCTCGGTCCCGGCGCGGTTCCGCTGCCCACCGACCGGCCCACGCAGGCGGCCGGCTGGGCCGCGCTGGCCGTCGGCTGCGCCTGGGCCGGGCTGCTGGCCGCCGGACTCTTCCGCACCACCGCGCTGGGTGTGACGGCGGTGCTGGCGGTACCGCTCGTCGTGGCACCCGCGGTGGGACTGGCGGTCCGCAGCCGCGCGGGAAGCCATCTGATCGACGCGGCAGGGGCGCTGCTCAGCGTCGTCGGCGGCTGGCCCGGAGGCGTCGGCAGTACCGCGGCCGGCGTCAGCGGGAGGGCCGTCCAACCGGTCGGCTGTGCCTTCGTGTTGTCGCTCACCGTGCTGCTCTGCGCCCACCTCGCAACGGTGTTGCGGGGTCGCCGACGTTGACGCCGCCCAACTCGCGGTCGGATAAACGGAACTGTCTCTCTGGCCTGTCATGCAGGGCGTTTCGTTCCGATAAAGCGTCAATTATCAGGTGATGAGTGCTCACCCTTTCGTGTGCTTTTCAGCAAAGCCCTCAAGGCCCGCCGTGGCATCGCCGACAAAGGATGCGTGAGTACCCTTGCGCACACCCTGATGACCACGGCTCGTTCCGCCGACTCCAGCATCGTCGGCCCGGCCGAGCTCGACCGCTACTCGTATGCCGACGCCTCAGGTGTCGACCGCCCCGGCCTTCCCTCCTGGGACGGCGCCGACTCGGACATGGGCCGCGTCGGCCGCCGGGCCGGCGGCAGTCGTGGCCGCGGGCTGCACGGCCAACTCGTCCAGCAGCTCGGACAGATGATCGTCTCCGGCGACCTGGGCGCCGACCGGCCGCTCGTCCCGGAGGAGATCGGCCAGCGTTTCGAGGTCTCCCGCACCGTGGTGCGCGAGTCCCTGCGCGTCCTCGAGGCCAAGGGCCTCGTCAGCGCCAGGCCCAACGTCGGCACCCGGGTCCGCCCGGTCGCCGACTGGAATCTGCTGGACCCCGACATCATCGAATGGCGGGCCTTCGGCCCGCAGCGTGACGACCAGCGCCGCGAACTGTTCGAGCTGCGCTGGACCATCGAGCCGCTCGCCGCACGGCTCGCCGCCGGACACGGCCGCGAGGACGTCCAGCAGCGCCTCGCCGACATGGTGGAGATCATGGGGCACGCCGCCGCCCAGGGCGACTCCCTGACGTTCTCCCGGGCGGACGCGGAGTTCCACTCCCTGCTCCTGCAGGTGGCCGGGAACCGGATGCTCGAGCACCTGGCCGGCATCGTCTCCTCCGCCCTGCACGTGTCGGGCGGCCCGGTCACCGGCTGCGAGCGGCCCGGAGAGCCCGCCGTGACCCTGCACCGGCGGATCGTCGACGCGCTCGCCTCGGGCGACGGGGTCGGCGCCGAGGCCACGATGCGCCAGCTCCTCGCCGTGCACACCGAGGTCGCCGCCACCGATCACGTCGTCCCGGCTCCGCGCGAGCACTGACCGTACGGCCGAACCGCAGCCGGCCCCGGACCCACGGTCCGGGGCCGGCGGCAGCCGATGCGCGAAGAATATCCTGTTATCCGACCGTTACCGTTGGTATGGGGTGTGACTCGGGCCACGTGGGCCGGGCGTAACGCTTGGCGAGGCAGCGCGATGACTTAAGAGGTGATGGCCGCACAAGGAATAGCAGCGACAGTTCTGACGCTGTGTTCCTGAGCGGTTCCACCGAGTCGTTCCCATCGTTCCGAGAGGTTGTTCGTGTCGGCCAGCACATCCCGTACGCTCCCGCCGGAGATCGCCGAGTCCGAGTCTCTGATGGCGCTCATCGAGCGGGGTAAGGCTCAGGGGCAGATCGCCGGCGATGACGTGCGTCGGGCCTTCGAAGCGGACCAGATTCCGGCAACCCAGTGGAAGAACGTTCTGCGCAGCCTCAACCAGGTCCTCGATGAGGAAGGTGTGACGCTGATGGTCAGTGCCGCTGAGGAGCCCAAGCGCACTCGGAAGAGCGTCGCAGCCAAGAGCCCGGCGAAGCGCACCGCCACCAAGACGGTCGTCACCAAGGCCACCGTCGCCAAGAAGACCGTCGCCGCCAAGGCCGCCACCGCTCCCGCGGGGGCTGTGGAGGCCGAGACGGTGGATTCGGTCGACGAATCCGACGCACCCGCCGCGAAGCCGGCGGCCAAGAAGACGGCGGTCAAGAAGGCCGCCGCCAAGAAGACGGCGGCCAAGAAGACCGCCGCCAAGAAGACCTCGGGCGACGACGAGGCCGCCGACGGTGAAGAAGCCGACGAGACGACCACGCCCGGCAAGGGTGACGAGGAGTCGGACAAGCCCGAGTCCGAGAGCTTCGTGCTCTCCGACGACGACGAGGACGACGCTCCCGCCCAGCAGGTCGCGGTGGCCGGGGCCACCGCCGACCCGGTCAAGGACTACCTGAAGCAGATCGGCAAGGTTCCGCTGCTCAACGCGGAGCAGGAGGTCGAGCTCGCCAAGCGCATCGAGGCCGGCCTGTTCGCGGAGGACAAGCTGGCGGCGGCTGACAAGCTCGCTCCCAAGCTCAAGCGCGAGCTGGAGATCATCGCCGAGGACGGCCGCTGGGCCAAGAACCACCTGCTGGAGGCCAACCTCCGCCTCGTGGTCTCGTTGGCCAAGCGTTACACCGGCCGCGGCATGCTCTTCCTGGACCTGATCCAGGAGGGCAACCTGGGCCTGATCCGTGCGGTCGAGAAGTTCGACTACACGAAGGGTTTCAAGTTCTCCACGTACGCCACGTGGTGGATCCGCCAGGCGATCACCCGCGCGATGGCCGACCAGGCCCGCACCATCCGTATCCCGGTGCACATGGTCGAGGTCATCAACAAGCTCGCCCGTGTGCAGCGCCAGATGCTCCAGGACCTGGGCCGCGAGCCCACCCCGGAGGAGCTGGCCAAGGAACTCGACATGACCCCCGAAAAGGTCATCGAGGTCCAGAAGTACGGCCGTGAGCCGATCTCCCTCCACACCCCGCTGGGTGAGGACGGCGACAGCGAGTTCGGAGACCTCATCGAGGACTCCGAGGCGGTCGTGCCGGCCGACGCGGTCAGCTTCACGCTCCTGCAGGAGCAGCTGCACTCGGTGCTCGACACCCTGTCCGAGCGGGAGGCGGGCGTGGTCTCCATGCGCTTCGGCCTCACGGACGGACAGCCGAAGACGCTCGACGAGATCGGCAAGGTCTACGGGGTCACGCGCGAGCGGATCCGCCAGATCGAGTCGAAGACGATGTCGAAGCTTCGGCACCCGTCGCGCTCGCAGGTGCTGCGGGACTATCTGGACTGATCCTTCCGAATCCAGCGGATGCGGCCTCCGGTCCTATGGATCACTCTGGGTTTCCAGAGGGATCCACAGGGTCAGGAGGCCGTATGCGTTCCACGTTCCGGATGCTGCTCAGCGGATCGGCGGTGGCGCTGGCCACGTTGATCGTGCCGCTCGGGGTCGCCGGCGCCGGGCCGAAGGCCGAGGCGGTGGTCATAGGCGGCGACCAGGTCGTCGCCGGGCAGCAGCCCTGGGTGGTGGCGCTGGCCAGCCGTGACCGTTTCGGACCGACGAGATCCGGCCAGTTCTGCGGCGGGGCGGTGGTCTCCGCCTCGACCGTGATCACCGCGGCGCACTGCTTCGGCCGCGATGTGCTCGGCGGGGACTGGCGGAACGCCCGGGATCTGCGCGTCATAGCCGGCCGGCTCGACCTCAGGGGCGTGAACGGCCAGGAAATACGGCTGCGACAGGTCCGGATCAACCCGGGATACGACCCGGTGACCCATGCCGGCGATGTGGCGGTCATCACACTTGAGAAGCCGCTGCCCGCAGGTTCGGCCATCGCGATGGCGGGGGCGGGCGACCCGCAGGACTACCTGGCGGGCTCGAAGGCCCTCGTGTCCGGCTGGGGGGACACCACAGGCGCCGGGGCGTACTCACCGGTCCTGCGGTCCGCGGAGGTGGTGCTGCTCGACGACGCGGTCTGTCAGCGCGCCTACCCGGGCAACGCGGACGGCACCTACCTCAGCAGGACCATGCTGTGCGCCGGGGAGCCGCAGGGCGGCAAGGACGCCTGCCAGGGCGACAGCGGCGGGCCGCTGGTCGTCGGCGGCAAGCTGGTCGGCCTGGTCTCCTGGGGCACCGGATGCGCCGAGGCCGGGCATCCCGGGGTCTACGCCCGGATCTCCGCGGTCCGCGCACTGGTCACGAGCGCCATGGGCACCCGGCACCGTTGACGGGCCCGGAAGAGCCGACGGGCGGCCCGGCCCCTGGTGGGGTCCGGCCGCCCGTCGGTCCGAGCTCGTCGCAGGTGCGATGTGTCAGTGCTCGTCCTCGACCGTTTGCGCCGGGGTGTCGGTGAGTCGGCCGGTTTCGTCCTGTATTTCCGCAGCGATCTTCTTGAGTTCGGGCTCGAACTTGCGCCCGTGGTGCGCGCAGAAGAGCAGTTCGCCGCCACTGATGAGGACGACGCGCAGGTATGCCTGGGCGCCGCAACGGTCGCAGCGGTCCGCCGCCGTCAGCGGGCTCGCGGGGGTCAGAACTGTAGTCACGTCGCCTCTTCTCTAGCTCGACGAGCTGTCGTACCAGGGTCAACATCCAACCAGGCCGAAAACGTTCCCGCTCGTGGCTTTTCCTCGAAATCTGACTTCGAAGTGACTGGATGCTACCTGTTGGTAGCTGATTGGCCTCTGATGCGTTAGTTGTCGCTTTTGGGGCGCTTGTCCGGTTGTGTCCACCGACTGGGTTGCCGGTTGTTGGTGAGGACGTGCCCGGAGCCTAAATGGTTCATGCCTCAATGGGAACGTGACATGGGTATCACTCAAATGAGGTATCGAACGTACGATCGATACGGGGCTACTCTGGGGCCCGGATACCGGGTCGCGGCACAACCGGCGTACCAGGTCTCGGTACCCTCTCACCGACACAGCCGAAGAACTTTATCGAGGAGCTGCCCGCGTGACCGCCGAAACATCCGTGCCGTCCTCCGCGCTGCTGACGGGCGCAGATCGCGACGGTTCCAACTACACCGCGCGGCATCTTCTTGTCCTCGAGGGGCTGGAGGCGGTCCGCAAGCGCCCCGGCATGTACATCGGGTCGACCGACAGCCGTGGCCTCATGCACTGCGTGTGGGAGATCATCGACAACTCCGTCGACGAGGCCCTCGGCGGTCACTGCGACCGCATCGAGGTCTTCCTGCACAGCGACTCCTCGGTCGAGGTCCGTGACAACGGCCGCGGCATCCCGGTCGACGTGGAGCCCAAGACCGGGCTGTCGGGCGTCGAGGTCGTGATGACCAAGCTGCACGCCGGCGGCAAGTTCGGCGGTGGCTCCTACGCGGCCTCCGGCGGCCTGCACGGTGTCGGCGCCTCGGTCGTCAACGCGCTGTCCGCCCGCCTCGACGTCGAGGTCGACCGGAGCGGTCACACGCACGCCATCAGCTTCCGGCGCGGTGTCCCCGGCTCCTTCTCCGGAGCGGGTCCCGACTCCTCCTTCGACGCGGCGAGTGGCCTGAACAAGTCGAAGAAGGTCCCCAGGGCCAGGACCGGCACCCGCGTCCGGTACTGGGCGGACCGCCAGATCTTCCTCAAGGACGCCAAGATCTCGCTGGAGAACCTCCACCAGCGCGCCCGCCAGACGGCCTTCCTGGTGCCGGGGCTGACCATCGTCGTCCGCGACGAGCGCGACCTGGAAGGTGACGGCAAGGCCGTCGAGGACGTCTTCCACTACGACGGCGGCATCAGCGAGTTCTGCGAGTACCTCTCCCAGGACAAGCCGATCTGCGACGTCCTGCGGCTGACCGGCAGCGGCAGCTTCAAGGAGACCGTCCCGGTCCTGGACGACCGCGGCCACATGACGGCGACCGAGGTCACCCGTGAGCTGGGCGTCGACATCGCGATGCGCTGGGGCACGGGGTACGACACCGTGTCGCGGTCGTTCGTGAACATCATCGCCACCCCCAAGGGCGGCACGCACGTCACGGGCTTCGAGCGGGCCATCACCAAGACCGTCAACGAGGTGCTGCGCTCCGCGAAGCTGCTGCGCGTCGCCGAGGACGACGTCGTCAAGGACGACGCCATGGAGGGTCTGACGGCGGTCGTCACCGTACGGCTGGCCGAGCCGCAGTTCGAGGGCCAGACCAAGGAGGTGCTCGGCACCTCGGCCGCCAACCGGATCGTGGCCAACGTCGTGGCCAAGGAGCTCAAGGAGTTCCTGACCTCCGCCAAGCGCGACACGAAGCTCCAGGCGCGGGCGGTGCTGGAGAAGACCGTCGCCGCCGCGCGCACCCGCATCGCGGCCCGCCAGCACAAGGACGCGCAGCGCCGGAAGACGGCGCTGGAGACCTCCTCGCTGCCGGCGAAGCTGGCGGACTGCCGCAGCGACGACGTGGACCGCACCGAGCTGTTCATCGTCGAGGGCGACTCGGCACTCGGCACGGCCAAGGTGGCCCGGAACTCGGAGTTCCAGGCGCTGCTGCCGATCCGCGGCAAGATTCTGAATGTCCAGAAGTCGTCGGTGTCGGACATGCTGAAGAACGCCGAGTGCGGCGCGATCATCCAGGTGATAGGAGCCGGGTCGGGCCGGACCTTCGACATCGACCAGGCGCGCTACGGCAAGGTGATCTTCCTCGCGGACGCCGACGTCGACGGCGCGCACATCCGGTGCCTGCTGCTCACGCTGTTCCAGCGCTACATGCGTCCGATGGTCGAGCAGGGCAGGGTCTTCTCCGCCGTGCCGCCGCTGCACCGCGTCGAGCTCGTCCAGCCCAAGAAGGGGCAGGACAAGTACATCTACACCTACTCGGACAGCGAGCTGCGGCAGACGCTGCTCGACCTGCAGCGCCGGAACGTCCGCTACAAGGACGGCATCCAGCGCTACAAGGGGCTGGGTGAGATGGACGCCAACCAGCTCGCGGAGACCACGATGGACCCGCGCCACCGCACCCTGCGCCGGATCAACATCAGCGACCTCGAGGCCGCGGAGCAGGCGTTCGACCTGCTCATGGGCAACGAGGTCGCACCGCGCAAGGAGTTCATCACCAACTCGGCGGCGACGCTCGACCGGTCCCGCATCGACGCCTAGCCGCACCCGCAGGCCGACCGGTGCTCCCCCACCCCCCAGGGTGGGGGAGCACCGCTGCTTTCACAGGTCGTCGGATATGCCTACCGGCACGGCATCACCTGATGGGGTGAACGTTTCAGCTTGATGGCACCGGATCTTCCCACTCTGTCCATGCTTGGGCGCACGGCCAATTGGCTTGTGAAGCGAGGAGAGTTCGGTGGACAAGCACGACGGGGGCGACCCGGGCGCGCTGCGGGTGGACGACCCCTGGTACGACGCCCTGGCCGCCGGTCTCTGGGTTCCGGACCCGACGACGCCGGCACCGTCACCCGTGCCGGCGCCGTCTGCGGCGCCCGTCGCGGGGGCGGAGCAGGACCGGGCCGCGGTCTACCTGGAGGTGCAGCAGAGCGCCGCGTTCCAGGAAGTGCGCGGCCAGTACCGCCGGTTCGCCTTTCCGGCGGTCGCGGCCTTCCTCGCCTGGTATCTGCTCTACGTGGTGGCGGCCACGGTGGCGCCGGGTCTGATGAGCCGCCCGGTGGCCGGTGAGCTCAATGTGGCGATGGTGGCGGGACTGGCGCAGTTCGCCACGACGTTCCTGCTGACCTGGGCCTACTCACGGCATGCGCGGCTGCGCAGGGACCGGGCGGCGCTCGACCTGCGCTGGGACACCCAGGAGCGGATGCGCTGATGGTCCGGTACCTGGCAGATCCGGCGAACGAGCACCAGGGGCTCGCTCTCGTCCTGTTCACGATCTTCGTGTCCGTCACCCTGGCCATCACCGCCTGGGCGGGCCGGCGACGCAGCTCGTCGGTCGAGTTCTTCGCCGGGGGCCGGCTCTTCTCCCCCATGGAGAACGGTTTCGCCATCGCGGGCGACTACATGTCGGCGGCGTCGTTCCTCGGCATCTCCGGTCTCATCGCGCTCTTCGGCTACGACGGCCTGCTGTACTCGGTCGGCTTCCTGGTCGCCTGGCTCGTCGTCCTCATGCTCGTCGCGGAACTCGTCCGCAACTGCGGCCGCTACACCCTCGCCGATGTGCTCTCCGCCCGGATGCGGCAGCGGCCCGTCCGGATCGCGGCCGGCACCTCCTCGGTCATCGTCTCGGTGCTCTACCTGGTCGCGCAGATGGTCGGTGCGAGCAGCCTGGTGGCGCTGCTGCTCGGCGGGCAGGGCGGCGCGTCCCGGACCTGGACGGTGATCGGGGTCGGCGGCCTGATGGTCGTCTACGTCTCGTTCGGCGGCATGCGCGCGACGACGTGGATCCAGATCGTCAAGACCGTGCTGCTGATGGGCGGCACCATCACGCTCGTCGTGCTGGTGCTGATCCGCTTCCACGGCGATCTGAACGGCCTGCTGCGTTCCGCGGCGGCCGGCAGCGGACACGGCAGCGCCTTCCTGGCGCCCGGCCTCAAGTACGGCGGGAGCTGGACCTCGAAGCTGGACTTCATCAGCCTCGGGATCGCCCTGGTGCTCGGCACGGCCGGGCTGCCGCACATCCTGTCGCGCTTCTACACGGTGCCCACCGCCCGTTCCGCCCGCCGGTCGGTGGTCTGGGCGATCGGGCTGATCGGCTCCTTCTACCTGATGACGATCGTCCTCGGCTTCGGCGCCGCGGCGGTCGTGGGCTCGGACGCCGTACGCACCTCCAACGCGGCCGGCAACACCGCCGTACCGCTGCTGGCCCAGGATCTGGGCGGGGGAGCCGGTTCCACAGGTGGAACGGTTCTGTTCGCCGTCGTCGGCGCGGTGGCCTTCGCGACGATCCTGGCGGTGGTCGCCGGGATCACCCTGGCCTCGTCCGCCTCGGTAGCGCATGACCTGTACGCCACGCTGCGCCGCAGCGGGAAGCACGCGGGCCCCGCGTCCGGGAACGACGAGGTGCGGGTGGCGCGCTTCGCCGCGGTCGGGATCGGCGCGGTGGCGATCGCGCTGAGCCTGTTCGCGCAGGGGCAGAACATCGCGTTCCTCGTGGGCCTCGCCTTCGCGGTGGCCGCCTCGGCGAACCTGCCCGCGCTGCTGTTCTCCCTGTTCTGGCCCCGTTTCACCACCCGGGGAACGGTCTGCGCGATCTACGGCGGGCTGATCCCCGCACTGCTCCTCGTCGTGCTGTCGCCCGTCGTCTCCGGACGGCCCGACGCCCTCTTCCCCGGTGTGGACTTCCATCTCTTCCCGCTGGAGAACCCGGGACTGGTCTCCATCCCGCTGGGCTTCCTGGCGGGCTGGCTGGGCACCGTGCTCTTCCCGGAACCCGGGGACGGGGCCAAGTTCGCGGAGACGGAGGTCCGTTCCCTCACCGGCGCCGGAGCGGTGTGACGCGGCGGCGGAACGGCCCGTGCACCGGGTCAGTCCGCCGCCGCCCAGGCGTAGCGGTGCTCGGGGCGGCCGGTGTCGCCGTACTTGAGGGTCAGGCCGATCCGCCCGGCCTGCTCCAGGTACTTCAGATAGCGCTGCGCCGTGGAGCGGCTCAACCCGGCCAGCTCGGCGACCTCATGGGCGGACAGCGGATGCCCGGCCTCGCGCAGCACCCGCCGTATCAGTTCCGCGGTCGGCGCCGAGTGGCCCTTGGGCAGTTCGGCCGAGGCCGCTCCCGCCGTCCGCAGCGCACCGAAGATCCGGTCGACCTGCTCCTGGCCGGCCTCGCCGCCCCCGCCGACCCCGTCCAGGGTGCGGCGCAGCGCCGCGTACCCGTCGAGCTTGGCCCGCAGCCCGGCGAACGTGAACGGCTTGACCAGGTACTGCAGCGCGCCGTACCGCATCGCGGCCTGGACGGTCGCGACATCGCGGGCGGCGGTCACCATGATCACGTCGGCGTGGTGGCCGAGCTGCCGCAGCCGGCGGATCAGCGTCAGGCCCGTCTCGTCCGGCAGATAGTGGTCGAGCAGGATCAGGTCGATCCGGGTGCGCTCCAGGGTCGCCAGCGCGTGGGCGGCGGTATGGGCGCGGCCGGCCACCCGGAAGCCGGGGACCTTCGCCACGTAGGCCGCGTTGATCTCGGCGACGCGGAAGTCGTCGTCCACGACCAGTACCTCGATCATCGTGTCTCCCTTGCGCCGGTGAGCTCCGTGAGCGCGGCGAGCTGATCGCGTTCGGTGGGGTGGCCGGTCAGGCGGCCGCTGACGTCCTCCGCGACGAGAGCCTCCGGCAGCACCACGGTGAAGACCGCGCCGCCGCCCGCACGGGCGGTGACCCGGGCGATGCCGCCGTACCGCTCGGCGAGCCGCCTGACCAGCGCCAGGCCCAGCCCCCGGCCGCGGTGCGCGGGCCGCTCCTTCGTGGACCAGCCTTCGGTGAAGATGAGGTCGCGGGCCTCGGGCGGCACCCCGGGGCCGGTGTCGGAGACCCGCAGGACAGCGGTGGTGTCCTCCTCGGTCCGCAGCTCGATCTCCACGAAGGAGTCGGCGGTGCGGTGCGCGGACGCCGCATCCAGGGCGTTGTCGATGAGGTTGCCCAGCACGGTCACCAGATCGCGTGGATCGACCACCCGGTCGGGCAGCCCGGTCGCGGCGGAGATCCGCAGGGCGACCCCGCGTTCGGCGGCGATGGCCGCCTTGCCGACCAGCAGGGCGGATAGCAGCGGGTCCCGCACCTGCTCGGCGATCTGCTCCGCGGACGACCGGTGGGTGTCGGCGACCTCCACGACGAATTCCACCGCCTCGTCGTGCAGGCCCAGTTCCAGCAGGCCCAGCAGGGTGTGCAGCCGGTTGGCGTGTTCGTGGTCCTGGGCGCGCAGCGCGTCCAGCAGCCCGTGGGTGCTGTCCAGCTCCCGGCCGAGCAGCTCCAGTTCCGTACGGTCGCGCAGGGTGGCGACCGCGCCGCCGTCACCGGTCGGCATCCGGTTGGTGACCAGCACCCGGCCGCCGCTCACCGTCAGCAGGTCGGTGCCCTCGACCCGGCCGGTCAGGACGTCCGTGGTGCGGCCCGGCGGCAGGACGTCGTCCAGGACGTGTCCGGTGGCGTCGGGGCCGAGCCCGAGCAGCCGCCCGGCCTCGTCGTTGACCAGCCGGATCCTGCCCTGCCGGTCGAGCGCCACGACGCCCTCCCGGATGCCGTGCAGCATCGCCTCGCGCTCGTCGAGCAGCGAGGAGATGTCGGCGAACGCGAGCCCGTGGGTGCGGCGCTGCAGCCTTCGGGAGCCGCCGATCGCGGCCAGCACACCCACCGCGAGCGCGGCGGCCGCGTACAGCAGCAGCCCAGGGACCGCGCCCAGCAGCCGGTCGCGGACGCTGTCGTAGGCGATGCCGACGGAGACCGCGCCGACGATCCGGCCGCTGCTGTCGCGCAGCGGCACCTTCCCCCGGGCGCTGCGGCCCAGGGTGCCGTTGTCGATCTGCATGACCTCCTGACCGGCCAGCGCCTCGCCGGGATCGGTGGAGACATGCTCACCGATCCGGTCCTCCGTCGTGTGCGACCAGCGCGTTCCGTTGAGGTCCATCACGACGACGTACTCGGCCCGGGTGGCGTGGCGGATGCGCTCGGCCTCGGCCTGGACCGGCCCGTCGGGGGTGGGCTCCGAGGTGAGCAGCGAATCCGCGATCTGCGGTTCGGCCGCGGCGGTCTGCGCGATGGACAGGGCGCGACGCATCGCCTGGTCGTCGAGCTGGTGGCTCAGCGGCGCCAGGAAGAGCCCGGTGGCCAGCACGGTGACACCCGTGGTGATCGCGACCTGGGTCAGCAGAACCTGTGCGGAGACGCGACGCGGCCACCGGATGCGCATGCGGTCTCCTTCTGCTGTGGTGATGTGCGGTGATAACGGATGATTCACAACGGTTCGCTGCCACGGCGTGCCGCCGTGTCCCGGCTGTGAACGCAACGTAAACGCCATAGAGGCGGATGCCCACCCTCCGTTTCGCTTTCGTTGTGCGGGAGCGAGCAAAACGAGCAGAACAGCGGTTGTGAGCAGAAGGCGCCCTGTGCTCACAAGGCTGCCGCCACGACCCGGGCCGCGCCTAGCGTCCCGCCCCATGAGCAGTCAAACGAGTCCCGCCATCGAGTTGCGGGGAGCGAGCAAGGCGTTCCGGACCCCGTCCGGGGCGCTGCACACCGCCGTACGTGATCTGGACCTGACCGTGGAGCGCGGCGAGTTCGTCGCGATCGTCGGACCGACCGGATGCGGCAAGTCCACGACGCTGACCCTGGTCAGCGGCCTGGAGGAGCCGACCGAGGGCGAGGTGCTGGTGGCCGGCGAGCCGGTCCGCGGCATCGGCGACAAGGTCGGGTTCGTCTTCCAGCAGGACGCCGTCTTCCCCTGGCGCACCGTGCTGTCCAACGTGATGGCCGGTCCGCGCTTCCGCGGCACACCCAAGGCCGAGGCGAAGGAACGGGCCCGCGAATGGCTGGCCCGGGTGGGCCTGACGTCCTTCGAGGACCGCTATCCGCACCAGCTGTCGGGCGGCCAGCGCAAGCGCGTCGCGCTCGCCGCGACCTTCGTCAACGATCCCGAGATCCTGCTGATGGACGAGCCCTTCTCGGCGCTCGATGTGCAGACCCGGGCGCTGATGTCGGACGAACTGCTGGACCTGTGGGCCGGCACCGGCTCCTCCGTCGTGTTCGTCACGCACGACCTGGAGGAGTCCATCGCCCTCGCCGACAAGGTCGTGGTCATGACGGCGGGACCCGCGACCGTCAAGGAGGTCTTCACGATCGACCTGCCACGGCCGCGCAAGGTCGAGGAGGTCCGGATGGAACCGCGGTTCCTGGAGATCTACCGGGAGATCTGGTCCTCGCTGGGCGAAGAGGTCCGCATCACCCGCGAGAGGGGAGCCGGCAATGCAGCCTGAAACCGCCGTCGCCGACACCGTCACCACCAAGGACCGGCCCGCCAAGGCGTCCACCGAGCGCACCCAGGCCAGGGCGCGGGCCGCCCGCAACCGCCGGGTCCTGGTCTACGGGACCCGTCTGCTGCTGCTCGTCGCCGTGATCGGCCTGTGGGAGTGGTTCGCCCGCGCCGGGATCATCGATCCGTTCAACTTCTCGATGCCGTCGAAGATCTGGGACCAGATCCGTGAGTGGGCGCTGCACGGCACCGCGCAGGGCTCCTTGTGGGAGCAGATCTGGTACACGCTCTACGAGGCGCTCTTCGGCTGGATCATCGGCGTCATCGCCGGTGTGCTGCTGGGCATCGCGCTCGGCCGGGTCCGCTTCCTGGCGGACGTCCTCGGCCCGTACATCAAGGTCCTCAACGCGCTGCCGCGCATCGTGCTGGCGCCGATCTTCCTCATCTGGTTCGGCCTCGGCCCGGCCTCGAAGGTCGCCTCCGCGGTCGTCCTGGTCTTCTTCCCGGTCTTCTTCAACGCCTTCCAGGGGGCGAGGGAGGTGGACCGCAACCTGGTCTCCAACGCCCGGATCCTCGGCGCGAGCAACCGCCGGGTGACGCTGCAGGTGGTCATCCCGTCCGCCACGTCATGGATCTTCACCAGCCTGCACGTCTCGTTCGGTTTCGCGCTGATCGGCGCCATCGTCGGCGAGTACATCGGCGCGACCAAGGGCCTCGGCCTGCTGGTCTCCGCCTCGCAGGGCACCTTCAACGCGGCCGGGGTGTACGCGGCCATGGTGATCCTCGCCGTGGTGGCACTGCTGGCCGAAGGGCTGCTGACGTTCGGCGAGAAACGGCTGTTCCGCTGGAAGCCGGCGGAGCCAGGCACCGAACGCTGACATCCGATCGACCGGGATCCGGACGCGGGGACCCCGCGGACGTGAGCCCGGTCCCGCGAGACCCGAACACCCGGATCCCCGTACCCCCTCCACTTTCTCCACCCCCTCACAAGGACGTGAACATGCGCAGCATGGCCAGAATCTCCGCGGCCGCGGTCGCCGGAGCGCTCGCCCTCACCACCCTCACCGCCTGCGGCGGCGACTCCTCGGCGGCGGGCGACAACGGCAAGGTCAAGATCATGGTGGGCGGCCTGGACAAGGTCATCTACCTGCCCGCGATGCTCACCCAGCAGCTCGGCTTCTTCAAGGCCGAGGGCCTCGACGTCCAGCTGCTCACCGAGCCGGCCGGCGTGCAGGCCACCACCTCGCTGGTCTCCGGCGATGTGCAGGGCGTCGTCGGGTTCTACGACCACACCCTCGACCTGCAGGTCAAGGGCAAGATCATCGAGTCCGTGGTTCAGCTGGCGCAGGCCCCCGGCGAGGTCGAGGTGGTCTCCACCAAGGCGGCCGGCGACATCTCCTCGGCCAAGGACTTCAAGGGCAAGAAGCTCGGCGTGACGGGCCTCGGATCCTCCACCGACTTCCTCACCAAGTACCTCGCCGTCAAGAACGGCGTCGACGTCAGCGACTTCACACCCGTCGCCGTCGGCGCGGGCCAGACGTTCATCGCCGCCCTGCAGCAGGGCTCGATCCAGGGCGGTATGACGACCGACCCGACCGTCGCGCAGATCCTCGACAAGGGCATCGGCAAGGTGATGTACGACATGCGCACTCCTGAGGGCTCGAAGGCGGCGCTCGGCGGCCTCTACCCGTCGTCCAGCCTCTACATGAGCACCGACTGGGTGAACAGCCACAAGGCGACGGTGCAGAAGATGGCCAACGCCTTCGTCAAGACGCTCGGCTGGATGTCCACGCACACCCCGGAGGAGATCGCCGCGAAGATGCCGGCCGACTACGCGCAGGGCGGCAAGGAGCTGTACGCCCAGGCGATCAAGGCCACGCTGCCGATGTTCACCAAGGACGGCGTCATGCCGGCCGACGGGCCGCAGACCGTCGAGAAGGTCCTCAAGGCCTTCAACCCGACCCTGCAGCACGCCACGGTGGACCTGGAGAAGACCTACACCTCGGAGTTCGTGAAGAAGGCCGGCTGATCCGCACCCCGTCCGGCCCCCGCGCCGCCGCTGTCAGCGGCCCCCGGCCACCGCCCTGATCCCCGTGACATCCATCCGGGCGGGCGAGCCGAGGGCCGCTCCGCAGCTCTCCGGGCGCGGCGGCAGCGCCGCGGACCCGGTGACGCCGACGTCCCAGGCCCGGCCGTCGGCGTGCGTCACCCGCACCGTCCAGGACGGCGCCGAGCCGTCCGTGCGCGTCACCACGAGCGCTCCCGCCCGGACCTCGCCGGTCAGGGAACGCACCGCGAGGTCGGCGGCCTGGCCCGGCCGGTCCCAGGCGGAGGCGCCCCGGCAGCCGTCGAGCGTGATCCGGTGGTCGCGGGCCGCCTTGAGCACTCCGTGCGCCAGGTCCGCGTCGACCCGCCCGTAGGCGTAGCCGGACGGCAGGACGAGCATGGTGGGGGCGAACCGGTGGCCGCCGATATGGGTGATCTCCCAGACGTCGCTGACGCCCTCGGCCGCCAGCCGCGCGGCGAGCGGGCGGCCGTACAGGGCGCAGCAGCGGTCACGTTTGCCGTTGGTGCAGACGAGCGCGACCGGCTCGTGGTGCGGCTCGCCGAATTCCTGATGCGCCCCGGCGCCCAGCGCCGGGAAATCCAGCTCCAGCAGGGCGGCGGGATCGTCGATCACGTCCTGCCGGACCCAGGACCGCCCGGGAACCACATGGGCGACGAGCACGTGGTGCCGGGACGGGACGTGGCAGTCCGCGTGGCGTCCCGGACGCCGGATCAGCGCGACCCTGACGCCGGTGCCGTCCGCGGCCTTCTCCAGGGCCCGGCCCACCACCGGATCCAGATGGCTCGCGGTGAAGGCCTTCGCGCCCCAGGGACCGGGCTGTTCGAGCAGGAGCCATGTTCTGGCGGTGGCGGCGGTGGCGGCGAGCGGTTCGGCCAGCTCCGCCGAAGCGTTCGTGCACGTACTCACACAGGGCAGCCTAACCGGAGCGCGACAGGGCGCGGCACCGATGGTGCCGCGCCCTGTTCGCTCGCTCCCGGGTGAACCCGGTGCCTAGGGCGTGTTGCGAGAGTCCCGCCGGGCCCACGACGCCTGGCACGCGCCCTCGCTGCGTTGTCGGGCTCGTCCAAGTACTCCAGTACGAGGACGACCCTCCGCCTTGCGAGCGCACGCACCAGACGCCGTGGGCCACGCCCTCCGGGCGAACAGCGCTCCTTTCGACACACGCCCTAGACCGGTCCGGCCACCACCGTGATCGGCTTGGCCAGCGCCACCCCTGAACCGTCCCTGCGGGGGTCCTTCGGGGGAAGGTCGGCGGGCAGGCCCGTCGCCGTCGCGGCGCGGGCCGGGACCGCGCCCGCCCAGGCGAGCACCAGACCGTCCTCACCGCGCAGGAAGCGCTGGCAGCGCACCCCGCCGGTTGCGCGGCCCTTGCGCGGATACTGCTCGAACGGGGTGAGCTTGGCGGTGCCCTGGACCGAACCGTCGAGCGTTCCCTCGGCACGGGCCACGGTGAACACCACCGCGTCCACGGCCGGGTCGACGGCCGTGAAGGAGATCGCCTTCGCCCCGTCGGTCAGCTTGATGCCGGTCATGCCGCCCGCCGGGCGCCCCTGGGGGCGCACCTGCGAGGCCGGGTACCGCAGCAGCTGGGCGTCGTCGGTGATGAAGACCAGGTCCTCCTCGCCGGTGCGCAGCTCCACGGCGCCCACGACCCGGTCGCCGTCCTTGAGGCCGATGACCTCGAGATCGTCCTTGTTCGCGGGATAGTCCGGGACCACCCGCTTGACGATGCCCTGTTCGGTGCCGAGCGCGAGACCGGGGGAGGACTCGTCGAGCGTCGTCAGGCAGAGCACCCGCTCGCCGGTCTCCAGGGACAGGAACTCCGAGACGGGCGCGCCGCCCGCCAGGTTCGGCGCCCCCGCCGTGTCCGGCATCATCGGCAGGTCGATCACCGTGAGCCGCAGCAGCCGGCCGGCGGAGGTGACCGCGCCGACGTCGGCGCGCGCGGTGGTCGGCACCGCGGAGACGATCACATCGTGCTTGGCCCGCTTGCCCTCGCCGTCGTCGAACTCCTCGCCGTTGGCGGTCCGCGCCAGCAGCCCCGTCGAGGACAGCAGCACCCGGCACGGGTCGTCGGCGACCTCCAGCGGGACGGCCGAGACCGGCGCGCCCGCCGACTCCAGGAGGACGGTGCGGCGGTCGGTGCCGTACTGCTTGGCCACCGCCGCGAGCTCGTTGGAGACCAGCTTGCGCAGCTCGGCGTCCGAATCCAGGATCACCGTGAGCGCCTCGATCTCGGCGTTGAGCCGGTCGCGCTCGGACTCCAGCTCGATGCGGTCGAACCGCGTGAGCCGGCGCAGCGGGGTGTCCAGGATGTACTGGGTCTGGATCTCGGACAGCGAGAAGTGGGCGATCAGCCGTTCCTTGGCCTGCGCCGAATTGTCACTCGACCGGATGATCGAGATGACCTCGTCGATGTCGATGAGGGCGACGAGCAGGCCGTCGACCAGGTGCAGCCGGTCCCGGCGCTTGGTGCGGCGGAACTCGCTGCGCCGCCTGACCACCTCGAAGCGGTGGTCGACATAGACCTCCAGCAGCTCCTTGAGGCCCAGCGTGAGCGGCTGCCCGTCGACCAGCGCCACGTTGTTGATGCCGAAGGACTCCTCCATCGGCGTCAGCTTGTAGAGCTGCTCCAGCACGGCCTCGGGGTGGAAGCCGTTCTTGACCTCGATCACCAGGCGCAGGCCGTGCGACCGGTCGGTGAGGTCCTTCACATCGGCGATGCCCTGGAGCTTCTTCGCGCCGACCAGGTCCTTGATCTTCGCGATGACCTTCTCCGGGCCGACCGTGAACGGCAGCTCGGTGACGACCAGGCCCCTGCGGCGCGGCGAGGTGTCCTCGACGGCCACGGTGGCACGGATCTTGAACGTGCCACGGCCGGTCTCGTACGCGTCCCGCACCCCGGCCAGGCCGACGATCCGGCCGCCGGTGGGCAGGTCGGGACCCGGCACGAAGCGCATCAGGGTCTCGAGGTCCGCGCCCGGATGCTTGATCAGGTGCCGGGCGGCGGCGATGACCTCGCCGAGGTTGTGCGGCGGCATGTTCGTCGCCATGCCGACCGCGATCCCCGACGAGCCGTTGACCAGCAGGTTCGGGTAGGCGGCCGGGAGCGTGACCGGCTCCATCTCCTGACCGTCGTAGTTGGGCGAGAAGTCGACGGTGTCCTCGTCGATGGACTCCACCATCAGCGTGGCGGCCCCGGCCATCTTCGACTCGGTGTAACGCATCGCGGCGGGCGGGTCGTCGTTGCCCAGGGAGCCGAAGTTCCCGTGCCCGTCGACCAGCGGCAGCCGCATGGAGAACGGCTGCGCCATCCGCACCAGGGCGTCGTAGATGGAGGCGTCGCCGTGCGGATGCAGCTTGCCCATCACCTCGCCGACGACGCGGGCGCACTTCACGTAACCGCGGTCGGGGCGCAGCCCCATCTCGTTCATCTGGTAGACGATGCGCCGGTGCACGGGCTTGAGCCCGTCGCGGGCATCGGGCAGGGCGCGCGAGTAGATGACCGAGTAGGCGTACTCGAGGAAGGAGCCCTGCATCTCATCGACGACGTCGATGTCGAGGATGCGCTCCTCGAAGTCGTCGGGAGGAGGGGTCTTCGTGGTGCGGCGGGCCATCGCGGCTGCTGCTCCTTTTCCTGGACCTGAGCGGGACTGACGCGGACCATTGTGGACCGGCTCACTGACAGTGGTGACCACCGCCCGGCACAAGCGTGCCGTTAGCGGGAACTTCGCGTGGTGTCGGCACGCTTGCCTAGAGTGTCAGCACTCGACCAAGACAAGTGCACGCGACCGGAAGGACAGCTTGCCCATGGGTCTCACGGCCACGTCGGACGGCACACAGCCGCAGGACTCCGACGGCCTGACAGCAACCGAACACCGCTTGGCGAACGGCCTGCGTGTGGTGCTCTCCCAGGACCACCTCACCCCGGTCGCCTCGGTGTGCCTCTGGTACGACGTCGGTTCCCGTCATGAGGTGAAAGGCCGGACCGGACTGGCCCACCTGTTCGAGCACTTGATGTTCCAGGGCTCGTCCAGTGTGAAGGGCAACGGTCACTTCGAGCTGGTCCAGGGCGCCGGCGGTTCGCTCAACGGCACCACCAGCTTCGAACGCACCAACTACTTCGAGACGATGCCGGCCCACCAGGTGGAGCTGGCGCTGTGGCTCGAGGCCGACCGGATGGGCAGCCTGCTCACCGCGCTCGACGAGGAGAGCCTGGAGAACCAGCGCGACGTCGTCAAGAACGAGCGCCGCCAGCGGTACGACAACGTGCCGTACGGCACGGCCTTCGAGCGGCTGACCGCGCTGGCCTACCCCGACGGCCACCCGTACCACCACACCCCGATCGGCTCGATGGCCGATCTGGACGCGGCCTCCCTGGAGGACGCGCGGGCGTTCTTCCGCACGTACTACGCGCCCAACAACGCGGTGCTGGCCGTGGTCGGCGACATCGACCCCGAGCAGACGCTGGCCTGGGTCGAGAAGTACTTCGGCACCATCCCCGGCCACGACGGCAAGCCCGCCCCCCGCGACGGATCACTGCCCGACGTGATGGGCGGACAGCTCCGCGAGATCGTCGAGGAGGACGTGCCCTCGCGCGCCCTGATGGCCGCGTACCGGCTGCCGCACGACGGCACCCGGGAGTCCGACGCCGCCGACCTGGCGCTGACCGTGCTCGGCGGCGGTGAGTCGTCCCGGCTGCACAACCGGCTGGTGCGGCACGACCGCAGCGCCGTGGCGGCCGGGTTCGGCCTGCTGCGGCTGGCCGGCGCGCCGTCGCTCGGCTGGCTGGACATCAAGGCGTCCAGCGGCGTCGAACTGGCCGACATCGAGGCCGCGGTCGACGAGGAGCTGGCCCGTTTCGCCGCCGAGGGGCCCACCCCGCAGGAGATGGAACGGGCCCAGGCCCAGCTGGAGCGCGAGTGGCTGGACCGGCTCGCGACGGTCGCCGGCCGCGCCGACGAGCTGTGCCGTTTCGCGGTGCTCTACGGCGACCCGCAGCTGGCGCTCAGCGCCGTCCAGCGGGTGTTGGAGATCACTGCCGAGGAAGTGCAGGCCGTCGCCGCGGCCCGGCTGCGCCCCGACAACCGAGCCGTCCTGGTCTACGAGCCCACCGGCTCGCCCGACGAGGCGGCCGACGAGACCGAGCAGGAAGGCGCGGACCAGTGACCGACGTCGCCGCGACCATGACGTTCCACCCCCAGCCGCAGCCGGGCGCCCCCAAGCCGTGGGCCTTCCCGGCCCCCGACCGGTCGACGCTCGGCAACGGGCTGACCGTGCTCACCAGCCACCGTCCCGGCCAGAAGGTCGTCGCGGTGGAGGTGCTGCTCTCGGCGCCGCTGGACGCCGAACCCGAGGGCCTGGACGGGGTGGCCACGATCATGGCCCGCGCGTTCTCCGAGGGCACCGACAAGCTCACCGCGGAGGAGTTCGCCGCCGAGTTGGAGCGCTGCGGCGCCACGCTCGACGCGCACGCCGACCACCCGGGCGTGCGGGTCTCGCTGGAGGTCCCGGCCTCCCGGCTGGACAAGGCCCTCGGGCTGCTCGCGGACGCCCTGCGCGCCCCCGCGTTCCCCGACAGCGAGGTCGAGCGGCTGGTCAACAACCGGCTCGACGAGATCCCGCACGAGCTGGCCAACCCGGCCCGCCGCGCCTCCATGGCGCTCTCCGCGGAGCTGTTCCCCGCCGATCTGCGCTGCTCCCGCCCGCGCCAGGGCACCGAGCAGACGGTGGCGAGGATCGACGCCGCGGCCGTCAGGGCGTTCTACGAGGCGTACGTGCGTCCCGCCACCACCACGGCCGTCGTCGTCGGTGATCTGACCGGTATCGACCTGGTCGCGCTGCTGGACGAGACGCTCGGCGAGTGGACCGGCTCGACCGCGGAGCCCCGCCCGCTGCCGCAGATCACCGCCGACGACACCGCGCGCGTGGTGATCGTGGACCGGCCGGGCGCGGTGCAGACCCAGCTGCTGATCGGCCGTACCGGCTCCGACCGCCATGACCCGGTCTGGGCGGCCCAGGTGCTCGGCACGTACTGCCTGGGCGGCACCCTGACCTCCCGGCTGGACCGGGTGCTGCGCGAGGAGAAGGGCTACACGTACGGCGTGCGGGCCTTCGGCCAGGTGCTCCTGTCCACACAGGAGGGGACGGGCGCCTCGCTGCTCGCCATCAGCGGCTCGGTGGCCACCGAGGTCACCGGACCCGCGCTCGCCGACGCCTGGCAGGTCATCCGCACCCTGGCGGCCGAGGGGCTCACCGACGACGAGCGCGATGTCGCCGTGCAGAACCTCGTCGGGGTGGCTCCGCTGCGCTACGAGACGGCGGCGGCCGTCGCCGGCACGCTCGCGGACCAGGTCGAGCAGTTCCTGCCGGACGACTTCCAGGCCCAGATGTACGCGCGGCTGGCGCGGACCGGCACCGTGGAGGCGACCGCCGCGGTGGTCAGCGCCTTCCCGCTGGAACGCATGGTCGTCGTCCTCGTGGGCGACGCCTCGGCGATCGAGGGACCCGTCACGGAGCTGGGACTCGGCCCGGTGAAGGTCATCGCGGCCGGCTGACCGGCCTCCGGCGGCGGCCGTCCCCTACCGGGGACGGGTGGACGGCCCTCCTCGCGGGCGCCGTCCCGATGCGCGGCGGAACCCTGGCGCACCCCTTGGGGCGCCGGGGTTCCGGGCGTTTTGGATCTCTATCGGCCCGCAAACCTCCCTTGTGGCGAACGCAACAAATCACCTGATCTGTTTGCCGTAACCGACGCGGTCCGATTAGCGTCCTGCTCTGCTGTCCGTCACCATCCGCCGCGACCAGCGGCAACCGGGCAGTGATCGCCGAGTCCCCGTCAGCGCGAGCCTGGGGAGCCGGGGACCCACGTCCCTGGGGTGAATCGGGCCGTCCTCACCACACGAGGCAGCCCGTAGGAGACCTTCCTGCTCCGAACCCGTCAGCTAACCCGGTAGGCGAGAAGGAAGGAAAGGATCTCGCCGTACCCATGGCGTTCACTGTTCTGCCCGCGCCCAGCGGGAAGCACCGCCGTCCCCGTCGTGCCGCACTCCGCACCGGGACCACCCTGGCCGGCGTAGCCGTTCTGACCGCAGCCGGCACCTTCGGCGCCACCGCGGCCACCGCGCTCTCCACCCCGGAACGCGCCGTCGTTCCCAACACCATCGAGGACACGTCGTTCGCTCGCGCCCTCGACGCCTCGGAGGGCCTCACCAACTCCCTCGCCGCCCAGGCCGCCGCCCAGCACAAGGCGGCCGACGAGACGAAGCGCAAGGCCGCCGAGGCCAAGCGGAAGGCCGATGAGGCCAAGCGCGTGGCCCAGGCCGCCGAGGCCGCCAAGAAGAAGGCCGCCGCCGAGGCGAAGATCAAGGCAGAGCGCGCCGCCGAGGCCCGCGCCGCCCGTGCCGCGGAGGAGCGGAGGAAGCTCAACTCCTTCGTGCTGCCCGTCAACAGCGGCATCGGCACCGGCTACAAGGTCCCCGGCTCCATGTGGTCCTCCGGCTACCACACCGGCGTCGACTTCACCGCGTCCACCGGCACCCCGGTCCACGCCGTGGGCGCCGGCACCGTCGTCACCGCGGGCTTCGACTCGGCCTACGGCAACAACGTCGTGATCCGGCACAGCGACGGCATCTACACGCTGTGCGCCCACATGTCCTCGCTCAGCGTGTCGGTCGGCGAGACCGTCACCACCGGCCAGCAGATCGGCCTGTCCGGCGCGACCGGCAACGTCACCGGACCGCACGTGCACTTCGAGGCCCGCACCACGGCCGACTACGGCTCGGACATCGACCCCGTGGCGTACCTCCGCTCGCACGGCGTCTCCATCTGATCCACCCGAGACCAGCACCCCCGTCCCCCTCGAAGGCCCCGGCTCCCCGTCGGGGCCTTCGTGCTGTCCAAAAATAATCCATGAATTCTGGACTGCGGTCGGAATCCTGGTTGTGCTGGAATAGAGTCGCCGAAGAATACGGGGAAAAGAATGGAGACCGGCGATGCGGAATCGGATGTGAACGGGACGGACGGCGCGGGGCGTCGTATCTCCGCACAGGTCGTGTGCACCGCGATCCGTGACGACATCGTCGGCGGTTTCTATCCGCCGGGCAGCCGGCTGACCGAGGAGCTGCTGGCGAGGCGGTACGGCGTCTCCAGGGTCCCGGTGCGTGAGGCGCTGCGCACCCTGGAGTCGGAGGGGTTCGTCCGTACCCGCCGGCACGCGGGCGCCTCCGTCGCGGAGCCGACGGAGCAGGAGGCGGCCGACCTGCTGGAGATCCGCGGCCTCCTGGAGCCGCTGGGGGCCGCCAGGGCCGCACAGCGGCGCACGGACGCCCACCTCAAGGTGTTGCGCGGGCTGGTGCGGCTGGGCCAGGAACGTTCCCAGCAGGGCCAGCTGTCGGATCTGCCGTCCCTGAGCGGCTGGTTCCACGAGACGCTCGCCCAGGCCTCCGGGAGCCCCACCCTGGCCGCGCTGCTCACCCAGCTGCGGCACAAGATCGCCTGGGTGTACGGGGAGGGTGACCCCGGCCGGGCGGTGGAGTCCTGGGAGGAGCACGGCGCGATAGTCGACGCCGTGGCCCGCGGCGACGCGGAACGGGCCCGGAAGATCTCGGCCGGGCATGTGGAGCGCGCGGTCGCGGTGAGGACTCCGAAACACCCTGTATACGCGGCGCGGCGGCGGAATTAACAATGGCGCCGTATACAAGTGGGCAGAATTATCGTGGCCCTGAATAAAGAAAGGCGGGGCCGCGTTATCCATTCGGACAACGCGGCCCCGCCGAATTCCTGCACGGGCCTACGCCCATGGGCTCAGACGGCTTCGGGGAGTTCCTCGAGGCCCTCGGAGACCAGCTTGGCCAGCCGGTCGAGCGCGGCGTCGGCGCCATCGGCCTCCGACGCGAGCACGATCGGCTCGCCGCCCTGCGCGCCCAGGCCGAGCACGGCCAGCATCGAGGCCGCGTTGACGGCGTTGCCGTCCGCCTTCGCGATGGTCACCGGGACGCCGGCGGCGGTCACCGCGCGGACGAAGAGTGAAGCGGGGCGGGCGTGCAGGCCCTCGGCCCAGCCGACGGTGACACGGCGCTCAACCATGGTGTAGCCCTTCAGGTCGTTCCTGTTGTCTAGACCAGTCTCGCACGGGCGGAAGACTGCTCAGGCACCTCGACGCAGTTCAGCCTGCCCGCTGCGATGACCCCACGCTATCCGGGCACACCCGGACAGCAGCCCGGTCAGCAAGGCGCGCCCGGACACCTGTCCGCATACCCTGGCCCCATGACGACTCCGGCCCCCCGCCCGTATCCGGTGCACTGGGAAGCGGACGTCGTCCTGCGCGACGGCGGCATCGCCCACATCCGGCCCATCGGGCCCGGCGACGCCCAGCGGCTGGTGGACTTCTACGAGCAGGTCTCCGACGAGTCGAAGTACTACCGCTTCTTCGCGCCGTACCCCCGGCTCTCCGACCGCGACGTGCACCGCTTCACCCACCACGACTACGACGACCGGGTGGGCCTGGCCGCCACCATCGGCGACGAGTTCATCGCCACCGTCCGCTACGACCGCATCGACGCGGAGGGCCGGCCGGCCAGCGGGGACGCCTACCGGGCCGAGGTGGCGTTCCTCGTCCAGGACTCCCACCAGGGCCGCGGGGTGGCCTCCGCGCTGCTGGAGCACATCGGGGCGGTCGCCCGCGAGCGCGGCATCCTGCGCTTCATCGCCGAAGTGCTGCCCGCCAACCGCAAGATGGTCAAGGTCTTCACCGACGCGGGCTACACCCAGCAGCGCAGCTTCACCGACGGCGTCGTCCACCTCGAACTCGACCTGGAGCCCACCGAGGCGTCGGTCCAGGTGATGCGGGCCCGCGAGCACCGCGCCGAAGCCCGGTCGGTGCAGCGGCTGCTCACCCCCCGGTCGGTGGCGGTGATCGGCGCGGGCCGGCGGCCCGGCGGCGTCGGCCGCACCCTGCTGCGCAACCTGGTCGCGGGCGGCTTCACCGGCCGGGTGCACGCGGTCAACCGCTCGTTCCCCGAAGGCGAGAGCACCCTCGACGGCGTCCGCGCGCACCGCACCGTCGCCGGGATCCCCGAACCCGTCGACCTGGCGATCATCGCGGTGCCCGCCGAGAACGTGCCCGCCGCCGTCGCGGCCTGCGGCGAACACGGCGTCCAGGGGCTGGTCGTGGTCACCGCCAGCTACGCCGAATCCGGCCCCGAGGGCCGGGAGCGGCAGCGCGAACTGGTGCGCCAGGCCCGCTCGTACGGCATGCGGGTCATCGGCCCCAACGCCTTCGGCATCGTCAACACCGCGGCGGGCGTACGCCTCAACGCCTCGCTCTCGCCCGAGGTCCCGGCCACCGGACGGCTCGGGCTGTTCACCCAGTCCGGCGCGATCGGCATCGCGCTGCTCTCCGGACTGCACCGGCGCGGCGCCGGCCTCTCCTCGTTCGTGTCGGCGGGCAACCGGGCCGATGTCTCCGGCAACGACCTGCTGCAGTTCTGGCAGGACGACCCGGACACCGACGCGGTCCTGATGTACCTCGAATCCTTCGGCAACCCGCGCAAGTTCACCCGGCTCGCCAAGCGGACCGCCGCGAGCAAGCCCGTCGTGGTCGTCAAGGGCGCCCTGCACTCCGGCACCACCCCGGCCGGGCACGCCGTGTCCCCGACCCGGATCCCGGACAGCACGGTGTCCGCGCTCTTCCGGCAGGCCGGGGTGATCCGCGTCGACACGGTCACCGAACTCCTGGACGTGGGCCTGCTGCTCTCCTTCCAGCCCATCCCGCGCGGCGGCCGGGTCGCGATCCTCGGCAACTCCGACTCCCTCGGCCTGCTCACCTACGACGCGGCGCTGACCGCCGGGCTGCGGCCGATCGCGCCGATCGACCTCACCACCTCGGCCGGGCCCGACGACTTCAGGACCGCGCTCACCGCGGCACTGGCCGACGACAGCAGCGACGCGGTGGTCGTCACCGCCATCCCCCGGGTCGGCTGCGAGGACGCCCCCGACCCCGAGTCCGGCGACGACCCCGCCCTCGCCCGCGCGCTGCGCGCTGCCGCGGCCGGCTCCGGCAAACCCGTCGTCGTCGCCCATCTCGCCCTGGAGACCATGGCCGACCGGCTGGGCGCCCCGGTCCCGGAGGCCGCGTCCGACGGGGCCGAAGCCGCTGCGGACGGGAGCGCCCAGGCGCGGGTTCCCGCGTATCCCGCCGCCGACCGTGCGGTGCGGGCGCTGGCGGAGGCGGTGGAGTACGCGCGGTGGCGGCAGGGGGCCGAGACGCCCGGCCGGGTGCCGCAGTTCACGGACATCGAGGAGAGCGCGGCGGCCGCCGATGTGGCACGGCTGCTGGACGCGGGGGAGACCGAGGGCGAGCACGGCGTCGTCCTCGACGAGGCGGCCGCCGCCGCGCTTCTGGGGCGTTACGGGATCACCGTGCGGTCCGCGCTGCCCGCGCCCGGGATCGCCGCGGCGCTGGCCGCCGCGGGGCGGCTCGGCTACCCGGTGGCGCTCAAGACGACGGCGCCGCACCTGCGGCACCGGGCCGACCTCGGCGGGGTCCGGCTCGACCTCGCCGACGAGGGCGATCTGCGGCGGGCCTACGAGGAGCTGACCGCGCGGCTCGGCAAACCGGAGGAGCTGCTGCTGGTGGTGCAGGCGATGGCACCGCGCGGGGTGGACACCGTCGTCCGCGCCACGGTCGACCCGGCGGTCGGCGCCGTGCTCTCGTTCGGCCTGGCCGGAGCCCCCTCGGAGCTGCTGGGGGACACCTCGCACCGGCTGGTGCCGGCCACCGACCGGGACGCCGCGGAACTGGTGCGCTCCATCAAGGCCGCCCCGCTGCTCTTCGGCTGGCGCGGCAGCGAACCGGTGGACACGGCGGCCCTGGAGGAGCTGCTGCTGCGGGTCTCGCTGCTGGTCGACGACCTCCCGGAAGTGGTCGCCGTCGACCTGGAGCCGGTGGTCGTCGCAGCCCACGGCCTCACGGTGCTGGGAGCATCCGTCCGGCTCGACCGGCCGCCCGCCAGAACCGATCTCGGACCACGCGCACTGTCGTCCTTCTGAGCGGTACCCGCCCTTAAGATGGACCCCATGGCGAAGACCGGTATGACGACCCAGGGCCTGCGCACGGCCATCGAGCGCAGCGGCTACTACCCGGCCCTGGTGGCCGAGGCCGTCGAGGCAGCGGTGGGCGGCGAACCGGTGGCGTCGTACCTGGTCCATCAGGAGACGACGTTCGACGCGAACGAGGTGCGCCGGCATGTGACGGTGCTGGTCATCACCGACCACCGCTTCATCGTGAGCCACACCGACGAGCAGGCCGCCGACGACACGTCCCCGACCCCGTACGCGACCACCTCCACCGAGTCCGTGAAGATCGGCCGGATCTCGTCCGTGGTGGTCAGCCGCGTGGTGGCCAACCCCGAGGCGTACGTACCCGGCACGCTGCCGCGCGAGGTCGTGCTGACCATCGGCTGGGGCGCCGTCAGCCGGCTGGACCTGGAGCCCGCCGCCTGCGGCGACCCCAACTGCGACGCCGACCACGGCTACACCGGCTCCTCGACCGCCGACGACCTGTCACTCCGCGTCAGCGAGGCCGGCGACGGGCCCGACGCGGTACGCCAGGCCCTGGCCTTCGCGCAGGCGCTCTCCGAGGCGACGGCGGCCGACCGCTGATGGTGCACGCCGTACCCGCTTACGACCCCGCGCCACTGGATCCGCGTACCGCACCGGCACCGCTCTACGGCACCGCTTCGCTCTGCGACCTCTTCCCCGCGGCCACCGCCGGGCTCGCCGTCCCCGGGATGCCCGTCACCGGCCTCGAACTGGCCCCCGCCGACCGCGTCTGCGTCTTCCTGGTCGACGGCATGGGCTGGGAACTGCTGCGCGCGCACCCCGAGGAGGCGCCCTTTCTCGCCTCCCTGATGCACACCTCGACCGGCGGCACCGGGCAGCCGCTCACCGCGGGCTTCCCGTCCACCACCGCGACCTCGCTCGCCTCGGTCGGCACCGGCCTGGCGCCGGCCCGCCACGGGCTCGCCGGCTACACCGTCCTGGATCCGTCCTCCGGCCGGCTGATGAACCAGCTGCGCTGGCAGCCCTGGACCGATCCGCACGTGTGGCAGCCGTACCCCACCGTCTTCCAGCTCGCCGACGCCGCCGGGGTCGAGACGTGCCAGGTGTCCTCGCCGAACTTCCAGCACACCCCGCTGACGAAGATCGCGCTCAGCGGCGGCACCTTCCACGGCCGGCTCACCGGTGACGAGCGGATGGACCTGGCGGCCGACCGGCTCGGCGCCGCCGACCGGACGCTCGTCTACACGTACTACAGCGAGCTGGACTCCATGGGCCACCGGCACGGCGTCGACTCCGACGCCTGGCGCGGCCAGTTGATGATGGTCGACCGGCTCGCCCAGCGGCTGGCCGAGCAACTCCCGCCGCGCTCCGCGTTGTACATCACCGCCGACCACGGCATGATCGACATCCCGTTCGACGACGAGTCCAGGATCGACTTCGACGAGGACTGGGAGCTGAGTGCCGGCGTCGCCGTCCTCGGCGGCGAGGCCCGCGCCCGCCATGTCTACGCCGTGCCGGGCGCCGCTGCCGACGTGTACACGGTGTGGAGCGAGGTGCTCGGCGAGCAGATGTGGGTGGCCACCCGCGAAGAGGCCGTCGCGGCAGGCTGGTTCGGCCGCCCCGGCGACCCCGTCGACGAACGGGTGCTCGGCAGGATCGGCGATGTGATCGCCGTGGCCCGCGACGACATCGCGGTCATCGCGAGCCGCACCGAGGCGGGGGAGTCCCAGATGGTCGGCCTGCACGGCTCGATGACCCCCGTCGAGCAGCAGGTACCGCTGCTCGAAGTACGTTCCTGACCCGCAGCGCAGCCCCTCCTCCGTCCTGCTTCCCGAAAGGCCGACGTCCTCCTCATGCCCGAGCTTGTGTTCTTCTCCGGAACGATGGACTGCGGAAAGAGCACCCTCGCTCTTCAGATCGAGCACAACCGCTCGACGCGGGGGCTGCAGGGCATGATCTTCACCCGCGACGACCGGGCGGGCGAGGGCGTGCTCTCCTCCCGGCTGGGCCTGTCCACCAAGGCGATCGAGGCCGCCGACGACGTCGACTTCTACGGCTATGTGGTTTCGCACCTGTCGGGCGGCGGCCGTGCCGACTACGTCCTGGTCGACGAGGCGCAGTTCTTCGCGCCCGCCCAGATCGACCAGCTCGCCCGGATCGTCGACGACCTGGGCCTGGACGTCTTCGCCTTCGGCATCACCACCGACTTCAGGACCAAGCTCTTCCCCGGATCGCAGCGGCTCGTCGAGATGGCCGACCGTATCGAGGTCCTGCAGGTCGAGGCGTTGTGCTGGTGCGGGGCCCGCGCCACCCACAACGCCCGCACCATAGACGGCCAGATGGTCGTCGAAGGCGCGCAGGTCGTCGTCGGCGACGTCAACCGCCCGGCCAGCGAGGTGGGTTACGAGGTGCTGTGCCGCCGTCACCACACCCGGCGGATGACGGCGGCGAGCGCTCAGGCCGCGACCCTGTCCCCGGACGTCCTGCCGGTGGACCAGGCAGTCGACCGGAACGGGGTCAGCGGGCCGCGTCGATGACGGTGAAGACGGCACCCTCGGGATCGGCCACCGTCGCCAGCCGCCCGTAGCCGGAGTCACGGGCCGGCTGCAGCACCCGGCCGCCCAGCTCGACCACCCGGCGGGTCGCCGCGTCGGTGTCCGCCACGGCGAAGTACGTCATCCAGTGCGCGCCCCGGTCGCGGGGCAGCGACTGGCCGACGCCGTGGATCCCGGCCACCGGGCGGCCCTTCAGCCGTAGGGTGAGGTAGTCGAAGTCCGCCGCCGCCTCGGGCTCCGTCTCGTACCCGAAGACATCGGTGTAGAACTTCGCGACGGTCGACGACTCGCGCGTCACCAGCTCGTTCCAGGCCAGCGTGCCCGGCTCGCCGATCACGTCGGCGCCGGGGTGGCGCTGGGCCTGCCAGATGCCGAAGACCGCGCCCGACGGGTCGACGGCCACCGCCATCCGCCCCTCGTGGTCCGCGTCCAGCGGGCCGACGCCCACCGTGCCGCCGCACTCACGGATCAGCTCCGCGGTGACGTCCGCGTCGTCGCAGGCCAGCAGCGTGGTCCAGGAGACCGGCAGATGCCGGTCCTTCGGGCCGTCTCCGATCCCGGCGATCTGCCGCCCGCCCAGCTCGGCCCGGACATAGGGGCCGAGGTGCTGCGGTCCCTCGTGGAACTCCCATCCGAACAGGGCACCGTAGAACTCCTGGGCCGCATCCAGATTGTGTGCCATCAAGCTGACCCAGCAGGGCGTGCCGGGGGGACGCCGGCTCGGTACCTCGGTCATTGAATTCTCTCCTCGGGGCCGGCGCGCGGGGCATTCGGGGGAGGTGCCGAAGTCGATGGTTCCACCACCGGGCCCGCGGTGCGCCCCGGCCGCGCCGCATCCAACCCCTAAGTGCTGAATAGTGCCCGTTTTGGTATTTGACTTCCGTTTCGAGACGGTGGCCGCGCGATGGCGATCAGTCGAACGTCCGACGTGTGAGGCCCACAATGGACGTATGGAACCCATTATCGCTGCAGCCGAACTCGCGAGCGAGCTGAGCCGGACCACCGTCCTCGACGTCCGCTACCAGCTCGGGGCCCCTCCGGGCCGTCCGGAGTACGAGGCGGGCCACATTCCCGGAGCGGTCTACGTCGACCTCGAATCCGAGCTGGCCGGCGAACCCGGCGCGGCCGGCCGGCACCCGCTGCCCGACCCGGAGGTCTTCGGCGCCGCGATGCGCGCGGCCGGTGTCAGCGCCGACCGTGACGTGGTCGTCTACGATGCCGCGCAGGGCTGGGGCGCCGCTCGCGCCTGGTGGATGCTGCGCTGGACCGGCCACACCCGGGTCCGGGTCCTGGACGGCGGGCTGGCCGCCTGGACCGCCGCCGGGCTGCAGCTGGAGACCGGAACGGCGGATCCCGCCCACGGTGACTTCACCCCCGCCGTCGGATCGACCCCGCTGCTGACCGCCGAGGACGCGGCGGCGCTGGCCCGGCGCGGTCTGCTGCTCGACGCCAGGGCGGGCGAGCGCTACCGGGGCGAGGTCGAGCCGATCGACCCCGTCGCCGGCCACATTCCGGGCGCGGTGAGCGCTCCGACCACGGAGAACCTCGCGGCGGACGGCCGTTTCCTGCCGGCCGAGGTGCTGGCGGCCCGGTTCGCGGAGCTGGGCGCCAAGGACTCCGCCGAGGTCGGCGTCTACTGCGGCTCCGGCGTCTCGGCGGCGCAGGAGGTGCTGGCGCTGGCGGTCGCGGGCATCCCCGCCGCGCTGTACGTGGGTTCGTGGAGCGAATGGACGGCCGACCCGGACCGCCCGGTCGCCACCGGCGCGCAGCCGGGCTGACCTCGGAACAGGGCCCCGGACAGGGGTAGGGCGAACAGGTAAGGGGCGGCGCACCAGGTGCGCCGCCCCTTACCGTCGATTTCTGCGGTTACTCCTGCTTCTTGCGGCGGCTGCCGAAGACGATCTCGTCCCAGCTGGGCACCGTCGCCCGGCGTCCCGGCCGGACACCGTCCGCCTCGGCCTGCCGGTCCGTGGTGCCGACCAGCCGGTCGCGGTGGCCCGCGACGGCCCGCGGCATCAGGACGTCCGCGTAAGCGGAGCCCGCACCCGTGCTCGCCGCGGGCGGAGCGGCCTCCTCGGCCGCCGGCTCCTCCGGCTGCTCCGCCGGAGCGGTCTCCGGGGGCGCGGACGGCGGTGACGGTACGACCATGTCGCCGCGGAAGCTCGGCACCGCCTCCAGCAGGCTGGTCAGCGAGTCCCGGTCCTCCTCGGCACGTTCGGCACTGCGCTCCTGCGGCCGGTCGGGCCGTTCCAGCTGCCGGTCGAGCGCCCGGTCCAGCGGGCGGTCCCTGGGCAGCCGGGCGATCCGCGGCACGAAGGGGAAGCTCGGCGGCTCCTTGGAGTCCTGGGTCTCCGGGGTCTCCTGCTGGGTGGTCTCGCCGATCAGCGCCCGTGCCTCGTCGTCCACGGCCTGGACGAGCCGCCGGGGCGGGTCGTACGTCCAGCTCGCGGAGTGCGGTTCACCGGCCACCCGGTAGACCAGCAGGACTTCCCAGGTGCCGTCGTCGCGCCGCCAGGAGTCCCAGAGAACGGTCTCCTTCTCGGCGCCGCGCAGCAGCAGCCGCTCCGCGACCGCTTCACCGAGCTGCGGTCCGGCGCTCTCGCCGTGCCGCCGCACCGGGGTCTTCCTGGCCCGCTCGGCCATGAAGGCGCGCTCGGCGAGCACCGGACCCTCGAAGCGGCGGACCCGTTCCACCGGAATACCGGCGGTCTGGGCGACCTCTTCCGCTGAGGCTCCGGCTCGTATCCGTGCCTGGATGTCCCTTGGCCGCAGGTGGCTCTCGACCTCGATCTGGCCGAGGCGGGCACGGTCATTGCGTACCGCTGCCCGGAGTCGCTCGTCGATGGGGAGCGAGTATTCCGTGCTGTCTGCAGCCTTGAGCACCAGTCGTGTGCCGTCGTTGCTGACGGCCACGACACGCAGTTCGGGCATGGGAACCTCCCGGGTGGTGCCTGCCGACGTCACGTGCGTCGCTGCTCCCGTTGGACGAGTGTGGCCTGCCCAGGTGCGGCACGCCACAACCTTGCAGGGTTACCCGGCGTGTCGGGCAGGTGCCGTGACTCGCCGTTATGGGACGGTGACCAGTTGACCACTCAGAGTGACCAAACGCGGCACCCCGGGATGAGCACCGCCTCCGGGCTCCCCTCCCGTTGGTCCGGGCAACCGGACGGGAAGCCGGAGCCAGGATTCGCCACAGTACTCCATTCGGGCCACTGGGGTGGGTTGCGGCGCTGCCGAAGTTCTTCCGCGACAAGGGAGTTGAGTGGCGAGGCTCACAGAATGGCCGCAAGTGGAACTACTGCCTTCGCCCATATGTCTCTTCTCTGTGCAAGGAGGATGAGATCGGCTACCCAGGTATGGATATGGACGAAAAGGACGAGCGCGAGGAAACGTCCCAGCGGGGACGGCTGGACCTGAGCGTCCCCCAAGTGGCGGGCAGTGCGCTGGCGGCCGTGACCGCGGCACTCCTGGCGTCGCAGCTCGGTGTGTACGGGACGATCATCGGCGCCGGCGTGGTCAGCATCGTGGCCACCGCGGGCGGCACGGTCTTCCAGCACTTCTTCCGGCGCACCGGCGAGCAGATCCGCACGGTGTCCACCCGGCACCTGCCGGTCTCCGTCCCGGGGACGGACCCGGAGGCGGGCTCCGCCCGGCTGCTGGAAGAGCTGCCGCCACCGGGCGAGGACGGGATCCCCGACGGGGAGTACGGCGAGGCGACCGTGCACGGCACGACCAAGCGCGGCTGGCGCAAGTCGGCGATCGGCGCCGTGGTCGTCTTCGTGCTGGCGATGGGCACCGTCACCTCGATCGAGCTGGCCACCGGATCGGAGCCGTCGGTCACGGCGGTCTTCGACGGCGGCGGATCGCACCACCGGCCGCCGGCCGACCGGCCGAGCGCCCCGGCCTCCGATCCGGCCCGCACCCCCGGGGACACCCCCTCGCCCGGATCGTCGACGACTCCTTCGGAGTCCTCGTCGCCGTCACCGACCCCCTCGGGGAGCGGCAGCGGCTCGCCGACGCCAGATCCCAGCGGTTCCCCGTCCTCGGGCGGCAGCCCGAGCACCAGCACCTCGCCGACCCCGGACCCCGGCCAGTCCTCGGACGACGGCAAGGGCGGGGCGGGCGGCAGCGCGTCTCCCGGCGCCCAGGGGGCCGCCGCGGGCGCCGGGACGCAGAACTGAGCGCGTAGGACCCTGAGCGGTCCTACGCGCCGAGCACCCGCCGCAGGTAGTCGTTGCCGAAGAGCCGCTGCGGATCCAGCCGGTCGCGCAGGGCGGTGAACTCGCCGAAGCGCGGATAGACCCCGGAGAAGTACTCCGCGTCACGGGTGTGGACCTTGCCCCAGTGCGGCCGGCCCTCGTGCGCGGTCATGATCTTCTCGGCCGCGGTGAAGTACTCCTGGTAGCGGCTGCCCCGGTACATGTGGACGGCGATGTACGCGCTGTCGCGGCCGGAGGCGGTGGACAGGGTGATGTCGTCGGCGGGCGCGATCCGCACCTCCACCGGGAAGCTGATCCGCAGCCCCGACGACTCGACCATCGCCTTGAGCTCGCGGATCGCCCCGACCGCGGCCTCGCGCGGCACGGCGTACTCCATCTCCACGAACCGCACCCGGCGCGGACTGGTGAAGACCTTGTACGCGATGTCGGTGTACGTACGGGCCGACAGCGCGCGGCTGGAGACCTTCGCGATGCCGGGGATGGTGCCGGGAGCGGCCTTTCCGAGCGAACAGGCGGCCTGGAACAGGCCGTTGGAGAGCAGCTCGTCGTCGATCCAGCCCTTGACGGGGGAGAGCGGGGCGGCCGGGCCCTGACTGCGGTTGTTGCGCTTGGTGTTGCAGCTGTCGGTGTGCGGGAACCAGTAGAACTCGAAGTGCTCGTTCTCCGTCGTCAGCTGGTCGAACTCCGCCATGACCCGGTCGAAGCCCATCGGCTCCTCGCGGGCGGTGAGCAGGAACAGCGGTTCGACCGCGAACGTGATCGCGCTGATCACCCCGAGGGCGCCGAGCCCGAGCCGGGCCGCCGCGAAGACATCGGCGTTCTCGTCCGCCGAGCAGGTCAGCACCGAGCCGTCGGCCAGCACCAGTTCCAGGCCCTTGATCTGGGCGGATATCGATCCCGAGTCACGGCCGGTGCCATGGGTGCCGGTACTGGTGGCGCCCGCCACCGTCTGCTCCATGATGTCGCCCATATTGGTCAGCGACAGGCCCTCGGCGGCCAGCGCCGCGTTCAGCTGGTGGAGCGGAACCCCCGCCTCCACGGTGATCGTGCCGCGCTCGCGGTCGATCTCCCGGATCGCCGCCAGCCGGTCCGGCCGGATGAGGACCCCACCGGTGGCGGCCGCGGCGGTGAACGAGTGCCCGGTGCCCACGGCCTTCGCCGTCAGCCCGTCCTCGGCGGCCTGGCGAACGGCGGCGGACAGCTCGTCCACCGAGGCCGGCGACACACTGCGCCGCGGCTGGGAGGTGACGTTCCCCGCCCAGTTACGCCACGCCTTCTCGGCGGTTCCGTTCATCGTGCTCGTCGTGCTCATACGTACGCGCCCCCTCCTGCTCCGGCGCCGGCCGCAGCCGGCGGAACCCCAGGACCGCCACCACCACGGCGAGTGCCCCGGCGGCGGCCGGTACCGCGAACGCCGCCTCCGCCCCCGACGAGTCGATCACCCACCCGGACACCGAGGCTCCGAGAGCCACGCCGACCGTGATGCCTGTGCTCACCCACGTCATGCCTTCGGTCAGCTTCGCACGCGGTACCAGCTGTTCGACCAGGGCCATGGTGATGACCATCGTCGGTGCGATGGACAGGCCCGCGGCGAACAGCGCTACGGCCAGGAACCACAAGTTTCCGACCAGTAGGAGCGGGATCATACTCACAGCCATCACGCACACACCCACCAGGAAGCCCCGGGAGGCGGGCCCCTTCAGCCGGAGCAGCCCGAAGGCCAGCCCCGCGACGCAGGAGCCGAACGCGTACACCGCGAGGA
This sequence comes from Streptomyces fildesensis, assembly GCF_016107395.1. Taxonomy (GTDB): domain Bacteria; phylum Actinomycetota; class Actinomycetes; order Streptomycetales; family Streptomycetaceae; genus Actinacidiphila; species Actinacidiphila fildesensis. The sequence goes on from NZ_JAAIKO010000018.1 coordinate 127,292, forward strand.
CCAGGCTGGCCGCGGCCTTGTGGCCCAGCTCGTCGGCGAAGGCCACCGTCGTGACCTCGACCGACCCGAAGATCGCGCCGGTGCAGGCGAAGGTGGTCACCAGCACCTGGAGGCCGGGGGAGCGGAGCGCCGAGCCGCCCGCGTGGGAGGCCGTGGGGTGCGGGACCGGTTCCGTCGAGCGCTGAGCGGTCAGCAGGAACGTGCCGATCGCGAGGAAGACCGCCGCGAGCAGCGGGCCGGCCTCGGGGAACCAGACGGTGCACAGCCCGATCGACAGGATCGGGCCGACGATGAAGCAGACCTCGTCGACCACCGACTCGAAGGAGTACGCGGTGTGCATCGCGGGGGTGCCGTGGTGGATCACCGCCCAGCGGGCCCGGACCATCGCGCCCAGACTCGGAGTGGCGCCCGCCATGACGGCGAAGACGAAGAGCGTCCAGTCCGGCGCGTCCCACACGACGCACAGCAGCAGCCCCGCCACGGCCATCACGGTGACCCCGGCCGCCGGGCGCAGCACGCGGCGCTGCCCGTAGCGGTCGACGAGCCGGGACACCTGCGGGCCCATCACGGCGCCGGACATCGCGAGCGTCGCGGAGAGCGCGCCCGCCAGCCCGTAGCGGCCGGTGACCTGGGAGATCATCGTCACGATGCCGATGCCCAGCATCGACAGCGGCAGCCGGCCGATGAAACCGGCGGCCGAGAAACCCTTGGTTCCAGGTGCTGCGAAGATCGCGCGATACGGGCTGGACACGGGCACTCCACGGCGTCTTCGCCGGCGTCGGTAAGGCTTGTGACTGTCCTCCACAGGTTACGTGGCAGGGCAATCGCTTTTCTGGACGCCGGGCACCAGTGGCAGGATCGGACCCATGTCCGATCACAACGAGGCCGGTCCCGCGGCCGTGCCCTATGACGCGCTGCTCCTGCTGTCCTTCGGCGGCCCCGAGGGACCCGACGACGTCGTCCCGTTCCTGGAGAACGTCACCCGCGGCCGGGGCATCCCGCGGGAGCGGCTCAAGGAGGTCGGGCAGCACTACTTCCTGTTCGGCGGGGTCAGCCCGATCAACGCGCAGAACCGCGAGCTGCTCGACGCGCTGCGCAAGGACTTCGGCGAGCACGGCCTCGCCCTGCCGGTCTACTGGGGCAACCGCAACTGGGCGCCCTACCTGGTCGACACGCTGCGCGAGATGACCGACGACGGGCACCGCCGCATCCTGGTGCTCGCCACCAGCGCCTACGCCTCCTACTCCGGCTGCCGCCAGTACCGGGAGAACCTGGCCGGCGCCCTCGCCGAGCTCGCGGCCGAGGGCCGGCCGGTGCCGAGCGTGGACAAGCTGCGGCACTACTTCAACCACCCCGGCTTCGTGGAACCCATGACCGACGCGGTCCTCACCGCGCTCGGCGAACTGCCCGTCGAGGTCAGGGCCGGCGCCCGTCTGGCGTTCACCACGCACTCCATCCCGACCGCCGCCGCCGACACCTCGGGCCCGGTGGAGGGCCACGGGAACGGCGGCGCCTACGTGGCGCAGCACCTGGACACCGCCCGGGTGATCGCCGACGCGGTACGGGAGGCGACCGGCACCGAGCACCCCTGGCAGCTCGTCTACCAGTCGCGCAGCGGCGCCCCGCACATCCCGTGGCTGGAGCCGGACATCTGCGACCACCTCGCGGAGCTGCACGAGGGCGGCGTGCCCGCCGTCGTCATGGTGCCGATCGGCTTCGTCTCCGACCACATGGAGGTCAAGTACGACCTCGACACCGAGGCGGCCGCCAAGGCCGCCGAACTGGGGCTGCCGGTCGCGCGGGCCGCGACCGTGGGCGCCGACCCCCGGTTCGCCGCCGCCGTGCGCGACCTGGTCCTGGAGCGGGCGGCGAGCGAGCGCGGCCTGGCACCGCGGCCCTGCGCGCTGGGCTCGCTCGGTCCGAGCCACGACGTCTGCCCGGCGGGCTGCTGCCCGTCCCGGAGCCCCAAGCCCGCTGTCGCGGGCACCGACTGAGGAGAGCCGTGAGCACCGAACTGCTGGAGATCGCGCTGGAAGCCGCCCACAAGGCGGGCGAACTGCTGCGCACCGGCCGGCCGGCCGACCTCGGGGTGGCGGCCACCAAGTCGAGCCCGATCGACGTCGTCACCGAGATGGACATCGCCTCCGAGAAGCTGATCACCGAACTGATCGCGAAGCACCGTCCCCAGGACGGCTTCCTCGGCGAGGAGGGCACCGAGAGCCCGGGCACCAGCGGGGTGCGCTGGGTCGTCGATCCGCTCGACGGCACCGTCAACTACCTGTACGGGCTGCCCTCCTGGTCCGTGAGCATCGCGGCCGAAGTGGACGGCGAGACGGTGGTGGGAGTCGTCGCGGCCCCGATGCGCGGCGAGACCTACCGGGCGGTCCTCGGGCAGGGCGCCTTCGTCAACGACACCCCGGCCCGGCCGCGCCCGGTGCCCGAGTTCGCGCACGCCCTGGTGGGCACCGGCTTCAGCTACCTCACCGACCGGCGGGTGACGCAGGCGGAGGTGCTGCGCACCCTGCTGCCGAAGGTGCGCGACATCCGGCGCGGCGGATCCGCCGCGATCGACCTCTGCGACGTGGGCTGCGGACGGCTGGACGCGTACTACGAGCGCGGCCTGAATCCCTGGGACTTCGCGGCCGGCGCCCTCTTCGCCCGGGAGGCGGGCGTCCGCACCGGCGGGCGCCCCGGGCAGGCTCCCTCGAACGAGCTGACCGTCGCCGCGGGACCCGGCCTCTTCGAGGCGCTCCAGGGCCTGCTGGAGGACCTGGGAGCCTGGCACGACTGACCTGGACCGGCACGGCCGTCCGCGGGCGGCAGCGGGTCGGGCAGCGCTCGCGGGAAGGGCGCTCCGGGTGCTGTGTCAGGGCCCTGTGAAATGATCGCCGAGCGGCTCAAGGGGGGCCGTTCAGCATCGTTCATGGGGGAATCATCAACATTCGCATAGGCGCGTGGGGCGCCGCCGCACTGCTGGGGGCGGTCGCCCTTCCGGTCGTCCTGCAGCCGGCCGCGGCCGCCGCTCCGGCCAACCTGTATGTCAACAACGCGGCGTCCGCGCACTGCACGGACACCGGCTCCGGCCTGGAGGCCAAGCCGTTCTGCACCGTCTCCGCCGCGGTCGCCGCGGTGCAGCCCGGCCAGACGGTGCACATCGCGCCGCAGGGGACCTATCCCGAGCAGGTCAATCTCACCAAGTCGGGCACGGAGGCCGCCCCGATCACTCTCGTCGGGGACCCCGTGTCCTCATCCGGGGTGTGGTCCAGCGCCTACTACTCGGCCACCATCGGCAAGCGCGACGCCGGCGGTACGGCCCGCGGGCTGACGATCAGCGGCGCCCAGCACATCCGGATCAAGAGCCTCAACTTCGCCGCCGTCGACGAGGGGGTGCGGATCGAGAACTCCTCGGACGTGTCGTACGTCAGCGGATGGGTGACCGGGGCCGCCACGGCCGCCGTCCACGTGCTCGGCACCTCCGAGAAGGTCACCGTCGGGCGCCTGAACCTCGACGTCATCAGCGGTCCCGGCATCGTGGTGGACCCCGGTGTCAAGGGCGCCGTGCTGACCACGAACCACGTGAACGCGTATGACGGCGACGGGATCTCCGTCACGGACTCACCCGGCGCGGTCGTGGTGGGCAACTCCGTCTTCAGCCGTTGCCACGACGGCATCGTGCTGGCCGGGGCCTCCTCCGGTGCGACGATCGCGAACAACGTCATCGCGCCGACCGACGTGCCCGGCTGGGACTCCTTCGAGTGCTTCTCGGAGCACCCCACCCGCCTGACCGTGGCCCCGGGCTCCGTCACCGGAACGAAGACGGACTACAACGTCCTCAGCACGATCGACGGCCGGTCGGCGTACAACTGGGCGGGCACCGCGTACGGGTACCAGCCGGCCTTCAGGTCCGCGACCGGCCAGGGCACGCACGACTTCTTCGCCGATCCGCTCGTCCCCTGGAAGGGCGACAAGCACGCCAAGCCGCTGCCGGCCATCGACTCGGCGGACATCACCGCCCCCGGGATGCTCGACGTCGACTCCCAGGGCAACAAGGCGGTGGACGACCCGCTGACGCCGAACAGCGGCGGCGGCCACCGGGACCGGGGTGCCCGGGAGTGGCTGGACGTCGGCAGCCTCTACACCCCGCAGGGGCCGACGCGTCTGCTGGACACCCGCTCGTCGCATGGTGACGCCACGCAGCTGCCGACGGCCGTCTCCATGCAGCTTCAGGTGACCGGCCGGAACGGGGTGCCGGCCACCGGCGTCACCGCGGTGACCCTGAACGTCACCGCCACCGGTACCACCGGCGCGGGCTTTCTGGCCGTCTACCCGACCTATTCGAAGCCGATCGCCTCGAACCTCAACTGGGCGGCGGGCGACACCGTCGCCAACCTGGTGACCGTTCCGGTGGACGACAACGGCCGGATCACCATCCAGCGCGGTGGTCAGGGCACCACCGATGTGATCGCCGACCTGGCGGGCTATTACAGCGCCAAGGGAAGCGTCTTCACCACCGCGGGCCCCACCCGGGCAATGGACACCAGGAACGGCACGGGCGCGCCGCAGGGCGCGGTCCGCTCCGGCGGCTCCGTCGATCTCCAGATCGCGGGTACCAACGGCGTCCCGGCGACCGGCGTCACCGCGGTGACGCTGAACGTGACGACGACCGCGCCGACCGCCTACGGCTTCCTGACGGTGTACCCGCACGGCGCGACCCGTCCGGTCGCTTCGAACCTCAACTGGGCGCCGGGCAGGACCGTCGCCAACCTGGTGACGGTCCCCGTGGTGGACGGCAAGGTGTCCTTCTACAGCGGCGGCACCGGCCCTGGCACGGTGCAGGTCATCGCGGATGTGGCCGGCTACTACAGCGGCCAGGGGCACAACACCTTCCACGCCGAGACACCCTTCCGGGTGCTGGACACCCGTAAGGCCGACCTGAGCGACTGCACCGACCAGGACCGTCCGGCCGCCGTCATCCCGCCCGGCGGGACGCTCGATGTCGCCCTCAACTGCTACCAGACCTCCGATACCACGTCGCTCACGCTCAACGTGACGGTGACCGGCACGGGCGCACCGGGCTTTCTGACGGTGTACCCGCACGGGCGGCAGAAGCCGGTGGCCTCCAACATCAACTGGATCGCCGGTCAGACGGTCCCGAACCAGGTCGTCGTCCCGATCGGGGACGGCAAGATCTCGTTCTTCAACGGCAGCGGCGGGAACATCGACCTGGTGGTCGACGTCCTCGGCTACCACTCCGTCTGACCGCTCGGCCGACGACCGCCCGCTGCCGCACGCCCGTCCGGGTGCGGCAGCGGGCACGGAAGCGCCCCGGCACCAGGGAGGTGTCCGGGGCGTGCCGACGGCTGCTGCTCTGCCGTTCCGGTTCGGGGGCCAGGGCCTGGCGGCCCGGCCGGGCGTACTGGTCAGGCGACCTTGGACTGGATGTGCACGCCGTGTTCCGCGGCCAGGCGCCGCAGATCGTCGAGCTCGCCCTGTTCGACCTCGGCAAGGAACTCGTCGCCGGCCTCACGGGCGTGGTGGAGGTCGGATTCAGTGCTGTGTATCCGCTGCAGGATTCCGGTGGTGAATGCGTCCATCAGCTGGCGCCCCCTCGTCGTCGTCGTTGACACGGGGTGTGTCAAAGCCCATAACGGCGCGGCGGGAAGCGCGTCGGGGCTTGGTTGGTGGGTGTACGACGGGTCCTCCCCGGGCCCGGCGACGAGGAAACCTCGAGCGGACGACGAATTCCGGTCCGGTCGCCACTTACCGCCGGTTTACGGCCGTCCGGTGCAGGATGGGAGCACATTCGTACTGCTCACGGAAGGAACAGCGCCTTGCGCGTACTGGTCGTCGAGGACGAGCAACTGCTCGCCGATGCGGTTGCCACCGGACTTCGCCGCGAGGCCATGGCCGTCGACGTCGTGTACGACGGTGGCGCCGCCCTGGAGCGGATCGGGGTGAACGACTACGACGTCGTGGTCCTCGACCGTGACCTTCCGGTCGTCCACGGTGACGACGTCTGCCGGCAGATCGTCGGGCTGGGGATGCCGACCCGGGTGCTGATGCTCACCGCCGCCGGCGATGTGAGCGACCGGGTGGAGGGGCTGGAACTGGGCGCCGACGACTATCTCCCCAAGCCCTTCGCGTTCAGCGAGCTGACCGCACGGGTCCGCGCGCTGGGCCGCCGGACGACCACGGCCCTGCCGCCGGTCCTGGAGCGGTCCGGCATCAAGCTCGACCCCAACCGCCGGGAGGTCTTCCGGGACGGCGCCGAGGTGCATCTGGCGCCGAAGGAGTTCGCGGTGCTGGAGGTGCTGATGCGCAGCGAGGGCTCGGTGGTCTCCGCCGAGCAGCTCCTGGAGAAGGCGTGGGACGAGAACACCGACCCGTTCACGAACGTGGTGCGGGTGACGGTCATGACGCTGCGCCGCAAGCTCGGCGAGCCCCCGGTGATCGTCACCGTGCCGGGCTCCGGATACCGGATCTGACCGGCGTGACCACTTCCTCCGCCCCGCCCCCGCCCCCCGCCAGGCCACCCGCCGACCGGGCCGCTCCCCGCCGCCCCGGCTGGGACCTGCTGCCGGCCGAGGCGCCGCCCCCGTGGCTGCGGCCGACGATCCGGATACGGCTGACGGTCCTGTACGGCGGCATGTTCCTGATCGCGGGCGTCCTGCTGCTGTGGATCAACTACCTGCTGGCCGCACAGGCGCTGCACCAGGGCATGGAGCTGCCCTTCCGGCTGCTGGGCGCCAATGTGCAGCCGACGGACGCGTGTCCCAATCTGCAGAGCAGCAGCGGCAGCAGCACCATCGACCAGTTCAACGCCGCGCTGAACATCTGCATGCAGCACCAGCGCGAGCTGGCGCTCAACACGCTGCTCAGGCGCTCGCTGATGGCCCTCATAGGGCTGACCGTGGTCGCCTTCGCCTTCGGCTACGTGATGGCCGGGCGGGTGCTCTCGCCGCTGGGCAGGATCACCCGCACCGCGCGCGGCGTGGTCAGCTCCGACCTCAAGCGCCGGATCGAGCTCGACGGCCCTGACGACGAGCTCAAGGAGCTCGCCGACACCTTCGACGACATGCTCGACCGGCTGGAGCGGTCCTTCGACGCGCAGCGCCGCTTCGTGGCCAACGCGTCGCACGAACTGCGGACGCCACTGGCGATCAACCGCACGCTCCTGGAGGTGCAGCTGGCCGACCCGGAGGCGTCGGCCGACCTCCAGCAGCTCGGCAAGACTCTGCTCGCCACCAACGAGCGCAGTGAGCAGCTCGTGGAGGGCCTGCTGCTGCTCGCCCGCAGCGACAACGAGATCGTGCACCGCAAGCCGGTGGACGTCGCGGAGGCGGCCTCCCAGGCCCTCGACCAGACCCGCGCCGAGGCGCAGGCCAAGGGCGTGGAGCTGCGCAGCGAGCTCGGGCCGGCGGTGGTGCAGGGCAACGGCGTGCTGCTGGAGCGGATCGCGCTGAACCTGGTGCAGAACGCCGTCCGGTACAACACGGCCGACGGCTGGGTCGAGGTGACGACCGGCACCGAGGCGGGCCAGGCCCTGCTGATAGTGACGAACACCGGCCCGGTGGTGCCCGCCTACGAGGTGGACAACCTCTTCGAGCCCTTCCGCCGGCTCCGTACGGAGCGAACGGGCAGCGACAAGGGCGTGGGCCTGGGGCTGTCCATCGCGCGCTCCGTGGCGCGCGCTCACGGCGGCTTCATCTCGGCGGAGCCGAGGGAGGGCGGTGGCCTGGTCATGCGGGTGGTGATCCCGCTCTGACCGCGAACCCGGCGGCGGACCCGGTGGCAGGGTCCGCCGTGGTCGGCCGAAGTCTTCCGAAGGGTCTTCCGAGGGCCGCAGAACCCCTCGTGAGGGTCGGATCGTGTTCGCTTTGCGAGTAATTTCGCGGTCTGTGAATCGAGGGGAGCTGGTGTGATTGATCACACCTGGAATTCCGGTCCTGCCTACCCTGCGTGATCACTACGCCCGAAAAAAGACCGGAAAATCCATGTTTCCGCTGGTCATGATCACGGGAAGTACACGTGTTGGCACGAGTGATGTGCGACTTTCAGACCGGAACAGGTCCTGATCGGCCACTGCCACGATCACCTCATCCGGGGTGACGTTGGGTGTCGATTGAGTAACAGGCCTTGATGTGAGGCAAAATCTCCGCCTCAGGTCGGGCACAAGTCCGGCCTCCCGCGCGTTACGTGCGCAGACACCAGCAGATACCCAGAGGGGGAGAGCGACACATGGCAACGGATTACGACACACCACGCAAGACTGACGATGACGTCAATGAGGACAGCATCGAGGAACTGAAGGCTCGCCGGAACGAGAAGTCCACGTCCGCGGTGGACGTCGACGAGTTCGACCAGGCCGAGTCCCTGGAGCTGCCCGGCGCCGACCTCTCCAACGAGGAGCTTTCGGTCCGGGTGCTTCCCCGGCAGGCGGACGAGTTCACCTGCATGACCTGCTTCCTGGTGCACCACCGCAGCCAGCTGGCCGGCGAGGCGAAGAACGGCGACCCGATCTGCCGCGACTGCGCGGCCTGAGGCAGCGGGTAGCCGTGAAGGGCTCGCCTGAGGGCCGGGAGGACGACGAGCGGGGCCGTGCGGCCTCGCTCGCGGCCGCCATAGGGCGCGGGGTGAAGAGCGGGGCCAGGAAGGGCGGCAGGGGCGCGCGGGTCGGTATGGGCTCGCTCGCCGAGCGGCTCGTCGACGCGGCCCCGCGCATCCCCGTGCGCGACCTGGACACACTGCGCAAGCAGTTCCCGGGTCTGGGTCCCGAGGACATCGCGGACAAACTCATCGCCGGTGCCGTCAAGGGCACCATGACCGTCGGAGCAGGCGTGGGAGCGGCGGCGATGCTGCCGACCCCGCCCGCCATGCCGGCGGAGCTGGCCGCGGAGACGCTCGGCGTCGCGGCGGTCGAGTACAAGCTCATCGCCGAGCTGCACGAGGTCTACGGGCTCCGTGCGGCCGGCACCGTACGGGAGCGCGCGACCGCCTACCTGTGGTCGTGGACCGAGCAGCGCGGCATCGACGTGCTCAAGCTGTCCTCGCTCAACGTCGCACTCGGCGGCAAGATGAAGCGGGAGCTGCGCCAGCAGCTCATCAAGCGCACGGTGCGGAACCTGCCGACGCTGACCCCGTTCATGATCGGCGCGGCCGTCGGCGCCACGATGAACCGGCGCGACACCAAGAGGCTCGCGGAGAAGGTCCGAAAGGACCTGCGTGCCGCTCAGATCCCCTGGGACGCGCTGCCCGGCCCCGAGCTGCCCCAGGCTCCCCCGCCTCCCGCTATCGAGCTCTGACGGCCTCCAGGGCCTGTGCCAGGCGCTCCGGGGAGCGCGTCGACAGATAGACATACGGCGTCGGGTCCGCCGGGTCCGTGATCTCCACCTTGAGCGCGGTCGGCACGTAGCTGCGCAGCAGCATGAAGGCGCGCGGGTTGGCCTTCCGCCCGCGCCAGGCGATCGTCTCCGCCGGGTCCAGCACCGTCGCCTCGCCCAACGCCGCGACCGGGATCTTCGCCTCGCCGGCGACCAGCGAGCCGGCCACCACCCGGATCCGCGCCGAACCGTACGAACTCAGGCCCATCGCCGCCAGCGCGGTCCCGCCGGCCAGACCCGCCAGCATCGGCAGCACCCCGAAGGGGAAAAGGATCAGCGCGGCGGAGACTCCCGCCCCCAGAGCCAGGAGCCACCAGGAGCGCGGGACGGTGAGGCGTTCGTCGTAGGGCTGCATGGCACCCAGCTTGGCAGACGCTTTCCGGCCGTCCACCGCCCGGCCGGTCACTTCCCGCGCAGCCGGTCCACCGCCCGCGCCACCCGCGGCGGGGCGGCCCGCAGACCGCTCGCGAGCTGCTTGGCCCAGTCCGTCGCGACGGTCGGCGCCAGCACGTCCAGGGCCGCCGCGGAGCGGGCGCCGCCGCCCACCAGGTACCGCGCCAGCGGGCGCCGGGCGTTCAGCGCCTTGAGGACCGCCAGGGCCACCGGACGCGGACCGGGCAGCGTCCGGGCGTCGCGCACCACCTGGTCGGCGCCGGAGTACTGGTCGCGGTAGGCCGAGGTCCGCCCGGCCGGCAGCAGCTCCGCGCCCTGCTCCCAGATCCCGGTGCGGTGCGAGCCCGGCTCGATCAGCACGACCTTCACACCGAAGGACTCGGTCTCCATGCGCAGCGCGTCCGTCACCGACTCCAGGCCCTGCTTGCTGGCGCAGTACCAGCCCAGCATCGGCAGCGAGACCCGGCCGGCGACCGACGAGATGTTGACGATCCGGCCGTCCCGGCGCTCCCGCATCGCCGGCAGCACCAGCCGGGCGATACGGGCCGGGGCGATCAGGTTCGTCTCCAGCTGGCGCCGCACCTGCTCGTCGCCCACGTCCTCGACGGCACCGGGCTGGGCGAAACCCGCGTTGTTGACCACCGCCCAGGGGCCGCCGTCCGTCATCATCGCGATCTCCGTGAACGCCTGGACGCACGACGTCGCGTCGGCCACGTCCAGCAGTACCGTCCGCACCGCCGCCCCCGTACGTTCCACCACCGCCCGCAGTGTCTCGGCCTTCTCCGGCGTCCGCACCGTGCCGATCACGTCGAATCCGGCGTGCGCGAGCTCGAGGGTGACGGCGAGGCCGATGCCTCGGCCGGCTCCGGTGACGACGACGGACTTGGGACTCATGTGCGCTCCGGTCAAGGTGGGGTGGAAGCCGGTACGGGTCAACGGACGGCCGACGGGAAAGGATCCCGCAGGAGGGTAGGGTCTCGGGCGTGAGTGGAGCTACCGCATCCGAGAGCCCTGGCCGGCCGGGCCTGAAGCCGCCGCCAGACGCAGGCCTGCCCGTACGGCATCCCGGTGCGCCCGCGCCCGGCGAACTGCTCGGGGCGCACTACGACCAGTGTTTCGGCTGCGGCGAGGGACAGCCGCACGGACTGCACCTGGAATCCCGTGCGGGTGATGGCGTGAGCGTCACCGCGGAATTCACCGTACAGACCGCCCACCAGGGCGCGCCGGGCCTCGCGCACGGCGGCGTGCTGGCCTCGGCGCTGGACGAGACGCTCGGCTCGCTGAACTGGCTGCTGCAGGTCATCGCGGTGACCGGCCGGCTGGAGACGGACTTCGTCCGCCCGGTGCCCGTCGGCACCACCCTGTATCTGCGGGCGCACTGCCGCGCGGTCGCCGGACGGAAGATCTACAGCACCGCCGAGGGCCGGATCGGCGCCCCCGACGGCCCGGTCGCGGTCCGCGCCGAGGCCCTGTTCCTGGAAGTGAAGCTCAACCACTTCACGGACAACGGACGTCCCGAGGAGATCCAGGCCGCGATGTCCGACCCCGACCAGGTCAAGGTCGCCCGCGCCTTCGAGGTGAACCCGTGAGTGAAGCGGCACGGCGTCCCGTGGACGTTCTCATCCGCCGTCTCGACGACTCGGTGCCCATTCCGGCGTACGAGCACCCCGGCGACGCGGGAGCCGACCTGGTGACCACCCAGGCCGCGGAACTCGCCCCCGGCGAACGAACGGTGCTCCCCACCGGCGTGTCCATCGCGCTGCCGGACGGGTATGCGGCCTTCGTGCACCCCCGCTCGGGCCTCGCGGCCAGGTGCGGAGTGACCCTCGTGAATGCCCCGGGAACGGTCGATGCCGGGTACCGTGGGGAGATCAAGGTGATCGTGGTCAACCTGGACCCACGCGAGAGCGTGCGGTTCGAACGGGGAGACCGGATCGCCCAACTGGTCGTCCAGCAGGTCGAACGGGTCCGCTTCCACGAGGTCGCGGAACTTCCCGGTTCTGCCAGGGCCGCTGGGGGCTTCGGCTCCACCGGGGGGCATGCCTCGGTAGGTGATGCCCCCGACGGCCAGACCAGTAATGGATTCGCTTCGGTCGTTGCAGACCGGGAAGGACAGTGACCGTGTTCCGTCGTCGTCGCAAGGAGCGCGAAGACGCCCTCGACGAGCTCGAGGGCGCGAGCCCGGACGAGCTGGCCGAAGACGCCGAAGACGCCGGGGAGTCCGACGACTCCGGCGAATCGGGTCGGTACAACCTTCCGCCCGCCCCCAGGCCCGACGGGCCCTGGGACCTGAGCGAGGTCAAGCAGCCCGGCGAGGGCCGGGTGGACCTCGGCGGACTGTTCGTGCCCGGTGTCGAGGGCATGGAGCTGCGCGTCGAGGTGGCCGGTGAGTCGATCGTCGCCGCGACCGTGGTGCTGAACGACAGCGCTGTCCAGCTGCAGGCGTTCGCCGCCCCGAAGTCCGAGGGCATCTGGGGCGAGGTCCGGGACGAGATCGCGTCCGGCATCACCAAGCAGGGCGGCATCGTCGACGAGATCGAAGGTTCGCTGGGCTGGGAGCTGCGCGCGCAGGTGCCCGTACAGCTGCCGGACGGTACGAACGGTGTGCAGCTGGTCCGCTTCATCGGCTGTGACGGCCCGCGCTGGTTCCTGCGCGGGGTCATCTCCGGCCAGGGAGCGGTGCAGCCGGAGGCCGCGGGCCTGCTGGAGACCGTCTTCCGCGACACCGTCGTGGTGCGCGGCGAGACGCCGATGGCGCCGCGCGACCCGATCGTGCTGAAGCTGCCGACCGACGCCCAGATGGTGCCCGAGGGCATCGCGCAGGAGGAGACCGAGGGGCCGAAGTTCGGCGACGGGCTCGACCCGTTGCGCCGCGGCCCGGAGATCACCCAGATCCACTAGTGTTTTGAGTCGGGAATTCTGTTCAGATATGAGGCGAGGCGTTCGAGGATCTCGTCTGCGGTCTTCGTCCAGAGGTAGGGCTTCGGGTCGGTGTTCCATGCGGCGATCCAGTTACGGATGTCCTTCTCCAGGGCCTGGACGGACTTGTGGACGCCTCGCCGTATCTGTTTGTTGGTCAGCTCGGCGAACCACCGCTCGACAAGGTTCAGCCAGGACGATCCGGTCGGGGTGAAGTGCAGGTGGAAGCGGGGGTGGGCCAGCAGCCACTTCTTGATCGCAGGTGTCTTGTGGGTCGCGTAGTTGTCGCAGATCAGATGAACGTCCAGGCCGGCCGGCACTTCCTTGTCGAGTTTGATCAGGAACTTCTTGAATTCCTCGGCCCGGTGGCGGCGGTGCAGGGACCCGATCACTTTGCCGGTGCCGACCTCGAGCGCGGCGAACAGGGTGGTGGTGCCGGCACGGACGTAGTCATGGGTGGCTCGCTCGGGAACTCCGGGCATCATCGGCAGCACGG
>NZ_JAAIKO010000188.1 GCF_016107395.1 Streptomyces fildesensis
TGGACCGGTCCGGAGTGGAAGACCCACAGCATGACGCCGAACGTGGCGAAGTCGAACACCGAGCTGATCGGACCGAAGCAGACCATGAAGCGGCGGATGAACCCGATGTCCCAGTGCGAGGGCCTGCGCAGCTGCTCCTCGTCGACATGGTCGGTGGGGATCGCCAGCTGGCTGGTGTCGTAGAGCAGGTTGTTGAGCAGGATCTGGGACGGCAGCATCGGCAGGAAGCCCAGGAACAACGACGCACCGGCCGCGCTGAACATGTTGCCGAAGTTGCTGGACGTGCCCATGAGGACGTACTTGATGGTGTTGGCGAAGATTCGCCGCCCCTCCACCACACCGTCCGCGAGCACGTCCAAGTCCTTCTCCAGCAGGATCACGTCCGCGGCGTCCTTCGCCACATCGGTGCCGGACTCCACGGAGATGCCCACGTCGGCGGCGTGCAGAGCCAGCGCGTCGTTGAC
>NZ_JAAIKO010000190.1 GCF_016107395.1 Streptomyces fildesensis
GTCTTCCTCGGCCTGGACGTCGGCAAGGGCAACACCACGCCACCGCCGCGACACCAGGTGGGAAGAAAGCCTTCGACAAGCACCTGCCCAACACCGAACCCAAGCTCCGCGAGCTGTTCGCGAAACTCCAGGCCAAGCACGGGACCGTGCTCGTCGTGGTCGATGAGCCGGCCTCGATCGGGGCCCTGCCGCTGGCGGCCGCGCGGGACATGGGCTGCCCGGTCGCCTATCTGCCGGGGCTGACGATGCGGCGGATCGCCGACCTCTACCCGGGCTAGGCCAAGACCGACGAAGGACACGTTCATCATCGCGGACCCATCCCACGCCCTCACCCACACTCTGCGGGCGATCGACGGCGAGGACGCAACGATCGCCGAGCTGGGAATGATCGTCGGGTTCGACGACGACCTGGCCGGCGAAGCGACCCGGGTCGCGAACCAGCTGCACG
>NZ_JAAIKO010000191.1 GCF_016107395.1 Streptomyces fildesensis
GAGTACGTCCGCCTGGCGCAGCAGCCGCGTGAGCAGTTCCCTGCCCTGCTCCGTTTTGAGGTCAGCGGTGACGGATTCCTTGTTGCGGTTGCAGGAAAGAAAGTACGTCGACTCTGGTGTCTGATCCGGACCGACGAAGGGCGGACCCCAACTGCGGGCCTCATCTCCGTGACCGGGTGTCTCGATCTTGATTACCCGTGCGCCGAGATCACCGAGCATCATCGCAGCGTGCGGGCCGGCCAGAGCGTGGGACAGTTCGATCACCAGGCAGCCGTCGAGCGGGCCGCTTCCTGACGCTTCGGGGTCGAACATGCTGAGGTGGTCCCTTTCATCGATCTTCGCGTTGACCTGGGCCACCGTATGCAAACGGACATCAGAGGAATCGCCGGAGAGGGTTAAAAGCGTCTTACCCGCCGCGATACGTCTATCGCCTTAACTCGCGCGGT
>NZ_JAAIKO010000192.1 GCF_016107395.1 Streptomyces fildesensis
GTTCAAATTCATACTATTCTTTGCTTTGCTGCTTGTGGATTCTGTCTTGTTTTTTGTTTCATCTTTTTGTTGAAGACCGACGACTTTGTTATCGGAGGAGGAGATGGCCGGCAAGGGTGAAGGACCAGCTATTGGCATAGATCTCGGCACAACCTACTCGTGCGTCGGCGTTTGGCAGCACGATCGCGTTGAGATCATCGCCAACGATCAAGGAAACCGGACGACGCCGTCGTATGTTGCTTTTACAGATACTGAGCGTTTGATTGGTGATGCTGCCAAAAATCAAGTTGCCATGAATCCTACGAACACTGTATTTGATGCAAAAAGATTGATTGGAAGGAGGTACACGGACACGTCTGTACAGAGTGACATCCAGCTATGGCCGTTCAAGGTTATTTCTGGACCTGGTGACAAGCCAATGATTATTGTTGATTACAAGGGAG
>NZ_JAAIKO010000193.1 GCF_016107395.1 Streptomyces fildesensis
GTCGCATGTGGGCTAGAACAGGTTGCTCCACATTTGCGGGCGGCAGGTTCAGCTGCGTTACTGGTGATTGTGGAGATGCCGTGGCTTGCAATGGCTCCGGCGGCGCTACTCCTGCAACTCTTGTAGAAGTCATGCTGAACGTAACTCAGGATTACTACGACATCAGCCTCGTCGATGGCTTCAATCTGCCAGTCTCTGTTTCCCCACAAGGGGGATCCGGCGCCAATTGCACCCAATCCAGTTGCGCTGCCAACGTCAACTCTGTGTGCCCATCTGAGCTGACGGTGAAAGGAACCGACGGAAGTGTTGCTGCCTGTAAGAGCGCTTGCACGGCGTTTCTACTGCCGCAGTACTGCTGCACGGATGCGTTTAGTACTCCCACCAACTGCAAGGCAACAAATTATTCATCCATATTCAAGAACGATTGCCCGCAGGCATATAGC
>NZ_JAAIKO010000194.1 GCF_016107395.1 Streptomyces fildesensis
CCTTGATGACAGCGACGCCGTAGTCCCGAGATATAGACCAACCTCCAGATCTTCACGCCGCTATCACCCGCATCGAACACAATCCGCCGCCCACAACCACATAGACGCAACAATTAGGCAATTGGCCACGATTTAAGAGCAGCTGTCCCCATCTGCTTCCCCCCCAGCAATTTCAAGCACTCTTTGACTCTCTTTTCAGAGTCCTTTTCATCTTTCCCTCACGGTACTTGTTCGCTATCGGTCTCTCGCCCATATTTGGCCTTCGACAAAATTTACTGCCCAATTGAGGCTGCAATCCCAAACAACCTTACTCAGAGACAACGCCTCAAGATTCAACTCGACATTCGATGCGACGGGGCTCTCACCCTCTCCAGCGCCTCCTTCCAAAAGACTTGCACCGAAAAATCATCGACAAAGACGTTTCTCCAAACTACAATTCAAC
>NZ_JAAIKO010000195.1 GCF_016107395.1 Streptomyces fildesensis
GACACCCCCGCACCGGGGCCCGCGCTCCTGGAACGGGTGCGAGGTCAGTTCCGGGAGCACGGCGTGCCGGCCGTGTAGATCGGCGGCAAGGACGTTCGGCCCCCGGAGGGACCTGCAAGGCCCCTCGGTATCCACTCCTGGGCCTGTGAGGCTGGAAGCGAGCGGGCGACCGCACATCACTCCATGGCATCGCGCGACATCCCATCGACCGCGGTCCGACGACTCTCCGGAGGCTCCATGTCCGACACGAGCGCGAACACTTCCGACCGCCCCATCGTGGTGGGCACGGACGGCTCACCGCCCGCCCGGCACGCCGTGCTCGTCGCACTGCGCGAAGCACAGATGCGCGGCACCGGACTGCGGGCTGTCTGTGCCTACGACTACGGGCCCGACCGCTATGCCGGCTACGAGTGGCTGACCGCGTCGG
>NZ_JAAIKO010000196.1 GCF_016107395.1 Streptomyces fildesensis
TGATAGGAACAAGGATGGGCACCGAGGTCTTGCGCCCTAAAGATTGTCTAAAGGACAACGCCAGATTTGCTCGCTGTGTTGATGCAGCGCACGTCCAGCACAGAGAACCGTACCCTAGGTTTTTCATCAGAGATTCGTCTCGGTCTTGTAGATCTGACCGGAGGAAGGCGAAATCATCGTCTGGCGGGGCGGGGAGATGCCGCGCGTTCATCCAGCACGAGCTTGTGATGGAGAACGTGAGGATTTTGCGCAGGGGAGAGACTCTTAATTTGCAGCCGACGAGTAGATCTGAGAGAAATGATCGTCGGATCTCGATGGAGGAGCCGACGACTCCAACCCAGGCTGGAAGACACCATAAGTACGCTGGATCTGCTTTTCACATCTCTCCCGAACCGAAATCGCTTCCTCTTCCTTCATTTTCAAC
>NZ_JAAIKO010000197.1 GCF_016107395.1 Streptomyces fildesensis
AAGTGCAGCAGCTCCTGCAAGATTTCTTCAATGGCAAAGAGCTCTGCAAAAGCATCAATCCTGACGAAGCTGTCGCTTATGGTGCTGCTGTGCAGGCCGCCATTCTGAGCGGAGAGGGGAACGAAAAAGTTCAAGATCTTCTTCTTTTGGATGTCACGCCTCTATCTCTTGGGTTGGAAACTGCCGGCGGCGTGATGACCGTCTTGATTCCCAGGAACACGACCATTCCGACCAAGAAAGAGCAGGTGTTCTCTACCTACTCTGACAACCAGCCGGGTGTTTTGATTCAGGTATACGAAGGCGAGAGAACCAGGACGCGGGACAACAATTTGCTTGGCAAATTCGAGCTCTCCGGAATTCCTCCGGCACCGAGAGGTGTCCCTCAGATTACGGTCTGCTTCGACATCGATGCGAATG
>NZ_JAAIKO010000019.1 GCF_016107395.1 Streptomyces fildesensis
CGCCGAGGCCCGGCCGGGCACCGCTGACCGACAGCCCGTACTTCGCCGCCAGCTCGGAAGCCGACAGCCCGTCGTCGGCCGGGGAGTCCGATGGGACACTCACGGCGACGGCGCCGTCGTGCGCTGTTCCGCTCACAGTAGACACTTTCGTCCTCAAGGTGCGCGTCCGGGGTAGGGGGGTCCCGGACTGCGACCGATGCTCTCAGGTTCGAGCTTGTCAGATGATCGGGGGTCGGCCCAGTCGGGTCAGCCGCCATACCGTGCGCCACTTCATGGGGCGCCGGGGGCCGCAGGGCGTCGCCCAGCCCTCCCGGAAGCCACCGATCCACGCCCGCAGTGCGGGACCGGAAGGACGTCTGGCCAGTGTCAGCAGGATCCAGGTGCCGAGATAGGCGGGCACCAGGGGCCAGGGCAGGTTCCGGCGTGCCAGCCACACCCGGTTGCGGGCCACCATCCGGTGGTAGACCGCGTGCCGGCTGGGCTCGGTGAGCGGGTGGTGCAGGACCATGTCCGACCGGTAGTCGATCATCCAGCCGGCGTCCAGCGCCCGCCAGGCCAGGTCCGTCTCCTCGTGCGCGTAGAAGAACTCGTCCGGCAGCCCGCCGACCTGCGCCAGCACCTTCGTACGGACCGCGCTGGCGCCGCCCAGGAAGGTGGTCACCCGCGAGGAGTGCATCGGGTCGGACGCCCGCAGGCGCGGCACGTGGCGGCGCTGGGTGGTGCCGGTCTCCGGGTCCGCGATCCGGAAGCTGACGATGCCCAGCTCCGGGTCGGCCGCGAAGGCGTCGCGGAGCAGCTCCCCGGTGTCGGTGCCGGGCAGCAGCCCGTCGTCGTCCAGGAACAGCACCACGTCGACATCGGAGCCGTTCGGGCCGAAGAGCTCGACGCCGACGTTGCGGCCGCCGGGAATGCCCAGGTTCTCGGGCAGCTCGACGGTGCGCAGCCGCGGCGCGGACCCTTCCAGCTCGGGGAGCGGGGAGCCGTTGCCGACCAGCGCGACCTCGATCGGCGGGCCGTCCTGCTTGGCCACGGAGTCCAGCAGGTCGCGCAACTCCACGGGACGGTTGCCCATGGTGATGATCACCGCGCCGAGCTTCAGCGGCGTACTCACTTCAGCCTGCTCGACGCGAGGATGCTGACCAGGTGCAGGAGGGACTGCAGCAGCGCGATGCCGGCCAGCACGGCGACACCGAGGCGCGAGAAGAACAGGTCGCCCCTGACCTGGTCCAGGATCGCCAGCACCAGGATCAGCAGCGACGCCTCGATGCCGAGGACGAGCCGGTGGAACTTCAGCGCCGCGGCGGCCTTGCGGGCCAGCGCCATACCGGACGAACGCGGCTCGGAGGCCGCCTCCTTGACCGGCGGCAGCCCGTGCTGGTGACGGGCGACGCCGACCAGGTCGGTCTCCGCCTTGATCAGCACGGCACCGAGGGCGGCCAGCGTGCCGAGGAACGCCCACAGCCAGTCGATCCGCCCGGAGCCCCACAGATCGGCGGCACGCAGACCGAAGCCGACCAGCACGGCGGCGTCGCACAGATAGGCGGCGACGCGGTCCAGGTACACCCCGCCCAGCGAGTACTGCTTCTTCCAGCGGGCGAGCTCGCCGTCGACACAGTCGAACAGCAGATACAGCTGGACCATCACCACACCGAGCACGGCACCGGCGATCCCCGGCACCAGCAGAGCCGGGGCGGCGAGGACGGCGGCGACGGTCATCACGTACGTCACCTGGTTGGGGGTGACCCGCGTGTTCACCAGGTGCCGGTCGATGCGCAGCGAGAGCTCACGCATGTAGAGCCGGCCGGCCCAGTGCTCGCCGCTCCGCCGGTCCTTCACCCCTGGGGGGTGAACGACCGGGCGGAGTTCAGCTACTGATGGTTTTGGCATAGTCGGCGTATGCGTCCTTGATCTGGTCTGCGGACAGGTCGAGGTGTTCCAGGATCGTGTAGCGCCCGGGGCGGGTCTGCGGTGCGTACTCGACCGCCTTGACGAACTCCTCGTCGGAGAAGCCGATCTCGCCGGGCGTGACCGGCAGGCCGTGGCGTCGCAGCACCTCGGCGATCAGGCCGGACTCCTCGTGCGCCCCGCGCAGGTACATGGCGAAGGCGGCGCCCAGGCCGACCTGCTCGCCGTGCGCGGCGGCGCGCTTCGGGTACAGCAGGTCGAAGGCGTGGCTGATCTCGTGGCAGGCGCCGGACGACGGGCGGGTGTCCCCGCTGATCGACATGGCGATGCCGGAGAGCACCAGGCCCTCGGCGAGCGTGGTGAGGAACGCGTCGTCACCCACCCCGCCCGGGTGCCGCAGTACGGACTCGCCCGCGGAGCGGGCCATGGCGGCGGCGAGACCGTCTATCGGCTCACCGGTCTCACGGTGCGACAGTTCCCAGTCCGCGATGGCGGAGAGGTTGGAGATCGCGTCGCCGATCCCGGAGCGCACATAGCGCACCGGGGCCTCGCGGATCACGTCCAGGTCGATGACCAGCGCTATCGGGGTGGGCACCCCGTAGGAGCCGCGCCCGTTGTCGTTGTCCAGCGTGGAGACCGGCGAACAGATGCCGTCGTGCGAGAGGTTCGTCGCGACGGCGACCATCGGCAGCCCGACCCGGGCGGCCGCGTACTTCGCGACGTCGATGATCTTGCCGCCGCCCAGGCCGACGACCGCGTCGTACCGCTTGCCGCGCATGGCGTCGGCGAGCTTGACGGCGGCGTCGATGGTGCCGCCGTCGACCGGGTACCAGTCGGCGCCGGGCAGCTCGGGAGCCAGCCGGTCGCGCAGCTTGAGGCCGGAGCCGCCGCTGACCGCGACGGCGAGCTTGCCCGAGCTGGAGATCCGCTGGTCGGCCAGGAGGCCGGCCAGATCGGCGAGAGCGCCGCCGTTGATGTCGACGACGACCGGCGAGGGGATCAGCCGGGTCAGTACTGGCACGCGATCCCCCGTGCCTTCTTCAGGTCGTCGTGGTTGTCGATCTCGACCCAGGCCACGTCGCCGATCGGCGCGGTGTCGATGGTGAAGCCGCGGTTGACGAGCTCCTGGTAGCCGTCCTCGTAGTAGAGGTCGGGGTCCTTCTCGAAGGTCGTCTTCAGCGCGTCGGCCAGGTCGGCTGCGGCCGACGACTCGATCAGCGTCACGCCGATGTACTCGCCGGTCGCGGTGGCCGGGTCCATCAGCTTGGTGATGCGCTGCACACCCTTGGCCGGGTCGGTGATGACCTTCATCTCCTCGTCGGCGAGCTTCTTCACCGTGTCGAGGGCGAGGATGATCCGCCGGTCCTGGCCGCGGGCGGCCAGCAGGGTCTTCTCCACGGAGACCGGGTGCACGGTGTCGCCGTTGGCGAGGATCACACCCTCCGTGAGAATGTCCCGGGCGCACCACAGCGAGTAGGCGTTGTTCCAGGTCTCCGCCTTGTCGTTGTCGACGAGGTACAGCTTGACGCCGTACTTCTTCTCCAGGGCGGCCTTGCGCTCGACGACGGCTTCGCCGCGGTAGCCGATCACGATCGCCGCGTCGGTGAGGCCGACCTCGGCGAAGTTGCCCAGGGTCAGGTCCAGGACGGTGGTGGTGCCCGCCCCCTCGGGGTCGACCGGCACCAGAGCCTTGGGCAGGGTGTCGGTGTAGGGACGCAGACGCCGTCCGGCGCCGGCTGCCAGCACGAGGCCGATCATGCGGGTTCTCCTGATTCGTCGTGTACAGCGGGTGCGGCTGACGACACCCAGAAACGGATGCTCTCGGTGAGCACCACGAGTGTCAGCGCCCCGGCGATGACCGTCAGCGTGACGGTAAAACCTGTGTGGTGCGCGAGGGCGGCCGCCGCGGTGACCGCCAGCGCCCTGCCCTCGTGTCCGCCGGTCGCGCGTACCAGGGCCCTCGGTGGCGCCCCGGTGCCGCCGCGGATGCGGTACACCGTGTCGTAGTGATGGTAGGCGACGGCGGCCACCAGGCCGAAAGCGGCGGGCAATGCCCCGTTCACGTCCGAGACGGCCGCCAGCGCGAGGATCGTGGTGTATTCGCCCGCCCGGAAGAACGGCGGGACCAGCCAGTCGAGCGCACCCTTCAGCGGCCGCGCGACGGCCAGACCCGAGGTCAGGACGTATACGACGGCGGCCAGCACCGGCCACCAGCTGCCCCATGGGGCCAGCGCCGCGGTCGCCACCAGCGCGGCGGCGCCGAGCAGGGCGATGGCGGGGGCGGTGAAGGACGGCAGCCGGCGGGCGAGCGGCCCGGTGGCGCGGGCGACGGCTTCGGCGAGCGGACCGCTGTCGGCCAGCTCGGCGAGCGCCTGGGCGGCCCGGTCGGTGCGGACCGCCTTGCGGGTGAGCGAGCGCAGCACCCGGCCGGCGGTGGTGTAGCAGGCGGCGAGCGCGCAGCCGATGATCAGCACGGTCAGGGTGATGCGGGGCGTGGTGACGGCGGTGAGCACCGCGATCATCGCCCAGCGCTCACCGATCGGCAGCACGATCATCCGGCGCACCCAGACCGTCCAGCCGACGCTGTCGAGCTTGTCGGACAGGGCGGCGGTCGGACTCGTGTTGGCCGTCGCGTCGTGGTTGGCCTCGGTGAACGAGAAGTCGACGACGTGCCGGCAGGTCTGCAGCACCATCGCGCCGAGCGCCAGCGCCCACACGTCGTCACCGCCTCGGGCCGCGCCGAGCGCGAGGCCGGCGTAGTACGCGTACTCCTTGGCCCGGTCGAAGGTGGCGTCGAGCCAGGCGCCGAGCGTCGAGTACTGCAGCGAGTAGCGGGCCAGCTGCCCGTCGGTGCAGTCCAGGACGAACGAGGCGATCAGCAGGACACCGGCGGCGACGAAGCCCGGCCGGGTGCCGGTGGCCGCGCAGCCGGCCGCGATGAGCGCGACGAGCAGGGACGCTGTGGTGACCTGGTTGGGGGTCAGCCCGCGGCGGGCACACCAGCGCGCGAGGTAGCGGGAGTACGGGCTGATGCAGTAAGTGGTGAAGAAGCCGTCGCGCGCCTTGACGGCGTTGCGCAGCCGGACCTTCTCCCCGTCGACCGCGGCGACGGCCGCTGCGGCTTCGGCCCGGTCGGCGTCCGAGGCGGGTACGGCGGCGACCAGGACACCGAGCTCAGGGCGGTGCGGAGCCACCCCCTCGGCCTCGATGGCGGTGGCGAGGGTATCCGGCAGCAGACCCTCGGCCGGCCCGGCGGCGAGCGCCCTGACCAGCGCGGGACGCGCCGCGGCCTGGACGGCCAGCGCGCCGGGAACGGCGGAGGCGTCGAAGCGGGGGTCCGTGAGTGCCAGCCGCAGCGCGTGCGTGTGGCCGACGAAGCGCCGGTCGACGATCGCCACCCGGTCGGTGGCGGGCACCGCGGCGATACGTGCCGCGAGACCGCCGGCCGCCGCTTCGGACTCGCTTCCGGACTCCGGCGCTTCGATCACGTCGAATCCGAGCGACCTCAGGTCGCCCTCGAGCGGCGACGCCGGAGCCGGCGGGCCGGTGAGGATGGCGGTCGGCAGAGGAACTCACTCCCTGGACATGTGGGGATGCCGGCGAGGACGGCGGTGGGCGGGCCGGTGTGGACGGCGGTCGGCAGAGGCTATCGGATCCGCGGAAGCGGCCGTTCACCACCCGTTTGCTTCCTCGTGCGCTTCGCCGGGGCCCTCCCCGCCGTGCGAATGACGTGATCATCATGGTCGATCCGGGCGCCAGCAACAAACAGCGGCCGTGCGGTGGCCGTACCCGGCCGTCCGGGTGACACCGACGCGGCTCTCGCGCCCTTCATCGCCGCAGCTCATCGCGGACGACGGGGGTCACCGGTAGCGGCCCCGCCACTGTGCGTCATGCCGTCGCACCGGCATCCGGAACGTGAGGCACACGTGTGCCAGCGACCCCGTCCGGGTGACAGGGAGCATGCGGTGCAACCACTTCGGTGAGCGGCGCGTGAGGCAGACTGAGGACTTGTCGTCGAATGCGAAGGATGGACATGCCAACCAGTCCCGCCACCGGCCGGCCCGGCACCCCCGCGACGGATCCCTCCAGCAACGGGGTCGCGGAACCGATCATGCTGGAGCTGGTCGACGAGGCCGGTGTGACGATCGGCACCGCCGAGAAGCTGTCCGCTCATCTGGCCCCCGGCCGGCTGCACCGCGCCTTCTCCGTCTTCCTCTTCGACGACGAGGGCCGGCTGCTGCTCCAGCGCCGGGCGATGGGCAAGTACCACTCCCCCGGCGTCTGGTCGAACACCTGCTGCGGGCACCCGTACCCGGCCGAGCCGCCGTTCGTGGCCGCCGCCCGCCGCACCGCCGAGGAGCTGGGAACGGCTCCCGCGCTGCTGCGGGAGGCCGGCACCGTCCGCTACAACCACCCGGACCCGGCGTCCGGGCTGGTCGAGCAGGAGTTCAACCACCTGTTCGTCGGCCTCGTACGGGCGCAGCTGCGGCCCGACCCCGAGGAGATCGGCGAGACCGCGTTCGTGACGCCGCCGGAGCTGGAGGAGATCCGCGAGCGCGGGCCGTTCTCCGCCTGGTTCGGAACGGTGTGGGACGCGTCGCTGCCCGCGATCCGCGAGCTGACCGGCGACGCCGGCTGGTAGGAACGCGCTGATCCGCCGGGGCGGCTCCGCGGAGCGGGCCCGGCGGACCGGCTCCGCGGCCTCAGGGGTTCAGCCTCAGGGGTTCGGGCACGTCTCAGGAGTTCGGGAACGGCAGTGGCAGCAGCGCCCAGATCACCTTGCCGCCGGAGTCGGTGTGCGTCACGTCGCACATGCCGCCGGCTTCCGCCGTGATGGCCTTGACCAGCAGCAGGCCGCGGCCGCCGGTGTCGCCGTACTCCGCCTCCAGCGCCTTGGGACGGTAGGGGTGGTTGTCCTCGACGCCGACCCGGATCCAGTCCGGGCCCACCGCGACCTCGATGGTGATCTGCGGCGACAGCAGCGCCGCGTGCCGGACCGCGTTCGTCACCAGCTCCGACACGATCAGCAGGATGCCGGCCATCAGATCGTCGCCGACGGGCACCTTCCGGTCGGTGATGAGATCCCGGACACCGTGCCGGACCTGGGGTACCGAGGAGTCCACCGCCGGTGCGGTGAAACGCCACGCCCCGGCGTACGGCGGCGGCGGAGCGAACGGACCGCCTGGCCCGCCCGAAGCGCCAGGACCACCCGGATCATCCGGATCGACCGGCACCTCGGCCGTCGCCGGATCGGGCGGGACGCTCCCGCGGACCTCCATGACGGCATCCACCATCGCCTTCGTGTGACGTGTCCCCGCAGTTCTTGCCGCTGCCCGCTGTCGGGCCGACGGCGAGATCCGCCTCACGGATCGAGTCTCCGGAGTGGGGGGCAGTTCACTGGGCGGGTGCCCGTAAGTCCGCACCTTTCGGCGCTTCATGTCCATCAGCGAAAGACTTTTGTCACTCGGGCGACCGATTCCGATCGCCTTGTTCCTGCTTCGTGGAATGTTCCACCATCGGGTCATTCGGCGGTCCCGCCGACGCCGCGGATTCCGGGCCCGCCCCCGCAACGGCCTCCCGCCGGGCTTCCGCCTGGGCGTCCGCCTCGGTGCGGGCGTCCGTGACCATGCCGACGACCCGCCGGCCGCCGATACCGCCGGCCATCAGTCCGAGGCCGTCCAAGAGCAGCATGAGGGAGAAGAAGAAGCCGAGGACGTAGCGGCTGCTCTCCGGCCAGTTGGCCAGCACCAGGACGCCCAGCAGGATGCCGACCGCGCCCTGCACCACGGTCGAGAGCGTCTGCGGTCCGCGCACCACCAGGCCGCCGAACAGCCGGAACACCCCGCCGGTCAGGAAGAGCAGCGCGGCGAACATCGTCAGTGCCGCGGCGGTGCCGTCCGGCCTGCGGATGACGACGACCCCCGCCGCCAGGTTCAGCGCCGCGACGACCAGCGCGAGCCAGAAGAAGTTCGTGTCGCGTGACTGGACGGCGTGCAGCAGGCCGACGAAGCCCCCGATCAGCAGCAGCCAGCCGAAGAGCAGCACCGAGGTGAGGGTGGCGAAGGCCGTGTAGGCGAGACCGAACAGCCCGCACAGCACCAGGACGGCGCCGAGTGCGGCAAGCCATCCGAAACTGCGGCTGATCCGGGCCTCCGGTCGCGGGTCCCGCTTCCTGAGTGCGGCCACGTCCGCCTCCTCGCCTCGGTCGAATGAATGTCCCGTATAGCCTTTTTACTCCTATTTGTTCGCGGATAGGATCCGATGATCGGCCACCTGCGCACCACACCCACGCCGAACGGAACATCACGCCGCACGGAACATACGGAAGGGGAGCCCGGATGCCCGAGCCCGGCCCGAAGCCCGGCCCACAGCCCGGACTGCTGCTGGACATCGCGGACGGCACCGCAACGGTGACGATCAGCAATCCGGCGAAGCGGAACGCCATGACCACGGAGATGTGGGAGGCGCTCCCCGGTCTGCTGGACGGGCTCGCCTCCGATCCCGCCGTGCGGGTCCTGGTGCTCACCGGCGCTGACGGCACCTTCTGTGCGGGCGCGGACATCTCAGGGCTGCGGGAGGCGGGCAGCGGCTCCGCCAGGACACAGGACGCGGCGGTCCGGGCCGAGGAGGCGCTGGCCGCCTTCCCCAAGCCGACGGTCGCGGCCGTGCGCGGCTTCTGCGTGGGCGGCGGCTGCCAGCTCGCCGCCGCCTGCGATCTGCGGTTCGCTGCCGAGGGAGCGCGCTTCGGCGTCACCCCGGCCCGGCTCGGCATCGTCTACGCCGCCTCGTCCACCCGGCGACTGGTCGGCCTGGTCGGGCCCGCGACCGCCAAGTACCTGCTGTTCTCGGCCGAGTTGATCGACCATGAGCGGGCGCTGCGGACCGGGCTCGTCGACGAGGTGCTCCCTGACGGGCAACTCGACAAGCGGGTCGCGGAGTTCACCGCGGTCCTGGCCTCGCGCTCGCAGCTCACCCAGGCCGCGGCGAAGGAGTTCGCGGCGCCCGGCCTGGACCCGGCGCGGATCGAGCACTGGGAGCGGCAGGCGCGCGCGAGCGGGGACACGGCCGAGGGCGTGGCCGCGTTCCTTGAGGGGCGGCCCGCCCGCTTCGACTGGTCGCCGACGGCGGGCTGAACCGGCCCGGATATCCGTTTCTGGGATCAGTCCCGCGGAGACCACCCCGGATGGTCAGCCCGCCTGCGTGCCCGCCCGTTCCGCCACGTGCGGCGGGAGCGGGATGCCGGCCCGCAGGGCCGGGTCCGGCTCGGGCTCGCCCCAGGTGTGGAGCAGCGGCAGCACCCCGGCCCATACGGGCAGTTCGCCGTCGGGGCCGTCGGCGTCGTCGGTGTGACCGGTGCTGGTCTTCACCGAGGCCTCGTCGATCCCCAGCGCGAGCAGCGTGGTGGCGGCGAGCTCCTTGCGGGACGGGCCGCGCGCGTGGTCCCACCGGCCGGGCGCGGACTGCTCGGCCAGGACGCGCAGCCCGTGCAGCTTCTCGTCGGGATCGGTGACGGCACGCGGCACGCCGAGCACCATCGCGCTGCGGTAGTTGACGCTGTGCTCGAAGACGGACCGGGCCAGCACCAGACCGTCGATGTGGGTGACGGTGACGCAGACGGACGCCCCGGGCGACTGCACCAGGCTGCGGCTGGCGGCCGAGCCGTGCAGATAGAGCGTGTCGGCGGCGGCGTCGAACCCGTAGACCGTGGGGACCGCCAGCGGCGAGCCGTCCACCACCACGGCGAGATGGCAGATGAAGCCGGCGCCCAGTACCGCGTCCAGGTCGTCGCGGGACACGCTGCCCTGCTCCCGCAGCCGCCGATGACGGGTCCGGTCCGTGACCGGGAGCATGCGTGCGGGTATGTCGGTGGACATCAGGGCCTCCGTAGGACGTACAGCTGACACGTCAATACTATCGATCTCGACACTTTGCTTCCGTTCCTTCCACCGATTCATGATTCTGGAACCTCTCGTGCAACGTTTTTCGTCGCGGTGGCCGGAACGTATGCATGCCTATCGGCAGCATGCTGACCAGTCGGTAACCTGGGGGCCATGACTACTACCGCTTCGGACCCCCGCGCGTCGCGCCGCTGTCAGAACACTCTCAACCCGCTGCACTCCAGTACGTACTTCTCGCCCGAGTTCACCGCCGAACTCTCCCGGCTCGGCCTCGAACCCGGCAGCATGACGTACTTCGCGGGCCGTGCGGCGCCGCTGGGGGCCGTCGGAGCCGGTACCGTCACCGCGACCTTCTACAACTTCAACCACGACCTGGTGGCCCGGCACATCCCGCGCGCCTGGACGATCGCCACCCCCGAGGCCGTCATCGACGCCCGGCTGCGCGCCGTCGACACCGCGCTCACCCGGCTGCTCGGCGCGGACACCGTCGCCTCGCCCGAGATGGCGGAGGCCGCCGCTCTGGCGCTGCGCGCCTCCGAGGCCTGCGACCGGGCCGCCCGCCCGCTCTACGCCGCCAACGCCGACCTGCCGGTGCCGACGGCGCCGCACCTCGCGCTCTGGCACGCCGCCACGCTGCTGCGCGAGCACCGGGGCGACGGGCACCTCGCCGCGTTGGTAGCGGCCGAACTCGACGGCCTGGAGGCCATCGTCAGCCACACCGCGACCGGCAAGGGCTTCACCCCCCGCTTCGTCCAGGCCAGCAGGGGCTGGACGGCCGAGCAGTGGGCCGCCGCCCAGGACCGGCTGCGCGAGCGCGGGCTGCTCGACACGGCGGGCGAGCTCACCGACGCGGGCGTCGAGCTGCGGCGGGACATCGAAGCCGCGACGGACCGCGTCGACCGGGCCCCGTACGAGCACCTCGGCGCCACCGGCGTCGCGCGCCTCACCGAACTGGCCGGATCCTTCACCCAGACCGCCCTGGCCTCCGGCGCCTTCCCGCTGGAGCACTTCGGCAAGGGGTGACACGGTCGCTCGCCGACGGTGGGTCAACGGGCCGTTCGTGACCGGATGCACAAGTCCTGGGCGGCAGGTGCGGCAGGATGGGGTCCATGCCGGAACTGACGCCCGCCCAGGTGCGGTCCTGGCGCGTGCATGCGCAGGGGCTGGCCGGCCCGCGCGACGGGGCCGGGGTCGTCGAGGCGGCGCGCCGGGCCGGCGCGCTGCAGGCGCAGGACGCCAAGGCGTGCCGGTTGCAGGTACGCGCCAGGACCTCGGGGCTCACCGCCGGGGACGTCGACGCGGCGTGCGGCGCCGGTGACCGGTCGCTGGTCCGTACGTGGCTGATGCGCGGCACCCTGCACGCCGTCCCGGCGGCGGACGTGCGCTGGATGACGTCGCTACTGGGCCCGCGTGCCACCGCCGCGCAGCGCGGCAGACGACTGCGGCTCGGTCTGGACGAGGAGACCTGCGCCCGCGCGCTTCCCGCGCTGGAGAAGGTGCTGGCCGGGCGCCCGCCGATGCTCCGCGACGACATCGTGCGCGGCCTCGGCGAGTTCGGCCTCACCCTGGATCCGCGCAGCCAGGCGCCGGCCCATCTGATGCTGTACGCGGCGGCGACGGGCCTGGTGTGCCGGGGACCCGAGGCCGACGGTGACAAGTCGACTTATGTCCTGCGCGAGGAGTGGCTCGACGGCGTCGCCGGGCCGGACCTGTCGGGGACCGAGGCCCTGGCCGCGCTCGCCGAGCGGTACGTGTCCGCCTACGGACCCGCGACCGACAAGGACTTCGCCAAGTGGTCGGGGCTGCCGGCCGGCCAGGCACGGCGCGGGTTCCAGGCGGCCGGGGAGTACCTGGCGGAGATCGCGGGACCGGACGGCCCGCTGTGGGTGGGGGCCGGCACGGACGCGCCACGGCCGCCGAACCCGTCCGTCCGGCTGATCGGGCACTTCGACCCGTATCTGCTCGGCTACCACGACCGGGATCTGCTGCTGGACCCGTCCTTCGCCCGTCTCGTCGCGACCGGCGGCGGGTTCCTCACCCCGTGCGTGCTGCTGGACGGCGAGGTGGTCGGCGTCTGGCGGCACGAGCGGGGTAGCGGCGACCGGCTCACCGTCCGCGTCGACCCGTTCCGGCCGCCGCTCGACGCCGTCGTCGTGCGCGGCATCGAGGCCGAGGTCGCCGATCTGGGGCGGTTCCTCGGGGTCGAAGCCGGCTGGGACCGGGCCTGAGAGCCCCTGCGAAACTGCGACGTCGACCAGTTCGGGCGCGTACTCGGCCGCCAGAACGGCTCGACCCTCAGCTCGCGCTCGTCGTGGATTCCTTCTCCGGCTGGCCGTCGGACTGCGCGCACGGCATCGCCGGGTGCCGTCCCAGCAGCACCACCCCCACCGTGATCGCCGCGAGCCCGGCCGCCTCCCAGGCCAGCGCCCCGGGTGTCACCCGCAGCCGGTCCCCGAGGAAGCCGATGCCGCAGGCGATGCCCGCCAGTGGCTGTGCGGCCGTCAGCGCGGGCAGCGACATCCGCAGCGGGGCGGTCTCGAAGGCGCTCTGGACGAGGACGAGTCCGGTGAGCCCGATCGCCGCGACCACGTACGGCTGCCAGTGCACCGCCAGTATCTGGACGCCGTCCTCCCGGGCCAACTCACCGCAGATCCGCGTCAGCGCGTCCTGCAGCCCGTAGAGCAGGCCGGCCGCCAGCGCCAGCAGGGTCGCCTCGGACGAGGCGGGCAGCCGTTTGGCACAGGCCACCAGCAGCAGCGCGAGCCCGACGACGATCCCCAGCACCAGCCAGTGGCGCAACGCTCCCGCCTCCGGGCCGCCGCCGGCCGGCTGCCCGGCGACGATGAACGCCGTCACGCCGAGGGCCAGCAGGGCGACTCCCGCCCAGCCGCTCCGGCCCAGCGGCTGCCCCGACAGCCATCTGGACAGCGCCAGGGCGAACAGCAGATTCGTCGCGAGGAGCGGTTCGACGAGGGACACCTCGCCGCGCGCCAGGGCCAGCGCCCCGAGCACCTGGCCGCCGATCATGAGTGCCATGCCCAGCAGCCACTGGGGCATCCTGATCAGATCGAGGAGGAGTCGGAAGGAGAGGAAGTCCGCGAGCGGGGCACGCTGCGCCGCGCGCTGCTGCAGTACGAAACCCAGTCCGAGGCAGCAGGCGGCACCGACTCCGAGCAGGAACACGGCCACGCGGCCACTTTAACTCCCGTGACGCGCGACCGAACGCGTCCCGGCCACCCCGGCCGGGCGGCGCCGCCCACGCCGGCCGAGCCGCCCCAGCCCGGTCGGAACCCCGCACTGCTCACGACGGCGGATCCATGGGCCGGGTCTCGGCGCTCCCCCATACGGTCAGGAAGGCGAGGCGCAGACAGCCCGCGAGGGCCGGGTGCTCGATGAAGAGCGCGGTGGTGGAGCCGGTTCCGGCCACCGGGTCGGGCATGTCGCACAGCACCAGCGAGGCGTCCGCGATGATCAGCTTCATCGGCAGTTCGGCGGCGAACCGCGCCTCCTCCCCCGCCTCGCCGAACCGGCGGACGTTCTCCAGGACTTCCGCGTCGCCGAGCGCGTCGTGCGTGTAGATCGCCCGGACCGTTCCCCCGGCCTTGCGCAGTCTGCGGACGACCTTGATGCCCTCGGTGTTGGCGGCGGGGGCGACGAAGGGCGGCTTGCAGAAGCTGAGCAGCTCGTGGCCGGCCTGCTCCTGGATGTCCGCGAAACGCTCGGCGATCACCTTCGGGTCGCGCAGCACCTCGATGTAGTCGAGCGGATCGGTGTGCGTGCGCCCGTCGGTCCAGATCGGCAGCAGCGCGGAGGCGAGCCCGGCCGAGACCCGGTCCAGCCGTTCCAGCGACTCCCGCTGAAGGGCCATCAGCCGGGCGATCGCCAGTTCCGGCGCGATCGCGGAGAACGTCGCCACCCGGCCGGGCCGTGCGACGGCGAGCCGTCGGCGCACGAGCGCGTCGAGGACGTCGTAGACCCGCTGCCGGGGAACGTCCGCCTCGCGGGCCACCTCCGCCGCGGTGTACGACTCGCGTCTGACGAGCGCGAGGTAGACGCGTGCCTCGTACCGCGCGAGCCCCAGCGCCACAAGGTCGTTGACCGGACCCTCTTCGAACTCCATGAGCGCTCAAGCTATACGCCCGGGATCACCCACCGAAAGGAAGACTTTGCCATTGCCCGGTAGTCCCTTGGGGCAGGTGTCACTACGTTCAGCGTTGGCCACCACTGAACGGGGTGGCAGTTGTTCCCCCAGCGTTGGCGTCACCCTCGCCGCCGCATTCCTCTCCAATGAACGTGCGCCACGCGAAGCCCTGCGGCGTTCTCTTCATCAGGCAGTGTCATGACCATGACACTGCCGTGGACGGTTGCCCGCCGCCGGGACCGATCCCCCCATGGAGGGCTGTTCATTGCCATCGAGAACCCCCACCCGCGCCGGACGCCTCACCCGTCGCGGCGTCACCGCCGTCCTGTCGGCGGCGGCCCTGGCCTCCGTCGGCATGCTGGCCGTCGCCGGCCCGGCCACCGCGTCGGCCGCCCCCACAACGGCCGCCCCGGCCGCGGCGAGCAGCTCCACCGCCCACACCGAGCGGCTCTGCTCGGAGCCCACCCAGGCCGGCTACATGGCCTGTCACGCACTCGCCCGCACCGACCTGGTCCAGCACCTGACCCTCGCCCCGAACGCGCTCCCGTCCGGCTACGGCCCCACTGACCTGCAGAGCGCATACGCCCTGCCTTCGGCCGGTGCCGGTGCGACCGTCGCGATCATCGACGCCAACGACGACCCCAAGGCCGAGGCGGACCTCGGTTCGTATCGCAGCACGTACGGCCTGCCGGCCTGCACCACCGCCAACGGGTGCTTCAAGAAGGTCGACCAGAACGGCGGCACCAGCTACCCGCCGGCCGACGCCGGCTGGGCGGGCGAGATCTCGCTCGACGTCGACATGGTCAGCGCCGTCTGCCCGCAGTGCCACATCCTGCTCGTCGAGGCGGCCACGGCGTCCATGGAGGACCTGGGCGCCGCGGTGAACCGCGCGGTCACGATGGGCGCCAAGTACGTCTCCAACAGCTACGGCGGCGGCGAGGACTCCACCGACCCCAGCTCGGACGCCTCGTACTTCAACCACCCCGGCGTCGCGATCACCGTCAGCTCCGGTGACAGCGGCTACGGCGTCGAGTACCCGGCGGCCTCGCAGTACGTCACCGCGGTCGGCGGCACCTCGCTGAGCCGCTCCAGCACCCCCCGCGGCTGGACCGAGAAGGTCTGGGGCAGCACCAGCGGCGACGGCGCCGGCTCCGGCTGCTCCGCCTACGACCCCAAGCCCTCCTGGCAGACCGACACCGGCTGTGCCAAGCGCACCGTCGCCGATGTCTCGGCGGTCGCCGACCCGGCCACCGGCCTCGCGGTCTACAACAGTTACCAGGCGAGCGGCTGGAACGTGTACGGCGGCACCAGCGCGTCCGCGCCGATCATCGCCTCCGTCTACGCCCTCGCCGGCACCCCGGCCGCGGGCACCACCCCGGCCTCGTACCCCTACGCCCACGCCTCGTCGCTCAACGACGTGACCACCGGCACCAACGGCTCCTGCGGCAGCAGCTACCTGTGCACCGCCAAGGCCGGCTACGACGGCCCGACCGGTCTCGGCACCCCCAACGGCACGGCCGCCTTCACCAACGGCTCGACCGGCGGCAACACCGTCACCGTGACGAACCCGGGCAGCCAGTCGAGCACCGTCAACACCGCGGTCTCCCTGCAGATCCAGGCCACCGACTCCGGCAGCGGACAGACCCTCACCTACAGCGCCACCGGCCTTCCGCCGGGCGTCACGATCAACCCCTCCACCGGCCTGATCAGCGGTACGCCCACCACCGCCGGGACCTACAACGTGACGGTGACCGCCAAGGACGGCACCAACGCCACCGGCAGCGCGTCCTTCACCTGGGTCGTCAACCCGGTCGGCGGCGGCTGCAGCACCTCGCAGCTCTTCGGCAACCCGGGCTTCGAGACCGGCACCGCCAGTCCCTGGACCGCCACCGCCGGCGTGGTCGACAACAGCGCCAGTGAGGCCGCCCACTCCGGCTCCTGGAAGGCGTGGCTCAACGGCTACGGCTCCACCCACACCGACTCGCTCGCCCAGACGGTGACGGTCCCCAGCGGCTGCCACGCCACCCTGACGTTCTGGGTGCACATCGACACCGCCGAGACGACCACCTCCACCGCCTACGACAACCTGACGGTGAAGGCCGGCACCACCACGCTGGCCACGTACTCCAACCTCAACAAGAACACCGGCTACGCGCAGAAGTCCTTCGACCTCTCCTCCTTCGCCGGGCAGTCGGTGAAGGTCACGTTCACCGGCACCGAGGACTCCAGCCTCCAGACGAGCTTCGTACTCGACGACACCGCCCTCAACATCAGCTGAACCACGGCTGGTTGAGGTAGTCCCGCAAGGAAGTCGAAGGACGTCAGACGGACCCGGGCAGGCCCCCACAGCCTGTCCGGGTCCGTGTCTATGGCTGCCGCACGCCGACCGTCACGGTCCATGCCTGCAGGGCGTGGCAGGAGACCATGCCGGGCGCCGAAGGCGCGGGGCAGACCTTCCGAGCGGCGGTCAGCTTCACGATGCCGCGGGAGGAGCCGCGGAAGGTGTCGGCGGACATCTCGGTCAGGCCGGCACCGGACGTGGTCACCGGGCCCCAGCCGGCACCCGGCAGCGAGACGCGTACCGAGCTGCCCACGTCGAGGCAGATGTGCGTGCCGTCCGACGACTCGCCCACGACGATGGAGTCGCAGCGGAGCCCGTTGTTCTTGTCGTTCGTCAACGGATGATCCGCACCGCAGCCGGCCGCACTCAGCAGCGCCACCACGGCAACTGCCCCTACCCATACGCGCATCCGACGGCCTCCCGGTCTCCCGGTTCCTGAACGGTCACGGGTTGGACGTGGCCCACGGCATTCCGGTTCCGCGCGGCGGACCCCGCGCGGAACCCCGCCCGGATCAGGCTTCGGAGACCCGGCCGTCCGCGACCTCGATGCGCCGCGTGGTGCTCACCGCGTCCAGCATCCGCCGGTCGTGCGTGACCAGCAGCAGCGTGCCGTTGTACGAGGCGAGCGCCGACTCCAGCTGCTCGATCGCGGGCAGGTCCAGGTGGTTGGTCGGCTCGTCGAGGACCAGCAGATTGACGCCGCGGGCCTGCAGCAGGGCCAGCGCGGCACGGGTCCGCTCCCCCGGCGACAGCGTCGCCGCGGGGCGCAGCACGTGCGCGGCCTTGAGGCCGAACTTGGCGAGCAGCGTCCGCACGTCGGCGGGCTCCAGGTCGGGGACCGACAGCGAGAACGCGTCCATCAGCGGTTCGTCGCCGAAGAACAGTCCGCGGGCCTGGTCCACCTCGCCCACGACGACGCCCGGGCCGAGTGCCGCGTTGCCGGCGTCCAGCGGGAGCCGGCCGAGCAGCGCGGCAAGCAGCGTGGACTTGCCGGAGCCGTTGGCGCCGGTGATCGCGACCCGGTCCGCCCAGTCGATCTGCAGGTCCACCGGGCCGAACGTGAAGTCCCCGCGGCGGACCTCGGCTCCGCGCAGCGTCGCCACCACGGCCCCGGACCGGGGCGCCGCGGCGATCTCCATCTTGAGCTCCCACTCCTTGCGGGGCTCTTCGACGACGTCGAGGCGTTCGATCATGCGCTGCGTCTGGCGGGCCTTCGCGGCCTGCTTCTCGGACGCCTCGCTGCGGAACTTGCGGCCGATCTTGTCGTTGTCCGTCGCCTTGCGGCGGGCGTTCTTGACACCCTGGTCCATCCACGAGCGCTGCATCTGTCCGCGCGCTTCGAGGGAGGACTTCTTGTCGGCGAACTCGTCGTACTCCTCGCGGGCGTGCCGGCGGGCGACCTCGCGCTCCTCCAGGTACGCCTCGTAGCCGCCGCCGTAGATGTTCACCTGCTGCTGGGCGAGGTCGAGTTCGACGACCTTGGTGACGGTGCGGCTGAGGAACTCGCGGTCATGGCTGACGACGACGGTGCCGGCGCGGAGCCCCTTGACGAACTTCTCCAGCCGGTCGAGGCCGTCGAGGTCCAGGTCGTTGGTGGGCTCGTCGAGCAGGAACACGTCGTAGCGGCTGAGGAGCAGCGAGGCGAGGCCGGCGCGGGCGGCCTGGCCGCCGGAGAGCGAGGTCATCTGCTGGTCGAGGCCGATGGCCAGCCCCAGCGAGGCGGCGACCTCCTCGGAGCGCTCCTCCAGGTCCGCGCCGCCGAGGTCGAGCCAGCGCTCCAGGCCGGTGGAGTACGCGTCGTCGGCGCCGGGAGCCTCGTCGACGAGGGCCTGGGTGGCGGCGTCGAGCGCGCTCTGCGCGGCGGCGACGCCGGTACGGCGGGCGAGGAAGTCCCGTACGGTCTCCCCGGGACGCCGCTCGGGCTCCTGCGGCAGATGGCCGACGGCGGCGCTGGGCGGGCTCAGCCGCAGCACACCCTGCTCGGGGGTGTCGAGCCCGGCGAGCAGCCGCAGCAGCGTCGACTTGCCGGCGCCGTTGGCACCGACCAGGCCGATCACATCGCCGGGGGCGACGACGAGTTCGAGGCCGGAGAACAGGACTCGGTCCCCGTGTCCTGCGGCAAGATCCTTGGCAACAAGAGTGGCACTCATCAGGGAGCAGATCCTATATGCCCAGCAAGAAGGCGATCGTCCGCCGTCCCGGTCCGCGCCTGGCCGAGGGCCTGGTCACGCACATCGAGCGCTCGCCCGTCGATCCCGCCCTCGCGCTGCGGCAGTGGGAGCGCTACACCGCCGTCCTGGCCGAGCACGGCTGGGAGACCACTGAGGCCGCCCCGGCGGACGACTGCCCGGACGGGGTGTTCGTCGAGGACACCATGGTCGTGTTCCGGGACGTGGCGCTGATCTCGCGCCCCGGCGCCCCCACACGGCGCCCGGAGACGGCCGGCGCCGAGGAGGCCGCGGTCGCGCTCGGCTGCTCGGTGCGGCGGATCCAGGAGCCCGGGACGCTGGAGGGCGGCGACGTCCTGAAGGTCGGGGACACCATCTACGTCGGCCAGGGCGGGCGCACCAACGCGGAGGGCCTGCGGCAGCTGCGTGCGGCCTTCGAGCCGCTGGGCGCGCGGGTGGTCGGCGTCCCGGTGAAGAAGGTGCTGCACCTGAAATCGGCGGTGACGGCCCTGCCGGACGGAACGATCATCGGATATCCGCCACTGGTCGACGATCCGGCCATCTTTACGCACTTCCGACCGATGCCGGAGGAGGGTGGGTCACACGTGGTGCTCCTCGGCGGAAATGTGCTGCTCATGGCCGCGAGCGCTCCCCGGAGCGCGGAGCTGCTGAGCGGCCTGGGATACCGGCCGGTGCTGGTCGACATCAGCGAATTCGAGAAGCTGGAGGGCTGCGTCACGTGCTTGTCCGTGCGGCTGCGCGAGCTGTCCGCGCGGAGCTAGTCATTCCGTATCTGTCGGTAGTCGTTCCATACACCCAGCGGGGCGACGGTTGCCTTTTCGGCGACTCATAACCTACGGTAGCGTAACTTACGTCCCCGTAGGTGCCTTGCCAGCCATCAGGAGCCACCGTGACCATCACCGAATCCCACCGTCCCGGATCGGACACATGGAGTGACGCGCGGCTGCTGTACGCCCTGGAAGAGGTCGTCGAGACCGAGCTCAACCGTCACCTCGCCGTAGCCAAGGAATGGATGCCGCACGAGTACGTGCCGTGGAGCGACGGCCGTAACTTCGACGGGATCATGGGCGGCGAGGCCTGGGCCCCCGAGCAGTCCAAGGTCACCGACATCGGCCGGATCGCGCTCGTCGTGAACCTGCTCACCGAGGACAACCTCCCGAGCTACCACCACGAGATCGCCTCGCTCTTCGGCCGCGACGGCGCCTGGGGCACCTGGGTGCACCGCTGGACCGCGGAAGAGGGCCGGCACGGCATCGTCATGCGTGACTACCTGCTGACCAGCCGTGCCGTGGACCCGGTCGAGCTGGAGCGCTTCCGCATGATGCACATGTCGGAGGGCTTCGAGTCCGACAACCGGCACAGCATGCTGCACTCGGTGGCCTACGTGGCCTTCCAGGAGCTGGCCACCCGCGTCTCGCACCGCAACACCGGACACCAGTCGGGGGACCCGGTCTGCGACCGGATGCTGGCCCGGATCGCGACCGACGAGAACCTGCACATGGTCTTCTACCGCAACCTGCTCGCGGCGGCACTGCAGCTCGCTCCCGACCTGACGATGCAGGCCATCCGCGATGTCGTCGTGCAGTTCCGGATGCCCGGTCACGGCATGCCCGGCTTCGAGCGGGCGGCGGCCCGGATGGCCATCGGCGGCATCTACAACCTGCGCATCCACCACGACGACGTGCTGCAGCCGGTGCTGCGCCACCTCAAGGTCCTCGAGGTCAGCGGCCTGAGCCCGGACGGACTGCGGGCACAGGAAGAGCTCGGCATGTTCATGGGCGGCCTCAACGACCAGGCCGTGAAGTTCGACGAGCGCAAGCTCGCGCTCGATGCGCGACGGGCGGCCCGCGCCTCCTGACGCCCGGCCGAGCGGCCACCCCTCTCGGATCAGCGCGCGAACGCGACACTGCTCGCACCGCCCATCGCCCCTGCGCACCAGCGCGGGGGCGATGGGCGGTTTTCGTGTGCGGCCAGAAAATCATGCATGCACGCTTGATTGTTCTTGGCGGCACTGCCAGTCTCTGACCCACAACGTTGCTGACCGGGTGTCAACAAGGGGTGGTCATGGCCGATCCACTGTCCGTGCTCGTCGACCTGCGGGCCGAGAGCGAAGACCTCGACCGGCTGGTGGCGCCGCTCCCGGCGGACCGCTGGGCGGCGCCCACCCCCGCCGAGGGCTGGACGATCGCCCACCAGATCGCCCACCTCGCCTGGACCGACGGCGTCGCCCTGATCTCGGTGACCGACCCCGAGGCGTTCGCCCGGGAGACCGAGCGGGCCGCCGCGACCTTCGAGACGTTCGTCGACGACGAGGCCCGCAAGGGCGCGTCGCTGCCGCCGGCCGAGCTGCTGAAACGCTGGCGCACGGGCCGCCAGGCCCTCCTCGACGCCCTGGCCGCTCAGCCGCCCGGCACCCGTTTCCCCTGGTACGGGCCCCCGATGAGCGCCGCCTCGATGGCCACCGGGCGGCTGATGGAGACCTGGGCGCACGGCCAGGACGTCGCCGACGCCCTGGACGCCCGGCGTGAGCCGACCGGCCGGCTGCGGCACGTGGCCCGGATCGGTGTGCGGGCCCGCGACTACGCGTACTTCGTACGGGGACTGAAGCCGCCCGCCGAGGAGTTCCGGGTCGAACTGACGGCGCCCGACGGCGAGCTGTGGACGTACGGGCCCGAGGACGCCGAGCAGCGGGTGACGGGTCCCATGATCGACTTCTGTCTGCTGGCCACCCAGCGCAGGCACCGCGACGACCTGGCCGTACGCGCCGAGGGGGAGGACGCGGACCGCTGGCTGGAGATCGCACAGGCCTTCGCCGGACCGGCGGGACCGGGTCGCGAACCGCAGTCCCCGACCCGGCCGAGGCCGGTGGACCCTCCTCGATCCGTGAATGCGCCGGAGTCGGCGGACGCCGCGTCCGCGCAAGAGGACGGGGCCGGCGCATGACTCTCCTGGACACCGCGGACGAGGAGTACACGGCCAACCGCGCGACCATGCTCGCCCGGCTCGCGGAGGTCGACGCCGCGCACACCACCGCGATCGACGGCGGCGGAGCGAAGTACGTGGAGCGGCACCGCAAGCGCGGCAAGCTGCTCGCCCGCGAGCGCATCGAGCTGCTGCTCGACCCGGACACCCCGTTCCTCGAACTCTCACCGCTCGCCGCCTGGGGCAGCGACTACCCGGTGGGCGCTTCGCTGGTCACGGGCATCGGTGTCGTGGAGGGCGTCGAGTGTCTGATCACCGCCAGCGACCCGACCGTGCGCGGCGGCGCCAGCAACCCGTGGACGCTGAAGAAGGCGCTGCGCGCCAACGAGATCGCCTTCGCCAACCGGCTGCCGGTGATCAGCCTCGTCGAGTCCGGCGGCGCCGATCTCCCCAGCCAGAAGGAGATCTTCATACCCGGCGGCGCGCTGTTCCGGGACCTGACGCGGCTGTCGGCCGCCGGGATCCCCACCATCGCCGTCGTCTTCGGCAACTCGACCGCGGGCGGGGCGTACATCCCCGGCATGTCCGACCACGTGATCATGGTCAAGGACCGGTCGAAGGTCTTCCTCGGTGGACCGCCGCTGGTCAAGATGGCGACCGGCGAGGAGAGCGACGACGAGTCGCTGGGCGGCGCCGACATGCACGCTCGGGTCTCCGGTCTCGCCGACTACTACGCCCTCGACGAGCCCGACGCCCTGCGGACCGCCCGCCGCGTCGTCTCCCGCCTCAACTGGCGCAAGCAGGGCCCGGCCCCGCGGGCGTCCGTCGAACCGCCGCTGCACGATGAGGACGAGCTGCTCGGTATCGTCCCCGGCGATCTGCGGACGCCCTTCGACCCCCGCGAGGTGATCACCCGCGTCGTCGACGGCTCGCGGTTCGACGAGTTCAAGCCGCTGTACGGGCCGAGCCTGGCCACCGGCTGGGCCGAGGTGCACGGCTACCCCGTCGGGATCCTCGCCAACGCGCAGGGCGTGCTGTTCAGCGCCGAATCGCAGAAGGCCGCGCAGTTCATCCAGCTCGCCAACCAGCGGGACATCCCGCTGCTCTTCCTGCACAACACCACCGGCTACATGGTCGGCAAGGAGTACGAGCAGGCCGGGATCATCAAGCACGGCGCCATGATGATCAACGCGGTCGCCAACTCCAAGGTCCCGCATCTGTCGGTCCTGATGGGCGCGAGCTACGGCGCCGGCCACTACGGCATGTGCGGCCGGGCCTTCGACCCGCGCTTCCTCTTCGCCTGGCCCAGCGCCAAGTCCGCCGTGATGGGGCCCGCCCAGCTCGCCGGGGTGCTCTCGATCGTCGCCCGCCAGTCGGCGGCGGCGAAGGGACTGCCGTACGACGACGAGGCGGACGCCGCGCTGCGCGCCATGGTCGAGCAGCAGATCGAGTCCGAGTCGCTCCCGATGTTCCTGTCCGGACGGCTCTACGACGACGGCGTCATCGACCCGCGCGACACGCGGACCGTACTCGGCCTGTGCCTGTCAGCCCTGCACGGCGCGCCCGTCGAGGGCGCGCGTGGCGGCTTCGGCGTCTTCCGGATGTGAGGGCAGTGATGCCGGATGTGAGGGCAGTGATGATCGAGTCCGTTCTGGTGGCCAACCGCGGCGAAATCGCCCGGCGGGTCTTCCGCACCTGCCGTGACCTGGGGATCGCCACGGTCGCGGTGTACTCCGACGCGGACGCCGGCGCCCCGCACGTACGGGAGGCCGACACCGCCGTACGCCTGCCGGGGAACGCTCCCGCCGACACGTATCTGCGCGGCGATCTGATCGTCGCGGCCGCCAAGGCGGCGGGTGCGGACGCCGTCCACCCCGGATACGGCTTCCTCTCCGAGAACGCCGGCTTCGCCCAGGCCGTGCTCGACGCGGGGCTGGTCTGGATCGGCCCGTCCCCCGGCGTGATCGAGTCCATGGGGTCCAAGACCCGCGCCAAGAGCATCATGTCGGCGGCCTCCGTTCCGGTGCTGACCGGTCTCCGGCCGGAGTCGATCGGTCCGGACGACCTCCCGGTGTTGGTGAAGGCGGCGGCCGGCGGCGGCGGGCGCGGCATGCGGATCGTGCGGGATCTCGCGCTGCTGGACGAGGAGTTGGCCGCGGCGCGTGCCGAGGCGGCCTCGGCCTTCGGCGACGGTGAGGTCTTCGTCGAGCCGTTCGTGGAGACGGGCCGGCATATCGAGGTGCAGGTCCTCGCGGACACCCATGGAACGGTGTGGACGCTCGGCGAACGGGACTGTTCGGTGCAGCGCCGGCACCAGAAGGTGATCGAGGAGACCCCGGCGCCGGGCATCGGCGACGAGTTGCGCCGTACGCTGCACGACGCCGCCTCCGCGGCCGCCCGCGCGATCGGCTACACCGGTGCCGGCACCGTCGAGTTCCTGGTGACGCCGGGCGGCCGTCCGTTCTTCCTGGAGGTGAACACCCGCCTCCAGGTCGAACACCCGGTCACCGAATGTGTGACTGGACTCGACCTCGTACAGCTCCAGCTGCGGATAGCCGAGGGCGCCGCGCTGCCGGCGGAGCCGCCCGCGCCGCAGGGCCACGCGATCGAGGCCCGGCTGTACGCCGAGGACCCGGCACGCGGCTGGCAGCCGCAGTCCGGCGTCCTGCACCGGATGGAGCTGCCCGAACTGCCCGAACTGCGGCTCGACTCAGGGGTGGTGAGCGGCGACACCATCGGCGTGCACTACGACCCGATGCTCGCCAAGGTCATCGCCTGGGCCGACACCCGGGACGAGGCCGTACGGCTGCTCGCCCGCGCCCTGGAACGTGCCCGGCTGCACGGCCCGGTCACCAACCGGGAGCTGCTGGTGCGCGTGCTGCGGCACCCGGAGTTCGCGGCGGGCCGGCACTCCACCGCGTTCCTGGAACAGCACAGCTCGGTACTGGCCGGCGACGGCGCGGACACCGGTCCCGTACGGCTGGCGGCGCTCGCCGCCGCGCTGTCCGACGCGTCGGGCCGCTCCGCGTTCGGCGGCTGGCGAAACGTCCCTTCCCAGCCGCAGACCAAGAACTACGCGACGGTGCCCGGCGCCGAGCCGTACGAGGTCCGGTACCGCCTCACCCGTTCCGGCCTGGACGCCCCGGACCATCCGGGGGTGCGGCTGCTGCACGCGGAACGCGGCCAGGTCGTCCTGGAGGCGGACGGGGTACGCCGCGCGTTCGACGTGGCGGTCTACGGCGACCGGGTCCATGTCGACTGCGCACTCGGCGCGTTCGCCTTCACCGCCCTACCGCGCTTCCCGGAACCGGTCAGCGGCACCGAGCCGGGCTCGCTGCTCGCTCCCATGCCCGGCACCGTCATCCGGATCGGTGAATTCGCCGTCGGCGACCACGTCGAAGCGGGCCGCCCGCTGCTCTGGCTCGAGGCGATGAAGATGGAGCACCGGATCACCGCTCCCGCCTCGGGAACGCTCACCGCACTGAACGCCGAGGTCGGCCGTCAGGTCGACGTCGGCGCCGTACTCGCCGTCGTCAAGGAGGAAGCACGCCCATGACCACCAGCCAAGGCACCTTCGACAGCGCACTCCTGGAAAGCGACGAGCGGCGCGCCCTGCGTGCCGCCGTCGGGGATCTCGGCCGGCGCTACGGCCGCGACTACTTCACCGCGGCCGTCCGCGCGGGGAAGCAGACCGACGAGCTGTGGCGGGAGGCAGGCGCGCTCGGCTATCTCGGGGTGAACCTCCCCGAGGAGTACGGCGGAGGAGGCGGCGGCATGGCCGAACTCTCCATAGTGCTGGAGGAGTTGGGCGCGGCCGGCTGCCCACTGCTGCTGCTCATCGTCTCCCCCGCCATC
Source organism: Streptomyces fildesensis (assembly GCF_016107395.1). Taxonomy (GTDB): domain Bacteria; phylum Actinomycetota; class Actinomycetes; order Streptomycetales; family Streptomycetaceae; genus Actinacidiphila; species Actinacidiphila fildesensis. Next base: position 25,252 of record NZ_JAAIKO010000019.1, read on the forward strand.
TGCGGCACCGTCATCGCCCGCTTCGGCACCGAGGAACAGAAGCGCCGCTGGCTGCCGGGGCTGTCTGACGGGTCGCTGCGGATGGCCTTCGGGATCACCGAGCCCGAGGCCGGCTCCAACTCGCACCGCATCACCACCACCGCCCGCCGCGACGGCGACGACTGGCTGCTGACCGGGCGCAAGGTCTTCATCTCGGGTGTGGACATCGCGGACGCCACGCTCATCGTCGGCCGCACCGAGGACGCGCGCACCGGCAAGCTCAAGCCGTGTCTGTTCATCGTCGACCGGGAGACACCGGGGTTCGAATACCGGCAGATAGAGATGGAACTGGGCGCTCCCGAGAAGCAGTTCCAGCTCTTCCTCGACGATGTGCGGCTGCCGGCCGACGCCCTGGTCGGCGACGAGGACGCCGGGCTGCTGCAGCTGTTCGCGGGCCTCAACCCGGAGCGGATCATGACCGCCGCGTTCTCGCTGGGCATGGGCCGGTTCGCTCTGGACAAGGCCGTCGAGTACGCCCGCACCCGCCAGGTGTGGCAGTCCCCCATCGGCGCCCACCAGGCGATAGCCCACCCGCTCGCGGTCGCCCACATCGAGCTGGAACTCGCCCGGCTGATGATGCAGAAGGCCGCCTACCTCTATGACGCGGGCGACGACATGGGGGCGGGCGAGGCCGCCAACATGGCGAAGTACGCGGCCGCCGAGGCCGGGGCCAAGGCCGTCGACCAAGCCGTGCACACACTCGGCGGCAACGGGCTCACCACCGAGTACGGGCTGGCCGCCCTGCTCACCGCGTCCCGCGTGGGCCGGATCGCTCCGGTCAGCCGTGAGATGATCCTCAACTTCGTCTCGCACCACACCCTGGGCCTGCCCAAGTCATACTGATATCCACCCATTCACGGTGATGCACACCGAGTCCGGGGCCCCGAGTCCTTCTGGGCCCGACGAGTCCCGCCGGGCCCGCCGCGGCCTGCCGATCCGCATGGAGGAGACCGATCGTGTCCGACGCGCCCTTCGTACGCCGCGACCACCAGCGCGGTATCGCCCTGCTCACCCTGGACTCGCCGCACAACCGCAACGCCCTGTCGGCCCGCCTGGTCACCGAGCTGCGCGAAGGGCTCGACGAGGCGGTCAAGGACCCCGGCGTCCGCGCGATCCTGCTCACCCACACCGGGAGCACGTTCTGCGCGGGCGCCGACCTCAAGGATCCGGCCGCCGGAGGGCCGCTCGGCCTGGCGGAGCTGCTGCGGAGCATCGTCGAGTCGCCCAAGCCCGTGGTCGCCGAGGTCACCGGCCACGCACGGGCCGGCGGTCTCGGGCTGCTCGCGGCGTGCGACATATCGGTGGCCGGCGAGGGAGCGAGCTTCGCCTTCACCGAGGCGCGGCTAGGCCTGGCCCCGGCCGTCATCTCGCTCACCGTCCTGCCGCGCACCGACCCGCGCGCGGCCGCCCGCTACTACCTGACGGGCGAGGTCTTCGACGCGGCGGAGGCCGTCCGGATCGGCCTGGTGAGCGCGACCGCCGACGCGCTGGACGGCATCCTGGACGGTCTGCGGGCCGCCTCGCCGCAGGGTCTCGCCGAGTCCAAACGGCTCACCACCGCAGAGGTGCTGCGTACCTTCGACCGGGACACGGCGGCACTGGCCGAACAGTCCGCCCGGCTCTTCGCCTCGCCCGAGGCGGCGGAGGGGATACGGTCCTTCGCCGAACGCCGGAGTCCGTCATGGGCGTGGTGACCACCCGGGCCCCCAAGCAGGACCGCAGCCGCGCCACCCGGCGGAAGCTGCTGGAGGCGGCCGTCTCCTGTCTGGCGGAACGCGGCTGGAGCGGCAGCACGGTCGCCGCCGTGGCCGAACGCGCCGGGGTCACCCGGGGCGCGGCCCAGCACCACTTCCCGACCCGGGAGGACCTCTTCACCGCCGCGATCGAGCATGTCGCGGAGGAGTGGCTGGACGCCGTCCGGGAACGGGCCCGCGCACTGCCCCGTGACGGTGAGTCCCGTACCCGCGCCGTCGTCGACATGCTCGTCGGCGTCTACACCGGCCCGCTCTTCCGCGCCGCCCTCCACCTGTGGGTCGCGGCCGCGGACGAGGAACAGCTGCGGCCCCGGGTCAACGCCCTGGAGGCCCGGATAGGCCGCGAGGCACACCGTCTCGCGGTGGAGTTCCTGGACGCCGACGAATCCGTCGAGGGCGTCCGGGAATCCGTCCAGGCCACCCTGGACATGGCCCGCGGCCTCGGGCTGGCCAACCTGCTCAGTGACGACTCGGCTCGCCGCGCGGGCATCGTCCGGCAGTGGTCACGCATCCTGGACACCGTCATCCACACCCGCCCGGAGCAGCCGCCGGGGTCGTGACACCGCTGCCGCCGGCGTACCGGCCCTGGCCTACCGGCCCTGGCCTACCGGCTCCGGCGTACCGGCTCCGGCGGGTGATCACGGGCGTGGGCGTGCACGGCAGGCGGGCTGTCGGACCCCGGCCCTACCATCGATCACAGACAGCCACGGTCCGCCGCCGAGCTCCTGGAGTCGCCATGCCCCGCCGCGCCCACGATCCGCTCGCCGTCCGCGGGAAGGTCCGCGCGTTCGCCCTGCGGCTGCCGGAGGCGGTCGAGGAGTTCCCCTGGGGCGAGTCCGTCATCAAGGTCAACAAGAAGGTCTTCATCTTCCTCGGTGTCGAGGACGGCAGCTATCCGCCGGCCATCACCGTGAAGCTCAAGGACGAGGACGTGCACGCCCACGCGATGACCGCTCCCGGCGCCGAACCGGCCGGCTACGGCCTGGGCAAGGCGGGCTGGGTCCGGATCCCGCTCGACGAGGGCGTCCCGTCCGCGGAGCTGTTGTCGGACTGGACGGAGGAGAGCTATCGCGTGATCGCCCCCAAGCGGCTCGTCAAGGAGCTGGACGGGCCGCCGGCTCCGTGACGGCGTCGACGAGCGCGGTCAGTGCCCGCACCACGGCGGACAGACCACCGGTGGGCGCTCCGCCCGGCTCGCTCATATAGAGGTCCCGGCGGATCTCGATCATGAGCGCGGACACCTCGGTGCGGTGGCCGTAGTGCTTGAGCGGGACGTAGCAGCCCGCGAACGGGGTGTTGAGGCCGAGCTCACCGCACTCCGCGAAGGCCCGGCGGGCGGCGTCGAGCAGCCAGCGCGGGGTGTGGTGCTCGTCGGTGCCCAGACAGATCGCGGGGCGGGCGCCGGCCGCGTGCAGTTCGTAGGGCAGCGGCCGGGACGGGTACGAGTGCACATCGATGATGACGGCGCGGCCGGTGGCGGCGAGGCGGGCGTCGATCAGCTCGGTGAAGGCTGCCGCGTAGGGGTCGAAGTGCTCGGCGAGCAGCTCCCGTTCGTGGTCGGGGTCGTCGTCGCGCAGCCGCCCGCGGTGCGAGGTGCCGGTGTAGACCGCGCCCATGCCCACGGCCCGCATCTCCTCCCGCTCGTCGGGGAATCGCTCCGGGTCGACGACGAGGCGCGAGAGCAGATTGGCGTGCGTCCAGGGCGTGACGGCGGCACCGTCCGCCGCCCGGCCGGCGATGAGATCGGTATGGGCGTCCGTCATGTGGTCCAGCTCCCGCGACAGCACGGCGTCGTCCAGCAGAACGCTCCTCCGGGCGGCGGGAGTCAGCGTCCGTGAACTGTGCGGGACATGGAGGACGACGGGCGATCGGTCGGCACCGGATCTCTGCTCATACATCGGTCCGGTATATCCCAACGGATCTTCCCGATCACCTCATTTGCGCCGCAGCAGACGGGCGCCGGCGGCCGGGCCGGAACCGGCACATGACAAAGCAGCAGGCCCGGTGCTTGCGCACCGGGCCTGCTGTGTAAGTAGCGGGGACAGGATTTGAACCTGCGACCTCTGGGTTATGAGCCCAGCGAGCTACCGAGCTGCTCCACCCCGCGTCGGTGAACCCAACCCTACGCGGTGGGGGACGCAGGACCAAATCATTATCCGCGCGGCGCTCCCCGGGAGCCGGTACAGCCGGCCTGACCGGTCAGAGCCGGACCACGACCTGGTCGAGGTCCTTGCGGTGGATGTCCGGGACCCGGGCGCCCTCCGCCGGGTAGCCGACCGGGATGACGTACGAGGCGCGCTCCTCGGGAGGGCGGTCGCAGACGTCGTTCAGGAAGCGCATCGGGCTCGGTGTGTGGGTGAGGGTGGCCAGGCCCGCCTGGTGGAGCGAGGCCAGCAGCAGGCCGACGGCGATCCCCACCGACTCCTTGGTGTAGTAGGGCCGGGGCGATTCCGGGCCCTTGTGGACCTCGAAGACGACGATGACGGCCGGGGCGTCCTCGAGGAACGGCTTGTGCCAGTCGGTGCCGATCGGGGCGAGCGCCGCCAGCCACTCCTCGGAGGCCCGGCGCTCGTAGAACTCGCGCTCCTCGGCCTCCGCCGCCTCGCGCAGGGCACGTTTGCGCTCCGGGTCGGTGAGGACGACGAACCGCCAGGGCTGCACGTTCGCCCCGCTCGGGGCGGTGGCCGCGGTGCGGATCGCCCATTCGACGACGCCCTGCGGGATCGGCCGGGAGGAGAAGTCCCGCACGGTCCGTCGGCTCGCCATGACCTCGTGGAAGGTGCGGCTGCGCGCCTCCGCCTCGTGGGCGGGGACCGTGTGGGGGTGGAGCGGCACCGTGGGATATGCGGAGTCGTCAACCATGGGCATCACCTCAGCACATCGCGCGCCGTCACGGAAGAAGGCACCCCGGCCACACGACCCCCGGCCACGGGACCCACCGGCCGCCCGGCCGGCAGTCAGAAAAGGCGTTGCACGCCCACCGACCCCCGGCGTAACGTCTTTCTCGGCCCTGTTGTCGTCGATTGGAGAAGGCCGTTGCGCGTCTGAGGTCATGAGACACCGTGCCCGTGGGGATTCCCGCGTGCCCGAGTGCGACCTCGGCAGTGACCCGCCTTCCGTTCCGCCAGGGCGTCATCACCCACTCCATCTCCCCCTCAGGGGTTGAGCCGCGTCGCGTTCCGGTGTCTCCACAGTTGCCCTCTCATCCAGCAACCAGGAGGCCCTCATGGCATTCACCCCCCTTTCCATCACCTGCTCCCGCCTCTCCTTCTCCTGGCCGGACGGCACCCCCGTGCTCGACGAGTTCGACTTCGCCGCCGGCCCCGGCCGCACCGGCCTGATCGGACTCAACGGCTCGGGGAAGTCGACGCTGCTCCGGCTCATCGCCGGTGAACTACGCCCGGCCGGGGGAACGGTGAAGGTCTCCGGCGAGATCGGCTACCTGCCGCAGAACGTCTCGCTCGACACGTCCGTCAGGGTCGACACCGCGCTCGGCATCGACGTGGCCCGCGCCGCCCTGCACGCGATCGAGGGCGGCGACGCGAGCGAGGAGCACTTCGCCGCGGTCGGCGACGACTGGGACGTGGAGGAGCGCGCCCGCGCCACCCTCGACCAGCTCGGCCTCGGCCACATCACCCTCGACCGCACCATCGGCGAGGTGTCGGGCGGGGAGTCGGTGCTGCTGCGGCTGGCCGCGCTGCTGCTGCGCCGGCCGGACGTCCTGCTGCTCGACGAGCCGACCAACAATCTGGACCTGGACGCCCGGCGCCGCCTCCATGAGGCCGTCGCGTCCTGGTCCGGGCTGCTGCTCGTGGTCAGCCACGACCGGGAGCTGCTGGAGCTGGTCGACCGGATCGCCGATCTGCGCGGCGGCGAGACGCACTGGTACGGCGGGAACTTCTCGGCGTACGAGGAGGCGCTCGCCGTCGAGCAGGAGGCCGCGGAACGGATGGTGCGGGCGGCCGGGACCGATCTGCGCCGGCAGAAGCGCGACCTGGCCGAGGCCCGGGTCAAGCTGGCCCACCGGGTCCGCTACGGCCAGAAGATGTCCGACCAGAAGCGCGAGCCGAAGATCGTGATGAACCAGCGCAAGCGCGATGCCCAGGTCTCTGCCGGCAAGCACCGCATCCTGCACACCGAGAAGCTGGAGGAGGCCAAGGAGCGCTTCGACGAGGCCGTCGAGGCGGTCAGGGACGACGACGAGATCCGCATCGACCTGCCGCACACCACCGTCCCCGCCGGCCGGACCGTACTGACCCTGCGCGGGCTGCAGGTCCGCTACGGCGCCCGCGCCGACCTGGACGTGCACGGCCCGGAACGGATCGCGCTCCTGGGCCGCAACGGGGCGGGCAAGTCCACTCTGCTGCGGACGATCGCCGGGCAGCTGGAGCCGGTGGCGGGCGAGGCGGTGGCGCACGTGCCGATGCGGTACCTGCCGCAGCGGCTCGACCTCCTCGACGACGAGCTGACGGTCGCGGGCAATGTCGCCCGCTTCGCGCCCGGCGCGACCGACAACCAGATCAGGGCGCGGCTGGCCCGTTTCCTCTTCCGGGGCGGGCGCGCGGACCAGCCGGTCGGCACCCTCTCGGGCGGTGAACGGTTCCGCGCGTCACTCGCCGCGCTGATGCTCGCCGATCCCGCTCCGCAGCTGCTGATGCTCGACGAGCCGACGAACAATCTGGACCTGGCCAGCGTGCGCCGGCTCACGGCGGCCCTGGCCTCGTACCGGGGAGCGCTGATCGTGGCCGGACACGATCTTCCGTTCCTGCACGGCATCGGCATCACACGCTGGGTGCGGCTCGACGGCGAGCTGACGGGCATCGATCCGCCCACCGCCGGCGGCGAGCCGGAAAGGGAGCTGTGGAGGGAGGTGTGAGCTGGAGGTTTGGGAACGCCGGCGGTCCGACAGGAATGAGAGATGGACCCTCGTACAGTCGTTCCCTCCTCGCTGTCCCTTGCGCTCTCCGACGAAGTGCGGGACGCCCTCGACCGGCGCACGCCGGTGGTGGCCCTCGAATCGACGATCATCGCCCACGGTCTCCCCCGGCCCCGCAACCTCCGGGTGGCCGTGGAACTGGAGGACATCGTCCGTGCCGCGGGCGCCGTCCCGGCGACCGTCGCCGTGCTCGACGGGACGGCGCACATCGGGCTCGGCAAGGATCAGCTGGAGCGGGTCGCGAGCGACCAGGGCCTGCGCAAACTCGGCTTCCGGGACCTCGCGCCGGCGCTCGCCACCGGTGCCGGCGGCGCGACGACGGTCTCCGGCACGGCGTTCCTGGCCGCCCGTGCCGGGATCCGGGTCTTCGCCACCGGCGGTCTCGGTGGGGTGCACCGCGACTGGGTCAGCCATCAGGACGAGTCCGCGGACCTCAGGCTGCTCGCCCGTACCCGCATCACGGTCGTCTGCGCGGGCGTGAAGTCGATACTGGACGTGCCGGCCACCCTGCAGCGGCTGGAGACGCTGGGCGTCGGCGTCCTCGGCTTCCGTACCGCTACCTTCCCCGGCTTCTACCTGACGAGTTCCGGTGAGCCACTGGACTGGACGCTGCAGGAACCGTCCGAGGTCGCCGCCGTGATGCGCGCCCAGGACGCGCTGGGCGGTCCTGGCGCCGCGCTGATCGTGGCCAATCGCGTCCCCGAGGCGGAGCAGCTCGATCCCGCGCTGCACGACCGGGTCCTGGTCGACGCCCATGAGGCGGCTCGCGCGGCGGGGGTCACCGGGCAGGCCATCACGCCGTTTCTGCTCGCGTACTTCGCCGAACACACCGGCGGCGCCTCCCTGGAGGCGAATCTGGCGGCGGTGCGGGGCAATGTCCGGCTCGCCTCCGCGATCGCCGCGGACTGGTCGCGGCACATATGACGGCCGCCGAGGCCGGGACATCTCTGGTGGTCATCGGTGACGTCGTCACCGACATCGTGGCCCTGCACGACAAACCCCTCGCGCCCGACACCGACACCTCCGCCAGGATCGCGGTCCGACCCGGCGGGTCCGGCGCCAACACCGCTTCCTGGGCCGCCCGTTCCGGGGCCGACGTGCGGCTGCTGGCTCGCGCCGGGGCGGATTCCGCCGACTGGCACCGGGACGTACTGCGGCGCTGCGGGGTACAGCCCCATCTGCGCGTCGACCCGTCGCTGCCGACCGCCGTCGTGATCGCGCTGGTCGACGCGGCGGCGGAGCGCACCCTGGTCACCGACAGCGGCGCGAGCGTGCGGCTCGGCCCGGAGGACTGGGACGCGGCGCTGCTCGACGGCGCCGGCCGGCTGCACCTTTCCGGCTATCTGTTCTTCAACGGGCCGGGCCGGGAACTCACCGCGCTGGCCATGGCCGCGGCCCGCGCCCGGAACATCCCGGTGAGCGTGGACCCCGCCTCCACCGGTTTCATCCAGCAGCTCGGGGTCCGCCCTTTCCTGGACGCCATCGCGGGCGCCGACCTGCTGCTGCCGAATCTCGCGGAGGCCCGGTTGCTGACCGGTGACCCCGATCCGGTGCGCGCCGCCCAGCAGTTGAGCGCCGTCCATGGAGTGGCGGTGGTGAAACTCGGCGGCGCGGGTGCGCTGGTCGCCGAACGGGGAAAGGTCACCGCCCGCGTGCCCGGGGTCGCGGCCGACGCCGTCGACACCACGGGCGCCGGCGACGCCTTCGCCGGCGGCTTCCTGGCGGCCCGGCTCACCGGCGCCGACCTGGCTGAATCCGCAGCCGCGGGCTGCCGTACGGGCGCGGCGGCGGTCGCCGCAGTGGGCGGCCGGCCGGAATATCCATGAGACCGGGCGCACTGTCATACGGCAAGGTGATGATCGTCGCCGATCACGCAGCGGGTCGGTTCCGCGGTCCGTCGTCCCGCGACCGGCCGACTCCGCTGCCGTCCGAAGGAGCAGCACCCATGCGCACCACCACCCTCGGCACCAAGGGTCCCGAAGTCGGCGTCATAGGACTCGGCTGCATGGGCATGACCCATGCCTACGACCCGAGCGGCCGTGACGACACCGTGTCCGTCGACGTCATCCGGCGCGCCCTCGACCTGGGTGTGACGCTGATCGACACCGCAGACGCCTATGGCCCCTACACCAACGAGGAGTTGGTCGGCCGCGCGCTCGCGGGGCCCTACCGGGAGCGGGCCGTACTGGCCACCAAGGTGGGCCTGGTGCTGACCGGCTCGGACGAGGGACGGCCCGTCTACGGCCAGAACGGCCGCCCGGAGCACATCAAGGCGTCGATCGACGCGAGCCTGCGCCGGCTGGGCACCGACCACGTCGACCTCTACCAGCTGCACCGCATCGACGCCGAGGTCCCGGTCGAGGAGACCTGGGGCGCGCTCGCGGAGGTGGTGGCCGCGGGAAAGGCCCGCAGGATCGGCCTGTCCGAGGCCTCGGTCGAGGAGATCGGGCGGGCCCACGCCGTCCACCCGGTCGGCTCCGTCCAGTCCGAGCTGTCGCTGTGGACCCGTGACGCGCTGGCGGACGTCCTGCCGCACTGCGAACGCGAGGGCATCGCCTTCCTGCCGTTCTCCCCGCTGGGCCGCGGTTTCCTCGCCGGCCGCTTCAGCTCGTACGACGACCTGCCGGCCGACGACATGCGCCGCAACCTCCCCCGCTTCCAGCAGGAGGCGCTGCGCACCAATCTCGCCATGGTCGGCACGGTCCGCGCCATCGCCGGGCGCACCGGCTCCACCCCCGCCCAGGTCGCCCTCGCCTGGGTCCTCGCGCAGGGCCGCTACGTCGTCCCCATCCCCGGCACCAAGACCCCGAAGTACCTCACCGACAACGCGGGCGCCGCCGACCTCACCCTCTCCCCCGCCGACCTCGCCGAATTGGACGCCCTCCCGGCCGCCACGGGCACGCGGTACTGACCCGCGGCACCTTGCCGGGCCCGGAGCATCACCGGCGGCGGGAAAATCACCGAGCGGCCGCCGCGCGCCCGATGGCGGTATCGGCGGACCGCGAGGAAGGTGGTCAGCGGGGATACAGACCCGCCCGGGCGCCGCCCGCGGCGGACCACCGCTGGGAGACGTCAGATGTCCGAAGTCACCGCTCCGTACGAACCCGGAACACCGTGCTGGATCGACCTGATGGTCCCGGACCAGCAGGCAGCCCTGGACTTCTACCGGGACCTCTTCGGCTGGCAGGGCGAGGTCGGCGCCGAGGAGTTCGGCGGCTACTCGGTCTGCACGCTGAAGGGCAAGCCGGTCGCCGGGATCATGAAGGCGATGTCGATGGGCGACGAGCCCGCACCGCCACCCAACTGGACCAGCTACTTCTCCACCGCCGACGCCGACGCCACGCAGGCCGCGATCAGCGCGAACGGCGGCACGGTGATGGCCCCCGCCATGGACGTCGGCGACACCGGCCGGATGCTGGTCGCGGTGGACCCGCAGGGCGCGGTCTTCGGCGTCTGGCAGCCGAAGGAGTTCCCCGGCGCGCAGATCGTCAACGAACCCGGCGCCCTGGTCTGGAACCAGCTCGCCACCCCCGACCCGAAGGCCGCCGGCACCTTCTACGAGGCGGCGCTGGGACTGGTGGCCGGCCCCATGCCGGACATGCCGGAGTTCACCGGCTTCCAGGTCAAGGGCCGCACCATCGGCGGCATGCAGGGCATGGAGAACATGCCGGAAGGCGTCCCGCCGCACTGGCTGGTGAACTTCTCCGTGGACGACGTCGACAGCACGGTCGACGCCCTGGTCCGCGCCGGCGGCTCGGTGATGGCGCCCCCCTTCGACATGGACAAGGTCGGCCGGATGGCAGTCGTGCAAGACCCGCAGGGCGCCGCCTTCGCAGTGGTCGCCACCACGGCACCCGCACAGCCCTGATCAAGCCCCGGCCGGGCGCGTTCGTCGCGCCCGGCCCTATTCGGGTGCCGTCGCCAGCAGCAGCGCCTCGTCACGGACGTCCGGGTGCGGGTGGCGGCGCAGCAGCCGCAGCTGCTCGCGCCAGGACTCCGGCCACTGGGTGCGTCTGCCCCCCACCTCGGTGAGGGCGACGGCGAGCAGCCCCGCGAGACAACCGTCCTCCGTGGACAGCCGGCGGGCCGCGTGCAGCAGGCCGTCCGGGGTGCCCGGCTGCCCCGCGGTCTTCAGCCGTCCGCGCAGGATCTGGGCGGTCCGTACGGCGAGCGCGGGCCGGCCCTCGTTCAGCGGCACCAGCCGGACGAGGGCCGCCGTGAGCACCGCCGGTTCGGCGTCCAGATCCACGGCGCTCACCAGGATGTGGACCGCGTCGGGTACGAACGCGTCGAACCCGGCGAGGAGCTCGCCTGCCGCCTTGGCGACGGGCCGGGTGGCGCCCGCCGCCATCCGGGCGTGGACGGCGAGCTGTTCGACGAGGGCCCTCACCCGGCGCCGGGCCGGCCGGTCACGGTCGGGGGCGGCGTCCGGCTCGTCCGGCAGAGCCGCGGCGGCCACCAGCGACGTCAGAGCGCGGGCCAGCGGACCGCCCTGCTCCGAGCCGGCCGATTCGGAGATCGCCAGGACGACCAGCGCCCCGGCCGCCGCACTCCAGGTCTCCCGGTTGTCGAGGTCGGTGACAGCGGACACCAGGACCTCTGCCGCGTCGGGCGCCCAGGGGGCCCACCGCGGAAGTGCTCCGAACGCCCGCAGGGCGGTTTCCGGATCAGCGCTTTCGCACACGGCTGTGACAAGTCGCGCGTAGCGCCCGCGGTGCCGGTCCGCGATGTCGAGCGGCTGGGTGCGCAGCACGGCCTGCCGCACTTCCGGCCCTCCGGTCGCCGCCGCCTCCAGCAGTTCCCAGGCCGGTTCGCAGCCGAGCAGCCCCGTCGCGAAGGCCACGCACGCGGCCCGCACGTCATGGTGCTGCCCGGCCCGTCGGCAGGTGTCGGCGAGCAGGTCGGCCGCGGCCGCCAGGGGAAGCCGGGTGGCGGCCAGCCTGGCCGCCTCTTTGCGGCTCGTCACCTTCGTGGAGGCGGCGTCCTCGGGCAGCAGCACGGCGCGCAGGTGCGCGTGCAGCCGGGACGGCTCGACGTACAGCGTCGCGCGGGTCGCCGCGTAGGCGGCCACCCGGGCACGGTCGCCCCCGACGTGGGCAAGCAGCTCCGGCAGTGCCTCCCCCGGCCGGTCCGTCCACACCAGCGCGCCGAGCGCGGCTTCGGCGAGCGGAACGCTGGAGGACCCGGTGAAGCGACGGACCAGGCCGGCGCCGAGCTCCGGGATGACGGCGGCCTGGGCGATCGCCGCGGTGCGCTCGTGCATCGGCAGGGAGGCATCACCCGCTCGCCGGGCCAGCAGCCGCGCCGCGGCGGCCTGGTGGCGGGGCAGCCAACGATTCACCGAGCTGTCGATCCACGGCATCCATCGGGCACCCTCGACCAGGAAGCGCCCGTAGGGCGGAGTGTCGCCCAGGACGGCGTCGAGCAGATCGGTACGGTGCTCGGTCAGTACGGTGAGGACGGGCCCCAGCACAGCCGCCGACGGTTCGAGCGCGAGAATCACGGCCACCTCGTCGTCCCTGGCCGGCGAGCCCTCGAGCCAGTAACCGATGGCTTCCTGCACGGTCGCGTTGTCGCCGAACTGGATCGCCTGCCACAGCAGTTCGCGCAGCTGTGACATGGCGTGGGCGCGGCGGCCCAGCGAGCGGGTAAGGGCGAACGTCAGCGCGTGGTCCGCCTTCTCGGCGCCCGCCTCCAGCCACGGCCGCAGCGCCGCGAACACCTCCTGTTCCTGGCCACGGCGCAGCCCCTGGTCCAGTCGGCCCAGATCAACGCCACCGGTGTGCCCGTGGAGCCGTTCCAGAGTGCCCAGGGACCAGCCGACCAGCCGCCGCTCCCCGCTGACGGCATGTTCGCGCAGCAGACCGACGGCGAGCGTGCGCAGGGCGTGATGGGTGCGCCAGGACGAGTCGCGCGCCTCGATCGCGTCGGTGGCGATGCGCTCGAGGACGCTCGTGTTGTCGTCCGTGAAGAGGCGGGGATGCGTCTGGGCGAGCGCTTCGAGGGCGGCGGACCGTACCGGGTCCTGTTCGTTGCGCAGTCGTTCCAGGCTGCCCAGCAGTTCGGTGACACGCGCGGGCTCGCCGGAACGCGCCGCGTTGCGCACCAGCAGCGGCCAGGCCTGAGCCCGGCCCTCCGCCTCGGACCGGCGGGTCGCGGCGGTCAGTTCCGCGACCGCCTCCCCGACCGGCAGGTAGGAGACCGCGGTCAGCACCGTCGTCCAGAACTCGCCGCGCTCGCGCGCCTGAGCGGCCATCCGGCGCGCCTCGGACTCGCGGCGCGCCCGCGGAAGGACATCCAGCAGCACCGGGTTCAGGACCGCCCGGCTCATGTCCTGCCCGCTGGTCCAGGCATCGAACAGGGCGTTGCGGCGGGACGGCGGCTGCGCCTTGAGCAGCTTGGCGAGAGCCGCGTGGTCCTGGCTCATGGCCCGGCCGAGATCGGCCAGTTCGGGCGGGTCCAGGCGTACGAGGCGGTGCAGGGTGGAACGGTTCAGGCCCCGCCGCCGCAGCGCGTCGGCACGTTCGGGGGCCAGCAGGTACCGCAGGGTACGGCCGGGCGCCGCCGACACGAGATCGTCGATCCGGTCCAGGATCCGGGCCGGGGGCGGCCCGGGACACAGCCGCTCCAGCAGCTCGAGTACCCGTTCCGGCTCCGCCGTCACGGCCGCCGCCACACCCGCCACCCGCCCTTCCCACCAGGCGTCGCGCATCGTCTCCGGCAGCGCTTCGAGCTGGCGTCCCGCCTCGTCCAGCACCGCCACGGGGTGCCGCAGGCCCAGCAGCGTCCATCCCCTGACGGCGTGGGACAGTTCCGGCAGCAGCCGTACGACGGTCGGCGTACCGCAGCCGCCCAGCAGCCGGGCCGCCTCCTCGTCGCCCCAGCACGTCCGGTAGGGATCGATCAGCCGGTCGGCGAGCGCGGAGCGCCGCCCGCCGACGATCGCGCGAACCACCTGCCGGCGTACGGCGGCGGGAGCGTCGTCGAGCGCGTCGATGACTGCGTCATCAGGGATGTCTCCGCGCTGGACGGCCTTGACCGCGTACCCGCGCACCATCGCGTCCGGATCCGCGATCCTGTCCCGCAGATAACCGACGTCACGTCCGACGGCCGCCGCGGCGGCGGCCAGCCGCCGTTCGTAGGTGCCGCGGCCCGACAGCTCCCGCAGCAGCACAGCCAGATCACCGCGCGCGGCGGCGTCCCGTGCGCGCTGGGCGAGCACGCGCATGCGTGCCGGGTAGGGCAGCGGGTCCAGCGCCGTGAGCAGGGCGTCGGCGAGGGAACCGGAATCGTGCGGGGTACGGGCCATAACGGCGATTGTGCCGGGCCGGCCACCGCCCTGACCAGCGGATTTACCGGCGGCGAGCGACTCGTCGGGCGGCGGCTCGGGCCGACCCGAGCAAGCGCCACCAACGCAAACAGTGCCGACCGAAGATCGGTCGACACTGTGAGGACTCCAAAAAGTGGGTCGTTCACGAGATCCTCTGACCACCCATAACGCACCTAATTGATCATGGGCTTCCCGAGGGCCTCAAGATCACTACCCAGGAATATGCGCACACATATATCTAGGGCGCATTTAAATAATGCTAGCGAGCTTGGACGGAGACCCGAGAGCGGACCGCTTCAGTCCAGACCTGCCTGGCAGCCTGGACTGGCGGCAGACACCTGCGGCATGGGGCGCTCCCCGCCGCTCGCAGCCGCCCGCCCCGCCCCGAGGCCGGCTGCGCATGGTGCTCGCTGGAAAGGAGCGCCGGCAGCAGGTACTCGACGCCGTCCAGCAGATCAACGGCCCGCTCGCCAAAGCCGACACACGCGCTGTCCTTGCTGCTCGCCCAGGCGGTCACGGACCTGCTCCGGCCCTGCGCCCCGGCAGACCAGGCGTGGCTCGACATACCCGGCCCCCGCGGTTCATCCCCACGCCTCCCCATGCAGCTCGTGTGGGGGTGCATGTTCGCAAACGTTAGACGAGGCAGCCGAATCTAGTGTCGACAGGACGGCGTCATTCGGCCAGCGGGCACGCGCGTGCCATCTCCTGCGGCTATCGCAAGCGTGGGGCGCGCGTGGTGATCCATCAACCGCGCATCAGCACGCTCCCCCCTACCTCCGCAAGCACGGGTGGCTCACCATCCCCTTGGTACGCGAGATGCAGCTCCCGCCGCGCTCGGGTGGCAAGCACGTAATACGTCATGCGGAGCGACGCCGACGACGGATCGGTGGCGGCGTCGGTATGTGTGTCGGGTACGACCACGATGTCGAACCCGAGACCCTTCGCACTGGCGCGATGTACCAGAACAATGCCTGGTCGGCCGAGATCCAGGCTGAGATAACGCCCCTGTGTGGCCTGGGCTGTGTACATCTGAGGCCTGAGGCGGGGGGCCTTGTGCTCCAGGCGGGTGAGCAGGTCGAACTGGGTGCGAGTGGAATTGACGATCACGCCGATGCTTTGTCCGGGGTGACTTTCGGCCATCGTGATGAGAAAGTCGATGACTGCTCCCTGGTGGATCAGCCGGTGCAGCCGCGGTACGGGACCCTCGCGATCCGGCGGGTCGGGCAGACCCGCTCCGGTGTAGAAATGGGCGGCGAAGGCCGCGATCCGGCGGGTATTGCGATGATTCCCTTCGAGGTCGTGGCGGGTGCAGTTCCCCAGACGCTGGGTGATCTCCGCGAGGGTGGAGTGGGTTTCGGTGAGACGCTGGCATTCGTCGGCGTAGACCGTGACGCGGGCGCGGAGCAGGCGGCACAGCCGGTAGAACTCGGGCGGCAGATCCTGGCCTTCGTCGACGACAAGCGTAAGGCTAGGGACCGGCTCTGCGACAGCGGCCCTTTCGAAGAAGGCCGGCCAGTCGTACCAGCCGTCGTCGCCGCGCGGGGCATCCGCGCCGTACCACCGGGCAAGCCAGGAGTGCGCAGTCGCCACGAGTACGCCGCCGTCGGCCGGACCGAGCGCCTCAATGACAGGTGTAAGGGACTGGCGCAGCAGGTTGGAACGGGTCAGCAGGACGACTGGTGTTCCGGTCAGCGCGAGCATGACGGCCCGCTGAGCGGCCAGAAGACTCTTTCCGCTGCCAGGTGGGCCACTGACCAGGTGGTTTCCTTCGAAGGGAAGACCTTCGAGTGACGCGCGCTGCTCAGGTGTGAGATCCATGTAGGTGAGGGTCATGAGGTCGCCTGCCCCAGGGCGGCGGCCGCGGCGGCCCAGGCTGTGACGACGATGGGTTCGAAGTATCCGGGCACGTGTTCGCCTCCGACGACGAGTGCGCGGTCGAGCAGGGCGTTACCGGTCTCGCAACTCGTTTCGGGCAGGAGGGCGCAGGCATGGCAGGCCGCCCGGTTGAGGTTGCCGAACCCCTGACCGGAGTGCTCGGCGCAGAGAGGGTCGGCCGAACACCAGGCCGCGGCTTCGGTCATCCGCAGGAGTGTCTCCGCCAGACGTGGAGCTTCGCCTTGCTGGACGAGGCCTCCGAGGGTGCCTTCGGCGTCTCCCGCGGCGGTGTACACGAGGATTCCGTGCTGGTCCTGTTCGGGACGTGCGTAGATCCGTTCGCGGAGACTGGCCGTCGTGTAGCCGGATTCAAAGGAGAGCTGGCGGATGAGAAGGTGCGCGAGCGTGTGCAGGAGGACGAAGCGGGGGGAAAGCTCCGCCCCGGTCAGTGCCTCCAGGCGGTCCTTCTGGAATGAGCGGTCCAGGTCCCCGCGCATTCCGGACACACGCTTACGTACCCTCGTGTCACTTTCCCATTTGGCTAGTTCCTGGTTGTCGAGGGTAAGGAAGATGCCCTCGCCAAAAACCTCGACGGCTGGCAGCCACTTGAGGCGCCGCGCGGTGTCGGCGGGGACGACAGTGGAGTCCGGGGAGACCCGGGTGAAGCCCGACAGGGCACGCACCTCTCGCAGCCGGTCGGCAAGGACGACCCTGCCGATGCGGCGCCGCAAGCCCGCCCAGGGGTCTTGGGTCTCGTGGGCGAGGCCAAGGGTGGTCTCACGCAGCGCGAAGTCGCGGGTGGCCGGTGGCACCGGTGCCGTCAGGGCTGCCCATTCCTCACGGCTGAGGTCGGGGCGGACCGGGGTAGCGGGCGAGTCGGGGGACACCGCCGTGGTCTGGCCGGTTTCCTCGGCGATGAGGGTGTCCAAGAGTTGGTCGTCGGCGCCGGTGTCTTCCCGAATCATCGTCCGGAAGACCTCAGCACGCGATGTCCCCGCCACTCGGCACAGTGACACCCACAGGTCGTGTTCGCGTACCCGGCCGGCGAGTTCTTCATCGGCGTACACCGGAGCTTCCGTCTCCGGGATGTCGAGCGCCGAGTGCACGACCGGGTAATACAGGTTGCCCGCTGTGCGCTGTACGACCTGCACAGGCTTCACGCAGTCCATGGCTTCGGTGGCTCGCTGCCAGGGATTGCGTCCCGAGCATCGCATCCCGTGCGTGCCGAGGATGTCGAGCAGGTCCCGGGACGCCCCGCATCCCTTGGCCGCGCAGGCGACGGAGAGCGCTTCGAGGCCGGAGGCACGCTCGGAGACCTGGAAGCGCAGCATCTCGCGTTCGCCGCACTGCCGTCGCTCGTCGGAGTTGCGCCGCGAATGGGCCCAGAACCACCAGTCGATGTCGCTCAAATGACCAGCCGCACAGATCTGCACGAACCGCATGGGCACGAGCGTCCGGGCGGGTGAGCAGGACGGGCAGCGTGGCGGCGACCCCGGCTTCTCATCGGCGATACGCCAGCGCTTCATACGGCGGCAGGCTCCGCAGAACAGCCAGGACGGGAAGCGGATGTAAGGAGCGCCGGGAGAATCGGCGCTGTCGAAGCGCTCGTTGACGGTCGCGGGAGCGGCGTAGAAGCCCGTCGCGCCGAGCCGCGAGGCGAGCCGGGGCGACTCGACCTTCTGCCTGGCCCGCGATGGCCAGTCGCCGATCCCGGTGGCGACGAACGACTCGCCCTGGATGTCAACGACGGCTCCAACCCCGAAGGGCAAAACGGTCTGCGACTGGCGTACCCGTAGCGTGCGGCTCACAGGTCGGCTCCTTTCACCATCACGCGACATTCCCGGTCGACGTTGCGCATGGAGTTCGGTGTCTCCCACAGTCCGTACGTTTGCTCGAAACCCTTGATCAGGTTCGACTGCCCTTTGCCTTGGCTGCGGTAGTACAGCTCCCGGCCAGCCTTTCGTGCCTCGCGTGCGGCGTCCTCCCAGTCGGCGAGAAGTGCCGCCAGTTCCTTGCGTACCGCGTCGGCGGCGAGCGGCTCACCTGCTCCGGCACGCGACGTCAACTCCTCGACGAGGCCTTCTGCCTCGGGCAACCATTCGAGGATCTGCCCGGCCTGGTTCTCCGCGGCCAGCCCCAGGCGATGGCGTACGAGGATGACGAGCGCGGCATGCAGGGCTCGTCGGCGTGAGGGGACGGACCAGGGAGTGACGCTGGCCGGTTCGACGTGCCGGTAAAGGGAGCGGTGGTAGACGTCGAAGGTCTCGTAGTGAGAGCGGTCCCTCGGGCGGGTGGCGTTGAAGAACGTGACGACCAGACCGGGCACCGTGTGCCGGCCTACGCGACTGGTGGCCTGGATGTATTCCGAAGTCGTCTTCGGCTGGCCTTGCATCAGCATCAGTGCGAGGCGCTTCACGTCGACGCCGACGGACAGCATGTTGGTGCAGGGCAGGAACGACACCGACTGCGGGTCGGTCCAGGATTTTTCCAGGCGGTCGAGCAGCACGGGCTGCTCTGTGCGGGGCAGGTTGCTAGTCAGTTCCTGAACCTGGTGGTCCGACAGCTGTCGCACGTCCGAGCCTGAATCGAGTCCGGTGAGCTGCGCCGGGATGTCATCGGCTGCGGCGGTGACTGTGCGGCCTAGTTCGCGCAGGCTGTGGTGGTAGGCGACCAGCGTCCAGTAAGCGTCCCGGTGTTCTTCCGGCAGCTCCCAGGCCCCCTGAAGCATCGCGGCAGCGGTGGCCACGGCAGCGCGGCCCGCCGTGTGTCCCTGAGCCATGACACCGAGGTAGCGGCGTCCCGGGCGGGAGGTGTCGGCTTCGGCGAAGTAGGAGTGGCGGGCGTCGAGCCCAGCGGGCGGGAAGAGCTGCACGCCACGGCCGTAGAGCGCGCGGACCTGTTCGCCGGAGCGTCGGATGGTCGCCGTGGACGCCACGACCTTGGGTCCAATACCGTCGCGCGTCGTACACAAGCCGAGCACGGCGGACTCGTACAGTCCCATCGTGGTGCCGAGAGGCCCGGTCAGCAGGTGCAGCTCGTCCTGGATGACGAGGGAAGGCGGCAGATTCCCGCTGCCCCTGCCGAACAGCCGGCCCGAGCGCGGCTCCCACGCCAGTCGGGCGAACTTGTCCACGGTGCCGAGGACGAACGTGGGTGGCCGGTCGTACAGCTGCTCGTCGACGACGCTGACCGGCAGCTCGTCGTGGAAGGCGCATTCCTGACGCGGGCAGTAGAAGGCGAACGAGTCTGCAGTGACGCGTACTCCGTAGTCGCCGATATCCGGCGACTTGCGGGTCGGCATGATGCGGGTGCCGCACCACGGACACCGGTCGAGGATGAAGACGTCGTCCGGCCGAGTGGCGGCGCGCACGTCGTCGAAGGCTGTTCGGGCCTTGTCGTACGTGTTCGGCGAGGTCGCCTCGCCCACCCACAGACCGATCGAGAAGGGCTCTTGTCCGTAGGTGGCCGGGTCGGCGCGTCGCATGGTCTCCAGGGCGCAGACGGTGGTCGCCGCGCGCTGGAACTGCTGGGTGGTGAGGAGGCTCAGGGTGTAGCGGCTCAGGACAGCGGTCCCACCGCCCTCAGGTTCGCCCCGGCGGAGCACCATGGCGAAAGCCGCGAGCAGGAGATAGGCCTCCGTCTTGCCTCCGCCCGTCGGGAACCAGATCAGGTCGGTCGTCTCACGGTCACGGTGCCGGGGGTCGGCGACTCCGTCCAGAGCCAACAGAAAGAACGCCAGCTGGAAGGGCCGCCAGGTGGCGTCCGCGCTCGGCTGTGGGTCCAGGAGTACGGGATCACGTCGGGACCGGCGTTCGCCTGCCTGGTCGCCGGCGGAGTGACGCATCTGGAGGGCCATGGCACGATTCGCGGTCCGAAACGCGTGCAACAGTTCGGGACGGTTCGGGTCGCAGAGTGTGCGAACACCGGACTGGATACGGGTGACGGCGGTGCCGATGCGGACGAGGATGCGGTCTGCGGCTTCGCGTCCCCATGCCGGGACCTCGGTGTTTAGTTGTCCCACATACCAGGCGTAGTAGTCGGACGCGAACTCCGCCAATTCCTCTCGGAGCTGATCAACCGGAACCTCGGCGTCGACCAGGTGAAGCACATTCAGCACGGGAGAGTCGCGGAAGCCTGCGGCCCGGGTGCCGGGCACCTCGGCCTCCGGCATGACGGCGGCCTTCAGGCCTACGACCTGTCCGCCATCCTCGTCGTACTGTTCCTCGACCGCGCAACTGTGGCCGACCGCATGCGTTCGCACGTGCCGGTACTGGAGGCGCAGCTCCTGTTCCTCCAGGTCACGGCTGGCCAGGCGGACACTCGGGTACTGCAGGACAGCCCCGTCCACCGGACGTGCCTCGAGACCGACCTGAAATAGCATCCGGTCCCACTGCGCGGCCTTGCCGAGCGCCTGTTCATGGCGCGCTGCGTTGACCAGAGCAACGGTGACCAGCTGTCCGCTGCCGAAGTTACGTCGCCGGATGCGGATTTCGGCTCGGCCGTCGAGCACGGTGATGTGGTCACGGTCTGGGCCGAGGGTGTGCGTCTCCTCGGGAAGCGGAGCGCGGTCCCAACGTCGGCCCCGCTCGCCGGTTGCGGCCCGAGTCACGTAGCGTGCGCCGATACAGCTGACGGCGATGTCGGTGGCATCGGTGAAGAAGCTGAGTCCGAGAGAGGACGGCAGCCACGAGTTGGACTCGGGCACCGGATCGTTGGAGGGGGCCGTGTCGTCGGCGGCTCCTTCCGTGCCGGTCCCGTCCAGTTCCTCCGCGGCTAGGTCCAGCTGTCTTTGCAGGTCGGCATCCTGCGGATACAGAGTGCCCATAAGGTACTGACGGTCGGGTGGGGCTTCAAGGGTCTCGTGCTCCCCAGCAGCTGGGCCCACCAGTTGGCGGCGCAGATAGGCGACGAGTTCCTGTCGAGGGTCCATGGCGCTCCTCAGGAGTACGAGTCATGGTTGATGCGGGCGGGCTGCGGCATCAGGATCGGCGCCAGCGCTCTCGGAATGATGCGCGGCTGTTGGTGCCTCCGCGCTCGACCGCGAGCTGTTCCTGAAGCTCGGTGATGCGGGCCCACGCGTCGTGTTCGGCCTGGGCAATGCGCCGGGCGGCCCGCTGCTCAGCAGCGTTCGCCCGGGCTGCCCCTTGCTGGTGGGCCGCTCGGACGGCATCGTCGCGTTCGACGAGCATGCTCTGGGTCTGCCGCAGTCGCTCTTGGAGAGCTTTGATGCGCGCCTCCGCGTCCTCGCGCTGCCGCCGCAGCCGCTTGTCGGCTTCGTACTCACGCTGCTGAGCCCAGGCCATGCGTTCGGCCATGACTCGTAGAGCTTCACGGTGATCCTCTTCGAGGCGTGCGATTCTGTCATCGGCCTGCTTGTGCAGATGCTGTTCCTGACGGAGTAGCGACTCGTCGACGCGGCGCAGCAGTGCTTCCTCCTGGGCACCGAGTTGGCGTTCGGTGTCCGCATGAGCGGCGTCGATCCGAGCGTCGGCACGGCCCTGTTCATCGGCCAGATGCACCTGGTGCTCGTGCCTCAACCGGGCCATCTGCGCGTCGTATTCTTCGCGGGCTGCAGTGAGGCTCTGGTCGGCTTCCGCCCGGAGCTGAGCGAGCTGCCGCTCGGTCTCCGCGCGGGCCAAGTCCCGCTCCCGTCCGGCCACCAAGTCCTCGCTGCGGGCGGGGTCGGCCTCAGCCGGGGTGGTAGGCACGTCGGGCAAACCCGCATAGTTGGGCGCCTCTTCCGGCTGCACGAGCTGATCAGCCGACGGGTTCCCGGACAAGCTGTGCGCGTCTTCCTTAGCGTCGGTGGGCGGACCCGCGGCATCTTCGCGCAACGGCACCTCCGCGACGAATTCCAGCAGCGCGTCACGTACCGCGAGCCGGGACTCGCTGAGCACCAGCGGCTTCTTGGACAGGTACATCCGGGGCGTCAGCCCGACCAATGCCTCGGCCGGCCGCTCGAAGAAGTCCTCAGGCATCAGACCGGCCGCTTTGACGGTGTCGAAGACACGCCGCAGCACCTCCAGGGCGGTGACCACCGGGCGGTCGAGGATCCCCTGCTCCCGCGCGGCGCATATCACAGCGTCGGCGGCGGAACGTCCGAGTAGCACCGTGAGCTGAAGATGTCCGACGGCCAGCAGCGCGTATTCGGCGAGCCAGGCCACCCCGCCGGCGAATGCCGTCGGCATCCGCAGAGCTTCCTGCCAGTCCGCAGGGTGCTGAGCGGGTTCGGCTACAGCGGGCGCCATCGCCGCCGGTGGGCTCTGCTCAGGAGTCACCGAGGCAACGGAGACTCCCGAAGTGGCGACCCCACTCGAGGGCGACCTCTCCGGGAGGTCGCCGATTCCGCGGTCCGCCTGGGGCTCATGGATTTCCTCGGCCACCGCTGCCAGCTCCTCTGCCCGTGGCGTCAGCTGCTGCTCCGGTACCGGCACGGGCACGGGCACGGGCACGGGCACGGGCTTCAGATTCTTCAGGGGCTCTCGCTCCACGTCATGCTCCGGCTGGGGCTCTTGCGCCACCGCAGCAATCGCAGCATTGCCGACGGAACGCCGTGCCGCGGGCCCTGTCTCCTCCTCGTCGAGTTCCCGGCCGTGCCCGTCGTCGTGGCGGTGGACGATCCCGGCTTCCTGGAGCCGGTCCTTCAAAGCAACGCGGGCTTTGACTTCCACCTGGCGGATGCGCTCCCGCGTCACCCCGAACTCCCGCCCCAGCTCATCCAGTGTGGAGGGGTCGTCCCCGTCCAGCCCCAGGCGTCTGACGAGGATGCGGGCGTCTCGCCCGGAGAACGAGTCGACGACCGCCATTACCTGCTCCAGCTGGAT
This sequence comes from Streptomyces fildesensis, assembly GCF_016107395.1. Taxonomy (GTDB): domain Bacteria; phylum Actinomycetota; class Actinomycetes; order Streptomycetales; family Streptomycetaceae; genus Actinacidiphila; species Actinacidiphila fildesensis. Next base: position 48,010 of record NZ_JAAIKO010000019.1, read on the forward strand.
CGCGTGCAGCACGCCCTGCTCCACCGAGGGCAAGGCGTGCGTCCGTCCGACAAGGTCGCCAAGTGTCGAGCCGTCGCCGATGACGCGGTCGAGCGAGTCGGTGCGCCGGCTCAGCCTGCGGACTTCTTCGATCTTCCCCACGCTCATGTCGCAGTAGACCGCCACGTCCGCAGCCCGCGTAGACCGCCCCTGCCCCGCCAGGGTGCGTTCCGCTCCGGCCACCTTGCGGACCTGCTCGTGCATATGGACCGGAATTCGGATGAGGGCACCCTCGTCCGCGATGGCACGGCTGATCGACTGCCGGATCCACCAGGTCGCGTATGTCGAGAACTTGAAGCCTTTGGCCGGGTTGAACTTCCGCGCCGCCGTCATCAGCCCCAGCACGCCGTTCTGGAACAGATCCTCGTAGTCCAGCCCTTGCTCCAAATACCGAGGCACCAACTTGTGCACGAGGCGCTGGTTGTGCAGGACCATGCAGTCCCGGGCCCGGACCCGGATGTCCCCGGACGGCAGACATTTGAGCGCTTCCCTATCGGGTTCCTGGGCGATACGGTCCGCACCGCCCCGCACGAGCACGGCAAGTCCGACTTCGGCATCGGCCTTGAGGAGGTAATTCTCTGCCCGGCGGCGAAACCGGTCGTCATCCATGATGACCAGAGCGGCTGCCACGGCTGCGGCGAGGTCCCCGGCTTCCAACTCCGTCTCCTGGGTGGGCGCAGGGAGCGGCTCGACCGTCTCCTCCTCGCGGTCGGACGGTGCAGGGACGGCATCCCGCACCGTCACGCCCGACCGTAGCTCCGCGGTCTCCCGAGCGCCGAGCCCGGCCAGTCGGGCGACGCCGTCAACAGCCCGAGAGGTCACATGTCCCTCGGAGTCCGCGTAACGCCGCAGAAGTGCTCGCACCACCCCGCCCCGAGGGGGCACACTTTCTTCACCATCCTGTACAACCTTATTCACAGCCGCACAGTCCGCGTCTGTGTGCACCTCCGACGCTTGGACGGACAACCCCAGCCGGGCGAGCTCCACCCTCAGCCGCTCCCGCTCGACATCACCGAGCCCGAGCGCACGAGCCTGCGCCACAAAGACGCACTCGGGTACGACGCCACGCACTGCGGCACGCCGTACCTGAGCCAAAAGCTCACCCAGGGCGGCCTTCAACCCTGGCCCACTCTGCCCGTTGACGGACTGATACCCCACACCGCCCACCCCCACCCGACTACAAACCAGAGCGTAGCTTCGGCGCGTTTACATTGTCAACAGACTGAACTTCTATCGCCTACCACACACCTCGTGTACGGTGACGAGTGCCACTCTCACCGCTCTGCCACGATGGGCGGTGCGGCAGCAGGGACCGAGGGCGCGACCCCGCTATGGGATTGTGCGTAGAGGGCAGAGGAGCGCGGCAGTGAGCCACGAGCTGGTCGATGGCAGATTCCGCATCGGGCACGTCATCGGCAAGGGAAACATGGGGGAGGTTCACCGGGCAGAGGATCTCCAGGCCGCCGAGGGCACCCCCGAGCGCCATGTCGCCGTCAAGACCATCCTGCGCCGCCGCACAGGGACCCAGATCGATACCGGCGCCGATCCGAAGGCCGTGGAACGCTTCGCCCGCGAAGTACGCATCATGCGCCGCCTCGACCACCCCAACGTCACACGGCTCATCGACGGCGGGGTCGCCGAGAACAGTGGCAGCCTGCCCTACCTCGCTATGGAGTTCCTGGACGGTGAGACGCTGCGCGACCTCATCGAGGAGGAGAGGCAGCTCCCCGTCTCCTGGGTCGCCGCCATCGGCGCCCAGGTCGCCAACGGCCTCGCCGCCGCGCACGCCGCCGGGATCGTCCACCGCGACCTGAAGCCGGCCAACGTCATGCTGACCCAGGGCGGTACGGTCAAGATCCTCGACTTCGGCATGGGTCGCATCGTCGACGATCCCGATGAGGCGCGGCTGACCAGCTCCGGCGTCAGCGTGGGCACCGCTCGCTACATGGCTCCCGAACAGTTCCAGGCCAAGCAGGTCACGCAGGCCGCCGACCTGTACGCGCTGGGCTGTGTCCTGTACGAGATGCTCGTCGGCGTACCCCCGTTCACGAGCGAGTCTCCCTACGAACTCGCCCGCAAGCACGTCGCTGAGACCCCGACGCCGCTTGCCGTGATCCGCAGCAACGTCCCCGCCGAACTCACCCGCCTGGTCGACCGGCTGCTCGCAAAGGATCCTGCGGCCCGTCCGGTGGATGCCGTGGCCGCCCGTGATGCGCTGCTCCCGCTGGTCGGACAGGCCGAGGCGACTCCTCAGCTGCCGCACTGGAGCGCCCTGGACCCGACCCGTCCCCTCCACGGTCCCGGCACGCGGACCCCCGCGCGTCCGGCAGCCGCCCCGGAGCCCGTGCCGGTGACCGCTTCAGGTGCCGGAATGGATGTCTTCGGTCTCCACCGCACGCTCATCAAGGAGTACCGCTCCTTCACCGAGGGCGGCACGATCATCCGCGACGACCGCATCGCCGCCTTCGTCGAGGAAGACCTGAACGGCAAGTCCCAGTGGCCGGACCCGTGGCTGTCGCTCAACCCGTTCTTCCAGGGTGGCGGCACCGTCGTGGAACTGGCTGGACAGAAGGTGCTGCACGAGGAGTGCGCCCGGATCTTCCAGTCGGGTAAGACCGAGGGCGGCACGGTCTGCGACGGCCGCCCGCTGACCCTCCATCAGCATCAGCGCGCAGCCATCGATGCGGCAGCGTCCCGCGCGTCCTACGTACTGACGACCGGCACCGGTTCCGGCAAGTCGCTCGCGTACATCGTGCCGATCGTGAACAAGGTGCTTCAGGAGCGGGACGCCGAAGGGCCCAAGGCCCGGAAGCGGGTGCGGGCCATCATTGTTTATCCGATGAACGCGCTCGCCAACAGTCAGCTCAAGGAGCTGGAGAAGTTTCTGCGGGACGGGTACGGCGAGCGCCGTGAGCCGGTCACCTTCGCCCGGTACACGGGCCAGGAGGACGACGAGCGGCGCAAGGAGATCCGCGACAATCCGCCGGACATCCTGCTCACCAACTACGTAATGCTGGAACTGATGCTCACCCGCCCCGCCGACCGGGCCAGCCTCATCAAGATGGCCCGGGGCCTGGAGTTCCTGGTCTTCGACGAGCTGCACACCTACCGCGGCCGGCAGGGCGCAGACGTGGCCCTGTTGATCCGCCGGGTCCGCGAGGCCTGCCAGGCGCAGGACGTCCAGTGCATCGGCACCTCGGCCACCATGTCCACGGAAGGCACGGCCGAGGATCAGAAGAGGGTCGTCGCCGGGGTGGCGAGCACCCTGTTCGGAACCCCGGTGCTTCCAGAGCATGTCATCGGCGAGACCCTCGTCCGCGCGACCGACGAAACGCCCGACGCCGTCCCCGTCGAGCGCCTCACGTCACCCGCCGCCCCGCGCTCTTATGTCGATCTGGTGCGCGATCCGCTAGCGCGCTGGATCGAGACCCGCTTCGGCCTGGCCACGGACGAGGCCACCGGGCGGCTGGTGCGCCAGCAGCCCACGAAGATCGAGGTCGCCGCGAAGGAGCTGGCCGAGGCGTCCGGGGTCGGCGAGGACGATTGCGTCAACGCGATCCGCGCCACCCTGGAGGCCGGATCGCAGGCGCGGCATCCGGTGACGGACCGGCCACTGTTCGCGTTTCGGCTGCACCAGTTCCTCTCCAAGGGAGACACGGTGTACGTCACCCTGGAGGACAAGCTCTCCCGCCACCTCACCCGCTCCTACCAGCTGGAACAGCCGGACAGCGGCGGCAAGCTGCTGATGCCGCTGGCCTTCTGCCGCGAGTGCGGTCAGGAGTATCTGACGGTATGGCGCAACGAGAAGGACGGCGTGGTCCGGTACGAAGCACGCCGTGACACCTCCGCGACCGGCGGGCGGCAGGGCGACGGCTACCTGTACGTCGACCACGAGCGCGGGTGGCCGTCGAACGTCCAGTACGCGGTGGACGACCGCCGACTGCCCGAGTCCTGGCTGGAGCTGGACGACAAGGGCCAGGAGGTCGTGAAGAAGTCCTACCGCGACCGGGTGCCGCGCGCCGTCACCGTCGACCCGCTCGGCTACGAGGGCCGCGGCGAGTTCCAGGCCGCGTTCGTCCCCTCCCCCTTCCTGTTCTGCCTGCACTGCGGGGTGGCGTACGAGCAGACGCGCGGCCGGGACTTCGCCAAGCTCGCGACGCTCGACCAGGAGGGCCGGTCATCCGCGACCTCGCTGATCTCCGCGTCGGTGGTGCGGTCGCTGAAGTCGGTGCCGGCCGAGGCCCTGGACAAGGAAGCGCGCAAGCTCCTCACGTTCGTCGACAACCGACAGGACGCGTCCCTCCAGGCGGGCCATTTCAACGACTTCGTCCAGATCACGCAGTTGCGCGGCGCGCTGTACCGGGCTGCTGTGGACGCGGGCGAGGGCGGCGTCCACCACGAGGAGCTGGCCTCCGCGGTGACGAACGCGCTCGCCATCGATCCGGCCGACTACACGGGTGAGGGCGATCTTCCGCCAGCGCTCGCCCGTAATGCCGCTAAGACCCTCCGCGACGTGATCGCGTTCCGGCTCTACCTCGATCTGGAGCGCGGCTGGCGCATCACCATGCCGAACCTGGAGCAGACAGGCCTGCTGGAGATCGACTACGAGGATCTGGCCTGGGTCGCGGCCAAGCAGGACCGATGGGCGCACACCCATGAGTCCCTGCGCGACGCGGATCCGGGGCTGCGCGCCGAGGTCATGAAGGCGCTGCTCAACGAGATGCGCCGCTCTCTGGCGATCGACGTGTCGTACTTCCGCGACGACTTCGACTCGCTGCAACGGGCGAGCGAGGAGCGGCTGGTGGACCCGTGGGTGCTGTCCACCTCCGACAAGCCCAGCGTCGGCACTGCCTATCCGCACCCATCCGGCCGGGGGATGGACCGGTCGGGGCTGTTCCTGTCGGCGCGCGGCAAGTTCGGCAAGTATCTGCGGCGCGCTTACGGGGCGTTCAAGGAGCTGGATCCCGCAGATCTGCAGGTGGTCATCGAGGAGCTGCTGAAGGTCCTGGCCAAGGCCGGTCTGGTGAAGGAGGTAGCGGACGCCCCGCAGCGCGCGGGCCGCTACCGCAGGCCGTCCGCCCCAGGCCCGACCGGCTACCGGGTGGCCGCCCAGTCGCTCATCTGGCGGGCCGGCAAGGGCGAGACGGGCACGCACGACCCACTGACGCGCACCTACCAGAGCGGCGACGGTCCGCGCGTGAACACCTTCTTCCGCGATCTGTACCGGGACGCTGCGGGCTCCCTTTCCGGGCTCTTCGCGCGCGAGCACACCGCTCAGGTCGCGCCACAAGAGCGGGAGAAGCGCGAGGAGGCATTCCGGAAGGCCGAGCTGAAGCTGCTGTACTGCTCCCCGACAATGGAGCTGGGCGTCGACATCTCCTCGCTGAACGCGGTGATGATGCGCAATGTGCCACCCACACCGGCGAACTACGCGCAGCGCTCCGGCCGTGCGGGCCGCAGTGGCCAGCCTGCTCTGGTGACCACGTACTGCGCGACGGGCAACAGCCACGACCAGTACTACTTCCGCCGCTCGGAGCGGATGGTGGCGGGCGCCGTCGCCCCGCCGCGCCTGGACCTCGCCAACGAGGACCTGGTCCTCTCCCACCTGCAGGGCATCTGGATCGCGGAGGCCGGCCTGAAGCTGGGCCGCGCCATCCCCGAGGTGCTCGACGTGTCGTACCCGGACCCGGGCGACCGTCCGGCCCCCGCCCTGGAGCTGCTGCCCGAAATCCTGGCTGCCTCCCTCGACGAGGACGCCCGGCGGCGTACCGTGGAGGCCGCGCTGCGGGTCCTCGGCCCGCTCCTGCCCGACTTCGCCGAGACAACGTGGTGGCACGACGACTGGATCCAGGACCGCGTACGGACGGTCCCCAAACGCTTCGACGACGCCTTCGACCGCTGGCGTCAGCTGTTCCGTGCCGCCCTCGACGACCAGTACATCCAGAACAAGCGCCGCCTGGACTACAGCCTCACCGAGGGTGACCGCATTCGGGCCAACTCCCGCCGCCGCGAGGCCGAGACACAGCTGAACCTGTTGATGAACGAGAGCGCCGACAGCAAGTCCGTCCTCTCCGACTTCAACCCGTATCGCTATCTGGCGTCCGAGGGCTTCCTGCCCGGCTACAGCTTCCCGCGCCTCCCGCTCGCCGCCTACATCCCGACGGTCGGCCGTCGCCGCGGCGACGGAGACTACCTCCAGCGGCCCCGCTTCCTCGCGATCCGCGAATTCGGCCCGGGTGCGCTGATCTACCACGAGGGCGCCCGCTACCAGGTGACCCGCATCCAGATCCCGCCGGACTCCTCGGGCGACCTCGCGACCAGCGAAGCCCGCCGCTGCGCGCAGTGCGGCTACCACCACGACCCGGAGCAGCGCGAGGACCGCTGCGCCATGTGCAACGAGCCGCTGGGCTCGGCAACGTACGGCCTGCTGCACCTGCACACCGTGTACACCACGCGCCGTGAGCGGATCTCCTCCGACGAGGAGGAGCGGCGCCGCGCCGGCTACAAGCTGGAGACGTCTTACCGCTTCCAGGACCACGGCGCCCGCAAGGGCCGCCTGAACGCCTCCGTCACCGACACCTCGGGCGCCGTGCTCGCAGAAGTGGCGTACGGCGACTCGGCGACGGTCCGGATCACCAACACCGGCCGGGTACGCGCCAAGAACGACGAGCCGCCGGGCTACTGGCTGGACCTTGCTGACGGCCGCTGGATGAACGACAAGGACGCCTCCGACGCGTCCGGCGACTCCAGCGAGCTGCCGGTGATCGACGCGGACGGCAACGAGCGGCGCCGCAAGAAGCGCGTCATCCCGTATGTGGAGGACCGCCGCAACATCCTCGTCGTCACCCTCGACGAGCCGCTGCCCGAGCCGGCCGCACTGTCCCTGATGTACGCCCTTGAGCGGGGCATCGAAGCCGCCTTCGAGCTGGAGGACGCCGAGCTGTCCAGCGAGCTGCTGCCGCCGGACGACGGTCCCCGGAACCGCATCCTGTTCACGGAGGCGGCGGAGGGCGGGGCCGGTGTGCTGCGCCGTCTCCAGGCGGAGCCCGACGCCCTGGCACAGGCAGCCCGACGCGCACTGGAGATCTGCCACTTCGACACGGACGGTACCGATCTGAAGGGCCCGCACCCGGACCGGCCGTGCGCGCTCGGCTGCTACGAGTGCCTGCTGACATACGGCAACCAGCTGAACCACGCGCTCATCAACCGGCACTCGGTGAGCCACCTGCTGGTGCGGCTCGCGTCGGCGACGGCGGCCCGGGAGTCCCGGGGGGAGTCGCGCTCGGAGCAGTACCGGCGGCTCCTCGCCCAGTCCCCCGCCGAGCCCACAGTGGTCGAGGCCTCGGCCGCCGAGCTGGCGGCCCAGGGCGACTTCCTGGGCTGGGCCAAGGCCCGTGGCCTGCGGCTGCCGGACGAGCCCGGCACGTTCCTCACGGAGGCGAACGCGACCCCCGACTACGTGTACAGGCTGCCCGGGGTGAATCTGGCGGTCTTCGTGGACCTGGCGGACACCGAGCAGGACACCTTCCGGGACAAGGACGCCGAGGACCGTCTTTTCAACGCCCGCTGGGACGTCATCCGCTTCCCGCACGGCGCCGACTGGGATGCCATCGCTGCTGCAAACTCCGGCTATTTCGGTTCACCCGCCGCCAACTGACCTTGCACCAGAGGATTTGACGACAGCCATGGCATACACATACTCCGCCGGTTCCCTGGTGAAAGCCCGCGGCCGGGAATGGGTCGTGCTCCCCGAGAGCAAGCCCGATCTCCTCGTCCTGCGCCCGCTGGGCGGCTCGGACGACGACATCGCCGCGGTGTTCCCGGCGTTCGAGACGGTGAACGAGGCGAAGTTCGTGCCGCCGGAACCGGGCGACCTCGGCGACCAGCGGGCGGCGGGCCTGCTGCGTACGGCACTTCGAGTCGGCTTCCGCTCCGGCGCGGGCCCGTTCCGCTCACTCGCCGGCATCGCGGTGGAACCGCGCGCTTATCAGCTCGTGCCCCTCCTCATGGCGCTGCGCCAGAAGACGGTCCGGATGCTCATTTCCGACGACGTCGGCATCGGCAAGACGATCGAGGCGGGCCTGGTCGCCAGCGAGCTCCTCGCGCAGGGCGAGGCGACCGGCCTGGCCGTGCTCTGTTCCCCCGCGCTCGCGGAGCAGTGGCAGCAGGAGCTGCGCACGAAGTTCGGGATCGACGCGGAGCTGGTCCTCTCCTCGACGGTCTCGCGCCTCGAACGGGGCCTGGACCTGGGCCAGTCCCTCTTCGACAAGTACCCGCACGTCATCGTCTCGACGGACTTCATCAAGTCCCCGCGCCACCGCGACGACTTCGTACGTCATTGCCCCGACCTCGTAATCGTCGACGAGGCCCACACCTGCGTGGTCGCCGACGATACCTCGACGGCTTCGCAGAACCAGCTCCGCTACGAGCTGCTGCGCCGCGTCTCGGCGGACGAGAACCGGCATCTGCTGCTCGTGACGGCGACCCCGCACAGCGGCAAGGAGTCCGCGTTCCGCAACCTCCTCGGCCTGGTGAAGCCCGAGCTGGCCGATGTGAGCCTGGATTCGGAAGCGGGCAGGAAGCTCCTCGCCCAGCACTTCGTGGCGCGTAAGCGGGCGGATGTACGCCAGTACCTCACCAAAGAGGACGGTCTCACCGACGACTCCCTCGCGGAGCGGACGGCATTCCCCTCGGACCGCTACTTCAAGGACGAGACGTACAAGCTGTCACCGGAGTACCGGGCCCTGCTCGACGACGCGATCGCGTACGCGAGTGAGCGCGTCGAGCAAGCTGGCAGCCAGGGCAAGCGGGAGGCACGCATCGCCTGGTGGTCGGCGATCGCCCTGCTCCGCTCCCTGGTGTCGTCGCCGCGCGCCGCCGCGCAGACGCTGCGGACTCGCTCAGCGGCAGCGATCGCCGCATCGGCGGAGGAGGCCGACAAGCTCGGCGCCCCCCTCAACAGAGACGCGGCCGACAGCGATGCGATGGAGGGCATGGACGTCGCCCCGGGCGCAGAGACGACCGAGGACCCACGTTCCTACCTCGGGGAGCTCGCCGACATCGCCGAACAGCTGGAAGGCCCGGCCAAGGACCTAAAGCTCAAGGCGCTGATCAAGCACCTCAAGGCGCTCCTCGCGGACGGCCACAACCCGATCGTGTTCTGCCGCTACATCCCGACAGCCGAGTACCTCGCCGCCCAGCTGGAGAACGACAAGGAATCCGGCAAGCGCGGCCCGCTCGGCGCGAAGACCGTCGTCAAGGCGGTCACCGGCACACTCTCCCCGCAGCAGCGCATGGAGCGCATCGAAAAGCTCGCCGAGGAGGCCGGCACGGACGCCGCCGCCCGCCGCGTCCTGATCGCGACGGACTGTCTGTCGGAGGGCGTGAACCTCCAGCATCACTTCGACGCCGTGCTCCACTACGACCTGGCCTGGAACCCGACCCGCCACGACCAGCGCGAGGGCCGCGTCGACCGCTACGGCCAACGCAGGGACCAGGTCCGCGTCATCACCCTGTACGGCGACGACAACGGCATCGACGGCAAAGTCCTGGAAGTCCTCATCAAGAAGCACCGCCAGATCAAGAAGGACCTCGGCATCTCCGTCTCCGTACCCGACGAACTGTCGACGGGCGTGACGGACGCGATCGTGGAGTGGCTACTGATGCGGGGACGCGGGGACCAGGACGCGCTGTTCAGTGCCGACGCGTTCAAGGTGAGTACGGCCAAGCTGGACAGCGACTGGAACTCGGCCGCCGAGCGCGAGAAGGAGTCGCGCTCGCGGTTCGCGCAGCGCTCGGTGCGTCCGCAGGAGGTGGCGCGCGAGGTCGCCTCAATCCGTGAGGCACTGGGCGGCGCGGGTGAGATCGACACTTTCGTACGGGAGTCGCTGGGCGCGCTCGGTGCCGTCCTCCGGGGCGACGGCGGGGACTTCACGGCCCAGGTCGGCGGCACGCCCATCGGCCTGCGTGACGCGCTCGCGCCGGTTGTGGGCGCGGAGGTGATCGAGAAGGACCGGGCGATCCCGTTCCGCGCGGATCCGGCGGTGGCGCGGGGTGAGGCGGCCCTGGTACGGACGGACCCGGTAGTGGGCGCCCTCGCCTCCCACATCCTGAACGCTGCCCTGGACACCCAGGCGGACGGCGCCCGCCCGGCGCGCCGCTGCGGTGTGGTCACCACGGATGCGGTCGGCACCATGACCACCTTGCTCCTGGTCCGCTACCGCTTCCACCTCACGCTTCCCTCGCGCAGCGGCGAGAAGCAGCTCGTCGCGGAGGACGCCCGGCTGATCGCCTTCGAGGGCTCGGCCAGGAGGGCGGAGTGGTTGCCGCCGGAGCGGGCGCGGGACCTGCTCGACGCGACGGCGGCCGAGAGCACGGACCGGCACTACGCCGAGCGCACGACGACGCGTCTGCTCTCCCAGCTCCCGGATGTGCACGGCCATCTGGAGACGTACGGTGAGGAGCTGGCCGCCGAACTGGACGCCTCGCACCGCCGGGTGCGCCAGGCCTCCGGCGAGATCGTCCGAGGCCTGTCCGTCACCGTGCAGAAGCCCGCCGACATCCTCGGCGCATACGTGTACCTGCCCTTCGTTCCCGCCGCTACCCCGGCCGCTGCTCCTGGAGTGTCCGCCTGATGTCCGCCGTAACCCGCAACCAGGTGTTCACCGCCGTCCACACGGTCGGAGGGCTGCTGCCCGCCGACATGCTGGTACGGATCTCCGAGGGCAAGGACGTCCCCGGCTCGAAGCCGGCTGACTACGGCTTGCCTTCGTCCCGTTCGGTGCGCGACGAAGCCGAGCGCAGCTGGGAATACCTGAAACCGTTGTGGCGCGACCTGCGCAAGCACCTGCCCGAGGATCGGGAGACGGGCCTACCGGCGGGGGACCCGATGGGCCGCGCCGGCGCCGACTGGCTCGCTCCGCTCTGGCGGGAACTCGGCTTCGGTCCGCTGACGCAGGTCGGCCCGGCGGGCATCACCGCCGACTCCGACGCAGAGAAGAGATTCCCGGTCTCCCACCGCTGGCGGCACGCCCTGATCCACCAGACGGCCTGGAACGCCGACCTCGACAAGCGCCCCGGTGGCGCCGGTTCGGTCCCGCCGCAGTCGATGCTCCAGGAGTGCCTGAACCGTACGGGAGCCCACCTCTGGGGCATCCTTACCAACGGCCGCCAGGTTCGCCTGCTGCGCGACTCCAGCGCGCTGGCCACGGCCTCGTACGTAGAGTTCGACCTCGAAGCGATCTTCGACGGCGAGCTGTTCAGCGAGTTCGTGCTGCTGTACCGGGTGCTGCATGTGTCGCGGTTCGAGGTGGCGGAAGACGCGACGCCGTCAGCATGCCGCCTGGAGAAGTGGCGTACGGAGGCCATTGCCTCCGGCACCCGCGCCCTGGACCAGCTCCGCAAGGGCGTCCAGGATGCAATCACCGCGCTGGGTACGGGCTTCCTGCGCCACTCGGAGAACACGGCCCTGCGCGAGGACGTCCGCCCAAAACCGCTCCAGGCCGCGCTGCTGCGGCTCGTGTACCGGCTGCTGTTCGTCTTCGTGGCCGAGGACCGGGACGCGCTGCTGTCACCGAAGGCCGATCCGCAGGCGCGGGAGCGGTACGAGAGGTACTTCTCGTCTGCACGGCTGCGCGCGCACGCGAGGAAGCGGCGGGGTACGGCACACGGTGACCTGTACGAGGCGCTGCGCATCGTCCTCGACGCCCTCGGCGACGAGAAGGGCCGCCCCGAGCTGGGCCTGCCTGGCCTCGGCGGCCTGTTCAACGACACGGACGCGGACGCCCCCTTGCGTGACCTGAAGCTGTCCAACGAGGCGCTGTTGTCCGCCGTGCGGCACTTGTCGCAGGTGCGGGACAGTAGCTCGGGGCGTTGGCGGGCGATCGACTACCGTCACCTGGACGCGGAAGAGCTGGGTTCCGTGTACGAGTCCCTACTGGAGCTGGAGCCCAAGCACAGCACCGCCGACCGTACGTTCACGCTTGTCGAGGTCGCAGGCAATACGCGTAAAACGACGGGTAGTTACTACACCCCGTCGTCGCTTATCGAGTGCTTGCTGAACTCCAGCCTGGATACGGTGATAGAGGACGCGGTGCGACGCGGCGAGGAGGCGGCTGCGCGTTCGGGCGTGGCCGATCCAGCGGACGCAATCGTGAACGAGTTGCTCTCTCTTACGGTGTGCGACCCGGCCTGCGGTTCAGGGCACTTTCTGGTCGCGGCGGCCCGCCGTATCGCCAAGCAGGTCGCGGCAGTGCGGGAACGCAATCCCGAGCCCACGCTGGACGCGGTGCGCCACGCACTGCACGAGGTCGTGGCCCGCTGCATCTACGGTGTGGACCTCAACCCCATGGCGGTGGACCTGGCCAGGGTGTCTCTGTGGCTGGAGGCCCTGGAGCCTGGTAAGCCGCTGAGCTTCTTGGACGCTCACGTGAAGCAGGGCAACGGGCTAATCGGTGCAACCCCGACGCTACTGCGGAACGGCATCCCGGACGCCGCCTTCAAACCGATCGAAGGGGACGACAAGAAGTTCGCGAAGGCATTGGAGAAGCAGAACAAGGCGGAGCGCAGCGGACAGCGCGGACTGTTCGATCTGGGCGGAGAAACGAGAGTTGCCAACACGGCGTTCGCGAAGGAGCTGCGTCGTATCACGGGGGCCTCCTCCGACAGCCTGGCCGACGTACGACAGCAGGAGGCCGCGTACCAGACCTGGTCTAAGTCGGCGGATTACGTCCATACCTTGCACGTGGCAGACGCATGGTGCGCGGCATTCATGTGGCACAAGACAGCGGACGCCCCGCTTGCGCTCACGGAAGGGGTCTTCCGTAATCTCCAGGACCCGTTCAGCGACGCGGCACCGCGTTCCACGCACACCGAGATCGTGCGACTTCGGGACCGGTACCGCTTCTTCCACTGGCACCTGGAGTTCCCCGAGGTGTTCTCCGTGCCTGAGTCCGGGATCGACGTGGACGAGGCCACGGGCTGGGCCGGCGGATTCGACTGCCTGGTAGGCAATCCACCCTGGGAACGTATCAAGCTCCAGGAGCAGGAGTTCTTCTCGCAGCGCGACCCCGCCATCGCGGCCGCCGCCAATGCTGCGGCGCGGCGCGAACTCATTGCCATGCTGCCGCGCACGAACCCGGAACTGGCGGAGGAGTTCGCCATGACCAAGCGGCAGGGAGATGGCGAGGCCCACTTCATTAGGGACTCGGCGGCCTACCCCCTCACGGGCTTGGGGACGGTCAACACGTACGCCGCCTTCTCGGAGGGCGGACGGCGGCTCGTGGACCGCCGCGGGCGTATGGGCCTCATCGTGCCGACCGGTATCGCGACGGATGCGACGACCCAGTTCTTCTTCAAGGACCTGGTGGCGACGGGTGTGTTGGCGACACTGTACGACTTCGAGAACTCGGCGCCTCTCTTCCCGGGCGTACACCGATCGTTCAAGTTCAGCGTCCTTTCAGTCACCGGCCGCGCGCTACGCCAGGATGCGGCCTGGTTCGCCTTCTTCTTGCAGGACCCAGCCGAACTAGACAACGCTGAGAAGGCGTTCCGGCTTGCCCCCGAAGAGATTGACATCCTCAATCCCAACACCGGGACGTGTCCCGTCTTCCGATCCCGCCGCGACGCTGAAGTCTGCCTCTCTCTCTATCGTCGGGTCCCGGTTCTGGTCAGGGTGCAGGGCACCGACGGCAACCGGTGGGGTGTCTCGCTAGGGCGGATGTTTCACATGTCCCAAGACGCGCATCTCTTCCACACACGCTCGTCGCTCGAAGCCGAGGGCTGGACCCATAGCGGCAACCACTTCACAAAAGACAGCGCCGAGATGCTGCCCCTCTATGAAGGGCGCATGGGGCATCAATACAACCACCGTTTCTCCGATTCGGCGGGATCGCGCGAATCCACCCGACTCGATCTGGGAACGGCCGACTTCACGGTGCAGCCCCAGTACTGGGTCACACGGGAGGAAACACGCAGACGCCAAGAGCGCCGTCGCCCCGGCTGCAAGACCGCGCTGCTCGGGCAGCGACGCATCGCCCGCAACAACGACGAGCGCACGTCCATCGCTGCACTTTTGCCGTGGGGAGCAGTCTCCTATGGATGGACCTTGTCGTCCGGTCCCTCCACCGAACAGCTCGCGCTCATGGTGGCCGCGTACAACTCATTCCCCTACGACTACGCGCTGAGGAACAGCTTCAGTCAGCCGAGCATTCCTCAGAGCACATTCGAGCAGGTACCAGTGCCACTCCCGGACGATCTAGGACGGCACCGCGATTTCATCATGCAGCGTGTCAAAGAACTCACCTACACGGCAGTCGACATGGCGGCGTTCGCGGGCGATCTAGGTGACACCAGCGCGCCGTTCCGCTGGGACGCACACCGACGCACTGTGATCCAGGCTGAACTCGACGCCCTCTTCTTCCACCTCTACGGCATCTCCCGCGAGGACGCCGACTACATCCTCGACACCTTCCCCATCGTCCGCCGTAAGGACGAGGCCAAGTACGGCTCGTACCGCACCAAAGAAATGATCCTCGCCGAGTACGACCGCATGGCCGAGGCCGGCCTCACGCTCGACACCCCCTTGGTAGATGGCGAGAACTACACCTCCACCCTCACACGGCCCCCAGGCCACGGCCCCCGCCATCCCGCCTGACAGCTCTCGACGATCTGACCCACGAGTCACCCACTCGTGCATCACCATCCACGTCTCAGGGGGACCATGAGCAACCCGCACCACCTGCAGCAGCCCGATCAACTGCCCTCTGACTATGAGCTCGACGCCTGGCGTGGCGTCCAACAATTCAAGGGCCGCCCGCTGTCCCGAGCAATGAGAAACGCCGGCGACCAAGTGGCCAACGGCCTCTCGGAACTCGGCAAGCGTGCCGCGAAGCAACTGGAGAACCACCCGCGGGCCAAGTCGGCGGTTTCACGTGGACAGGGGATCGTCGCCAAGGGTGCTCAGAAGGCTGGCGCTGGAGCGCGTGGAGCCGCCGATGCTCTCCCGGACTGGGGTGGCACTGCCGTCCAGTCCATACGGCAGACGGTGGGGCGGGCCTCGCGAGCGGGACTCTCCTCCAAACGCGTGGTGGCGCTTCACAAGAAGCGCGGGCACGACGTCGCATCGCTCTCAGACCTGCGCCATCTCGATCTCGAACAGGTCGACGCAGTCCGCGGACGAGCGGCGGGCTGGTACTACCCGGCCGCCGCGGCGCTCTCGGGAGCTGGTGCGGGACTTGTGATCTCTGGAGGAGAACTCGTCATCGCCGCCTCCGCCGGCGCCGCGGCAGCGCCTTCGGGAGGTGCGATCACCGGTGCCTTTCTTGCCGACGCCGCAGTCGTCCTCGGACTCGCCTCCCGTGCCGTCGGCCAGGTCTCGCTGTTCTACGGCTACGACCCCGAAGAGCCTGCCGAGAAGCTCTTCGTGATGTCTGTGGTCAACGTCGGGACGGCAACTTCGGCCACGGCCAAGAACGCCGCGATGGCAGATATCTCGCGCCTCACCCAAGCACTCTTCCGCGGCAAGACGTGGGAGGTCCTGAACGAGACGGTTGTCGCCAAGGTCTCCTCGCAGTTCGCGAAGGCATTCAGCTTTCGCCTCACCAAGAAGGGACTCGGCAAGGCCGTACCCGCAGTCGGGATCGTCGTTGGCGGCACCCTCAACTGGACCACTCTGGAGGGGATCGTCGACGCCGCCGAGATGGCATACCGGCGGCGGTTCCTCCTTGAGAAGTACCCTCACCTCGCTGACGAGGAGGCATCCGGATCGTTTCCCGACATCAGCCCGGACGTCCCTGACCATGCCGATGAGGCGATCAGTCTGCTCGACGAGATAGCCGAGGCGGGCGGTCCCGACCTTCACTGATCCGGTGTCCCGGCGGTGGACGTGACCACCGGGACGACTCACCTCAGAAACGCGCCGCGAACCTCACGACCGCGACCACCCTCACGCCCGACGCGAGGCGGCGTACCGCCCCAGGGGGCCGGCGCCCCGGCGGCACTGGTCGCCCGGCCTCGCGGCGACTATCAGACCCGGCTGACAGCGGGAGTCCCTATCGTTCTCGGTAGATCTTCTGCCAAGGCCAAGGAGAGTGGCGACGATGTCCGACGAGCGTAGGGAGTACCCGGAGTTCCGGCTGCGGCTGCCGAACGAAGGGCCGTACGCTCGCGGGCGCGTCCTGCCCGAGAAGGGAATGAACGGGAGCCTGAAGTTCCTGGTGCTCGCAGGTTCGCCGGTGCGCTCCCAGACGCTGCCCGGCATCGGTCGCCACGCCGCGGAGCAGCGGGACCGGCTGGTGGCAGACGACGGCATCCATGAGTCGGAACGCTGGCCGGGGTACCTGGAGACCACCCGGGACATCGAGTGCAACTCCCCCTCGGCCGCGGGTTCGGTCGTAACGGGGCGCAGCTCCGATGGTTTGTCCGAGTGGCGCACCGCGGAAGGCTTCCCCCTGGTCGACTACCTCGGCTCCTCCTGGCGCACCCCGCGCAAGGCCTGGCTGGTCCGTGGCTCCAATGTGTCGGGCCGCGACCTCGTCAAGCGGCTGTGGTTGCCGGAGGGGTGGGTCACTCTGGGCGGCCTCGCACCTGCCGCAGGGGGTCGGGGAAGGGCCGACCAAGAGTGCCCTGCGGCGGTACGTCGAAGAGGGTTACGACGCGAGCGCCTCCTACGGCCAGAAGCAGGCAATGATCGACGAGCTGCACTATTTCCTCACCCAGATGCGACACGGCGACACGGTGTGCACCATCTCCAACGGGCAACTGTTCATCGGCACGGTCTCGGGTGACGCCGAACAGGTCGAATCCGAGGATGGCCTGTCCAATCTGCGGCGGCGGGCCGGCTGGCGTCTCGACGGAGTCCCGTACGACGCGTTGCCGGAGGAACTCCAGCAGAAGCTCTCCGTCCAGCACGACGTGGTCGACCTCACCTCCGTCCTAGCTCTCGTCGAAGGGCTCGGCAGGAGTGACGAGGAGCTGGCGGAGGAGGCAGAGGCCATAGAGCGTGACCCGAGCGTGGAAATCCCGGCGATTACCGCGCGTCGTGAGCCCGAGCTGCCCGAGCCCACGGACGAGCTGGCCACCGAGCTTCTGGTGCACGACACGGCCTGGCTGAGCGAGGTGCGTGATCTGCTGGCGGACGAGCGGCAGCTCGTGTTGTACGGTCCGCCGGGCACGGGCAAGACGTATCTCGCGCTGAAGCTCGCCGAGTTCTTCGGCGGCGGGCCCGAGCAGGTGCAGCTCGTGCAGTTCCATCCGGCGTACGCGTACGAGGACTTCATCGAGGGCTTCCGGCCGAGAGAGGACCCGGACACCAAGGAGGTCGCGTTCCGGCTCACCGCCGGGCCGCTGCGTGACTTGCGTGACCTCGCGGCCCGTGAGGGCAACCGCCACATCCCACACTTCCTGATCATCGACGAGATCAACCGCGCCAACCTGGCGAAAGTGTTCGGTGAGCTGTACTTCCTGCTGGAGTACCGGAACAAGTCGGTCCGGCTTCCCTACTCGGGCGATGACTTCGCGCTGCCCTCAAACCTGTTCGTCATCGGCACGATGAACACCGCCGACCGGTCCATCGCACTCGTGGACGCTGCGATGCGGCGCCGTTTCGCCTTCGTGGAGCTGTCTCCACGCACCGAACCGACGAGCGGGCTGCTGCGGCGCTGGCTGGCCAGGGAGATGCGGGGTCCTGAGCCCGCTGATCTGCTCGACGCACTCAACTCTCGTATCGATGATCCCGACTTCCGGATCGGTCCTTCCTATCTGATGAAGAAGGGGGTCTATCGGGAAGGTGGTCTGGAGCGGACCTGGCGGACAAAGATCTTGCCGCTGCTGGAGGAACACCACTACGGGGAGGGCATCGACATCGAGAAGCGGTACGGGCTCGCTGCGCTGCGAGAGTTGTTGAGGTGACCTCCGCACCCACATCCGCATCCACCGTAGAGCTCGTCGAGCACGCGCCGGCCAGGTCCGTGCCGCTAGCGGACGCGATCGGCCGGGCTCTCGCCGCCGGACGCATCGTGGATGCCGCCCCCGACCCTTACACGCCGGGGCAGTGGTTGCTGCGGGCGGGCAGCAAAGTCGGGGCGGTGGCCGTAACCGTGCCGGGCGGCGGCGCGCCGGTCACCGTCCGCGTCACACCCAAGGTGCCCATCGCCCGCCTCTTCTTTCTGCTCGGATACAGCCTCGATCCGCGCGGCAACTGGCGCGACGGGGAGGTGGAGGTGGCCGCCCACCAGGACTTGCTGCCCGCGCTCGCCCACGCCGTGGAACGGCAGGTGGACCGGGCTCTGCGGCAGAGCCTTCTTCAGGGATACCGGGCGACGGAGGAGACCGCTCTTGTCGTACGCGGACGGATCCGCGAGGCCGAGCAGATCCGCCGCCACTTCGGGGCTGCGATTCCCGTGGAAGTGGCGTACGACGAGTTCACCACCGACATCGCGGAGAACCGAATTCTGCGCACGGCTGTGGAACGCCTGCTGCGGCTGCCCGAGGTGCCGCGCGACGTGCGCCGCAAGCTCCTGCACCAGCGCGCCCGCCTGGCCGACGTCACGGCGATCGTGCGCGGCCAGCCGATCCCCACCTGGCATCCCACGCGTCTCAACTCCCGCTACCACCGTGCCCTGCACCTGGCCCGTGCCGTGCTGGACGGCGCATCGGCCGACCATGCGCCGGGTGGTCTGCACATCGATGGGTTCCTGTTCGACATGAACAAGCTCTTCGAGGACTTCGTGACGGTCGCCCTCCGTGAGGCGTTCCGCGGCTCGGTACGCACCGCCCGCCTCCAGGACCCGCACCACCTCGACGAGGCCTCCGCGATCCGCATGAAGCCGGACTTCGTGCTCTACGAGGCGGACGGCGTTCCATCGGCCGTGGTCGATGCCAAGTACAAAGCCGAGAAACGGGGCGGCTATCCGGACGCTGACCTGTACCAGATGCTTGCCTACTGCACGGCCCTGGGACTACGGGAAGGCCACCTGGTGTACGCGAAAGGGAATGCCGCGCACGCCGCGCATCAGGTCCGGCACGCGGGTGTCGTCATCCATCAGCACGCCCTCGATCTGGACCAAGGGCCGGCCGGGCTGCTCGCGGACATCGCGACAGTGGCCCAGCGGCTGACCGCCACTCCGTGCGTATGATCGACTGCGCAGTGTCCTTCCAGGGTGGGGAGTCCGTCTCGTGCCGCAGCTCGCGTTCGCCAACAGCTTCTGGGAGAGCTACGACGTCCTGGAGAAGCCCGTCAAGTCCGGCGTGCGCAAGGCCATGGAGAAGTTCCAGCACCTCACCGTGGCCGCTCTGCACGCGGACAAGGGACTGCACTTGGAGTCCGTCAACAATGCTCGCGACCCACGGATGCGGACCATCCGCATCAACGACTTCTGGCGGGGCGTCGTCCTGGCGCCGGACGACGGCAGCGACGTGTTCCTGCTCGTCAATGTCGTCCCGCACGACGACGCCTACACCTGGGCGGCCAAGCGGCTGTACACGACGAACTCCGCGACGCGCGGCCTTGAGGTGCGCAACGCGGTCGCGATCGAGCAGCTGACCCCTGCCCTGGAGAAGGCGGCTGCCGCGGCGCCCTCACTGCTGTTCACGAAGTACTCCGACACCGTGCTGCGCGAGCTCGGCATTGACGACCAGGTCCTGCGGGCGGTGCGGACCGTCATCGACAAGCCGCAGCTGGAGGCGTTCGGGACGCTGCTCCCGGAGGACCAGTTCGAGGCCCTGCAGTACCTCGCCGAGGGGTTCAGCGCCGAGGAGGTGTACCGGGACGTGGTCGCCGTGCGCCGTCCCGCCGACGCGGCACCCGAGCCGGACGAGGACCTCGCCTCGGCCATCGCCAACACCGTCAGCCGTATCACCCTGGTCACCGGACCGCAGGAACTGACCGATATTCTGGAGAAGCCGTTCGCTGCCTGGCGGGTGTTCCTGCATCCATCGCAGCGCCGTGTCGCATACCGGGTGTCGTACGGCGGTCCGGTGCAGGTTACGGGCGGTCCCGGCACGGGCAAGACGGTCGTGGCACTGCACCGCGTCAAGCACCTCCTCGCGCGTTCGCCCGAGGCCCGCGTCCTGCTCACCACGTTCACCAATGCACTGGCCTCCGCACTCCGCGAGAACCTCGCTCTCCTCCTCGACGGCGATTCGGCGCTGCTCGACCGCGTGGAGGTCACGACGGTCAACGCCTACGCGCACGGAGTCGTGACCCGCCTCGACGGCAAGGCCCCGTCCCCCATCGACGACCGGGCGGAGCGGCAGCTGTGGCAGCGTGTCGTCAAAGAGCTCGGGCTGCCCTGGACGGAGCAGTTCCTGGCTCAGGAGTACCGGCACGTCATCCTTGCTCAGGACGTACGCGACCTGAATGGCTACCGCGCCGCGTCCCGGCGAGGGCGCGGGAGCGCGCTGTCGCCCGCGCGGCGTGAGCAACTGTGGCCTGCTGTCGAGTTGTTCACCTCGATGCTGCGCGGCCGAGGAACGAGCACACACCTCCAGGTGTGCGCGCGTGCGGCCGAGCTCCTGGCCCGGTCCACACCGGCGTACGACCATATCGTGGTCGACGAGGCACAGGATCTGCATCCGGCGCAGTGGCGCGTCCTGCGTGCCGCGGTGGCGTCCGGCAGCGACGACCTCTTCATTACCGGCGACCCGCACCAACGGATCTACGACTCGAAGGTCTCCCTGGGTTCGCTGGGGATCCTCGTGGCCGGGCGCACCAGCCGTCTGCGTATCAACTACCGTTCCACGGAGGAGATCCTCGTCTGGTCGACCGGCATTCTCAGCCCGGTGTCGGTCGCCGAACTGGGCGGCGAAGGCAGTGACACCCTGGCCGGCTACCGCTCGCTGCTGCACGGCCGGACGCCCCAGGTGGACGGGTACGGTTCCGAGCAGGCTGAGGTCGCGGCACTGGCGGAACGCGTCAAAGGCTGGATCGCCCAGGGCATCCGGCCTGCCGAGATCGGTGTGAGCGCCCGCTTCAACCTGCTCCTCGACAAGGTGTACGACAAACTGACCCAGGACAAGGTGCCGGCGGTCCGGGTCAAGGACAACCCGGGGACGGACGTCGAGGGAGTGCGGCTCGCCACCATGCACGCCATGAAGGGCTTGGAGTTCCGATGTGTTGCTGTCCTCGGGGTGACGGCGAGCGCGGTGCCCTTCGCGCGCGAAATCACACCGGCCGACGTGGACATACTGCAGCACGACTCGGACCTGCTACGGGAGCGATGCCTGCTGTTTGTGGCGTGCACGCGGGCCCGGGAGGCCCTGGCTGTGTCGTGGAGCGGTTCGGCCAGCTCTTTCGTACCGCACAGGAAATGACGGTTAGTCAAACGGGAGCGCGAACCCACCTCCCATTCTGTCAATCCTCAGGAATGAGTGCGCCGTTCCCAAGCCCCTCTCGCGCCAGTACGGCAGCGGCTTCGCTCAGCTCGGCCACCTTTCGCATACGCTCCTCGAACTCTTGGAGCGAGCGGAAGGCGACTCCGTAGCGGCGCTGTTCGGAGATGTCCATCTGAGGAATGCGAGCACCCCGGCCGTCGAAGCGAAAGGTGCCGCTGGTGCTGGTGGAGCGACGGGTGTTCGCCGCGCTGCGCAGGAATCCCTGGAGATAGTCGGTGTCAAGCTGGTCGCTCACCGAAACCGGTTCCGGATCCGTGTACTCAACGAAACCGGCGCGGGCGAGCTCCGCGACACTGACGGTGGGGCCGTCCAAGGAACTGGGGCTGCCGCCGACCTCCAACGTCGGCAGAAGCTTCACGATCCCTCGTACCTGCTGTGCCAGCTCCCTCCGCAAGTCGTGATATTCGGCCGCATAGTCGCGATGGGACTCCCTTACGTGGCGGCCGGGAGTGAAGTCCACGGCATCGTCCAGCAGGCTGATCAGCGGCACGTCCGCCACCTGGCCGGGGCCAGCCTCAAGGGAACCCTCAGGGTCGCTCGCGGTCAGATCGACCATGCGCACGGACGACAGGATGTCATCGGGAGACTCCGGACGGCGCAGGTGCCACAGGTGAACAGGGAGGGAATGCGAGGCTGCAGTACCGGATGGCAGAGCTGTGATCTGGGTGAGGATGCCACGCCGTACGAGTTCGGAGCGGATACGGCGACCAGCCTTGCGGTAGGCGACCGAGGCGGGCATGACCATGAGAACGCGGCCGCCGGGAGCGGCGTGTGCGTAGGCGTGCTGGAGCCAGGCGAGTTCACCTTCGGCTCGCGAAGGGGTGCCGAGTTCCCAGCGTGAGTCGAGGAGCAGATCCTCCCGACCCCAGTCGGTGACGCCCACCGGGGGATCACAGACGACAAGTCCCGCTCTGAGATCAGGCCATTGGTCGTCTCGCAGGGAATCACCCATGGCGACGGTGACGCCGGTCCGGTCGGTGACATCGGCGCGCAGCTGCGCGAAAGCCGCGCTCCGCGCATCCGACTCCTGCCCGTACAGCTTGGCCCCCCGCTCGGGGCCGACGGCGAGAAGGAGCGTCCCGATACCGCAGGCCGGGTCGAAGATCGTCGTGTCACTCGCCACCTCGCCTACGAAGTGGCGCACGGCACGGACAACGCGAGGCGAAGTGACCTGATCCGATCCGGCCCGGCGCACCGAGTCGGTGAAGCGTTCAGTCAGGGAGCCGACCAGTTCGGCCACCGAGGCGCCCGCAGCCGCCTCCCGCGCCAACCGAACCGCCTCCTCCGTGAGCCCTGGAGCTGGCTCCCCGCCGCCAAGGAAGCGGAAGACGTCGACGAGCCCTCCGATGATCTCGTTGCCATAAGCCCCCCGCAGCACTTGCCACAGTTGGACCTCATCGGAGACACCCTGTCCCTTATGCTGCCGACCCAGCCACGCCTGCACATCGGCCAGGGCAAAGAGAGGACTGTTCGCACCGCCGCCCGCGGGTGCGGGAAAATCGTCGTAGCGACGCCTCCAATTGGAGACCGCGGCCCGGGTGACTCCCGCGAGCCGAGCGACCTCGGAGCCGGTGACCAGCGGACCGGCCGGTGGCGCGGCGTGTTCCTTCATGCCACCCACCGTACACGCGAGCTCAAATGCCTTCAATGAGTCGAATGTTGACGGCGTACACAACGCAAGCGTTTCGTTGCAGTGTGTACATCATGGAAGTGTCGTCGAACATTCCCCGACAACCGTCAGTCGCACGTCAGATCGAGGCCGGCAGCAGGGTCCCCGATTCCCACGACGCGGACGGCGCCTTCTCCTACATGCCACCAAGACCCCCACGAGCCGAAACGATCACCATGCAGCGGCCCGGCACCCACGGCCCGATCAACGACCGAAGGCCGGGAACGGGAGCCTATGTGTCCTGCCCGGAAACCCGGCAGGTTGCGCAACGCCCGGCCCAGCAGGAGCTCCCAAAGCGGATTGAGGACCCATCTTCGGCTCATCCGTGAGGCTCTACCATGCGCTTGGCTAAGTCGCTTGATCTACTTCCAGTTCCGTCAGATGGCGGAGCACGGTCAGGATTTCCACCAGCTCGATACCTCGCGACGGGTTCCAGCGCTCGCTGCGTATGCGATCCAGCGGACTGCCAACGCGCTGGCACGTAGCACTCTTCGCCAGCCTTGACAGACGGGCCGTTTTACCAACAGGCGACGTGGGCGCCGGAGCCCGCTGTACTCTCCGTGAACGAGAGTCTCGCAGCGTAAGCGGCGCCTGGTGGCATCTGGGGGCTCGATGTGTGTGACCAGGGGGCGGGAGTAACGCACGTGGCCGCATTCGGCGGGCGTATGAAGATCGTGGCCTACCTCAACCACGAGAAGACGCTGTTCTATCGCTTGGTTCTGGATGTGTTGCTGGACGAGGAGGCCCGACTCGGCGTCCACCTCAGCACGGCGCAGATCAGGCAGCGGGTTCAGGACGAGCTTGCAAGCGAACCGGACCTGCTGGAGGCCCTTCCGGCAGTCGAGGGCCTGCTCGAAGACCTGAACGGCTGGCGGAACGTGAACCGGATTCATAACACCCGGCATACCACCACGCCCGAGGAGTACCTTCAGCGAGACTACCTATACCAGCTGACCTCAGCCGGCGCCCGGGTCCATCGCGAGATGAGCCGGATTGACGAGGACATGTCTGATGCTGGCTCGCTGCAGGCCTCGATGCTTCCGGAGGTCCTCTCGTCCCTCGCGGCACTGTTGCGGGCCATTCGTGAGGAGGACGGCGACCTCAGCAGCGCCCTCGGCGCTTTCCGGCGCACGACGGAGGGATTCGTGCGGTTGTCGGAGGACGCGAAGCTCTTCGTGCAGGGCCTCAACGGCTCGTTGGCTTCGGAGGAGATCCGGGACCCTGAGGTTTTTATTGCCTACAAGAATGTCGTGGTGGGGTATCTGCAGTCGTTCACGGTCGTCCTGCACCAGAGCGCTGCTCCCATTGCGAAGCTGATCATTCAGTCGGAGCAGGCGGGGCTCCTGACCCGGCTCACCGAGATGGCAGCGCTTGAGGCCGCGCCCGTCCTGGGTGTCAGCCACGAAGAGGTCGTCGTCCGCGAGGCGCAGCGAATGCGAGAGTTATGGGAGGGCCTGCGCGGCTGGTTCGTGGCTGCCGGAGAGCGTCTTCCGGTCGCCGAGCTGCTGCTCGACCGGGCCTCCGATGCGATCGCCTTCATCGTCATGACCGTCGGGCACATCAACGACCAGCGGTTCCGGCGGGCGAGTCGGACGGCCGACTTGGTGGCCCTGGCCGGCTGGTTCGACGGCTTCGACGTGACCGGCGGCGGGCGCGAAACCACCTCCTTGTGGCGTACGGCTTTCGGCTCCTACTCCTCCCGGCACCTGGGCCATCCCGGTGCATTCGAGGACGACTGCGATGCGCGACCCGAGGTCGCCTGGTGGCAGAGTGAGCCAGCTCCGGTCTCGGCAGAGCTGCGCTCACGTGGGCCTCGGGCGCACGCGGGACCCCCGCCGCGGGTCCGCGATCCACGGCGCGCCAAGAGCCTGCTGGCCGCCCGGCAGAAGCAGGAGCATGCAACGACGGAAGCTGCAGAGCAGTCCCTTGCGGGCAGAGGCCCGGTGCGGCTGTCGGAGCTCGGGCGGCTGGATTCCGCCGAGGCGGAGGTCTTCCTGACCTGTCTGGGACTCGTCCTGTCGGTACGGAAACGAAGCGGAGGAATCCGGCGCACGCGTACCCCTGACGGCCGCCTGCTGATAACGCTGGTGCCTGCGGCGGAAGGGGAGACCGCCGCTGTGGAGCTGCGGGGCGGAGTGTTGAGCACGCGGGACTTCGAGCTAACGCTGCTGGTGGAGGAGCGTGAGCGCCGGTGATGGGTTGGACCGGGCAGGAGGGTCACGAACGCCGCGAGGTTGTTCGCGCTCTGCTGCACACCCCCGTGCTTCGGCGCGAGGGCCGGAACAGGCGGCTGGTGGATCAGGCCCGTCGGCACGAGAAGGAACTGCGTGCTTGGTTCGATCGGCAGTTGGGATGGCCGCTGGTGGTCGAGCGCGACCTGATACGGCTGCTCAAGATCCCCGAGGATCCCGGACGCTATCCCGATTCAATCGTCCCCACCCCGCGGCAGTGTGCGCTGTACTGCCTGCTGTTGGCGGTCCTGGTCGACTGCGGTGGGCAGACCGTGATCAGCGAGCTCGCCGACCGCGTGACCGCACTCACCACCGCGCACCGCGGTCTGCGCAGATTCGACGCCACCTCGACGCGGGAGCGCCGCGATCTGGTCGCGGCGCTCCGGCTCCTCGCTGAGGGCGGCGTGCTGCGGTCTCCCCGGGAGGCAGGCGTCACAGCAGACTCCGAACAGGCCTACGTCGCGGGCCGCGGTAACGCCGTCTACGACGTCGACCACCGCTTGGCCGCCTCCGCCGTGGTCTGCCCAGTCCCACCCAGTCAGGCCGACGGCCCGGATACGCTGCTGCGCGTCACCGAAGGGGACCCCGGGAGCGGGGCCAGGACCGATACCGAGCTTCGGCAGTCACTCATGCGACGCCTGATCGACGACCCGGTCGTCTACGTGGATGACCTGCCGCCGGACCAGAGAGAGTACCTGCCGGTTCACCGAGAGGAGTTGGTGGCCGCACTCGTCCTCGGACTCGACACCCGGGTGGAGGTGCGGGTCGAGGGCCTCGCGATCGTCGACTCCCGCTTCTCCGACATCGAGTTCCCTGCGGCCAGCGCTGTCTCAGTGGCGGCGCTGGCCCTGGCCGACCTGCTGGCCAGAGAGGCCGTCCCGGGGCAGACAGGCAGCTTCATCGTGAGGCACGACCGTCTCTTCGAGCTGGCGGGTCTGGTCGCGGAGCAGATCCGCCGCGTTGTGCCGAACATCGAGCGCAAACCCGTGGACGCCTCCGTCGTGCTGCGGTATTCCGTGCCCGTACTGATGCAGTTCGGACTCACCGACCCTCATGAGGACGGTGCACTCGTCCGTCCCGCCCTCGCCCGCTACCGCGACCCTTCCGGACGCGGGGCCCGTATCGCCGGGGAGGCATTGCTGCTCTTCGGCCAGGATCTCGACATGCCGCTCCGCCGGAGCAAGCCGCAGACCGCTCGCCCCTCGCCCCCGGAAGGTCACCCCGATGGCATCGCCGACTGACCGAACGCCGACGCCCGCGCTGCAGCGCATCCTCGACGGGGAACTGCCAGTGCCGGGCCGGGAGCGGTTCCAGCAACTGCGCCTGGGCCTCATCGGCATTTGGGAATACGAGGAGCAGGAATTTATCTCTTACCGCAATGGGCTGATCCTGCGCGGGCGGAACGGGGCGGGGAAGACCAAGGTGATGGAGGTGACCAGCCCGCTGCTGCTGGACGCGCTGCTCAGCGCTCGGCGACTGGACCCGTTCGGCTCGACCGCACGCCCGATGCGGGACAATCTGCTACATCGAGGGCGCAGCCATCGTGTCGGGTACAGCTGGTGCGAGTACGGGCGCGTCACCGAGGACGGCAGCTACGAGTTCGTCACCGTCGGTATAGGAATGAGGGGCAGCACGTCCGTCAAAGGAGGGGTCCACAAGCCCTGGTTCTTCGTCACCGCCAAGCGTCTCGGCCAGGACTTCAGCCTGCTGAACGAGCAGAGGCAGCCATACCTGCGTAAGCAACTGGCAGTCCGGCTCGGCCCCGACGACGTCTTCGAGGACCGGCGCGCGTACCGAACGGCTGTCGCGGAGCGCCTGTTCGGCTTCGGTGTCGGAAAGCTGGCCGCCCTGGTGGAACTCCTGCTGGTCCTGCGCAAGCCGAAGTTGAGCGAGAACTTCAACGGCGAGCAGCTCAGCCGGATGCTGAGCAACGGACTGCCACCGGTCAGTACGGCGTTGCTGGATGACCTGGCCGTCCGCTTCGATCAGCTGGCCCGTGACCGCGACGACCTGGAACGGCAGGAGCGGCATCAACTGGGCATGTCCACCTTTCTGTCGGTGTACTCCCGCTATGCGCGCGGGTGGACCAGGAGCATCGCGGAGCGATTGACGGAGGCGGATTCTCAGCTCATCGAGGCGCAACAATGCAGTAAGAAAGCCGTTGAGAAGGTCGAGCAGACTGAGAAAAAGCTGAGGGAGGGGCAGGAGGCACGGAGATGTTTCCTCGACGAGCGCGAGACGTTCCGAATCGCTGTCGATGAACTTCGCATCGACCCGCTGATGGATCAGCATGAACTCCTCACCCGGCTTCAGGAGCAGGCCGAGGAGGCGGAAGCGAAGCTCCCCGACCTCCGACAGCGTCTGGAGACGGCAGTATCCGCCATGACTGCGGCGGAATGTGCAGCCACCAAGCAGTCCCGGCTTCTCGAAGGAGCCGCCGCCGTGCTGCTGGACGCCGAGGCGCAGGCCCTGACGCAGGCGGCCCGGACCCGCATCGAGGATGCCCACATCGAGCTCGCCGCAGCTATCCGTGAGGACCCCGCGCAAGCAGAGGCCGCGCTCCTGGGCCACGTGGAAGCCCGCACGAACGTTCTCCGGCGTGCCGTCGTCCTGGCTCAAACCGCACAGAGCGCCAAGACCGCACGCGATCAAGCGGACGAAGCTCTCCAGAAGACCTGGGCGCTGTGCAGGACGGCCAAGCTAGCCGCAGAAGAGGGTGAGCAGAAACTCGCGGACCAGATAGTCGAGTTGCAAGTCAAGCTCGTCGACTGGAGCGAGCGCTGCCAAGAATTGCGGCTGAGCGACGGCGAACTGGGTGAGCTCCAGGCACAGGCAGCGACCTTCGGCCTTCCCAGCGCCACCACCCTCTCCCGGGAGGTCGCCCGTTTCGCCCGCCCCCGAGGCGACCTGCTCACTCGGCAGGCATCCGACATGGTCGCCGAACTCCGTATCCTGCAGGAGGAAAGGGACCAGACTGCCGCCCTGCGGCTGCGCGTCGCCCAGGAGACGGACCCCCTGCCAACAGCCCCGACGTACAAGCGGCGGGATCGTAGCGTTGCCGCCGATGGTGCTCCGCTATGGCGGCTGCTTGACTTCGCACCGGACATCGACGACGGAGCCCGGGCGGGCCTGGAGTCCGCCCTGCTCGGTTCGGGGGTACTGGATGCATGGGTCACCCCCGCGGGAGGCCTGCTGGATGGCAGCACTCTCGACAGTCTCCTGCCCGCTGACCGCGAGCCTGTCCTTGGCCGTTCCCTCGCCGACGTCCTGCACGCGGTCGACCACGAGACAGTCTCGTCGCGGGTAACCACGGGCATTCTCGCTGCTATCGCGCTCGCCCCCGCAAACGCGGAGCAACCGCCGGGCGATTGGGTGTCGACCGACGGCTCCTGGCGGATCGGCCCGATCCACGGCCGTACCACGGCGACGCAAGCCGCTTACATCGGCGCCGCCGCCCGCCAAGCCGAGCGCCACCGTCGGCTGCAGGTGCTGGACGATCAGCTCTTCGAACTGGACGGCCGGATCGTACAGATCAACAAGCGGCAGCAGCACCTCACCGAGCGGCAGGATGACCTGCTGGCCGAATGCGACGAGGTCGCCGACTTGGATCAGCCGCTGCGGGACTGCCAGGTGATCCTGTCGGCGGCCAGACGCGTATTGGAAGCGCACAGCGCACAAAGCCAACTCGATAAGGCCGCGCTCGACGCGAACGAGATCACCTGGAAGGAGGCACGCGCGGAGTTTGAGCGCTACGCCAGGCTACGCTCAACCGACACTCGGCTGGAAGCGCTCGCCACGGAGCAGCAAGCGCTCACTGAGTACAGGTCCAGTCTTGGCAACCTCTTCCGCCAGCTGGGCGCCTGGTTGGCCAGGGCAGAGCAGTGCACCAGCGCCGGCGCACTGCTGACCACCTGTCGCGACCATCAAAAGCTGGTCGGGACTGACCTGGACGACGCCAAGCGCGATGCCAAGAAAAAGCGCCAACAGCACGATGTGCGGCGCAGCGTGGTTGGGGCGGACGTCGACGACGTGTTGAAAAGGCTCGCCCTTGCCCAGGCGGGCCTCGCGAAGAGCCTCGCTCTGGAGAACGGAAGCCTGGCAGCCCTGGAGGCTGCAAACAAGCAGAACACTCTCGCCCAATCTGCGTGGACACAGGCCCGCGGGATCGTCGAGCAGCGGATGCAATCCTTGGACGAGCGGGGCAGACAGTATCAGGAACTCGACCGACTCGGATTCCTTGCGCTGGTCTCCACAGAAGGGCCGACCGAGGACGCCCTCGACGCTGTCGCCACTGCACATGCCTTGACCCGGCAGCTCGTCGACGTTCCCTCGGATCCGCGTGCCCTCGACCAAGCACGCGACGATGTGGACCGCGCCCGGCAGGACCTCGAGGGCGTGCTGGCGGGTCCGGACTGGAAGGTACGTGCCGGCAACGAGGACCGGCTCGTCTCGGTCCACTTGTTCCACAACGGTCAGCACCTGAGTGTGGCGCAAGGGCTCGCGATCGTGCAGAAGGAGGTCCACGAACGGAACCGCCTGCTCGACGCGAATGAACACGACCTGTTCACAGAGGTCCTTCTCGGACAGGTGGGCGACCATCTGCGCCGCCGCCGCGCGCGGGCCAAGGCGCTCATCGATGAGATGAACAGGCTTCTCGGATTACGCCGCACAGCCTCAGGGCACGTCATGCGCCTGGTGTGGGAGCCAGACCCTGACAAGGGCGATGAGACCCGGGAGGCATTGGCGACACTGGACCGGCAGGCCAGCCGGTTCTTGCCCGACGAGGCCCGCGACCACTTGATCTCCTTCCTCGGCCGGCAGATAGCCGTGGCCAGGGAGGCGGAGGGCGGAGCGGACTGGAAGAGTCACCTGCGCATCGCCCTCGACTACCGGACCTGGAGCCGGATCCGCGTCCAATACAAGACCGGCCCGCAACAGAGATGGACCGACATCGACGCCGGTATGCACGGCAAAGGATCCGGCGGCGAGAAAGCCGTCATGCTGCAACTCCCGCTCTTCGCCGCCGCCGCGGCCCACTACGCGGGAGCTGCGCGGACCGCTCCGCGCCCGGTGTACCTGGACGAGGCGTTCGCCGGCATCGACGCCGAGATGCGGGGCGAGTGCATGGGACTGCTCGTCCAACTCGACCTCGACTTCGTCATGGCGAGCCATGACGAATGGGGTTTCTACGAGGAGGTCCCCGGCGTGGCGACCTACCAGCTGTTCCGTGACCCGCAGACGGAGGGAGTCCTCACGACCCCCATCATTTGGGACGGATCCGAGCGGCATCTCATGCTCGATCCGGCGCTGCTCGGCGGCAGCGGCCTCGACTTCGACGCTGACGACCAGCTCGGCGACGACGAACAGGCTGACGGCGAAACCGACGAGGACGAAGACCTGGACGACGAGCCCGAGACGGATGAGGAGTTCGAGGACACGGACGAGGACGGCACCACATGCGGCCGGACCGGGGGGCTACTGGATGACATGGACCTTGACTGACATGGGAAGCCGCCTCGCCCTCCATCCCGATCTCGCGCAGTGGGTGGCCAGCCCGGGCGGGGCTCTCTTCTGCGCCCGCGTGCGCCAGCACATCGCCAACGGTGGAAAGCTGGACCGCCGCCTTGGCCTTCGGATGACAGCCCGTGAACGCGCGGATCTTATAGACCTGTTCGGTGACGCAGTCGGTGCGACAGGGATTCAGCTTGCACGCGCCGACACAGTGCTGCGCGGTAGCCGACACACCTTGCCGCTCCGGATGCTGATCATCGGTGCCGGCGGGCCGATCCGGACGAAACGCGGCCAGGCACGGTACCGGGCGATCTGCAAGCGCTATCAACTGATGCGGGAACGTGCTGAGACGTTGGCCACCATCGCCGACGTTTCGGAACTGGCCACAGAACACGGACTGCTCGCGTCACTGCCGGACGACAACAGGCGTGTGCCTCCCGAGGGCTCCAGCGCCGCCACTCCTCACTGGGTCACGTACTGCGCCGCGGTGCGGGCAGCAGCAGAGTGGTTCCGTGCCGCGAATCGCGGCTGGAAGTGCAGCGAGCGTGAACTGGCAGCGCTGGCACTCGGTGGAACCAAGACATGGACCGAGGCTTCCAAGGCTGCCTTCTCCAACCTGGTCGGCCGCCCATTCACCGAGGCCGTCCATACCAGCGACACGGGCCTGAGGATGACCGGCCCGGCCGAATGGCACCGACAAGGCCTCGTGGCGGACCTCACCCTCGCTGAACCCTTCATTGAGCTTCCCGGCTGGGCGGTCACGAGAGACGGCCGGTTCGACCTCCAGGCTTGCGGCATCTTCCTCATCGAGAACCAGGAGACTTTCGAAGCGGTCGCCACGCGCACCAGCGTCCCCAGGAACTGGCTCTGCATCTGGACGGAGGGATTCGCCTCTGGAGCACTGGTGCACTTCCTAGGTAGCCGCGTGCCGGAGTCGTTGCCGATCGCGGCCTGGGGGGACCTTGACCCGCCGGGCATCGACATCATCCTCGACCTCTCGGACAAGTGCGCCCGCAGCATTCGGCCGATTGCAATGGACGCGGAGCTGTACCGCCGCGGGCGCAAACTCGTGGAGGAACCATCGCAGCTCGAAAGATGGCTGAACCAGGCACAGCAGCAGGCCGACACCGTCCCGAGTCACTTCAAGGGACTGGTGGCTGCCATGATCGAGCACGGAGGGCTGCGCTGCGAACAGGAGGGCCTGCACGAACAGGTACTCCCGTACTTGCACCGCTGGCTGGCCGAACTGAAACAGTTCTGAGTCCGTCCGGGATCGCAGCACTCGGAGCGGCATGTTTTTAGACTTGCTTTTCCAAGCCTCCGCACACATTTGGTGTCCGCCGTGGGCAAGACCGCGAGAGCACGATGGCCGGTTCATTGCGGCGTGGCGCGAGCGCGTCTTAAACGCCGAGGAAGGCGTTAAGACGGCCCTGGGAGGGGTTCGCACTCAGCGCGAGCGTATCGGCGAACACCTCGGCCGGATTCGCGACCTGGAGCAATCTTCCCGCGAACGCCGTTTAGCACATGACGACGGAGAACACTACGCTCAAGCGCCAGACCCGCGCAATCACTAGCGAACGCCGAAGTCTGGAAGAGCGGCTGATGGGCGCCCGCGAGGGAACACTCGGTTCCTCATCAAGCGGGTCGCTGAGCTCGAAGTTCAGCTGGCTGAACAGCTCGTTCTCCTTACCAGGATAGCCGGGCAGAGTAGACCATGAGCTACTCGGTAGGAGCAGCCTGCAGAGCGAAATCTGGCAGCCCTGTCCAGGACAGCGTCTCACCAAGATGGTTCGCCACGATGTTGGCCAGATGCTCGGCGCCTCCTCTATAGATCCGAGCACACGAGATAGCGCCATGCAGGGCAAGAGAGTGCTTCCCGCCCTTCATGGAACGCAGGACCGACGAGGCTGGCACTACGTTGTTCTTCACCGGGCCGGGCCACACCTCGCTCCGCCAACCGCTGGCCATCCCGTGGGACAGACAATGGCGCACCTGCATCCACCCCTGGGCAGCAGTCTTCGCCTGGTCCCAGCTCAAGGTGGCCGGCTTCCAGAAGGAGGCCCCGATTCCTGGCGGGGCCCACACATCGACAGCGAAGCCCGCCTTGAGGCATCTGGCTAGGGTCGGAAACTCCTTGACAACGAGCTTCTCGAAATCCTCGATGTCGGGATTTGTCAGGTTCATCTTCCTGACGATCTGGGCGAAGCTCTGGCCCTGACCATAGAGAACCGTCGCAAAGAAATCCTCTGCAAAGCCTTCAAAAGCTGACAAAACACCCAAAGTAATAGCTGGGGCAAGTGCCGCAGCGTTGCCTGCCCCGCCACGCCTTCGGGGGTGAAGCGCCAGGAGGCGCGACGGGACAATCAACGACCGTGCGAATCGGTCAACACTGGCCTGCAAGCTGGGAGCCAAAACCGCTGTTGCCACTGGGTAGCCTCCTGGGATTGATCACTAAGAAGTCAGAGGATCCCATCCCGGGTGCTGCACGGGTACGGGTTCGTCCAAGATGGGCCTCCGGACTCTCACCTCAAACCCAGGGGACAAGTATCCGACGAGTAGTTCCATTCGAGCCCACCGTTCGCCGGCGTTGATTTCCGGCACGGGTTGCAGACTCTACCGACCTGCGGAAACACTTCGGCCGGGCCGAGTGTGGACTGACCGTCGCTTGCCGGCACCCAACCCGGCCGCTTCAGCCCATGTTGTCGAAGTCTTTATCTTGCTCATCGGCCACCTGGCGTGCGTATTCGGCGGCGACCTTCGCGGAGACCTTGCGTGCATGCTCCACCCGGTCGGGCCGCCACCAGGTCAGCAGGCTGTTGCTCTTACTCCGATTGCCGCCCCACCCTCATCCAGGACGCGGTAATCGTCACTCTGGGCCAGGCCCTCACCCCTCTTCGCACGGCCCCGCAGATCACCGCGTGACCACGACCGCCTTCTCCTCGCCTGAGAGGACGCCGCACCTCAGAACCTCTCCATTTGGGTACGACTCCGCAGTGCGCCACCGCGTACGGACCTCTATTCTCAGCGGACCCCGGCCAGTCCCCGCAGCGGTACGGCGTCCTTCGCCCGGGTCGGCACCTGCGGGGCGGGGCGGCTTCGCTCATCTCTGAAGGCAGGATCCGGAGGCTGCAGTCCCTATGCGATTACCGCAGCTGTCTCCAGAGCGGGACCAAGGCGTGGCCTGGACTTCCGGGAAGAACTCTCGTTGCCACGAACTGCAAGTGGCCGGTTAAGCGGCCGCATGTCAGGATCGATCCATGCCTGTTTTCCTGGACGCGGTCGTTGGTTCGGGCCTCCCCGCCGTGCCGGCTCCCAGGATGCGGCGGGTCGCGTTCGTCGCGGTACTGAGTCTAGATGGGCGGCTTGCCTTGGTGGCAGATGAACTTCCTGGGGGCCGTTCCCAATGGGTCCTTCCTTCAGAACCCGCACGAGACGCAGAACCCTACCGTGAGGCGGCAGCACGAGTGCTGCTCGACATGGTCGGTGCGATGCCAGTGCGCAGGGGCGTCGTCGAGGGATGCCGGTGGGCTCAGGTTCCTGTTCCAGTCGGCCGGAGCCGCCGCGAGGCACACGTGTTCATATTTCGTCTCGCTGCGGCTGTCGGCCCACCTGAACATCTGCCGTGGAAGGGAGCAACATGGTGGGCAGGGCCCGAGCAGTGGCCGAAGTTGTGCGCACGGTGCGATCTGCCGGATGTGGACGTGCTGCTGACGGGATACCTGGAGGGATGGATCCCAGACGGGCGGATCACGTTGGAGCCTTGAAGTTCCACCACCCCGGCACCCGTTGTCACTCTGCCCTGGCGATCGTGGTGGCGGTCTCCTGTAGGGCCGTGGCAACCGCAGACATGTCCTGTTCTCGCAGTCGTACGGCGGGTGCGTGCACGGCGATCGCAGCGAGCGGCTCTCCGATTCGGTTGCGGACAGCTACTGCGACGCCGTGCAGGTCGTGTGCGCTCTCTTCAAGGTCTGCCGCCCACCCGCGGACTCTGATTTCCTCCAATTCCACCTCAAGCAGAGGCCATTCGGTGATGCTTGCTGCCGCCGTAGCGGGGAGCACGGCCGGGAGAGTCGCGCGTACACGTGCCGGATCGCACAGTGCGAGCAGCGCCTTGCCCGCGGCTGTGACGTGGGCGGGAAGGGTCTGACCGAGCGGAACGCTGACGCGCAGGAGCTGCTGGCACTCAACTCCGTCGACTAGCCGGACGACGGGTGCGTCAAGCATGTACAGACACACCGTCTCCTGCAGTTTCTCGGACAGCTCTTCTAGGGGTCTGCGGGCCTGTCGGCGGATGTCCAGGTGGGCGATCGCGTCCAGTCCCATGCGCACGAGCTGCGGCCCCGGTGAGTATCCGCGCTGGCCCGGATCGTGGCGTACGAAACCCGCGTGCTGCAGGGTGACCAGGATGCGGTGTGCAGTGGAGCGCGAGATGCCGAGTTCCCGGGCGGTTTCGGTAACACCGATTTCCCCCCGGTCATGGGCTAGGACGAGAACGTCCAAGGCCTTCGTCACCGACGCCAGGGGGTCGGTCGCCGACGGAATATTGACATCCATCATGAAGGAACCGTAGCGCCCGGAAGCTCCCGGGGACCGGGAGCTTCGGCGGAATCTACACCGTCAGAGTTCGTGGCGGTACGCCACACGGATCCGGTGCGACATCGCAAGATTCCAACCAGTCGCTTTTTGGGTCGAGGATGGCCGAGTCTTGCCGTAAATCCCACTGGACTTGGCGCACTTGGGTGATCTGCTGACTGTTTGTCGGCGCCTCACAGGAACTCAGTGCGCGCCACAGTGTGCCGTCACTAAACTGGCACCGGCCTTCTCTTGGGAGTTCACCATGGCGGGATACCGGACGGGCGCGTCTTCGTCGGACAAGGGTGTCTATGTCGGCCTGGCCCGGCATGCGGTGGAGGAACTGATCGCCTCGCTGCGTTGTGAGTTGGCCACCCTGGAGGCGGTGCGCGCGATGATGTGCCAGGACGCCGAATCCGCTGATGCCCCCGAAGAGCAGCCGACTGGCGACGAGGACATGTCGACCACTCCGCTCTCCAGGGGGGCCGCGTCTGAAGATTCTGCCGCCGACGAGGATCTGCCGGCGGATGAGGCGCGTCCGGACCCCGATCCTCGAACCCTGGGGCCGCCGCGCAACGGAAGCATGCGTGATGCGATCCTCACGCTCTTGTGCGCCGCCCAGGAGGCGATGTCGATCACGGATATTGCGGCAGCCGTACGGCCGGGAGCGGATGCAACGGTCCGCTCATCCGTGGGGAAAACCCTCAACCGCATGAAGCAACTTGGCGAGGTGGAAAACGTAGCACCGGGGATGTATCGGGCCGTGTTGGCATCCCGGGCTGCTTGATCGCCTAGGCACGGCCCCAACCCAATAAGCAGGTCTCCCTCGATTATCGGTCGAGGGAGACCGCCCAAACACACGAACGGACGCTTCCCCTATCAGAGTTCGGGTCCGTCGTGCATGTTCACTCTAGCGCCGCCGACGGTGGCGCTAGAGCGAATCCGCGCCGTCATGCGATGGACCGTGCACGACTGAACTCAAACAGACAATTGAGGTTCAGTCATGAACACATTGGGTCGCATCCGATCCGGGCCAGAGCGCCAGGCCCAGGGCGTGCTCCAGCCGGCAGACTGTCAGAACATCCGGCCAGCCAGCTCCCGCCAGCAGATCGCCGATGGTCTGCCTGCCGACGTCACTCTGGGCGGCCAGAGCGCGCAGCGAGAGCTCCGGCCGGTCACCCAGGGCGGCAGCGAGGCGGCGGGCAATCGTCTGGACCACCGCCGCGGCAGGCTCCCCGACGATTCGGGCATCCGGCCACTTCTCCGGATCGACGGCGTAATTCCGTGGCGGCGCCGTGCGCGCTCGGCCTCCGGTCATAAAGATGCGTTCCTTCAGATTGTGATCGACACTGACACCAGTGGCCGGTTAACCGGCCACATGTCATGGACCCTGCGCCTGGAGGTCGCTGTGTCGAATCGTCTGCTGGCGTACTCGCCAATGCCGGAAACGGTGCCGCCTACCCAGTGGCGCCGCATCGCGCCGGTCGTTCGCTCGATGGGTTTCCTGGCCGTTGCAGCCGGCCCCTACGGCCCGGATGCGATCATGACGCCCCTCGCGCGACTGGCCGCCTGGGTTGAGACCCAGGGCCTCCCGCTGGAACCCTCGGTGATCCTTGACCAAAGCACCGTTGAACGGTTTATCCTCATCGGCTGCCACGGCATGGCGGCCAACAGCCGACGGACCTGCAGCAGTCAGCTGCGTCGGGTCTCCGAAGCGTTCCTGCTGGATCAACTCGGACAGCATCCGCCGATCCGGTTGAAGGCTGCCGCGACCCCGGTGGCTCCCTACCCGCCGACGGAAGTCGCCCGCTGGTTGATCTGGGCGCAGAGCCTGCCCACCCCGGCTCAGCGGCGCAACGCTTGTCTGCTCCTCTGTCTCGGCATCGGGTGCGGTCTCGCCGTCGAGGACCTTGTGCACGTTCAAGGGCAAGACATCCATGCCGGCCCAACCGGACGGGCGCTGGTCAAGGTTCACGGGCGCAGGCCGCGCACCGTCGTGTGCCGCTACGCCTACGAGGAACTGCTGCTGGCAGAAGCCGCAGATATCCCCGCAGGCACGTACGCCTTCCGACCGGACTGGCAGGACCGGACTAGCAAACACGTCGCATCGGACTGGCTCGCCAAATACCCACGAATCATCGGCCGTTGTGATGGTGCGGTGCTGCAGGCCCAGCGGTTGCGTACTACGTGGCTCGTAGATCTGCTGAATGCCGGCATTCCGCTGCAGGTGATCCTCAGGGCGTCGGGCCTTGCGACGTTGCACAGCCTCTCGCGCTACCTCGTCTTCCTCCACGACGTGCCCGAAGCGGAAGCATTCGATCTGTTGCGGGGAGTTCCGGCATGAGCCGGAAGAACCCAGAGAACAAACCCTGCCGGCGTACCGGTCTTGCCCTACGCCCCGCACCGCAAGCTCCCGGTCGTACCCTCAACGATCGCGTGGTGAACGAGGTCTTCAATCTTGTGCGGCACAGCGGCGCACTGGAGCGCCTCCCCTCCGACGACCACAAGCCGGGGCCGAAGGGCATCCCCTTCCAGACGGTATTGATCGGCCTGATCCTGTCCCAGTACATGGGCAAGAGCGCGAATATCGACGACGCCTGGGAGACGCTCTTCTTCGCGTTGTCCCCCGGGGCCAAGGACCTGCTCGACGTTCCCGACATCGACCTGGGCATCCCTGAGGGCGCCACCAGAGAGGAGATCGACCGCATCGCGCACCAGCAGTACGCGATGTCGAAGCGGGTCTACCGGTCCTGGGCGTCGATGACCAAGCGCCTCGATCCGGCACCGCACGACCGCCGCAAGCGATTGACTCTCAGCGAGGCCAAGAAGATCCGGCGGAAGTGGAACGCCCGCGCCAACGAAAACACCGTGCGCAACTTGGAGGCCATCGCTCAGGACCTGATTCTCGCACCGGTCATGACCTCCTACCAGGGCGGCGATTTCGCTCGCTGGCCCGGTCACATCGCGGTCGACGACACTCCGGTTCCGGTCTGGGGCAAGGCGCCGGACTACCACAGAGATCGGGCCTCGCTTGAGATCACCGCCGGGATGTACGTAAAAGGAGGTGCGCAGAAGCCACCGGTTCATCCTGCCGGAGCAGCGGTCCCCACCAACACCGGCACCCGACGCGGCACAGCCAGCAAGCCGGCAACTCGTGAGACCAAACCCGCGCAGAAGGAGACGAAGGCGTCGGAGAAAAGGGAGTTCCGCTACGCCATGATGGCCGCGTTTCCCGGCCACGGCCACGGCGACCTCGCTGGCGCTTATCCCGCAGTCTGTCTCGGCATGATCCTCCGCACTCCTGGCACCGAACCTGGCCCGGCCGCCCTCCGCGCCATCCAACCGGCCTTCGAGCGAGGCATGATCAACGACCTCTTCTGCGCCGATCGGGGCATCTCCCAGGCCAAGCCTCGCAACCTGCATCTGCAGCTGCTCAAACTCGGCCTCAACGCGGTGAAGCACTACAACGACGACAAAGTCGACCGGCAAGGCGACTTTCGCGGTATGCAGCTGGTCGGCGGCGAGTTCTACTGCCCGTTGATGCCCGCCCCGCTCGTCACGGCAGGCACGACTTACATCAAGAGCCGAACGGACGAGGAGCGCGCCCACGCACTCAATCTGATCTATGCCCGACGGGATTATCAAACCAAGGTCAAGGAGTACGGGCTCGCGGGCGACCAACGCCGGCAGTGCCCGGCCCTCGGACCACACGCCACGGTCACGTGCTACCGCCGCCCCCAACCGCGCCTTTCCGCCATCGTTGACCTCGACGCCCCCACCATCCGCACGGCGGCCGCTCTCCCCACGGTCCCTAAGCCCAAGCGGGACATCAGCGACTACCCCGATATCTGCACAGGGAAGAGCATCACCGTCCCAGGCGCGGTGCTGGCCAAGTGGCGGCAGAAGTACCCTCTGTTCACTGCTCGGTGGCAGGAAGCCTGGTCTGGACTGCGCAGTCAGAACGAGGGCGGCAACGGCAACCTCAAGAAATCCTCCCTCGACAGCATCGACAACCCCCAGTTTCGCCTGCCGCACGGACGCGTCGCGCAGACGCTGCTCAACGCCGTGATCATCCTCGTGGCGAACCTCAGAGCCATCAAACGATTTCGCCGCGACCAGGGCATCCGGCCCCGCAAAACCAGCACGCACGGCCCCGCAACCGACGACGCCGGCCGACCCTCCGACCCGCTCGAAGCGCAATCGCTTCCGACCGAGCCGCTCGAGCCTCCGCCACGTGAGTGACGCATCCCTGCGGTTGTCCAGCCCCTGAAAACGACACATGCCTGTGTGACGGCCATCAGCCGTCACACAGGCATGTCCTGTTTTCGCAGGTGGGAGGTGCAGCACCCGGGTCGCCACCGCACCAACCCCTCACTCAGCCGATCACATGACCTGAAGGCCCCAGGAACGACGAAATACCGGTGAGTCACATGACTCCACCGGTAATTCGTGAACGTTTCGGAACGATCTCGTGAACGTCCCAAAAAGTGTCCGAGGGGGGACTTGAACCCCCACGCCCGATAAAGGGCACTAGCACCTCAAGCTAGCGCGTCTGCCATTCCGCCACCCGGACAGGGTGTGTGCCGAGGTATCCCGCGGCGACATGGACAACGATACCAAGGAATCGGAGTGCTTCTCACCTGCATAAGACGCCGTCCTGGGCGCCGTGCCGGGGGCCGTGCGCGGGGGTGGGCGGGGTCCCGGGTTCGGGGGGTGGGAGGACGTAGGGTCCGGGTGTGAGCGATATGTCACCTACGGTTACGCACCGTGAGAGTCGCAGGCCACGGGCGCTGTCGCCGCTACGGGAGCATCTGCGGGACACGTTCTGGTTCGCGCCCGCCGTGGGGTTGGTCGGGGCGCTGGTGCTGGCGGGTGCGGTCGGGGAGCTGGACGCCTGGCTGATCGGGACGCTGCAGGACGAGGGCGACTACGAATCGGTCACGTCGTTGATCAAGATCGCGGAGGACGCGAAGTCGGTCGTGACGACGGTGGGCTCGGCGATGCTGACGTTCATCGGTGTCGTCTTCAGCATCTCGCTGGTCGCGCTGCAGATGGCGAGCAGCCAGTTCTCGCCGCGGGTGGTGCGGCTGTATGTGCGCAGCCGGATCACCAAGGGAACGTTCGCGGTCTTCCTCGCGACGTTCCTGTTCTCGCTGGCGGGCCAAGCGGCGTACGACGGGGAGAAGGATCCGAAGCTCGTCACCAGTGTGCCGGTGTTCACGCTGTTGACGGCGGTGCTGCTGGTGCTGATCAGCCTGGGGCTGTTCGTGGCGTATGTGAACGCCACGATCCGGCTGATGCGGGTCAGCTATGTGATCGACCGGATCACCCGGGAGTCGTTCCGGGTGCTGGGGGCGTATCCGCTGCGGTCCCCCGAGGGGGCGCTGCCGCTGCCGGCGGAGGTCTCGGTGATCACGCACCGGGGGCGGGCGGGAGTGCTGCGGGACGTGAACATCGCGCGGCTGTCGCGGATCGCGCGGCGGGGCGGGACGGTGCTGCGGCTGGTACCGCGGATCGGGGACTTCGTGGTGCCGGGGACGCCGCTGCTGACGGTGCACGGCCCGAGCGAGGGCAGGCTGCCGGTGCGGCTGCTGCGGTCCGCGGTGTCGGTGGGGGTGGAGCGAACGTTCCACCAGGATCTGGGGTTCGGGCTGCGGCAGCTGGCGGACATCGGGCTGCGGGCGCTGTCGTCGGCCATCAACGATCCGACGACGGCCGTGCAGTGTCTGGACCGGATCGTGCAGTTCCTGGCGGCGGTGGCGGACCGGCCGCTGGGCGCGGTGCACCACACCGACCGTTCGGGGACGGTCCGGCTGGTGCAGGACCTGCCGTCCTGGGGTGATCTGGTGGATCTGGGGTTCACCGAGATCCGGCTGTGCGCGACCACCAGCCCGCAGGTCACCCGGCGGCTGCTGGCCGGTCTCGACGATCTGCTGCTGCTCGCGCCGCCGGACCGGCGCAGGCCGCTGGAGCGGCATCGCGCGCTGGTGGAGCAGTCCGTGGAGCGTGAGGTGCCGGACGCCGCGGACCGTGAGTTCGCGCTGCTCGCCGACCACCAGGGCATCGGGTGACCTGCCCCGGTGGTGACGGCACTCGCCGTCACCACCGGGAACGGCCGGGGATCAGCTGGGCTGCAGCCGGTAGTCCGGGAAGTTGCCGGGCAGCCGCTCGTCGGCCGCCCCCTCGGTGACGGCGCGGACCAGCAGTTCGCCGCCGACGAAGGCACCGCGCCAGGAGGCGCCGAAGCCGCCGAAGAGCTCTTCGCGGTCACCGCGCGAACGCGGCTTGCTGTGACCGACCTTGAACGCCCTGATCTGCGGGGCGAGCCGGTCGAAGGCGCCCTGGTCGTCGGTGGCCAGGGTCGCCACGAGCGCGCCGTTGCTGGCGTTCATCGCGGCCAGCAGCTCGGCCTCGGTGTCGACCAGGACGAGGGTGTCGACCGGGCCGAACGGTTCCGCGTGGTGCAGCGGAGAGGTCGAGGGCGGGTTGAGCAGGGTGACCGGCGGCAGGTACGCGGAGGTGTCCTGACCGGGCAGGAAGCGGCCCTCGGCGAGGGAGCCGTGGTGCAGCGGGACCGCGCCGCGGCTGATGGCCTCGGAGACGAGGTCGCCGAGTTCCTTGGCCTTGGCCGCGTTGATCAGCGGCCCGAAGTCCAGCTCGGGCAGGTCGTCGTCGGGGTGCTCGACGGCCAGCGGGTGGCCGAAGGTGACGGCCTGGACGCCCGGCAGGTACGCGGTCAGGAACTGGTCGAACGTCTCGCGCTGCACGACGAACCGCGGGTAGGCGGTGCAGCGCTGCTTGGCGTAGTCGAAGGTCTTGCGGATGTGCCCGGTCAGGGTGGGCCAGTCGGTGTAGTTCCACACACCCCAGGCGTTGAGGCCCTCCTGCTCCAGGATGTGCCGCTTGCCGAGGTCGGCGACGGAGGCGGCGACCCGGCCGCCCGCGTCGCGGCCGCCGACGAAGGAGACACAGCCGATCTCCGGGGCCCTGACCAGCGCCTCGGACAGCTCGCCGCCACTGCCGCTGACCAGCGTGACGGGCAGGCCCTCGCGGGCGGCCAGCGCGGTGGCGAGGGTGAGACAGGCGAGACCACCGTCGGTGGGGGTCTTGGCGATGACGGCGTTGCCGGCCAGCGCCTGCACCAGCATCGCGTGGACCAGGACGCTCATCGGGTAGTTCCAGCTGGCGATGTTGCTGACCGGCCCGGGCAGCGGGGTCCGGCCCTCGACCATCCGGTCGATCTCGCCGACGTACCAGCGCACGCCGTCGATGGCCCGGTCCACGTCCGCCTGGGCGAGCCGCCAGGGCTTGCCGATCTCCCAGACGAGCAGCAGCGCGAGGAGTTCACGGTGCTCGGTGAGCGCGTCCAGGGTGGCGCTCACCCGCGCCTTGCGGTCGGCGAGCGGCACCTCCCGCCACGCCCGGTGCTGATCGAGCGACGCCCGTACCGCCAGATGGGCGCTGGCCGCGTCCAACCGGGGGAGGGCGGCGAGGGGAGAACCGTCGACGGGCGAGGTGGTCGGCAGCAGCCGGCCGTCCGCCTGCCAGCGGCCGTTCCAGTAGTTGAGTACGCGATCGTCGTGGAAGGCCTCCGGGGCGACCTCGACGCAACGCCGCCAGGCGTCGGACCAAGCCGTGCCGGGCTTGAGGATGAGGGTCATCAGTTCTCCGCTCGTTCGGGGCGGATCTCGCGCAGAGCACCACCGCGCGTGTAGACGAAGCCGCGCACCACATCGGTATGGGGCAGCTCTTGGTTGTCACGGAGCCGGATCAGACACGCCCGTAGATCATCGGCGGGATCACCGAGAGCCGCACAGTCCTCGTGGTGCGCCAGCAGGATTTCACTGGTCCCGCCTACAGTCTGGCTCAAGCGCAGCGAGTGGAGGGTGTCGTCATTGACGCATCCGCCCGCATTGCGGATGACATGGGCGTCGCCAGGCCGCAGTCCGAACATCGTCCCGACGCCCAGGCGGGCGTCCATGCACGCGACGATAGCGACCCGGGTTCTGGGAAGCTTCGACTTCGGGTCAAGTGGGGTGAGCGCCACACCGAGGGCGGCTCTGCGCGACAGCAGGCCGTCGATGCGGTTCATCCGAGCAGGCCGCGGACGAGCCGCGCCGTTTCCGACGGGGTCCTGCCGACCTGGACACCTGCGGCCTCCAGGGCCTCTTTCTTCGCCTGGGCGGTGCCCGACGAACCGGAGACGATGGCGCCGGCGTGGCCCATGGTCCTGCCCTCGGGCGCCGTGAAGCCGGCGACGTAGCCGCCGACCGGCTTCGTCACGTGCGCCTTGATGTACTCGGCGGCGCGCTCCCCCGCAGTTCGGCGTGATCTGGGCCGGGAGCACGCACAGCGAGTGGCTCTTCCTGGTCTTCGCCTTCCTGTCGGGCTTCGGCGGCGGGGCGTTCTACCCGGTGTTCGCGGCGCTGACCCCGGACTACTTCGGGGAGAACGACAACGCCTCCAACAACGGGCTGTTCCACAGCGGGCAGCTGGTCAGCGGAGTGTTCGGTGATGGTCATTTCACGGCCGCGGTGACCGCGATGATCCCCACTCCGATCGCGACCTCGCCGGTGCCCGCCAGGAAGGCGGCAGGCCAGCTCCGGCCGCCGCGGCGGCCGGTCAGCACACCCCAGCCCAGCAGCATCGCGGCGTTCACCACGAGCGCTGCGTACACCGCCGTGTACGCGGTCAGCGGTGTGCCGGCGGCGAGCAGCAGCAGCGCGGCCGTGGGCAGGACGGACGCGAGCAGGGGCCACTCCCCCGCCAGCCCGGTGACCAGGTCGTAGAGGACCCGGCGGGGCGGACGGCCCGGTGTTCCCACGCTGTGCACATGGGCGTGCATGGCCGCTGCCGCCAGCGCGGTCATGACGATCCACAGGGCGTCGTCGACCGGGTGCGGGTCGAGCCGGGTGTCCATGACGATCAGCAGCGCGCTGGCCAGGATGGTGCCGTAGACGCCGCCCGCCTGCCGGTTCCGGCGCCCGCCCAAGGGGACGG
This sequence comes from Streptomyces fildesensis, assembly GCF_016107395.1. Lineage (GTDB taxonomy): Bacteria > Actinomycetota > Actinomycetes > Streptomycetales > Streptomycetaceae > Actinacidiphila > Actinacidiphila fildesensis. The sequence continues at coordinate 92,422 of NZ_JAAIKO010000019.1, forward strand.
TGCGTGCCCGGTGCCGCCCCCTGGCCCGGCGGGGGGCCGCCGCGACTGCCTGGTACCCCAGCATGTGGTCATCTCCGTCCGGTCGGCGTCGAAAGCCCAGCCTGGACGGTTTGTCCCGTTCCGGCCTCGTACTTTCGGACGATTTCCGGGACGGGGAGCAGCGGGGAATGTCCAGGAGCGACCGGTCAGACCTCGGTGGTCCCGTCGCTCTCGGCGGAGCGGCCGGCGATCACTTTGTGGTGGCGCACGACCTCGCCGATGATGAAGTTCAGCATCTTCTCGGCGAAGGCCGGGTCCAGCCGGGCGTCCTCGGCCAGCTTGCGCAGCCGGGCGATCTGGGCGGCCTCGCGGGCCGGGTCGGCCGGCGGCAGGTCGTGGGCGGCCTTCAGCTCGCCCACCTGCTGGGTGCACTTGAACCGCTCGGCGAGCAGGTGCACCAGGGCCGCGTCGAGATTGTCGATACTCCCGCGCAGATACAGCAGTCGCGTCCTGACGTCCTCGTCGGCGACGAAGGCGCCCGCGGCGGTCGGCTGCTCGCTCATGTCTTCTCTCGCGTTCCTGGGTCAGGCCGTGTCGGGGCGCTGGTGGTACGAGGTGCGGGTGTGCTCGGTGTGGACGCGCATGACGTGCTGGGCGCGGACCTCGTCGCGGGCGGCGATCGCGTCTATCAACTCGCGGTGCTCGTGCCAGGACTGGATGCCGCGGGTGCGCGCGATGGGGGTGTAGTACCAGCGGACCCGGCGGTCGACCTGAGCCGCTAGCTCGGCCAGTACGGCGTTGCCCGCGAGGGTCATAACGTAGGCGTGGAACGCGGCGTTGGCGGCGGCGACGGCGTCGACCTCGTCGTCCGCCACCGCCTGCTCGCCCTCCTCGCACAGCTCGACGAGTCGGGTGAGCCCCTTGGCCGGGGCGTTGGCCGCGGCGAGCCGCGCCGCCTCGGTCTCCAGGAGGGCGCGGACGACCAGCAGTTGGTCTGCCTCGTCCTCGGTGGGCTCGTGCACGAAGGCGCCCTGGGCGGGGCGCAGGTTCACCCAGCCCTCGGTGTTGAGCCGCTGCAGCGCCTCGCGTACGGGCTGCCGGGAGACGCCGAGGTGGCTGGCGAGTTCGGTCTCGACGAGGTGCTGGCCGGGGCGCAGGGTGCGGGCGGTGATGAGTTCGAGCAGGGCGTCGTACACGCGCTCGCGCAGCGGGCCGGGGCGTTCCAGCTTGGGTACCGCCCCCTGCGGCAGTCCTGTGGACAGCATCGCCCCACCCTCCTGAGCGGCTCGCACCTGACGTACGGGCCCGGCGAATTGGTTTTCGTCTACAGTCTACTGAGTACATCCTGTGGATGCGGGGAACCCGCGGTGACGCTCTCCACCTCGGCGATTCCGCCCCCACCTACCGTGGCAGCGGGAGCAGTTCGACGCGTCCGGCCCCTGCATCGTCCGTCGGCGGCAGAACCGCGAGGGCGTCTGCGGCGGCCGCGCCCCAGAGGAGCCCGGGGCGGTCGTGGCCGACGGGGGTCGCGCGGCCTGAGACGACGGTGACCGGCAGCAGCCGGGTCTCGTGCGGGCGCCGGCGGACGGGAGCGGTGAGCACCCCGTGCTCGGGCGGCCGCGGGATGCGGCCGTCGGGCAGGTACGTGGGCTGTTCCGCGATGCCGCCGAGCCAGTCGACGTGCCCGGGCAGGAGCGGGCCGAGCGCGTCGCGGACCCGGCCGGCCGGCGGGATTCCGTGCCGGACCACCTCGTCCCCGGTCACCAGCAGGGGGACGCGCGGCCTGCGGTGCACGGTGGGGTGTCGCAGCCGACGCTCGCGGCGAGGCCCAGCGCGGCCGGGATGACGAGCGTTCCGGCCGGGAGCACTTCGCGGCCCTCGGCACACTCCTCGCCGCGGCGCCGGATGTGCCGGCCCGGCTCGGCCGCAGCCGCTCACCGACTCGCCGGTCCGCCGCGCCCGCTCGTACGGCAGGACGGCGGTCGTACCGGGCAGCACCTGGGCGCCGGTCGCGATCTCGACGGGACGCGTGCGGCGAGCAGTGGCAGAACTCCTTCGCGATCGCGGTCGCAGGCCGCGGCTTCGACTCCCACATCGCGGTCGAGCACGAGGCGCCGCTCACCGAATCGGCCTGTGTGTACTGCGGCAACTGCATCGAGGTCTGCTCCACCGGGGCGCTCTCCTTCAGGACCGAATTCGACATGCGCGCGGCCGGCACCTGGGACGAGGAGTCCCGGACCGAGGCGACGACGATCTGCGCCTACTGCGGGGTGGGGTGCAATCCGACCCTTCACGTCCAGGAGAACGAGATGGTCAAGGTGACCTCGCCGCACGACAACCCGGTCACCCATGGCAACCTCTGTATCAAGGGCCGATTCGGCTTCCAGCATGTACAGAACCGGGACTGATCAGCTATGGGACGGGTCACCGAGCGCCGCCGCGTACTCCGCATCAGGGACGGCGTCGCAGGACACCGCGCCGACACCCTGGTGGCGGAGGAGCCACTGGAGATCCGGCTGAACGGCAAGGCGCTGGCCATCACCATGCGCACCCCGGGCGACGACTTCGCACTCGCCGTGGGGTTCCTGGCGAGTGAGGGCGTCATCGGTCGGGCCGACGAGATCGCGAACATCGTGTACTGCGCGGGTGCGACGGTGGACGGCTCGAACACCTACAACATCGTCGACGTCCGGCTCGCCGAGGGCGTGACCGTCCCCGACATCACGTTGGAGCGGAACGTCTACACCACGTCCTCGTGCGGCCTGTGCGGCAAGGCCAGCCTGGACGCCGTGCGCACCAACGCCCTCTGGAAGATCGACGACACTCCCCCGGTCCGTATCGGCACGGATCTGCTGGCTGTCCTCCCCGACCGGCTCAGGGCCGCCCAGCAGGTCTTCGAGCGGACCGGGGGGCTGCACGCGGCGGCGCTCTTCACGGCGGACGGGGAGATGGTGGACGTCCGGGAGGACGTCGGCCGGCACAACGCCGTCGACAAGCTCGTCGGCCGGGCCCTGCAGCAGGATCTGCTGCCGCTCTCCGAGTCGATCCTGCTGGTCTCCGGCCGGGCGTCCTTCGAGCTGGCCCAGAAGGCGGTGATGGCCGGTATCCCGGTGCTGGCCGCGGTCTCCGCGCCGTCGTCGCTGGCGGTGGACCTGGCGGCCGAGTCGGGGCTGACCCTCGTCGGGTTCCTGCGCGGCTCCTCCATGAACGTGTACTCGGGTGAGCACCGGATCATCCTGCGGACCGCGGCCGACGGAAGCTGAGGCCGTCCGCGCACACGGGCGGGGACCGGCCGGCGGGGTGCGCCCCCTGCGCCGGCCGGTCCCCGCCGCACCGTAGGGCTGTCGTACGCTGCGCGGTGTGACAGACCGTGAGACTGATCAGGGGTACGAATTCGACCGCGGGACCGCTGTGGTGGCGCGGTCCGGGGAGCCGTCCGTCTTCGATGCCGAGCTCGACGGCGGCTGGCGGATCGGCAAGGGGATCAACGGCGGCCTGCTGCTGGCGCTCGCGGCCCGCGCCCTGGCCACCGAACTCGGCGGCGGGGAGGACGGGCACAGCGACCCGTTCTCCATCACTGCCTACTACCTTTCCACGTCGACCGCGGGTCCGGCGGAACTGCGCACCGAGACCCTGCGGCGCGGCCGCACCGTCTCCACGGGCACCGTCTCGCTGCTGCAGGGCGGCGAGGAGCGGCTGCGGGCCATCGCCACGTACGGCGATCTGGACCGCCACGCGGCCGGCGACATCCGCACTACCGCCACTCCCCCGAACCTTCCGCCGCCCGAGAAGTGCGTCGGCGCCGAACTGGCGCCGCCGTCCTTCGTCGAGCAGGCGGAGCTGCTCAGCCGGCTCGATCTGCGACTCGACCCGGACACCGTCGGCTGGGCGATGGGCGCACCGTCCGGCCGGGGCGTCATCCGGGGCTGGCTGCGGATGCCGGACGGGCGCGAGCCCGACCCGCTGCTGCTGCTTCTGGCAGCGGACGCGCTGCCCCCGACCAGCTTCGACCTGGGCATCGGCGGCTGGGCCCCGACCCTGGAACTGACCGTGCACGTACGGGCGAAGCCCGCCCCGGGCTGGCTGCGCATCGTCCACTCGACGCGCAACTTCGCGGACGGCTACATGGAGGAGGACGCCGAAGTGTGGGACTCCTCGGGGCGGTTGGTCGCCCAGTCCAGACAACTCGCCCGCGTCCGCACCCAGCGCTAGGGGATCCGGTGTTCACGCTGAGCGTGGTGCTGACGGCCCTGCTGCTGTGCGAGGTCGTCCCCTCCGCGGTCGTCGCGCTGTTCCGTGCGAGAGTCGGCCTCGCCCGGCTCGATGAACTGACCCGGCTGGGTGTGCTCCAGGGGCGGTTCCTGTGGGTCGTGTCCCTGCTGGGTGTGCTGCATCTGTTCGCCACGGTCGCGGTGATCATCGGCCTGTGGGTTCCGGCGCTCGGGGTGGCGGGCGCCGCCGTCGAAGTGGGCATCTTCGGCTGGGTGCTGTCGCGTCAGCTCCGGGCGGGCGACCGGGGGCGCGCGCTGGGCGCGTATCTGCTCTTCCTGGCGATGGCCCTGGCGGTGCTGGTCGTGAACCTCCTGCGCTGACCGCGCGGGCTCCTACGACGGATCGGGCCCACTCGAATGTGACATCTCCAGGGGACGGGTCACGGCGACCGGAACCTGAACCTGATCGGCGGTCCGCCGCGCCCAGCGTTTGGCGATCACCGCGCAGACCATCAGCTGCATCTGGTGGAAGAGCATCAGCGGCAGGATCGTCAGGCCCGCCTGCGCGCCGAACAGCACGGTGGCCATCGGCAGTCCCGACGCCAGGCTCTTCTTCGATCCGGCGAAGACGATGGTGACGCGGTCCGCGCGGTCGAAGCCGAGCCGGCGGGCGCCGTACGACGTCAGGGCTCGCATCACCGCGAGGAGCACGGCCTCCACGACGAGCAGTTCCAGCAGCCGCACGGGAGTGACCTGGTGCCAGATGCCCTGGGCCATCCCCGCGCTGAACGCCGTGTAGACGACCAGCAGGATCGAACCCCGGTCGACGTGGCCGAGGGCCTTCTTGTGCCGGGTCAGGAAGCCGGTGGTCCAGCGGCGCAGCAACTGCCCGGCGAGGAACGGCGCGAGGAGCCGCAGTACGAGGTCGAGCACCGAGTCCGCCGAGACCCCGCCACCGCCACCGAGCAGCAGAGCGGCCAGCAGCGGGGTCAGGAAGACGCCGATGAGGCTGGAGAACGAGCCCGCGCAGATGGCGGCGGCCACGTTGCCACGGGCGATGGAGGTGAAGGCGATCGACGACTGGATGGTGGAGGGAAGCAGGCACAGGAAGAGCAGCCCGGTGTACAGCTGCGGCGACAGGGCGAACGGAACGAGGCCGCGGGCGGCCAGTCCGAGCAGCGGGAAGACCGCGAAGGTGCAGGCGAGCACGGTCAGGTGCAGGCGCCAGTGCTTGAGGCCGTCGAGGGCCTCGCGGGTCGACAGCCGGGCGCCGTAGAGGAAGAAGAGGAGCGCCACCGCCGCATCGGTCGCGCCGCCCGCGGCGGTGGCGGCGCCGCCGGTGGCGGGCAGCAGCGCTGCGAGCAGGACGGTGCCGAGGAGTGCCGCGATGAACGGATCGACCGGGAGCCAGGCGGGGTAAGTGGGGCGGCGCATTGCTCCTGCTTCGTGGGGCGGCCCGCGCCCTCGGGGCGGGCGGGTTGCCTCTCCAGCCTCCTCCTGATCATGGCGATCGGGAATCCCTCTGGCCACTCTGACTGTTATCACGTTCCGCGATAACCTGGCGGAGTGTACGACCCCGCGCAGTTGAAGACATTCCTGACCGTCGCGCAGACCCTGAGCTTCACGCAGGCCGCCCGGCGGCTGGGCCTGCGGCAGTCCACCGTGAGCCAGCAGGTGCGGCGGCTGGAGGAGGCCACCGGGCGCCGGCTCTTCTCCCGCGACACCCACAGCGTCGGCCTGACCGAGGACGGCGAGGCCATGCTCGGCTTCGCCCGCACCATCCTGGAGGCGAACGAACGGGCCGCCGGCTGGTTCGCGGGCACCCGGCTGCGCGGGCGGCTGCGCTTCGGCGTCTCGGAGGATCTGGCGACGCCGCGGCTGCCGGAGATCCTGGAGCGGTTCCGCGGTGACCACCCCGAGGTGGACCTCGAACTGACCGTGGAGCTCTCCGGCACCCTGCGCGAGCGGCTGGGGGCCGGCCATCTGGACCTGGTGCTCGCCAAGCGGCTCGGCGAGGGCGGGCCGGGGCAGCTCGTCTGGCGCGACAAGCTGGTGTGGATCGCCGCCGAGGGCCGGCGGCTGCGGCTGGATCCCGACCGGCCGGTGCCGCTGATCGTCTATCCGCCGCCCGGCATCACGCGGGCCCGCGCCCTGGACGTCCTCGGCCGGCAGGGCCGCGCCTGGCGGATCACCTGCACCAGCCGCTCCCTGAGCGGGCTGACCGCCGCGGCCCTCGCGGGGCTCGGCGTGATGGTGCACGCCCAGGGGCTCATCCCGCCGGGCCTGGCCCCCGTCCCGGCCCGGGCGGGCCTGCCGGAGCTCGGCGGCGTCGAGTTCGTCCTGCTGCACGGCCGGCGCCGCGGTTCTGCCCCGGACGCGGCCGACGCCGCGGACGCACTCGCCGCCGCGATCCTGGCGGCGGGCGACCGGCTGCACCGGGCCGTGTGAGCTCTTCAGGCCGGGAGGACGGCCGACTCAGCGCCGCCGCTCCTCGTACGCCCAGGTGCTTGACGCGGCGCAGCGTGGGCGCGGTCTCGACGTGCTGGACGCCGTCGAGCGCTCCGATCTTCTTGCTGAGCGGTAGAGGTGCGCGGTGTCGCGGCACAGGGCGGCGGCGAAGAGGTTCGACGAGCCGGTGGTCGCGCAGGCGAAGGCGACCTCGCTGTGCTCGGAGAGCGCCTGGCCGACGGCGGACAGGGCGGAGGGCCGCACGGTGAGCCAGAGCACGGCGTGCGCTCGTCACGGCCGCGCTGGGCGGCAGGTTCCTGCACGGCGCCCCGTACCGGCTGGTGATCGGGATCGGGCTGGTGCTGATCGGGCTGGGCGCGTTCGGCCAGAGCCCGCTGGACGCCGGCTCAGGCTGGGCCTCGCTCAGCGCCGTGCTGCTCCTCGTGAAGACCCCCGCGGCCCGGCCCGTGGTGCCCGCTCCGGCGGGCGAGGGAGCGGCTTACGGGACGGAATCGGGGTCCCTCCCCGCTCCGGCTTCCGCTGTAGAGCGGCGGTAACCGGTTGGCGCAGATTTGGTGGAGATCGGCGGGGCCGGACAACCTTCGGGGGTCCGGCCCTCGGTCGTACTCCCTTGCGACAACCGGGAACCAGTGCCCTACCAGCACAGATGTCCGAAAGTACTGGTGCGGACCAAGCCCTCCCGCCCGGTCGGCGGATCAGGTAGCTTACGGGCCGCCCGCCGGACAGGCCCAGCGGCTCGAGGAGCACCAGTTGCGCGAGTTCACCGTTCCCCCGATGGCCACGGCGCCCCAGGTCGGAGGACTGGCGGACGCGGTGTTCAACAACGCTGCCGACCACCCGGACCAGGTGGTGCTCGGCCGCAGGGTGGACGGGCACTGGCAGGACGTGACCGCGCTCGAGTTCCGCGACGAGGTCGTGGCCGTCGCGAAGGGCCTGCTCGCCAACGGGGTGCGCTTCGGCGACCGCGTCGCGATCATGTCCCGCACCCGCTACGAGTGGACCGTCTTCGACTTCGCGCTGTGGACCATCGGCGCCCAGCCGGTCCCCGTATACCCGACGTCCTCCCTCGACCAGGTGCGCTGGATGCTGCACGACTCGGGCGCGGTCGCCTGCGTCGTGGAGCACGAGGACCACGCGATGACGATCGGTGCCGCCGTCGACGAGCTGCCGCAGCTGAGCCGGCTGTGGCAGCTCGACGCCGGCTGTGTCGAGGAGCTCGCCGCGGCGGGCACCCACATCGGCGACGAGGTGATCGACCGGCACCGGCTCGCGGTCACCCCGGACGCGACGGCCACCATCATCTACACCTCGGGCACCACCGGCCGGCCCAAGGGCTGCGTCCTGAGCCACGGCAACTTCATGGCCGAGGCGGACAACGTGGTGGCCCGCTGGGAGACGGTCTTCGCGAACAAGCCGGGCGAGGAGCCGTCCACCCTGCTCTTCCTGCCGCTCGCGCACGTCTTCGGGCGGATGGTGGAGGTGGCGTGCGTCCGGCACCGGATCCGGCTCGGGCACCAGCCGAGCATGACCGCCGCCGACCTGCTGCCGGACCTGGCCGTCTTCCGGCCGACGTTCGTCCTGGCCGTCCCCTACGTCTTCGAGAAGGTCTTCCAGGCGGCGCGCCGCAAGGCGGAGGCGGACGGCAAGCTCGGCCCGTTCGACAAGTCGGTGGAGATCGCCGTGCGGTACGCGGAGGCCGTGGAGGCCAAGGCGTTCGGCACCGGCCACGGCCCGAGCGCGGCCCTGCGGATGCAGCACCAGATCTACGACAAGCTCGTCTTCAGCAAGGTGCGGGACGCGCTCGGCGGCCGGGTGCGGCACGCGATCTCCGGCGGCTCGGCGATGGAGCGCCGGCTCGGGCTGTTCTTCAGCGGCGCGGGAGTGACGATCTACGAGGGCTACGGCCTCACCGAGACCACCGCCGCCGCCACCGCCAACCCGCCCGAGCAGACCCGCTTCGGCACGGTGGGCCAGCCGGTGCCGGGCACCACCGTGCACATCGCGGAGGACGGCGAGATCTGGCTGAGCGGCGGCCAGATCTTCCAGGGGTATCTGAACAACCCGCGGGCCACCTCCGAGGTGCTCGGCGACGGCTGGCTGGCGACCGGCGACATCGGCGCACTCGACGAGGAGGGCTATCTGACCATCACCGGCCGCAAGAAGGAGATCCTGGTCACCAGCGGCGGCAAGAGCGTCTCGCCGAGCGGTCTGGAGGACCGGGTTCGGTCCCATCCGCTGATCGCGCAGTGCGTGGCGGTCGGCAACAACCGGCCGTTCATCGCCGCGCTGGTGACACTCGACCCGGACGCCGTCGGACACTGGCTGACGATGCGCGGCAAGCCGCGGCTGCCGGACGAGGAACTGGTCCACGACCCGGATCTGGAGACCGAGATCCGGCGGGCGGTGGTCGCCGCCAACACCCTGGTCTCACAGGCCGAGTCGATCCGTACGTTCCGGATCCTGGCCGCCCAGTTCTCCGAGGAGCGCGGGCTGCTGACGCCGTCGCTGAAGCTGAAGCGCAAGGCGATCGAGAAGGCGTTCCCGGAGGAGATCGAGGCGCTCTACCGGGGCTGACGCCACCCGGACCGGGAACCGACCGGGAGCCGGTCGGAGAGCGGATCCACATCTGATGGATCGTCACATGATGTTGGATTATTCATTGACGGACCGTCAGGTCGACCGCAGAATGCAGGAACTCATCCGGCCCCGGAGGGATCCTGACGTGTCGCGACCGATCCGCTTCCTCGCCGCAGCCGCGGCCTCGCTGCTGCTCGCCACCGCCTGCAACTCCGCCTCCACCAGCGCCTCCCCGCAGGACAAGGCCGGCGCGTCCGCCCGGGGTGTCACCGCTGACTCGATCACCGTCGGCGGCATCGTCTCCAAGACCTCGTCGAGCGGGTACAGCAAGGCCGACACCGATCTCGGGGCCAAGGCCCGCTTCCAGCGCGCCAACGACGAGGGCGGCGTCAACGGGCGGAAGATCGACTACCTGGGCGCGGAGGACGACGGGCAGGACCCCAGCCGCAACCTGGCCGCCGCCCGCAAGCTCGTCCAGCAGGACAAGGTCTTCTCGGTCGTGCCGATGAGCTCGGTCACCTTCTCCGGCGCCGACTTCCTGCAGCAGCAGAAGGTGCCGGTCTTCGGCTGGGGCACGCTGCCCGCCTTCTGCGGCCCCGCCACCACCTACGGCTTCAACGGCTGCCTGGTCCCGAGCCCCGGCGGCACCATCACCCAGTCCTGGCCCGAGAGCCTGGCCCAGGCGCTCGGCGGCGCCAAGGACCGGAGCGTGGCGCTGATCGCCGCCGACAGCGACGCGGGCAAGTTCGGCATCAGGACGTACACCCAGGGCTTCACGGCCGCCGGCTTCAAGGTCACGTACGCCAAGGCCTCGGTCCCGGCCGCCGCCGCGCCGAGCGACTGGTCCGCGTACACCGGGGAGATCCTGAAGAGCAACGGCGGCAAGGCGCCGAACGCGGTCGTCTCCGTGATGCAGACCCCGCAGAACATCGGCCTGTTCACCGCCCTCAAGCGGGCCGGGTTCCACGGCGCGCTCTCCGACCCGACCGACTACGACCCCGGGCTGCTCGCCAAGGCCACCACCGCGCAGGCGCTCGACGGCGTCTACGTCCTGGTGCAGTTCGAGCCCTTCGAGTCGACGAGCCCGGCCATCGCGCAGTTCCTCAAGGACGTCCGGAAGGTCGGCGGCGCGGATGTCCGCCCCAACCTCCATATGATGACCGGCTATCTGTCGGCCGACCTCTTCCTGGCCATCGCGAAGAAGACGGGCCGGGACCTGACCACCGCCACCTTCCAGAAGGCGGCCGACAGCTTCTCGGACACCGGCAGCCCGGCGGGCGAGCGGAGCTTCCCCAAGGGACACACCCAGGGCTTCGGCTGCGGCAGCCTGGTGCGGCTCAAGGGCGGGACGTACGAGGTCGCCGTGCCGTTCAAGTGCTACCCCGCCATCCCGTTCACGTAGGGGACAGGTGCTGGGCCTGCCCTGCACCCCCTCCTCAGGTAGTCACGTAGTGATGAACGACCGCGGAAGGCAGTGGCCATGGGAGACCTGCTGGGTTTCGTACTGAGCGGCCTGGTGTCGGGGGCGCTCTACGCGCTGCTGGCGACGGGACTCGTCCTGTCGTACTCCGCCTCGGGCCTGTTCAACTTCGCGCACGGCGCGACCGCGTACCTGTGCGCGCTGGGCTACTACGAACTGCACTCCGGTTTCGGCTGGCCGGCCGTCCCCGCGGCGCTGCTGCTGGTCGTGGTCGTCGCGCCGGCCACCGGCTGGGCGCTGGACCGGGCGATGTTCCGGAAGCTGGCGAAGGCCGGAGAGACCGCGCAGATCGTGGCGACCATCGGGCTGCTCGTCGCGCTGCCGGCGGCCGGGCTGTGGGCCGTGGAACTCCTGCGGGACGCGGGGGTCTCGGTACAGCCCGCCGAGAACCAGTTCGGACTGCCGGGCGTCGGGCCCAGTCCGGCGAGGTCCTGGCAGCTCATGGACGGGGTAGGCGTCGACTCCGACCAGCTGATCACCTGGATCACCACAGCGGTCGTCGCGCTCGGTCTGTGGGTGCTGCTCCGGCACACCACGCTCGGCCTGCGGCTGCGCGCGGCCGTCGACAACCGGTCGCTGACCGAGCTGCGCGGGATCAGCGCGGACCGGCTGTCGTCGATCGCCTGGATGCTGTCGTCGGCGCTGGCCGGACTCGCCGGGGTGCTCGCCACCCCGCTGCTCGGCCTGTCCGCGCACGACTACACGCTCTTCCTCTTCGTGTCCGCGACGGCCGCCGTCCTCGGCCGCTTCGCGTCGGTCCCGCTCGCCTTCGCCGGCGGCCTCGCGCTCGGCGTCCTGCAGAACCTTGCCGCCGGATACGCCTCCTTCGCGGACCGGATCACCGGATTCCGCACCGCCGTTCCGTTCTTCCTGCTCTTCGCGGGACTGCTGCTGATGGCCCGCCGGCAGCGCGCGGCGGGCACGGCCGCGGCGGACGTCACCACCCCCGACTATCTGGCGGGGGCGTCCTGGGCGCGGCGCTGGGGGCCCTGGGCGGCGGCCGCCGCGCTGCTCGCCCTCGCCTTCTACACCGTCACCACCCCGTTCTGGAGCGGTCTGCTGACCCAAGGGCTGGCGATCTCCCTGGTGTTCGTCTCGTTCACGCTGGTCACCGGGCTCGGCGCGATGGTGAGTCTCGCGCAGGCGACGTTCGTGACCGGCGCCGCGCTGGTGGCCGGGCTGCTGATGAGCCACGGCTGGCCGTTCGTCGCGGCGGCGGCCGTCGGGACCTGTGTCGCGGCGGTGCTCGGCGCGCTGGTGGCGCTGCCCGCGCTGCGGCTGGGCGGCCGGAGCCTCGCGCTCGCCACCCTCGCGCTGGCCTTCCTCGCCGACCAGGTGCTGTTCCAGCTGGGCCGGCTGCGCAACGGCGACGCGGGCTGGTCGGTCCCGCGCCCCGTCCTGGGCCCGGTCGACCTCGCCGACGACCGGGCGATGGGCGTCGCCCTGATCGTGCTGCTGTCGGCGGTCGTCGCGGCGCTCAGCGCGCTGCGCGGCTCGGCGACCGGCCGCGCGATCCTCGCGGTACGGTCGGCGCCCGCCGCCGCCATGGCGTCCGGGATCTCGGTGGTCCGCACGAAGCTGGTGCTCTTCGCCCTGTCCGCGGGGCTCGCCGGCTTCGGCGGCGTCATGTACGCCTCCTACAACACCCGCATCACCGCGACGGACTTCACCGCGCTGACCGGTCTGGTCTGGCTGGCGGTGGTCGTCGCCGCCGGGTTGCGGAGACCGCAGTTCGCGGTGGTCGCCGGGCTGGTCTTCGCGATCGTCCCGCATCTCTTCCAGACCTACGTCACCGACTCCGCGCACCTGCCGGTCATCCTCTTCGGCCTGGCCGGACTCGCCCTCGCCAACGACCCCGACGGCTACTGCGCGGCGGTCTCCGTGCGGCTGCGCAGACGGCGGGCGGAGGGAGCGGCACGGATCGAGCGGACCACGGCAGACCTTCCCTCGCCCACACCGCGCCGTCCGCTCGCAGCGGCCCCCGCCACCTCCCGGCCGCCCGCGCTCGAACTGCGCGGCGTGCACGCGGGATACGACGGGGCCTCCGTCCTGCACGGGGTGGACCTGACCGTCCGGCCCGGTGAGATCCTGGCGCTGCTGGGTCCCAACGGGGCGGGCAAGAGCACCGTCTGCCGGGTCGCCGCCGGGATCCTCCAACCCGCGCACGGCACCGTACTGACGCACGGCAGGGACGGCACCCGCGAGGGTCCGGTGCGGCGCTCCCGCGACGGAGTCCTGCTCGCGCCCGAGGGCCGCGGGATCTTCCCCGCGCTGACCATCGAGGAGAACCTGACGCTGTATCTGCCCGGCCGGACCGCGCGCGGGCAGGTCTACGAACGCTTCCCGCAGCTCGCGGCGCGGCGCGGGGTCCTCGCCGGGTCGCTGTCGGGCGGCGAGCAGCAGATGCTGGCGCTGGCCCCGCTGCTGCAGCGGCCGCCGAAGGTCCTGATCGCCGACGAACCCTCGCTGGGGCTCGCCCCGCGCGTCGTCGACGAGGTCTTCGCCGTACTCACCGAACTGCGCGCTGCGGGCACCGCGCTGCTGCTCGTCGAGGAGAAGGCGGCGGAGGTGCTGGGTCTCGCCGACACCGTCGCGTATCTGTCGTCCGGCCGGGTGTCGTGGTGCGGCCCGCGCGCGGAGGTGGAGACGGACCGGCTGACCGAGGCGTACCTCGGCATCGCGGCCCCGGCGGGCACCGGGCCGGGCGGAAGGACCGATGTGGACGTCGACGGGGAGGTGGCCGGCCGTGACCGGTGAGGTGCTGCGGGCGGACGGCATCGGCGTGCGGTTCGGCGGCGTCCGCGCCCTGGACGGGGTCGGCCTCGGCGTTCGCGCGGGCGAGGTGTGCGGGCTGATCGGCCCGAACGGCGCGGGGAAGACCACGTTCTTCGACGCCGTGTCCGGCATCCGCCGCCCCGACGAGGGCCGGGTGCTGCTGGACGGCCGGGACATCACCGGCCGCTCCCCGGTCTGGCGCGCCCGGCACGGGCTGCGCCGCACGTTCCAGCGCCAGCAGCTGTTCGGGCAGCTCACGGTCACCGACAATCTCGTCGTCGCCCAGGAGTGGGACGGCGGCGGAGGGGGTCTCGCGGCCGATCTGGTGTCGGCGCCGTCCCGGCGGTCGCGGGAACGGACCCGCCGGTCCCGGGCCGAGCAGGTGCTGCGCCAGTGCGGTCTGTACGACCTGCGGTCGGTGTACGCGGGAACGCTCCCGGTGGGCCAGGCCCGGATGGTCGAGGTCGCCCGCGCGCTGGCGGACCCGCCCCGGGTCCTGCTGCTGGACGAGCCCGCCTCGGGGATGTCGGGCGCGGAGCGCGAGCAGCTGGCCGATGTCGTACGGCGGCTCGCCGGGCAGGAGGGGTGCGCGGTGCTGCTCGTCGAGCACAATGTGGCCTTCGTGATGGAGCTGTGCGCCCGGGTCGTCGTCCTGGATCTCGGCACGGTGCTCGCGCAGGGCAGCCCCGCTCAGGTGAGGGCCGATCCGGCGGTACGGGACGCCTATCTGGGGACGACCGCCTGACCGGCGGGTCCGCAGGTGGCTCCGGCGATCCCGGCAACGTTTACGGAGAACGGGAATGGAGGTCCGGAGGACATGGTTGGACCAGGAACCCCCATGAACGTCAACGTTAGGATCGCCGCTCGTGAGCAGCAAGGTCCCCTTCATCACCCTCAACAACGGCGTCCGGATGCCGCAGCTCGGTTTCGGTGTCTGGCAGGTGCCGGACGACGAGGCCACGGCCGCTGTCACCACCGCGCTGGAGGCCGGGTACCGCAGCATCGACACCGCCGCGATCTACGGCAACGAGGAGGGCACCGGTAGGGCGATCGCCACCTCCGGTGTGCCGCGCGAAGAACTCTTCATCACGACGAAGCTGTGGAACAACGCGCACGGATTCGACCAGGCCCTGGCGGCCTTCGACGACTCGCTGGCCAAGCTGGGCCTCGACTACGTCGACCTCTACCTGATCCACTGGCCGACGCCGGCCCGCGATCTGTACGCCGACACGTGGCGCGCCCTGGAGAAGATCCAGGCGGACGGTCGCGCCAGGACCATTGGCGTCTCCAACTTCGGCCCCGCGCAGCTGCGCCGCGTCCTGGACGAGGGTTCGATCGTCCCGGCCGTCAACCAGGTCGAGCTGCACCCGGACTTCGCCCAGGCCCCGCTGCGCGCCGTCCATGCCGAGCACGGCATCGCCACCGAGGCGTGGTCGCCGCTCGGCCAGGGCAAGGGTCTGCTGGACGAACCGGTGATCGGCACGATCGCGCAGCGGCTCGGCCGCACCCCGGCCCAGGTCGTGCTGCGCTGGCACCTGCAGATCGGCAATGTCGTGATCCCCAAGTCCGTGACGCCGTCCCGGATCAAGGAGAACATCGACGTGTTCGACTTCGAGCTGACCGACGCCGACATGGCGGCCCTCGCCGGTCTCGACGCGGGCAACCGCATCGGCCCGGACCCCGAGACGGTCAACTGACCGCATGCTCCGATGGCCGCACCCGTTCGGGTGCCGCCATCGTCATGTCCGGTTCAGGTGCAGGAGCGGGGGCTACAGCGTGAACGTCTCTCCCGCCCGATAGGACCGGACGGTCGTCGCCTCACCCGCGCGCACCAGGTGGACGCGCCCGAGGCCGGAGACCGCGCAGCGCGCGCCGTCCACCGTGAGCAGCGTGTTCTCGTCGATGGCGACGCCCACCGCGACATCGCCGCGGGCCACCGTCTCGACGAGGCGGGCCAGCGTTCCCCACTGGGCCGCGTGGGCCTCGACGGTGCACCGCACGAGGCCGAGCCCGGGCCGCAGGGTGATCTCGTCGAGGTCCTCGGCGGTCTCCTCCGGGCAGACCGGGATCCCGTCCGAGAGCCAGCCGCCGACCAGCGCCAGGTCCGCGGCGACGGCCGCGCCCGCCGAGAATCCCGCGTACGGGACCGAGCCCAGCAGGCCGGCGTGCGCGGCGACGACGTCGCCGTAGGCGGGGGTCAGGCCGCCGCAGACCAGCACCGCGGCCGCCCCGTCCAGCGCGGCGGGGTCCAGCTCGCCGCCGGGCGGCACGAGGACGGGGTAGGGCCGGCAGGGCGCCACGTCCCGCAGCACCGCCTCGTACCGGCCGAAGTCGGCCGCCCCGACGCCCTCGTCGATCAGCAGACAGGCCACCACCGGGTCGGGGCCCGCCGCGGCGAGGAAGGGCCCGTACACCAGGGGCGCGGCCGCTTCGTCCCAGCCGCCGCCGATCAGATACGTCTCCATCCGGCCGAGTCTGCCGCCCCGGCCGCCGTACCGCACCACATTTCACGGCCGGGACGGCCGGCGTGGCCCGTCGGTGGGCTTCACACCATCCGGAAGACCGGGCCCTTCGGGGTGAACGGGAGCACCGCACCGCGCGGTACCAGGTACGCGTGTTCGCGGCGCGGGCGCAGCACGTCGCACTCGGCGTCGGTGATGATCAGGACGGGCGCGGTCGGCGGGAAGTCGTCCGCGCGGTGCAGGAGGTCCAGGGCGGGCTGGAGCACGGTGCCGCCGCGCCCGTGGATCCGGACCCGGCCGGCGATGTCCGCGACCGGGACGTACCCCGCGTCGTGCGCCGCCGCGTCGCACATGATGACGCGGGCGGCGGGCACGTCGCGGGCCGCGGCGTACGAGGCGATGGCGCCCAGCGCCTTGCCGATCAGCGTGCTGCTCATCGATCCCGAGGTGTCGAGGACGACTCCGAAGGTGCAGCGGGCCACCTCCTCGGGCGGGAAGTACCGCCCGGCGCGCGGGATGTCGGGGGTGGAGGACTGGCGGCGGGAGGGGCGGGCGTAGGAGCGGACCGGTTCGGGACGGGGGACGTACTCGTCGAACCAGCGGGCGAGTTGGGCGTCCCAGGCCAGCGGCGGGTGGCTGAGCGCGTTGATCTCCTCCACGAGCCCGGCCGGGAGCAGCCCGCGTTCGCGCGTCGAGTGCAGGTCGAAGCCGGTCATCAGCCCGCGGCGGTAGAACTCGTCGAGGTCGACCCACTCCGCCGGCCGGGCGGGCCGGGGCAGCGGCTCACCGAGGATGTCGCCCTTGCCCTTGCCGCGCAGCGTCGCCAGCCGCCGCATCCGGCGCAGGTCGGTGGCGATCCGGTCGTAGACCTCCTCGGCGGACAGGCCCTGGAGTTCGGGATCGTGCAGCAGCCCGGCGGGCATCTCGCCGACGTCCATCTCGATCAGCCAGGCGTTGATGACGTAGTCGGCGGCGACGTTGAACAGGTACGGGTCACGGCCGCCGCAGCGCTCGCCGTGCCGCAGGGCGGCGTGCAGCATCTCGTGGCCGAGGATGAAGCGCCATTCCTCGTCCGTGTGGCGGAGCAGCGGGTTGATGTAGATCTCGGCCGCTTCCGGGCTGACCGCGGCGATGGAGATGCCGTGCGCACGGGCGAGTTCGGCGTCCGCGACCAGCGTCATGCCCGCGGCGATCCCGCCCAGCAGCGGGTACGAGGAGACGAACCAGTTGAGCGCGCGCTCCCAGGGCCGCTGCTCCACCCGGGCCCCGGTGAGGGTGTCGCGACGGCCGCCCGCCATGTCCATCGCGGCCGACACCGTACGGGTCAGGGCGTGGGCGAGGGCGTTGCTCCAGTCCGGCGGGGAGCCGCGCCAGGAGATCCACTCGGTGAGCAGCTGGTCGGGCTCGCCGGGGCCCGCGGTGCCGCAGTCGGCGTAGGCGGGCGGAATGCCGTCCCGGCGGAAGCGCTCGGCAAGCTTGTCCTCGTCGCCGTCCGGCCAGCTGCGCGGCAGGTGTTCCGGCGCTTCCCCGACGGGCATCGCGGCCAGGAAGCGGTTGACGACGACACAGCGCGCGGCGAGGTCGAAGGCGTCGGGCTGCTCGCGCGGCCCGGCCGCGGCGGGCACATGGCCGAAGCCGAGGTGCAGCAGGCAGTGCGCGAGCGCCCAGGCCCAGGCGCCCGGCTCGGCACGGCGGTACGGGTGGGCGTGGACCGTGCCGTTGGAGCTGACCACGGCCAGGCCGCGCTCCGGACGGTGCTCGCAGGCGGGCAGCCGGCAGAACGACACGTCGAGGGCGGACAGCGCGGGATGCGCGGAGACGATCGCGCACCCCTTCAGGTACGCCGCGTCGGCCAGTTCCCGCTGCTTGTCGGGGCGCTTGGCACGGGCCTTCACCGGCGCGCCTCGACCAGCCGCGGCATGTCGCGGGCGGCCTCGACGAGGAACCAGGCGGGCAGCACGGGATTGCCGTCCATGTCGTCGGCGATGACGGTCTGGGCGACCTCGACGGAGATCTCCGCGAGCTGCACGAGCAGCGCCTTGGAGCGGTAGGCGGTCTGCCGGACGGCCTCGGAGGCGTGCTCCTTGCGGTCCGGCAGCTCCTTGGCGAGCCGGCCGCGGAACGCGTCGGCGAGGTAGTAGAGCAGATCGCGGTCCTCGAGACGGCGCGGCCAGGGGGCGTCGCCCTTGATGATCGCGTCGATGCCGTAGGCGTTGCGGACGATCTTCGCGTAGCCGCAGAAGGAGACGGCGTGCGCGGGGGTGAGCGTCCCGTGCGTGATGACCTTGAGGGTGTCCTCGTCGAGCGTCGGGCCGAACGAGTGCAGCGCATCGGAGAGCATGTGCCACGAGCGCGGGGTGGAGAACGCCTCCTCGGTCTTCGGCGCCTTCGACCAGAGGTGGTCGGGCCGGTCGGTGAGGTACTCCGTCACCCACGGGTGGATGCCGTTCTCGCCCGCCCACACCAGCCAGTCCTTCGCGGAGGCCTGCAGGTGGACGTGGGTGAGGCGGTTGATGAGCGCGGACGCGATGGGGCGGGCGAGCGCGTTGTCGGTGGACCGGTTGCCCGCGCCGATGACGATGGAGCCCGCGGGCAGCTCGTAGGAGCCGATCCGGCGGTCCAGGATCAGCGAGTAGAACGCCTTCTGGACGTCGGGCGTCGCGGCGTTGAGCTCGTCCAGGAACAGGCAGTACGGCTCGTCGCGCGCGATGGCCTCGGGCGGGCAGAAGCGCGTCCGCCCGTCGTGGATCTGCGGCACGCCGATCAGGTCCTCCGGGGCCAGCTGGGTGCCCAGCAGCGAGACACACTCCAGGCCGAGCGATTCGGCGAAGGCCCTGACCAGCGAGGACTTGCCGATCCCGGGCGCACCCCAGAGGAACACCGGACGCACGGTGGCCAGCCCGAGCAGCAGCTCGGGTATACGGGTGGGCGTGACGGTGATGGCGGACTGCACGGTGCGGGCTCTCCGGGGAGGTGAGTGGAGCGGCGGGGTGATTGGTTACCCAGCGTGACGGTGAACGAGGGTCCGCACAACTGGTTTTCCCGCCGCCGCACCCACTCCTCCTTCGGAGGGGCGCCGCCGGCTACACGTCGCCCGCGACCAGCGGGTAGTGGTCGGAGTAGTCGGTGTACGAGTACGTGGTGCCCCAACTGGAGACCGACCACTTCGGCGAGTGCTCGTCGACGACGCGGTTGTTCCAGTGGGCCGGCCGGGCGTGGCCGTTGCGCAGCAGCGCGTGGTCCAGTCGCTGGGCCGGGTCGTTCGGGTAGCGGTCCCGGGCGACGGAGTTGGTGACGGGGTCGAAGCTGTTCGCGGGGCCCGGGTTGGCGTCGGGAGCGGCGGCGTCGAGGTCCGCGAGCAGGCCCGCGTAGTCGCTGCCGTGCGCGTCGATGTTGAGGTCGCCGGCGATGATGACGGGTTCGGCGGCGGGGATGTTGCGGGCGTCGAGGAAGGCGTCGATCTCCTGGTCCTGGCCGTGCCGGATGCTCGCGGCCTCGCCGGAGCCGCAGGAGGAGTCGTCGGCCTGGGTGTGGGTGCCGACGATGTGCACGCGGGTGCCGTTCACGTTCAGGACGACGTACACGAAGCCCTTGTTGGAGTAGTAATCGGCGCCGCAGCCGTCCGCGTAGACATGCTGCACCTTCTCCAGGATCGGCCACTTGCTGACGACGGCGACGCCGCCGTCCTCCGGCGTCCAGGAGCTGTACGCGCCCTCGGTGCGGTCCCAGCCGCTGGTGGAGCGGCCGAGCACGGGCGTCTGGTACGGGTAGCGGCCCTTGACGTTGCCGAGCAGCCGGTCGGAGGCGGCGTTGTCGAACGCCTCCTGGAATATGACGACATCGGCGTTCTGCGTGTAGCCCGCGTTCGCGATCAGGTCGGCGCGCTGCAACTGCCCCCAGTTCGGGTACAGGTTGCGCGACAGCATCATCACATTGCTGGTCACGAGCTTGATCTGGGGGACCTGCGGGCTCTGCGCCGTGCGCGCCGCGTCCGCCGTGCCGGCGGGGGACGCGACGGCGGGCGTGGTGGCGGCGGAACCGAGCAGGAGCACGAAGGCACAGGCGGTGGCGGCTCGGGCAAGTCTCACGGAACACTCCCGGTGAACGTGGGTGGAGAAGCAGCGGAAGCCTAGGCGGACATGGTTACCGAAGGGTAGATACGTGCGGACATCCGGTCTACGATCTGCCCCCAGATGTCAATCTGACGGAGGATCAGTGACCGCCAAGCCGCCCCATGCCGCCGCCGTACTGGCCGGTGCCATCGCCCTCACCGTCGTCGGATCCACCGCGTCGGCCGCCTCCCCCGGCGGCTGGACCGAGACCGGCACCTCG
Source organism: Streptomyces fildesensis (assembly GCF_016107395.1). Classification (GTDB taxonomy): domain Bacteria; phylum Actinomycetota; class Actinomycetes; order Streptomycetales; family Streptomycetaceae; genus Actinacidiphila; species Actinacidiphila fildesensis. The sequence continues at coordinate 112,707 of NZ_JAAIKO010000019.1, forward strand.
TACACCGGTTCCCTGACCGGCGGCGAGGGCGTGGCCAGCCGCGCCGACGGCTCGCTGCTCTACCGGGGTCTCGGCTCGATCCCGATCGCCCTGCGCATCAAGGGGTGGAACCACGTCGGCGACCCGGACATCGCCCAGGGCCATGTCTTCGACGCCTACCAGGGCGGGGACGGCGCGACGTCGAAGATGTACGCCGTCACCACTCCCGGCGGGCAGCGCTACGAGTACGTGCACCAACTCGACGCCGGAGAGGCGCTGAACAACTCGTTCGCCGCCGTCTCCCCCGACGCGCAGTGGCTGGTCTCCGGCGAATGGGGCACGCAGAACCGCCTCCAGGTCTTCCCCGCGCCGCTGCTCAACCCGGCCACCCCGCGCACCGGCGGCGCGCTCCCGCAGGCCGGGCAGATCACCCTGAGCCGCGCGGTCGACAACATCCAGGGCTGCGACTTCGTCTCCGGCACCCGCCTGGTGTGCGTCTCCGACGACGACGCCAAGGACCTGGTGCAGGTCGACCTCCCGCGCGCGCTGGACGGCACCGCGGTCACCGGCCAGGTGACGACGCTGCTCCAGCTGCCGAAGCGCAGCATCTGCTCCGGCACCTTCGAGTCCGAGGGCATCGACTTCGACCCGCGCACCGGCACGCTGCGCGCGGAGGTCGTCCAGCCGGGCATCTGCATGGTCTCCACGTCGGTGTACTCCTACTCCCCCACCCCGTAGGAGCGGCCGGCACCACGGTCCTGTTCATCCCCCCACCTCGTAGGAGGCAGTTCATGCGTCTCATGCGTCGCAGATCGACCGTGCTCCTGTCCGTACTCGGCGCCCTGGCCCTGCTGTTCGGCGCGGCACCCGCGTCGATGGGCGCCCAGCCCGCCGGCCCGCCCGCGCACCATCCGGTGATCTTCGTGCACGGCTACAACGCCGACCCCGGGGTGTGGGGCGGCATGATCGCCGACTTCAAGGCCGCCGGGTACTCCGACAACGAGCTGTTCAGCTGGGGCTACGACACCCACCAGTCGGTCAACGAGGTACTGGCGGGCCGCTTCACCGACTACGTCAACAGCGTGCTGAGCAGCACCGGCGCGTCGAAGGTCGACCTGGTCGCGCACTCCTTCGGCAGCCTGACCACCCGCTGGTACGTCAAGTTCCGCGGCGGCACGGCCACCGTCGACCACTGGGTCTCCCTCGGCGGCCCGAACCACGGCACCTACACCTCGTGGGCCTGTGTGATCTGGGACCAGGCGTGCCGCGACATGTCGCCCGGCTCGTACGTGCAGAACCAGCTGGCGGCGGGCGACGAGACGCCGGGTGCCGTCAAGTACGCGACGTTCTGGTCGGAGTGCGACGAGGTCATCAACCCGGACAGCAGCGTCGCGCTCAGTGGCGCCGTCAACACGGACGCCGGGTGCCTGAAGCACAATGACCTGCTCGGGGACGACGGGGTATCGCAGGGAGTACGCGATTTCCTCGCCGGCTGATGACTCCCCGTAGGCTGCCCGTGTGCTGAACTACGACGTAGAAGCCGAACGGTACGACGCGACCCGCGGAGGCGTCCCCCGGGCGGAAGCCGCGGCCCGTGCCGTGCTCCAACTGGTGCCGGACCGGGCCCGCACCCTGCTCGATGTGGGGTGCGGGACCGGCCTGGTGACCGAGCGGCTCGCCCGACCGGGGCTGCGGGTCCTGGGCGTCGACGCGTCGGCCGGTATGGCGTCGGTGGCCGCCGGCCGGGTCGGCCCCGCCGTGGTGCTCGGCGACAGCCGGCGGCTGCCGTTCGCCACCGGGTCCGTGGACGCGGTGTGCGCCATCTGGCTGCTGCATCTGCTGCCGGACGCGGCGGAGGTCGTCGCCGAGTGCGCGCGGGTGCTGCGGCCCGGCGGGGTGTTCCTCACCACCGTCGACAAGGACCTGGCACACGGGGTGGACAGCGACATCGACGCGCTGCTCGCCCCGCACCTCATCCCGGACGCCTACGACGAGGCCGCGGCCGTCGTCGGCTGGGCGGCCGGCCACGGGCTGCGCCCCGGCGCGGAGACCTCCTTCACCGGCCACGGCCAGGGCCGGTCCCCGGCGCTGACGGTCGAGAAGATCCGCGCCGGATACTTCGCCTCCGCCCTGGAGTTCAGCCCGCGCCAGGCCCAGGGCGTCATCGAGGGCCTGGGCGCACTGCCGGGCCAGCACACCCCGCGCCCCGACCCCGTCTACCGGCTGCTCACCCTGGGCAAGGAGGCCTGACGACCTCTTCCGCGCGGGCGGTCCGTCGGGTCCTGGAGCGGGGCCGGTCCGGCGGGGCCCGGGGCGGGGCCGGTCCGGCGGGTCCTGTGGCGGCGAATCCTGGGCGGGCGGGCTCCGAAGTCCGCCCGCCGGCGGGCTACTTCGAGAGTTCGTGGAGCGTCGCGACGACCCACTCCTCCGTCAGGCCCTTGGTGACCCCCAGGCCCACCAGGGCCTGGGCGGCGGGGTCCTGCTCGTCGCTGAGGACGCCCAGCAGGATGTGTTCCGTGCCGATGTAGTTGTGCCCGAGGCGCAGCGCCTCGCGCAGGACGAGGTGCAGCGCCTTCTTGCCGCCGGCGGTGATCGGCATATGGCCCTTCACCGGCTCGGTCTCCCCGCCGGGGGTGCTGACGGCGGCGCGGACCGCCTCGGGCGGCGCGCCCAGTTCGACCATGGCGCGGCAGGCCAGCCCTTCCGGCTCATGGAGCAGGCCGAGGACGAGGTGTTCGGTGCCCAGGCTCGCGTGCAGCGCGGTGCGCGCCTCCTCCTGGGCGCTCTTGACCGTGTTGCGGGCGCGGTTGGTGAAGCGGCCGAAGAGGGAGTCGAGCGGCAGGTCGAGGTCGTCGGGGGTTCTCGGTACGAAGCGTTTCTGTACGGCCTGCTTGCTGACGCCCATGTTCTGGCCGATGTCGGTCCAGGAGGCGCCGGCCCTGCGGGCCTGGTCCACGAAGTGGCCGATCAGATGGTCGGCGACTTCGCCGACGTGCTCCGCCAGGGTCACCGCGTCGGAGAGGTTCTGCAGCGGGTCGCCGTCCGGGTGCCGTTCCTTGACGTGGGTGATGAGGTCGTCGAGTCGTACTGGGTGTCCCGTCATGCGTCAACTCTAGGTTGACGATTGCGAGGCGTCAACCCTTGGTTGACGATTGCCGCGGGCAGGCGGGTCCCCCGTTCTGGGGATGCGGATCGTCTTCCGGCCGGACGTGGCGGCCACGCCCGGCCGGGAGCGTGGACGGTATGGAATCCACCGCGCTCGACCACCCGTCCCCGCCCCTCGCTGAGCAGCGGCGGACCGCGCCGGCCCGCCGCGTCCTGCGGGCCGTGGCCATCGCCGCCTGCCTCCCGTATCTCACGCTCAAGATCGCCTGGCTCTCCGGCAGCACCGTCGGCATCCCGGCCGGCAGCTCGCTGCGCGGCAGCCTGGAGGACAGCTCCTTCTACGCCGTCAACGTCCTGACCGTCGCGATGGACCTCGCCGTCGTCGCGCTCGCCCTCGCGCTGACCCGCCCCTGGGGCCGCTGCCTGCCGGCCTGGCTGCTCGTTCTGCCCGGCTGGATCGCGACGGGGCTGATCGCCCCGATCGTCGTCGCCTTCCCACTGCAGACCGCTCTCTCCCTCATCACCGGCAGCCGGAGCACTCCCCCGGGGGATCCCTGGCTGGACGAGTGGGTGTTCGGCGTCGTCTACACCGGGTTCGGCATCCAGGGGATGGCCCTGGGCACCCTGTTCGTGCTCTACGCGAAGGACCGCTGGGGCCCGCTGCTGCGCGGCCGGACCGCGGACCTCATGGCGAGCCCCACCCGGCCCGTCCTGCGGATCGCGGCGGCGGCCGCCGCGGCCGCCACGCTGCCGCCCGCCGTCCTGCACACCGTCTGGGCCTGCGGCGGAACCGTCGGCCTCACCGCCTCCCGGATCGCGGAACACACCACGACCACCGCGATCGTCGAGGCCGACAGCGCCGCGTTCGCGGTGCTCGGGGCCGTCGGGATCCTGCTCGCCGCCTTCCGTCCGGGCAGGACCCGGCTGGTGGTCCCGCTGGCGCTCGGCTGGACCGGCGGCGCGGCCTCGGCGGCGTGGGGCGGCTGGATGCTGCTGGCCGGGATCGTCGCGCCGGACGACTCCGGCGAACCGGGGACGTCCCCGCTCATGGACCTGACCTACGCTGTGCAGATGCTCCTCGGGATGCTCGTTCTCGTCGCCGGCGCCTATCTGCTCGCGGAACGCGCGGCGGCGCGCGGCGCGACCGCCACCCCGCGACGTGGCTGACGCAACGGACCGGACGGCGCCGGATCCCACAGGGGAGCGGTGGCCCGGTCCGACGCCGGTGCCGTCCCGGACGCGCGGCGCGCTCTTCCGGGCGGCCGGCGCGCTGTTCGGCCGTCGGGCCCGGCTCCGGTGGGTCCATCTCATCCTCGGCGGCGCGCTGTTGATGCCGTTCTACCTGCTGATGAACACCGCGCTGAACGTCGCCGCGCACGCCGAAGAGGGCAGCGGCGTCTGGGTCGCGCAGCAGTTCGGCGCCTTCGCCCTCGCCCTGCCGATCGCGGCGGCCGCCGCCGCGGTCTTCCCCCTCGTACGCGATCTGGAGGGGTCGGCGGCGCGGGCGCTCGGCGCCGGCCCCGAGGGCGGGCCCGCGCCCTCGGAGGACCGGACGTGGGCGGCGCGGGTCCGGACGTCCTGCTGGTTCGTGCTGCACGTGGGGCTCGGCGGCATCGTCAGCGGAATGACCCTGGCCGTCCCGCCGGCCGCCGTGGTGCTGCTGGCGCTGCCGTTCTCCGCGCGGCTGCGCGAGAACGAACTCCCCTGGTCCCGCCCGCTCACCCTCAGCCACCACGTACTGGCGCCGTTCGCCGCCGTGCTCCTGCTGACCGCGCTCGCACTCACCGCCAAGGGTGCGGCCGCGCTCCTGGCGCGCTGCTCCCCCGAGCTGCTCGGCCCGACGCCCGTCGACCGGCTGGCCGCCGCCGAACAGCGCACCCTACGGCTGGCCCTGCGCAACCGGCTGGCCCGCGAACTGCACGACTCGGTGGGGCACGCGCTGAGCGCGGTGACACTGCAGGCCGGCGCCGCGCGCAAAGTGCTGGACCGCGATCCGGAGTTCGCCCGGCAGGCCCTGGCCGCCATCGAGGAGACCACCCGGCGCGCGGTCGCCGAACTCGACGACGTACTCGGCCTGTTGCGCGAGGACGTCGACGGCTCGACCGCTCCCCCGGGCCCCACCCTCGACGGCCTCGACGCCCTGCTCGGGCAGACGCGGGCCGCGGGCGTCCCGCTGGACGCGTCCGTCGAGGGCGACCTCGACGAGGTGCCGCCGATGGTCTCGCGCGAGGCGTACCGGATCGTGCAGGAAGGCCTCAGCAACGCGCTGCGGCACGCGGGACAGGTACCGGTCGGGCTGCGGATCGCGCTGGCGGACGACGAGTTGGAGATCGAGATGGTGAACCCGGTGGTGGCAGCTCCCTCCCGCAGAACGGGCGGCGGCCGCGGCCTGACGGGCGTTGAGGAACGCACGTCCGTACTGCGCGGCCGCTTCGAGGCGGGAACCGACGGATCGCGGTGGCGGCTGCACGTCACCCTCCCGCTGGGGGCGGGGACCCGATGAAGCTGCGGATCATCCTCGCCGACGACGAGCGGATGGTGCGCACGGCGCTGCGCGCGATCCTGGAGAGCGAACCGGACATGGAGGTCGTCGGCGAAGCCGCTACCGGCGCCGAGGCCATCCCCCTGGTGCGCGAACTGCGCCCGGACGTCGTCCTGATGGACGTCCGCATGCCGGAGATCGACGGCATCCGCGCCACCGAACAGCTGGTGCGCACCATGACGGATCCGCCGCGCATCGTCGTCGTGACCACCTTCGAGAACGACGCCTACGTCTACGAGGCGCTGCGCGCGGGCGCCGCCGGCTTCCTGCTGAAGCGCGCCGGAGCGGACCAACTCGTCCAGGCCGTACGACTGGTGACCCGCGGCGACTCCCTGCTCTTCCCGGCAGCCGTACGCGCACTCGCCGCCCGCTACGCCCCCGTCGACCCCTCGCAGGCCCTCCGCGACCGCCTCACCGAGCGCGAGGCCGAGGTGCTGCGCCTGATGGCGTCGGGCCTGTCGAACGCGGAGATCGCCGAACGACTCGGCCTCGGCCCTGAAACCGTCAAGACCCACGTCGCCCGAGTCCTCGCCAAACTCGGCGCCCGCGACCGCACCCAGGCCGTCATCGCCGCGTACGAATGCGGCTTCGTGGTGCCCGGTTGACGCGGGTTGGTGGCACCGGCCGAGGCGTAGGCTTCGGTCCGGTAACGGCCAGGTCTCGATTCGGGGAACCAATGGTCGTCGTTCTGCGTCATATTCAGCATGAATGATCTTCCTGTACGCATACGCCCTGCCGAGATGGACGACCTGGACGCGGTCGTGAGCATCCACACGGCGGCGTGCGCCGCGGCCGGAGCGGAGCCCGACGCGGTGGGCGGGCTGCTCGCGCGGTTCAACGGGTGGGCGCGGGCCATCCAGTTGCCCGGGAAGACGACGCTGATCGCCGAGGCCGACGGCGAGGTGGTGGGCGTGCTCTCCATGGAGTCGGACGCGCCCGGCACGGCGCTGGAGCTGTCGCAGATCCATGTGCGGCCCGGCCAGTGGCGGCGCGGCATCGGCGGCCGGCTGCACGCGGCGTACGTCCAGTCCCTGCAGGAGACGGGCGTGCTCACCGGGCTCGCCGGGGTGTGGGAGCACAACGACCGGGCGCGGGCGTTCTACGCCCGGCTCGGGTGGCGGCCGGACGGAACGGTGGAGACGAACGGGGACGGCCTGCGGCGTCTGCGACTGCGCCTCGAGGTCTGACCCCCAGGGTTCGGGACCGAACGTTCTTGACCGATCGTTCTCGATACGGGTAGCGTCGTTCCCGTGGCCAGGACCAAGGAATTCGATCCGGACGCCGCGCTGCAGTCGGCCCTGGAGCTGTTCTGGCGGCGCGGCTACGAGGCGACGTCGATGGCCGACCTCGTCGAGCATCTCGGTATCGCCCGCGCCAGCATCTACGGGACGTTCGGCAGCAAGCACGGGCTGTACGTCAGGGCGCTGGAGCGGTACGGCGAGCTCTGCGACCCGGCCCTGATGGAAGAGCTGTCCCAGCCGGGGCCCGCGCTCCCCGCGGTCCGTTCCGTGGTGACGCGCTTCGCGGAGGAGTCCGCCTGCGACGACCTGCGGCGCGGCTGTTTCATCACCAACACCGCGGTCGAACTGGCTCCGCACGACCGGGTCGCGGCCCGGCGCGTCGAGGCCAGTTGGGACTGGCTGGAGACGGCGCTCGCCTCGGCCCTCACCCGCGCCGGAGCCCAGGGGGAGCTGCCCGAAGGGCGCGATCCGCAGGCGCTGGCGCGGCTGTTGCTGGTGCTCATGCAGGGCATGCGGGTGGTCGGCAAGGCCGGCCAGGACCCGGCCCGCGTCAGGGACGCGGCGGCACAGGCTCTCTCCCTCCTCGACTGAAACTTCGACCAACCGACCAACCGACCGTCCGACCGACCGGGCCTGGACCGGGCCCGGAGTGGGCTCCTGCCTGCCCCCATTCGAGAATGATCGATCCAGTATCACGCCAGAAAGGCGCAGGGGGACATGTCGTCGAAGCACGGCTTCGCGCTGCTCGGAACCATCCAGGCCGCACTCATCTTCACCATCATGATCCTCATGGTGCCGCTCCCCCGGATAGCCCGGGAGTTCGGCCTCGACCCGTCACAACTCCTGCTGCTCAGCGCCGCGTACGGACTCTCCTTCAGCGGACTGCTGCTCCTCGGCGGCCGGCTGGTGGACCGGCACGGCGGGCGACGGATGCTGGTGGTCGGTCTGTCGGTCTTCGCCGCCGCCTCGGCGGCGGGCGCCCTGGCGCCCGGTTTCACCGTGCTGACGGCCGTCCGGTTCGCGCAGGGGCTCGGCGCGGCACTGACCGCTCCAGCCGCGATGGCCCTGGTACGCGCCCTGTTCCCGGCCGCCGCCGGCTACGACCGGGCCATGGCGACGTGGGGCGGCCTCTCCGTCCTCGGCGCGACCGCCGGGAGCCTGTTCTCCGGTGCCGTGACGGCCTGGGTCTCCTGGCGGCTGACGTTCCTCGTCCCGGTGCTCGTCGCGCTGGCCGGGCTGGCCCTCGCCCCGCGGCTGCTGCCCGCCGACCCGCCCCGCGCCGCCGCGCCACCACCGCTCGACGTACGCGGCGCCGTCACGGCGACCGCCGGTGTCACAGCGGCCGGCTACGGGCTGGTCGCCACCGGGGAGCGGTCCTGGTCGTCGGCTGCCGTACTCGTTCCGCTGGCCTCCGGCCTGCTCCTCCTCATCGCCTTCGTGCTCGTCGAACGCCGGGCCCGCGAACCGCTGCTGCCGCCCGGCTTCCTCCGCGACACCCGGCGCGTCACCGCCCTGGCCGCCATCATGATGACCGCCGCGGGCACGGCGCTCACCTTCTTCCTGCTCTCCCTCTACCTCCAGCAGGTACGCGGCTGGACCCCGCTGCGGACCTCCGCCGCCTTCATCCCGTACGCCGCCGCCCTCGTCGGCTCCGGCCGCGCCGCCGGCCCGCTCATCAGGCGGTACGGAGCACGCGCGGTCACCGCCGGCGGACTGGCGCTCGGCGCGGCCGGGCTCCTGCTGCTCGCCGGCCTCGACGCGCGGTCGCCGTACGCCACGGGCCTGCTCCCCGGTCTTCTCCTGCTGCCGGCCGGAGCCGGACCGGCGTTCGCGGGCGCCACCGTGCTCGCCACCGCCGGGGTGCCGCACCGGCGGACGGGGCTGGCGGCCGGCGTCATGAACACCGCCATGGAACTGGGCCCGACCATCGGCCTCGCCGCACTGATGTCGGTGGCCGCCACCCGTTCCACGCCCGTCGCCGGATACGCGGCCGCTTTCGGCGCCGCCGGTATCGGCTACGCGCTCACCGCGGTCGCCGCAGCGCTGCTCCTGCGCCCACACCCCGTACCGAACCCACCCGCCACACCCCTCGCACCGCTCACCACCAAGGAGTTGTCGTCATGACCGCACGCTTCACCGGCAGGACCGTCCTCGTCACCGGTGCCGGATCCGGTATCGGCCGGGGCATCGCCCTCGCCTTCGCCCGGGAGGGGGCCAGGGTCGCCGTCGCCGGACGTACGGCGGAACCGCTCAAGGAGACCGCCGCCCTCATCGAGGCCGAGGGCGGCGAAGCCGCCGTCGTCACCGCCGACATCACCCGCTCGCAGGACGTACGGCGCCTGGTCGAGGACACGGTGGCGCGCTTCGGCGGACTCGACATCGCCGTCAACAACGTCGGCATCCTGACGACTCCCGCCCCGGTCGCCGACATCTCCGAGGACGACTGGCGGTCGAGCCTCGACACCAACCTCACCGGCACTTGGCTCTCCATGAAGTACGAGATCGCCCACATGCGCGCCCACGGCGGCGGCGCGATCGTCAACGTCTCCTCCAACCTCGGCGCCCACGGCCGCGTGCCGAACCTGGCCGCGTACGTCGCCGCCAAGGCCGCCGTCAGCGCCCTGACCCGCAACGCCGCCCTCGACCACATCGCCGACGGCGTCCGCATCAACGCGGTCAGCCCCGGCCCCGTCGACACCCCCATGTCCACCCGCCCCGGCGAGACCCCCGCCGACAAGGCGGCCCGCATGCGGCGCGACGTCCCCGCCGGCCGGGCCGGCTCCCTCGACGAGATCGCCGCCGCGGTGCTCCATCTCGCCTCCGCTGAGGCCGGGTTCACCGTCGGGGCTGACCTGGTCCTGGACGGCGGCATCACCGCCTGACCACGCGGTTAGGCTCGACGCCATGATTATCTGGTTGAACGGGACCTTCGGCGCGGGCAAGACCACCACGTCCAAGGAGCTCGCCGCGATGGTCCCGAACGCCCGGATCTTCGACTCCGAGCAGGTCGGCTACATGCTCCGCCACGTCCTGGAATCCGTGCCCGTCAAGGACTTCCAGGACTGGCGGCCATGGCGCGCCCTGGTCGTGGAGACGGCGACCCAGATCCTCGGCTACGTCGGCGGCGTACTCGTCGTCCCCCAGTCGGTCCTGGTGGAGCAGTACTGGACGGAGCTCAGCGCCGGGTTCGCCGCCGCGGGAATTCCCGTGCGCCACTTCGTCCTCCACACGGACCAGGACACCCTCACCCGCCGGATCGAATCCGACACCGTGGAGACCGGCGCCCGCCAATGGCGCCTCGACCACCTCACCGCCTACGAGTCGGCCCGCCCCTGGCTCAGCAGGACGGCCGAGACCATCGACACCACGAACCTCCCGCCGGACCGGGTCGCCCACGCGATCGCCTCCGCCGTCCAGCCACAAATTCCTTGCGACGCCCCCCGGCCCTCCGCCTAAACTGACGTCGTCCAGGTGCGCAAGCAACGGTTACTTCCTTCAGGAGGACGAGGTTCCGGGTTCGACTCCCGGTCGGCGGCCCAGCCGCCGGTAGCTCAACGGCAGAGCGCGTTGTGTCACCGTCGCCAAACCAGATCTCTGGACACCTACGCGAACAGGCGCCCCCTCCCGCTCCGGCGGAAGGGGGCGCCTTCGTTCGACTCCGAGAGCTCTGTTCGGACCTCGTCCACGGCTGTTCGATCGCGATCTCATAGGCGATCTCCCAGCGGACGTCCGGGATGACGATGTCCGCCGTCTCGACGGGCCGGCCCTCGGTGTCGTAATAGGTGCGCTCGATCTCCAACACCATGTCACCGACCGAGATGCCGAGCAGATTCGCCTGCGCCTGGGTGGCGCGTGCGGGGCTCGGGTGCTGCCGCTCGCCGACCATCCATCGGACACCGACGGTGGCATTCGATTCCGCGAGCACACGGCGCATGCGCCGACGGTGCGGGGAAGCCGCTGGCGCGGCTCCGGGATCTTCGCGCGGAAGTGAGTGACTGGCAAGGGCGGCAGGAATTGAACCTGCGACATCTGGTTTTGGAGACCAGCGCTCTGGCCATCTGAGCTACGCCCCCTGGTGTTGAGGCAACTCTCCCGGTTCCGGCAGGTCCGGTGCAAACGGGTTTTCGGGGAGGGGCTGGTCCGGGCGCTCGGCGAGCCAGTCGCGCAGGACGTCGTGCAGGGTTTCGGCGCCTGCCAGGGGGTGTTCGGGTTCGGTCAGGGTGCCGGGGAAGAGGAGGAAGGGGCGGCTCTGGTCGCCGCCGAGGCCGCCGTGGGAGCCGGCTTGCTGCTCGAAGGCGTGGACGGCGCCGGTGGCGGGGTCGTACGAGGAGTTGACCATCAGGTCGGCGACGTGCGGGAAGCCGTCGGTGCGGCGGACCGTTTCGGCGGCGCCCTTGCCGAACGGGGCGAGGGGGTCGGCGATGTGGATGCGGCCGGTGTCGAGTTCGTGTTCCGCGCCGCCCGCGCCCAGCGCGAGCGGGCCCCGGGCGGCGCTGCGGACCAGGACGAAGCCGATGCCCGGGTGGTCCACCAGGGTCTTCAGCAGGGTGGGGTAGCGCTCGTCGATCTCCTCGCGGGTGACGCGGCCGGGGAGGTCGGGGAAGGTGACGAGGCCGAGGTTGCCCGAGGCCAGGACCACCGGGTCGGAGGGCGGGCCCGCGCACTCCTTCTCCTCCTCGGGGTGCCGGCCGCGTTCGTCCCGGTGGAGGGCGGTGCGAGCCGCGGTCCTGGCCTCCGCGCCGCTCACGCTGCGCCCGGCGCGGCGCGGTACGGGGAGGTCGCAGCCGGCGCGGACGAGTTCCTTCAGCGTCAGGCCGTACGCGTCGGCGAAGGTCTCGCCGTGGCTCTGGCCGTGGTCCGAGAGCAGCACGATCCGGTACGGGCGCGGGGCGTAGCGGGCGGCGTCGGCGATGAGCCGGATCGAACGGTCCAGCCGGTTGAGCACCTTGAAGGCGTCGCGGCTGCGGGGCCCGGAGTGGTGGGCCACCTCGTCGTAGGCGACGAGGTCCGCGTAGACCGCGGTGCGGCCGGCGAGCATGTCGCCGATCACCGCGGCGACGGCGACGTCGCGTTCGATGACGGTCGCGAAGGCGCGCAGCAGCGGGTACAGGCCGCCGCGTTTGATGCGCGGCCGGTCGCGGCGCAGCCGGGAGGCCGTCGACTCGACGATCTCGCGGGCGACTTCGGCGACGAAGGACCAGGCGGTGCGCACGGCGTTGGCGGGGTCGGAGAAGTACGCGAAATAGCCGGACCGGGAGCGGCGGAAGGTGCCGCGCCGGGCCGCCGCCGACATCACCAGCGCCATCTGGTCCGCGCCGCCGCTGAAGAGGTTGCCGCGGCTCGCGCCGTCCTCGGCGAGCAGGCCGCGCGAGCCGGTGCGCCCGACCGCCCGGCGTTCCAGTTCCGCTGCGCTGGAGGGCCGGTTGCAGACCATCAGCTGCCCGGTGTCCTTCTCGAACCAGCGGAAGGCGGGCACGTCGTGGTTGGAGCCGTGCAGGATGCCGAGTTGGCTGGCGCCGGTCTGGCTGCTCCAGTCGGTGCGCCACGGCACCAGCCGGTGGCTGCTGTCCAGCCACCCGGCGACGGTCTCCATCGCCGGGGGTCTGGTCCGTCCGCCGCGCTGCGAGGGGCGGACGGCCTCGCGCAGTACGTCGTGGCCGACGCCGTCGAGCTGGAGGAAGAGCGTGCCGGGGGGCGCCGGCCGCCGCGCCGCGCCGCGCTCGGGCCTGCGGCGGCCCGCGAGCCGCGCGAGCCGTCGTCCGTACGCCTCGTCGTCGCGCACCGCGAGCGCGGTGCTGGTCGCCGACGAGGTCGCCGACATCACGGCGGCGATGACGACGGCGGTCGCGGGGGTGACCTCGCCGTGCGGGGTGAGCCGCAGTGCGATCAGCAGCAGCGACCCGTTGAGGAAGAAGACCAGCATGCCCAGCACCAGCGCCGGGACCATCAGCAGGGCGCGCACCAGCACCGGCCAGACCAGGGCGCTGAGCACACCGAAGGCGCCCGCGCCGATCCCGGCCGTGACCGCCATCTGCGGGGGGTCGTCGCCCTTCGGCGACTGGATGCTGAAATCGGGCAGGATCCCCGCCAGGACGGCCAGCGTCGCCGCCGACACCGCCCAGACGATCACCACCCGCGCGACGGCCCGCCCCATGGACCGCCACCGCCACCGCCGCAGCACGCCCAGCTCACCTCACGTCCGTTCCGCGGCCCGGTCACCGGTACCGCCGGTTCCGGGAAACTGCTCCACGCCGTCCACCCTGTCACAACGCCCACCGGCCGCCGCTCAGGCCACCCCCGGCGGGCACCCCGGCAGGCACCTCGGCGGGCACCGCGGAGGGCACCCCGGCAGGCACCGCGGAGGGCACCCCGGTAGGCGCCCCCGCACCCGCCCGGTGATCGGCATAGGGTCGGGGACAGCGGGCAGGGGCGGACGAGGGCACGGCGGAAGGACGGTTCCGGTGGCGGTGGAGATCACGTGGTGGGGGCATGCCACGGTGACCGTGCGCGACTCGGGCGTCCGGGTGCTGACGGATCCGCTGTTCGTGAGCCGGCTCGCGCATCTGCGGCGGCGGCGCGGAGCCGTACCACCGCCGGAGGCGGCGGTCGCGGACGTCGCCGTCGTCTCCCATCTGCACGCCGACCATCTGCATCCCGCCTCGCTGGCCCGCCTCGCGCCCGGCACGCGGGTACTGGTGCCGCGCGGCGCTCCGCAGGCCGTGCCGGGGCTGCGGCGGCTGCGGGACCTCGACCTGGTCGAGGTGGTGGCGGGCGACGAGGTACGGGTCGGCCCGCTGACGATCCGCGCGGTGCCCGCGGCACACGACGGACGGCGGCTGCCGTACGGGCCGCACCGCGTCGCGGCGCTCGGGTACGTGGTGCGCGGCGAGGCCCGCACGTACTTCGCCGGTGACACCGGGCTGTTCGACGAGATGGCCGACGAGGTCGGACCCTGCGACGCGGCGCTGCTGCCGGTCGGCGGCTGGGGCCCGTTCCTGGGCGCGGGGCACCTGGACGCCGGACGGGCAGCGCAGGCCCTGGCGCGGCTCGCGCCCGGAGCGGCGGTGCCGATCCACTACGGAACGTACTGGCCGGTGGGCATGGACGCGGTCCGGCCGCATGAATTCCACTCCCCGGGCACCGAGTTCGTCCGGCATGCCGCGGTGCTCGCGCCGGAGGTGGCCGTGCACCGGCTGGAGCACGGCGAGAGCGTACGGCTGGCGGCCGCGCGGTGATCCGCTTTCTCGCGGAGACGGCGTCGTCCACCACCTCGCAGACCACCCGGCAGGCGGTCGGCTATCCCACGCTCTTCCTGCTGGTGGTGCTCGGCTCGCTGGTGCCGGTGATCCCGACCGGAGCGCTGGTCAGCGGCGCGGCCGTGGTCGCCTTCCACCAGAAGTCTCCGTTCGCGCTCGTGCTGGTCTTCGGGGTGGCGGCGCTCGCCGCGTTCATCGGCGACGTCGGCCTGTACTGGCTCGGGCAGCGCGGAATCCGCTCCAGGAACGGCTCGCGCTGGCTGCGCCGCCTGCAGAGCCGGGCGGATCCGGACCATCTGGCCAAGGCGCAGCGGCAGCTCGACGAGCACGGTGTAGCGGTCCTGGTGCTGTCCCGGCTGATCCCGGCCGGCCGGATCCCGGTGATGGTGGCCTGTCTGCTCGGCGAGCTGCCGCTGCGCCGTTTCGTGCGCGGTGACATCGCGGCCTGTCTGGCGTGGGCTGCCGCGTACCAGCTGATCGGGATCGTCGGTGGTTCGCTCTTCCCCGAGCCGTGGCAGGGCGTGGCGCTCGCGGTGGGCATCGCCTTCCTCGTCGCGCTGGTGCCGCAGGTGTGGCGCCGGACGGGACGGAAGGCCGGCCCGCCCGGCGAGTAGCGAATACAGGCAGTCAGCTACGGCTCGCGGCTCAGGACCCGCGAGGCCCCGACCGGCAGGTCCCAGAGCCCCTCGCGGGGACGTCCGGTGGCGGCCCAGGCCGCCCGCACCCGCGCCAGCGGTTCGAGCGGCGGCTCGGCGGAGAGCAGGAACGTGGCCCAGTGCATGGGCGCCATGGCGGCGGCGCCGAGGTCGAGGCAGGCCTGGACGGCCTCCTCCGGGTCGGTGTGGACCGGGCTGAGCATCGCCCGGGGGTCGTACGCGCCGATCGGCAGCAGTGCCAGGTCGATGCCCGGGTGGGCGCGGCCGATCTCGGTGAACCAGTGGCCGTAGCCGGTGTCGCCCGCGAAGTAGACGCGCTGCCCGTTCCGGTCGGACAGCACCCAGCCGCCCCACAGCGAACGGCAGGTGTCGGTGAGGGTCCGCTTGCTCCAGTGGTGCGCGGGCACGAAGTCGAAGCGCACACCGCGCAGTTCCGCCGCCTCCCACCAGTCGAGTTCCGTGACGTGGGTGAAGCCGCGGCGGCGGCACCAGCGGGCGAGTCCGGCGGGGACGAAGAGCGGGGTGTCGCGCGGCAGCCGTTTGAGGGTAGGCGCGTCGAGGTGGTCGTAGTGGTTGTGGCTGATGACGACCGCGTCGATGTGTGGCAGCTCGTCCCAGGCGACACCCACGGGGGTGACGCGGGCCGGGGTGCCGAGGATCTTCTCCGACCAGACGGGGTCGGAGAGGACGGTGAGCCCGCCGATCCGCAGCACCCAACTGGCGTGCCCGGCCCAGGTGACGGCCACGGTGTCGGCGTCGACGTCCGGCAGCGGGCCGGGTTCCACGGGCAGTCCGGGGACGGTGGCGAGCGATTCGGCGGTGGGGCGCAGGCCCCCCTCGCGCAGGGTTCTGGCCATCTCGCGGAACCCGGGGAGCGGGGCGGTGAGGCGGTCCGCGAAGGATCTGGGCCATACGCGGCGTTCACCGAGCGGACGTGGCTCGGCGAGGGCGCGCTCGGTCTGATCGGTCATCGAGTCTCCCATCCGTTGGCGGCGCGGGCTCGGACGGGCGCGGTGGGACGCGCCCCCGGTCACCGACCGTAGTTCAGCCGGCCGTCAGTTCGGTGAAGGCCGCCTCGAGTTCTGTCAACGCTTGGGATACGTGTGGGACTTCCAGCGGATCGATCGCGTCGAGAGCCGCACGCCGCTCCTGGTCGGTGCCGCCGTGCAGCGGGCCGGTGTCGATCCTGACCCGGAGCGCGGCCGGGTCGTCGCCGAACCGGTGGCCGCCGAGGACCCGCCGGCCCAGCCGCAGGGAGAGATGGCGTTCGAGGGCGGGCGCGTCGGGGAGGTCGTGGGTGTCGTGCGAGGTCAGCTCGGCGTAGAGCTGGAAGCCGGCCTGGGGCGGCCGGCACAGCGCGCCGGCGGCGGTGACCGCGCGGTACGCGCCGGCCCCGACGGCCGCGTGCAGCCGGTTCGCGGCGGCGGTGTGGGCGCGTACGTCGTCCGGTTCGGTCAGGGCGTACGCCGCCGCCGAGGCGACCGGCGCCAGCAGGACGGACCGCAACTCGGCGCAGACCCGCGCCACCCGCTCCCGCAGTCCGGTGCCCTCGTCGGAGTCCGGGAACCTGGCCAGCGCGACCGGACAGCAGGTGGGCGCGAGGGATCCACCGAGGTCGGTGAGGACGATCGTCCGCTCGGGAAGCATCTCGGCGGGGCTGAGCAGGACCGTACCGGGGTCGTGGCGGGTGTCGCTGTAGGTCTCGTCGGACACCACGATCAGCCCCGCCTCGGCGGCCGCCTCACAGCTCTCGTGCAGCAGTTCGGGCGAGGTGACGGTGCCGGTCGGGTCGTCCGCCGGCGACAGCAGGAGCACCCGCGGGTCGGCGCCCTCCGTCCGCGCCCGGCGGACGGTCTCCAGCAGGGCGAACGGGTCCGGCGCGCCGCCGCCCTCCGCCGGCGTCGGTACGGCGAACACCTCGCGGCCGAGCAGCCGGGCGACGGGCGCCTGCCAGGCGGCGGAGGGCCGGGCGAGCACCAGGCCGCCGCCGGTGGCGGCCAGGATCGCGAGGAGCAGCGGCTCGGCGCCGGCCGCGGCCACGATGCGCCCCGGATCGGTCCACAGCCCGCGGCGCCCCCAGTACCCGGCCGCCGCCTGCCGCACCGCCGGGCTGCCGCCGGCCGGTTCCGGCCCGCCGCCGCCCACGAGGTGCGCGGTCCAGTACGCGGGGACGGGCAGCCCCGGATCGGGCCTGAGGTCGTACGGGGTCGTCCCCTGCATCCGTGCCTCCGGTGGGTCAGTGGCTGCGGCCACCTTCCCAGTCGGCGCGCGCGCCACAGGAGTGCCATGCCCTCCCGCCACGCCGCCCACCCGTTTGCGCCGGGGCCGGGTTCCTCCCGATCCGACCGTGAGCGGCTCGGAGCCGCCTCGGGTCCGACTCGGGTGCGGCACGGTTCCCGCTCGCGAGCGGCTCCCTCAGAAGCCGCCGAGCAGGAGTTCCGGCAGGTCGCGCATCTCGTCGAAGACGACCGTCCCCGGCCCTTCGAGCCAGGCCCGCGGCGTGAGCCCGCCGTAGTAGCCGAAGGCGCGCATGCCCGCCGCGCGGGCCGCTTCGACGCCGTAGCGGCTGTCCTCGACCACGACGCAGCGGGCCGGGTCCGCGCCCAGCGCGCGGGCCGCGTGCAGGAACAGGTCGGGGGCGGGCTTGCCGTGCTCGACCTCGGACGCGCTGAAGATCCGGCCCTCGAAGCGGGAGTGGAGGCCGGTGAGGCCGAGCGAGTGCCGCAGTCCCGGGTGGGTGTTGCTGGACGCGACGCAAGTGGGGAGGGTGATCAGGCCGAGGGCTTCGGTGATGCCGTCCACGGCGGTCAGTTCGGCCTCGAACGCCGACCGGTACCAGGGCCGGTAGCGGTCGTACCAGCCCTCGGGGAGCGGCCGGCCGAGCTGCTGCTCGATCGCGGCGGTCATGTCGCGGTGCGAGCGGCCGACGAACCGTTCGACGATCTCGGCCTCGGTCAGCGGCCAGCCGAGTTCGGCCAGCATCAACGCGTCGACGCGGACGGCGAGGCGCTCGCTGTCCACCAGGACGCCGTCGCAGTCGAAGATCACCAGGTCTATTCGATCATCAGCCACCCGGGCATCCTAGGCGAGCGGGGTGGTATCGATGGCCGCTGCCCGGGTAGCCGCTAGCGCATGAAGCAACGCGCCAGGGCCCACTCCTTGAAGACGTGGGACCACAAGCTGTTCCATCAGGTCGCCAGCCATCGCTGGCCGGGCGCCGAGCCCGTGCTGCCCCGGCTGAGCCGCAGCGCCAACCACGGGCTGCTGTGGTTCGGGGTGGCCGCCGGGATCGCCGCGGTCGGCGGAAAGCCCGGCCGGCGCGCGGCCCTGCGCGGTGTGGGGTCGCTGGCGCTGGCCTCCGCGACGGTGAACACCGTGGGCAAACGGGCCGTCCGCCGGGCGCGTCCGATACTGGAATCCGTCCCGGTGATACGCCGGCTGCGGCACCAGCCCTTCACGACCTCCTTCCCCTCCGGGCACGCGGCCTCGGCGGCCGCCTTCGCGACCGGGGTCCTCATGGAGTCGGGCCGCTGGGGCACGGTGGTGGCACCGATCGCCGCCTCGGTGGCGTTCTCCCGGGTCTACACGGGGGTGCACTACCCGAGCGACGTGGTCGCCGGTGCGGCGTTCGGCATGGGAGCCGCCCTCGCGGTGCGGGCGCTGATCCCCACCTCGAACGGGCCGGCCGCCGACGTGGGCCCTGACGTCAACGCCCCTTCGCTGCCGGCGGGGCGCGGGCTGTTCGTCGTGGTCAACGAGGCATCGGGGCCGCCGGCGTTCCTCAACCCGCCCGCCGACCGGATCCGCGCCGCGCTGCCGGAGGCCGTGGTAGCGGAGCGCTCGGAGGACGACGACCTGGCGGAACTGCTGGAGAAGGCCGCCCGGCAGGCAGTCGAGCACGACGGTTCGCTCGGGGTGTGCGGCGGCGACGGAACGGTCACGCTGGCCGCGTCGATCGCCCTGCGGCACAGCCTTCCGCTGGTGGTCTTCCCGGGCGGAACGCGCAACCACTTCGCGCTCGACCTCGGCATCGAAACGGTCGAGGACGCCGCCGCGGCGGTCGTGGCGGGAACCGCGTCGGCCGTCGACCTGGCGACGTACACCTCGTACGACACCCCGGGCGGCGCCGAGGCCGTCCCCTTCGTGAACACCTTCAGCATCGGCTCGTACCCGGAGCTGGTGCGCATCCGCGAGCGCTGGTCGCGGCGGGTGGGCAGCTGGCCGGCGAGCGTGCTGGCGGCGGTGCACGTGCTGCGCACGTCCGAGCCGGTCGACGTCGAGATCAACGGGCGCCGCCGGTCGGTCTGGCTGATCTTCGCCGGGAACTGCGAGTACTCCAGCGTGGGGCTCGCGCCGGTGCGCCGCCGCGATCTGAACGACGGGATCCTGGACGTACGCATCGTGGACGGCGGCCCGTTCGCCCGCACACGGCTGCTCGGGGCCGCCGTGACCGGCTTCCTCACCCGCTCCCCCGTGTACTCCGCCGCCAAGCTGCGCCGGCTGCGGATCCGCGGCCTGGCCGCGGGCAGCCGTCTCGCCTACGACGGCGAGGTGGTCCCCGCGCCCTCGGAACTGCTGCTGGGCAAGCTGCCCAGTGCCCTGGTGGTCTACCGGCCGTGAGCCGCCGGGACGGCGGGCGACGGGACGGCGGGCGACGGGATGACAGGCAGGGCCGGGGCCGTCGCGACCCCGGCCCGCCGCATCCGGGTCATGAAGCCGGTCCCGAGCCCGGCCCCGAGCCCGACAGGGCGGCCAGCGCCCGCACCCCGGGGCCCGCGATGCTCAGGGCGTCCGGGGAGCCGGTGTCGATGGAGAGCGTGAGTTCGTCGGACGGCCAGCTGCCGCTGAGGGCGGACAGCGGCACCAGCCGGTAGCGGTGCGTACCCGGCAGTGCCTGCGCCATCCGCTCCTCGGAAGTGAACACCGGCACCAGCTTGACCCCGTCCTCCTGCTCGTACACCGGCAGCTGGATCCCCTGCGGCGCCGCGGGGTCCTGCTGTTCCGGGGCGTCGGGGTCGGGGTCGCCGGGCCCGCCGGGAACGGGAAGCAGCACGTCACTGAGGGCGAGGGTGCTCAGGGCGATCACGTTCTCGCCGCCCTGGGCGATCTCGTGGAGGGCTTGCTGCGCCGGGGGCAGGGCGCCATTGGAATGGATGTCGGTCATGGCTACGAGTCCTTTCGGCGACTGAACCTCCCGCGTACCCCACCGAGGGACGGAACATGCCGTCCAGGATCCAAAACCGGCTGGCCGGACCAAGCGGGCTGTGGTTACGGTGCGTGCATGGTTGCCAAGTCGCCCTCACCCACCGTCCTGACCGGCCGCTTCGTCCGGCTCGAACCGCTCGGCCCGGAACATGTGCCGGATCTGTTCGCCGCCGGAGGCGGTGACGAGGAGGTGTGGCGCTGGCTGCCCGCGGAACCGCCTCGCACGGAGGACGAGCTGCGTGATCTCGCGATCACGGTCTGCGCGCAGAGCCGGGAGGCGGGCGGTGTCGCCTACGCCGTGATCGAGCTCAGCAGCGGCCGGGCGGTCGGCTGGACGACGTTCCACGAGGTGAGCACGGTCGACGAGCGGCTCGAGATCGGCTGGACCTGGTACGGCCGCGCCTACTGGCGCAGCCCGGTCAACACCGAGACGAAGCTGCTCCTGATGACCTACGCCTACGAGGACCTGGGCATGGGCCGCATCATGTGGAAGACCGATCTGCTCAACACCCGCTCCCAGGAGGCGATCCTGCGGCTGGGCGCGCAGCGCGAGGGGGTCTGGCGCCGCCACCGGCTGCGGTCGGACGGTGTCACCTGGCGTGACAGCGTCTTCTTCTCGCTCCTCGCGGACGAATGGCCGGACGCGAAGCGCCGGCTCCGCGCCCGCCTGGACGGCTGACGGGCGCGGTCCCACGCGTCGCACGCTCTCACTCGTACTCGGTGCCGCCCTTGCGGGTCAGATAGGCGTCACTGACGACCTTGGCGATGGCCCGGCCGCCGACCACCGGGCTGTAACGGTCGTCGGCGGTCCGCACCACGACGCCCTCGCGCACATGCAGTCCGCGCCCCGACACCGTCTCCGCGCCCTGGGCCAGCTTCAGCGCCGTGTCCAGATCGAAGGGGCCGCTGAACAGGACGGGCACCAGCGGCAGCTCGCCCGCCAGCAGTTCGTGCGGATCGAGCCAGCGGACCTGGCCGTCGATCTCGGCCGACACGTCGAAGGCCGCGAAGGCGGGGACGTCGCGCCGGCCGTCCTCCCCGTACCCGAGGTCCTGCACGCCGGCCCCGTAGACCTCACCGAAGATGCCGACCCGGGACGCGTCGAGCCGCGCCGCGAGCCGGGCGGCGACGGCGGGCAGGCCGTGGCCGCGCACGGCGCGCCAGTACAGGTTGCCGTCGGCCTCCTGGAGCGCCAGCCGCTGCGAGCCCAGGCCCTTGGACGTGACCTGGATCCGGCCGGTGTCCGCGAAGTAGCTGAAGCAGCAGGCGGTGCCGTGCAGCTTCTCCGTGATCACCACCTGGTCGCCGGGCGCGAAGATGTCCGGATAGCGCTTGAGGTTCTCGATGTCGGTCCACGGCAGCAGATCCGGCGCGGCCTCGACGTCGCCGCTCATCGACACCGGGATCGGCGGCACCCATTTGACGATGCCCAGCCGCTCCGCGAAGTCCTCCCCGTCAGCGGCGGCCTGCTCCAGATCCGTGCCCGCGAGAGCCTCCGGCCGGCACACGATGCCCTGCGAGAGCTCACCGCGCAGCCGCACCGCCCGCACCCGGTTCGCAGCCGACCCCGCAAGCCTGCCGGTCAGCCCCAGCTCCCCGATGAGCGCGTCCGGCAGCACGGCCTGCTCGGGTATGTACACCGCGAACTCACCCGTCCGGTAGGCCCCCTTCGCCACGACCGCCCGATAGAGCCCGACCTGCGCCAGCTCCAGCGCGTCCGCGTTCGGGTGCTCGTGGATCGTCAGCCGCTCGGCGCTCACACGCAGCGTGGACATGCGGCAACCCTCCCCCGTCGTTCGTCACGGAACCGGCTAACGCGGGCTCCGGCCACCACTCTGGCTGCAGGAACGCCGCCTCGGCCAGCGATTTCTTGGACCGGCGCGACGGCCGGCGCCCACCCTGCGAGAAGACTTGACGTGTGTGCGAGTCTCGGACGGTGCGATACATCATCATCGGTGCCGGCGCGATCGGCGGAACCATTGGCGGCAGGCTCTTCGACAGCGGCCGGGAGGTCGTCCTCGTGGCGCGGGGTGCGCATTACGAGGCGCTGCGGGACGGCGGGCTGCGGCTGACGTTGCCGAGCGGGTCGCTCAAGCTGCCGATCCCGGTCGTCGACGGGCCGAAGGCCCTCGAACTACGCGCGGACGACGTCCTGGTGCTCGCCGTGAAGACACAGGACAGCGTCGCGGCGCTGGACGCGTGGGCCGGGCGGCCGGTCGTGGGCGGGGGTACGGCGGGCGATCGGCTGCCGGTGGTGTGTGCGCAGAACGGGGTCGCGGGTGAGCGGCTCGCGCTGCGGCGGTTCCGGCGGGTGTACGGGATGTGTGTCTGGTTGCCGGCCAGCTATCTGGAGCCCGGGTCGATCGAGGCGTCGTGCGCGCCGCTGACCGGCATTCTGCACATCGGCCGCTTCCCGGCGGGAGCGACGGGCACATCGGGGGCCGACCCGTTGGCGGAGCGCATCGCCACGGATCTCAAGGAGTCGGGCTTCGACGCGCCCACACCGCCCGATGTGATGCGCTGGAAGTACGGCAAGCTGCTCAAGAACCTCGCCAACGCGCTGGAAGCCATCTGCGGCCCGCTCGACGGCGACGACGCCCACGACGTGTTGCGGCGTGCTGTCGCGGAGGGCGAAGCGGTGCTGGACGCGGCCGGTATCGACCGGGCGAGCGACGCCGAGCAGACGGCGGCCCGGGGCGACCGCATCCAGCTCCAGCCCCTCAACGGAGTGACCCGCGGCGGCGGTTCGTCGTGGCAGAGCCTCACGCGGGGCACGGGCTCCATCGAGGCGGACTACCTCAACGGGGAGATCGTGCTGCTCGGCCGGATGGCCGGCATCGACACTCCGGTCAACGCGGCGCTCCAGCGGATCGCCAACGCGTTCGCCCGCGAGGGCCGCCGGCCCGGGGAGCTCACGATCCCCGAACTGACGGCCCTCATCGACTCCTACGAGCGGACCCAACGGGACTGATGGTGTCCTCGCACCGTCAGAGCTCCGCCGCCGGACGCATCCGGTAGTCGTACGCCTCCGGCAGCGGGTGCTCGGCGCGCGCCCGCTGCTTGATGTCTGCGGTCACCGGGCCGTCGCCGGCGATCAGCCGCTCCGCGATGGTGTACCAGGTGTCGCTGAGCGACTCCTCGCCCTCGCGGAGGTCGTCGACGACGAAACCCGCGTCGAAGATCGCCCGCGCGGCCGGCACATCGCCCTGCGCGAGCAGCACCTGTGCCTCCAGCAGCCGGAACCGGCCACGCCCGGCGTGACCCGGTACGTGCTCGTCCAGGACGAACGCCGCGTCGTCGGCGCGGCCGACCGCGAGCAGCGCGGTGACCGCCTCCCGGGCGAGCCCGGCCGAGGCCGCCCACCAGGCGTCGTCGTCGAGCACCTCGTGGTGCGCGATGTCGGAGGCGGCCAGGAAGCGGTCGGCGGCCCGTTCGAGGTGGCCGTCCTCCTGGTCGGCGACGGCGAGACAGCGCAGCACCGGCCAGGTCTCGTGCTGCGCGGCTGAGCGTTCCCAGCTCCTGATGGCCTGGGCGCGGTCGCCCGCGTGCCACTGGGCGACGCCGAGGAAGTAGTCCCGGTACCACTCGTTCCCGTCGTAGGTGTCCGCGGCCTCCAGCAGCTCGCGCCACTCCGGCGCCACGAGCGCGGGGCCGGGCGGCGCGTCCGCCGCCGGCCTCGGGAACATGCCGGCGACCAGCAGCTCCAGCCAGGGCTTCTGCTGCGCGCCCAGCGTCGCGGGGTCGAACGGTGTACCCGGCAGCGCGAACCGGGCCCGCTCGACCTCGAGCGCTCCCCAGCCCGAGCCGGTGGCGATGACGTCCTTCGGCTCGGTGTCCGCGTGCGGCAGCCAGGCGGCGTAGGCGGCGTCGACGTCCGCGCGCGGCAGGACGCTCTCCAGCCGGTCCTCGACTGCGGCGCGGGCCGCGGTCCAGTCGTCGCCGTGGACGGCGGCCGGGTCGGCGGCGAGCGGACCGTAGGCCTCCAGCCAGGAGAACTCGGCGCCCGCCTCCATCGGTATGTGCTCCAGCTGGGTACGGGCCAGGCCCGCCTGGATCTCCAGGTAGCCGCCGGTGCCCGGCTCGGTGAGCCACTGCTGCCAGCGGCGGCCGCCGCGCCCGTTGCCCCAGAGGAAGAGCTTGCGGCCGCGCAGCCGGTCGGTCGAGGTCTGGACGAGGCCCTGGCCGGCGTCGTCCAGGGCGGTGACCCAGCGGCGGTTGCCGTCCGCTACTTCGTAGAAGTAGTCGGCGGGGTGCTCGGACCGGGTCGGGTACGTGACGTCCGTACCGTCCCCTTCGGGCACCGGTACGCGCCGCAGCGAGCGGGCGTAGCCGAAGTGCCACGCCTCGTCGGCGGGGGCGAGCACGCGCGTGCCGTCGGTCTCCGGGACGGCGATGTTGGACCACCAGTAGACCGGCACCGTGCGGTGGTGCGGGTTGCGGATCCGGACGCCCACGTACAGGAAGTCGGAGTCCTCCGGCAGCCACATGTCGATCTGGAACGGCAGGTCCCGCAGCCGCTCCCACTCCCACAGCCGCAGCATCTCGCCGCCGTCGGGGGCGGGTACGCGGGCGGCGTGCAGGGGCGCGCAGGTGAGGGTGGTGTGTCCGGTCGCCCCGAGGTTCCATTCCACGCCGCCGGAGAACCAGGCCCCGGCCAGCCCGAAGTCGGCCGGCTGGACGACGGGGTTCCGGTAGAGCAGCTCACGGCCGGTGGCCTTCTGCACGAGCGAGTGCAGCCGGCCGCCGAGACCGGGCAGGACGGTGGCACGTACCCGGTCGTTCTCGATGACGACGGCCTCGAACTCGGCGGGGGCGCGCTCGCGGCCGTACCCGTCGAGGAGCCGTACCGGCAGGACGGAGTGCAGCGGCGCGTAACCGACCTGGCGTGCCATGTCGGCCGGGAGTCCGGCGCGTTCGCGCGGATCGAGCTGGTGCACCTCGTCGAGGGCGCGCAGCGCGGGCAGCGGGTTCTCGGGGCCGATCGGGGCAGCCGGGATGGTCACAGCGATACGTCGCACGGTCGTAGCCAAGGCCACCTCATCCAGTCACGCGGGGCCGCCGGGGAACAGGCGGCCGTCTGATGACCATGGAACAGGGTTACGGCGCCGCTGAACAGGCCCTGCCTCGGTCAGGGTTGGGCAAAGCCCACGCAATCGGTCAGAAGATCGACTGCCCGGGACCGTCCCCGACCGTCCCGGCGAGCTTCCCGGACGGTCCGGGAGACGTCCCGGACCGTCCGGAAACCGTCGCGTTCCACGACAGGCCGTGCACGGTGATCGCCACGTAGGGTGGTCGCATGACGGAAGCGAATCCCGACACCGAGCCCGCGCACGACCCCGAGGTGCTGCAGTTGGCCGGCCAGGTCTTCGACCTCGCCCGTGAGGGCGGAACGGCGACCCTCGCCGCGTATGTGGACGCTGGCGTCCCCGCGAATCTCACCAATGACCGGGGCGACACGCTGCTCATGCTCGCCGCCTACCACGGGCACGCCGACGCCGTCGCCGCCCTGCTGCAGCGCGGCGCCGACCCGAACCGGCCCAACGACAAGGGCCAGACCCCGCTGGCCGGAGCGGTCTTCAAGGGCGAGGACGCGGTCGTCCACGCGCTGGTGGCGGGTGGCGCCGATCCGTCCGCCGGCACGCCCAACGCCATCGACACGGCCCGTATGTTCGGCAAGGACGAGCTGCTGAAGCTCTTCGGCGCGCAGTGATCCCCACGGGGATTCCGACCTGACGAGGCGGTGGCCGCCCTGTGCGTGACGGCCACCGCTTCACTCACATCAGTCAGCTGATTTCTTCGGTGCGGGTGGTGAGTTGTTCGGCTCCGCGGGTGGTCAGGGAGCCGTGCAGGCGCAGGCGGGAGATGCCGCCGTCGGGGAAGATGTCGATCC
>NZ_JAAIKO010000001.1 GCF_016107395.1 Streptomyces fildesensis
CCTCACCCGGCAGAACAGCCACCGCACCCCGCGTCACCACCACCAAACGGCGGTCCGCATCGGCGGTCAACCAGTCCTGGGTGAAGGCGAGTACGGCGTCGAGCGTCTCGTTCGCCGTCGCTCCGGCCGGGCACCGGTACACCGTCGCGTCGCCCGTTCCGTCGGCCGAGGCCGCCGGCGCGGGGAGCGCGATCCAGTCCAGGTGGAAGAGCGAGTCGTGGGCGAGGCGCTCCGGGGTGGCGAAGTCATCGGCCGCGATCGGCCGCAGCGCGAGGGCGCCGACCGTCGCCACCGGTACGCCCTGGTCGTCGGCGAGCTGCAGCGCGTAGCCCGAGTCCGCGGGGGCGATCCGCACCCGCAGCGCGGTCGCACCGGTCGCGTACACCGCCACGTCGGACCAGGCGAACGGCAGCTCGGCCGCGCCGTTGTCCGTCTCCCGCAGGGCGATGCCGTGCAGAGCGGCGTCCAGCAGGGCGGGGTGGAGAGCGAAGGCGTCGGCCTCGGCTCCTTCGGTGCCTTCCGGCAGGACGACCTCGGTGTAGACGTTCTCACCGAGGCGCCAGGCGGCCTGCAGACCCTGGAAGAGCGGCCCGTACTCCAGTCCCAGCCCGGCCAGATCGGCGTAGAGGCTCTCCACCGCGACCGGCTCGCTGCCGGCGGGCGGCCACTGCGCCAAGTCGAACCCGGGCTCCGGAACGTCGGCGCTCAGCACGCCCTCGGCGTTCCGGACCCACTGCCGGTCGTCCGTCGTCTCCTCGGCGCGCGAGAACACGCTCACCGTCCGCCGGCCACGCGCGTCGGCCTCGCCGACCGTGACCCGCAGCTGTACGGCGCCCTGTCCGTCGAGCACCAACGGTGCCTGGAGCATCAGCTCCTCCAGCGCTCCGCAGCCCGTCTCGTCGCCCGCCCGCACGGCGATCTCGACGAGCGCCGCACCGGGCACGACCACGGTGCCGGAGACCGCGTGCTCCGCCAGCCACGGGTGCGACGACAGCGACAGCCGCCCGGTGAAGAGCACCCCGTCGGAGTCGGGAAGAGCGATGGCCGCTCCCAGCAGGGGGTGTTCCGCATCCGCGAGGCCGGCCGCCCGGACGTCTCCCGCCGTGACGGCGGCCCGCTCCGGCCAGTAGTGCTGGTGTTGGAAGGCGTAGGTGGGCAGGTCGAGCAGCGGGGTGGTCGCGCCGGTGCCGAAGAAGGCCCGCCAGTCGACCTCGACGCCACGCGTGTGCAGTGCGGCGACGGACGACACGAAGGTCTCGGCCTCGTCCTGCTCCCGACGCAGCGACGCGATCAGTGCGGTACCGGCCGCATCCGTGACGCTGTCCGCGCCCATCACCGTCAGAACGGCGTCGGGGCCCAGTTCCAGAAATGTGGTGACGCCCTGGCCCTCAAGGGTGGTGACGGCGTCGGCGAAGCGCACGGCCTCGCGCACGTGCCGGACCCAGTAGGCGGGGTCGGTGAGTTCTTCGGTGGTGGCGGGCTGTCCGGTCAGCGTCGAGACGATCGGGATCGAGGGCGCGTTGTACGTGAGCCCGGCCGCGATAGTGCCGAACTCCTCGAGCATCGGCTCCATGTGCAGGGAGTGAAAGGCGTGGCTGACGGTCAGCCTCTTGGTCTTCCGTCCCAGAGCGTCGAAGTGCGCGATGACCCCGGCGACAGCGTCCTCGTCACCGGAGACGACGATGGATGTCGGGCCGTTGACGGCCGCGATCCCCACCTTCTCCGTGAGCGTGGGCAGGACTTCGGCCTCCGTGGCCTGGATCGCTGCCATCGCACCGCCGGAGGGAAGCTGCTGCATCAACCGGCCACGAGCCGCAACCAGCAGCGCCGCATCCTCCAGCGACCACACCCCCGCGACATGCGCGGCGGCCAGCTCACCAATGGAGTGACCGGCCAGCACCTGAGGCCGGATCCCGAAGGACTCCAACAACCGGAACAACGCCACTTCCAGCGCGAACAGAGCAGGCTGCGTGAAGCCCGTCTCGTCCAACCGGTCATCGTCGGCGAAGAGAACATCCTTCAGCGGCAGTTCAAGGTGCGCGTCGAGTGCGGCACACACCGCGTCCAGCGCCTCCGCGAACACCGGGAAGGCCGCGTAGAGCTCACGCCCCATCCCCGCCCGCTGGCTGCCCTGCCCCGTGAAGAGGAACGCCAGATCGCCGGCGCCGGCCACAGTCGTCTTGGCCTCACCGTCAACGACCGCGTCCAGAGCGTTCAGCAGGCCTTCACGGTCCGCCGCCACCACACCCGCACGTTGCGCGAAGCCCGCACGCGTGGTCGCCAGCGCCGAACCCACCGACACCGGATCCAGACCCGCATCGGCCAGCACGAACTCCCGCAACCGGGCCGCCTGAGCCTTCAACGCCTCCGGCGTCTTGCCCGACAGCACCCACGGCACCACCGGCAGCTCAACCGAAGCAACCGCATCCGTCACGACCTCGGCCGGAGCCTCTTCCACGATCACATGCGCGTTCGTCCCACTGATCCCGAACGACGACACACCCGCACGACGCGGACGCTCCCGCACCGGCCACGGCCGCGCCTCCGTCAACAACTCGACAGACCCCGCCGACCAGTCCACATGCGAGCTGGGAGCGTCGACGCCCAGCGTGCGCGGCAACTCCTGGTGCCGCATCGCCAGCACCATCTTGATGATGCCCGCGACACCGGCGGCAGCCTGCGTGTGACCGAGGTTCGACTTCACCGAACCCAGCCACAGCGGCTGACCGTCCGCCCGCTCCTGCCCGTACGTCGCCAGCAGCGCCTGCGCCTCGATCGGGTCGCCCAGGCGGGTGCCCGTGCCGTGCGCCTCGACGGCGTCGACGTCACTGGTCGTGAGCGAACCGGCGGCGAGGGCCTGCCGGATGACGCGCTGCTGGGACGGGCCGTTGGGGGCCGTGAGTCCGTTGCTCGCGCCGTCCTGGTTGATCGCGCTACTGCGCACGACCGCCAGCACCCGGTGGCCGTTGCGCTGCGCGTCGGAGAGCCGCTCCAGGAGCAGCATGCCGACGCCCTCACCCCAGCCGGTGCCGTCGGCGGCCTCGGCGAACGGCTTGCAGTAGCCGTCGGGGGCGAGGCCCCGCTGGCGGCTGAAGTCGACGAAGGTGTCCGGGGTCGCCATGACCGTCACGCCGCCCGCGAGGGCGAGCGAGCACTCGCCCGAGCGCAGCGCCTGGCCGGCCAGGTGGACGGCGACGAGCGAGGACGAGCAGGCGGTGTCCACGGTCACGGCCGGGCCTTCGAGGCCCAGGGTGTACGAGACACGGCCGGAGGCGATGCTGCCGCCGACGCCCATGAAGCCCTCGGTGTTGCGGTGGGCAGACTGCTCCAGCACCGAGGTGTAGTCGTGGTACATCACGCCGGCGAAGACGCCGGTGGAGCTGCCGCGTACGGTCGCCGGGTCGATGCCCGCGCGCTCGAACGCCTCCCACGACGACTCCAGCAACAGCCGGTGCTGCGGGTCCATCGCGAGTGCCTCGCGGGGGCTGATCCCGAAGAAGCCGGGGTCGAAGTCGGCCGCCCGGTCCAGGAATCCGCCGTGGCGCGAGTACGTCTTGCCGACCGCGTCCGGGTCGGGGTCGTAGATGCCTTCGACGTCCCAGCCACGGTCGACCGGGAACGACGACACCCCGTCGCCACCGCTCGCCAGCAGTGCCCACAGCTCCTCGGGCGAGGAGACCCCGCCGGGGAACCGGCAGGCCATCCCGACGATCGCGATCGGCTCGTCGAGCACGGATCCCGCCGCCGGGACCACCGCGGCCGTCACGTCGGCCGCGCTCGCGGCCTCCTCGCCCAGCAGCTCCACCAGCAGGAACTCGGCCACGGCGAGCGGCGTCGGGTAGTCGAAGACGAGCGTCGCGGGCAGCCGCACCTCGGCTTCGGCGCCGAGGCGGTTGCGGAACTCCACCGCCGTGAGCGAGTCGAAGCCGAACTCCTTGAACGGCTTGTCGCCGGCGACCTTCTGCACGCCGTCGTAACCGAGCACGGCGGCCACGTGGCGCCGGACGAGGTCGAGGAGCAGCCGGCGCCGTTCCACTCCGGTCAGTGCGCCGAGGCGCTCCGCCAGCCCGGCGGCGTCCGTGGCGGCCGATGCCGCCGCCTTGCGGGCGGTGGGGGCCGGACGCGTCAGACCGCGCAGGACGGCGGGGAGGGTGTTGAGCCGGGCCCGCTGCTCCAGGGCGCTCCTGCCGAAGGCGACGGGGAGCAGGTGGGCGTGGTTGTCGGCGAGCGCGGCGTCGAGCAGGGCCAGTCCCTGCTGCCGGCCGAT
The DNA here is from genome assembly GCF_016107395.1 of Streptomyces fildesensis. Taxonomy (GTDB): domain Bacteria; phylum Actinomycetota; class Actinomycetes; order Streptomycetales; family Streptomycetaceae; genus Actinacidiphila; species Actinacidiphila fildesensis. The sequence goes on from NZ_JAAIKO010000001.1 coordinate 4,268, forward strand.
CGCGAGGACGCCGGAGCGTTCCATCCGCTCCACGTCCGCCGTGGTCAGCTCGGCGCCCATGCCGCCGACCGCCGGGTCCCACAGGCCCCAGGCGAGCGAGAGCCCGGCCAGTCCCTGGCTCCGGCGGTGGACCGCCAGCGCGTCGAGGTAGGCGTTCGCGGCGGCGTAACCGCCCTGCCCTGAACCGTCGAACGTGCCGGCGGCGGACGAGAACAGGATGAACGCGTCGAGGTCGGCGTCGGCCGTCAGCTCGTGGAGGTGCCGGGCCGCGTCCGCCTTGGGGGCCAGGACGGCGGCCACCCGGTCGGCGGTGAGCGAGGTGATCATGCCGTCGTCGACCACGCCCGCCGCGTGCACGATCGCGGTGATCGACTCCTCGGCGAGCAGCTGGGCCAGCGCGGAACGGTCGGAGACGTCGCAGGCGGCGACGCTCACCGAAGCACCGGCCGTCTCCAGCTCGGCCACCAACTCGGTGGCGCCGGGGGCCTGGAGGCCGCGGCGGCTGGTCAGCACCAGGTTGCGGACTCCGTGCTCGGCGACCAGGTGGCGCGCGGTGAGCGCGCCCAGGCCGCCGGTTCCACCGGTGATCAGTACGGTGCCGTCGGCACGCCACGTCACTCCGCCGGTGGCGGGAACGGTGCGCGCCAGGCGCGGTACGAACAACTGGCCCTCCCGGAGCGCCAGTTCCGGCTCCCCCGAGACCGTGACAGCGTCCGGGATGTCGTCCGTGTCCGTGTCCGTGTCCGCCTCCGTGTCGAGGAGGACGATGCGGCCCGGGTGCTCCGTCTGTGCGGCCCTGACGAGGCCGTGGACGGCGGCCTGCGCGAGGTCCGTGATGTCCTCGCCGGGAAGGGCAGCGACCGCGCCCCGGGTGCGGACGACGAGGCGTGCGTCGGACGCCTCCTCGTCGGCCAGCCACTCCTGCAGCCGCGCCAGGACTCCGGTGACCGCCTCGGCGGGGTCGACCCCCGCAGGGACGTTCAGGATCTCCGCTGCCGCTGCCGCTGCCGCACCCGCATCCTCGTGCGACGCCTGCTGCGGCAGCGGGCTCCACCGGATCTCGTACAGCTCACGGTCGTGCGCGCTCTGCAGCTCACCGGTGGCGACCGGGCGCAGTGCCAGCGAACCCACCGTGGCCACGGGAGCGCCCTGGGGGTCGGCCAGCCGCAGGGTGTAGCCGGAGGCCGCGGGGGTGATCCGCACCCGCAGGGCGGTCGCGCCCGCCGCGTGCAGAGCGACGTCGGACCAGGCGAACGGCAGCTCGGCCGCGCCGCCGTCCGGCTGCGCGAGCGCGATTCCGTGCAGGGCGGCGTCCAGCAGCGCGGGGTGGATGCCGAAGCCCGCGGCCTCGACCCCTTCCGGCAGGGCGACCTCGGCGAAGATCTCCTCGCCGTGCCGCCAGGCGGCCCGCACTCCCTGGAACGTCGTCCCGTACTCCAGGCCGCTCGCGGCCATCGCCGCGTACAGCCCGTCGACCGCTACGGCCTCGGCCCCGGTCGGCGGCCACTGCGCCAGGTCGAAACCGGCTGCGGCTGCGGTGTCATGGGGCGCGAGCAGACCGTCGGCGTGCCGCGTCCAGGCGCTCTCGGAGGCGTCCTCGATACGCGAGAACACCACCACCGTCCGCCGTCCGTCCCGACCGGGCTCACCGATCTGGACCCGCAACTGAACGGTCCTGGTGCCGGGCACCACCAGCGGTGCGTGCAGCGTGAGTTCGTCCAGCACACCGCAGCCGGTCCCGTCGCCCGCGCGCACGGCGATCTCGACGAGCGCCGCCCCCGGCACGACGACCGTGCCCGCGACCACGTGCTCCGCCAGCCACGGGTGGGAGCCGAGCGACAGCCGGCCCGTGAACAGCAGCCCGTCCGACTCCGGCAGCACGACGGCCGCGCCGAGCAACGGGTGCCCCGCGTCCACGAGGCCGACGGCGGCCATGTCACCGGCGGCCGAGGCCGCCGGGGTGTCCAGCCAGTAACGGCTCGACCGGAAGGCGTAGGTGGGGAGGTCGACGAGCGCGCGACCGGTGCCGAAGAAGGCCGGCCAGGCGACGGGGACGCCCCGGGTGTGGAGGGTCGCGAGGGAGGTGACGAAGATCTGCGCTTCGTCGTGGTCGCGGCGCAGTGCCGGGACGAGGGTCGTGTTCTCCGTGGCGCTGTCGGCGCCCATGGCGGTCAGGACCGCGTCCGGGCCGAGCTCCAGGAAGGTGCTGACGCCCTGGTCCTGGAGCGTGGTGACGGCATCGGCGAAGCGCACGGCCTCGCGGACGTGCCGGACCCAGTACGCCGGGTCGGTCAGCTCCTGGTCGGTGGCGGCCTTGCCCGTCAGCGTCGAGACGATCGGGATCGAGGGCGCGTTGTACGTGAGCCCGGCCGCAACGGCACGGAACTCCTCGAGCATCGGCTCCATGTGGACGGAGTGGAAGGCGTGGCTGACGGTGAGGCGCTTGGTCTTCCGTCCGATGCCGTCGAAGTGCGCGATCACGGCGGCCACGGCGTCTTCATCACCCGAGACGACGATGGAGGTGGGCCCGTTGACGGCCGCGATCCCCACCCTGTCGGTGAGCTGCGGCAGGACTTCGGCCTCGGTGGCCTGGATCGCCGCCATCGCACCACCGGCGGGCAGTTGCTGCATCAGACGGCCACGAGCCGCAACGAGCAGCGCCGCGTCCTCCAGCGACCAGACCCCTGCGACGTGTGCGGCGGCCAGCTCACCGATGGAGTGACCCGCCAGCACCTGCGGCCGGACCCCGAAGGACTCCAGCAGCCGGAAGAGTGCGACCTCCAGGGCGAAGAGAGCCGGCTGCGTAAAGGCCGTCTCGTTCAACCGGCTGTCCGCCTCCGCGAAGAGAACATCCTTCAGCGGCCGTTCAAGGTGCGCATCGAGCGCCGCACACACCGCGTCCAGCGCCTCCGCGAACACCGGGAACGCCGCGTACAGCTCACGTCCCATACCGGCCCGCTGGCTGCCCTGCCCGGTGAAGAGGAACGCCGTCCGGCCGGAGCCGGCCAGGCCCTGCACCGCGCCGGGGGCGCTCTCGCCCTCGGCGAGTACCGCCAGTCCGGCCAGCAGACCATCACGGTCGGCGGCCACGACGCCGCCCCGGTGCGCGAACACCGCGCGGGTCGTCGCGAGTGCCGAACCGACCGCCGCCGGGTCGAGACCCGCGTCGGCCAGCACGAACTCCCGCAGGCGTGCCGCCTGCGCCCGCAGCGCCTCGGGCGACTTGCCCGACAGCATCCACGGCACCACCGGCAGCGCCGGGACCACGGGCGCCACGACGTCTTCAACAGCGGCCTCGGCCGGAGCCTCCTCCACGATCACATGCGCGTTCGTCCCGCTGATGCCGAAGGACGAGACGCCCGCGCGGCGGGTCCGCTCCCCCGCCGGCCACGGCCGGGCCTCGGTCAGCAGCTCGACGGAGCCCGCCGTCCAGTCCACGTGCGAGCTCGGGGCGTCCACGTGCAGGGTGCGGGGCAGTTCCTCGTGCCCGAGGGCGAGCACCATCTTGATGATGCCGGCGACGCCCGCGGCGGCCTGCGTGTGGCCGAGGTTGGACTTGACCGAACCGAGCCACAGCGGACGGCCGTCCGCCCGCTCCTGTCCGTACGTCGCGAGGAGCGCCTGCGCCTCGATGGGGTCGCCGAGCCGGGTGCCGGTTCCGTGCGCCTCGACGGCGTCGATGTCCTCGGCCGAGAGCCGGGCGCCGGCCAGGGCCTGCCGGATGACGCGCTGCTGCGAGGGCCCGTTGGGGGCGGTGAGCTGGCTGCTGGCGCCGTCCTGGTTGACCGCGCTCCCCTTCACGACGGCCAGTACGCGGTGACCGTTGCGGCGCGCGTCGGACAGTCGCTCCAGGACCAGGACGCCGACCCCTTCGCCCCAGCCCGTGCCGTCGGCCGCGTCGGCGAACGGCTTGCACCTGCCGTCCGCGGCGAGGCCGCGCTGCTGGCTGAAGTCGACAAAGGTGTCAAGGGTCGCCATGACCGTCACACCGCCCGCGAGGGCCAGCGAGCATTCGCCCTGGCGCAGCGCGGAGGCGGCCAGGTGGACGGTGACGAGGGAGGAGGAGCAGGCGGTGTCCACGGTCACGGCCGGGCCTTCGAGGCCCAGGGTGTACGAGACACGGCCGGACAGGACGCTGCCCGCGGTGCCGGTGCCGAGGAAGCCTTCGACGCCTTCGGGCACGACCGTGCGGTCGGTGCCGTACTCGTGGTACATGATGCCCGCGAAGACGCCGGTGGAGCTGCCGCGCATGGTCGCGGGGTCGATGCCGGCGCGTTCGAACGCTTCCCAGGACGCCTCCAGCAGCAGCCGCTGCTGGGGGTCGGTCGCCAGGGCCTCGCGCGGGCTGATGCCGAAGAACTCGGCGTCGAACTCGGTGGCGTCGTGGACGAAGCCGCCTTCGCGGGAGTACGTCTTGCCGGTGGCCTCGGTGTCCGGGTCGGGGTCGTAGATGCCCTCGACGTCCCAGCCGCGGTCCGACGGGAAGTCCGATATCGCGTCGCCGCCGGCGGCGAGCAGGTCCCACAGTTCCTCGGGATTGCGTACACCGCCGGGGAACCGGCAGGACATTCCGATGATGGCAATCGGTTCGCGCTGCTTGTCCTCCTCTTCACGGAGGCGCCGACGAGTCTCCCTCAGCTCGGCCGTAGCCCGCTTGAGGTAGTCGAGGAGCTTTTCTTCATTCGACTCTTTCGACACGTGGTCCACCTCATGAGGAAGAACTGGAACAGCCATTCGTTCCGGTCACGCTATTTCGGCCCTTCCGGACCAACCACCCCTGCCCACCCCTATCCGGCGATGGCGGTCAGGGGTGGGCAGGGGTGGACAGAGGGGCCGCCGCAAACGCCGCAGGGCACGGCATCCCGCCAAGGATGCCGTGCCCCCGATGTACTGTTCCAAGCCCTCTTCGCCGGCCAACCGGCCGGTCAACCAACCGGTCGGCCGACCGTCAGCCGACGGGGACCAGGAGACCCGACAGCGTTCCCCACAACGCGCCCGGCGTCTCGAACGTCTCCATGGCGAGCGCGTCGTCGGTGAACTTGACGTCGTACGCGTTCTCCAGCGCGATCAGCAGGTCGACGATGCCGAGGGAGTCGAGGCCGAATTCCCGAAGATCGAGCTCGGGGGTGAATTCGGCGTCCTCGGGCAGGAATGAGAGATGGGGCCTGACGATTTCTTCGAACTGGGCGTCCCACATACGAATGCTTCCTTTCTGTCCCGTCAGTCCCGGGCCAGGATCATTTCGACCACGCTGTGCTCCGTGGACAGGTGCTTGATCGAGCGGATTTCGAAGCCGGCGCCTTCCGCCTGCTTGCGCATGTCCGGCTCGGAGCGGATACGGGTGCCCTCCTCGCAGACGACCATCTGGAAGAGCGAGCGGATCGCGGACGCGTTGTCGTGGCCGAGCAGCGGCTCGATCACGAAGAGCACCGGCTCGGCCGCCAGGCCCTCGGAGTCCTCGACGGTGCGGACCATGGCCTTGCGCACGGTCTCCAGGATCTTGACGCTGCTGTCCGGGCTCCAGTTGTGGAGCACGTTCTTGAGGAAGTACGCGTCGCCGCCCGCCGGAACCTCCGCGAAGAAGTCCGACTCGACGAACGTCAGCCGGCGGATGAGGTCCTCGTCGCCGGTGGCGGCGAGTTCCTTGGTGCCGCGCTCGGCGACGTCGGCGCGGTCGGCGACGACGCCCTCGACGTCGGGGTGCGCGCCCAGGATGCCCTTGAGCAGGTGGCCGGTGCCGCCGCCGATGTCGACGACCTTGCGGATCCACGAGAAGTCGAAGTCACGGGCGAGCTCGGCGGCGGCCGGGCGGGTGATGTCCGCCATGGCCTTGTCGTAGATCTCGCCGGCGTCGGTGTCCTGGTCCATGTAGGCGTAGATGGAGCCGCCGTACTCGGACTGGGAGGCCGGCTTGCCGGTCTTGACGGTCGTCAGCAGGTCGCGCCAGACGTCGTAGTACATCTCGCCGCCGAGTACGCACCAGTAGCGCATCGACTGCGGGTGGTCGTCGCGCAGCGGCTGCGACGTCTCGGTGTGCTCGAACGTGCCGTCCTCGTTCTCCTTGAAGACGCCGACGATGCCGAGCACCCGCAGCAGGTACAGCACCCCGTCCGGGTCGGAGTCGGTGAGCTGCGCGAGCTCCGCGGGCGACTTGGGACCGTCCGCGAGGTGGTCGGCGATACCGAGCCGGGCGGCGACGCTGAGCGAGCGGGAGATCCACCCCATGCCCGCGAGTTGCAAGAGCGACATCGTGTTCATCCTCTACTGGTTGAAGACCGAAGGGCAGGAGGGACGTACGGGACCTGTGTGGTGGTACGGGACCTGTGTGGTGGTACGGGGACCTACGTGGTGGAGAGCGAGGGGACCGGAGCCGCGCCGTCGGAGTCCTCGGAGACGGCCGCGGCCAGCCGCAGCGCGGTGCGGTGGTCGACCACGTCCTGGAGGCTGAAGCGGACGCCGCTCCTGCGGGCCTTGTTGGCCACCTGGGCGGCTCCGAGGCTGGTGCCGCCGAGCGCGAAGAAGTCGTCGTCGACGCCGACCCTGGCCGCCCCGGAGTACTGGGCGAACAGCTCGCACAGCAGCGTCTGAACCTCGGTCCACGGGGCGCGGAACGCGGTCAGGGAGGCGAAGCGGGGCACCGGCAGGGAGCCGGCCTCCAGCTTGCCGTTGGCGTTCAGCGGGAGGGCGTCCAGGGTGAGGATCACGCTGGGGACCATGTATTCGGGCAGCGTCTCGGCGGCGTACGCGGACAGCCGGCCGACGTCGATGCCGCCCTTGGACGACGGCACCACGTAGGCGATCAGGTGGGCGCTGCCTGCGCCCTCCTGATGGACCGTCACCGCGGCCTGGCGGACCTCCAGCCGGCGCAGCAGCGCGGACTCGATCTCGCCCAGTTCGATGCGGAAGCCGCGGATCTTGACCTGGCCGTCGAACCGGCCGAGGAAGTCCAGGGTGCCGTCGGCCGAGCGGCGCACCCGGTCGCCGGTCCGGTACATCCGCGATCCGGGGGCGCCGAACGGGTCGGCGACGAAGCGTTCCGCGGTCAGTCCCGGCCGGTTGAGGTAGCCGCGGGCCAGCTGGCCGCCCGCGATGTACAGCTCGCCGGTCCTCCCCGCCGGGACGGGCCGCAGGGACCCGTCCAGGACGTGGAGTTCACTGGCGTGGGTGGGGCGTCCGATGGACACCGCGCCGGGCTGCAGCTCGTCGTCCGGCGCCAGGATGTGCACGCAGCAGCCGACGGTGGCCTCGGTCGGGCCGTACTCGTTGACGACGGTGACGCCCGGGTTGTCCTTGCGGAACGTCTCGACGGTCTCGGAGAGCAGCAGTTCACCACCCACCACCAGTTCCCCGGTGGGCGCGGACTCCGGCGGCAGCGTCGCGAGGAGCGCCATGTGCGACGGGGTGACCTTCAGGAACGTGGGCCGCTCGCGCACCTCCTCCAGCGGGCCGACCTGGACGCGGCCGCCGGAGATCAACGGCGCGTACAGGGTCGTGACGGTCATGTCGAAGGCCACGGAGGAGTGCAGCAGGGCCCGGCCCGCCGCGCTGGGGTAGGTGGCGCGGGCGTAGTCGAGGTAGGCGGCCAGCGGGCGGTGCGTGACGACGACGCCCTTGGGCCGGCCGGTCGATCCCGAGGTGTAGATGACGTACGCCGGGTTGTCCGGGCGCAGCGGCGCGGTCCGGTCGGCGTCACCGGGGTCGGTGGCCGGTGCCGCCGCGACGAGGGCGGCGGTCTCCGGGTCGTCGAGCGCGATCATTGGCTGGTCGCCGGTGGCCGAGCCGGCTTCGGCCGCGGTGGTCACCAGCAGCGCGGGCCGGGCGTCGGCCATCATGAACGTGAGCCGCTCGGCCGGGTTGTCCAGGTCCAGCGGCAGATAGGCGGCCCCGGCCTTGAGCACGGCGAGGAACGCCACCACCAGATCGAGGGAGCGGCGCATCCCGACGGCCACGAGCTGTTCGGGTCCCGCGCCGCCGGCTATCAGGTGGTGCGCGAGGCGGTTCGCCCGTGCGTTCAGTTCGGCGTACGTGAGTTCAGTACCGCCGTCGGAGACCGCGACGGCCCCGGGCGTGCGCCGTACCTGCTCCTCGATCCGGGCGGGCAGCAGCCCGCCGTCCGTGCTGTCGGTCGTGTCGGTCCTGCGCGGACCGGCGTCGATTCCCCCGTGGTCAGCCATGGGTCACCTGCCTGCGGTTGATTCGGTGCGGTCGCCGGAGAGCAGCTCCGACAGGGCGCGGGCGACGCCGTTGATGCGCAGCAGGTCGTCGTGGTCGACGTCGAAGCGGATCTCCCGGCCGACGGGGTACGACGGCGGGCCCGAGGTGATCGCGATGCCGCGGGCCCACAGCGGCAGCGGGTCGATGGACGAGGCGGCGGCCAGGTAGCCGACCAGCGAGCCGAAGACTCCGGCGAGATCGTCGCGGATGTCGTCGTCGAGTTCGAGGCGTTCGGCGGCGGTGCCCACCGCGCGGGTGAAGATCAGGGCGAGTTCGGGGCCGACTGCCGCGAGGTCGTCGGCGTAGCGCCGCTCGATCTGCCGTCCCGCCTCGTGGAACTCGGTCAGTTCCTCGGGCATCAGCAGCGAGGCGAGCGAGTCGCCCGCGGCGTGGAAGTCCTTGTACAGGCCGACCGTGTTGGGCAGTTCGGGGTCGAACAGCACCAGGGCCGGGGTGTCCTGCCACGCACCGATCCGTTCGGCGAGCGCGGCGGCGAAGACCGCTCCCGCGCAGTAGCCGAGGACGGCGGTGACGCGCCGGCCGCTCTCCCGTACGTCGGTGAGCCACCAGTCGACATAGCCGTCGAGGGCGACCGCGTCGTCCGCGGTCGGCGGGAGCGTCGTCCAGAAGGCGGCGGCGGGCGGGTCCAGCCGGGGAGCGAAGTCGGCGAAACTCGCCTGGGTGCGCCCGCTGGTGCTGAAATCGACCGACAGAATCAATTCGTCCCGGTCGCCTTTTGTCAGCGATTTCCATGAAAGGAGACTCACGTGATTCCCAATCCAGCCGATTCCAGGAATTCTTCCGTTGGCATGACGCTAGACGAAAGGTGCTGACGGGCGGACCCCCTAGGCACGCCCGCCGCACCCCTAACCGTCACGAGCGCAGGGGTCGGACAGCCGCTAGCCCGCGACGGCCACGCCCATGCGCCGGGTGATGGCGTCGAGCACTTCCTTCGGCCGGTCGGCGAGGTAGAAGTGGCCGCCGCCGGGGAACACCTGGAGCTCGCAGGCGCCGGTGGTGTGGTCGCTCCAGGCAGCGGCCTCGGCGAGCGTGGTCGTCGGATCGTCGTCGCCGACGAACACCGTGACGGGGCAGTCGATCCGCACCCCGGCGTCCGCGCGGTAGGTCTCGACCGCCTTGTAGTCGTTGCGGATCGAGGGGATGGCGAGCCGCATGATCTCCTCGTTGCCCAGCACCCGCGAATCGGTTCCGCTGAGCCGGCGCAACTCCGTGATCAGGCCCTCGTCGTCCTTCTGGTGCACCCGGTCGGCGCGGGTACGGGACGGGGCGCGGCGGGCGGAGGCGATCAGCCGGGCGGGCGCGGGCAGGCCGGCGTCCGCCATGCGCCGGGCGACCTCGAAGGCCACCGTGGCGCCCATGCTGTGGCCGAAGAACGTCAGCGGTTCGTCGGCGAACTCCCGCAGGTCCTCGAAGACCCGGTCGGCGAGCTCCGCGATGGTGTCGATGAGCGGTTCCTTGCGCCGGTCCTGCCGGCCCGGGTACTGCACGACCAGTACGTCGATGTCCGGGGCGAGCACCTGCGACACCGGGAAGTAGAAGCTCGCCGATCCGCCGGCGTGCGGGAAGCAGACCAGGCGCGGGGTGCCCGCGAGGGCGGTGTGGTAGCGCCGGATGTACTGATTGCTGGTGGTAGGGGCGGTGCTGGTCATGGTTCTCCTCACAGAGGGGGCAGGGTGGGCGTCAGCGGGCCCTGGTCCACCGGGAGTTCGGGAAGGAAGCCGAACAGCATCGAGGTGAGCCCCCACATCCCGGTGAATTCCGCGACCTCGGCGTCGTCGACGTCCACTCCGGTGTCGCGCAGCGCGGCGGCGAGCCACCGCTGCTTCTCCGGGTCGCCCGGGGACGCCTGCGGTTCGGAGACCGGGACGGCGGCGGGCAGCGATCCGGCGGCGAGGTCCGGGCGGCGCAGGTGCCAGTTGGTGTTCGACTGGTAGACGTCGGCGAGCGCCGCGAGCCCGAAGTCGCTCCACGGCAGGCCCGCGAGCTGCAGCGACAGCGGCATGCCGTCGCCGCCGAAGCCCATCGGGACCGCGACGGCCGGGAAGCCCACGGCGCTCCACAGGCCGGGCAGCCAGGAGACGGTGCCCAGCGCGGCGGGGTCGTCGTAACGGGGCGCGGTGGTCGGCCAGGTCGGGGTGGCCATCGCGTCGAGGCCGTCGAAGCGTTCGCGCAGGCTCGCGGCGGCCGAGGCGCGGACCCGCTGTGCGTGCAGATAGGTGGGCGCGCCGACGAGGCCGCCGAGGACGGCGGTCCGGCGGAACGGCCGCCCGTACTCCGCCCAGCGGGTGCGCAGCCCGGCGCCGTGCAGCTCGAACGCCTCCGCGAGGAGGGTGATGAACTGCGCCGCGAACAGCGGGTACACCTCGGGGAGTTCCACGGTGACGATCTCGGCGCCGGCTTCCCGCAGCTCTTCGAGGGCGCCGGCGAACGCCGCCGCGCAGTCCTCCGACAGCTGCGCCGACTCCTCGAGCGCCTTCGCCGGAACGCCGATGCGGGCGCCGCGCAGGTCGGTCCGCCAGCCGGTGGCGTCCGGCCGCCCGGCCAGCACCGCGAGGGTGCTCGCGCAGTCCCTGACGTTGCGGGCCAGCGGGCCGACGACATCCAGCGAGCGGCTCAGCGGGCGGCAGCCGCCGTCGGGGACCAGGCCGTGGGTGGGCTTGAAGCCGGTGACGCCGCACAGCGCCGCCGGGATGCGGATGCTGCCGTTGCTGTCCGTGCCGAGGCCGACGTCGAACAGCTCGGCGGGCAGCCCGTTGGCGCTGCCGCAGCTGGAGCCGCCCGTCCAGCGGTTGAGGTCCCACGGGTTGCGCGGCACGGGGAAGTCCAGCGCCGGGTCGGGCCGGCCCAGCGCGTGCTCCGCCATGGTGGTGCGGCCCAGCGGTACCGCGCCCGCCGCCCGCAGCCGGGCGACCGGTACGGCGTCGCGCCCGGCCCACCAGTCCGCGTCGTGCACCCGGCTCTGGCAGGTCGCGGGCGCCTCACGGGTCGCGAAGACATCCTTCACGCCCAGCGTCAGCCCGTGCAGCGGCCCGGCCTCGGCACCGTCCGCCACGGCGGTGTCCAGTTGCTCCGCCGTGGCGGCGGCCTGTTCGGTGAACCGGCCGAGATACGTACCGAGCACCGGGTCGAGCCGGTCCGCCCGGTCGAACGCCTCTGCCACCCGGGTCCTGACGTCAGCCATTCCCGTCCATCCTGTCCTCGGCCGATCCCTGCTGAATTCGGACTCCGAGTCTAGGTAAGGGGAATTGTGGTCCAGACCCCCTTTCCTGCCCCCTAGCACCCCCTGTCGACCTGCTGTCAGAACTTCCCCCGACTACCGTGAAAGGGCCCACGGGGAACATGGTGCGACCGTGCCCGTCCGGGCTCTGAGGGCCTATTCGGCCGGTTCACAGGGGAGCCTTCCTTGATAATGGATGTGAATTCCTGGCCGGTCGGGCAGGTCGCGCTCGCCGACGACTCCGGAACCGGCCCACGGCAGTTGACGGCTCTGGTCCTGGACGTCCTCGGACCGGGGCTCGCGCCCGGCGGGCTCCCGCCGCTGTCCGGCGAGCCGCTCACCGTCCGTACCGGCAGCTACGTGGTCGACCCGCCGTTCTTCGGCAACGGCGACCTCGGCCGGCTCGCGGTGGCCGGCACCGTCAACGCGCTCATCGCGACCGGAGCCGACCCGTACGCCCTCACGCTCGGGCTGATCGTCGAGGCCGGGACACCGCTGCAACTCCTGCACCGCATCACGGAGTCCATCCGCGACACCGCCCATGAGGCGGGGATCGCCATCGCCGCCGTCGACACCCGGGTGGTGCGTGCGGGCGACGCCGACCAGCTGTTCCTCACCGCCACCGGCATCGGGGTCCACCGCCGTCCGCCGCTGTCGCTGGGCGCGGTACGGCCCGGCGACCGCGTCCTGGTGACCGCGCCGCTCGGCAACCACGCCGTCCATCTGCTGTCGCTGCGGGCCGGACTCGGCTTCGAACACCATGTGCCCAGCGACTGCGCTCCGTTGACGTCCCTGCTGAACGGGCTGCCGCCGGGCGCGGTCCGGGCCGCCGCACCGATCACCTCGGGCGGACTCGCCGCGACGCTGCGCACCTGCGCGACGGCCCGCGGGCTCACGCTGCGGATCGACGAGGGGGCGCTTCCCGTCCAGTACGAGGCGCGGCCCGCCTTCGAACTGCTGGGCCTGGCACCGCTGCACACCGCGAACGCCGGCTCGATGTGCCTGTTCGCGCCACCGGCGGCGGCCGACGCGGTCCTCGCCGCGCTCCGCTCCCACCCGTACGGCCGCCAGGCCGCCATCGTCGGCACGGTCACCGACGACACCGCCGGGGCCGTTGAGCTCCGCTCCCCCGACGGGCCGGTCCACCGGCTGCCCGCCGGGGTGCCGCCGGGCAGCGCGGAACCACCGCGGCTGCGCTGACGGCCGCGCCCCGCGCGGCGGAACCCCTCAGGCCGCCGCGACCAGCCGGTCGTAGCCGCGCAGCAGCGTCAGGGCGGCGGCGGTCGCGAGGACCGGCAGCAGGGTGAAGCCGAGCAGCACGCCCAGTTCGGCCGTGGAGCTCTGCTGGGCGGACTCGCCGTCGGTGGACGAGGCATAGCCGAAGATCTGCAGGACCAGCCCGTAGAGGAAGGGCGCCAGGGCGAGGCCGAGCATCTCGCCGGTGGTGAAGACGCCGGAGAAGACACCGGCCTGGCGGCGGCCGGTGCGTTCGGTGTCGTGGGTGGTGCGGTCGGTGAGCATCGCGTACAGGAAGAGCAGCTGGCCGGCGTGCCCGGTGCCGGTCACGGCGATGGCGACGGCGACCACGGCGACGGGCAGGTCCGGCGAGGCGAGCAGCAGCAGGCAGCCGGCGATGAAGAGCCCGCAGGCGGTGGCGTATCCCTGGCGGTTGCCGCTACGGGAGCCGAGCCGCGACCAGAGGTTGACGGTGAGCAGGTTCGGCAGGACGAAGGCGCCGACGACCAGCCCGGTGGCGTCCGAATCGTGCAGCACGTGGTCGGTGAAGTACGGGGCTCCGACGAGCATGAAGCCGGTCGCGAGGGACTGGACGACGCCGCAGCGCAGCAGCGCCATGAACGGGGCGTTGGCGCGGGCCACGGCGAACTGGTGGCGCAGGCTCGGCTCGCTCTCCAGGACCCGGTCACCGCGGGTTCCGGCCGTGCCGAGGAAGGCGCCGACCGCTCCGGCGGTGATGACGAGCGCGCCGAACAGGCCGACCCAGCGGTGTCCGGGAATGCCCCCGCCGCCCGCGTCCGCGATGGCGGGTCCCGCGGCGCCGGCGATCAGCGCGGCGATACCGATGACGGCCACCCGACCGCCGACCAACCGCAGTTGGTCCTGGCGCCGGGTGGTGATCTCGGCGGGCATGGCCGCGTACGGCACCTGGAAGAACGCGAAGGCCGTCGCGGAGAGCAGGAATCCGGCGCCGGTGAACCAGGCGCCCGCCGTACCGGCCGCCACGCCCGAGAACATGAGCGCGAACGTCAGGGCCGCGGCGAGACCGCCGAGCAGCACATACGGCCGGCGCGCGCCCCAGCGCGTCCGGGTGCGGTCGCTCGCCCGGCCGACCAGCGGGTTGAGTACCGCGTCCCACACCTTGGGGAGCAGCACGACCGTGCCGGCCAGGGCGGCCCCGATACCGAGGGTGTCGGTCAGATAGGGCAGCAGCAGAAGGCCCGGCAGGGTGTTGAACGTGCCGGTGACCAGCGAGCCGGAGGCGTAGCCGAAGCGCAGGCGCGCGCCCGGGACGGCGGGCGCGGCCTGCGGTCGGGGCCGCGCCGGCAGGACAGCTTGTTCGGGTTCGACGGCCGTCATGACGTGCTCCTCCGACATCGGTCGGGGACGTGGCGGGATGCCGCCAGGCCCACTTGCCCCCGAGCCTGACCAACGGGCAGCCTTGGCGGAAGTCGGGGAATTCCCCCACATGGCACTTCCTGTCGTGCAGCTTCCGGACAGGGGAACGCTCTTGGCCGGGTCCCCCGGGGGCGGGCACGCTGCGAGTGCCGCCGAGATCACCGGGACCCTGGAATCACCGAGGACAGCGAGGACAACGTGCCGCCTGTGGAGACCGCCCTGTCGCAGGCCACCGGCTCCGCACCGGTCGGCCGTCACAAGGAACTGCTGGTCCTGGAGGAGTCGTTGCGGCTCGCCCGGACGTCGGCGCGGATCGTCTCGCTGGCCGGTGAGCCATGGGTCGGCAAGTCCCGGCTGCTGGCGGAGCTGATCGCCGCGGCGCACGACGGCGGCTGGACAGTGGCCGCGGGCCGGGCCGGACGGCTCGGCGGACCCGTGCCGTTCGAGGTGTTCGTCGACGCGCTCGACGACCAGCTGGCGCGCATCGGCCCCGACCTGGCCGAACGGCTGGGCCCCGGGGAGGCGGACCGGCTCGCCGGGGTCTTTCCCGCGCTGGCCGCGGGGCGCCAGGAGCCGTCCGGGCCGGCCCCGGCCGACCCGGACGCGTACTGGCTGATCCGCGCGATGCGCGCCCTGATCGGACGGGCGGCGGAGGCGAACGGACTGCTGCTGGTCCTCGACGACGTGCACCGGGCCGATCCGCTGTCGCTGCAGCTCCTGGACCACCTGGTCCGGCATCCGCCGCAGGCACCGGTGCTCATCGCGCTCGCCTACCGCGACTCCCCCACCGCGCGCCATCTCTCATCGCTGCGTACCCTGCGGGCGCACGGCGCCACGCCGTCCTGGCGACACCTGGACGTCGCCCCGCTCCCCGAGCGGGACGCCGCCGCGCTGCTGCCGCCCGGACTCGACCCGATCCGGCGCCAGTTGCTGCTGCGCGACGCGGCCGGGGTACCGGGGCTGCTGCACGCCCTGCGGGACGCGGGCCGGCTGCCGGTCAATCCGGACGCCGCTTCCGTGGACTTCCGCGCGCTGTCCCCGGTGGCCTGGCGGACCGCCTGCGCCGCCGCCCTGCTCGGCGACCCGTTCACGCCCGGCACCGTCGCCGAGGTGGCGGAACTGCCGCTGGAACGGGTGCTCGGCGGGCTCGACGATCTGCAGAGCGAGGGCCTCATCCGGCCCGACGGCCATCTGCGCCGCTTCCGCTTCCGGCACCCGGCCGTCGCGGGCCTCGTCCTGCGCGCCACCGACGCCGGCTGGCGCTACGGCGCGCAGGGCCGGGCGCTGCGGGCCACCGCGCAGGGATCGACGCAGGGAACAGCGCAGGGAAGCACTCAGGTGACCGCCGCACCCGCCCGCAAGCCGATGCCGCTGTCCGCGATGACGGACGCGATGGACGCGGAGGACCTGACGGCCGACCTGCCGGACGGGCCCGGCGCCGTCGAGCTGGCGTCACTGAGCCGCCGTGAGGTCCAGGTCGCCGTGCTCGTCAGCGCGGGCTTCACCAATCAGCAGATCGCGGGGCGGATGCAGCTCAGCCCCAAGACCGTGGAGACGTATCTGAGCCGGATCTTCAAGAAGCTGGGTGTCGTGTCCCGTACGCAGGTCGCCCATCTGGTGGGGCGCGGCGGCCGTCACCTCTAGGAGCGAGGGGCCCGAGGCGCCCGGGTATGGCGAAGGCCCCGCCCAGGGGTCCGGGGGAAGACCCGGGGGCGGGGCTCGCGGGTTGCCCAGGGCTCCCATGCGGGGGAGTAAGGGAGCGGGGGCAGCGGTACGAGCGTGCGCCTGACCTCATGGGCTTCGCTAAAGCCTCACCGGAGGATCAACGGGGCGGAGTTCCGGCCGTGCAGCTTGCTGCCACCGCTCTGAGCTGGCCCGGACCCCCCTGGCTCCGGAACCTTGGACGAGGAGACTCCCGACGCCGCATCCGCGGGGAAGACGCCGGACCAAGGAGACGCCATGACAGTAAAAAGCGCGGCCACCGCTGAACTGGCACTCGGCAACGGCACCCGCCACCTCATCCACTGCCCGCCGTCGTGGGACCACTACCTGCTGGATGCCCCGAGCGTCGGGGAGGAACACTTCGTGCTGGCCGGTGAGCTGCCGCGGGCGCATCCGCTGTTCAACGACGGTCCCGGCCACTTCCATGACGCGCAGATCGTCACGGAGACGATCCGGGAGATCGGCGAGTTCGTCGGCCACCGCTACTTCGGGGTGCCGCAGGACCGGCCGGGGCTCTTCTTCGGCTTCAACCTGCACCTCACCGAGCTGCGCGCCTGGCGCACCGACTGGGCCAACGCGACGGACTCGGGCACGGCGAGGATGACGACGGGCATCACCGCGAAGCCCGCGAACGCGATGAACGGCGTACCGCGCGGCCTCGACTTCCAGATCGACGTGAAGATCAACGACATGCCGTGCTGCACCGGCACGGCGGGGCTGGTCTTCCTGATGCCGCAGCTGCACCGCAACCACCTGGCCCACAACCGCCAGGCGCTGCGCGCCGCACCGGAGCTGGACGATGCCCCGGACGGGGCGCTGCGGCCGGTGGACCCAGCCGAGGTCGGCCGCTCCGCGGTCTCGAACGTCGTGGTCAGCGAGCCGTCGGAGTCCTCGCGCGGCCGGCTCACGACGTGGGTGCTGACCGACAACCCGAATCCGGTCTTCGCCCCCGAGGGCGGCCACCTGTCGGGGACGCATCTGCTGGAGTCGTTGCGCCAGACCTCGCTGCTGGCGGCCGGCCGGGCCTTCGGGCTCGCCCCCGCACGCAGCACGCCGACCTCGTCCGAGGTGCACTTCCGCAGCTACGCGGAGCCCGAACTGCCGTTGCGCTGCACGGCGGTGCCGGGGGCGCTCGGCCGGGACGAGTACGGCCGGCCGGCCGTGCCCGTGACGCTGACGGTGACGCAGCGGCGGCGTGCCGTGGCGGAGGCCAGGACCACCGTGGTCCAGGACTTCTGACCCGGCGCCACCGACCGGTCCTTGTACGTACGACAGCAGGCCTTGCACAAACCTTGCACGCGGGAACGCAGAGCGGGACGGGGGTAACGCGATGAGATTCTGGATTCTGGGCCCGATGGAGATCGGTGGGGACGACGGGCCGGAGGCCGGCCCCGACGGCGCCGCCACGCCCGCCGTCTCCTACACACCGCGCGCCGCCAAGCTGCGCGTCGTGCTGGCCGCCCTGCTGGTGCGGGCGAACGAGGTGGTGTCGGTCGAGAGCCTGATCGACGAGCTGTGGCAGGACAACCCGCCGCGCACCGCCACCACGACCCTGCAGGTCTACGTCTCCCAGCTGCGCAAGCTGCTGCACTCCGCGGACCCCGAGCACGGCCGCGACACCCTGCTGACCCGCCCGCCCGGCTATCTGCTGCGGCTGGAGCCCGACCGGCTCGACATGACCACGTTCGAGGAGCTGCACGCCCGCGGACGCAAGGCCCTGGAGACGGAGGACTACGCGTCCGCCGCGGAACTGCAGCAGCGGGCCATCGCGCTGTGGCGCGGACCGCTGCTCTCGGACACCCCGCACGGCCCGCTGCTGGGCGGTGCGGCGGTCCGGCTGACCGAGGCCCGGATGACGGCGCTCGACCAGCGGATCCGCGCGGACCTCCAGCTCGGCCGGCACCGCGGGCTCATCGCCGAACTGCAGTCCCTGGCCTCGGAGCACCCACTGCGCGAGGAGTTCCACGCCCATCTGATGGTGGCGCTGTACCGGACCGGCCGGCAGGCGGAGGCGCTGCGTACGTTCGGACGGGTGCGCCGCACCCTCGTCGACGAGCTGGCCATCGAGCCCGGCCCCCGGCTCCAGCGGCTGCACCGGCGCATTCTGGCCGGGGACGCGGCTCTGCTGAGCTCGGGCTCCAACGGTGGCAACGGCGGCGCAGTCGTCGTCGGAACGGCGACCGGGTCCGGATCCGGTGCTGCGGACGGGCCGGCGCAGAGCCTTCCCGAACGGCCCGCGTTCCAGGCCGTCACCTCGCTGCCCGCCGCGGACGGCGCGTTCACCGGCCGCGATGCGGTGCTCGCCGAGGTGGAGCGGCTGCTGCGGGACGCCCCGGCCGGGACCAGCGTCGCCCTCACCGGCAAGCCCGGCGTCGGCAAGACCGCGCTGGCCGTCGAGGCCGCGCACCGCAGCGCCGACGCCTTCCCCGACGGCCGGATCTTCCTCGACCTGGAACCCGACCCCGGACGGCCGCTCGGCGCGGCGGACGCGATGGCCCGGCTGCTGCGCCGCGCGGGAACGCAGGTCACCCTGCCCGCCGAGGCGCAGGACCTCCAGGACGCGCTGCGCCATCTGCTCACCGACCGCCGGATCCTGCTGGTCCTGGACAACGCCACCTCCGAGGCGCAGCTGCGCCCGCTGCTGCCCGCCACCGCGGGCTCCACCGCTCTCATCACCGGCCGCCGGCTGCCCGCCGGACTCGGCGGCGTCCGCCCGGTGGTACTGGACGCCCTCGGCCCCGAGGAGTCGCTGCGGCTCTTCGACGCGCTGGCGGGGCCCGGCCCGGCGGCCGCTGAGCCCGCTGCGGCGGCCGAGATCGTGGAGCTCTGCGGCCATCTGCCGCTCGCCGTGCACATCGCGGCCGCCCAGTTGCGCGCCCGGCCGCACTGGACCGCCGGTTCGCTCTCCGCCCGGCTGCGCGACGAACGCTCCCGGCTGACCGAGCTCCAGCTCGGCGATCTCGACGTGCGCGGCACCCTGATGGTCGCCTATCTGGACTCCTCCCCCGCCGCGCAGCGCGCGTTCCGTCTCCTGGGGCTGCTGCCCGCAGGACCGTTCGGGCTGTGGGCGGCGGCCGCCGTCCTCGGTCTGGAGGAGGGCGAGGCCGGCCGGATCGTCGAGAACCTGGTCGACGGGCGGCTGTTGGAGGCGTCCGTGCACGACGGGCTCCGCCAGGGCCGCTACCACTTCCATGAGCTGCTGCGGATCCTCGCCACCGAACTCCTCGCCGCCGAGGAGACCCCGGAGTCGGCACGCGCCGCCACCGAGCGGATGTGCGAGGCGTACACGCAGGCCGCCGAGCGCGCCGACGCGGCGCTCACCCCGCGACCGGTGACCGGACCGGTGGCTGTCCCCGGTCCGGTCACCGACCACCCGCAGGAATGGTTCGCCCAGGAGCAGCCGGCCCTGGTGCACGCGGTCCGCGCGGCGCACGCCGCCGGGCTGTGGTCCGCCGCGCTGCGTCTCGTCGACGCCATGACCGGTTATCTGGAGGCGCACGCCTCCTGGGCCGACTGGCAGGCCACCCACACCTTCGCGCTCGACGCCGCCCGGCAGAGCGGCGACCGGGCGGGCGAGGCCCGGATGCTGCGTTCGCTGGGTGACCTCGCCTGGCAGAACCGGCGGCTCGCCGAAGCCGCCGACCTGTACACGCGGGCCCGGGACACCGCGGAACTCTGCGACGACCCGTACGAGTACGGCCGCGCCCTGGTCGGCCTCGCCGACCTCCACCTGGACAACGGCGACACGTCCGCGGCCGCCGCCCTGCTCGAACCGGCCCTGGCCGCCCTCGCCGCCCCGGCCCGGGCCCGCGGCCGGTACGACGCGCTGCGCGCACTGGCCCTGCTCGCCCTGGAGGCGGAGGGCCCGGAAGCGGCCCGGGCCCGGTTCACCCAGTGCCTGGACCTCGCCACGGCGCTCAAGGACCGCCGGCTGGAGGCGTACGCCCGCCGCGCGCTGCGGGCGTTGCGTGACCCGGCACCGGCCGCAGGCAAGCCCACCGACCTCGAAGTACGCCCCGGCATCTGGCGGCTGCGGGCCCCGGCGCCACGCCGGTCGCCGCTCCCGGCGCCCGGCCGTCTTTCGGCCCTTACCGCCTGATCCGCACGCCCGGCGCCAGGTTTTAGTACTGCTTTGGCCGAGGGGCCGACCATGACCGCGTCCTATGAGGGCAGGGGGAACGATGCCGGTATCGCAGCAGGAACGGGAACGGCGGCACGACCGCCCGCAGGCCGGTCCTGAACGGTTCGGACCGCGCCGGAGTCTGGTCGGGCGGGAGACGGAAACGGTCGTACTGGCCGGGCGGTTGCGGGATCCGTCGGTGCGGCTGCTGACCCTGACGGGGCCCGCCGGGGTCGGGAAGAGCCGGCTCGCGGCGGAGGCCGCCGCCGGGGCGGCGGACTTCTTCGACGAGGTGCGGTGCGTGGACCTGGCGCGGGAGGCGCTGCCCGACCGGGTGCCGGACGGGCACGTGCTGCTCGTCCTCGACGGCTGCGACCAGCCGGACGTCCCCCCGGTCGCCGGGATCGGCGAACTCATCGCGTCCAACGATCACTTGGTGGTGCTGGCCACCGGCCAGGAGCCGCTGCGCGTCTACGGGGAGCGGCTGCTGCCCGTCGCACCGCTGCCGGTGCCGGAGACGGCCGCAGCGGCGGAACCCGATGTGCAGGAGGTCCAGGACGTTCCGTCGGTCGCGCTGTTCATCCGGCGGGCCCGGGACGCCGACCCCGGCTTCGCGCTGACGGCGGAGAACGTCGCGGCCGTCGCGGAGATCTGCGCTCTGCTGGAGGGGCTGCCGCTCGCCGTCGAGCTGGCCGCCGGGCGGCTGCGGCTGTTCCCGCCGCACGTCCTGCTCACCCGGCTGCGGCACCGGACCACGATCCTGGCCGGCGGCCCGCTGGACGCGCCGGAACGGCACCGGTCGCTGACGGCGCTCGCGCGATGGAGCTGCCGGCAGCTGGACCCCGGACAGCGCGCGCACCTGGAGCAGCTGGCCGTCTTCGAGCGGGGATTCGGACTGGCGATGCTGGTCCGGGTGGGCGCCGAGGACGTGCTGGAGACGCTGATCGACAAGAACCTGCTGACCGTCGTCGACCAGGAGCTGGGCGAGCCCCGGTTCGCCGTCCCCGAGCCGGTGCGGTCGTTCCTGCTCACCGAACTGGAGCAGGCGGGCGGCACCGACGCGGCGCTGGACCGGCACGCGAGCGAGTACCAGCGGCTGGTGACGGCCACCGAACCGCGGCTGGCCGGCACCGAACAGGAGAAGTGGCTCGGGGTCCTGGCCGCGGAGAGCGGCAACATCAGCGCGGCGCTGCGCCGGCTGCGCGCCCGCGGCGACCGGGAGGCCGTCGCGGCGCTGGTCACCGCGTGCCGGCAGCCGTGGCTCGTCCAGGGGCGGCTGCGCGAGGGCCTCGACTGGTGCGACGGCCTCGCCGAGGACGGGCCGGGTGACGGCGGCGGAACGCTGCCGGAGCCGGTGCGGGCCCGGCTCGTCGACCTGTCGGGCACCTTCACCGCGGCGCTCGGCGACCCGGACATGGCGGTACGGCGGCACCGCCGCGCGCTCGCGCTGTGCAAGCGGCTCGGCGACCGCCGGCAGGGCGCGCTGGTGACGGCGCGGATGGGCAGGGCGCTGCTGCTCCTGGGCGATCCGTCCGGGGCGCAGGCGGCGCTCGGCCCCGCGCTGGCCACCCTGGAGTCGCTGGGCGCGGCGGGACCCGCGGCCGAGGCCGGCACCGCCCTGGCCGGGGCGCTGCGCGTCCAGGGCGAGACCCGTAAGGGCAAGGAGCTGCTGGACCGCGCGCTCGACGCGTACCGGCGGATCCGCGACCCGCGCGGACTGGCGACCGCGCTGCGCGAGTCCGCGGCCTTCGCCGAGGACGCCGGGGACCTGGACGCGGCGGACCGTGCGTTGCGCGAGAGCCTGCGGCTGTACGACTCGATCGGCGAGCGCACCGAACTCCCCGCCACCCTGGAGTCGTTCGCCTTGCTGCTGCTCCGCGCCTCCCCCGGCCAGCAGCCGCGCGCCGTCCGGCTGATCGCGGCCGCCGACGCGCTGCGCCGCGGCTTCGGCGGCAAGGTGCCCGACGAGCGGTGGGGGGTGCTGGAGGAGGCGCTGGCCGGACTGCGGGAGCGGCTGCACTGGACGGGCTTCGCCACCGCGTGGGCCGAGGGGCTGCGGCTGGCGCCCGGCGCGGCCGTGGCGGAGGCGCTGGCGGCGGCCGTGCCCGCCCCGCACGCCGAGCAGGAGAGCCCGGCGGCCCAGCCGCTCACCCCGCGCCAGGTCCAGGTCGCGATGCTCGTCTCGGAGGGTCTGACCAACCGGCAGATAGCCGGTCAGCTCGGCATTTCCGAATGGACGGTGGTCAACCACGTCCGCCAGGTGATGCGCCGGCTCAACTGCACCTCCCGGGTGCAGGTGGCCTGGTCGGTCGGCCGATGGCCGTAACCGTGAACGGGCGTACGGAGACGGCCGCGGACCCGGCGGAGCAGGCGACCGGACACCTGTCCGGGCTGCTGGCCGCCGTCGCACCGCCCGAGGAGGTGGCGGCCCGGTTCCGGGCCGAGGGCTGGTGGCGGGACGAGACGTTCCTGTACGACCTGTACCGGACCGCGGCCACCGATCCCGGCCGGCCCGCGATCGTCTCCCAGCGGATCCACCGCCCCGCCGACCGCCGTACGGTCACCGTCAGCTACGCACAACTCGCGCTGTACGTCGACCGGTTCGCCGCCGCGCTCGACCGTCTCGGGATCGGCGCGGGCGATCCGGTCGCCTTCCAGCTGCCGAGCTGGTGGGAGGCCGCCGCGCTCACCCTGGCCTGTCTGCGGGTGGGCGCGCTCGCCGTTCCCGTCCTGCCGACCGTGCGCGCGCACGGCCTGGAGCGGATCCTGGAGGGCAGCCGGGCCCGGATCTGTGTGGTGCCCGACGTCTGGGAGGGCTTCCCGCACGCGCAGGCCCTCGCCGATCTCGCCCCGGCGCTGCCCTGGCTGCGGCACCGCGTGGTGATCGGTGACGCCGCCGCGACAGGAGCCCTCGACTTCGCCGGGTACTTCCAGCGCACCCCGCACGAACGCGGCCCGCGGGCACGGCGGTTGGGCCTGCGCTCCGACCGGGCGGACCGGATCAGCCTCATGATCACCGTCATGAGCCTGGGCGACGCCTACGCCGCCGCCCTGCACACCCCCAACACCCTGTACGCGAACATCAGCACCCAGCGGGACCCTGCGGGACCGGGCCGGCGGCCGGGCGAGGTCTTCTACTCGGCGCTGCCGCTCACCTCCCTCGCCTCGCTGCTCTACAGCGTCTGCTGGCCGCTCGCGGTCGGCGGCACCGGGGTCTACCAGGACGTCTGGGATCCGGGCAGCTGCCTCGACCTGATGGCCGCCGCCGGGGTCAACCAGGCGTACGCGGCGCCCGTCTACTGGTCCGAGGTGCTCGCCGCGCAGCAGCACCGCCCCCGCGAGCTCGGCGCCCTGCGCCTGCTGCTCTCCGGCGGGCGCACCAGCACACCGGCCCAGCTGCTCGCCGATCTGCCGGGGGCGCTGGGCGCCCCGGTCCGTACCGTCTGGGGCGCCCCGGAGCTGGGCATGGGCACGGTGACCCGCGGCGACACCCCGGCCGAGCGCAACGCCGAGAGCGACGGGCGCCCGCTGCCGGGTCTTGAGGTCTCCGTGGTGCCCGCCGAGGGCGTCGGCGACGCGCGGACGTCCCAGCTCCGGGTCCGCGGTCCCTCCGTCTGCCTGGCGACGTGGCAGCGCGGCGGCGGACCGGCCCCGCTGATCACCTGGGACCGCGACGAGGGCTGGCTCGACACCGGGGACCTCGCCAAGGCCGACGGTCTCGGCGGCGTCCAGGTGATGCGGCGGGCCGGTGAGCGGCTGGGCGGCATCTTCCTGGTGCCGGTGGCCGAGCTGGAGGAGCGGCTGCTCACCCATCCCCGGGTGCGCGAGGCCGCGGTGGTCGGCTACGTCGATCCGGAGTACGGCGAGATGCCGTGCGCCGTCGTCGTGCCCACCACCGAGGCGGAACCGCCCGGCCTCGTCGAACTGCGGGACCATCTGGCCGGCCGGGGCGTCGCCGCCGCGTTCCTGCCGACCCGGCTGGAGCTGGTCGGTTCGCTGCCCAGGGACGACCGGGGCGAGCTGCGCAAGGAGGGCCTGCGCAGCTGGCTCGCCCGCATCCGGCCGGGCGTGCCCCGCCCGGTCCCGGTCCCCGCGCCCGACGCGTAGGGCCGGTTCATGGTGCGGGGGCCGGGTTACTCCGACAGGCCGGAGATCCGGATCGCGAACGCGGCGAGTTCGTCGCGCCAGCCGGGGGCGAGCGGCGCGGCGTCCACGACGCGGTCGGCACGGGCGACGAGCTGGGAGATGATCCGCTCCGCCGTGTCCCGCTCCTCCGTGCCGAGCAGCACCTCGCGCAGCATCTGGGCGTCCCAGTCGTAACCGGGCCCGCCCTCCAGGAAGCCGCGCAGCCGCCAGGCGGCGTGCAGCGGGCGGGCGTAGTCCCGGTACGAGGCGGCGAGGTCCTGCCGGCCGGCCAGCGCGGCGCCGAGCTGCAGCGGGTGGTGCAGGGCGTACCAGCCCGCCCCGCAGCCCTTGGCGCAGCCCGCGATGCAGCGGCCCGGCCACGGGTCGTCGAGGTACTCGGTCGCGCAGGCGGCGTCGGTGTGGGCGCCGATGACGCGCTCGGTGCGCAGCTCGTCCCACAGCTGCCACGCGGCGGCGGGCAGCCGGGACGCGAGCCGGTCCGCGTAGGCGAGCGCCAGATCGCCCGCGAGCACCGCGGTGCCCTCGCCGAAGCGCCGGGACTCACCGCGCCAGCCGCTGCGCTCGTGCTCGGCGGCGTGGCTGACGTGCAGGGTGGGGATGCCGTGCCGCAGCGGGGCGTTGTCGCGGATGTCGCTGCGGATGAGGAAGCAGGTGTCGAGCAGTTCCAGCGCGGCCGCCGCGTCGACGATCGCGGTCGAGGTGGGGTCGCCGCCCGCGGCGAGGTAGCCGGTGACGCAGATGGCGGGGCGGACCCGGTCGCCGCCCGCCCGCACCAGCTCGGTGATCGAACCGACCAGGCTCGCCGCCCTCGGGTTCACCGCGTGCCAGCGGTCGAACTCCCCGGCCAGCAGGCCGCGCAGCCGCTCCTCCACCTGGTCGAGCAGTCCGGCACGCAGTTGCCCGGGGACGGATGTCTTCGGCGGCAGAGGATGCGTGGTCATGATGAGCCTCCCTGGATCGGCTGCTCCGAGCCTTCCGGGGCGGTCGGTGCCGCTCAAGGGCGGTGGGCGGCCCGCCGGCCGAAACGGCCGCGCGGCGGCTTCCGAAGAGCCCGTTCCCTGCCATCCGCGGGAGCGCCCGGCAGGGGGTTGCTATGCGCTTGTCATGGCGCCGTGGTCCGGCACAAACCCCGCGCATACCCGGCTTTAGCGCGGTGTCGGTTCATGGGGGTGCTGCTCGACGCGGGCAGACCGGGCACCACGCCCGACCCACAGCACTGCTGCAGGAGGACTCGTGTCCAACAACTCGTCGAACAACAACAACGACTCGAACAACAGCAACAACAGCTCCAACAACAACGCGAACGTGAACAACAACGCGACCACGAACTTCGCGGACAACAACAACAGCAACATGAACAACAACGACTCGAACAACAACGGCAACAACAACGCCAACACCCCGCGCCTGCAGAGCGTCGTCCCGGCCGACCTCGCGCAGATCCTCGAGGACATCGACGCGGACAACGGCGACGCGTGACACCGCCGGGGCGGTGCGGTCCTGACGACCGCCCCGCGCACACGCACCGCCCCGCGCACACGCACCGCCCCGCGCACCCGCACCCGCACCCGCACCACCCCGCCGTAGCGCGGCACCGCCACCGGGAAGGAACCGCGATGAATCGCATCAGGGTCGTCGGGCTCGGCGTCCAGGGGATCGAGCAGCTCACCCTCGCCGGACTGCGCCAGTTGCGGGAAGCCGAAGCGGTGCTCCACCTGGTCGACCCGGCCGTCGAGGTCCGCGAACTGACCGACCGGCCCACCGAATCGCTGCACGCGCTGTACCTGGCCGGCGTACGCGACCACGACGACTTCGGCCGGCTGCTCGGCCGCATCCTGGACCGGGCGCGGTCCGACGGCGATATCGCCGTCCTGCTGCCCGGCGATCCACGGCTCGGCGTCACGGTCGTCCAGCAGCTCCAGCGACTGGCCGACGCGGGTGAGCTGACCCTGCATGTCGAGCCGGGCGTCTCACACTTCACCACCACCGTCAACAACCTGGGGATCGACCCGCTGGAACGCGGCACCCTGGTCGTCGACGCCCATCGCCTGCTGCTCTTCCAGCAGCTGCCGAACCCCGCGTTCAACACCTTCGTCTACCACGTCGACGGCGCGGACCAGGCGGAACTGCTCCAGCGGCTGCTGCTGCGGGCCTACGCCGCCGAGCACCCCGCCTGCCTGGTCGAGGCGGGCCCGGCCGCGGACGGCACCTCCGCCGTGGCATGGGGCCGGGTCGGCTCGCTGTGCGAACTGCTCGCCAACGTCCCCTTCGCGAGTCCGCTCTACCTCCCGGCCGCCGTTCCGCACCGTGTCGACCGCGCCGTCCTGGCCCTGCTGACGCCGTTCCGCTCCGAGCCGGCCGAGCCGGCCACCTGGTGAATGAGCCCCCGGAACACCGCGGTTGACGCACCCGACGCACGCGTACCCGCCGATGCCGTCTTCCCGGGCGACGCCACCGCCGTGGCCGCGTACCGGAACCAGCGCCGCCTGCTGCAGAAGGAGGCGGTCCTGGGGCGCGGCGAGCTGATCGAGAGCGTGCTGCGCGGCCGCCGGGCGGCCCTGGCCGGACTCCGCGGAACCCCTTGGCTGCGGCGGCTGATCGACAGCACCCACCGGCAGGTCCGGCAGGTGATGGCGCGCCCCGAGTACGCGGACGTCCTGCCGCTGCGCCGCTCGATGCTGACGTTCCTCGCCGAACTGCCGCTGCCCATCCCGGCCGACAGCGTCATCCTGCGTCACCCCACCCACGCGCCCGCCGCCGAGATCCTGGCCGGGCTGCCGGAGCTGCGGCACCGGCGGGCGGAGGTGACGCGGATCCTGGCCGAGTCCTCGCTCCAGGAGACCGGCACCCCGTTCCGCACGGTGGACGACGACAACGGCCGGGCGATCGTGCTGGGCCAGGACGCCCCCACGATCGACGCCCTGGCCGGCATCGCCCACGAGCTGGGCCACTGCCTGTACGAACGGGCCCGCCCGGGGCGCTCGGTCCGGTCGCAGTTCGCGTCGGAACGGCTCGCGCACTGCCTGGAGGAGCGGCTGGTCGCCGCGTACCTGCGGGAGCGCGGCAGCCCCGAGGAGTGCCGCGACTGGTGGTCCTACCAGCGCCGGGTGGACGCCCACAATCTGTACTTCTTCCGGCTGGAGCGGGCACTCATGTACGAACAGCCCGACTCCGTACCGGAGTTGATGCCCGAGTCGACGACGTCGTTCCGTGAGTCGCTGTTCATCCTGCCGGGCTACCAGGTGGTGTACGCCCGCGCGTCACTCGCCCGGCTGCCCGCTCATGGCGGTGCGTAGGCTCACCGGCCGCATGTCCGTCCAGTGCGCCTCGATGTGGTCCAGGCAGGCCTGCCGGCCGCTCTTCTCCAGGACGATCCGCCAGCCGGCGGGCACGTCGTTGGCGGCGGGCCACACGGAGTACTGGCCCTCGTCGTTGACCAGTGCCAGATAGGTGGCGTCCGGGTCCTCGAACGGTGTGCTCAACTGCTCGTCCTCTCCCTGGGTACGGGTTGCTGCGGTTTGTGGACTTCCAACAAGTGCGCGACTCACGTGAGTTCGGCGGTCACGCCATTTCGGTGACGCTGAGCTGAAGGTCCACCGGCAGCTCCTGCCGGCTGCTGATGCTGAGCTTGCGGTAGACCCGCGTCAGGTGCTGCTCGACGGTGCTGACGGTGATGTAGAGCTTCATCGCGATCTCCCGGTTGGTGTGCCCGTGCACCGCGAGCATCGCCACCCGCTTCTCGGAGTCGCTGAGCTTGGCCTCCAGGTCCGCGTAGGCCGCCACCGGCGCCGGATCCTCCGGCACCCCGCCCGCGGCGCTGTGCCCCGGGAGGGTCTTCTCGCGCAGCGCCTCGGCCCCGCACTCCTGCGCCAGGTGCCAGGCCCGCCGGTTGACCATGTTGGCGCGGGTGGGCTCGCCCAGTTCCTTGAGCACCTGGCCGAGTTCGGCCATGGACCGGGCCAGCTCGTAGCGGTCGCCCGACCGGCGCAGCTCGTCGACGGACTTGGCGAGCAGGATCTGCCGCTCCCTGGGCTCACGCGTCGCGGCGCGCAGCCGCAGCGAGATACCGGACACCCATGGGTTGGCGGCGTCGCGGGTGGCGAGCTGGTCGGTCACGAAGCGCTCCGCCTGGTGCGCCTCGCCGAGCTGCAGCAGCGCCTCGGCGGCGTCGGTGCGCCACGGCAGCAGCAGCGGCCGGTCCAGCCCCCAGCGCTTGGTGCGCCGGCCGATGTCCAGGAAGTCGCCGAGCGCGGCGTGGTAGCGGCTGGTCGCCAGGTGGTACTGACCGCGGGCGCGCAGATAGCCGAGCCCGTGGAAGCTGCCGGCCAGGCCCTCGGGGACCGGCTGGCTGAGCACCCGTGCGGCCGCGTCGTAGTGGCCCATCGCGGTACGGGCGCGGACCAGTGTCGCCGCCACCCCGCACAGGAAGACGCTGCCGCCGCGTTCCGGCACCAGCTTGAGGGCATGCGCGGCCCGCTCCTCGGCGCCCTGCAGATCCCCCTGGCGCAGCAGGGCCTCGGCCCCCAGCGAGGTGAACAGCGCCTGCCAGCCCGGGGCTTCGCGGCGGGCGGCCTCCTCGCCGATGACCTGGCTCCAGTGCACGGCCCGCTGCGCGCCGCCCAGGTGCAGCAGGACCCGCAGGGCCTGCACGATCGGCTCCACGGTGGCGGCCGCGAGGGTCGTGCCGCGCAGGAACAGTTCGGCGTCCTCGGCGGCCGTGCCGTCCTGCACGCCGTCCGGGATCGCCCACAGGGCGGCCGGCGCGACGGCCACCGTGGCGGCGTTGACGCTGGAGTGCGCGGCGGTGGACGGTGGCGGCGAGCCCGCGGCGCGGGTCCGCCCGCCGGACCAGCGCGGGAAGGCGGACAGCCCGTCCAGCGGATCGTCCCGGTGCCCCGGCAGCTGGCCGCCGGGTCTGCTGCCGAGCGCCGAGCCCAGCGACGAGACCGGTGCCGTGCCGTGCTGCGGGTCGGGCCGGCGGCCCGTGTCACCGGTCGCGGTCGCGAGCCGAGCGAGTACGTCGCCGGCCTCGTCGATCCGCCCCTGGGCGGCCAGCAGCCGGGCCAGCGGGCCCATCCGGGCGGGGGCGAGCCGGTCGGCGCGCAGCGCGTCCAGCGGTTCGGCGAGGTGCCGTTCCGCGGCGCCCGGGTTGGTCCGCCAGGTCACGGCGGCCAGCCGGGTGCGGAACTCCGCGCGCTGCTCGTCGTCGGTGCACCCCTGGTACGCCAGCTCCAGGCAGGCGGCGGCCGGTACGGCCTTGCCGTCGGCGAGCAGCTGCTCGGCCGCCGCCCGCAGGACCGGCACGGCCCAGTCCTCGTCCGCGTGCTGGGCGGCGAGCAGCTGGCCGGCGACGGCCGACGCGGGCATGCCGTACTGGTGCGCGAGCCGGGCGGCCCGCCGGTGCAGTCCGGTGCGGGCGGCCGGATCCATCCGGTCGAGGAGCGAGCGGCGCACCGCGGGGTGCCGGAAGCGGAAGCTCTCCAGGATCCCGGCGGCGTTCAGCGCGGCGACCCCCTGGACCGCCGCGGGAGGGGTGATGCCCAGCAGTTGCGCGGCCAGTTCCGCGGTGCCGGTCCTGCCCAGGACGGCCAGCGCCTCGGCCAGCTGGGTGGTCCGCGGCCCGCAGCGGTACAGGCACGCCAGTACCGCCTGGGTGAACGCGCCGCCCGCTTCCGGCTCCGGGATCGCGCCCGCCGGGGAGTTGCGCCGGGCGACCCGGTACTCCTCGACAAGCGCGCGCAGCAGCAGCGGGTTGCCGCCGCTGACGGTCCAGAAGTGGCCGGCGTGGTCGGCGAGCCGCTCGTCCCCCGCCGTGTCCGGCTGCCCGTCGAGTCCCTGGGCGAGCACCTCGGCGACGGCGTACCGGCCGAGCCGCTCCAGACGGACCCGGGTGAAGTTGGGCTGCCGCAGCAGCTCCGTGCCGAACACCGGGTCGTCGCTGCGCTCGTGCACCGGTTCGGTCAGCACCAGCAGGATCCTGGCGTTGCGGGCCCTGCGGGCCAGCTGCAGCAGATAACGGCAGGACAGGTCGTCCACCAGATGCAGGTCGTCGACGCAGATCACCACCGGCGTCCGCGTACTGAGGTCATGGACGGCGTCGCTGAACGCCTGCATGGCCTCGATCCTCGACGGGCCCTGGTTCTGCGCCGGTTCCGGCAGTGTCCCGGGCGGCGCGCTGTTGACGAGCTGCCCCAGTACAGCCAGTGGCAGGGCCCGTTCCGCCGCGGATCCCATCGCGCGCAGCACGACGGCACCGGCCTTCTCGGCCGACTCGGCGACGGTGTCGGCGAGTTCGCTCTTCCCGCAGCCGACCGCGCCTTCCACCAGCACGATCCGGGCATGTCCTGCCATACATCCGGCCAAGGCCGTATCCAGTAGCGCCAGTTCCGCCTCACGGTCGATCAGCACCATCTTCGCCCCACTGTCCCCGTAATCCAGTGCGGTCCGCGCTCCCACCGGCCGGAATAACCGGCCTTTTTCCCCAGGGGAAGCGCATTGGCACTGGCGAATTGAAACGGAGGATTCTCCCCGTTGAATCAGGAATCCAGTGTAGGCAGGGAACTCGCGCCCCACGGTGGCCGGAAGTTGCCCTGCAGTAAGTACTCCAGCGGCGCGCGAGTGCCCGCCCGGGGTGCTGTCGGGCGGGGCAGGTCAGAGGGCCGTGGCGGGCTCCGGAAGGATCTGCCGCGGTACGTTCCTGGGGTGTCCTGGAGTGCGCCACTCACGGGGGTAGCCGACCGACACCTCTTCGAACCGCACGCCGTCGTACCAGGTGGTGCGCGGAATGTGCAGGTGGCCGTAGACGACGGCGGCGGCCCGGAATCGGGTGTGCCAGTCCGCGGTCAGCTCCGTTCCGCACCATTGGGCGAATTCGGGATAACGCAGGATATTCGTCGGGTCCCGCACCAGGGGGAAGTGGTTGACGAGGACGGTCCGCAGTTCGGGATCGCAGGCTTCCAGCCGCTGCGCGGTCTCCGCCACCCGGGCCCGGCACCACGCGTCCCGCGAGGGGTAGGGATCGGGGTGCAGCAGGAACTCGTCGGTGCAGACGATGCCGGCCTCGTAGGCCTGCGCGAGCGACTCCTCCTTCGTGCCCGCGGTGGGCGTGCGGAAGGTGTAGTCGTACAGCAGGAACAGCGGCGCGACGACGACCGGGCCGCCGGGGCCGCTCCACACCGGATACGGGTCCTCCGGGCTGTGCACGCCCAGCGAGCGGCAGACCTCCACCAGATGCCGGTAGCGGGCCTCGCCGCGCAGCTGCACGGAATCGCCGTGCGGGGTCCACAGGTCATGGTTGCCCGGCGCCCACACGACATGGGCGTAGCGCAGGCTCAGCAGTTCCAGCGCCCACTCGATGTCCTCGAGCATCTCGCCCACGTCGCCCGCGACGATCAGCCAGTCCGACGGGTTGTCCGGGCGCAGCTCCTCGAGGATCTTCCGGTTCTCCGGATGCGCGACATGCAGGTCACTGATGCCCAGCAACTTCCCTTGAGACATCCGATGAGGGTAGAACGGCGAAGAGTGGGGAAGAACCCCTAAGTCCGGGCAGGCACCCCCTGCCCCCGGCCCCACGGGCCGCCTTGTCATGGCGTGTAGCAACCGCATGGCAAGCCGGCGCGCGCCCGTGCCTGCCGACCGGCAGGCCGTCCGCACGCCCGCTCCCGGATAGCAGCTGCCGACCATGAATCGGGTCTGTGACCTGCCCTGTCAGCGCCGCCGGAGCATCGTTCGTTGTCCCGTGACCCCCCGGAACGGCAGCGTGGAAATCGCTCGCCACACACCGGAGCGAGCACGCAGCAGACGCCGACGAGGCGTCGGACGAAACGGGGCTCCCATGATCGCGCAGCTGCTTCCCACCGAGGTCGTCGCCGTGGACGCGACGATGGATCCGCCCGAGGCGACCCTGTTCCCGGAGGAGGCGGAGCAGATCCGCAACGCGGTGGAGAAGCGGCGGCTGGAGTTCACCACGGCGCGCTGGTGCGCCCGCCGCGCCCTGGCCGGGCTCGGCCTGCCGGCGATGCCGATACTCCCCGGCACCCGTGGCGCGCCGCAGTGGGCGCCGGACGTGGTCGGCAGCATGACGCACTGCAACGGCTACCGTGCGGCGGCCGTGGCCCGCACCAGTGACATCGCGGCGATCGGGATCGACGCCGAGCCCAACGACACCCTCCCGGAGGGCATCCTGGAGTCCATCGCGCTCCCCCAGGAGCGGGGTTGGGTGCGTCAGTTGATGCGGACGGCCCCCGAGGTGTGCTGGGACCGGCTGCTGTTCAGCATGAAGGAGTCGGTCTACAAGGCCTGGTTCCCGCTCACCGGCCGGGAGCTGGACTTCGAGGACGCGCTCATCACCGTCAACCCGGTGGCGCGTACCTTCCGCGCCCGGCTGCTGCTGCCGGCGTCCGCCCTGAAAGAGGGGGACCCCACGGGTTTCAGCGGCCGCTGGTCGGCGGGCGGTGGCGTACTGGTCAGTGCGATCGCGGTTCCGGCCACGGTTCCCGCGACGGTGGGGGCACAGCAGAACGCTCCCTACCAGATCCTGGTAGGGAGCGCTGCGTGAATCAGGCCGAACGACCGGGGATGGTCAGTCCCCCGGGATGGTCAGTCCCATTCGTCGTCATCAGCGTGTACGTGCCCCGTGTTGTAAGCCGCAGGAGTGCTGATGGCATCCCCCGCCTGACGTTCCAAGGTCTGCGCCTGCGCCGGGGAGTACCCGACCGCCAGCGCCGCGACCGCACTTGCGACGAGTATCGCCCGTACGGTCACACTCTTCATATTCGCCGAAACCCTCATGTTTCCCCCAAAAGGATCGGTCTAACGGACTTCACTGCTGTGCTGCCGTCACTTGAGGCTCACTAGAGCCACTGTCCGACCCGCACACAATGCCCAGGTTCGAATCCCCGCTCCAAGGCCAACCCGATGGCCTAAGCTTGCATGGCAGCAACTTCACAGCTCACGGGGGAGCGCCACGGATGGCCGGAAGCGGCAATTCCAGTTCGGAGTTCGCCGAGTTGGACGACTTGAGCGCTGCCGCCTACGGGGCCGCCGTCGAGTTCGGACGGTTCGACCGGGCGGACATCGCGGAGCGACTTTCGCTCACCACGCCCGAGGTCGACCGGGTGGAACACGTCCTGCGACTTCTGCATCTTCTGCAGCCGATGCCGGGTGATCCCGACGTGCTGGTTCCGGTGGGACCTGACGTCGCGGCCGCGGATCTGGTGGGATCCGCCGAGCATCAGATCCGGGATCTGCAGCAGGCCGTCACCGATGTGCGGTCGAAGCTGCTCTCGCTGATGCCGCGGTACTTCGAGGGACGCCGGATGCGCAACCGGCTGGAGGCCTTCGATGTCATCAGCGACAAGGACACCATCCAGTCGATGATCAACCACCTGACGCAGCAGTGCCGCAAGGAGCTGCTCACGGTGCAGCCCGGCGGCGCCCGCTCGTCACCGTCGCTGGCGTCGGCCCGCCAGCGCGCGCTGAACACGCTGGACCGGGGGGTGCGGATCCGCACCATCTACCAGCACACGGCCCGCAGCGACCTCGCCACCAGGGCGTATGTCCGGGACATCTCCGCCGAGGGCGCCGAGGTCCGCACCGCGGACGAACTCATCGACCGCATGATCATTTACGATCGGGAGACCGTCTTCCTGCCGGAGCGCAAGTCGGCTTCGAAGACCCCCGGCGCGGCGATCGTCCGCGAACCGACGCTGGTCGCCTTCCTCTGCGCGGTCTTCGAGCACCTGTGGGACGGCGCCACCCCGTTCAACCCCGACAGCCAGTCGACGTCCTCGGGGACCGACGATCTCCGCGCGTCGATCATCCGGCTGATGGCCAAGGGGTACAAGGACGAGATGGTGGCCCGCCGGCTCGGCATGTCGGTACGCACCTGCCGCCGCCACATATCGGAGATCACCGAACAGCTCGAGGCCACCAGCCGGTTCCAGGCGGGGTTCAACGTCGCGCTGTCCGGGATGCTGGACCAGTTCGGCCTCAAGGAGTGACGACCCCGGGGACAGCGACCCGGAGAAACGTCACTCCTGCTCATTGAGCGCGGCGGTGATCGCCTCCGCGGCGTCCTGGTCGAGCATGGTCGTGATGTCGGTGTCCAGCACCGCGCCGAAGCCCGCGTCGTACACCGCCGCGCTCACGCAGTAGCCGGTGTCGAGCACGAAGGTACGGAACGCCCACTCGGACCCGGTCCCGGCCGTGCCGTCCGGGCGCTGCACGCGTACCGGCTTGCCGTCCGGGCCGAACCCGAACTCGCTGAACCGGAACTGCATGCCCTGCCCGATGGCCTTGCTGTACGCCTCCTTGAGGGTCCACAGCCGCACCAGGCTGGGGTTGCGCTGCTCCTGTTCCAGCGAGGCGAGGGTGACCAGTTCGTACGGCGTGCACACATGGCGGCCCAGGCCGCTGCCGTACATCTGCCGGTCGGTCCGTTCGGCGTCCACGCCGATCAGACCGCGGGTGGTGAGGCCGACCAGCAGCAGGTCCTCGGTGTGGCTGAGGCTGATGTCGATCTGGTCGCAGCCGCGCAGATACGGCCGCCCGGTCGGCCCGTAGGCCAGCTCCAGGTCGTCGGGGTCGCCGTTGAGCACCGCGCCGGCGGCGAACTTCAGCAGGATCCGCGAGGCGGCGTAGCGGCTGCGGACGGCGGGGTGGGCGAGGTCGAGATAGCGGGACCAGTCCCGGCCGAGCAGCGCGCGCAGTTCCTCGCCCTCGGGCAGGTCCGGCTGCAGATCGGCCAGCTGGGCGTAGATCAGCGCGGTTCCGTAGGCCGTCAGGTCGGCGCGGACCCTGTCCCAGGCGGCAACCCTCGCGCCCACCTCGACCGGCTCGCCGAGGGGTGGGCCGAGAGTGGAGTTCCCGGGGACGGTCATCCTTGCTCCTCCAGACGGTGGATCAACAGCATTGGGTGTTCCAGGTGCGCGGTGGCGCGGGTCTCACGGTGCGGCGGCTCTCGCGCCGCCGGCGACCAGGGAGTGGATCTGCTGGAAGGTGCGGGCCTCCAGGACCTGCCGGACCGGGATCCGGCGCCCGGTCTCGTCCTCCAGCAGTGACACCAGCCGGAGCAGGTGCAGCGAGTCCCAGCCCTCGACGTCCGCGAGGTCGGTGTACGCGTCCCGGTCGGACAGTTGCAGGCCCAGTTCGGTGCGCAGCAGCCGCAGAAAGCCGCCCAGGTCGTCGATGCCGCTCATCGGCGGTCCCCTTCCGGTCCGTCGTTCCGGTCATGCCCGTCGTTCGGGCCGCCCGCGTCGAGCCGTTCGATCCGGGCGTCGAGGGTGAGGTGTTCCGGCACCGGCAGGACCGTTCGCAGGTCATGGCGCAGAAGTACGCCGGCACCGTCGCCGTCCTCCCCCACCTCCTCGAAGCCGAGCGAGGGATAGAAGTCCCGCACCCGGTGGTTCTTCGCGGTCGGCCGGTACCGCGCGTGCACCGCGGCGAGTCCGGCGTCCCGCGCCCGCTCCAGCAGGACGGCAACGCAGCCCTGCTCGATGCCCCTTGCCAGAACTCGGCAGCTCAACCAGATGTTGTCCAGATGAAGTCCGTCGGCCGCGCGATGGCCGAGCACCGCCCCGACGAGCCCGTTGTCGCCGAACCGGTCGGTCGCGCGCGCGACGAGCACCAGCTGCCGCGGATCGGCGGCCCGTGCCTCCAGGTCCGGCTGCGCCAGCCGCAGTCCGGTGAGGTTGAACTGGTTGGTGCGCTGCGTGAGCTGGGCGAGCCGGGCGAACTCGTGCCCCAGGGGCGCGCTCAGCTCCACCCCCACCTTGAGCTCGCGCAGGAAGTCCGCGTGCGAGCCGCTGCCCTCGCGCAGCTCCCGGCGCTCGCGCTCCACCCGGTACTGCCCGGTCCTGGCCCGGTCCTCGTCCGTCAGCCGGGGCGTGTCGAACCAGCCGTCCGCCAGCAGCCGCGTCACATGCAGCGCGGGTTCGTCGTCGAGCGGGACGACGGCGACCTGCGGGGCGCCGTGCCGCACCTGGGCGCGTTCGGCCGGGGAGTCGTCGGCGAGGACGAGGGAGTCGAGGCCGATGCCGAGGCGGTCGGCGATATCGGCGACATTGCCGTCCTTGGGCCGCCAGTTGGCGTTGACCTGCACGAAGTCCGTCTCGCGCAGCACCATGTCGGGGTGGTCGCGGAGCACGGCGAGCACCGGCTCCGCATCGTTCTTGCTGCTCACGGCGAGCAGCACGCCCTGCGAGCCGAGCTGCTTGACGGTCCGCTGGAACGCCCCGAAGGCCTCGCCGCGCAGCGTCCCCGCCGCCGCGATCCCGTCCGCCCCCGCGTCGCCCAGGATGCCGTCCCAGAGCGTGTCGTCCAGGTCGAGGACCAGGCACTTCTTCGTCATCCCGCGCAGCGACCTGGCGAGATGCGCGGCCTCCCGGGCGTAGGCGGCGAGCAGCGCCGCGGTGTACTGGGCCTTGGCGTAGCCGGCCAGCCGGGGATCCAAGACGGGGCCGGTGTCGGCGATCAGCGGATCGAGGTCGATGACGGCCAGGCCCGGGAAGCGTTCGGTCAGCCGGAGCAGCGCCGCGTTGAACTCCCGCCACACCGCGCCGAGTCGGGCCCGCGAGCGGTGGTCGACGAGCTGGTGGGTGTGGCGGCGCAGCAGCGGCAGGGTGTTGAGCACGAGCGTGCCGCCGGTTCCGTCCGCCGTCCCGGCGAGCCGGGCGTGCTCGGCGGCCAGGCCGGTGAGCCGCTCCAGTACGCCGTCGGCGGCGCGGGACAGCGCGGCGACGTCCCAGGGCAGCGGCACCTCGGAGAAGACGGTCTCGGCGTCGAGCAGACACAGCGAGAGGTCGGCTCCCAGACCGTGGAAGAGCCCCTGCTCGGAGGTCAGATCGTGCAGGTAGGCGCCGTGGTCGCCGAGCACGGGGTGCAGCAGCAGCCCGTGCCGGGCCAGTTCCGCGGTGAGCGGGTCGACGAGCTGGGCCACGGTGGACTGGCCGGTGACGGCGACGGTGACGACAGGGGTGCCCGGATGGGCGGCCAGGACGGCGGCGCGGTCGAGGCCGGCGAGCAGCCGGCCGGCGCGCGGCAGATCGGCGGCCGCGGACGTGCCGGGGTCGTCGGTGAGCTCCGCGAGCAGCGGGGCGACCCGGTCGTACTCCGCCTCGAGCCGCCCGAGTGCCTTGAGCTCGCGCAGCCGTTCCAGTCCTGTTGTCATGTAACGCAATCCGTCCTTCTCAGACCTTCTCAGACCTTCTCCAGAGCGAGCCCGGTCTTGATCCACTTGCTGGACTCCACCGCGATGGTGAGCGCCCGCTGGCCGACCCGCAGTTCCGGCAGCAGTCGTTCGATCTGCTGGAAGGGCAGGGCGTTGCCGGTGTTGCCGGTGTCGGAGACACAGCTGATCTCGCGGGCCCCCGGCACCGCCAGGTGCTCGACGATGCGCTGGGTCATCCGGGTGGAGAGCTGCGGCGGCAGCAGGAAGTCGAGGTCGCCGATGCCCCAGTCCAGCAGGCCCAGGAGGTCCCAGAGGATCTCCACGGCCATGACGGGGACGCTCTCCTCGATCTCCTTGTAGTCCTCGGAGATCATCTGGCGTTCGGTGTGCCGGTCGGTGATCCCGTACCAGTCGATGATCTGGCCGGGCGGCCGGCCGAGCCCGGCGAAGCGGTTGAGCACCCCGCGCAGCGCGACCCGTTCCCCGGCCGGCTCCGCGGTGAGGACGGCGGCGCCCGCGCCGTCCCCGAACAGCACGTAGTTCACCAGCTCCTCGGTGGGCATCCGGCTCAGGTCGCGGCGCAGGTCGAGATGGCGGTTGGTCACGTCCCCGCCGATCACCAGCCCCGCTCCGCAGCCGCCGGCGATCAGCGAACGTCCCAGGTCGATGGCCTGCACCGCGCCGGAGCAGCCGGCCTGGAGCTGATACGCGGGCAGGTAGTTGAGCCCGAGCCGGTCGGCGACCCGGGCGGCGGTGGTCGGCAGCAGGGTGTCGGGGGTCGCGGTGGCGAGGACGAGGAACTCGATGTCGGAGGCGTCGAGTCCGGCGCCGGCGATGGCCAGGTCCCCGGCTTCCGCGCACAGGTCGGTGAGGCTCTGGTGGACCTCGCCGGTGGCCAGGTCCCAGGCGAAGTGCCGGGTCCTGGTGCCGACGAAGATGTCGATCCACTCCTCGCTCACGCTGAGCAGCTTCCCCAGGGTGCTGTTGTCCACCGGCGCTCCGGGCAGCGCTGTACCGGTGGAGGCGAGGTACGCCGTCGTCCCGGTCATGGCGTACGCACGCTGACGCACTCGGTCAGGAACTCAGCCAGCGAGCCGACGGACCGCAGCGCGGGCAGGAGTTGCTGTACGGAGATCTCGCCGGCGCTCGACAGCCGCGCCTCGATCCGGTCCTTGAGCTGCATGATCATCACCGAGTCGAATCCCAGGTCCTCGTAGAAGCGCGCCGAGGCCACCACCTGCTCCAGCGGATAGCCGCCGACCTCCGCGACGGCCTCGACGACGGCGGCCAGCACCGGGTCCCGCTCCTGCGACAGCGCGTCCAGCCGGGCGGGTGGAGCGTCCGCCGGCTCGGCGAACTCGGCCGGGAGCGCGGCCGGGGGGCCCAGCGAGAGCACCGGCTCCCCCGGGCGTACGGCGGCCTTCGGGCTCCTGGCGGTCTGCTCCGACGGCTCGGCCGGCCGGTTCCAGAAGCGGTGCCGGTCCGAGAACACATACGGCCGCAGCCGTTCGGCCGTGCGCTGCCGCGGTGCGTAGAGCGCGTCCCACTCCGGGTCGAGTCCGGCCCGGTAGAGCGCGGCGACCAGTTCGGCCAGGTCCCGGCCGGACGCCTCGGCGCCCGGCGCCGGGTGCAGGAACTCGATGTCCCCGCGCAGCCCGGCCCGTCCCGCCAGCGGCAGCAGCTGCGGCTTGGGGCCGATCTCGATCAGATGGGTGGGTGCCAGCGCCTCGTTGAGCGCGCCCAGCGCGGACGAGAAGAGCACCGGCTCGGCCGCCTGGCCGGTCCAGTACGCGCCGTCCATCGGCTCGTCGCGCAGCATCCGCCCGTAGCGGGTGGAGGCCAGCGGCACCTGTGGCGGCGCGGCGGCGACGGTGCCGGCCGTCTCCGCGAACCGGGACAGCGCCGGGGCCATCAGCGGTGAGTGGAAGGCGTGCGAGACCGGTACGGCCCTGGTCCGCACCCCCCGCGAGCGCAGGATCTCCGCGATCCGCTCCAGCGCCTTCACGGCGCCGGACAGCACCACGTCGGCGGGCCCGTTGACCGCGCCGAGGCCCACCTGCGGCTCGTCGTCGAGCAGGCTCCGCAGATCGGCGGGGCTCGCGTTGACCGCCAGCATGCCGCCGCCCGCGGGGAGTTCCTGCATGAGCGCGCCGCGGACGGCCACCAGCCGGGCCGCCTCGTCCAGGCTCAGCACTCCGGCGAGCACCGCCGCCGGGTACTCGCCGATGCTGTGGCCGAGCACGGCGGCAGGCTGGACGCCGAGTTCGGTGAGGGTACGGGCCAGGGCGTAGCCGACCGCGAACAGGGCGGGCTGCGCGGTGCCGGTCTCGTGAATGCGCTGCTCACCACCCAGGATCAGATCGCGGACGGAGCCCCCGGTGTGCGGGGCGAGGGCCGCGTCGGCCTCGTCGAGAAAGTGCCGGTACACGGCGGAGTCACGGTGGAGCCCTGCGGTCATCGCCGGGAACTGGCTGCCCTGGCCGGTGAAGAGGAACGCCACCACGGGCCGGCTCCACGGCCGGTGCGCGACCCCGCCGGGCAGGTCCTGCCCGGCGGCCTGCCGCAGCCCCGCGGCGAGTTCCGCGGTGTCGCGGGCGGTGAGGGCGAAGCGGAACGGCAGCCCGGTCTTGATCCGGTTGCTGCTCCAGCACAGCGCCGCCGCCTCGCCGCGCGGCCGCTTCGCGACGGCCTCCGCCTGGTCCGCGAGATTGCGGCGCAGCGCTTCCGGGGTGTCGCCGGTGAGGGTGAAGACGCCCGCCGCGCCGGCGGCCGTGTCCCGCCGGACGCCGGACCCGACGGCCTTGTTCCTGGTCCTGGGCGCGGTGGCGAGCACCGCGTGCGCGTTGGTACCGCCCATGCCGAAGCTGCTCACCCCGGCCACGGCCTCGCCGGGCGGCAGCCGCAGCGGCGACTTCAGCAGCCGCAGCCCGCGCTCCGCGAGCCGCAGCTGCGGGTTCTCGCGGTCCGCGAACCGGCTGGCCGGGACGATCCGGTGGTGCAGCGCCAGCGCCGCCTTGATCAGCCCCGCGATGCCCGCCGCGCCCTCGGTGTGCCCGAGGTTGCCCTTCACGGAGCCGATGGCGCACGGTTCGGCGCGCTCCACACCGTGCACCGTGCCCAGCGCCGCGCATTCGATGGCGTCGCCCAGCACCGTGCCGGTGCCGTGCGCCTCGATGAACGAGACCTGCTCCGGGGTGACGCCGGCCCGCCGGTACGCGGCCTCGACGACCTTCTGCTGCGACCAGCGGTTGGGGGCGGTGACACCGTTGCTGCGGCCGTCCTGGTTCACCGCGGTGCCGCGGATCACCGCGTAGATCCGCTGCCCGTCGGCGAGCGCGTCCGCGGTCCTGCGCAGCACGACCAGGCCGACGCCGTCACTGCGCGCGATGCCGTCGGCGTCCGCGCTGAACGGACGGCAGCGGCCGTCCGAGGAGGCCAGCCCCAACTGGGTGTAGACGATGCCGAGCGCCGGGGACAGCACCAGGTTCACCCCGCCGGCCAGCGCCGTGTCGCACTCGCCGGACAGCAGCGCGTTGGCGGCCAGGTGCACGGCGACCAGCGACGAGGAACAGGCGGTGTCGACGGCGAGGCTCGGCCCGGTGAGGTTCAGGTGGTACGAGATCCGGTTGGCGGTCATCCCCGCGCTGCTGCCCGCGCCCAGCTGCGGGGTGATCTCCGTGTGGTCGCCCATCCGCAGCCGGCCCCACTCGCCGCCCATCACCCCGACGAAGACACCGGCGTCCGTGCCGGCCAGCGCGCCCGGGGCCCGCCCGGAGTCCTCCAGGGCGCGCCAGGCGCACTGCAGCAGCAGCCGGTGCTGCGGGTCCATCGCGGCGGCCTCGCGCGGCGCCACCGAGAAGAAGTCGTTGTCGAAGGCGTCCGCGTCGTCGATGAAGCCGCCGCGCGTCATCTCCGAGTGCACGGCGCCGGGCTCCTGCGAGGCGTAGTCGCGGGGGTTCCAGCGCTGCTCCGGAATGTCGCCGACGGCGTCGCCGCCGCGCATCAGCAGGTCCCAGTACGCGTCGCTGCCCGGCGCTCCGGGGAACGCGCAGTCGAGCCCGACGATGGCGATGGAGTCCATCAGCGGTTGTCCTCCCCGACCCGTGGGATCTCCACTGCCATGTACCCGACGAGGCTCTCGACCGTCGGGTGGTCCCACAGCAGGGTGGGCTCCACGTACAGCCCGAACTGGTCCTCCAGGTCACCGCACAGGCTCAGCGCGGCCACCGAGTCCATGCCGAACTCGGCCAGCGGCACCGTCGGGTCGATGCTGTCGGCCGGGCGGTTGAGGTAGAGCGCGAGCCGGTCGAGCAACCAGCCACGGTGCAGGTTGTCGGCGAGCACAGCACTGTGCCGGGTCGTCGGAGCGGTCATCGCTGGACTCCTTGGGTACGCGTCAGGCCCATGAACCGTCAGCCGGGAATGGGAGTGTTGTAGAGGTCGTAGCTGCGCTGGGCGCTGAAACGGACGTGGACTTCGTGCCGGAGCCGGGTCTCGCACTCCCCCGGCAGATCGGGGACCTTCGCGCCCAGCCGCCGCGCGATGCGGTGCAAGGCAGCGGCCGCCCAGGCCGGGTCGGCCAGGAACGGGTCGGAGCCGTCCTGGTTGTGCCGCCACACCCCCAGCACGGCGGACGCCGCGAGCAGCAGCGCGTACCGGTCCATCAGGGCGAACGAGGCAGGACCCACCGGGGTGGTGCGGTCCGCGGGCTCCAGGGCCAGGACCCGGTCGCGCAGATCGCGGAACTCCTCCACCAACTGCCCGGCCAGCCCGCGCAGCGCCTTCTCCACCGGGCTGCGGCCCGGAATCGCGGCGGCGACCGACAGCAGCGACGCGCTGAGGCTGTCGCGGCCGCAGGCCAGGCTGAGCGACTCGGTGTGCAGCGGCGGCAGTTCGGCGCGCGGCCGGAAGAGCCCGGCGGGCGCGTCGTCCTCGACGAACCAGGACTGCCGGGCCAGCCGGTGCAGCTGCGGGATGACGGTGGCCTGGCAGGCCACCGATCCGGCGTGCCCGAGGCTGAGCACCGGCACGTCCCTGACGTGCTTCTGGAAGATGCCCAGCGTGCCCTCGCGGGTGTAGAACCCGGCGCCGAGCACGATCGACAGGTCGTACATCGTCTCGGTGAGGATCCGGGGCAGCAGGTACTTCAGCGCCGCCGAGTACACGCTGGTCTGCGTCGGCAGCAGATGGATCGCGCGCATCGCGACGAGCGCCAGGCTGTCGTACAGCAGCAGGTTGACGAAGGCTCCGGTCGCGGCGGCGTCGGTGCGCTGCGCGTCGGAACGGGCGCCGGCCCAGCCGCCGCCACGGTGCTCGTGGTCGAAGCGGACCGCCGTGCGCAGGCTGGTGTCCACGGCCGCGAGCGCGGTCGCGGCGATGACGGTACGGCTGATCTGGAAGGACCGCAGCGCCGTCTCGATACCGCTGCCGACCGGCCCGAGCAGCGCGGACTCCGGCACCGGGCAGTCGTCGAACTCCAGCCCCGCGAAGGCGTTGCCGCGCAGTCCGACCGGCATCTGGTGCGGCACGATCCTGGAGCGGTCCACGGGCAGCTCGCCCGGGTTCAGCAGCAGCACCGAATGGCTGCGGCTGCCGGGCGCCGGGTCGGTGCGGCAGAAAAGCACCAGGGCTTCGGAACGGGCCAGGTTGTTGATCACCGGCTTGCCGCCGCTGAGCAGGAACCCGCCGCCGTCCGCCCGCCGCGCCGCGACCTGGCTGCGGACCAGCTGGTTGCTGTGCGCCGTCTCGTGCTGCGCGATGGCCGCCTTCGCGCCCCGCAGCATCGAACCGGCGAGCCACTCCTGCTGCTCGTCGCTGCCCGCCATCCAGACGTCGGAGGCGGCCATGTACGACATCATCCCGTAGCTCATGCCGAGCCCGACGTCCCGCCGGAAGACCGGGCGCATGACGCGGACGAGGGTGTCGATGGAGTCCAGCCGGCCGCCGAGCCTGCTGGGGACGAACTCGCGGTTCATCCCGAAGTCGTCGAGCAGCGCCTCGCCCCGGGTGAACGGCACCGCCGCCCGGTCGGCGTTCAGCACCGCGTGGTAGCCGCAGGGATTGCCGGGATCGGTGGGATCGCCGAGCAGCGCCTCCAGTTCGGCGACGCGCGCC
Source organism: Streptomyces fildesensis (assembly GCF_016107395.1). Taxonomy (GTDB): domain Bacteria; phylum Actinomycetota; class Actinomycetes; order Streptomycetales; family Streptomycetaceae; genus Actinacidiphila; species Actinacidiphila fildesensis. The sequence goes on from NZ_JAAIKO010000001.1 coordinate 47,624, forward strand.
TGCACCGCAGCCTCACGCTGCTGCGGTGCGGGTGCTTCGGCGAGGGCGGCGGGGCCGCCGGTCGCGGGCCTGGTCACCACGGCCTGCCTCTCCCACCGGCGGGTTCCGGTTGCAGCAGGTCCTCGCCGAGCAGGGTGTCGCGGGCCCGCACCTCGGCGTGCACGGCCGGGTCCAGCGCCTCGTACTCGCCGCGCAGTTCGCCGTCGAGGAACAGCTGCCGCATCAGAGTGCGCTGCACCTTGCCGCTGGTGGTCCTGCGGACCGTGCCCGGCCGGACCAGCAGGACGTTGCCCGCCGGGATGTTGAAGTCCTGGCCGATCATCGCCTGCACCTGCTGAGCCAGTGCGCGCAGGCTCGCCGCACTCGCGCCCTCGCCCTTGACCTCCTGCACCACCACCAGCTGCTCGCGCCCGGCCTCGACGCTGAAGGCGGCTCCGGCACCGTGGGCGAGCGCCGGGCTGATGGCGCGCACCGCGAACTCGACGTCCTGCGGGTACACGTTCCGCCCGTTGATGATGATCACTTCCTTGAGACGGCCGGTGACGAACAGCTCGCCGTCCTCCAGCACACCCAGGTCCCCGGTGCGCAGGAACCCGGTCTCGCCGTCGTTCAGGGTGCCGTGGAAGGTCGCGTCGGACTCCTCCGGCCGCCGCCAGTAGCCCTGGGCGACGCTGTCGCCGCGCAGCCAGATCTCACCGACGGCGCCGGCCGGCAGCTCCCGGTAGCCGGCCGGGTCCACGATCCGTACGTCGAAGTCGGTGACCTGTCCGCTGCTGACCAGGGTCCGCTGCGGCTTGCCCGGCTCGGCCGCCGCCAGCTGGTCGCGCTCCAGGGCCTTGGTGTCCGCCTGCTTCTCGGTGAACGGGGCGTCGGGGACGCCGCCGGACACGATGAGGGTGGCCTCGGCCAGCCCGTAGCAGGGGTACAGCGCCTGGGGCCGCAGCCCGGCGGGGGCGAAGCGCTCGGCGAACGCCTTGAGGGTGTCGGCGCGGACCGGCTCGGCGCCGTTGAGCGCGAGCCGCCAGCGGGACAGGTCGAGCGCCGCGATCTGCTCGTCGGTGACGCGGCGCAGGCACAGTTCGAAGCAGAAGTTGGGGCCGCCGCCCGCGGTCACGCCGTACTCGTCGATCGCCTGCAGCCAGCGCACCGGCCGCTTGATGAAGGAGGTGGGCGACATCTGCACCGAGGAGCTGCCCAGCCAGAGCGGGTGCAGCAGGTGGGCGATGAAGCCCATGTCGTGGAAGTGCGGCAGCCAGCCGCCGAACCGGTCCTCCGACGTGGTGCCCAGGGACCGGGCGATGGCCGCCTCGTTGGCCATCAGGTTGCGGTGCGAGACCATGACGCCGCGCGGGTCGGAGACCGAGCCCGAGGTGTACTGCAGGAACGCCAGGTCGTCGGGGCGGGCCGCGACGGGCTGCCAGGCGGCCGGGTCGCCGAAGCCGGTGTTGTCCGTGGCCAGGCAGACCACGTCCTCGCGGCGGGCCCGGGAGAGCCACAGCGCGATGTCCGGCGCGTTGGCCCGGTCGGTGAGCACCAGCTTCGCTCCGGAGTCCCGGATCACCGCGGAGGTACGGCTCAGCCGCTTCTCCTGGCCGGCGTCACCGGGCAGCGGCGCCGGCACGGCCACCGCTCCGGCGTACAGGCAGCCGATGAACGCCTTCAGGAACTCGGCCGTCGTCGGGTACAGGAGCAGCACCGGCTGCCCCTCCACGCCGTGCAGCTGCAGGACGGAGGCGATCCGCCGCGCTTCCCGGTCCAGCTCCGCGTAGGTCAGATGCTCGGCCGCCATGGCCGGTCCCGCGTCCCGGAGGAAGACATGGGCGTCCGCGTCGGCGAGCTCCGCGGCCCGTTCCAGGACAAGCTCGGTGAAAGTGGCGAAGCCTGACAATGACATCCCCTCGACATCCCCTCGCGGCGCAGCCACCGGTCCGCTGACAGACCGGCGTGGAACGGGTCCCGCACATGTCGTTGGAGGATCGGTCGAGTGGCTAAAGCAGCGGTTGCGTGAACCGGTTGACACGGCCGACCAGCGGCCAAGAGGATGGATTGGAGGTTGGTGACGTGCGTCACCGATCCTGCGGAGCGGACCCCCGGCAGTTCCTGGAGGAGCCGTGCGGAGCCCGGCATTCCGGACAGTGTTTCCTCCCCCCGCCCCCGGGGCCCGGCCACAGCGGCCCGGCGGCGACGTGCGACCGCGATGACCGGCCATCTGCTGGCAGCGGGCCGCTGGCATATGGCACAACCGTTGCTAAAGTCGCCTCTGGGTGAGGGGGTAGCCATGGCTGTGACTGTTCGAGGCGGGGCGGCGGAATCCGACGATGTCGGTCTTGCCTTGTACCAGGCATTGCGTGATCAGGGGTCGTGCCCACCGGCGACGGCCGCGGCACGACTGGGTCTCACCGCCACCGAGGCGGCGACCGGCTGGGCTGAGCTCCGGGAGCTGGGGCTGATTCGCGCCGGACGCAGCCCGGAGGAGGTCGACCCCGTGGATCCGGACACCGCGCTGATCAGCCTGCTGGACCGGCAGCGGGCCGCACTGCAGGCGCAGCGTGAAGAGCTGACCGCGATCGTCAGGGCGTCGGAGTCCTTGATGGAGCGCTACCGTCCCGCGGTCCAGCGGGACGCGGCCAAGGTCGAGGTCGAGATCATCACCGGTGACGGCCGCAAGCGGCAGATGGTCGGTGACTACTACGCCACCCTCACCACCCGCTCGCGGTCCATGCATCCGGGGCCGCTGCCGCCGGCCGAGGTACTGGCCGAGTCCCTGCAGGGCGACGCCGACATGGTCAAACGCGGTATCCGGGTGCAGGCGATCTACACCCAGGGCATCAACTCGGCGCCGCGGCAGCGCAAGTACCTCTCCGAGCTGGCCTCCGCGGGTGTGGAGGTCCGGCTGGCGCCCCAGGTCCCGCTGGACCTGAGCATCGGCGACATGCACACCGCGATCCTCGCGGCCAACCCCGACAACCCGTCGGAAGCCGCGCTCCTGGTCCGCGGTAGGGCGCTGGTCCGTACCTACAGCGCCCTCTACGAGGACTGCTGGTTGCGCTCCGTGCCGTACTCGACCAAAGTGGCTGACCGGTTCGACTCCGCGAGCGAGCTGACCGAACAGCACCGCACCGCCATGCGTCTCCTGGCCAATGGACTCACCGATGAGCGGATCGCCAGGAAACTGGGGATCTCACTGCGTACGGTGAGCCGCCTGGTCTCCGAGGTCATGAGATACCTGCAGGCCGAGAGCCGGTTCCAGGCCGGCGTCCTCGCCGTCACTCATGGGTTCATCTGACCTCATGACCTTCCGATTCGCGCCATTGCGCACTTACGCACCTGCCCTAACTGGCCACTTGCCGTCCATTTTTGGCACTCTGGCATTGCTACAAGGGCATCCCGAACCCGTGAGCAATCTCCTGCCTTCCCAGACAAGGATCACGATGTCGAGCATGCAGCACCTGACCAAGATCACTGCGGTCGCAGCCCTGGTGCTCGCCCTTTCTTCAGTCGGCGGGACCGCCATGGCAGCGACGCATGACTCCGGCACGGAGTCGCAGCGCACGTCACAGAGCGCCAGCCCGGAGTTGTGGGACCAGACAGCAGCACCCGCCATCTGGGTGCCCGCCTCGGCGACTGCCTGACAACAGACCTTCCCCCCTCCCCCACAGCGCTGTACGGCTCGCGGCTACGCCGCGGGCCGTACAGCGCTGTGTACGTCCGGACGCGTTTCGGCCAGAGCGACAGCGATTTTCAGCCATGTCGCTCGGAAGGCCGCCCGGATGCGTGGTTACGCGGGTTACGGAGTGCGGCACGAGGCAAGGGTGCCTTTTCAGCCATGAGGGGCCGTTCCCGGCCAGCCGGCACCGAATCTTTTCAGCCGTTCTCGCCCGGCCGCTCACGGACCGTCGCCGGCCCGGGTCCGCTCCGTGCAGGCCGGGGCGCGCTCAGCCCGTGAGGCGGTCGCGGCCCAGCGTCCGCAGCACGTCCTCCTGGGCGTAGAAGACCTGCCGCCCGTCGCGCTTGCGCCGCCACTGGTGCTCATTGGCGAGCCAGTAGACGGTGCCTGCGGGAATCCGCCAGGCCGAGGAGATCTCGCGGGCGCTGAGCCCGGGCGGGACCCCGTCACAGGCCCGGCCCCGGTACAGGGCGCGCCAGCGCTCCGGCGGCCAGACATGCGCGCGCTCCGTATCGCACTCCACAGCCGGGGGAAGCGTGGAACCGGGTTCACGGACGACGGCGGTGAGGCGGCCGGGGCAGGACTGCACGATGCACGGGCCAACGGGGATACGGCGCTCCAGACGGGGTCGGGCGATCTTCATGCAGCGGCGCACGAGTGCGTCGACCTCGGCCGCGGCGTCCTCGGCCGCGGGGTGGACGGCCAGCCACGCCAGATGGCGTCGTAGGAATGCGGCGAGGGCCGGCACCGTCCGCAGGGGGAGGCGGACGGTGCGGCCCTCGACTATCAGATCGGCCCAGGAGGCGAGGGTGCCTCGGATGTCGGCGCGCGCATCGACAGCCGGCCCGTTCAGCGGGATGCCGGGCCGGCCACCTGCGGTGACACGGTCGCCACCGTCCACAGCCGGAACGAGCGCAGCCTCCAACTCGCCATATACCCGGGGAAGCAAGGCGAGTTGCCGATCCAACCGCTCCTGGCAGGGGAGGCACAGCGCAGGATCCGTGTCCACGCATAGATGCCCGGTACGGAATTCGCTCTCCTGCACTCCGCTGTCCCTTCCTCGCCGAGGCGGTAAGAAGAGAAAAGCAGGAGAGCGACCACCCGGACAATGAGTTCCAACGTGCCGGATCGCGCCATGGCGTGGCCTCGCCCTTAGGAGCCCCCGAGGCGATCTTGCGAGGTCAGGCGGGCAGCACGGCTTCGATGGCTTCGACCAGCTCAGCGGCCTCGGGCTCGGTGCGCGGCCGGAACCTTCCCGCCACCTCGCCGTCCGGGCCGATCAGGAACTTCTCGAAGTTCCACTGCACGTCACCGGCCTCGCCCTCGGCGTCCTTCGCCTGCGTCAGCTCGGTGTACAGCGGGTGCCGCTCCTCGCCGTTGACGTCCGCCTTCTCGAGGAGCGGGAAGCTCACACCGTAGCTGGTGGAGCAGAAGGTCTGGATCTCCTCCGCGCTGCCGGGCTCCTGGCCGGCGAACTGGTTGCTGGGCACACCGAGCACGGTGAAGCCGCGCTCCGCGTACCGCTGCTGCAGCCGCTCCAGGCCCTCGTACTGCGGGGTGAGACCGCACTTGGAGGCGACGTTGACGATGAGCAGCGCCTTGCCGCGCTGGTCCGCCAGCGAGGCGGGCTCGCCGGACAGGGTGCGCAGCGGGATGTCGTACAGGCTCACAGGGGTCTCCTACTTGTCCTTGACTACTTGTCCTTGACGGTGATGCCGAGGGTCTGGGCGAGCACCGGGGCCAGGTCGAAGAGCTGGAGGGTGGTGATGAGGGCACCCTTGAGCGATTCATGGCCGTCGGCGAGTTCGAGGGTGGTGGCGCCGCGCAGATCGGTCTTCTTCAGCGTGGCGCGGGCGAGGTGGACGCGCTCCAGCCGGGTGCCGGGGAAGGTCACCCCGGTGAGCTTGGCGCCGCCGAGGTCGACGTCCCGCAGCACACAGTCCTCGAAGACCACGTCGTGCAGCGTGGTGGCCCGCAGGTTCACCGAGTCGAACTTGCACTGGCGGAACACCACCCGCCGCAGCACCGAGCCGTACGCCTCGATGCCCGCCAGGGCGCACGCCGAGAAGGTGGTGTCGAGCCAGGAGGACTCGGCGAGCGCGGTGCCGGTGAAGCGGGTGGCCTGCGCCCAGACGTCGTTGAACCGGGCGCCGCGCAGCGGGGTGCCGGTGAAGCTGCAGTCCGTGATGGCGCACTCGAGGAAGTGTGCCCCCGAGGCCTTCTCGTCCTCGAAGGTGAGCCGGTCGAAGTGCACGGTGTCGTACCGCTCGTCGACCTCCAGGCCGCCCTCGTGCGGGCGCAGCAGGTCGGCGTAGCGCAGGTCGGCGAGCTCCTCGGGTGGTGTCACATCCTGCAGCCTACGTCCCGGCTCCGACAGCGGGGCTCGCGGTGCCCATCGGTCACATAAGGGACATTGGCCCCGCCGCTTGCTACGTTGCAGCCCATGAGCGCAACGACCACCGACGCTCCCCCGCCCCTCGTGCTGCTGCCGAAGCGGCGCGGCGTGGAGCTCTCCCTGCTGATCGGTGCGGTTCTCATCTCGGTGTACGGCTACGCGGAAGTGGGACTGGCCAGGAACGGCGCCGTGCCGCCCGACGCGGCGGGGTACGGAGCGGGGCTCGGCGTGCTGGCCCTGCTCGCCCATGTCGCGGTCAGGGCCCGCGCGCCCTACGCCGACCCGCTGCTGCTCCCGATCGCCGTCCTGCTCAACGGGGTCGGGCTGGTCCTCATCTACCGGCTCGATCTGGAGCCGGTGCTCGGTGCCGAGGGCGCTCCCACCCAGCTGGTCTGGTCGACGCTGGGCATCGGGCTCTTCATCGCGGTGGTCCTGGTGCTGCGCGACCACCGGGTGCTGTCGCGCTACGCGTACGTCTGCTGCGCGGCGGCCCTGTTCCTCATGGTCGTCCCGATCTCCTTCCCGGCGATCAACGGCGCCAAGATCTGGATCCGGGTCGCCGGTTTCTCGATCCAGCCGGGCGAGTTCGCCAAGATCCTGCTCGCGCTGTTCTTCGCCGCGTATCTCGCCACCAACCGCAACGCCCTGGCGTACACCGGCCGCACCTTCTGGAAGCTGCAGCTGCCCACCGGCCGGGTGCTCGGCCCGATCGTGACGATCTGGCTGCTCAGCGTGTGCCTGCTGATCGCGGAGCGGGACCTGGGCACCTCGCTGCTCTTCTTCGGGCTGTTCGTGGTGATGCTGTACGTCGCGACCGGCCGGACCGGCTGGATCGCGGTGGGGCTGCTGCTGTCGGCGCTCGGCGCCTTCGCCGTCGGTGCGGTCGAACCGCATGTCCACGCGCGGGTGGAGGACTGGCTGCACCCGTTCGCCAGCATCGAGGCGGGCGACGGACCCAACCAGCTCGCCCAGTCGCTGTTCGCCTTCGGCGCCGGCGGCATGCTCGGCACCGGCCTCGGACAGGGCCACTCGTATCTGATCGGCTTCGCCACCAAGTCCGACTTCATCCTCTCCACGGTGGGCGAGGAGCTGGGCATGGCGGGGCTGACGGTGCTCCTCGTGCTCTACGCGCTGCTGGTGGCCCGCGGCTACCGGGCGGGGCTGGCGCTGCGCGACCCGTTCGGCCGGCTGCTGGCGATCGGCCTCGCCTCGATCCTGGCCCTGCAGGTCTTCGTGATCGCGGGCGGGGTGATGGACCTGATCCCGCTCACCGGCATGGCGATGCCGTTCCTCGCCCAGGGCGGTTCGTCCGTCGTCACCAACTGGATCATCGTCGCGCTGCTGATCCGGCTCAGCGACAGCGCGCGCCGTCCCCTGCCGGACGCGGGTGCCTGGTGATCCGCTACATCCGGCGGGCCGCCGCCTGCTGTCTGGTCCTGCTGGTCGCGCTGCTGATCAACACCAGCCGGGTGCAGATCTTCCAGGCCGACTCGTTCAACGCCAATCCGGCCAACCGCCGCGCGATGATCGCCCGCTACGACCAGCCGCGCGGCGACATCCTCGTCGCGGGGAGGCCCGTCACCGGCTACCGGGAGACCGACGACCAGCTGACGTATCTGCGCACCTACACCCAGGGGCCGCTGTACGCGCCCGTCACGGGCTATGTGTCGCAGCTGTACGGCACGAGGATGCTGGAGGGCACCGAGGACGCCGTGCTGTCCGGCACGGACCCGCAGCTGGCCTCGCTGCCGCTGTGGAACGAGATCACCCGCGCCCGGCAGAAGGGCGGTGACGTCCACACCACCATCAACCCGGCCGCCCAGGAGGCCGCCTTCACCGGGCTCGGCGACCGCACGGGCGCCGTCGCCGCGCTCGACCCGGCCACCGGGCGGATCCTGGCGCTGGTTTCCACGCCCTCCTACGACCCCTCGGGGATCGCGGGGACCGGCCGTGACGTCAACGCCGAGTGGGCCCGGCTCACCTCCGATCCCGAGCAGCCGATGCTGGACCGGGCGATCCGCCAGACATACCCGCCGGGTTCCACCTTCAAGGTCGTCACCGCCGCCGCGGCCCTGGAGTCGGGCAAGGTCACCGATCCGAAGGCCCCGACGAAGACCCCCGAGCCCTACACGCTGCCCGGCACCACCACCCAGTTGGAGAACGAGGCGGCGGGCTGCGCCGACGCCACCCTGCTCGTCGCCTTCACCGTCTCGTGCAACACCGTCTTCGCGAAGCTCGGCGTGGACGTCGGGCTGAAGGGGATGGTGAAGCAGGCGCAGGCGTTCGGCTTCAACGACCACCGGCTGCGGATCCCGCCGAGCGTCGCCCCGAGCAACTTCGACACCAGGATGGGACCCGACCAGGTCGCCCTGTCGTCCATCGGCCAGTTCGACACCACCGCGACCCCGCTGCAGATGGCGATGGTCGCGGCGGCGGTCGTCAACGGCGGTGAGCTGATGTCCCCGTACCTCGTCGACCGGATCACCAACTCCAACGGGGTCACGGTCGCCGCGGCCGCCGGCCGCCTCCTGCACCAGGCCGTCAGCTCCGGCACCGCCGTCCGGCTCCAGCAGATGATGGAGGCCGTCGTCACCAAGGGCACCGGCACCAACGCGGCCATCCCCGGCATCACGGTCGGCGGCAAGACCGGCACCGCCCAGCACGGCGTCGGCAACAAGGGCATGCCGTATGCCTGGTTCATCTCCTACGCCAAGTCCGCCGCCGGCCAGCCGGCCGTCGCGGTGGCCGTCGTCGTCGAGGACGCCGAGGCCGTCCGGGCCGACATCTCCGGCGGCGGCAGCGCGGCCCCCATCGCCCGCGACGTCATGCGGGCCGTCCTGGGCTGACCGGCGCCACCGCTGAACGGGGCTGCGGGGCTGCGGGGTCTAGTAGATCTTCGGGAAGCTGAACGCGTAGCCCTGCTGCTTCAGCCACGGAAGCACCTTCTCCAGGGCCGCGACCGTCTGCTCGCGCTTACCGCCGCCGTCGTGGAAGAGGAGGGTCGGACCGCCCGCCACCTCCTTCTTGACGGTGCTCACGATGGCGCCGACACCGGGCTTCTCGAAGTCCTTGGAGTCCACGTTCCAGCCGAGCGGCCGCATTCCGTGCGCCGCGGCGAGCTTGCGGTTGAAGGGGGTGAAAGCACCGCCCGGGGCCCGCCAGTACTGCACCTTCACACCACCGGAGGCCTCCTCGATCATCCGCTGCGCGTCGAGGATCTCCTGGCTCTGGTACGCCTCGGACTTCTTGTCCATCCCCGTGTCGTGCGTCATCGAGTGGTCACAGAGCCGGTGTCCGGCGGCCACGATCTGCCGGATGAGGTCGGGGTGGGCCTTCGCCTGCGGACCGATCACGCAGAAGACGGCCTTCACATCGTTCTGCTTCAGCACCTCGAGCACCTTGGGCGTCCAGGTGGGGTCGGGGCCGTCGTCGATGGTGATGTTGACGGCCTTGCCGCCGCTCTCCGGCATGTGCACGATCTCGATCGGCACCGGCCGGGCGGGCTTGGCGTCCACCGTGGGCTTGGACTCCTTCGCGTCCGCCTGTGCCTTGTTGTATCCGGACACCGCCAGGGCACCGGCTATCGCGGCTATCAGGGCGATGACCGAGGCAACGGTTATCGCTACGTTCCGCTGGCTCGCGGTGAGTCGCGCCATGGGTTGAGTCCCCTTCTCTCGTCGCGTCGCAGCACGGCAGGACTGAACACACAGCCAAACCCCCGTACATCTGCAGTGATAGATGCCGGTGACAGCGCGGCGGTTCCTACTTCTTCGGCGCCGCTGACAATCCCGTGCAGCCGCGCAGCCCGGCGCGGCGGTCGTTGATGCGTTTGGCCCCGGCGTCCTCCTGGGGCATGGGCACACCGTGGTTGTCGACGAAGGCCGGCGTGAAGCGCTCGCCCGCGACCTTCCCCTTGGCGATGGTCAGGGTGGTGATGCCGGTGTCGTTGGAGTTCGGGTAGGGCGAGGTGCCGTACCAGAGCAGATTGCCCATGCCGTAGGCGACATAGGTCTGCCGCATCATCCCGGAGCCCAGCATCACGTGTGCGTGCGTGCCGACGACCGCGGTGGCCCCGGCCGCCGCCAGCTTGGCCGCGATGGACTTCTGCTCGGGCCCCGGGCAGGACTGCCCCTCGGTGCCCCAGTGCAGATAGACGACCACGACGTCGGCCTTCTTCTTCGCCGCCTTGACCGCCGCCACCAGCTTGGTCTGCTCCAGTGCCGAGGCGATGCCCGGCTTGGACGCCGTGGCGCGCCAGTTCTGGTTGGTGATGTCCTGCACCTGGCTGGCCGCGAGGACGGCGAGCTTCACCCCGCGGATCGTCTTCAGATACGGACGGTAGGCCTGGGCCTCGTTCGCACCGATGCCGACGACCGGGATCGGCGCGTCCCTGACCGCCGCGAGGGTGTCCGTCAGCCCCTGCGCGCCGTAGTCGACGGCGTGGTTGTTCGCCATCGAGACCGCGTCCACGCCCGACTTCTTGAGGACGTCGAGCGCGGTGGCGGGGGTCCTGAAGTGGTACGTCTTGGGCTGCGGGGTGCCCCGCGTGGTGATCGCCGTCTCCAGGTTGACCATGGAGAAGTCGGCCGCCGCGAGGGTCTTGGAGAGCGGACCGATCGCCGGCTCCGTCATCCCGTTGACCAGCCGGGGCTGCGTACGCTCCGTGAAGTGCACGTCGCCGCCGAACGCGAGGGTGATCGTCCCCGGTGCGGCCGGTGTCGTCGCCTCCGGCGCCACCGAGCCTTCGGGCAGGCCGTCGACCTGTGCGGTGGGCGCGGCGGACACCGGCGCCAGTACCTCGGGCGACGGCTTCGAGCCGGATCCACAGGCGGCGCTGAGGGTCAGCAGTGCGAGCCCCAGCGCCATGCGTACGCGCCGTCGCGCTCTCGGTCCTTCAAGCATCGAGCAAGCGTACGACTCCCGAGCAGATGTTCTTGACGTCCTGGGAACTCTCCCCGGGATTCAGGCGGTCTCCGTTCCCGAGCCGAGGGTGATCGCGTCGGCGACCTCCGCGACGCGGGCCGACTCCTCGGCGGCGAAGCGCTCGGCGTCGAGCTTCTCGGCGATCTCCTCGTCCTCGGCCATGAGCAGATCGAGACTGGAGTCGCCCATGTCGAAGACGCCCATGTCGACATAGGCCTGTTGCAGCCGGGGGCCCCACAGACCGATGTCCTTCACACAGGGCACGATCCGGCTGAAGAGCAGTTTCCGGAACAGGTGCAGGTACTCGGAGTTCTCGCTGAGTTCCTCGGAGTCCTTTCGCGGGATTCCGAAGTTCTCCAGGACCTCGACCCCGCGCAGCCGGTCGCGCATCAGATAGCAGCCCTCGATGACGAATTCCTCACGTTCCCGGAGTTCACCGTCGCTGAGCTGCTGGTAGTAGTCACGCAGGGCCATCCGCCCGAAAGCGACGTGCCGGGCCTCGTCCTGCATGATGTAGGCCAGGATCTGCTTGGGCAGCGGTTTGTCCGTGGTGTCGCGGAGCATGCCGAACGCGGCGAGGGCGAGTCCTTCGATGAGGACCTGCATTCCGAGATAGGGCATGTCCCAGCGGGAATCGCGCAGGGTGTCGCCGAGCAGGCCCTGCAGGGAATCATTGATCGGATACAGCATCCCGACCTTTTCCTGCAGGAACCGGGCGTATATCTCGGCGTGCCGGGCCTCGTCCATGGTCTGGGTCGCGGAGTAGAACTTGGCGTCCAGGTCGGGGACGGATTCGACGATGCGGGCCGCGCAGACCATGGCGCCCTGCTCGCCGTGCAGGAACTGGCTGAACTGCCAGGACGCGTAGTGCCGTCGCAGGTCCTTCTTGTTCTGTTCGTCCATCTTGTCCCAGTAACGGGTCCCGTAGACGGTGAGCGCCTCGTCCGGGACGCCGAGCGGGTCGTAGGGATCGACCTCCAGGTCCCAGTCGATCCTCCGGACGGCGTCCCACTGCTTGTCCTTGCCCTTCTGGTAGAGGGCCAGCAGCCGGTCGCGCCCGTCGTCGTACTCCCAGGAGAAGCGGGCCGCGCCGCTCGCCGTGACCTCCCAGAGCGCTTCGGTCGGTGCTGTCGTGTAGAGCTCGTGCGTCGACACTGACGCCTCCTCGTGGCTCGCCCGAAATTCGTTACGGGGTCCGGTCGTTGGCCGTGCGGTCGTTGGCGGTCGTTCGCAGACTCACACGCCGGTTACCGCCGGGTCAACAAGTTCTGCGCGAGGGATTGACGTCCTTGCTGACACGCAGTCTCATAAGCGTATGGCCCCCATCATGACCAAAATCACGGAGCGCGAGAAGGTCGCGGAGCGGCTGCTCGACGCCTCCGCCAAGCACTCCTTCGACCCCGACACCGAGCTGGACTGGGACGCCCCGTTCGAGGACGGCAAGTGGTTCTGGCCCCCGGAGCTGTGCTCGCTCTACGACACGCCGCTGTGGAAGCACATGTCGCAGGAGCAGCGGATCGAGCTGAGCCGGCACGAAGGCGCGAGCATCGCCTCGATGGGCATCTGGTTCGAGATCATCCTGATGCAGCTGCTCGCCCGGCACATCTACGCCCTCGACCCGACCAGCCAGCACGTCCGGTACGCGCTGACCGAGGTCGCCGACGAGTGCCGGCACTCGATGATGTTCGGCCGGCTGGTCAAGAAGTCCGGCACCCCGGTCTACCGGCCCAGCAAGCTCCATCTGCACCTCGGCCGGATCCTGAAGACGTACTCGACGACGCCCGGCGCCTTCACCGGGACGCTGCTCGTCGAGGAGATCCTCGACTGGATGCAGCGGCTGACCTTCCCGGACGAGCGTGTCCAGCCGCTGGTGCGCGGGGTGACCCGCATCCATGTGGTCGAGGAGGCCCGGCACGTGCGGTACGCCCGTGAGGAGCTGACCCGCCAGATGTCGACCGCCCCGCGCTGGGAGCGCGAGCTCACCCGGCTGACCTCCGGGGAGACCGCCAGGATCGTGGCGGGCTCGCTGGTCAGCCCGAAGGTGTACGCGGCGGTCGGGCTGAACCCGGCCTACGCGATGGCGCAGGTGAAGGCCAGCGGCCACCGCCGGGACGTCATGCTGCAGTCCTCGAAGCGGCTCGTCGAGTTCCTGGAGGAGATCGACGTGCTGCGCGGCCCCGGCCGCCGGCTGTGGCGCGCCTCGGGCCTGCTCGCCTGAACGACCCGTTACGACCTGGCGCGCGGCCGTTACCGGACCCGCGCCGGGCCCCACCGGTTAGGCTGCGCCCATGAACGGCAGCGCGGCGCCCGCATACCGCCGACTCAGCGTCGAGCAACGCCGTACGCAGTTGCTCGCGGCAGCGGTGGACCTCTTCGGGCACCACCGCCCCGAGGACGTGTCGGTCGACGATGTCGCGGCCGCCGCCGGGGTGTCACGGCCGCTGGTCTACCGGTACTTCCCTGGTGGCAAACAGCAGTTGTACGAGGCCGCGATGCACAATGCCGCCGATGAGCTGCGGAAATGCTTCGTCGAACCGTCGCAGGGCGCACCGACGCAGCGACTGGCGCACGCCCTGGACCGCTATCTGGCGTTCGTGGACGAGCACGACGCCGCCTACTCCGCGCTGCTGCGCGGCGGCAGCGTCGCCGAGACCAGCCGGACCGGCGCGATCGTCGACGGGGTGCGGCGCAGCGCGGCCGAGCAGGTGCTGCTGCACCTGGGGGCGCCGGATCCCGGCCCGCGGCTGGCGATGATGGTCCGCTCCTGGATCGCCTCCGTCGAGGCGGTGTCGCTGACCTGGCTGGACGAGGGCAAGCAGCCGCCGCTGCCGGAGCTGCGCGGCTGGCTCGTCGACCATCTCACCGGCCTGCTGGTGATCACCGCGACGACCGACCCGGAGACCGCCGGGATCGCCGCGGCGGCGCTGGCCCTGGAGACCCCCGACAGCCCGGCCGGCGAACTGGCCCGGCGGCTTGCCCCGATCGTGGAGGCCGTCGCGCATCTGCTCCCCGACGACGGCGGCCGTGGGATGCTGGGCGGGTGAGAAGCGAGAACACGGAGTTCGTCGGCGGCCCGCTGGACGGACGCCTGATGGGCGTCCTGGTCGGGGCGACCGGACAGCCGCCGAAGGTGTACACCGTGCCGGTGCCGGACGCCGACGGGGGCAAACCCGTGGTGCACGTGTACCACCGCGAGCCGAGCCCGGGCCCGCGCGCGGCGCGGCAGACCCGGTGGGTCTTCGTGTACGACCCCGAGGGGACCGTCCCGGACACCCGGCTGAAGTGGCCGTGGTCGAAGAGCGTACGGAACAAGGGGACGCGGCCGCCCGGGGATTGACGCACAGCGGCGGATGACGGCCGCGCGGGGGCGCGGTGACCACCGGATGTCGCACGGGTGTTGGTTCAGACCATTGACAGGATTGGTCCAGACCTGTTTGCTGCGCCTTGTCATGCGCACTGCGTCATGCGCACTCCTTGAAGCAGAAGGAGCATCCCCCCGTGCTCACATCCCCCTTCCGCGGCCGGTCGAGATCCGCCATCGCCGGCGCCGCCACCCTCGCCTGCGCCGCCACCCTGGGCGGCCTGGTCGCACTCGCCCCCTCCGCCACCGCCGGTGAGTTCCTGGCCAACGGCGGTTTCGAGACCGGATCCCTGTCCGGCTGGACCTGCGACGCGAGCGCCAAGGCCGTCACCGGCCAGGCCAAGAGCGGGAGTTACGCGCTCGCCGGCACCCCCGGCGCGAGCGACACCGCCCAGTGCAAGCAGACCGTCACCGTCGCTCCGAACACCGCCTACACCTTCTCCACCCAGGTCAAGGGCTCGTACGTGTACATCGGCGTCGACGGCGGCACCAGCACCTGGACGCCGGGCACCGGCGGCGCGTACCAGCAGCTGAGCGTCAACTTCACGACCGGCGCGAGCCAGACCAGCGCCACGGTCTATCTGCACGGCTGGTACGGCCAGCCGGTCTACTACGCCGACGACGCCTCGCTCAGCGGTCCTGGCGGGCCGACCACCCCGCCCACGACACCGCCGACCACCCCGCCGACGACGCCCCCCACGACACCGCCGACGACTCCTCCCACCACGCCGCCCACCACCCTGCCGCCCTCCGGCGGACTGCCCACCCACGCGCTGGTCGGCTATCTGCACGCGAGCTTCGCCAACGGCGCGGGCTACACGCGCATGGCCGACGTTCCCAGCACCTGGAACGTCATCGACCTCGCCTTCGGTGAGCCGACCTCCGTCACCTCCGGGGACATCCGCTTCAACCGCTGCCCCGTGACCGAGTGCGCCGGCGTCGAGTCCGACGCCGAGTTCAAGGCCGCCATCCAGGCCAAGCAGGCCCAGGGCAAGAAGGTCGTCATCTCCATCGGCGGCCAGAACGGCCAGGTGCAGCTGACCACCGCCGCGGCCCGCGACACCTTCGTCTCCTCGGTGAGCGCGATCATCGACAAGTGGGGGCTCAACGGCCTCGACATCGACTTCGAGGGCCACTCGCTCTCCCTCAACACCGGCGACACCGACTTCAAGAACCCGACGACGCCGGTCGTGGTGAACCTGATCTCCGCGCTGAAGACCCTCAAGGCCAAGTACGGCAGCAGCTTCGTCCTGACGATGGCGCCGGAGACCTTCTTCGTCCAGCTCGGCTACCAGTACTACGGCTCGGGCCCTTGGGGCGGCCAGGACCCGCGCGCGGGTGCCTATCTGCCGGTGATCTACGCGATGCGCGGTGATCTGACCCTGCTGCACGTCCAGGACTACAACTCGGGTTCGATCATGGGCCTGGACAACCAGTACCACTCCATGGGCGGCGCGGACTTCCACATCGCCATGACCGACATGCTGCTCACCGGCTTCCCCGTCGCGGGCAACACCGCCAACATGTTCCCGCCGCTGGCGCCCTCCCAGATCGCCATCGGCCTGCCCGCGAGCACCAACGCCGGCAACGGCTACACCGCACCCGCCGAGGTGAACAAGGCGCTGGACTGCCTGACCAAGAAGACGAACTGCGGCAGCTACACCACCCACGGCACCTGGCCCGCGCTGCGCGGCCTGATGACCTGGTCGGTGAACTGGGACAAATACAGCAACTGGGAGTTCTCCAACAATTTCCGGTCGTACTTCGGAAGCTGAGATCAATCCGTAGCAACCAGAAGTAACCCCGCACCGCCCCCGGCCGGACTGGATTCCGGCCGGGGGCGGTCGTAGTCTCCCTCGACAGGTCCAGGCCGGAGGGGGCACGTACGCCATGTCGGAGCAGCCCGCCGGGATGTCGCGCCGGGCTCTGCTGACGGTGTCCTTCGGCGGTGCCGCGATGGCGAGCGCGGCCGGGATCGCCTGGCTGCGCAACGCCCCCGGCGGACACCGCAGCGATGTCGGCGCCGCCGGGCCCTCCCCCTCCGGCAGCCGGTCCTCGCAGCCCCATCCCAGGGGATCCCGCCCGCCCGGCAGCGCGCCGCCCCCGTTGTGGACGTACGACGGCCCCGAGCTGGTGGACGTCGCGCCGGTGGCGGTGAGCGGCACCCTCCTCGTCCTCAAGGGCTACGACGGTCTGATCGGCCTCGACACCCGCACCGGGAAACCGCTGTGGACCGCCGGCGGCTTCGAACCCGACGGCTCGCCGGTGCCGACCGGTGACGGTCTGCTGGCGGACGTGGCCTACACCGTCGGCGCCGCGGCCCCGCGCGCGGTCGACCCGGCTGCCAAGGGCCGGGTCCGCTGGACCCTGGAGCCCGCGGCCGGTCTGCGGTTCGCCCAGGACGCGCTGCTGGCCTCCGACGGCGGCGCGCTGTATCTGACGGCGTCCCAGGGCAGCCCGCTCGACGACGACTACGCGGCGCTACTGCTCGCCTACGACCTCAAGGACCGCCGCGAACTGTGGCGGACGACCGCCGGACACATCCCCTCCGAGGCACCGGCTGCGGTGCTGCCGGGCGACCGGCTGCTGTACTGCGACGGCGACGCCCTGACCTCCCTCGACCGGCGGACCGGCGAACGGCAGTGGACGCGTGCCCTGCAGGGAACCGGCAACGGCCGCCCGGCGGTCGCCGGTCCGCGCGCCTACGTGGCGGGCGGCGGGATCACCGCGGTCGCGCTGGACGACGGCACCGTCGCCTGGCACCACACTCCTCGCGACCGGACCTACAGCGATCCGGTGATCGCCGACGGCGTCCTGTACGCCACCGGATCCGCCGCCGGCGTCCTCGCCCTCGACGCCCGCACCGGCGGCACGCTGTGGGAGAGCGGCCCCGCGATACCGCTGGGCACGCAGTGCGCGCCGGTGGTGCACGGCGGGGTGCTGCACGCACCCACCGCAGGCGGCCGGCCGTGCGTCGCGGCGTTCCACCTCCGCACCCGTAAGGCGGTATGGAGCTATCGGGTTCCGGGAGCGGGGACCGGCGCCGCCGCGGGCATACGCCTCGCCGCCCGGGGTAGCGTCCTGTTCGTCCAGAACGGAAACACGGTGACGGCCCTGCCGTTGGGCTGAGCAGGTGAGGGGAAGGCACCACGGGGGTGACCGGATTGAGCGGAATCGCCTATTCCCACTGTCGAAGATACGACAATCCGTGACAGGATCTTGGCGCAGCAGGTGATCACCTCTGTGCAACCGAAGGTGAGGGGATGTCAGTGGCCCGACGGAACCGTGGGTGGATCCAAAGAGCGGTGATATGCGGTGCGCTCCTCGCGGCCGCCGCCCTCTCGCTCCCCGCCCAGCAGGCGGCCGCCGCGCCCCATGACCCCCCGTCACAGCCGCTGCCCCAGCTGCTGACCCAGCTCCAGACGCTGTATCTGCAGACCGAGCAGGCGACCGAGGCCTTCAACAAGGCGAAGGAAGCCGCCGCCAAGCAGCGGGCCACGGCCGTTCTGCTGGACAAGCAGCTGGCCGACCAGCGGGTCGCGGTCGCCGAGGCCCGCGACCAGATCGGGATGCTCGCCCGCCGGCAGTACCAGGACGGCGGGGTCTCGCCGTACCTCAACCTCCTGGTCGGCGACGACCCGCAGCAGCTCTTCTCGCAGAAGCACCTACTGCAGCGGGCCGCCGGGAGCGAGGCCGACATCCTGGAGCAGCTGAAGACCGGTGAGGCGCGGATCGCGGTGCTGAACGCGGGCGCCCAGACGGCGCTCGGCCAGGCGCAGCTGCTGCAGACCCAGCAGGGCGCCGCGAAGGTCCAGGTCGAGGAGCACCTCAAGCGCGTCGAGACCATCATCGCGGGTCTGACAGGTGTTCAGCTCGACGAGCTCCAGAAGCTCGAGGAGCAGGGCATCAATCAGGCCCAGAGCGACTTCCTGGACTCCAAGGCCCTCGGCGCGGGCAGCCGGACGCCGTCCGAGGCGGGCAACCGCGCGGTCGGCTACGCGTTCCTGCAGCTCAGCAAGCCGTATGTCTGGGGCGCCGAAGGACCGGACGCGTACGACTGCTCCGGCCTCACCTCGCAGGCCTGGCTGCACGCCGGGAAGGCGATCCCGCGCACCAGCCAGGAGCAGTGGGCGCAGCTGCCCAAGGTTCCGTTGAGCCTGCTGCGCCCCGGCGACCTCGTCGTCTACTTCCCGGGCGCCACGCATGTCGCCATCTACATCGGCGACGGTCTCGTCATCCAGGCGCCGCGGCCCGGCTCCGTCGTGAAGGTCTCGCCCATCGCCGCCAACCCGATCCTGGGAGCGGTCCGGCCCGACTCGGCACAGGGCCCGATGAAGAACTACGTCCCGCCGGCCGTCCCCAAGGCGGACGCCAGGACGCCGATCGACGGTGGCTCCGACCAGGGCAACAACGTCGGCTAGGGGTGTTTCGAGAGTCCCGCCTGGCCCTCCGGGCGAACGGCGCTACTTTCGAAACACGCCCTGGCGGTACCGGGAAACTCCGGGGCCGGGCGGGCTCGTGTCGCGAGCCCGCCCGGCCCCGCCGTGTTACGCGCCCTGTGCGGGCTGCGCGGTCCGACCGGCCTGGACCTCGCCGAGGTAGGCCGCGGCCAGCTCCGGGTCGAAGAGCCACTGCCCGTAGTCGGCCGGGTCGTTGAACCCGTTGGCGAAGCGGTCCGCGACGGGCTGCAGCTCGCCCGCGGCGCCGATCACCTGGAGAACGTGCTCGGGCGGCGGCGCGAGCATCGCGTTCGTCCACTGGGTGACGGGCTCGGCGATCCGCCAGTACCGGTCGAAGGCAGACTGCATCCACGCGCCGTCGAAGGGCTGGTCGCCGCGCTCGGTGATGCTCTCCAGGTAGGACGCGGCACACTTGGCAGCGCTGTTGGAGCCCTGTCCGGTGATGGGGTCGTTCGCGACGACGACATCGGCGACGCCGAGGACGAGACCGCCCGACGGCAGTTCGGCGACGCCCTGCCGGACCGTGGGCGCGTACCGGCCGGCGAGGGTGCCGTTCGCATCGGTGAGTTCCACCGAGCGGGTCCGGTCGTACTCCCACGGGGTGAACTGCCGCATCAGGTCGAGGGTGAGGCGCAGTTGCTCCTCGGGGTCCTTGACGCCCTGGAAGACGTCCAGCGGACCGCCGGGGATGCCCTCCCAGAAGAGGATGTCGGCGGGGCCCGAGGTGGTGAGGGTCGGGATCACGATCAGCTCGCCGATGCCCGGCACCAGATTGACGTTGACCGCGAGCCGGCCGTCGCTCCCGGGGCGCGGTGCGAGGCCGTGCACGTACGACACGGCCAGGGAGCGCTGCGGGGCCTCGTAGGGCGAACGGGACGCGTCGCGGCGGAACATGGAGACCAGCTCGCCCTTGCCCGCGGCGACCAGCACCAGGTCGTAGGCGCGCGAGAAGTAGTCGAGGTCGGAGACCGCGACGCCGTGGATGACGAGCTTGCCGCCGCGCTCGGCGAAGGTCTCCATCCAGCCGGCCATCTTCACCCGCTGGTCGACGGACTGCGCGTAGCCGTCCAGCCGGCCCACCCAGTCGATGGGGCGCGACGCGTCCGGGGCCGCGACCGAGACACCGAGACCCTCGATGCGCGGGGTCTGCTCCTCCCAGAAGTTGATGCCGAGATCGCGCTCGTGCTGCAGCGCGGTGTCGAACATGCACTGCGTGGACATCACCCGGCCGTCGCGTATCTCGTCGGCCGTGCGGTTGGACATGAGGGTGACTTCATAGCCACGGCCCTGCAGACCCAGGGCCAGTTGGAGCCCGGCCTGACCGGCTCCGACGATGAGTATCTTGCGCATGATGAAGGTCCGGCTTTCGTGAAAAATTCGGGAACGGATCGCTCAGAGCGGCTGTTCGGCCAGTGCGTGCGCCACCAGGGCCATGAGTGCCTCCACTACCGAATACCGCTTCCGGGCGTCGCAGATCAACACCGGTATGTGCGGCGGTACGGCGAGCGCCTCGCGGACGTCCTGCTCGGTGTACTCCGGAGTGCCCTCGAACTGGTTGACCGCCACCGTGTACGGCAGTCCGCAGCCCTCGAAGTAGTCGAGCGCCGGGAAGCACTCGGCCAGCCGCCGGGTGTCCGCCAGCACGATCGCGCCGATCGCGCCGCGCACCAGGTCGTCCCACATGAACCAGAAGCGCTGCTGACCGGGCGTGCCGAAGACGTACAGCACGAGGTCCTGGTCCAGGGTGATCCGGCCGAAGTCCATCGCGACGGTGGTCGTCGTCTTGTCCGGGGTCGAGCCGAGGTCGTCCACGGACTCGCTGGCCCGCGTCATCACCGCCTCGGTGGTGAGCGGCGTGATCTCGGAGATCGAGCCGACGAACGTCGTCTTGCCCACGCCGAAGCCGCCCGCGACCACGATCTTGGTGGAGACCGGCGCGCGCCCGCGCTCCGTCTGCCACTCCTGCGTGCCGCCGGTCTCCTCAAAGCCTGCGAAGTCCACCGAGCACCCTTTCCAACAGCGCGCGATCCGGGCTGCCGGGGCCGTGCCCGGTGCCGTAGACGCGGATCCTCCCCTGATCAGCCAGGTCGCTGAGCAGTACGCGGACGACGCCGAGCGGCATCCGCAGCAGTGCCGAGATCTCGGCCACCGACCGCATTCTGCGGCACAACTCCACGATCGCGCGCATCTCCGGCATCACCCGCTCGGCCCAGCGGCCGGCGGTCAGCACGAAATTCGGCTCCTGGCCGTCGATGCTCGCCACGAAGGTCTCGACGAACAGCACATGGCCGAAGCGAGTGCGTCCACCGGTCAGGGCGTACGGGCGGACCCGGGCCGTGCGGCGGTCGAGGCCGCGCTGGGGCAAGGACATGGACATCAGCGACCGCCCCCGCTCTCGGCGCCGGCGGCTTCCTGGGACCGGCGCAACTCGTTGCGGAGCTGGGGCGTCAGCACGTGGCCGGCCCGGCCGACGAACAGGGCCATGTGGTACCCCACGACGCTCATGTCGCAGTCGGCGGAGGCGTGGACGCCGAGCAGCGACCCGTCGCTGATCGACATCACGAAGAGACTGCCCTCGTCCATGGCGACCGCGGTCTGCCGGACCCGGCCGCCGTCCATCAGGCGCGCCGCGCCGTCGGTCAGCGAGGCAAGGCCGGAGACGACCGTGGCCAGGTCCGCACGGGCGTCCGCGGGGCCGGCCGGCGGCTGCTGCCCGCCGGGTTCCGCCGCGGCCGCCGGATCCGGGTCGGAGTTGATCAGCAGCAGTCCGTCGGAGGAGACCACGGCGACCGAGTGGACACCCGGCACCTCCTCGACGAAGTTGCTCAGCAACCACCGCAGATTCCGGGCTTCATGGCTCAGGTCCTTCGTGTCCGTACTCGCCGCGTTCAACGGCTCGCCTCCTCGATGGTTCCAGCTGCGCCTGTGCCCCCCGTTGGGCCTGCCTTCTCCGGGTCCGCCGCCCGGGTCTCCTCTTCCGCGTCCCGTCGTCCGTCCCGAAGTCCTTGCTGCAATCCGCCGAACTTACGCCGTAGCGCCTCCGCGTCCACCGGCCCGGTCCGTTCCGGGCGCCGCGCGGCCGGCTCACCGGTCAGCCCGCTGCTGCGCGGCACGCGCTGCGGCAGGCCCTTGCCGGTGATGGATCCGTCGGGTCCGGCGGGTTCCGCCTGCGCGTCGTCGGGCGCGTGCCGCGGCCGTACGACGCCGCCCGTGGGCCGGTCGCCGGCCGGGTCCCGCTCGGGTCCCGAGTGCTCCACGGAAGCGTCACCCGCGGCCCCGGCCCCGGCCGCGTCCGGAACCGCCTCCGGCTCGGCGGGTACCCGTTCCGGTGCCCGCTCCGGAGTCTCCGACACGGCAACCGGCATCGGCTCGCCCGCGATCGCGGCCTCCACCGGGTTGGCCGGAGCCTCGTCGGGCCGGGCCGCGGGCAGCAGCCGGCGCGGCAGGATGACGACGGCCGCGATGCCGCCCTGCTTCTGCTCGCGCAGCTGGACGCGGATCCCGTGGCGGGCGGCGAGCCGGGCCACGACGTACAGCCCCATACCGGTCGCGTTGCCGGGCGCGGTCGGCTCGGGGTCGGTGAGCAGCGCGTTCAGCTCGGCGAGCCGCTCCGGCGGAGCGCCGATGCCCTGGTCCTCGACGGAGATCATGGCCTCGCCGTTCTCCAGCATCCAGCCGGAGAGCTGTACTTCGGCCTGGGGCGGCGAGAACGCGGTCGCGTTGTCCAGCAGTTCGGCCACCAGGTGACTGGTGTCGTCGGCGGCGTGGCCGGCCAGCTGCCCGGCGGGCAGCACCTGGATCCGCACCCGCTCGTAGCGCTCTATCTCCGAGATCGCCGCACGGGCCACGTCGACCAGCGGCACGGGCTTGACGGTGGCGCCGCCGTGGCTGTGCTCGGTGCCGGCGAGGACCAGCAGGTTCTCGCTGTTGCGGCGCATCCGGGTGGCGAGGTGGTCCAGCCGGAAGAGCGTCTCCAGCCGGTCCGGGTCCTGCTCGCGCTCCTCCAGGCCCTCGATCAGGGCGAGCTGGCGCTCCACCAGGCCCAGGGTGCGCAGCGACAGGCTGACGTACGTGGTGTGCCCGCCGGTCCGGTCGGTGCCGGTCCTGGCGCTCACGGTGCTCGCGGCGCTTGCGTCGTCCCGCTGACGCAGCAGGCTGTCGCGTTCCGCGGTGAGCGCGTCGCGGATGCCGAGCAGCCGGGTCTGTTCCGCGCCGAGTTCGAGGCCGCGGGCCTGTACGGCGCGCAGCTCGGTGACGAGCACGTTGATACGGCGGGCGACCGTCGCGAACTCGTCGTTGCCGATGACGCGTGCCTCTTCGGACCCGCCCTTGGCGAAGCGGTGCAGCGCGGCGAGCGGCCGGGTGAGGGAGCGGGCGGTGGAGACGAGGACGCCGACGGCGACCAGCAGGCACAGCGCGGCGAGGGCGACCCGCAGTTCGAGGGCGGTCACCGCGTCGTCCCGCCGTTCGCCGGCCGCGTCGGCCTCGGCGGTGGCGAGCGAGGACTCGACGCTGCGCATGAGGTCGATCCTGGCGGTGAGCGCGGCCTTCACCTCGGCCGTGCCGAGCGCCCGGTCGGAACCGGTCAGCTGCGGCTGGTCGGTGAGGAGCCGGAGGTCGCTCTCGGCCTCGGTGACATCCGCGCCGGTGACGGTCTGGCTGTACTGGTCGCGGAGGTCCTGGGGCGCGGTGGCGCGGAAGTCGGCGAGCGCGGCCCGCTCCTGTACCGCGGCGGTCTGCGCGTCGGTGGCCAGCGGCCGCTGGGAGCCGGAGCCGGTGAGCGCGCTCACCAGCAGCCCGCGCTCGGTGGCGGCCAGCGCGGCGGCGCGGCTGAGCGGTGCGGTCACCGGACCCGTCACCCGGCCCAGGGCGTCCAGCAGCGGGGCGTACGCGGCTACGACGGCCTGCGGCGTACCGGTGCCGGTCAGCGCCTCCTGCCGGATCTGCGGGAGGGTCGCCAGCACTTCGCGCGGTTCCGCGCCGGTGTCCTCGTCGGCCGAGAGGCTCTGCGCCTGCCGGTCCACCCGGTTGCGCTGCGATTCGGAGAGTCCGGGGGCGCCGGTGCCGGGCGCGGTGGAGCGGCCGCCGGCGACGAAGGCGGCCATGTCGTCGCGTTCGTCGGCCAGGGAGTGCGACAGCGAGATCGCCCGGACGGCCAACTCGGCCCCCGTCACCTCGTCCTGCGCGTCGGACACGTCGCGCACGGCGACCGCCACACCGGGCGCGGCCGCGGCCGGCACGATGACAGCACAGATCAACAGGGCGGCCAGCAAGCGGCTGCGCACCCGTCCTTTGCCCGCCGCCGGGGGGACCCCGTCGCGCGGTTCACGTCGTCTTCGCACCGGAGCTCGCAATCCCGTCTCGCCTGGTCAATGGGCCCGACCTTCTCAGCCCGTTGTAGACGGGGC
Organism: Streptomyces fildesensis; assembly: GCF_016107395.1. Taxonomy (GTDB): domain Bacteria; phylum Actinomycetota; class Actinomycetes; order Streptomycetales; family Streptomycetaceae; genus Actinacidiphila; species Actinacidiphila fildesensis. Next base: position 71,838 of record NZ_JAAIKO010000001.1, read on the forward strand.
CGCGCGTCCCCCTCCCCCGACACCCGAACGAGTGAATCGCACCCATGAGTTGACGGACAAGTCCGGCGCGGAACGTCTCGATCCGTGATCGCCGAACGGGTTTGGCGTCGCGCCCGAGCCCTGGCAGGATGCCCGCCCGCATCCCATCCGCCCATGTCAGGCGCCATGGGATCCGCACCGGGCGCGATACGGGGCCCGTCAGGTACGGACCAAGAGGTTCGAACGGCGCTCCGGCAGAATTGAGCCATGCGCATCGAGAGCAGCACCGAGCCCGGCACCCCCGACCACCCCAACGAGGACTTCCTTTCGCTGGCCCTGCCCGCTTCCGGGCACGGTGGCGTGCTGGTTCTGCTGGATGGCGTGACGCCGCGGCCCGGCAACGGGGACTGCATCCACTCGGTGCCCTGGTTCGTGGCGCGGCTCGGCGGGGCCCTGCTCGAACTGTCCGTTTCGCGACCGGAGATGACTCTCTCCGACTGTTTGGCGTCCGCAATTGCCCGTACGGCGGACGCGCACCGCGACACCTGTGATCTTTATCACCAGCTCACACCGCAGGCCACGGTGGTCACAGTCCGGTGGAACCAGGACACTGTGGAGCATCTCGTGCTCTCCGATTCGGTGCTGCTCCTGGAGGCCGCCGACGGCAAGATCACACCGGTGCTGGACGACCGCATCGACCGGCTGGTGGCCGAGGGCCGCGCCGTCCCCGCGCTGCGCAACGCCGAGGGCGGCTTCTTCACCGCCGCCGCCGATCCGGCGGTGGTCTCCCGCGCGGTCACCGGCACCACCCCGCGCGGCGACGTCCGCGCGTTCGCGGCGCTGAGCGACGGGGCGACCCGGCTGGTCGAGGTCTTCCGTACGGACGACTGGGCCGGCACCTTCGCGCTGCTGCGCGAGGAGGGACCGCAGACGCTGATCCGGCGGGTGCGCGCCGTGGAGGCCGCCGACCCCGAGGGCCGCGCCGTCCCGCGCGGCAAGCCGTTCGACGACGCGACGGCCGCCCTCGTTGAGCTCTGACCCGGCGGGTCGCTTTCATCCGTCCGGAGGGGGCCTCCAGGGCGTGCCCTAGTCCTCCGAGCCCTGCAGTTCGTTCAGCCGCTGCAGCAGCCGGGCCAGTTCGCTGACCTCGCCGCGGTCCCAGGCCGCCAGCCGCCGGAGGTAGCGGGAGCGCCGGGCGGCGCGCACGCGGGAGAAGCGCTCGCGGCCCTCGGCCGTCATCCGCATCAGGAAGGCGCGGCCGTCGGCGGGATCCGGCTCGCGGGTGATCAGCCCCAGCACCTCCAGCGCGCGCAGCTGCCGGCTCATGGTGGCCTTGCCGACGCCGAAGTACGCGGCGAGGTCGGTGGCGCGCTCGGGCTCGCACTCCTGGAGCCGGACCAGGAGCCCGTAGGCGGCGGGTTCCAGTTCCGGGTGCAGCTCACGCGCCATCTCGCCGGAGGACGCGCGAGCCCGCCGGTAGAACACCGTCAGCTCGCGTTCCAGGGCTTCCATCTGCTCGTCCACAGCGCTCCCGCTTTCAGGGGGCTGAAAGTTTCTTTCAGCGATCGTCGTTCCCGCAGCTGCTCAAGTATTTCGTAGGTGTAGACCAACGGCGGTTCCCGGGGACCCTTCCACGCGCGTAGTTTCCGCCCCTACCTTCGTCTTGTCATGGCCACCCCAAGGCCATGGTGCGCGTCAGGCCCCGTCCCCCATGGAGGAACATATGTCCTTCGGAGCCCAATCCGCCGTGCGCAGATCAGGATTCTTCCGCACCCGGACGGCCTTCGCCGCCGGACTGCTCTTCGCTGTGCTCGCCCTCTTGTTCTCCCTGCCGAATTCCGCCGGCGCGGTCGGCAGCGGCCCGATGACCCACCCCGAACTCGACTGGATGGGCTCGACCATCCGCGCCCACGAGGGCGGCAGCACCACCGGAGGCGTGGCCACCCCACTGGTCACCCAGACTCCGGGCATGGACGTCAGCGGCTACCAGGGCAACGTCAACTGGTCCGCGGCCTGGTCCAACGGCGGACGGTTCGCCTACATCAAGGCCACCGAGGGCACCTCGTACACCAATCCCTACTTCGCCCAGCAGTACAACGGCTCGTACAACGTCGGGATGATCCGCGGCTCGTACCACTTCGCGCTGCCGGACAACTCCGGCGGCGCCGCCCAGGCCGACTACTTCGTCAACCACGGCGGCGGCTGGTCCGGTGACGGCAAGACCCTGCCGGGCGCGCTCGACATCGAGTACAACCCGTACGGCGCCACCTGCTACGGCCTGAGCGCGAGCAGCATGGTCAGCTGGATCGCCTCGTTCAGCAACGAGTACCGCGCCCGTACCGGCCGGTACCCGACGATCTACACCTCCACCAACTGGTGGACCCAGTGCACCGGCAACAGCAGTGCCTTCGCCGCCAACAACCCGCTGTGGATCGCGCGCTACTCCACCAGCGCCGGCACCCTGCCGGCCGGCTGGGGCTTCCACACCATCTGGCAGTACGCCGACTCCGGCGTCTTCCCCGGTGACCAGGACCGCTTCAACGGGGCCTACGACCGGCTGCAGGCCTTCGCCAACGGATAGCCGCCCGGCCCGCTGAACCGCACAGAACACGGAAACAGAACACGGAACAGGGCGCCGCCCCTCCGCACGGGGGGAGGGGAGCGCCCTGTTCTGTGTGCACCGCTCCGTTGCCGCCACGGCAGCGGTCCGACGGTCAGGCGGCGACCGGGATCCGGTCCTCCGTCACCGACTGCTCGAGCGCCAGCTTCAGCACCTGCCGGACGTCGGAGACCGGGTGCACCTCGAGCTTCTCCAGGATCTCCGCGGGCACGTCGTCCAGGTCGGGCTCGTTGCGCTTCGGGATGATCACCGTGGTGATTCCGGCCCGGTGCGCGGCCAGCAGCTTCTGCTTGACGCCGCCGATCGGCAGCACCCGCCCGGTCAGCGACACCTCACCGGTCATCGCCACATCGGTGCGGACCCGCTGCCCCGACAGCAGCGAGGCGAGCGCCGTCGTCATCGTGACGCCCGCGCTCGGGCCGTCCTTCGGGATGCCGCCGGCGGGCACGTGGATGTGCACACCGCGCTCCTTCAGGTCGCCGACCGGCAGCTCCAGTTCCGCGCCGTGCGAGCGCAGGAAGGAGAGCGCGATCTGTGCCGACTCCTTCATGACGTCGCCGAGCTGGCCGGTGAGGGTCAGCCCCGATCCGCCCGTCTCCGGGTCGGCCAGCGACGCCTCGATGAACAGCACGTCGCCGCCCGCCCCGGTCACGGCCAGGCCGGTCGCCACCCCGGGGACGGCCGTCCGCCGCTCGTCCGGCTCCTGCGCCGACTCGGGGGTGTGGTGCGGCCGCCCGATCAGCGCCCGCAGATCCGCGTCGGTGACGGTGAACGGCAGCTTCTGCTCGCCCAGTTCGTGCCGGGCCGCGATCTTCCGCAGGATGCGGGCGATCGACCGCTCCAGGGTGCGCACACCCGCCTCGCGGGTGTACTCCCCGGCGAGCTTGCGCAGCGCCGAATCGTCGAGCGACACCTCGTCGGTGACCAGTCCGGCCCGCTCCAGCTGGCGCGGGAGCAGGTGGTCACGGGCGATGGTGACCTTCTCGTCCTCGGTGTAGCCGTCCAGCCTGACCAGTTCCATCCGGTCGAGCAGCGGCTCGGGGATCGAGTCCAGGACGTTGGCGGTGGCCAGGAAGACCACATCGCTCAGGTCCAGTTCGACCTCCAGGTAGTGGTCCCGGAAGGTGTGGTTCTGTGCCGGGTCCAGCACCTCCAGCAGTGCCGCCGCCGGGTCGCCCCGGTAGTCGGAGCCGACCTTGTCGATCTCGTCGAGCAGCACCACCGGGTTCATCGACCCGGCCTCCTTGATGGCCCGGACGATGCGGCCGGGCAGCGCGCCGACGTAGGTGCGCCGGTGGCCGCGGATCTCCGCCTCGTCCCGGACGCCGCCGAGCGAGACCCGGACGAACTTCCGTCCCATCGCCTTCGCGACGGATTCGCCGAGCGAGGTCTTGCCGACCCCGGGAGGGCCGACGAGCGCCAGCACGGCGCCTCCGCGACGGCCGCCCACGACGCCCAGACCGCGGTCCGAGCGGCGCTTGCGCACCGCCAGGTACTCGGTGATGCGCTCCTTGACGTCGTCGAGGCCCGCGTGGTCCGCGTCGAGCACCGAGCGCGCGCCCGGGATGTCGTACACGTCGTCGGTGGTGGTGTTCCACGGCAGTTCGAGCACCGTGTCCAGCCAGGTGCGGATCCAGCTGCCCTCGGGCGAGGCGTCGGAGGAGCGCTCCAGCTTCTCGACCTCCTTGAGCGCGGCCTCGCGGACCTTCTCCGGCAGATCGGCGGCCTCGACGCGGGCCCGGTAGTCACCGGCCTCGTCCTCCGGCTCACCGTTCAGCTCGGACAGCTCCTTGCGGACGGCGTCCAGCTGCTGGCGGAGCAGGAACTCGCGCTGCGCCTTCTCCATCCCCTCCTGCACGTCCTTGCGGATGGTGTCCGCGACGTCCTGCTCCGCGAGGTGGTCGCGCAGCGTGGCGATGGCGATCCGCAGCCGCTCCACCGGGTCGCCGGTCTCCAGCAGCTGCAACCGCTGCTCGGTCGTCAGGAACGAGGAGTAGCCGGAGTTGTCCGCGAGCTGCGAGACGTCCTCGATCTGCTGCACCCGGTCCACGACCTGCCAGGCGCCGCGCTTGCGCAGCCAGCTGGTGGCCAGTGCCTTGTACTCCTTGACGAGCTCGGCGACCGCGCCGGGCGCCTCGGTGACCGCCGGCTCCTCGACCTTGGTCGCCTCCACCCACAGCGCGGCGCCGGGTCCGGTGGTGCCGGCCCCGATCCGCACCCTGGTCACCCCGCGGATGACCGCGCCCGGGTCCCCGTCGGGCAGCCGGCCGACCTGCTCGATCCAGCCGAGCGTGCCGACCGCGGCGTACGTGCCGTCGATCCGTGGAACAAGCAGCACCTGCGGCTTGCTCTTACTTCCTGAGACGTGCGCGGCCTGCGCGGCTTCCACGGCCGCGCGCACCTCGGTGTCGGTCAGGTCCAGCGGCACCACCATGCCGGGCAGCACCACAGCGTCATCCAGTGGCAGCACGGGCAGGGTGAGCGGTCCGGACGATGCGGTTACAGCAGCCATGATCTCTCCCTAAGCAAGCAAGTTGAGCTATGTGGACTCAATGCATCTGATGCCCCCGGTGTTCCCCAACGGATGTTCGCTCTGAGCGATCACGTTCGTGACGCCCGGAAAGGACGCCGGGTGCCCCTTTTGGGCCACGTAGCCGAGCGCGCCGACCGCCCCGTACGCTGCATGCCAACCGGGACGACCTTGTGGGGCGGCAATGGACAGCACACAGACGACACCAGGCGCACAGCGCCGGGTGCTGGTGGTGGAGGACGATCCGACGATCGCCGACGCCATCGCGGCAAGGCTGCGCGCCGAAGGGTTCCAGGTACGCACAGCGGGCGACGGACCCACCGCGGTGGAGACCGCGATCGCCTGGCAGCCCGATCTGCTGGTGCTCGACGTCATGCTGCCCGGCTACGACGGCCTGGAGGTCTGCCGCCGGGTCCAGGCGCAGCGGCCGGTGCCGGTGCTGATGCTGACCGCACGTGACGACGAGACCGACATGCTCGTCGGCCTCGGGGTCGGCGCGGACGACTACATGACCAAGCCGTTCTCCATGCGCGAGCTGGCCGCCCGGGTGCACGTACTGCTGCGCCGCGTGGAGCGCGCGACGATAGCCGCGCACAGCCCGCGCGGCGGCAGTCTGCAACTGGGCGACCTGGAGATCGACAACTCCCAGAGACGGGTCCGGGTGCGCGGCACGGATGTGCACCTGACCCCGACCGAATTCGACCTGCTGGTGTGCCTGGCACAGCAGCCGCGCGCCGTCCTCTCCCGTGAGCAGCTGCTCGCCGAGGTCTGGGACTGGGCCGACGCGTCCGGCACCCGCACCGTCGACAGCCACGTGAAGGCGCTGCGCCGCAAGATCGGCGCCGAGCGGATCCGTACGGTGCACGGCGTCGGCTACGCGCTGGAGACCCCGGCCCCATGAGGCTGTGGGCGCGCCTGTGGGCGGCGCTGAGGCCCTACGACCCGCTGCGGTCCATCAAGGCGGCCCTGCAACTGCTGGTCGTCGTCTCGGTGCTGATCACGACGCTGCTGGTGATCGTCGCGATCCACTCGGCCACCGAGCTCCGGGTGATCACGATCTTCTCGATCATCGCCTGTCTGCTGATCACCCAGTTCGTGGCGCACGGCCTGACGGCGCCGCTGCGGGAGATGACCGCGGTCGCGCGGGCCATGGCGCAGGGCGACTACAGCCGACGGGTGGCGCAGGTGCGCCGCGACGAGGTCGGTGAGCTGGCGGAGACGTTCAACCGCATGGCGGCCGATCTGGAGGCCGTCGACCAGCACCGCAAGGAACTGGTGGCGAATGTCTCACATGAGCTCAGGACGCCCATCGCGGCGCTGCGCGCGGTCCTGGAGAACGTCGTCGACGGGGTGTCCGAGGCCGATCCCGAGACGATGCGGACCGCGCTGCAGCAGACCGAGCGGCTGGGCAAGCTGGTCAGCCAGCTGCTGGACCTGTCCCGGCTGGACAGCGGCGCGGTGCACCTGGACGCCAAGCCCTTCGAGGTCTGGCCCTATCTGTCGGCCGTCCTGAAGACGGCCAGCCTGGGCATGGAGGGCGCCGCCCGCGCCGGCCGGCGCAGCCGCCCCCGCGCCGACGTCCATCTGCACCTGGACGTCTCACCGCCGGAGCTGACCGCGTACGCCGACGCCGAGCGGCTGCACCAGGTGGTGGCCAACCTCGTCGACAACGCCGTCAAGCACAGCCCGCCCGGCGGCCGGGTCACCGTCCGCGCCCGGCGCGGGGCCGTGCCCGGGAGCCTGGACCTGGATGTGCGGGACGAGGGTCCGGGCATCCCGGAGTCCGAGCGCAACCGGGTCTTCGACCGCTTCAACCGGGGCGCCCACCCCGGCGGCGACGGCGGTACGGGACTGGGGCTGGCCATCGCCCGCTGGGCGGTCGATCTGCACGGCGGGGACATCGAGGTGGCCGAATCCCCCCGTGGCTGCCGGATCCGCGTCACGCTTCCGGGTTCGGTTCCCGCGCAACGTTGACATAGGCTGGCAATACGGGTGCGGCGGACAGCGGGCCGTACTCGTACGGGGGGACGCCGTCACAACCCCTTAAGAGGGACCAATTTCCCGCCATGCACAGCGCCGAAACCCCTCTTCCGGTGTGACTTACGCGACGACTGACCCCCGGGCCTGCGCCGAACGGCCCGGTAGGCGTAGCCTTTATTCCCGCTGTCCACCATCTTGTGAAGCGGAAGAGGGCGGTTGCCGCCGTGTCGCCACAGTCCCCCAATAGCTCGAGCACATCGATCGAGACCAACGGTCAGGGCAAGAGCCCTGCCGCGGGCTTCGGCCCCAACGAGTGGCTCGTCGATGAGATCTACCAGCAGTACCTCCAGGACCCGAACTCGGTAGACCGAGCCTGGTGGGACTTCTTTGCCGATTACAAGCCAGGGACGGACACGGGTTCGTCCGTGGCCGCCCCGGCCGCGCCGGCCCCGGCCGCCCCGGTCACGGCTGCTGTCCCTGCCCCACAGGCCGCGCCGGCCGCTGCGAAGGCCGCCGCTCCGGCGCCGGCCGCCGCGGCAGCCACGCCCGCGGCCACCAGCCCGGCCCCCGCCAAGCCGGCCGCCGCTCCCGCGAAGGCTGCGGCAGCCCCGGCCAAGGCCGCGGAGCCGGCAGCGGCTGCCGAGGGACCGGAGTACGTCACGCTGCGCGGCCCGTCGGCCGCCGTCGCGAAGAACATGAACGCCAGCCTCGAACTGCCGACGGCGACCAGCGTTCGCGCGATTCCCGTGAAGCTGCTGTTCGACAACCGCATCGTCATCAACAACCACCTCAAGCGCGCCCGGGGCGGGAAGGTCTCCTTCACGCACCTCATCGGGTACGCGATGGTGCAGGCCCTCAAGGCCATGCCGACGATGAACCACTCCTTCACGGAGAAGGACGGCAAGCCGACGCTGGTCAAGCCGGCCCACGTCAACCTGGGCCTGGCCATCGACCTGGTGAAGCCCAACGGCGACCGCCAGCTGGTCGTCGCGGCCATCAAGAAGGCCGAGACGCTCAACTTCTTCGAGTTCTGGCAGGCGTACGAGGACATCGTCCGCCGCGCCCGCGCGAACAAGCTGACGATGGACGACTTCACCGGCGTCACCGCGTCGCTGACCAACCCCGGCGGCATCGGCACCGTGCACTCCGTGCCGCGGCTGATGCCCGGCCAGGGTCTGATCCTCGGCGTCGGCGCGATGGACTACCCGGCGGAGTTCCAGGGCACGTCGCAGGACACCCTGAACAAGCTCGGCATCTCCAAGGTCATGACGCTGACCAGCACCTACGACCACCGGGTCATCCAGGGTGCGGCGTCCGGCGAGTTCCTGCGCCAGATGAGCCTGTTCCTGCTCGGCGAGAACGGCTTCTTCGACGACATCTTCGAGTCGCTGCGGATCCCGTACGAGCCGGTCCGCTGGCGGACCGACATCGACACCGCGCACGACGACGACGTCACCAAGGCCGCGCGGGTCTTCGAGCTGATCCACTCCTACCGGGTCCGCGGCCACGTCATGGCCGACACCGACCCGCTGGAGTACCGCCAGCGCAAGCACCCGGACCTGGACGTCCTGGAGCACGGCCTCACCCTGTGGGACCTGGAGCGCGAGTTCGCGGTCGGCGGGTTCGCCGGCAAGTCGCTGATGAAGCTCCGCGACATCCTCGGTGTGCTGCGCGACTCGTACTGCCGCACCGTCGGCGTCGAGTTCATGCACATCCAGGACCCGAAGCAGCGCCGGTGGATCCAGGACCGCGTCGAGCGGTCGCACACCAAGCCGGAGCGCGACGAGCAGCTGCGGATCCTGCGCCGGCTGAACGCGGCCGAAGCGTTCGAGACGTTCCTGCAGACCAAGTACGTCGGCCAGAAGCGGTTCTCGCTGGAGGGCGGCGAGTCCGTCATCCCGCTGCTCGACGCCGTCATCGACGCGGCCGCCGAGTCGCGTCTGGACGAGGTCGTCATCGGCATGGCCCACCGTGGCCGGCTGAACGTGCTGGCGAACATCGTCGGCAAGTCGTACGCGCAGATCTTCCGCGAGTTCGAGGGCAACCTCGACCCGAAGTCGATGCACGGCTCCGGCGACGTCAAGTACCACCTGGGCGCTCAGGGCACCTTCACCGGTCTGGACGGCGAGCAGATCACCGTCTCGCTGGCGGCGAACCCCTCGCACCTGGAGGCCGTCGACCCGATCGTCGAGGGCATCGCGCGCGCCAAGCAGGACATCATCAACAAGGCGGGCACCGACTTCACCGTCATGCCGGTCGCGCTGCACGGCGACGCGGCCTTCGCCGGCCAGGGCGTCGTCGCGGAGACGCTGAACATGTCGCAGCTGCGCGGCTACCGCACCGGCGGCACCGTGCACATCGTGATCAACAACCAGGTCGGCTTCACCGCCGCCCCGGCCGCGTCGCGCTCGTCGATGTACTGCACCGACGTCGCCCGCATGATCGAGGCGCCGATCTTCCACGTGAACGGCGACGACCCGGAGGCCGTGGTCCGCGTCGCGCGGCTGGCCTTCGAGTTCCGCCAGACGTTCAACAAGGACGTCGTGATCGACCTGGTCTGCTACCGCCGCCGCGGTCACAACGAGGCCGACAACCCGTCGTTCACCCAGCCCCTGATGTACGACCTGATCGACAAGAAGCGCTCGGTGCGCAAGCTCTACACCGAGTCCCTCATCGGCCGGGGCGACATCACCCTGGAAGAGGCCGAGCAGGCTCTGCAGGACTACCAGGGCCAGCTGGAGAAGGTCTTCACCGAGGTCCGCGAGGCCGCCTCCACCCCTGCCGCCACCGAAATGCCGGTGCCGACGCAGGAGTTCCCGGTCAAGCTGGACACGGCGATCAGCCAGGAGACCATCAAGCGGATCGCCGCCGCCCAGGTCAACATCCCGGACCGGATCACCGTCCACCCGCGCCTGCTGCCGCAGCTGCAGCGCCGCGCGGCCAGCGTCGAGGACGGCACAATCGACTGGGCGATGGGCGAGACCCTCGCCGTCGGCTCGCTGCTCATGGAGGGCACCCCGGTCCGGCTCGCCGGCCAGGACTCCCGCCGTGGCACGTTCGGCCAGCGGCACGCCGTGCTGGTCGACCGGGAGACCGGCGAGGACTACACCCCGCTGCTCTACCTCTCCGAGGACCAGGCCCGTTACAACGTCTACGACTCGCTGCTCAGCGAGTACGCGGCGATGGGCTTCGAGTACGGCTACTCGCTGGCCCGGCCCGAGGCGCTGGTGATGTGGGAGGCGCAGTTCGGTGACTTCGTCAACGGCGCGCAGACCGTCGTCGACGAGTTCATCTCCTCCGCCGAGCAGAAGTGGGGCCAGACGTCCGGCGTCACCCTGCTGCTGCCGCACGGCTACGAGGGACAGGGCCCGGACCACTCCTCGGCCCGCATCGAGCGGTTCCTGGCGATGTGCGCCCAGAACAACATGACGGTCGCCAGCCCCACCACGCCGGCGAACTACTTCCACCTGCTGCGCTGGCAGGTGCACAACCCGCACCACAAGCCGCTCATCGTCTTCACCCCGAAGTCGATGCTGCGACTGAAGGCCGCGAACTCCCGGTCCGAGGACTTCACTTCGGGCGGGTTCCAGCCGGTCATCGGTGACACGACGGTCAGCCCGTCCGCCGTCCGCAAGGTGGTCTTCTGCTCCGGCAAGGTCTACTACGACCTGATCGCGGCACGTGAGGCCAAGGGCGCGAACGAGGTCGCCATCGTCCGGATCGAGCGGCTCTACCCGCTCCCCGGCAAGGAGATCCAGACCGAGCTGGCGCGGTACACCGGTGCCCAGAAGTACGTGTGGGCGCAGGACGAGCCGGCCAACCAGGGTGCGTGGCCGTTCATCGCGCTGAACCTGATCGACCACCTGGACCTGGTGCTGGGCGCCGCTCCCGACAACGCCGACCGACTGCGCCGGGTTTCCCGCCCGTCGTCCTCGTCGCCGGCCGTCGGCTCCGCCAAGCGCCACCAGGCCGAGCAGGAGTCCCTGGTCAACGAGGTCTTCGAGATCTGACCACGGGCGCACGACACCACGTGCGACAAGGGCCGGGCCCGCTACCTGAATCCAGGTGGCGGGCCCGGCCCTTGTCCGTGCCCAGGCGGTGCGCTAGGTGCCCTGGGGCTCGAAGTCCCAGAACGGCCGGGTGCGGGACCGGGCGGAGACGGTGTGGACGTGCTGGGCGCCCTGCGTCGCGGACAGCGAGGCGAGCGCCTCCTCCTCGATCTTCTCCGCCTCCTGGATCTTGCGCAGCGCCCGCAGGTCGGCGGCGAGCGCGATCCGGGCGGAGAGCGTCAGCGGGTGGGTGGCGCCCAGGGAGACCGCGGCGCGCGCCGATGTGTCGCGGCTGAGTTCGGCCGCCCCTTCGGGATCACCGGAGAAGTTGCGGGTGGCGGTGGCGTTCAGTGCGCAGCCCAGCGTCCAGGGATGGTCCGGTCCGACCGCCTCGTTCATCCCCGTGAGCGCCTCCTCGATCAGTTCCTGGGCCTGTTGGCGCTCACCCGCCGCGCGCAGCACGAGCCCGTTGTTGCCGAGGCAGCCCAGCACATACGGGTGTACGGGGCCGAGAGTGGCGCGGTAGCGCCGGGCGACACCCTCGCCGACGCCGCGTGCGCGGTCCAGGTCGCCGTGTTCGCGTGCCACACAGGAGTAGCTGGAGGCGACCATGAGCGTCAGGGGGTGGTTCTCGCCCAGCACCCGCTCCACTCGTTCCAGCAGCCGGGCCAGCAGCACCGGGGCGCGGCGTTCACCCGTCCGGTACTGGCCCATGATGAGGGTGTGTTCGGCCCGCAGGGTCTGCGGGTTGTCGACGCCCATGACGTCGCGGTGGGTACGGACGCTGCGTTCCTGTACCGAGACGGACTCGTCGTACCGTCCGAGCAGCCGCAGGTCCCAGGCGTAGTTGATCTCGGAGAAGAGCGTCCAGGAGTGCCGCGGGCGCAGCGCGTCGCGACGGATGTCGAGGGTCTGCCGGTCGAGTTCGAGCGCCTCCTGGTAGCGGCCGAGCAGCCGCACCGAGACGGCGAGGTTGTTGCGGGCGCTGAGGGTGCGCGAATCGCGGTCCCCGACGAGTTCGAGATAGCCCTCCAGCACCAGCCGGGACACCTCGTGCGCCTCGTCGTACCGGGCGAGGCCGCGCAGGGACGCGGCCAGGCCGGTGGCGGCGCGCAGCAGGTCGAGGTCCTGCTGCCCGCGCTCCTCCCGCAGATGGTCCACGGCGATCCGGCAGATCGACTCAGCCTTCTCGTAACTGCCGGTCGCGTGCAGGAGGTTGGCGTAGTGCCGGGTGATGTCCCAGATACGGGGGTGGAATTCCCCGAGCAGTGCCTTCCAGGCGGCGAGCCCGCGTTCCGCCAGCTTGAGCCCGGAGGTGTACTCGCCCGACAGGTACATGTACCGGAGCGAGTTGAGCACCAGCTGCTGGATGTCCGGGTCGGTGCTCTCCAGCACCCCCGCCGCCTTCAGGTGCGGCGTGATCTCCGCGTACCGCGGCCACAGCCGGGTGTCGGTGGGCCGGCCCGGGTCGGCGGCGGCCAGCGCGCGGCGCACCACCACGGCGTACTCGCGCCGGTCGGCCTCGGACATGCCGTCGCGCACCGTCTGGTGGACCATGCGGTGCATGTGCAGGATCTCGGAGCCGCCGCCCGGATCGTCGGACCCCACGTCGTGCGACTCGCGGCGGACCACCGAGTACTGGACGAGCTTGGCCGTGGCGTCGTTCCAGCGCAGCGGATCGTTCATCAACCCGACGAGCTGCTCGGGAAGGTCACGTACCGGCAGTTCGCGCAGCAGCCGGACCGGAATGGGACCGGGCGCGAAGAAGACGCACATCCGCAGCAGGTCGATGGAGGCGGGCTCGGTGTCCCGCAGTTGGTTGAGCAGTATCGACCAGGCGGTCTGGAAGGTCATCGGGAAGTCGGCGGCGACCTTGAGGCCGGCCTCGGAGTTGTTCCCGGTGCTCAGCAGCCCGATGTACTCGTCCACCGACATGGTGGAGTCGCTCAGCCAGCCGGCCGTCTGGTCGAGCAGCAGCGGCAGGTCCTCCAGCGCCTCCGCGAGCCGGTCGGCGTCGGTGTCGTCGAGCCTGTCGGCCCGGCGGCGGACGAAGGCGACGCTCTCGTCGCGGCTGTAGACGGGGACCTCCATCAGGGCGGTGTTGTGTTCGCCCCAGGCCCGGTTCTGCGAGGTGATCAGCACATGCCCGGGTCCGCTGGGCAGCAGGTCCGCGATGTCCCCGACCTGGTCGGCGCCGTCCAGTACGAGCAGCCAGCGGGAGTACGGGTTGCCTCGGCGCAACGCGTCGAGCACGGCGCGCAGCCGCTCGCCGTACTCGGGCCCGGTGGTGAGGCCGAGGGCCGGGGCGAGTTCGGCCAGCCGCTGGCGCAGGGTGCCGCGCTGGTCGGCGGGGACCCACCACACCGCGTCGTACTCGGAACCGAAGCGGTAGACGTACTCGGCGGCGATCTGGGTCTTGCCGACGCCGGACATGCCGAGCAGTGTCACGACGGCGGCGCCGTGTTCGGCCTGCTGCAGCCGGTGATAGATGCTGCCGAGCAGGTTCTCCCGGCCGGTGAACCGGATGTTGCGGCGCGGGACGCCGCCCCAGACCCGCGGCTGGTCGGCGGGGAAGCGGGGGCCGGAGCGGGCCGGGTTCTCCTCCAGGGGAGCGGTGTCGACGGTACCGAGCCGTGCCAGCAGCCGGCGTTCGGCCTCATGCGCGCCGATGCCCCACAGTGAGGAAGCGCTGAGCGCGGCGGTCGCGGTCGGGAGCGCGGCGTTGGTGACGGAGACCGCGGCGAAGCGGTCGGTGTTCGTCGCGACGACGGCGCGCAGCGCCTGGTTCCACTCCTCGTGGGTGCGCGGGCCCAACTGGAAGTACCAGTCGCTGAGAATGACGAGGATGCGTCCCTCGGCGAGCAACAGGTCTTCGAGCGCCTGCTCGATCGTGGTCCCCGGGGGCGGGTCGAACCGCTCGAAGGCGACCCGGTGCCCCTGCCGTTCGAGACGCGAGCCGATCCACGCGGCCCAGGCCCGGTTGAATCCCGCGAAACTGATGGTGACGGGCTGCCTTTCGGCCGTTGCCGCCGACTTCCGCACTACGGCCATGCGACCGTCTCCCTCGTGATGCGAACGAACGTACGGCCTCGACGGACCGTCAGATCCCTTAGCTGGGAACATACACCGGTGATTCCCCTCCCGAGGTCCGCCTCCACCACATCCCGCGGGCGGTCTCCACATACGCACTCGCGCGGGCCAAGTGCCCCTCGGGCGGGGGATGATCCTTCAATCGGGTGAGCTGTCGGACCATGGCGTTGACGAACACTCTTCCCTCGGGCGTGAGGCTCCGCGATCCGGCCAGCGCGGGCAGTGCGGCGCCGACCTGTTCGCGGCAGCGGGAGTGTTCGGCCCACGCCTTGTCGCGTTCCGCGGCGTCCTTGGTGTCCCTGGCGAACAGCTGCCAGTACTCGGCGAGTGCCAGATGGGAGTACGCGCCCTGCAGCAGCCCGTCGAAGGGCCGCGGATCGGGCCGCCAGGGGGCCCAGTACCGTCGCTGGGCATCCGCCGTATGTAGCGGTACAAGGTCGGCGAGAGCACCGAGTTTGGCGTGCTGCAGTTCATGGACGAGCGTCGCGGCGAGATACCCGGGGCTCTGCGGGATGCTGCTGAGCACGGCGCCGAAAGCCTCGCGGCGGGTCCCGCTGCGGGACACACCGCTGGTGTGCGACCCCGCACCGGGCGACGGGAGCAGCGGCACGAAGCACTCCAGCAGATCCGCCACCTCGGCGGGACGCGTCTCCCCGCCGAGGTGCAGCACGGCCATGGCGCCCGCCCAGGCGTGCTGCCACTGGTCGGACTCGGCGGGCGTCAGCCGGTCGCCGGCCCGCGGGCAGTGCCGTTCCAGTCCGCTGCCCTGCGTCCGGAACGGGTCGATCTCGTCGAGCAGGACCGGCCGCGGTCCACCGGTGAGGACCCGCAACGGGAACCAGCGCGGATCGTCCGACCGCCAGCTCCCGTCGGGGCCGCGGCGGATCACGGCAGGGGCGTCCCCCTGCGGAGTGACCGTCAGCACGTCCCCGTCGAAGAGGAGTTCAACGGTTCCGAACGCCTGCTGACCGCCTCCGCCGGTCGCGCTCAGCGCCCCCAGAGTGGGCAGTGGCAGCGCACCGTCCTCGTCGTCGAGCCGGAGGGCGAACGGCACACCGGCGCGTACCCCGGCGGCCGCCGCGAGGGCGCCGAGGTAGGCCAGCTCGTGGGTGAGTGCCGGTCCGTGCCCCCCGGTGCCGAGCCGGAGCAGGCAGCGGCGGACCCAGGGGCCGACGAGGGGGTAGAACAGCACACGCCGCGTCGCGTCCCGGTCGAACCGGTCGGCGGCCTCCAACAGCGCCCAGTGCCGGCGGAACACGGGCGCGGCCGGGCCGCGGTGCTGTGCGACCGCGTCGGACAGGGCGCGGAGCTGGAGCAGCCGCAGCCGGTGCTGGCCCGCCGCGAGAAGGGCGAGCTCCGCACGCCCGCCGTGGGTGCCGCCGAGTTCCCGGAGCAGGGCGTCGGAGATGCGGCCGGCCGCACCGGAGAGGATCCCTGTGGTCATGCCGCGGCCGCCTCGGCCAGCCGATCCGCGACATGCCGGATCAGCCGCTGGAGATCGGCGCAATATACGGACGGATGGCGGAAGCCCTCGCCGTCGACATATCGGTGGGCGTAGTTGCCGCCGCCGCACACCTGGACCAGCGGGCACCGGCGGCACTGCCCGGCCAGCGCGGCGAGCCCGCCCTGGCGGGCGGCGACACCCGGGTGTGCGAGTGCCTCGTCGAACGTGTGGTGGAAGACGTCGAGCCCGGTGGCGGCGGCGCCCTCGTAGGCGGACTTGAGCGAGTCCACCTGCTCGATGCTGCCGTCGGTCTCCACCACCACGGCGTCGAACGCCCGCAGCCCCAGCGATTCGGTGGCCGCCGGGACGCCGAGGAGCAGCGCGAGGCACTCCTCGAAGATCCGCACCCGGATCCGGCGGCGGTCGGACCGCCACCACTGGTCGAAGACGGTGCACAGCCAGTCGCCGTACGGGGACGGCCGCTCGGCCGGCGCGGGCAGGCCTGGCGGCGGCACACTCCAGTTGCCGTGCGGGAGGAGGAAGTCCACCGCGGGCGGCGAGAAGTCGAGCAGCGACCCGTAGACCTCGGCGGGGTCGGAGGCGAGGTCGACGACACAGAGCACGCCCGCGTAGCTCCCCCGGTGCCGGTCCTCGGCGAGCAACCGCAGCCCGCGGGCGGCGGCCGGCCAGGACGGACGGCCCGCGTGGTCCACTCGCGCCAGGTTGTGGCCGGGCAGCCCGCCGTCGAGACTCACCCCGACCCGGATCCGGTGCGCGGCCAGCGTCCGCAGCCGGTCGTCGTCGAGCAGCGTGCCGTTGGTCTGGACGGTGCCGTGCACGGCGCAGTCCACGGGCACCGCGGCCCGCACCCGGTCGACGACGGCGCCGAGCGCTTCGGTCTCGGCGAGCAGCGGTTCGCCGCCGTGCAGGACGACCGCGATGTCGGTGAGCCCGTGCGCGGCGGCGTGTTCGGCGATCCGGGCGGCGGTGGCGTCGAGCACCGGTGCGGCGGGGGTAGCGGGACGGTGCCGCCAGCCGCTGTCCGGGCCCGCGTAGAGATAGCAGTAGCGGCAAGCGAGGTTGCAGCGGCCGTTCATCTTGAGGATGAACTGGCGGAAGGGGACCGCACGTGGACCGTCCGGTCCTGCCGGTTCCCGCGACGTCACCGGTCCTTCCGTGGCCTGCCTCACAGCATGTCCCCTGTCCCCCGGTCCGTGGCGGAACCTTCCTTCTCTCGCGGCAGCACAAACCCCGGTGCGGCGGCATTGTCCGGATCGGCCTGCGATCCGACCGAAACCGGGCGGGGCACCAGGGCGAAGGAGCCGGGCGGCCGCGCGTTCAGAAAGCGCTGTTGAATGCCCAAAGGGTCTCGGACGGCTCACCCAGCCGGGTCCGCAGGCCCTCCAGTACCTCGGACAGCACGGGGTGGTCCAGTTCCCGCAGCGTCTCCAGATCCAGGTCCAGCAGATCCGGCAGTCCGTCCGGATCTGCCGCCGTTCCGGTACGCTCCGCGCTATTTTCCTGACCCATCGTCACACCACCCTCAATTCCCCGCAGTTGGGGCCCATCTGGGATGCCCGCCCATCGGGTGGGCAAAACCCCCGGCACGGCGTCGGGAACGCCGCGCCTACCGTCCGCCGCCCAGAGCGGCCAGCCGTTCCGCCGTCCAGTCGGCGTCCCGTCCGCCACCGTCCGGGAGTCTGCGCCACTCCTCCAAGGCCGCCCGGTACGCCTCCCGCGCGGCCCGCGGCCGTTGTGCCGCCTCGTACACCACACCGCGCCGGTGGTGCGCCTCGGCCGTCAGCCGCACCGCCGGGGCCGGGTCGGCCGACCCCTCCTCGGCAGCCCTGGCCGTCTCGGCCGCCCTGCGGAAGGCGTCCGCCGCCTGGTCCAGCCGGTCGGATCCCCCGGTGTGCCGGAAGTTCAGCCGGTTCGCCTCACCCAGCTCCAGCCAGGCGCGGGCCCGCACCAGCGGAGCGCCGCCGTTCCGGGCCGCGAGCCCGAAGATGTGCTCGGCCTCGCGGAGGTCGACCAGGTCCTGACTCGTCCGGTACCGCAGCAACAACGCCCGGCCCAGCATCATCAGCCGCTGGGTGAGCCGGGGGTGACCGGCCGGGGACTGCATCCGGCAGTCCCGCAGCACCCGGATCGCACGGGAGACGAACGCCGCCCCGCCCGCCAGTTCCGCCCGCTGGAGCAGGACCGTGCCCCACTCCTCCATCAACTCGCCGTACTCGGGCCGGTCCCGCATCATCTGGTGGCCCGCATCCTGGAACCGGTCGGCCGCCTCGTCCAGATCCGACGGCGGCCCGCCCGCCGCATACCGGTGCACCCACAGCCGGGCCGACCGGACCAGCACCTCGGCCCGGAGTATCCGCTCCCTGACGTCCTCCAGCGTCCGCGCCACCAGCCGGCCGGCCTGCTCCAGCCGGTCGCCCGCCAGCAGCAGTGCGTCGATCAGCAGCAGCTGAACCCGGACCCTGTCCTCGATCGGCGCCTGTTCCGCGGCCAGCGCTGCGCGGGCGTACTCCAGCGACCCGGCGGCCTGCGCGGCGTACACCCGGGAGCGCTCGGCATCGTCACCCGTCCCGGCCAGCATCAACAGCGCCCGCCCGCGGGCCAGCGAAAGGCCGGCCGGCTGGGGGACGTCCTCCCCGGACCGGGGATGCCCGTCGGAGTACGCCTCCAGCATGCCGATGGTCTCCTGCAACGGCCCGGTCTCACCGCTGAGCCGCCACTGCTCCTCCAGCGCCTCGGCCCGCTCCAGGGTGATCCGCAGCGTCTCGTCCGGCTCCAGCCCGGCGCCCGCGCCGGCCGCCGTGAACTCCCGGTCGGCGCGCCGCAGCAGCTCCAGCGCGGCCTGCCGCTGGCCGAGCGCCCGCAGGTCGGAGGCGGCCGCGTGCAGCACCCGGGCCAGCACGGCGCGGGCCCGCACCGCACCGGGCGAGGCGACCGCGATCTCCGCGGCCTCCTGCGCCTCGCGCAGCAGACCGGCCTCGCCCTGCAGCCGCCACAGCCGCAGCAGGTTCTGCGCCAGCTCGCCCCACAGCTCGGGATCGGCCGCGGTCGGCAGCGCGGCGGCCGCCGCCCGGCGGAGCAGTTGTACGGCGTCCAGCAGGCTCTGCACCATGCCGTCGGACTCGAAGCGCCCGACGAGCACCCTGGCCCGTTCCAGCGCCGCCTGCGAACGGGGAGCGCCGGCGCCCTCGACACCGATCTGCTCGGTCACGTCCGTCAGCGGGATGAAGCGTTCCAGCACCTTCGCCGCCACCTGGGCGAAGGGCTGCGCGGCCCGCCGGGCCGACTCCTCCGCACCGCCGTCCAGCGCCGGTATCCGTCCCGGCACGGCTCCGCCGCCACGGCCGTCCGCCAGCTGGGCGATGGCCAGCGCCGGGAAGTTGGGGCCGCCGAGCCCGAACCGCTGCTCGACGTACTCGGAGCAGTGCTTGAGCACCAGCAGTGCCTCGTCCCGCCCCAACGGGCCCAGCAGGACGTCCTGGACGCCCTCGGCGAACGCGTACCACTGCGCCGGCGGACGTACCGCGGGCACCTCGCCGATCACGGTGCCGTACGCGGGGGTGTCCAGCACTGTTCCGTACGGGGGCGTCTCCGTTCCGGGACCGCCGGAGCCGCCCGAGCCGGCCCGGGTGAGCAGCCCGCTGAGCAGCACCTCGGAGAGTTCCGCGGGTCCGGAGTCGGGCAGCATCGTGCGCTGCACCAGCTGCATCACCGGCAGATAGAGCGGGGCCGCGGCCACGTACACCGCGAGCTGCGCAGCGCCCGGGGAGGCGGCGGACCGGAACCGGGCGACGAGCTCGGCCGGGGCCAGCGGTCTGCGCGGCCGGGACGGCGGTGCGGCCGGCTGGTCGGCGCGCACCCAGCCCACCGCGGCCGGCACCGGTCCCGTGCCGGTGCCCGACAGCAGCCGCGCCCACGCGCCCAGCGCGGCGGCGGTCGGCGGCAGCACCGGGACCGGGACCATGCCGGGTCGCTCCAGCGCGCCCTCCCCCTCGAAGTGCAGCGTCGCCGACTGTCCGGGGCCTTGTCCTCGCATCAGCAGCCCGTACGAGGTCGGCAGCCGGGTACGGGACCACAGCCGCTGCGGCAGCGGCTGGAGCACGGCGACGGGCGCGTGCCGGGACAGCCGGTGCAGCAGCCGGTGCGCCTCGCCGCTGCGCCACAGCGGGCCGGCGCAGTCGCTGACGAGCACTGTCACCTGACGTCCCGTCGGGTCGTTGAGCTGGTCCGCGGAGCGCAGCCCGGCGGCGCCGGGTTCGAAGCGGCGGCTCACCGCGGCGCCGCCGTCCGGGGTCTGGTGCAGATACTGCACATGGACGTCACGGAAGGCGCCCAACTGGCCGAAGACCTGCTGGAACTCGCCGAGCATGCGTTCCCACACGTACATCGACGACGAGGCGTCCATCAGCAACTGCAGCGAGGCGTCGCCCCGCGAGATGCTGCGGAAGACCGGCATCAGCAGACCGCCGGCCCGCGCGCTGCGCTCCGCCGTCGCCGACTCGTCCAGCTCGCTGCGGATCGGCGGTGCGGCGCTGTGGTAGCGCTGCAACGGGCGCAGCGCCCGCTGCAGTTCCAGCAGTCCCGGCAGTGCGGGTGCCTCGGGCACGCCGATGGAGAAGGCGCCGCCCGGCAGCGGGGAGCCCCGTCCGCCACCGGCCGTACGGTCCCGGTCCCCCGGATACAGCGCGATGCTGCCCCCGGGCAGACCGCCGCCGGGATGGCCGGATCCCGCCCCCGGATCGTCGGGACGGTCCCCCGCGTCGGCCGCCGGGTCCGCCGGCCGGTCCACGGTGTCCACCGCGGCCGTCCCGGTCGCCCGGTCCGCCGGGCGCGGGCCGTCGGCCCACTCACCGGGCTCCGCGCCGGCCCCGGCGGGCTGCGACCAGCGCGCCAGCCAGACGGCGTCGGCCAGTTCACCCAGGTCCGGGTCGAGCCCCGCCCCGCGCAGCCGCTCGATGATCTCCGCGAGCGGATCACGGCGCGGCCGCGGAGGCGGCGACGGAGGCGGCTGGGCCTCGGGTGGCGGGGAGGGGGGAGGCGCTGTCACACCCTCACCTCGGCCGGTCGAGTCGCTGGATGAGCATGTCGGCGAGCCGGTCGCGGGACGGCGGCGCGGCGTGGTGCGTGAGGTAGATCGCGTTCAACAGCTGGTCGGCGGCGAGGAGTTCGCTGCGCGAGCGCTCCAGGAACCGGGTGATCAGATCGTCGCCGATTCTGGCCGCCTCGGTCCCCAGATGCGCCCGGACCACGGTGGCCAGCCGTTTGTGGTCGGGCTGCCCCAGTTCGAGATGGATGCAGCGCCGCAGCAGCGGCGCCGGGAAGTCGCGCTCGCCGTTGCTGGTGAGCACGACGAAGGGGAAGGCCCGGCAGCCGACCCGGCCGTCCTCGACCGTCACCTTCGTACTGTCGTCGGTGAGCACCTCGACCCGCGGCTCGCGCTCGGCGAGCCGTTCGAGCTCGGGGATCGCGAACTCGCCCTCCTCCAGCACGTTCAGCAGGTCATTGGGAAGATCGATATCGCTCTTGTCCAGTTCGTCCACGAGCAGGACGCGGGGCCGCGCCGTCGGCAGCAGCGCCGTGCCCAGCGGGCCCAGCCGGATGTAGCTGCCGATGCCGCCGGGCGTCTGGGCCCGGCCGCTCGCCGCGATCTGGGTGTCCTGGAGCCGCGCGATGGCGTCGTAGCGGTAGAGGCCGTCCTGCAGCGTGGTGCGGCTGACGATGGGCCAGCGCAGCACCCGTCCGAGACCCAGCTCGTACGCGACGGCATGCGCCAGCGTGCTCTTGCCGGTGCCGGGACTGCCGGTGACCAGCAGCGGACGGCGCAGGTACAGCGCGGCGTTGACGATCTCCAGCTCTTCCGGACTGGGCCGGTGCAGCTGCGCCATGTGCCGGTACGCGCCGAGCCTGCGGGTCGAGGCGCTGTCCGTGCCGGGGCCGGGCTCGACGAGGGGGCCGCCGTCGAAATCCCGCCACGGCGGCGGATCGGGCAGCGTACTGATCCCGTCGTGCGGCTCCCCGGCACCCCGGTAGATCAGCCACTCGTTCTCTTCGTTGCCGTCGGTCCCGGCATTCCCGTCGGGCCGCGCGTTGATGTCAGGCACTACATGCTCCTCGTCGCTCGTACGTCGATGGCAGGAGCGCAGACCACGTATCGACCGTCCCACGGAGTGGGGGCGGAACATAAGGGGTGTGTTCGGCCGGTCATGGCGTCTCCAGCGGCTGATCGGTGCCGGGCAGCGGGCGGGTCGGGTCGTCGTACAGCAGGATCAGTCCCTTGGAGATGTAGGCCTCGGGCTCGCGGCGGGCGAGATCGGCACGCAGCTTACGCACCGCCTCCGGCAGCCGGTCCGCCTGCGCGGCGGCGGCGACCGCGTGTTCCACCCCCCGGTGGAAATCGGTGCACACCAGGTCCCGTTCGGCCCGTTCGCGGCGCCAGAGGACCACTCCGTACCCGGCGTTGGTGACCCGGCGCAGGTTCGCGGGGCCGTCCTCGGCATCCGAGGCCCGGCACAGCGCGGGCACCGAGTACAGGCCACGGGAGCGCAGTTCGTCGTCCGAGGGGACCGGCCCCGGCTCCCCGGCGTCGCAGTCCAGCACCACCGGTTCCATCGGCCCGGCCTGCACCCGCTTCCAGCGGGCCCTCCGCAGGGCCGCGTCCTCGCCGACCTCGTCCGGGTCGTACTCCGGGTCGGCCCGGCGCACCACGACCGGACGCTGCTCCCCCAGCGTCGTCCCGTCCGCCGGTATCCGCCAGGTCTCCACCGGCAGTTCGAGCAGCGCTCTGACCACCGCCACCTGCAGGACCGCCCGGCGGTCCGGCTCGTCGCAGCGGCGGAACGCCTCGGCGAGCGGGGCGCTCAGCCGCACCGGCAGTTCGCCGAGGCGGGTGCCTTCCGCACCCTCGGCCACCGGCCGGACGTCGCCCGCCGCGTCCACGATGGCGATCCGCCAGTCGTAGCTGTCCCGTTCCCAGCCGCGGCGGTCGATCTCCAGCAGCACCGAGGGGTGCGAGACCGCCTCACGGGCGGGCGGACCGCCGGCGCCCGGGACCCGCACACCGGACGGGCCGGGGTCCGTCCTGCGGTCGTTGACCCGGGCGAGCCATTCGCGGCCCAGCTCGTTGCGGAAGCCGCGCGACAGGTCCCGTTCGCTCGCGGCGACGGCCGCCGCCCAGTTCCACAGCCGCCGCTCGGCGCCGTGCGCCGCCTCGTACGGGCGCTCCGCCGTCGCCGCATGGACGCAGTAGCGCAGCACCGTCTCCAACTCGCTCTGCCCGCGCCGCAGTTCGTAGAGCAGCCCGAGCCCGTCGCGCCAGCCGCGCGGCGCCAGCGGCAGGTTCTCGCAGGGCTGGCCGCGCAGTTCGTTGACCGTCGCCAGCAGGCTCAATGTGCTGACCGGTGGCGGGAGTTCGGCGAGCAGTCCGAGCAGTTCGGTGCGCATCCCGGGCGAAAGGGCGCGCCCGGGGGTGGCGCCCATCAGGTTGTGGGCGTCGGTCCAGGTCGTGACGTTGGTGTCGGCGCGCCGGTGGCGGTCGGCATGATGCCGGTCGTGGGCGTGCACCACCCGCTGGAAGAGGTCGTCGGACTCGGCGCCGACCGGCCCCTGCGGCAGCGGCAGCCCGCGTAACTGCACGACGGATATGGCCAGTCCGCCGTCCTGGCCGCCGCGCCGGGCCTTGAGCACGCCGATCACCTCGCCACGGGCGAGGTCGACGACCGGGCCGCCGGAGGCGCCCGACGGGATCTCGTCCTCGTTGCCGAGGCGGAGCTTGCCGTCCTTGCCCAGCTCGCCGCGGATCGTGCACCGGCCGCTGACGTCCTCGACCTCGCCGTCCACCTCCATGCAGCCGAAGAAGGCGACTTCCTTGCGGGTGAAGACCTTCGAGGTGCGCTCGGTGAGCCAGACACAGGCGTGCGGCACCGGTTCCAGCAGCCGGATCAGCGCCAGGTCGGGGGCGGGCCACAACCCCGGTCCGGGATTCGCCGCCGGTTCGGCCCATTCGACGCGGCCGCGGACCGTGCGCCCGTCGAAGGTGATGCCGACCTCGCGCCCACCGTCAACCACCGCGCCTCCCTCGCCCCGGAGCGCCACATGGGCGCAGGTGAGCACCCAGTTGGGGGCGACGAAGAAGCCGCTGCCCCATGGGCGGACGGCGACGTCCCCGGCGGACGGACCGCCGGACCCGTCCGGGGCATACCCGGACGGAGGGGCATGAACACGTACGGTGGCGGCTCTCACCAGGGGCGCCAGGGTCTCGAAGGGATCCGAGTCCTCGTCCTGTGCGTCCTGTGCGCCCCCATACCCCCCTGTCACGCCGCGCCACCCCCCGTTCGGCCAGCAGTAACGAAAGGCTAGCGGCCTGCGAGGACCCGCGCGAGGGAGTGTCGGAATGCTGCCTATCCTTGCCTGGAATGTCCCACCGTCCCCGTGTCGCGGTGTCCGTGTGCACCGGTGACCCCTGCTTGGAGCTATGGAGCATCTCGTGTACTTCACCGATCGCGGTATCGAGGAGCTGGAGAGCCGGCGCGGCGAGGAGGAGGTCACCTTCGAGTGGCTCGCCTCCCGGCTGCGCGAGTTCGTCGACCTCAATCCCGACTTCGAGATCCCCGTGGAGCGGCTGGCCACCTGGCTGGCCCGGCTGGACGACGAGGACGACGACGAGGAGTGACGGCCCGCGCGGGCGCCGCACCGGCGCCCATCGACACCGCTCGGGGACGGCTCGAGTACGGCTCAGGACCGCGGAACAGGCCGCTTGACTTCTCCAGTACGCGATATATCGTGTCTCTCAAGAGACGCGATATGTTGCGTTGCCTGACGTACCACCGAGGAGGGTCGACATGAGCGGCACGTCGGAATGGACCGTGACGGAACCACACAAGCTTGTCTTCGACGCGCAGGTCGACACGGTGCGCGTGCGCATCGTCGGCGGCGCGGTGAACGTCGTCGGTGTCGAGGAGGGCCCGGCCCGGCTGGAGGTCAGTGAGCTCGACGGACCGCCGCTGCTCGTCAGCCTCAAGGGCGGCGTCCTCACCGTCGGCTATGACGACCTGCCCTGGAAGGGCTTCCTCAAGTGGCTCGGCGGCAAGGGCTGGGAGCGGCACGCGGTCGTCTCGCTCGCCGTGCCGCAGCGCACCCGCGTCGAGGTCGGCGTGGTCGGCGCCAGCGCGGTGATCTCCGGCATCTCCGAAGCCACCCAGGTACGCGGGGTCAACGGGGACGTCACCCTGGTCGGCGTGGCCGGCTCGGTCAGCGCCAACACCATCTCGGGCAACGTCGAGGCCCAGGCGGTCTCCGGCGACCTGCACATCAACACCGTCTCCGGCGACCTGACCGTCGTCGAGGGCAGCGGCGCCCGCATCAAGGCCGACTCCGTCAGCGGCAACATGGTGCTCGACCTGGCCCCCGTCGAGACGCCCCCGGGCGCCGACGTCCGGCTGAACACCGTCTCCGGCGAGATCGCCATCCGCATCCCGGATCCCGCGAACGCCGAGGTCGACGCCAACACCGCCAGCGGCGCCGTGTCCTGCGCCTTCGAGGACCTGCGGGTCACCGGCCAGTGGGGCGCCAAGCGCATCACCGGACGGGTCGGCACCGGCGGCGCCCATCTGAAGGCCACCACCGTCTCCGGCGCCATCGCGCTGCTGCGCCGCCCACCGGTCGACGACGAGCCGGCCGGCGCGCTGACCGACGGGACCCCCTCACTCCGGAAGGACATCTGACATGGCCCCCGTCTTCGCCCACGGCCGCCTGCGGCTGTACCTCCTCAAGCTCCTGGACGAGGCCCCGCGCCACGGCTACGAGGTCATCCGGCTGCTGGAGGAGCGTTTCCACGGCCTCTACGCGCCCTCCGCCGGCACCGTCTACCCGCGGCTGGCCAAGCTGGAGAAGGAGGGCCTGGTCACCCACAGCACCGAGGGCGGCCGCAAGGTGTACTCCATCTCCGACGCCGGCCGCGCCGAACTGGCCGCCAGGGCCGACGAGATCGCCGACCTGGAGAACGAGATCCGCGAATCGGTCTCGACGCTGGCCGCCGAGATCCGCGAGGACGTCCGCGGCGCCGCCGGTGATCTGCGCCGGGAGATCCGGGCCGCGGCGCAGGAGGCTCGCAACTCCCCCGCGGGCAACGGTGTCGGCACCGACTTCCGCGCCATGAAGCAGGAGTGGAAGGACCAGGCCCGCCGCGCCAAGGAGGAGAGCCGCCGGGCCAAGGAGGATGCGCGCAACGCCCGCCTCCAGGCCAAGGAGGCGCAGGACTTCGCCCGGGTCGAGGTGCAGCGGATCGCCAAGCAGGTGCAGGAGCAGGTGCAGTCCCACGTCCGCGAGGGCGACTGGCAGGGCGGCCTCAAGGAGGGCCTCGCCGAACTCAACCGCGAACTGGGCGCGCTGGGCCGGGCCACCGGCCATATCTCGACCGCCTGGCCCGGCTACCTGAAGACCGATCCGGACGGCGCGACGAGCAGCACCACTGACGCGGACGCCGCCTCGGCCGAGGTGCCGGCGGACGCGCCCGACTGGGCCAGGGAGAACGACTCCGAGGACGCCGTCGCCGACCCGGGCCGCGAGCTGGAACGCCTCCTGGACCGTTTTCGCGACGACATCCGTGACGCGGCCCGCGACCGGGGCGTGGACGCCGGTCAGCTGCGCGAGACCCGCCGCCATCTGTCGACGGCGGCTGCCCGGATCGGCGCTGTGCTGCGCGGCCGCAAGGACTGACGCGGGGACGACGCGGGGACACGGACAGCGGGCTCCGACTGGTCGGAGCCCGCTGTCCGTCGGCCCGTCGTCAGCCCGTCGTCAGCACGATCTTTCCGAACAGCTCGCCGCCCGCCATCTTCTCGAAGCCCTCGCGGGCTCGTTCGAGCGGCAGTACGGAGTCGATCACCGGCCGGACACCGGTGGCCGCGCAGAAGCTGAGCAGATCCTCCAGCTCGTCCTTGGTGCCCATCGTCGAGCCGACGACCTTCAGCTCCAGGAAGAAGATCCGGGTGAGTTCGGCGGCCGGCGGGTTCGAGCCGCTCGTGGCGCCCGAGATCACCAGCGTGCCGCCGGGCCTGAGCGACTTCACCGAATGCGACCAGGTGGCGGCGCCCACCGTCTCGATCACCGCGTCGACCCGCCGCGGCAGCCGCGCGCCCGGCTCGAAGGCCTCCTCCGCGCCCAGCTCCACCGCGCGCTCACGCTTGGCCTTGTCCCGGCTCGTCGCGAACACCCGCAGCCCGGCCGCCTTCGCCAGCACGATCGCCGCCGTCGCCACCCCGCCGCCCGCGCCCTGCACCAGGACGGAATCGCCCGGCCGCACGCCCGCGTTGGTGAAGAGCATCCGGTACGCGGTCAGCCACGCGGTCGGCAGACAGGCCGCCTCCTCGAAGGAGAGCTCGGCGGGCTTCGGCAGCACGTTCCAGGCCGGCACCGACACCCGCTCGGCGAACGTCCCCTGGTACCGCTCGGTGAGGATCGAACGCGGCTCGTCCGGTCCGACGCCGTGCCCGGACTGGCCGATGACGGAGTGCAGGACGACCTCGTTGCCGTTCTCGTCGACACCCGCCGCGTCACAGCCGAGGATCATCGGCAGCCGCTCCTGCCCGAGCCCCACCCCGCGCAGCGACCACAGGTCGTGGTGGTTGAGCGACGCGGCCCGCACCGTGACCGTCGTCCACCCCTCCCGGCGTTCCGGCTCCGGGCGTTCCCCCAGCTCCAGGCCGTTCAGCGGCTGATCACGGTCGATACGTGCGGCATAGGCAGCGAACATGCCCAGAAACTATCGGCGCGATCGACATCCGGTGAAGACCCCGCCGTACGAAGCGACATACGTCACCCTGATCCCGTCACCCCCGGACACGTCACCCCTTGCCCTTGGTGCAACCTCCCGGGCCTCCCAGCGCACTGACACAGTGACGGGCGATCCGCCCACGCGGCACGGGGAGGGGACGACATGCGGCAGGACGGCAGCGCCGGCGGAGGCGACGACGACGCGTTGCACGCGTTCGTCGCCGGCAGACGGTTCGCGCTCTTCCGGAGCGCGTTCCTGCTGTGCGGCAACAGCGACGAGGCCGACGACCTCGTCCAGACGACACTGGTGAAGGTCATCCTGGGCTGGCGCCGGCTGGAGCGCCTCGACAATGTCGAGGCCTACGCCCGCAAGACGCTGGTCAACACCTTCATCGCCTCCCGCCGCCGCTTCTGGCACCGCGAGCAGCCCTACGGCGAACTCCCCGAGCGGATCGGCCCGGAGACCGACACCGACACCGGTGTGGCCGTCCGCGTCGCACTCTCCCGGCTCACGCCGCGGCAGCGCGCCGTGCTCGTCCTGCGGTACTGGGAGGACCTGAGCGTCGAGGCCACCGCCGAGGCGCTCGGCATGCGTGAGAACACCGTCAAGAGCCATACGGCACGCGGGATGGCGGCGCTGCGCGCCGAGATGCGGGAGGAGCGGGTATGAACCAGGACCAAGCGGTCAGAGAGCTGTTGCGGCGGGCCGTCGACGGTGTCGTCCCCGTGCCGAACGGTACGAGCGAGCGGATCTTCGCCCAGGCCCGGAGCATACGGCGGCGGCGCCGGCGGGCCCGGATCGCCGTTTCCGCGCTGGCTCTCGCCGGCGCGGTGACCGCCGGCCTGCTGCTGCCGGGTGCGGTGGACGCACGGCGGGTGCAGATCGCCGCCGGGTACAGCGGCCCGACGCAGACCGCGCTGCTCAGGGAGCTGCTCCCGCCGGAGGTGGGCCGGATCGAACTGAACAGCAAGCCCGGTAGCGGCAAGGACGTCGCGATCGGCGACGGGATGTACCTGGTGGCCAAGGGCGGGAAGTACGGCGAGATCTCGATCCACAATTTCGCTCCGGACGGGTCAGGGGCGCACGACGTCTGTGCCGAATTCGACACGAAGCGCTGGACGGCGGACTGCGGGAAGGTGGAACTGAGCGGCGGCCGCACGTTGTGGACCTGGCGCATCGTGCCCGGCATTCAGTTGTACGACGACGGCACGAAGAGCGTCGCGGGATACTGCGCCGGCCTGGGCCTTCCCGACGGCCGGACGATGTTCATCCAGGTCAACGCCGGCGACTCGCTGTCCGGCCGTCGCTCCGACCCCGCCTGGATGGCCGCGCCACCGTTGACCATGGCGCAGCTCCGCGATCTCGCGCTGCGCCCGGAGCTGCTCGTACCGCTGCCCAAGTCCTGACACCGGCGACGGCGGGCCGGCACCCATGGGTGCCGGCCCGCCGTCATTCCTGTCCTGCGACAACCCGCCCGGAGGGCGGTCAGCGGCGGGCGACGCCCTCCGCGCGGGCGGCGGCCGCGACCGCGGCGGTGACCGCCGGGGCGACCCGCTCGTCGAAGGGCGACGGGATGACGCAGTCGGCGCTGAGCTCGTCGGCGACGACGGCGGCCAGCGCCTCGGCGGCGGCGATCTTCATGCCCTCGGTGATGCGCGAGGCGCGCACCTGGAGGGCGCCGGCGA
Source organism: Streptomyces fildesensis (assembly GCF_016107395.1). Taxonomy (GTDB): domain Bacteria; phylum Actinomycetota; class Actinomycetes; order Streptomycetales; family Streptomycetaceae; genus Actinacidiphila; species Actinacidiphila fildesensis. The sequence goes on from NZ_JAAIKO010000001.1 coordinate 101,003, forward strand.
AGATGCCCGGGAACGCCAGGACGTTGTTGATCTGGTTCGGGAAGTCGCTGCGGCCGGTGGCGACGACGGCGGCGTACTTGTGTGCGACATCCGGGTGGATCTCCGGCGTCGGGTTGGCCATGGCGAAGATGAAGGCGCCCTTGGCCATGGTGGCCACCGCCTCCTCGCGCACGGTTCCGCCGGACACGCCGATGAAGACGTCGGCTCCGTCCAGGGCGGTCTCCAGCGAACCGGAAAGACCAGCCTTATTGGTGTACGTGGCCAGCTCGCGCTTGACGGAGTTCAGGTCGTCACGGCCGCCGTGCACGATCCCCTTGCGGTCGGTGACGGCGACATCGCCGATTCCCGCCTCGATGAGGATCTTGGCGATCGCGACCCCGGCCGCTCCCGCGCCCGAGATCACCGCGCGCAGCTGGCCCAGCGACCGGTTGGTGAGCTTGGCGGCGTTGCGCAGCGCGGCGAGCGTCACGACGGCGGTGCCGTGCTGGTCGTCGTGGAAGACCGGGATGTCGAGGCGCTCCTGCAGCTTCCGCTCGATCTCGAAGCAGCGGGGGGCGGAGATGTCCTCCAGGTTGACGCCGCCGAAGGACGGCGCCATCCGCACCACGGTTTCGACGATCTCGTCCACGTCCGTGCAGGCCAGCGCGATGGGGACCGCGTTGACCCCGCCGAACTGCTTGAAGAGGATCGCCTTGCCCTCCATCACCGGCAGGGAGGCTTCCGGGCCGATGTCACCGAGTCCGAGCACCGCGGTGCCGTCCGTGACCACGGCCACGACGTTGGACTTCCAGGTGTAGTCGTTCACCAGATCGGGCTGCTCGGCAATGGCCGTGCAGACCTTCGCGACACCCGGCGTGTAGGCGAGGGACAGATCGTCCGCATCGCGCACCGGCACGGTCGCGGCCACCTCCATCTTTCCGCCACGGTGCAGGGCGAAGACCGGATCGATGGGAAACGTGTCCGTATCGGTCCGAGGATTGACGATCTCCGCTGCCACAATTGACCCCTTTGTCTGATTTGGTTTCGAGGGTACTACCTCCAGAAATGGAGATAGGCGGGCTCGGCATCGGTACACCCAGGCACTTGAGTGGTCCTGAAGGCACCGGCGCCAGGCATGCCGCACGCATGCCATGGGCCCCGGGATGAGGGGTAAGGATCCGTTCTACCGGAAGACCGATTCCGCTGACGAGTCCTATTCGGTTCCGCCAGAAGGAGGCGAATCGGAAATAACGGCATACAGCGCGGCAAAAAGGCCCGAATGGGGAGTAACCGCGGATACTGTGTGCGACTGGTCGGCGTGGCCCCACCGTGGTCCGGCCTTGGTGTGCCGGCCCGGTGAGAGCCCGGGGATCGCCCGTTATCCGATTTTGACACAACTGGACCACTGACTGGGTCTGTCCGGATGGCAAGATGCGCACATCACACCGGGTGGCGACACTCGAATAGGGGATCCCCACCCACCGTCTTCCCCACTCCGCCCACATTCCGCAGGAGGAACCAGCAATGACCGCACGCACCACCCGTCGCTCGGCCGCCACATCTCGGATCACAGCGGTCGGCGCGATCGCGGTCGCGGGCACCCTGCTGCTCAGCGGCTGTGGCGACCAGACCAAGAAGGACAGCGGCCCCGACACCTCGACGAAGTCGAACAGTGCTCCGCTCTTCAACAAGCTGCCCAAGAAGTTCCAGGACGCCGGTGTCATCGAGGTCGGCACCGACGCCACGTACGCCCCGATGGAGCTGAAGCAGAACGGCACCATCGTCGGCGTCGACCCCGACATCGCCGCGGCGCTCGGCAAGCAGCTCGGCGTGACGTTCAAGTTCACCAGCGGCACCTTCGACGGCCTCCTGGCCGCGATGCAGACCGGCCGCTACGGCGTCGTCATGTCCTCCGTCAGCGACACCAAGGCCCGCCAGGAGGGCCTGGACGACAAGGGGCAGAAGACCGGTAAGGGCGTCGACTTCGTCGACTACTTCACCGCGAGCACCGGCATCCTGGTCAAGAAGGGCAACCCGGAGCACATCACCTCCGTCGACGACCTGTGCGGCAAGAAGCTGGCCGTCCAGCGCGGTACGACCTTCGAGGCGGCCGCCAAGGACCTCTCCAAGAAGTGCACGACGGACGGCAAGGGAGCGCTGTCCATCGAGTCCTTCCCGACCGACGCCGAGGCCCAGACCCGCGTCAAGGCCGGCGGAGCGGTCGCCGACCTGAACGACTCCCCGGTCGCCGCGTACATCGCCAAGACCGCGGGCGGCGGCAACGACTTCGAGTCGGTGGCCAACAAGTCCGACGCCGGACCGTTCGGCATCGCCGTGGACAAGAGCAACACGCAGCTGCGCGACGCGATCAAGCTGGCGATGGACGCGATCATCGCCGACGGCAGCTACAAGGCAGCCCTCGACAAGTGGGGCGCCGGCGACGGCGCGATCACCAAGGCCGCGATCAACGGCGGCTCCTGACCCCACGCGCTCCACTGAAGGGCAGTCGCAGTGACTGACAAATTCGATAAGGAACCCGCTGACGCTCCGTCGAGCGGGTCCGCCGGGACCGCCACCGCGGTCCCCGCGGAGGCCATCCGGGCGATCCCCGTACGCCATTACGGGCGCTGGATCAGTGCGGTCGTCGTCGTGGCCGTGCTGGCCGCACTGGTGTTCTCGTTCTCCCAGGGCGATGTGCGCTGGGCGACCGTGCCGGAGAAGCTGTTCGACCACTCCATCCTGACCGGTATGTGGCACACCATCCTCATCAGCGTCCTGTCGATGCTGATGGGGCTGCTGCTCGGTGTGCTCTTCGCCGTCATGCGGCTCTCCAAGAACCCGGTGACAGGCGGCGTCGCCTGGCTCTACATCTGGTTCTTCCGCGGCACCCCGGTCTATGTACAGCTGCTCATCTGGTTCAACCTGGCGCTGATCTTCCCGGTCCTGAACCTCGGCCCGATCTACAAGAACAACATGGTCGACGTCATGACCCCGTTCGTGGCCGCCCTGCTGGGGCTCGGTCTGAACGAGGGCGCCTACATGGCCGAGATCGTGCGGGCCGGCATCCAGTCGGTCGACGAGGGCCAGACCGAGGCGTCGCACGCCCTGGGCATGAAGCAGGGCCAGACCATGCGCCGCGTGGTGCTGCCGCAGGCCATGCGGGTGATCATCCCGCCGAGCGGCAACGAGTTCATCAACATGCTCAAGACGTCCTCGCTGGTCGTCGCCGTCCAGTACCAGGACCTGCTGCGCAGCGCGCAGGACATCGCCGCGAGTTCCTTCGCGACCATGGAGATGTTCTTCGTCGCGTCCATCTGGTACCTCGCCCTGACCAGCGTGTTCAGCGTCGGCCAGTACTACCTGGAACGCCGCTTCGCCCGGGGCTCGCTGCGCAGTCTGCCGCTCACCCCGTGGCAGAAGATCAAGGCGAATCTCAGCACGTTGCGCCGTCCGGAGGTGGCCCGATGACCGTTCAGCCCATGGTCAAGGCCGAGGCCGTCCACAAGTCGTTCGGCCTGGCGCACATCCTCAAGGGGATCGAGCTGGAGGTCGCGCCGCGCGAGGTGTTCTGCCTCGTCGGCCCGTCCGGCTCGGGCAAGTCCACCTTCCTGCGGTGCATCAACCACCTGGAGCAGATCAACGCCGGCCGCCTGTGGGTGGACGGCGAGCTGGTCGGCTACCGGCAGAAGGGCGACAAGCTCTACGAGCTGAAGGACAGCGAGGTCGCGGCGAAGCGGCGGGACATCGGCATGGTGTTCCAGCGCTTCAACCTCTTCCCGCACATGACGGCGATCGAGAACGTCATGGAAGCCCCGATGCAGGTCAAGGGCGAGTCGAAGGCGACCGCCCGGGCCCGCGCGGAGCGGCTGCTCGACCGGGTCGGCCTGGCCGACAAGGCGGCCAACTACCCCTCGCAGCTGTCCGGCGGACAGCAGCAGCGGGTGGCCATCGCCCGCGCGCTGGCGATGGAGCCGAAGCTGATGCTCTTCGACGAGCCGACCTCCGCGCTCGACCCGGAGCTCGTCGGTGACGTCCTCGACGTCATGCGCGGGCTCGCCGAGGACGGCATGACGATGATCGTCGTCACCCATGAGATGGGCTTCGCCCGCGAGGTGGGCGACGCGCTGGTCTTCATGGACGACGGCATCGTCGTCGAGGCGGGGAACCCCCGTGACGTCCTGAACAACCCGCAGCACGACCGCACCAAGGCGTTCCTGTCCAAGGTGCTGTGACCCGAACGGACGAGGCCGGACGGCCGGGCCGCGAGCCCGGCCGTCCGGCCTTCTCCTGTCCGGGGCGGCGCGCGTTGTTCCGCGCGTTATTTCAGGCCGAGCACCAGCGCGTCGGGGACCGAGCGCCAGACGGCGCGGGCCTCGGCGAAGCCGGCGTCGCGGAGCGCCTGGGCGTGCCATTCGACGGAGTGCGGCTCGCCGTCGGCGTGCGAGCCGAAGATCTCGTAGCGCTCGGCGACCGGTCCGGCCAGCAGCTCGTCCTGGCGGGCCAGGTCCCACCACTCGGTCCAGTCCAGCACGCCCTCCGCCTTCTCCCGCGCCATGCGCGCGTGCCGCAGCGCCCGCTCCGCCTCGTTGATCCGGGGCGTGGATTCGTCGGGCGCGTGGTCGGCGTTCATGAAGACCCCGCCGGGCCGCAGGACGCCGGCGACCCGGCCGTACAGCTCGCGCAGCGGATCCGTCCGCAGCCAGTGCAGCGCCGTCGCGGTGAGGACGGCGTCGTACTCCCGGTGCGGGAGCCGGTCGGTCCACCGCGGGTCGCGCAGATCGGCGGTGACGAACTCGATCCGCGACTCGCCCTCGAAGTGCCCCCGGGCGATGGTCAGCAGGGCCGGATCGAGGTCGACGCCGGTGGATCGCGCCTCGGGGAAGCGCCGCAGCACGCGGTCCGAGATACTGCCCGTGCCGCACGCGAGGTCCAGCACCTTGGGCGCGGGCCCGACCAATGCCTCGACCATGTCCAGCATCACCCGGAACCGCTCCTCGCGGTCCGGCAGGTACCACTCCTGCTGGCGGTCCCAGCTCTTCTGCCAGCTCTGCCAGTCCGCGGTGCGCACCGCGGGTGCCGTCGGTGCCGCCGGTGTACCCGTCATCGCCGTCTCCCCCGTTCGTAATACCCTGATAGCTACCTCGACCATTACTGAGCCTAGAACGCACGCGTAAGGATCACAAGTGGAACTGGCCTATTACTCGGACTACGCCGTGCGCCTGGTGAACAGCGAGGAGCCGGAACGCGGGACGGACGACCTCACCGGCGTCGACGCCGTCCGCGCGCTCTTCGGCGCCAGCACCCAGGCCGCCGCGCGCAGCACCGACGCCGACGTGCCCCGGCTGCGCGCCGTACGCACCCGGCTGCGCGGGGTCTTCGAGGCCGCCGACGAGGGCGACGAGGTACGCGCCGTGGACCTGCTCAACGCGCTGCTGCTGGAGTTCCCGGTCAGCCCGCAGATCTCCGGGCACGAACACCTCGACGAGACCGGCCGGCCCGACTGGCACATGCACCTCGCCGACCACGCCGCCACCGCCACCGCGGGATACGCCGCCACCGCCTGCATGGGGCTGGCCTTCCAGCTGACCGAACTGGGCGTGGACCGGCTGGGCATCTGCGAGGCGGCCCCCTGCCGCAACGCCTATGTCGACACATCGACCAACAGATCCCGCCGCTACTGCTCCGACCGCTGCGCGACCCGCGCGAACGTGGCGGCCTACCGCGCCCGCAAGCGCCTGGAGAACGAACGGTCCGCGCTCAGCGGCCGCACACAGGACGCCGCCCACGACAGCACCCCGGCCACCGACCTCTGAAGCCCCCGGGGCGGCCGGAACCGCACCAGGGCCCGGGCGAGCACCAAGTCGTCCGGCACCGTGCCGAATACGCTGCTGTCCGCGATCGGCCCGAAGGGATTGTCGGCGAGCACCCACCAGCCGCCCTCACGGCGCTCGACCGCCCGCTTCACGATGAGCAGGTCCTGCTGCAGCGGGTGCCGCAGGACCACGACGTCACCCTCCCGGACGTCCGCCGGGCCGTTGACGTTTCGCACGAACAGCCGATCGCCCTCGTAGAGCGTCGGGACCATCGAAGGACCGGTCACCTCGACCGCGTAGACCGGTCGGACCCGCCGTTCCCGCATGCTGCGCCTCCTCGTCCCTTCCTCCACCAGCCCCAGGGTGACACCAGACTTTTGTCCTAAGCCACATGGGGCACCCGAGAAAACGACTCCCCCAGGGAGTAATCTCCCACCTGGAAAGACGATCACAAGGAAGGACAGCCATGTTCTCTCGCCTGTTCGCGCCCAAGGTTAAGGTCAGCGCCCACTGCGACCTGCCCTGCGGCGTATACGACCCGGCCCAGGCCCGCATCGAGGCCGAGTCGGTCAAGGCCGTCCAGGAGAAGTACCAGGCCAACGAGGACCCGGACTTCCGGACCCGCGCCATCATCATCAAGGAGCAGCGCGCGGAGCTCGCCAAGCACCACATCTCGGTGCTGTGGAGCGACTACTTCAAGCCGCCGCACTTCGAGAAGTACCCGGAGCTGCACCAGCTCATCAACGACGCCCTCAAGGCAGGCAGTGCTGCCAAGGCGTCGAACGACCCGAAGACCGGCGAGAAGCTCCTCGAGCTGATCGCCCAGATCGACACCATCTTCTGGGAGACCAAGAAGGCCTGAGCTCCACCGGGGCCCTCGGCCTGTGACAACACCACGGTCACAGACCATTCGCCCGTACCCGGTCCGCGTTCGCGTACCGGGTACGGGCGTTCTCGCGTTCCGGGCCCGGGTGTTCAGGCGCGGTCGCTCTCCAGGGCCTGGTGGGTGACGCGCAGGGCGTGGTCGGACTTCTCGTAGGTGCGCTGCGCCACGCAGACGAAGAGGCAGTCGACGACGACCAGTTGGCTGATCCGGCTGGCCATCGCGCCGGGCCGGAAGGTCGTCTCGCGGCCCGCCGACGCCAGGACGAAGTCGGCCAGCCGGGCGGCCGACGACTGCGGGTGGTTGGTGATGACGACGGTGGTCGCGCCCTCCGCGGCGGCCCGGCGCAGCGGCTCCAGGACGTCGCGGCTCTCGCCGGAGTGCGACACGGCGAGGAAGACGTCGCCGGGGCCGAGCAGCACCGCGCTGGTCAGCGCGGACTGGGAGTCGCCGTGTGCGTGGCAGGGCCGTCCTATGCGCTGCAGCTTCTGGTGCAGGTCCTGCGCGACCAGCCCGGACGCGCCGACGCCGGCGATGTGCAGCTGGCCGTCGCCGCAGACCGCGAGCACGGCGCCCAGCAACTGCCCCGGATCGAGCTGGGTCTCGGTCTCCAGGACGGCCTGGGACTCGGTGTGCACCAGCTTGGCCATCACTTCCGCGGGTGAGTCCTGCCGGGTGATCCCCGAGGTCAGGGTCGAGCGCGGGGGCTGCCGGGCGGCCGAGGCGGCCAGCGCCAGCCGGAGCTCGGGGTAGCCGGAGAAGCCCAGCGCCCTGGCGGTCCTGACGATCGACGAGTCGCTGGTGCCGGCCAGCGCGCTCAGTTCGGAGATCGTGCTGCGGGCGACCTGGGCCGGGTCCTCGACGATCAGCCGGGCGATGCGCGCGGAGGCGGGTGTCAGCGAGGGCAGCAGCCCGCGTACCGTCGCGGCGAGCCCGTCGCCGGGCCCGGCTGGGGATTCCCGCTCCCGCTCCAGGCCCGGGCCGCCGGAGAGGTCTGTGCCGTTCGTGCCGTCCGTCTTCACGGGAGAAGAATGCACCGGGGGCGGCCCTTTTCGGGAGCTTCTTCCGCGGCCCGGGGGACTTGTGAGGCCATTGCGGCGGTTTGCGACCCGCGGGCTGCCGACCTCACCCGTGCGGGTGACAATGACGAGGTGACCGCCACCGGCCTGCCGCTCGACGCGCTGCGACCCCGGCTGCCCTCACCGCTGGTCGCGATCGAGGACGCCCGGCTCGCGCGGCACGGCGTCCGGTTGCTGCTGAAGCGGGACGATCTGATCCATCCGGACCTGCCGGGCAACAAATGGCGCAAGCTGCGGCTCAACCTCCAGGCCGCCGCGGACGCCGGCCACGACACCCTGCTGACGTTCGGCGGCGCCTACTCCAACCATCTGCGCGCGACCGCGGCCGCCGGACGGCTGCTCGGCTTCACGACCATCGGCGTCGTACGCGGCGACGAGCTGGCCCGGCGCCCGCTGAACGACTCGCTGGCCCGCGCCGCGGCCGACGGCATGCGGCTGGCCTTCGTCGACCGGACCACGTACCGCCGCAAGGCCGAGCCGGACGTCGCCGAAGAGCTGCGGGAGCGCTTCGGCCGCTGCTACGTGGTGCCCGAGGGCGGCAGCAACGCGCTGGCGGCCCAGGGCTGTGCCGAGCTGGGCCGGGAGCTGCGCGGCGAGGCGGACGTCGTCGCGGTGGCCTGCGGCACCGGGGGCACGCTGGCCGGGCTGGCCGCGGGGCTGGCGCCCGGCGGCCAGCGCGCGATCGGCTTCCCGGTCCTCAAGGGCGGCTTCCTCGGCGCCGCCGTCCAGCGGCTGCAGGAGGACGCGTTCGGCGGGCGGACCGGCGACTGGACGCTCGACGAGCGCTTCCACCACGGCGGGTACGCCCGCACCACCCCCGGCCTGGACGCCTTCGCGGCGGACTTCGCCGTCCGGCACGGCCTGGTCCCGGACCGCGTCTACGTGGCGAAGATGCTGCACGGCCTGTTCACCCTGGCGGACGAGGGGGCCTTCTCCCCCGGCACCCGCCTCGCGGCCGTCGTGACCGGATGAGGCATGACCGGATGAGGACGGACAACGCGTGCTGATCGAACGCGCCTACGCGCATGTTCCCGCCACCGACGAGTTCCCGCCCGGCGTCTGGCCCTGGCGGGTCCCCGCCGTCGCCCAGCTGCTCGACGGCGGGCTGCGCTTCACCTCCCCGATCACCTTCCTCGTCGGCGAGAACGGCTCCGGCAAGTCCACCCTCGTCGAGGCGCTCGCGGAGGGCTTCGGCCTGGACTCGTACGGCGGCCGGGCCGGATACAAGTACGCGAGCAACCGCGAGAAGTCCGATCTGGGCCAGCGGATCCGCTTCGACGCCACCCGGTCCGGCCGCCGCATGCTCGACGGCCCCCGCACCCGCCGCAAGGGCTTCTTCCTGCGCGCGGAGACCGCCCTGGACGCCCTGGAGCGCGAGGACGTCGCCGTGCACACCATGAGCCACGGAGAGGGCTTCCTGACGGCCTTCCGCGAGATGTTCCGGCAGCCCGGCCTGTACGTGATGGACGAGCCGGAGGCGGCGCTCTCCTTCACGTCCTGTCTGCACCTGGTGGGCCTGATGCACGAGCTCGCCGGCACCGGCGCCCAGGTGATCTGCGCCACTCACTCACCGCTGCTGACCGCGACCCCGGGCGCCACGATCCTCGAGATCGGCGAGGACGGAGCGCATTCCGCGCGCTGGGAGGACCTGGCGATCGTCGACCACTGGCGCCGGTATCTGACCGATCCCAACGCTTACCTGCGCCACATCATCGGGACGTAACCTGGGCTCATGATCCGAGCCGCCACCCCCGCCGACGTCCCGGCGATCCACGCCATGATCCGCGAACTCGCGGAGTACGAAAAGGCGCTGGCGGAAGCCCGCGCGACGCCGGAGCAACTGCACGACGCCCTTTTCTGCGAGCACCCGGCGATCTTCGCCCTGATCGCGGAGGACGATTCCACGGACGCGCCCGCAGCCGGCCCCGAGGACGTATCCGGTGATTCGTCCGGGGACCGCACGGTGGGATTCGCCCTGTGGTTCCGGAATTTCTCCACCTGGACGGGCACACACGGGGTGTACCTGGAGGATCTGTACGTAAAGCCCGAAGCGCGCGGCGGCGGCCACGGCAAGGCACTCCTGGCCGAACTGGCCTCGATCTGCGTCACACGCGGCTACGAGCGCTTCGAATGGGCAGTACTGGACTGGAACGATCCCGCGATCGGCTTCTACCGCTCCATCGGCGCCTTCGGACAGGACGGCTGGACCGTGCAACGACTGACCGGCGAACCGCTCCGCACCCTCGCCGACCTGGCAGTCCACCCGGGCGTGGGCAACGATGCGACATCTCTTTCGAATTGAGACCGCACACCCCTAGCCACGTTGCGTACTCATACGCTTACCATGGGTGACAGTCGTGGGGTGTCGGGCCAGGGCTCACTCATGGCGGCGGCAGTGCTCCGTCCGGGCGACATCAGGGCACAGATCGCGATAGCGTCGCTGGCGAACCAGAGCAATCACTGTGTGCCACCTTGGAGGTGAGGGTGTCCCAGATCGCAGGCGAGCCCGGGACGAAGGACTTCGTTGAGGTCCGGCTGCCCGCGGCGGGGGCCTATCTGTCGGTGTTGCGTACGGCTACGGCCGGACTCGCGGCACGGCTGGACTTCACCCTCGACGAGATCGAAGACCTGCGCATCGCCGTGGACGAGGCGTGCGCGATCCTGCTGCAGCAGGCCGTTCCCGGCAGCGTATTGAGTTGCGTCTTCCGACTCGTCGGAGACGCTCTGTGGGTGAGAGTTTCGGCGCCCACGACCGATGGTCGCGCTCCGGAGCGGGACACCTTCGCCTGGACAGTGCTCTCCGCACTGGCGGGCGAGGTGGATGCCACGGTCGCGGAGGACAAGACCGTCAGCATCAGCCTGCACAAGAAGCGCGGTGCCGGCCCCGGACAGTCGTGAGGTCCCCAGATGCAGGCAGCCCGCAGGCGCGGACCCGAAGCAGGTCAGCGTGTCCCGGTCCCCCGAAGGGCCGGTAACGGTACAACCGTGCACGGAACGGGGAAACGCCATGAGTGCTGATCTTTCCCGGGAGGCAGCTCCCGGACCCCCGGCGGACAGCAGCACGCCCGCGGTGCGGGGCCGTGCCGCCGTACCCGCCCAGGCGTCGCCCGCCGGGGCGGTCGGGCGGTATGCGGCGCGGCAGCACCCCGGGTCCCGTACGGATGGAATGGACGCGGCGGAGCAGGCGGATCCCATGGACCAGCAAGAGCAGCACGACCCGCATGACCGGGCCGGCGCCCGAGCGCTCTTCGTGGAGCTGAGCAAGCTCCCGGACGGCTCACCGGAACGCGCCGAGCTGCGCAATCGGCTGGTGCGTATGCACCTGCCCCTGGTGGAGCACCTGGCGCGGCGTTTCCGCAACCGCGGGGAGCCGCTGGACGACCTCACCCAGGTCGCCACCATCGGTCTGATCAAGTCCGTCGACCGCTTCGACGTGGACCGCGGCGTGGAGTTCTCCACGTACGCGACCCCCACGGTCGTCGGCGAGATCAAACGTCACTTCAGGGACAAGGGCTGGGCGGTCCGCGTCCCCCGCAGGCTCCAGGAGCTGCGGCTGGCCCTGACCACCGCCACCGGAGAGCTCTCCCAGCGCTTCGGCCGGGCGCCGACCGTGCACGAGCTGGCGGTCCAGCTCAAGATCACGGAGGAGGAGGTGCTGGAGGGCCTCGAATCCGCGAACGCCTACAGCACCCTGTCCCTCGACGTTCCGGACACCGACGACGACTCCCCGGCCGTCGCGGACACCCTCGGGGCCATGGACGAGGCGCTCGAAGGCGTCGAGTACCGGGAATCGCTCAAACCGCTCCTGGAGTCGCTGCCGCCCCGGGAGAAGAAGATCCTCATGCTGCGGTTCTTCGGCAACATGACCCAGTCGCAGATCGCCATCGAGGTCGGCATCTCCCAGATGCACGTCTCCCGGCTGCTGGCCCGCACTCTCATGCAGCTCCGCGAGAAGCTCCTCGTCGAGGAGTAGCCCATGACGCCTGCCGGACAGCTTCCTGAGGCGTCCGGCAGGCCCAGGGCGTAGAAACTCAGGCCGCGGAGACCTAGGCCTGGCTGCGGTCGCCGATCCCCAGGGCGGCGGTCGTGGCGGGGTGGACGAGCAGGACCAGCCCGGCCAGCGCCATGAGGGCCAGCGCGACGCCGGCCGCGACGAGCGCCGCCGCGCCGTGCACGAGCGTCCAGGCCACCGGCAGCGCCAGCAGCTGGATGATCAGCGCGGGGCCGCGGCTCCAGCGCCGGGCGTGCAGCAGCCCGTACGCCGCCGCCAGCGGGATCGCGCCGAGGGCGAGAACGGTGAGCGCACCCACCACGGCGTTGCGGACGTTGTCGGAGTGACCGGTCAGCGCCAGCACCAGCAGCACGAGCCCGCAGGCCGCGAGGGCGAGCCCTTCGAGGGCCGCGAGGCCCGCGGCGGCGGTCAGCCGGCGCGGTTTGGGTGACGGGGTCGGGGGGATCTGGCTCACACCGGCCAGCGTAGCCCGGTGTACTTATGGGTAGGTACGCTTCCCCTCATGCGCGCACTTCTCGTGGTCAACCCTGCTGCCACCACCACCAGTGCGCGGGTCCGTGACGTTCTGGCCCACGCACTCGCCAGCGATCTGAAGCTGGAAGTGGCCGCCACCGAGTACCGCGGCCACGCCCGGGATCTCGCCCGGCAGGCCGCCGAGGGCGGCGAGATCGAACTGGTCGTCGCGCTGGGCGGTGACGGCACGGTCAACGAAGTGGTCAACGGACTGCTGCACAACGGACCCGATCCCGACCGGCTGCCGCAGCTGGCCGTGGTCCCCGGCGGCTCGACCAATGTCTTCGCGCGCGCCCTGGGACTGCCCAATGACGCCGTCGAGGCGACCGGGGCACTGCTGGACGCCCTGCACGACCAGTCGTCGCGCACGGTCGGCCTGGGACTGGTGAGCGGCACGCCCGGTACGGAGGACGAGGGAGTGCCCTCGCGCTGGTTCACCTTCTGCGCCGGGCTGGGTTTCGACGCCGGCGTGGTCGGCCGGGTCGAACAGCAGCGGGATCAAGGGAAGCGCTCGACGCACGCGCTCTACATGCGCCAGGTGATGCGCCAGTTCCTGGCGGAGACGCACCGGCGGGGCGGTTCGATCACGCTGGAGCGCCCGGACGAGGACCCGGTCACCGGGCTGGTGCTGGCCATAGTCTGCAACACCGCCCCCTGGACCTACCTGGGCAATCGTCCGGTGTACGCGTCCCCCGAGGCCTCCTTCGACACCGGCCTCGACCTGCTCGGAGTCTCGAAGATGTCGACGACGTCAGCGATGCGTTACGCCACGCAACTGCTGCGTTCGACCCCCGATCGAGGCCCGCACGGTAAGCATGTGGCGTCCGTCCACGACCTGACGGACTTCACCTTGCATTCGCAGGCTCCACTCCCGTTCCAGGTGGACGGCGACCACCTGGGGCTGCGAACCAGCGCAACCTTCACAGGCGTACGCCGTGCACTGCGTGTGATTGTGTAAGCGGAAGAGCCCAAAGTCCTTTTACTCGAACGTTTAGGCTGCCCTGCACCCCATGGAAGTACGGCTGTGATGCAGGCGACACCGAGGAATCAAAAAAAACTTTCCTGAAGGGGTTGTATCCGCAGCCCAGGTTTGCGAGTCTCTACATGGCGATCGGGACGGCCAACAACCGGAGTCCCTTGAGAGCCCGAATCCACCACCTCACACCAGCGGGACTGCACCAGGTAACTGGGCGTAGTGCCGTGCCCTGTGAGGGGATTCGTGAAAGCGTTCACATTCACAAGCAACGTGCTTGTCACAAAGGAGTTGGAGCAGCCATGGACTGGCGTCATCGCGCCGTTTGCCGCGAGGAAGACCCGGAACTCTTCTTCCCCATCGGCAACACCGGTCCTGCGCTGCTGCAGATCGAGGAAGCCAAGGCCGTCTGCCGCCGCTGCCCCGTCATGGAGCAGTGCCTGCAGTGGGCGCTGGAGAGCGGCCAGGACGCAGGCGTCTGGGGTGGCCTCAGCGAGGACGAGCGTCGCGCAATGAAGCGCCGCGCCGCCCGCAACAGGGCCCGCAACGCCAGCGTCTGACGCCCCGCTTTACCCCCGAGCCGCAGCGCGCAGCACCCGAATTCGTACGCGCAGCACACAGCATCCGGTAAGCCCCGACCGCCTGGCGGTCGGGGCTTACTGCTGTTCTCCCCCGACCACCGGCACCGGAATTACGCCTCGGCCGGAAGTTCCAGCACGACCCTGGTGCCGCCCTCCGGCGCCGGGACCATGTCGAACGTGCCGGACAGTTCGCCGACCACCAGGGTGCGGACGATCTGCAGTCCCAGATTTCCGGCGCGCTGCGGGTTGAAGCCCTCCGGCAGCCCGCGGCCGTTGTCCTGGACGGTGATGATCAGCTTGTCGCGGCCGGCCGTCGCCCCCACCTCGACCGTGCCGCTCTCCCCCGGGCCGAAGCCGTGCTCCAGCGCGTTCTGCAGCAGTTCGGTGAGAACCATCGCCAGCGGGGTGGCGACCTCGGCGGTCAGGATGCCGAAGCGCCCGGTGCGGCGGGCCGTGACGCGGCCGGGTGAGATCTCGGCGACCATCGAGAGCACCCGGTCGGCGATGTCGTCGAACTCGACGCGCTCGTCCAGGTTCTGGGAGAGCGTCTCGTGCACGATCGCGATCGAGCCGACCCGGCGGACCGCTTCCTCCAGCGCCTCGCGCGCCTTGTCGGAATCCATCCGGCGGGCCTGCAGCCGCAGCAGTGCGGCGACGGTCTGCAGATTGTTCTTCACCCGGTGGTGGATCTCCCGGATGGTGGCGTCCTTGGTCATCAACTCGCGTTCGCGGCGCCGCAGCTCGGTGACATCGCGCAGCAGGACGAGTGAGCCGATGTGGGTGCCCTTGGGCCGCAGCGGGATGGTGCGCAGCTGGATGACGCCGTCGCCACCCTCGACCTCGGCCTCACGAGGCGCCCAGCCGCTGGCGAGTTTGACCATCGCCTCGTCCACCGGGCCGCGGGCGGGGGCGAGTTCGGCGGTGGTCGCGCCGAGGTGCAGTCCGACGATGTCGGCGGCGAGGCCCAGCCGGTGGTACGCGGAGAGCGCGTTGGGACTGGCGTACTGCACGATGCCGTCCGCGTCGAGCCGGATCAGACCGTCGCCGGCGCGCGGCGCCGCGTCCATGTCGACCTGCTCGGCGGGGAACGGGAAGGAGCCGGCGGCGATCATCTGCGCCAGGTCCGAGGCGCTCTGCAGATAGGTGAGCTCGAGCCGGCTGGGGGTGCGGACGGTCAGCAGGTTGGTGTTGCGGGCGATCACGCCCAGCACCCGGCCCTCGCGGCGGACCGGGATCGACTCGACCCGGACCGGGACCTCGTCACGCCATTCGGGGTCGCCCTCACGGACGATCCGGCCCTCGTCCAGCGCCGCGTCCAGCATGGGACGGCGGCCGCGCGGCACCAGATGGCCGACCATGTCGTCCTGGTACGAGGTCGGTCCGGTGTTCGGCCGCATCTGGGCGACCGAGACATAGCGTGTGCCGTCCAGGGTGGGCACCCACAGGACGAGGTCGGCGAAGGACAGGTCGGAGAGCAGCTGCCACTCGGAGACCAGCAGGTGGAGCCATTCGAGATCGGAGTCGTCGAGGCCGGTGTGCTGGCGTACGAGGTCGTTCATGGAGGGCACGTCTGCGAGCGTACAGGCCAATTCGCGCCATCCGTGCCGGGCCTTTTTTCCACCGATGGCCGCGATTCCATGGACAAGGACGAATGGTCTAGTCCACAATGGACCGAACAGACCTCCATCCTCCCCGCACAGGAGGGTGGATCGAGGCCAGGCGTTCTCTGCCCTGACTACGCCGTGGCCTCACCGGTCGGCCCTAACGGGCCACGGGGAACCGCACACCCCGTCGGCCACGGCGTCGACAGCAGCTCCGGGCTGCGGTGCTGGAAGGGCTGAGGGTCCCTTCCCGGCGCCGCGGCCCGTGGCGTTTTCCGGGCACCGGCCCCGTTCCCGCCGGGGCCCGCTCCCTCCCCGCTCACACGCGGAAGGCCCCGTCGCAGCACGCGACGGGGCCTTTCCCGTTCCACACGGCCGGGGCCGCGGTCAGTGCGTTTCCGTCACCTTGGCGAGGGCGCGCGGGGCGTCCGGGTCCTGGCCGCGGGCGATGGTGACCTCGTAGGCCAGCATCTGCAGCGGCAGGATCTCCAGGATCGGCTGGACCTCCTCGGCGACCCCCTTCGTCGGCAGGGCGAAGCCCGCTGAGGCGGCGTCCACCTGGGCCTGGGGGCCGATGACCACCAGGTCCGCGCCCCGGCCGCGCAGCCGGTCCAGGACCGGCTGGAGGGCCTCTCCGCCCCTGCCCTCGGTGACGATGGCGATCACCGGCGAGATGTTGTCGACCATGGCCAGCGGGCCGTGCAGCAGATCCGCGCCCGAGTACGCCAGGGCCGGGATGTAGCTGGTCTCCATCAGCTTCAGCGCGGCCTCCCGCGCGGTCGGGTAGCCGTAGCCGCGGGAGGTGATGACCATGCGCTCCGCGAAGCGGTAGCGGCCGGCCAGCGCCTTGACCTCGGCGCCGCGCGCCAGGATCCCCTCGGCCAGTTCCGGCAGCACCTCGGCGGCGGAGCCGTCACCACCGCGCAGGCCCTCCACGAACAGGTACAGGGCCAGCAGCTCGGCGGTGTACGTCTTGGTCGCCGGGAGCGCCTTCTCCGGTCCTGCCAGCACGTCGATGTGGAACTCGGAGACCTCGGCGAGCGGGGACTCCGGGTTGTTCGTCACCGCGACGGTGATCGCACCGGCCTCGCGGGCCGCCCGGGTGGAGGCCACCAGGTCGGGCGAGCCACCGGACTGGCTGACGGTGATGACCAGGCAGTCCGTGAGGTCCGGCGTCGCGCCGTACGCGGTGGTGGTCGACATCGAGGTCAGCCCCGCGGGCTTCCCGAGCAGCACCTCGATCAGGTACTTCGCGTACAGCGCCGCGTTGTCGGACGTACCGCGGGCGGTGAGCAGCACGAAGCGCGGGTTGCGCGCCGCGACCTTCGCGGCGACCGCGCGGATCCGCGGCGCACCCCGCTCCAGGATGCGCCGCAGTACGGCGGGCTGCTCGGCCATCTCGCCGGACATGATCCGGCCCGGTATCAGAATCTTCCGGTCCGGCGTCGGGGCGGACATGCGGTGGGCCTCCAGGCTGTTGCGAATCTCCTCCGCGCCGGTCAGAGCCCGGCTTCCTTGCCGGCGATGACCTCCGCGGCTGCTCGCCCGCACACACGGGCAGCGCCATGGGTCGCGATGTGCAGCGCGCCGGAGGGCGGCGCCTGGGGCACCCCCATCTCCACCACGACCGTGTCGGGCCGGGCGGCGAGCAGGGCGTCCAGAGCGTCGGCCATCCACGCGTGGCGGTGCACGTCGCGGACCACTGCGACGATCCTACGGTCGGACGCGGACTGCAGCACTTTCGCGCAGAGGGCGTCCGCCCCGCCGGCCTCGGCGTCCGCCGCGCGGAAGGTGCCGGTCACGGTGCCGGGCAGCAGCCGCTCCAGTTCCGCGGCCACCCCCCAGGGCGTCTCGGCGCCGACCGCGATGTTCGCGACCGGGGTGAAGGCGGCCACGTACGGCGCGGTCGCGATCGGTACGTACTCCTCCGTACGGGTCACCCGCACGGCCCGGCGGGCCGCGATGAGGCCGACCTCGGGGTCGGGTGCGGTCCCCTCCGCCGCACCCGACCGCTCGGCCGTCCATGCCGCGAGCGACCGCACCCGGGCGGCGGCGTCGGCAAGCCGCTCCTCGGGCAGATCGCCGTCGCGCACCGCACGAACGATGGCGTCGCGGAGCCGCAGCACGGTCTCCTCGTCGGCGAGACCTCCGCCGACACAGATGGCGTCGGCACCGGCCAGCAGCGCCATGACGGTGCCGCGCTCGATGCCGTACGTCGCCGCGATGGCCTGCATCTCGATGCCGTCGGTGACGATGAGTCCGTCGTAACCGAGGCCGCCCTCCGCGGCGGGCGCGCGCAGCAGCCCGTTGAGCGCGCTGGGGCTGAGCGTGGCGGGCCGGTCCGGGTCGAGGGCCGGCACCAGGATGTGGGCGCTCATCACGGCCTTGGTCCCGGCTGCGACGGCGGCCCGGAACGGCACCAGTTCACGGTCCTGCAGGGTCTGCAGGCCGACCTCGATGTTGGGCATCGAGTGGTGCGAGTCGACGGCCGTGTCGCCGTGGCCGGGGAAGTGCTTGGTGCAGGCCGCCACCCCGGCGGACTGCAGACCGGTGATGTACGCGGCGGTGTTGCGTGCGACGAGGTGCGGGTCCGAGCCGAAGGACCGTACGCCGATCACCGGGTTGCCGGGGTCGGAGTTGACGTCCGCGGACGGCGCCCAGTTGAAGTTGACCCCGCAGGTGCCGAGCCGGCGGCCGAGCTCCGCCGCCACCTCCTGCGTCAGGTCCGCGTCGTCGACCGCGCCGAGCGCGAGGTTGCCGGGGAAGGACGAGCCGGTCCGCGCTTCGAGGCGGGTGACGTCACCGCCCTCCTCGTCGGCCGCGACCAGCACGTCCGCCCGTACCGCGCGCAACTGCGCGGTGAGCGCGGACAGCTGCTCGGGCGATTCGATGTTCCGGGCGAACAGCGCCACGGAGCCGAGGCCTTCGGCGAGCCGGAGCAGCAGCCACTCGGGTGCGGTGGTCCCGATGAATCCCGGCTGCAGGACGGCGAGCGCGTCCCGGATGAGGGTGTCGGGGGCGGAGTCGGTAGAAATGACGGTCATCCCTTCACCGCCCCGGCGGTCAGACCGGAAGCGACCTTGCGCTGGACCATGACGAAGAAGATCACCACGGGCAGGGCCACCAGGATGGAGCCCGCCATCAGCGCGCCGAAGTCGGTGCCGCGCTGACCGGTGAAGTTCAGCAGCCAAATGCTGAGTGTGTACTTGTCGTTGTCCTGGAGGAGGACGTAAGCGAAAAGGTATTCGTTCCAGGCCGTCATCAGGGCGTAGATCGAGGCGGCGACCAGGCCGGGTGCCAGCAGCGGGAAGACCACGCGGCGGAAGGCGGCCATCTGGCTGCAGCCGTCGACCATGGCCGACTCCTCCAGCTCCTTGGGGATGTTGACGATGAATCCGCGCAGCATCCACACCGAGAAGGGCAGCGTCGTCGCCGCGTACACGACGATGACGCCCCAGTACTGGTTCAGCCCGCCCATGTCGTTGAGCTGGATGTAGATGGGGATCAGCATCGAGGTGCCGGGGATCATCTGGATCAGCAGCAGCGTGATCATCAGCCCGCGGCGGCCCCAGAAGTGGAAGCGGCCCAGCGCGTAGGCGGCGAGCAGCCCGACGCCGATGGCGATGATGACGCTGAACAGCGAGATGATCACGCTGCTCTTCACGTTGTCCCAGAAGTTGGGCATGTCCATCGCCCGGTGGAACTGGTCGAACGTGATCGAGCTCGGCCAGAGCTTCTGGTGGTAGCTGAGGATCTCGGTGCTGGGCCGGAGCGCGGTGATGACCATCCAGTAGACCGGGAAGCCCATGACCACGAAGGTGAGCAGGCCGAGGATGTTCCAGCCGGTGCGGTTCTTCTTCTTGCTCTTGTAGGTGACCTTGGCGGCGGTAGTCACTCGACCTCTCCGATCTTCATCAGCTGGCGCAGGTAGTAGACGGAGACGCCGGACAGCATCACCACGGTGATGATGGAGATCGCGGCACCCGTGCTGAAGGAGTTACTGGTGAACGCCTGGGTGAAGGAGTAGAGGCCCAGCAGCTGGTAGTCCGGCTCCGGGTGGTTGTTGCGCATCAGCAGCACCTGGCCGAGCACACCGAAGTCCCAGATGATCGACAGCGTCGTGGTCATGACGAAGACCGGCTTGATCACCGGGAAGGTGACGAACCGGAAGATGCCGAAGCCGCTGGCGCCGTCGATCCTGGCCGCCTCCTCCAGCTCCTTGGGCACCTGGGTGAGCGCCGAGTGCAGGCTGATGGCGATGAACGGGATGGCCGCCCAGACCACCAGGGCGGCGATGATCGCCAGCCCCGAGGTGGGGTTGAGGAACCAGTTGTGGCCGGCGTAGTCGACCCCGGGGAGCTTGCTGAGCAGCTCGTTGACCAGCCCGTAGTCCGAGTCGAACATGAACTTGAAGACCGAGGTGGAGACCAGCAGCGGCATCGCCCAGACGGCGACCATCGCGCTGGTGATCATCACCCGGAGCCAGGGCGACACCCGTTGCAGCAGCATGGCTATGAGCAGCCCGAGCAACATGGTGAAGAAGACACAGACGACGACGAAGACGACCGTGCGGATGAACACATGCCAGAACTCGGAGTCGCCGAGGATCGTCGTGTACTGGTCGAGACCGACCCACGGCGGTGTCGTGCCGCCCCACAGGTTGTTGCGCCGCATGTCCTGGAAGGACAGCACCACGGTGTCGATCAGCGGCCAGCCGAGCACGCCCGCCATGACCACCAGGGCCGGAGTGATCAGCAAGTACGGCAGGGTTCTGTTCTGCCGGGTGGCCGGCCGGCGGCGGGCCCCCCGCCCGGATGCGGGCCGGTCCTGAGCCGGCGGCGGGCTCTTCACGAGACCCCGCTCCAGCGGCTCGGTGGCATGCGTGTCGGCGGCACTCATCTCGCTGACCTTTCTTCGTCGTCCATGCCGGGTGCGGAGGCGGACGGCCCACATCCGTGGACCGTCCGCGCTCGCAGCGCCTGTTTCCCCGCCCCCCACGGGCGAGGCCTGGGATCAGGAGGCGTTGTTGATCAGCGAGTTGATCTTGTCGTCGGCCGCCTTGGTGGCGTCGGCGATGGACTTGCCCTTGATGATGTCGAGCAGCATGTTCTTGAGGATGTTCTGCTTCTCGATCGTGGCCCAGCCCGGAGCGATCGGGGTGAACCAGGCGTCGGGCACCGCGTTGGCGATCGGCGCGGTGGCCGGGTCCGACTTCAGCGGCTCGAGCTGCTTGGTGTTGTTCGGGAGGATCTTCTTGCTGGCCAGTACGGCCTCGGACTTCTCGCTGGTGAAGCTGGCGATCCACTCCTTGGCGAGGTCCTGCACCTTGGACTTGCCGACGACGGCGAGGTCCGAGCCACCGATAAAGGACGGCAGCGCCTTGCCGTTCGGGCCGGGCATACCGGCCGTCTTGATGGCGTCCTTCAGCTTCGGGTTGCCGGGCGCCTTGGTGTCGACGACGCTGCCGGACTCCCAGCCGTTGCCGTAGATCAGCGCGGTCTTCTCCTGGGCCATGACCGCGGCGTGGTCCGCCTCGTCCTTGGTCTTGTCACCGTGGTTGTACTTGTTGACCAGCTCGATGAAGTGCTTCAGACCTTCCTGGGCCTCCGGGGAGGACAGGGTGCCGGTCCACTTGCCGCCGTCGTACTTGGCGATCTGGCCGCCGTACGCCTTGACGTAGGACATGGCCGCGTACCAGTACTCGCCCGGCAGGTAGAGCGGCGAGTACGCCTTGTCGGCGCCCTTCGCGGCCGCGATCTTGTCCAGCGCGGCGGTCAGGTCGGTCTCGGTCTTCGGCAGGTCGGCGGAGCCG
This sequence comes from Streptomyces fildesensis, assembly GCF_016107395.1. GTDB lineage: Bacteria > Actinomycetota > Actinomycetes > Streptomycetales > Streptomycetaceae > Actinacidiphila > Actinacidiphila fildesensis. Next base: position 122,249 of record NZ_JAAIKO010000001.1, read on the forward strand.
GTGGCGGCCTTGAAGACATCGGCGTTGTAGATCGCCACACGGGCACCGGCGTAGTACGGCACGCAGTAGAGCTTGCCCTGGTACGAGCAGGTGTCCTCGAGGCCCTTGATCCAGGTGGCCGAATTCTCGAACTTGGTCTTGTCGACCTCGGCGAGGGCACCGTTGAGGATGTACGTCATGGTCTCGGTGTTGCCGAGCTCGACGACATCCGGGGCGCTAGAGCCGGAGAGCGCGGCGTCCAGCTTCTGGACCTTGTCGCTCCACTGCTGGTACTGCACCTTCACGGTGACGTTCGGGTACTTCGCCTTGAACTGGTCGTTGACGCTCTTGACCAGCTCCGGCCAGGTGCTCTGGGCGTCACTCATGAGCCAGACGGTCACGGTGTCCTTGCGGTCCGCCGGCTTCGCGGCCGTGTCGTCCTTCTTGTCGCTGCCACACGCTGCGACGCCCGCGATCATGGTCGCGACACCGATTGCCGCGATGAGCTTGCGCTTCATGCCACCCTCCTCAGGATGCCCGAAACCACCCCCCACCGCCCGAAAAGTCGGCTGCCGCGAGACACGGCAAATGCCGCGTCCTGCTTGTGGGTCTGGGATTGGTCTTTAATGGTTTAGACCAGTGAGCGCAGCTTGGCCTAGACCTTTAGGGGTGTCAAGGGTGTATAAGAAGCGCTGTTAGGTCTGTTATCGGACCGACACCTGAGGGGGACGTCACCTGCCATCGCCTCCCTGCACCACAGCAGCCCGTGCCACCATGTGAGCCGCGATAGACGGAGGAGCCGGTGACGGCAGCACGACAGCAGTCGGGAGTAGACGTCATGGACAGCGACGGGGGCGGCGGCACGCCGGCATCGGACGTGCCGGAGACGGCGGGCGCCGCCGGGCGCACCGCACGTGTGCCCAAGTACTACCGCCTCAAGCGACATCTGCTGGACATCACGCAGACGATGCCGCCCGGCACACCGGTCCCGCCCGAGCGCACGCTCGCGGCGGAATTCGACACCTCCCGCACCACCGTGCGGCAGGCCCTGCAGGAACTGGTCGTCGAGGGGCGCCTCGAACGCATCCAGGGCAAGGGCACCTTCGTCGCCAAGCCGAAGGTCTCCCAGGCACTGCAACTCACCTCGTACACGGAGGACATGCGCGCCCAGGGCCTGGAGCCCACATCACAGCTCCTGGACATCGGCTACATCACCGCGGACGACCGGCTCGCCGGCCTCCTCGACATGAAGACCGGCGGCCGGGTCCTGCGCATCGAGCGGCTGCGGCTCGCCAACAGCGAGCCGATGGCCATCGAGATCACCCATCTGTCGGCGAAGCGCTTCCCCGCGCTGCGCCGCAGCCTCGCCAAGTACACCTCTCTGTACACGGCGCTGGCGGAGGTCTACGACGTACGGCTGGCCGAGGCCGAGGAGACCATCGAGACCTCGCTGGCCACACCCCGGGAGGCCGGCCTGCTCGGCACGGACGTCGGTCTGCCGATGCTCATGCTGTCCCGGCACTCCATCGACACCACGGGCGAACCGGTCGAATGGGTGCGTTCCGTCTACCGCGGCGACCGGTACAAGTTCGTCGCCAGGCTGAGCCGCCCCACCGACTGACCACCGACCGACCGCCGGGCCGCATTCCGGCCGAACCGGCTCCGATCCACCCGATTCCCCTCTCGTCCGGAATCGAGTCCGTACCGATATGCGGACCGCTAGTGACGTGTGGCGGAGTGCTGCCCTAGATTTCCTGCGCATTACGCAGGAGATTCGCTCTAGGGGACGGAGCCGAGAAGATGTCAGCACCACCGGAAACATCACCCACGCCCAACCGCACACCGGTCGTCACACCTTCGCGTGTGGTGGCCGGTGTATGCCTGGTCATCCCGTTGGTCGCGATGCTGTGGGTCAGCTCCTACGCGCGTCTGACGCCGGAGTTCATCGGCATCCCGTTCTTCTACTGGTACCAGATGGCCTGGGTCTTCATCTCGGCCGGACTGACCACGATCGCCTACCTCCTGGTCCGCCGTGAGGAACGCGCACGCAAGGGAGCCGCGTCATGACCGGTGGAGTCAACGGTGTGGCGCTCGGCGTCTTCATCTTCTTCTTCGTGGCGGTCACCGTCCTCGGCTTCCTGGCGGCCCGCTGGCGGCGCGCCGACAACGCGCTGAGCCTGGACGAATGGGGCCTGGGCGGCCGGAGCTTCGGCACCTGGATCACCTGGTTCCTGCTCGGCGGCGACCTCTACACGGCGTACACCTTCGTCGCCGTCCCGGCGGCGATCTACGCGGCGGGCGCGGCCGGCTTCTTCGCGGTGCCGTACACGATCATCACGTACCCCCTGGTCTTCCTCTTCCTGCCGCGGCTCTGGTCGATCTCCCACAAGCACGGCTACGTCACGTCCTCGGACTTCATCCGCGGCCGCTTCGGCTCCAAGGGCCTGTCGCTGGCGATGGCCGTCACCGGCATCCTCGCCACGATGCCGTACATCGCGCTGCAACTCGTCGGGATCCAGGCGGTCCTGGACGTGATGGGCGTGGGCGGCGGCGAGAACTCCAGCTGGTTCATGAAGGACCTGCCGCTGCTGATCGCGTTCGGGGTGCTCGCGGCGTACACGTACTCCTCGGGGCTGCGCGCGCCCGCGATGATCGCGTTCGTCAAGGACGCGCTGATCTACATCGTCATCGCGGTGGCGATCATCTACATCCCGTACAAACTGGGCGGGTTCGACGACATCTTCGACAAGGCGGGCAAGGCGTACGCCACCGTCAACCCGGCGACCGGGAAGCCCAAGGGCTCGCTGGTCTCCGGGCCGCAAGCGCAGTGGGCGTACGCGACCCTGGCGCTCGGCTCGGCCATGGCGCTGTTCCTGTACCCGCACTCGGTGACCGCGGTGCTGTCCGGCAAGAGCCGCAACGTCATCCGCCGCAACACCACCATCCTGCCGCTGTACTCCCTGATGCTGGGCCTGCTGGCGATGCTCGGCTTCATGGCGCTGGCGGCCGGCGTCGGTGTCGGGGTGAAGGGCTACAACCCGCAGACGGCGATCCCGCAGCTGTTCGAGAACATGTTCCCTGACTGGTTCGCGGGGGTGGCGTTCGCCGCGATCGGCATCGGCGCGCTGGTGCCCGCGGCCATCATGTCGATCGCCGCGGCGAACCTGTTCACCCGCAACATCTACAAGGACTTCATCAAGCCCGACGCGACCCCCGCGCAGGAGACCAAGGTCTCCAAGCTGGTGTCGCTGCTGGTGAAGGTCGGCGCGCTGATCTTCGTCCTCACCATGGACAAGACGGTCGCGATCAACTTCCAGCTGCTGGGCGGCATCTGGATCCTGCAGACCGTCCCGGCCATCGTCGGCGGGCTGTTCACCCGGTGGTTCCACCGCTGGGCGCTACTGGCCGGCTGGGCCGCGGGCATGGTCTACGGCACCTGGAAGGCGTACGAGCAGCACACCCCGGCACAGACGCACTTCGCCGGGAACGCCGACCTGATCCCGTACATCGGCGAGAAGGGCTACATCGGCCTCACGGCCTTCGTGATCAACATAGTCGTGGCGGTCGTCCTGACCTTCGTCCTCAAGGCGCTCAAGGCGCCCGAGGGCGTCGACGAGACCTCGCCCTCCGACTACACGGCCGACTCCGGTGAGCCGGGCGTCAAGGGCACCGGAGAGCCGGACGCCAAGGAGGAACTGCCACTGGTGGTTTCCTGAGCTTCCGGTTCCTCCGCGGTTCCCCGGGACCCGGTGTCACGCGCTCCGCGCGGGCACCGGGTCCCGGAACGTCCGGCGGTAGGCCTGCGGGGTGGTGCCCACCCACTGGGCGAAGTGATGGCGCAGGGTCGCCGCGCTGCCGAGGCCCGCGCGGGTGGCGATCGCCTCCATCGTCTCGTCCGTCCCCTCCAGCAACTCGCGCGCCAGCAGCACCCGCTGGCCCAGCAGCCAGCGGTACGGGGTGGTGCCCGTCTCCTGCTGGAAGCGGCGGGCGAACGTGCGCGGCGACATATGGGCGCGGGCGGCCAGCTCCTCGACGGTCACCTCACGGTCCAGATGGCGCTCCATCCAGCTGAGCACCGCGCCCACGGTGTCGCACCGGCCGCGCGGCAGTGGCCGGTCCACGTACTGCGCCTGCCCGCCCTCCCGGTGCGGCGGCACGACCATGCGCCGGGCGATGCCGGTGGCCACCGCGCTGCCCTGCTCCTTGCGGACCAGGTGCAGACAGGCGTCGATGCCCGCCGCCGTGCCGGCCGACGTGATCACCGGGTCGTCATCCACGTACAGCACGTCCGCCTCGACCTGTGCGAGCGGGAAGCGGCGCGACAGCGCCTCGGTGTGCCGCCAGTGCGTGGTGCAGCTCCGGCCGTCCAGCAGCCCGGCCGCGCCCAGCACGAACGCTCCCGAGCACACGCTGAGCACCCGGCCGCCCCGCTCCACGGCGCCGCGCAGCGCGCGCAGCAGCTCCGGCGGGTACTCCGCCCGCTCGGGGTAGTCGCACCCGGCCGGGACGGCGATGAGGTCCGCCTCCTCCAGCCGGTCGACACCGTACGGCGTCGAGACGTCCATGCCGTTGTGCAGATGGACGGGGTGCTTCCCGATGCCGACGACGGCGAAGTCGTAGACGGGCAGCCCCTGCTCACTGCGGTCGATGCCGAAGACTTCACAGACAACGCCCAGTTCGAAGGCGTGTCCGCCGTCCATCAGAACCACTGCCACGTTTTCCAGCATGGTTCCAGCATCCCACTTGGCAGTAATTAGCGGTAGTGAGTCAGTCCTGCCACTCCCGTGGCGGGGCCGCCCGCCCGAAAATAGATGCATGAACACATTCCTCGGCCTCCTGGCCGCCACCGCCCTGATCCTCCTCGTCGCCCTGCCCGCCCTGATCGGCTTCCGCGTCGAGCTCCGCATCTCCCGCCAGATCCGCGCCGCGAGGGCCGCGGAGCGGCGTCACGAGGAGCAGTCGGCGTCGGCCCTCAGGTCGGCCGAGCCCACCCGCGGCGCCTTCAGCCCGGTCGTCTGAATGCACCCGCCGCACTCCGCGAAGGCCGGCGCCGGCCATGCGGCAGACTGCGGGGATGGACATCATCATCCGCCCCGCGCGCGCGGACGAGCTCGATGAGGCAGGCCGCATCACCGCCGACGCCTTCATCGCCGACGGCCACACCCAGCCGGACGGCCAGTACGCCCCGAAACTGCGCGATGCCCGCGCCCGCGCCGTCTCCGCGGAGGTGCTCGTCGCGGTCGACGCGGCGGACGACACGCTGCTCGGCTGCGTGACGTTCGCCCCTCCCGGCAGCCCCTGGGGCGACATAGCCCGGGACGGCGAGGCGGAGTTCCGGATGCTGGCCGTCGACCCGGCCGCGCGCGGCCGCGGCACCGGCGAGGCACTCGTCCTCGCGTGTGTGGAACGGGCCCGTGCCCTCGGCGTACGGCAACTGGTGATGTCCACCCAGCAGTCGATGACCGGCGCCCACCGCATCTACGAACGGCTCGGATTCCGGCGCACGCCGGACCGCGACTGGTCGCCCGTTCCGGACGTCCACCTCTTCACGTACGCCCTCCCGTTGTAACGCACCGTCCACCGCGCACCACACCAGACACAACATCTGGGGTTAGCGCTGCGAGGCGCCACTAGATGTATGCTCAGGACCGCTGTCCACGCAGGGGAAGCCGGTGAGAATCCGGCACTGCCCCGCAACGGTGAGCGGTCGTGCCTGCGCACGCCCGCACAGTCCGGCCACCTGCTGACGGCGCATCCGGTCCTGCCTTCCGGGTGCAGTGTTGTCCGGGCCTCGCGGGTTGGGCCGGCGGACGCGATATGGCACACCCCTGCCCTGATGCGGTGTGCCCGAACGCGCCTGCTCCTCCCCCCTCGCGACGCCGTCGCCGCGTTCGAGGGAGAGAGCACCAACGTGACCATCGCGCCCGCAGCCCCCGCCTCAGCAGGAACCATCCTGCTGCACACCCTGACGGAACTGACCGTCGACCTCCCCGACACCGACCCCGGCCGGGTCGCCGCTGCCGCCCTCCGCGGCCGCAACGCCGGATCGGACGAGGCCGAACTGCGGGCGCTGGCCACCGAGGCCGCCGCCGGACTGATCTCCGAGGACCCCCAGTACAGCCGGCTCGCGGCCCGGCTGCTGGCCCGCGCGGTCGCCGACGAGGCGGCGGGGCAGGGCGCCGTCTCCTTCTCCGCCTCCATCGCCGTCGGGCACCGCGAAGGCCTGATCGCCGACGCCACGGCCGAGTTCGTCATGCTGCACGCCGCCCGCCTGGACGCGATGATCGACGACACCGCCGACGACCGCCTCGAGTACTTCGGCCTGCGCACCCTGCACAGCCGCTACCTGCTCCGGCACCCGATCACCCGCCAGGTCATCGAGACCCCGCAGCACTTCCTGCTGCGCGTCGCCTGCGGTCTGGCCGCGGACCACTCGGTGCGCGCCCTCGTCGAGGTCGGCGAGCTCTACGCGCTGACCAGCACGCTCTCCTACCTCCCCAGCTCCCCCACGCTCTTCAACTCCGGTACCCGGCACCCGCAGATGTCGTCCTGCTACCTGCTGGACTCCCCGCTCGACGAGCTGGACTCCATCTACGACCGCTACCACCAGGTCGCCCGGCTGTCGAAGCACGCCGGCGGCATCGGCATCCCGTTCAGCCGGATCCGCTCCCGCGGCTCGCTGATCCGCGGCACCAACGGGCACTCCAACGGCATCGTCCCGTTCCTGCGCACCCTCGACGCGTCCGTCGCCGCCGTCAACCAGGGCGGCCGGCGCAAGGGCGCCGCCGCCGTCTACCTGGAGACGTGGCACGCCGACATCGAGGAGTTCCTGGAGCTGCGCGACAACACCGGTGAGGAGGCCAGGCGTACGCACAACCTGAACCTCGCGCACTGGATCCCCGACGAGTTCATGCGCCGGGTGGACGCGGACACCGACTGGTCGCTGTTCTCCCCCGCCGACGTACCCGAGCTCGTCGACCTGTGGGGCGGCGACTTCGACGAGGCCTACCGCAAGGCCGAGTCCGCCGGTCTGGCCATCAAGACCATCCCGGCCCGCCAGCTCTACGCCCGGATGATGCGCACCCTCGCGCAGACCGGCAACGGCTGGCTGAACTTCAAGGACTCCGCCAACCGCACCGCCAACCAGACGGCGCTGCCCGGCAACGTGGTCCACTCCTCGAACCTGTGCACGGAGATCCTGGAGGTCTCCGACGACGGCGAGACCGCCGTCTGCAACCTCGGCTCGGTGAACCTCTCCGCGCACCTGGGCACCGACGGCGAGATGGACTGGGAGAAGCTCGACGCCACCGTCCGCACCGCCGTCACCTTCCTCGACCGCGTGGTGGACATCAACTTCTACCCGACCGACCAGGCCGGCGCGTCGAACTCCCGCTGGCGGCCGGTCGGCCTGGGCCTGATGGGCCTGCAGGACGTCTTCTTCAAGCTGCGGCTGCCGTTCGACTGCGCCGAGGCGCGGACGCTGTCCACCCGCATCTCGGAGCGGATCATGCTCGCCGCTTACGAGGCGTCCGCCACCCTCGCCGAGCGGCACGGCCCGCACCCCGGCTGGGAGCAGACCCGTACCGCCCAGGGCGTGCTGCACCCCGACCACTACGACACCGCCGAGTCGCTCTGGCCGGAGCGCTGGGACGCGCTGCGCGCCCGGATCGCGAAGACCGGCATGCGCAACTCCCTGCTGCTGGCCATCGCGCCGACCGCGACGATCGCCTCGATCGCCGGTGTCTACGAGTGCATCGAGCCGCAGGTCTCCAACCTCTTCAAGCGCGAGACGCTGTCGGGTGAGTTCCTCCAGGTCAACTCCTACCTGGTGAACGAGCTCAAGGAGCTCGGCGTCTGGGACGCCCAGTCCCGCGAGGCGCTGCGCGAGTCCAACGGCTCCGTCGAGGGCTTCACCTGGATCCCGGCCGAGGTGCGCGCCCTGTACCGCACCGCCTGGGAGCTGCCGCAGCGCGCCCTGATCGACATGGCCGCGGCACGCACCCCGTACCTCGACCAGAGCCAGTCGCTGAACCTCTTCATGGCCTCGCCGACCATCGGCAAGCTCAGCTCGATGTACGCGTACGCCTGGAAGCAGGGCCTGAAGACCACGTACTACCTGCGGTCCCGGCCGGCCACCCGGATCGCCCGCGCCGCCGCGGCAGCACCGGCCGCCGCCGTGCCCGCGCCCATCCCCGTCCAGCAGACGACCGACGACGACGCCGTCGCCTGCTCCCTGGAAAACCCCGAGTCCTGCGAGGCCTGCCAGTAATGCCGACCACCACCAACACGACGACGCACGAGAAGCACCTCCTCGACCCGGGCTTCGAGCTGACCCTGCGTCCGATGCGCTACCCGGAGTTCTACGAGCGCTACCACAACGCGATCAAGAACACCTGGTCCGTCGAGGAGGTCGACCTCCACTCCGACGTCGCCGACCTCGCCAAGCTCTCCCCCGGCGAGCAGCACATGATCGGCCGCCTCGTCGCGTTCTTCGCGACCGGTGACTCGATCGTCTCCAACAACCTCGTGCTCACGCTCTACAAGCACATCAACTCGCCCGAGGCCCGGCTCTACCTGTCCCGTCAGCTCTTCGAGGAGGCCGTGCACGTCCAGTTCTATCTGACGCTGCTCGACACGTACCTCCCCGATCCGGACGACCGGGCCGCCGCGTTCGACGCGGTCGAGAGCATCCCGTCGATCCGCGAGAAGGCGCAGTTCTGCTTCAAGTGGATGGACTCCGTCGAGAAGATCGACCGGCTGGAGTCGAAGTCCGACCGGCGCCGCTTCCTGCTCAACCTCATCTGCTTCGCGGCCTGCATCGAGGGGCTGTTCTTCTACGGCGCCTTCGCCTACGTCTACTGGTTCCGCTCGCGGGGCCTGCTGCACGGACTGGCGACCGGCACCAACTGGGTCTTCCGGGACGAGACCGGCCACATGGACGCGGCGTTCGCGTTCGTCGACACCGTCCGGGAGGAAGAGCCGGACCTCTTCGACGCGGAACTCGACCAGCAGATCACCGACATGATCCGCGAGGCCGTCGAGGCGGAGCTCCAGTTCGGCCGCGACCTCTGCGGTGACGGCCTGCCCGGCATGAACACCGAGTCGATGCGCGAGTACCTCCAGTGCGTCGCCGACCAGCGCCTCGCCCGGCTCGGCATCAAGCCGGTCTACGGTTCGGAGAACCCGTTCTCCTTCATGGAGCTCCAGGGCGTCCAGGAACTGACCAACTTCTTCGAACGCCGCGCCTCCGCCTACCAGGTGGCGGTCGAGGGCACGGTCGGCTTCGACGACGACTTCTAGTCACCACGACGGCCGGCCACCACGGCCGGCAACGCGTAAGGGCCCCGCTCCATGAGCGGGGCCCTTACGCGTGGTGCTGCAGGCGACGGTCAGGCGTTGGGGACCGTGGCGAACTTGGGGGTGGCTTCTTCCATCTGGCGCAGCACGTCCTTGCGGTCGCGCTTGGAGAGCCGGTCGATGTACAGGTAGCCGTACAGGTGGTCGGTCTCGTGCTGGAGGCAGCGGGCGAAGTAGCCGGTGCCCTCCAGGGCGATGGGGTTGCCCTTGAGGTCCTGGCCGCGGACGATCGCGTAGTCCGGGCGGGCCAGTTCCATGTAGGCGCCGGGCACCGAGAGGCAGCCCTCGTTGGAGTCGTCGAGCACGCGCCGGTCGGCGGGGATCTCGTCCAGGACGGGGTTGCAGACGGCGCCGGTGTGGCGCACGCCGTCGTCGTCCGGGCAGTCGTAGACGAAGACCTTGAGGTCGACGCCGATCTGGTTGGCGGCGAGGCCGACGCCCTCGGCGGCCTTCTGGCTCGCGAACATGTCGTCCACGAGGGCGGCGAGCGCGTCGTCGAACTCCGTGACGTCGCGGCACTCCTTGTGGAGCACCGGATTGCCCACGACGGTGATCGGGCGGGCCGTCCCGCGCTCGCGGTACGCCAGCTCGCGCGCCTCGGCGTCCGTGGTGTCGTCGAAGAACTCCGACGCTTCACCGTGCTCGTGCGCGTGCCGGTCCTGCTGCTTCTCGGTTTCCTGCTGCGACATGTTCCGCCGTACGCCTTCCCAATTCCGTCATAGACCCGTCAAGCGTACGGGGCCGCGCAAGGTCAGCAGACCTCCTCCAGATCACGCCAGTCCCGGGTGTCCGGGCTGTCCGCGATCCAGCTGTCGAGAAGGCCTCGTACGAGGGCGGCGGGCGCCGCTATCCCGCACTCACGTTCGGGGACCCAGAGGGAGCCCGCGCTGTGGTGGCTGAGGTGGCCGGGGTGGCCGGGTTCACCGTGGTCATGGGGGTCGCGGGAGGTCGCGGAGCCGTCGTCGGTGGGCATCCGGCTCTCCGAGCAGGTACGGCAGAGCAGCCGCACGGAGGACGACCAGTCCTCGGCGGCGAAGCCGGCGTCGGCGGCCAGCCGCTCCAGGGCGTCCCGGTCGGCCGCGGTGGCGGCCTCCAGCAGGACCAGCCAGGTGGGCACCGGCGAGGGCGCCCACAGCTCGATCTCGTCGAACACCGGGTACACGGACTTCGCGGAGCCCTCCGCGGTGGCGCGCTCACCGTGCGGGACGCCGTCGTGCAGCACGACCTCGCCCCAGCGGCGGCCCGAGGACGGCAGCGGGATGCTCAGCACCTCGATCCTGGCCGGATCCAGCCGGCGGCCCCAGACGACCTCGGCCTCGCCCTCCGGCGACAGCCTTACGGCGGCGCTGCCCAGCGCCAGCCGGACCGCTTCCTCGGAGGCGCTCTCGGCGGAGCCGGACGGCAGCCGCAGCCCGTACGCCTGCCAGGAGCGGCGGGCCAGCGGCCAGTCCTGCAGGGCGGTGGCGGCGATGCCGAGGTTCCACCAGTCCGGGGCGCCGGAGTCGCGGTCCAGCAGGGCCACGGCACGCAGCCCGGCGGTGCGGGCCTGCTCCCAGTCGTGGCGGAACTTGTGCAGCAGCGCGAGGTTGTACCAGGACTCGGAGAGCCACGGTTCCATGTCGGCGGCGCGCGTCAGCAGCGCGCCCGCGTCCTCGTAGCGCCCGTCGCCGATGAGCGAGAAGGCGCGGTCGGTGGCCTGCCGCCACGTAGGGGAGGGCCGGTGCCGCACTCTGCCGAAGATCCTCACGATTCCCGCCTGCCTGCTCAGCCGATCACGGCCGGGACGTCGCCTTTCCGCACCACGTCCCCCTCGGACACTTTCAGCCCGGTGACGATTCCCGGCATCTCGGTGAGTACCGGGATTTCCTGCTCCACGGTCTCCAGCATGACGACGCTCCCGTCCACCCGCAGGTTGTTCCCCCGCTCAGTGACAACCTTCCACATATCGGCCGGAGTCTCAGCCCGGATTCCGGTCCTCACCACTCCTCCTTGCCATCCCCAGCCGCATCCAACCATGCCGGTCGCGGGCGCCGCTCATTACCGTCCGGTTCCCCGCCGGCGGCCCGGGCCGCTCCGCCACGGGCGAGAACCCGGGTCAGCGCGTCCACGACGCCCGGATCGTAGTCCCGGGCGGTGGACAGCCGCAGCCGCTCCACGGCCGCCAGACGGCGGTCCAGGGCCGCCGTCCCGCCGGTCAGGTCCTCGTACGCGTTGACGGCGCGGACGATCCGGCCGGCAAGGGGCTGTTCGCGGTACGGGTCGGCCTGGCACTCGACGATCACCGCGACCTCGGCCGGAACGCCGGTCTGGCGGACCACGACACCTCCCAGCAGCGCGATACGGCGCCGCTCCTCGGGCTCCAGCGGCTCGGTGGCGCCGCCGGGGACGGGGTCGACCAGGGAGAGCTGGCCGATGTCGTGCATGAGGGCCGCGTACTCCAGGAGCAGCAGCTCACGCTGCGCCATCCCCAGTTCCCGGCCCACCTCCCGGCTGAGGGCGGTCACCCGGCGGGCGTGGCCCGTGGGCGTGTAGCCGGCGACCTCGGTGGCGCGTGCGAGGGAGGCGATCGTCTGCCGGTAGGTGGCCCGGATCGCGGCATGGCGGCGGAACGAGACCTGGGTGAGCAGCAGCGGAAGGCTGAAGACGGGCAGCGCCCACAGCCCGGCGACGCCGACCGCCAGGGCCATCACGACACCGCCGGCGCAGACGGCGGAGCCGATGGTGGGCAGGGCCCGCAGCTCGTCACGCAGGACGGGCGCGAAGGGGTGGCCGGTTCTGGCGGCGGCGAGGGTGGCGGCCAGCACCGCGTCGCACAGGGCGGTGAGCGCGAGCAGCGCGAACAGGAACAGCGCGTAGAGCGGACCGGGGTCGAAGAAGCGCTGCAGCAGGCCGGAGTTGTAGAGCGGCTGGAAACAGGTGGCGGCGAAGGCCACGGCGAGGACGCGGCGGGCTGCGTTGTCCAGGGAGCGCGGGTCCGCGGTGTCCTGGGTGCAGCGGGCCGCACGGACGGTGCGGGGGCCGGGCAGCGCGTTGGCCAGCCGGCCGAGTGCGGCGGCCACCACGACGACCGCGACGACCTGCAGGACTCCGTGCGAGGTCGGGACACCGTCCGCCTCGCCGAGCAGCGCGTACGCCAGCGCGCCCGCGGTGGCCAGCGGCGCCGCCTCGCGGTCACCGGGCAGCGGGATCCGGGCCGCCTCCCCCACCGCGATCAGCGCTCCGAAGGCGGTGGCCGTCGCGGGCTCGGCGACACCGGCCCACGCCGTCCAGCCGATCGCCACGGCGGTGAGCAGCGCGGTCGCCGCGTAGGCCGCTCCCACGACGAGCGGGGTACGCGGGCGGGCTCCGGCGCGGGCCGCGGCCCGGCCGGGCCGTCCGTGCCGGAGCCTGCGGCCGGGGGGCCATCGGGGTGGCCGGGCCGCGGGATCGTCACGGGGAGACGTCATGGCCGGCGGTCCGGAGCTGCGCCGGTGGCGGTGCGGCCGGCGGCGCGCGGCAGCGGGAGGGCGGGCTCGGCGGCGCCCGGCGTGGGCATGCCGGGTACGTCGGCCGTCGCGGTGGGGGTCCAGACGTGCCGGTCGAGGGCGTGGATGAGGCCGCTGACCATGGCCGGGTCGAACTGGGTCCCGGCGCAGCGGCGGAGTTCGGCCAGCGCCTCGTCGACGCCCCTGGCCCGGCGGTAGCTGCGGGTGGAGGTCATGGCGTCGAAGGCGTCGGCGACGGCCACGACGCGGGCGAACTCGGGGATCTGGTCGCCGGTCAGCCCGAACGGGTAGCCGCTGCCGTCGATCCGTTCGTGGTGGTGCAGGATCGCGGCGCGCGCCTCGCCGAGGAACGCGATGCCGCGCACCACCTCGTGGCCGTACTCCGGGTGCAGTTCGATCACCCGGCGCTCCTCGGGGGTGAGCGGACCGTCCTTGCGCAACAGCCGGGTGGGGACGCCGATCTTGCCGATGTCGTGCAGGATCCCGGCGAAGCGCAGCGCGTCGACCCGGTCCTCGGCCATACCGATCTCGCGGGCGATGAACACCGAGGCGCGGCCCACGCGTTCGCTGTGGCCGCGCGTGTAGCGGTCCTTGATCTCGACGGCCTGCACGAGGGCCCGGACGGTCGCCCGGTGCGCGGTGTGTTCGCGGTGGACCTGCGCGAAGACCCAGCAGGAGATGTGCATGGGGAGCAGCACCAGTACGGCGGCGAAGGCCCCGTACGAGCCGCGCCACAGCGCCGCCATCATCAGCCCGACCATCCCGTAGGTCAGGTGCGGTGCGATCGAGCCCAGCAGCGGGGTACCCCAGGCGGCGCGCGGCGGGCAGCGCTCGGCGGTGACGAGCACCCCGCCGACGAGGGTGGTGGCCACCACGCAGAAGGTGAGCGCGGCAGCGGCGGCCGGGAGCAGCAGGTAAGGGAAGTCGAGTTCGTCCAGGGCGCGTTCGCCGCCCAGCAGCCGCTGCGCGTGGCCGGCGGCGAAGGTGGCGACGGCGAGCTGGCCGGCGCGCCAGCAGCGCCGCAGCCAGCGCGGGCTCTGCCCGACCCGGCCGGCCAGCGATCCCGGCAGGGCGACGAGCGCGGCGGCGGACGGCGGCAGCATCAGCGCCGCGGCGAGCAGTACGGGGTAGAACGAGCCGATCCCGGCGGGCGCCTCACGTCCGGGGTCCCGGCCCGCGGCAGACAGGGTCCCGCGTCCCGGGGGCAGAAAGCCGATCTCGCAGACCGCGTACAGGACGGCGAGGACGGCGACCGTCGCCCAGGGCGTCCGGCCGTCCAACGCCGGGGCCGCGCATAAGCAGGCGGTGAGCAGCACCACGGCGATGTAGCCGCGGGCCGCCGGCGGCAGGGTCCGCAGACTCACCCGGATCCTCGACCGCAGGCCGTCCGCCCTGATCGCCGACCGCAGGCCGTCCGCCCGGATCCTCGAATCCAGCACCTTGCCTCCCAGTGCCTGCGACGGGCGCGGCCCGACCCCCGTTGAATCCTCGGAGGATAGGGCCGCGCCCGTCGGGCGGGAGACCGATATGCGGTTTGGGCGGAGTGGGCCTGTCGTCAGTCACCCCTACGGGTGAGCTTCGGCTCCGCTCCCGGCGATGATCTCGGGTGCCTGTTCCGGCACCGGTGAGATCTCGCCGGAACGGATCAGCTCGATCCGCATCATGACCTTCGACCGGAGGTCGGTGGGAACGTCGTCATGGCCGCAGCAGCGCTTGACGAGCTTCTTCACCGCCTGCTCGAGGCCGTACTTCTCCAAGCACGGGTGGCACTCGTCGAAGTGCTCCCTGAACTTGGCGCAGGCGTCGTCGGACATCTCCTCGTCGAGGTACTCGTAGAGGTGGTCGAGTACCTCGGAGCAGTCCGTCTCATGTGCGTTGCCGCAGCTCATGTCCCTGAGCCCTTCTCGTCTCCCGCGCCGGCCGGGACGAGCCCGCGCTCACGGGCGTAGTCCTCGAGCATCGAGCGCAGCTGGCGCCGCCCGCGGTGCAGTCGGGACATCACCGTGCCGATGGGTGTCCCCATGATGTCCGCGATCTCCTTGTACGCAAAGCCCTCGACATCCGCGAGATAGACGGCGATACGGAATTCCTCGGGGATCGCCTGCAGCGCCGACTTCACATCGGAGTCGGGCAGGTGGTCGAGCGCCTGGGACTCGGCCGAACGCAGGCCGGTCGACATGTGCGACTCGGCGCGTGCGAGCTGCCAGTCCTCGATCTCCTCCGAGCCGCTGCGCAGCGGCTCGCGCTGCTTCTTGCGGTAGGAGTTGATGAAGCTGTTGGTGAGAATGCGGTAGAGCCACGCCTTGAGGTTCGTTCCCTCACGGAACTGGTGGAAGGACGCGTACGCCTTCGCGTACGTCTCCTGCACCAGGTCCTCGGCGTCCGCGGGGTTGCGGGTCATCCGCAGCGCGGCCGAGTACATCTGGTCGAGGAAGGTGAGGGCGTCACGCTCGAAGCGCTCATTGCGCTCCGCGGAGCTCTCCTGTGCTTCCTCGCCGGCCGTGCCCGCAGCACCCGCTGTGCTGTCGTTGGTGCCGGTGACCGGAACCACCTCCTCCAAAACGGTCACGGGCCCAAAACCGGACCCGCTCGGTTCGGAGGATATCCCGCTGGAGATCGGCGTGCCGGGCGTGCCGGTCCTGCCGCCTGTCGCAGGCCACTGGGCCCAGTCCAGGTAGGGCGCCTTCGCCTTCGCGTTTGCGCGTGGCTGGCATGCGGCTGAAACCATGCGGCTGCCTTCCTCACTCTGCGTTTTCGTACCGGTGATCCGGACAACGCACGGATCACGGCCGTCATTCCCGCCGTTCCCGCGCCCGTGTGCGAACGGACGTGTGTCCGAGTGCGGACAGCCAGTCACCGACACCGTCCGTGATCACGGAGAGTGCGTCCTCCTGGGAGAGGTCGGCCCTCTTCGGGACGGCGAAGCCGTGGTCGGCGTACGGCACCGCGACGATCTCCGTCCCGGCGGGGAACTCCTCCGGCGGCCCGAACGGATCCCGGCCGCCCTGCACCACCAGCGTCGGAACGCCGGAGCCCAGCAGCTCGGCGGCCCGGGACTTCTCCGGCCGGCCCGGCGGATGCAGCGGGAACGACAGGGCCAGCACGGCGGCAGCACCCAGCTCCACAGCCGTGCGGCAGGCGACCCGGGCCCCGGCGCTGCGGCCGCCCGCGATCACCGGCAGGCCGGGCTCCGCCAGGACGGGCCACAGCGCGCGCCAGCCCACGTCCAGGGTCTTCGGCGCGGGCGCCACCTTCCTGCCCGCCACCCGCCACGGCTGCTCGACCAGCGCCACGGTCACGCCCAGGGCGGGCAGCGCGGCCGCCAGCGCGACCAGGTCGCGGGCCTCGATGCCGCCCCCTGCCCCGTGTCCCAGCGCGAGGACCGCCCGCGCGTCGCGCCCGCCGTCATGCCACGTCACGCGGGCCTCGCCCGCCGGTGTGTCGATCACCCGCCCCATCCTGCCGGTCCCGGTCAGAAAAGGGTTTCCTCCGCGGGGGCGGCGAGCGCGTCGGTCAGCTGCGGCCCGTTGTTCCTGACGTTGCTCACGTCCGTGCCGACCGGATACAACCGCACCGTTCCGGCCGGCGGCGGCACGAGCAGGCCGCGCAGCTCGTCGGGATCGGTGGTGGCCGGATCCAGCCAGGCGTCCCAGCGGTCCGGGGCCAGCATCAGCGGCATCCGGGGGTGGACGGCGGCCAAGGAGGCCGGTCCCTCGCCGGCGAATCCGGCGGGCGGGGTCTGCTCCGCCTCCGTCGTGATGACGGTGCAGGTGGACCACCACGCCTGCGGGTGGTCGTCGGGCAGCGTCCGGTCCCGCCAGAACTCGTACAGCCCGGCCATCGCCATCACCGAGCCGTCCGCGGGGGTCACGAAGTACGGCTGCTTGCGCGCCCGCTTCTTCTTCCCCTGCTCCTCCAGCTGCCGCTCGTCCTTCGCGGTCACCCACTCGTAGTAGCCGTCGGCGGGTATGAGGCAGCGGCGGGCGCTGAAGGGGCGGCGGAAGGACGGCTTCTCGTGCACCGTCTCCGCCCGTGCGTTGATCATCTTCACGCCGACGTCGGGGGTCTTCGCCCATGACGGCACCAGCCCCCAGCGCAGCTTGCGCAGCTGCCGTACCGGCTCGGGGGTCTCCGCGCCCTTCAGCGGACGCTCCAGCACGACGCACACCGGATCCGTCGGCGCCACATTCCAGTTCGGCGCCAACTCCTCCTTCGGCTCCCGCTGTTGGACCTCGAAAAGAGCCGCCAGATCCTCGGGTTGCCGGCTCGCCGCATATCGACCACACATGAGTGCCAGACTGCCACGGCACTCCGACATGGCGCCGCACGTTGCAGGGGAACGATGGATATCAAGAGCTTCACGGAACTATGGGACCGCGTGGTCGGTACCCAGCCCGATCCGTCGGCCTGGCTGGTCGGCGGTACGGCGCTGATAGCGCTGGCCGCCGTGCTGCCGGACGGCATATGGCGGCTGAGCCGCAACGCGATCACCATCGCGCACGAGGGCGGCCACGGCCTGCTCGCGCTGCTCACCGGGCGCAGCCTGGAGGGCATCAGGCTGCACTCGGACACCTCGGGCCTCACCGTCTCGCGCGGCAAGCCCTCGGGGCTCGGCATGATCCTGACGGCCGCCGCCGGGTACACCGCGCCGCCGCTGCTGGGCCTGGCCGGGGCCGCGCTGCTGGCCGCCGGGCACATCACCGCGCTGCTGTGGGGGGCCACCGCGCTGCTGCTGGCGATGCTGATCATGATCCGCAACGCGTACGGGGCGCTCACGGTCGTGGTGACCGGTGCCGCGTTCCTGCTGGTCTCCTGGCTGACCGGACCGCAGGTGCAGGCGGCCTTCGCCTACCTCGTCGTCTGGTTCCTGCTGCTCGGCGGCTCGCGTCCGGTCTTCGAGCTGCAGCGCACCCGCAGACGCGAACGGTCGAACACCTCGGACGCGGACCAGCTGGGCCGGCTGACCCACACCCCGGTGGGCCTGTGGCTGCTGCTGTTCTACGCGACGGCCGTCTGCGCGCTCGTCGGTGGCGGGCGCTGGCTGCTCGGCCTGTGAGGCCGGTGGGCCCCACGGGGTCCTCGCCGGGCTCCGGAACGGCCCTCCGCGGCCTCCTGCCCGGCTCCCGCACTCCGGGCGGGGCCGCCGCCAGCCACTAGGCTTGGTGCCCATGACCGACAGTTCCCCGCACACCGCTCTCTGGCCCGCCCCCGTCGCCTCCGGCCCCGTCGACGCGACGGTCACTGTGCCCGGATCCAAATCGGTCACCAATCGCGCGCTGGTGCTCGCCGCGCACGCCTCCGAGCCCGGCTGGATCCGGCGCCCGCTGCGCAGCCGCGACACCGTGCTGATGGCGGACGCGCTGCGCGCCATGGGCGTGCAGATCGACGAGCAGGTGAACACGGGCGGCGGCGGTGAGGCCTGGCGGGTCATCCCGGCCGGGCTGCACGGCCCGGCGCGGATCGACGTCGGCAACGCCGGCACCGTCATGCGCTTCCTGCCGCCGGTCGCGGCGCTGGCCGACGGCCCGGTCCGCTTCGAGGGCGACCCCCGGGCGTACGAGCGGCCGCTGCAGGGCGTGATCGACGCGCTGCGCACGCTGGGCGCCCGGATCGACGACGAGGGACGCGGCGCGCTGCCGCTGACCGTGCAGGGCGCCGGCTCGCTGTCCGGCGGGCCGGTGGAGGTCGACGCCTCGTCGTCCTCGCAGTTCGTGAGCGCGCTGCTGCTCTCGGGACCGCGCTTCAACCAGGGTCTCGAGCTGCGGCACACCGGCCGCACGCTCCCCTCCCTCCCCCACATCCGCATGACGATCGACATGCTGCGGGTCGCGGGCGCCAAGGTGGACGCCCCGCAGGACGGCGGCGAGCCGAACGTCTGGCGGGTAGCACCGAGCGCGCTGCTCGGCCGGGACCTGACGGTGGAGCCGGACCTGTCGAACGCGGCGCCGTTCCTGGCTGCGGCGCTGGTCACCGGCGGCCGGGTCACCGTGCCGGACTGGCCCGAGCGGACCACCCAGCCGGGCGACGCCCTGCGGGAGATCTTCACCCGCATGGGCGGTGCGTGCGAGCTGACCGAGCAGGGGCTGACGTTCACCGGCACCGGCCGGATCCTGGGCATCACCGCGGACCTGCACGAGGTCGGCGAGCTGACGCCCGTCATCGCGGCGGTCGCCGCGCTGGCCGGGTCGGAGTCCGTGCTGTCCGGGGTCGCGCATCTGCGGCTGCACGAGACGGACCGCCTCGCGGCGCTCGTCACCGAGATCAACGGTCTGGGCGGCGACGCCACCGAGACCGAGGACGGACTGCGGATCCGGCCCCGCGCGCTGCGCGGCGGGGTCTTCCACACCTACGAGGACCACCGGCTGGCGACGGCGGCGGCCGTGCTCGGCCTGGCCGTGCCCGGCGTCCTGGTGGAGAACGTCGCCACCACCGCCAAGACGCTCCCGGAGTTCCCTGAACTGTGGACCGAGATGCTCGGGACCCCCGTCACGGCGGGGCGGGGCTGACCGCGCCATGCGTCGCTACGGCAAGAACCCCGACGAGGACGACATCCGGGTCCGCCCGAACACCAAGGGCAACCGTCCCCGCACCAACATCCGGCCGAAGCACGAGGACGCGGCCGAGGGCATGGTCCTCACCGTGGACCGCGGCCGGCTGCACGTCCTGATCGAGGACCGCACCATCGTCGCGATGAAGGCCCGCGAACTGGGCCGCAAGAGCGCCGTGGTGGGCGACCGCGTCGCGGTCGTCGGCGACCTGAGCGGCGGCAAGGACACCCTGGCGCGCATCGTGCGGGTCGAGCCGCGCAAGTCCGTGCTGCGGCGCACCGCCGACGACGACGATCCGTACGAGCGCGTGGTCGTCGCCAACGCCGACCAGCTCGCGATCGTCACCGCGCTGGCCGATCCCGAGCCGCGCCCCCGCATGATCGACCGCTGTCTGGTGGCGGCGTACGACGCGGGCCTGGAGCCGCTGCTCGTGCTGACCAAGTCCGATCTGGCGTCGGCGGACACGCTGCTGGAGACGTACGCGACGCTGGGCGTCTCCTATGTGGTCACCACCCGGGACGACTTCCTGACCGGCGGGGTGGACGCGGTCCGCGAGCGTCTCAAGGGCCGGATCACCGCGTTCGTCGGGCACAGCGGTGTCGGCAAGACCACCCTGGTGAACGCGCTCGTCGAGCGGCAGCGCGCCACCGGCATCGTCAACGCCGTCACCGGCCGCGGCCGGCACACCACCACGTCGGCGCTGGCCCTCCCGCTCCCCGGCGACGCCGACGGCTGGGTCGTGGACACCCCGGGCGTGCGCTCCTTCGGCCTGCACCACATCGATCCGTCGCGCGTCATCCTGGCCTTCCCCGAGCTGGTGGCCGGGACCGAGGAGTGCCCGCGCGGCTGCAGCCATGACGAACCCGAGTGCGCGCTGGACGCGTGGGTCGCCGCCGGTCACGCCGATCCGGCCCGGCTCGACTCGCTGCGCCGGCTGCTCGCGACCCGTGAACGCCGCGAGGGCGACTGATCCCTGGCGATCGTCCCCGGCGCTCTCGTTCGTCCGTTCGCCCGTTTGCCTCTTCACCCGAGGAACGTTGCCGCCATTTCGGGGCATGCTGTGTGATGATCCATCAGTCCGACAGCAGCGCCTCGGACGGCAGGCAGGGCGACGGAACGGGAGGCACCTCGATGGCATGGCTGCTCGTGGTGGTCGCAGGCATCCTGGAGACCGGCTTCGCGGTCTGTCTCAAGCTCTCCCACGGGTTCACCCGTCTGTGGCCGACGATCGCCTTCGCGGTCTTCGCCCTCGGGAGCTTCGGCCTGCTCACCCTGTCCCTGAAGAAGCTCGACGTCGGTCCCGCGTACGCGGTGTGGACGGGGATCGGCGCCTCGGGAACCGCCATCTACGGCATGGTCTTCCTCGGCGACATCGTCTCGACGCTCAAGATCGTCTCAATCTGCCTGGTCCTGGCGGGCGTTGTGGGTCTGCAGCTGTCGGGCTCCTCGCACTGACCGAAGGGGGCCGTCCGGCGGTGTCGCCGGACGGCCCCCTCACCTTCGTCGCGCGGACTCAGCGCGCGACCGCCTCCGAGGCGTTCCCGCCGGCCGGCTCCCCGGCCGAATCCCCGTCGTTCTCCGTGCCCTTGGCGGCCGGCGCGGACGCCGGCACCTGGCGGAGCAGGACCACCGCGAGGACCGCGGCCGTGAACGTGACGATCGCGGCGCCGAAGGCGGCGGCGTGGACGCCCGCCGTGAACGCTTCCCGTGCGGTGTCGAGCAGTTCGGTGCCGGTCCTGCCGGGGAGCTGCGCTGCCGCGGCGACCGCGCCGCCGAGGGTCTCGTGCGCCTCCGCCGGTGTACCGCTCATCCGGTCGTGGTAGACGGCCGTTCCGATGGTGCCCAGGATCGCCATGCCGAGCGCGCCGCCGAACTCGCTGCCGGTCTCGGACAGGGCGGAGGCGGAGCCGGCCCGCTCGGGCGGCGCCGCCGCCAGGATCAGGTCGGCGGTGAGGGTGCTGCCCATCAGCAGCCCGGCGGCGACCAGCGCGGCGCCGGTCAGGACGACCGCGATGCCGGAGTCCGTCCGGACCCGGGTGAGCACCAGGGCCCCGGCCGTCGTCAGCAGCAGCCCGGCGGCCAGCAGATAGGCGGGGCGCACCTTGTCGGCGAGGATGCCGGAGACCGTCATCGCGATCATGATGGCGGGCATGACGGCCATGGACCACAGCGCCGCGTGGAACGGGCTCTTGCCGAGGACGAGTTGCAGATACTGGTTGGTGTAGAGCGTGACGCCGATGAAGGCGAACATCGCCAGCACGTTGATCAGCAGGGACGCGCTGAACGTGCGCTGCCGGAACAGCTCGACGTCGATCAGCGGGTTGGCCGAGGTGCGCTGCCTGCGGACGAAGACCCAGGCCACCGCCAGCCCCACCACGACCGACAGGGCGGGCACCGGCCCGACTCCGTGCACGGCCATCTGCTTGATCCCGTAGATGACCGGGAGGACGGCGGCGAGCGACAGGAACGCGCTGAGCACGTCGAACCGGCCGGCCCGGGGGGCGCGGTACTCGGGCAGCAGCGCCGGGGCGAGGACCAGCAGCAGCACCATGGCGGGCACGTTGATCAGGAACGCGGCGCCCCACCAGAAGTGCTCCAGGACGAAGCCGCCGACGATCGGCCCGACGGTGGCGCCGCCGACCATGGCGCCGGTCCAGATGGAGATCGCGGTCTTGCGCTGCCTGGCGTCGTGGAACATGTTGCGGATCAGCGCGAGCGTCGAGGGCATGAGGGTGGCGCCGCCGAGACCGAGCAGCGCGCGAGTGGCGATCAGCACCTCGGCGCTGCCGGAGTAGGCGGCGACGACGGAGGCGACGCCGAAGGCGGTGGCGCCGATGAGCAGCAGGCGGCGCCGGCCGATCCGGTCGCCGAGCGCCCCCATCGTGATCAGCATGCCGGCGAGGACGAAGCCGTACATGTCCATGATCCACAGCTGCTGGGTGCCGCTGGGTGCCAGGTCCTCACTGATGAACGGCAGCGCGAAGAACAGCACGCTGATGTCCATCGAGATGAGGAGCGTGGGCAGGAAGAGGACCGCGAGGCCCGTCCATTCCTTGCGGCCGGCCAAGGCCGTGCCGTTCGACGTACCGGTCCCCGTCATGTCGTGCTCCCTCTGGGTGGTGTGGGCCGGACGCTGCGGCGTCCTGGCTCACAGACTCCAAGGGGGCGCTGACCGTTCGCGCACCGATCGCTGACCGGTCCGCCCGCGGCTCACCAGCCGCGTGCCAGCAGCCCGCGGACCAGCCGCGCGACCTGCAGGCAGGCGTCCTCGTCGGAGGTCGAAGGGGCGACGACGTAGGCGAGCGTGAGCCGGACCGCGGCCTCGCACGCCCAGCCGATGTCGGCCAGATCCAGCTTCGGGTAGCCGTGTTCGAGCGCGCCGACCGCCCGGTTGCGGATCTCGGTGACGATTTCGGCGGGCGAGGGCGCGACCTCCGGCGCCGGAGGCGGGGTGTGCGACGCCGGGGCGTACGACGGCGAAGCGTGCGCGGCAGCGGTACGCGTCGGATGCGGCGAGCGCTGGAGCGGGATCCCGGCGACCGCCGCGGCCGGCAGCCGCTCGCTGCGGCAGCCCGTCAGAGTGGCGCGGACCAGTGGGCTGCGGCGCGCGCTGTGCAGCGTCCAGGCCGCGGCGGCGGCGAAGCAGTCGCCCGCGTCCGCGCCCTGCCGTTCCGCTTCCGCCAGGGCGTTCTCGACCCCGGCCAGAAACGTGTCGGCCTCGCGGCGCGCGAGCGCGCGGGCGAGGCCTTCCTTGCTGCTGAACTCGTTGTAGAGGGTCTGCCGGGACACCCCGGCCGACAGCGCCACATCGACCATCCGCACCGCCGCCCAGGGCCGGGCGCCCAGTGCGGCCAGAGCCGCGTCCAGTAATGATTCCCGCGCAGTAGGCATCATTGCCTCCAAGGGCCCGCATATGTCCCGGACAGCGGCCGTGGGCAAAGAATTGACGCGTCACA
The DNA here is from genome assembly GCF_016107395.1 of Streptomyces fildesensis. Taxonomy (GTDB): domain Bacteria; phylum Actinomycetota; class Actinomycetes; order Streptomycetales; family Streptomycetaceae; genus Actinacidiphila; species Actinacidiphila fildesensis. The sequence continues at coordinate 145,574 of NZ_JAAIKO010000001.1, forward strand.
GACCGCTGTCAAGGCTCCGCGCACCGTCCGCGTGACCTCGGCCGGTTGCGATCGCTACTGTTCGCCTTATGCCCGACTTCAACGACGACCTGCGCCTCGCCCACATCCTCGCGGATGCCGCCGACGCCACCACCATGGAGCGCTTCAAGGCTCTGGACCTCAAGGTCGAGACCAAGCCCGACATGACGCCGGTGAGCGAGGCCGACAAAGCGGCGGAGGAGCTGATCCGCAGCCAGTTGGGCCGCGCCCGGCCCCGGGACGCGGTGCTCGGCGAGGAGTACGGCAGCCACGGCAACGGCCCGCGCCGGTGGATCGTCGACCCGATCGACGGCACCAAGAACTACGTGCGCGGGGTACCCGTCTGGGCGACCCTCATCGCGCTGATGGTGCGCGGCGAGCAGGGTGACGAGGGTGTGGTGGGCGTGGTCTCCGCGCCGGCGCTCGGGCGGCGCTGGTGGGCCTCGAAGGGCGGCGGCGCGTACACCGGGCGCAGCCTGTCGGCCGCCACCCGGCTGCATGTGTCGAAGATCAACAAGCTGGAGGACGCGTCCTTCGCGTACTCCTCGCTCAGCGGCTGGGAGGAGCAGGGCCGGCTCGACGGCTTTCTGCACCTGTCCCGGAACTGCTGGCGCACCCGCGGCTACGGCGATTTCTGGCCGTACATGATGGTCGCCGAGGGCTCGGTCGACATCTGCGCCGAGCCGGAGCTGAGCCTGTGGGACATGGCGGCGCCCGCCGTCATCGTGCAGGAGGCCGGCGGCCGGTACACCAGCCTGGACGGCGAGCCCGGCCCGTTCGGCGGGAACGCGGCGGCCTCGAACGGGCTCCTCCACGAGGAGCTGCTGGGATACCTGGGGCGCACGGGCTGAACGAAACGGCGGCGCGCCTCCCCTTGCTGAGCCGGACAGAGCATGTGAACATGAGAATGCCCGAGCTTGTGAACTTGTGAACGCATTCTCTAGGGGTAGCCCATGCTCGTCCGAGACGCCATGAGCACCGTCGTCCTGACCATCGGACCCGCCCACACACTGCGCCAGGCCGCCCGCCTGATGGCCGTCCGACGCATCGGCGCGGCCGTCGTCCTCGACTCCGACACCTGGGGAGTCGGCATCCTCACCGAGCGCGACATCCTCAACGCCATCGGCGCCGGCCTGAACCCGGACGTCGAGACCGCCCACGACCACACCACCACCGACGTCGTCTTCGCGACGCCCGAGTGGACCCTGGAGGACGCCGCGTCCGCCATGGTGCACGGCGGTTTCCGGCATCTGATCGTGCTGGACGGCCGCGACCCCGTCGGGATCGTGTCGGTCCGCGACATCATCCGCTGCTGGGCCCCGGACCGGGCCACCGCCGGAGCGCAGAGCGCACTGGCCGGCTGACCCCCGCCCACGACCCGCGTTCACGGCCGCGCCGGCCGGGGACGGCGAAGAGGCCGGAGCCCCATGGCGTCCGGCCTCTTCGGTTTACGACCTGGGGAGCGATACGGAGCGGGCTCCCGACGCCCTGCGACTCCGCCTCCGGCGTTGTCGTCGGTCGACGACGCTCCGCGTCGCCTCCCTCCTCCGCCTTGGACGCGAAGCCGCATGACGCCGCTCGCTAATCCACTCCGCCTCGCCCCCCAGGTCGTTACGACAAGCGTCCGGTCAGCCGCGGAGGGCCTGGACCGCGGCTTCCAGCCGCTTGCCGTAGTCGGGGTCCGCCTGGCGGAAGTTGTTCACCGCGCGCTCGGCGATGTCGTCGCGCGAGACCTTGGAGATGAACTGCGCCAGGTTGTCGACCAGGCGCTCCTTCTCGTCCTCGGACATGGCGCGGTAGAGGTTTCCGGCCTGCACGAAGTCGTCGTCCTCGGCGTGCGAGGGCGCCTCGGAGGCGCCGGTGGCACCGGAGACCGGGAGCGGCTGCCACAGCGGCTCGTTGGTCTGCTGCGGGCCGCCGAAGCTGTTCGGCTCGTAGTTCTTGGCGCCCTTGTGACGGCCGTCGTACAGGTAGCCGTCACGGCTGTTGGTGCGTGCCTCGGTGGCGTGCGGGCGGTTCACCGGCAGGTGGTCGGCGTTGATGCCGACGCGGTAGCGGTGGGCGTCGCCGTACGCGAACAGCCGGCCCTGGAGCATCTTGTCCGGGGACGGGCCGATACCGGGCACGAAGTGCGCCGGGGAGAAGATCGACTGCTCGACCTCGGCGAAGATGTTCTCCGGATTGCGGTTGAGCTCCAGCTTGCCGATCCCGATCGGCGGGTAGTCCGCGTGCGGCCACACCTTGGTGAGGTCGAACGGGTTGAAGCGGTAGTTCGCCGCGTCGGCCGCCGGCATGACCTGGATCTGCACCGTCCAGGACGGGAAGTCGCCGCGCTCTATCGACTCGCGCAGATCACGCTGGTGCGAGTCGGGGTCCATGCCCGAGAGCCGGTTCGCCTCGTCCGTGGTCAGGTTCTTGATGCCCTGGTCGGTCTTGAAGTGGTACTTGACCCAGAAGACCTCGCCCGCGGCGTTGTTCCACTGGTAGGTGTGCGAGCCGTAGCCGTTCATGTTGCGCAGCGTCGCCGGGATGCCGCGGTCGCCGAAGAGCCAGGTCACCTGGTGCGTCGACTCGGGGCTCAGGCCCCAGAAGTCCCATACGTTGTCCGCCTCCTGGGAGCCGGTGTACGGATCGCGCTTCTGGGTGTGGATGAAGTCGGGGAACTTGATGGCGTCCTTGATGAAGAACACGGGGGTGTTGTTCCCGACGAGGTCGTAGTTGCCGTCCTCGGTGTAGAACTTCAGCGCGAAACCGCGCGGGTCGCGCACCGCGTCCGCCGAGCCCAGGTTGCCCGCCACGGTGGAGAACCGCAGGAAGGTCTCGGTCTGCTTGCCGACCTCGGACAGGAACGCCGCCCGGGTCCACTCCGAGACGTCACGCGTCAGCGTGAAGGTGCCGTAGGCGCCGGCGCCGCGGGCGTGCACGATGCGCTCCGGGATGCGCTCACGGTTGAAGTGCGCGAGCTTCTCCAGCAGCGACTGGTCCTGGATCAGCACCGGGCCGCCCGGACCTGCCGTCTGGCTGTTCTGGTTGTCCGCCACCGGTGCTCCGGCCTCGGTGGTCAGCGGGCCCGTTTCCTGAACCGTCACGTGCGTCTCCCTGGATCCTGATCGACCTGTCCCTCGGCTGTCGCCGGAATCGATCCTACGATAGACAGAGTCTAAGTCAAGAAGAGCACCATCCCCGGACTTATTCGGACCCCGGACCGAGCGCTGTTACGCTGCTGCGTATGAGTGACCTTCTGGAACGACTGCGCGAACGCGGCTGGCGGCTGACCGCCCAGCGGCGTGTCGTGGCCGAGGTCCTCGACGGCGACCACGTGCACCTGACCGCCGACGAGGTGCACGCCCGCGCCACATCCCGGTTGCCGGAGATCTCCCGGGCGACCGTCTACAACACCCTCGGTGAGATGGTGACCCTCGGTGAGGTCATCGAGGTCGCGACGGACGGCCGCGCCAAGCGGTACGACCCGAACGCGCACCACCCGCACCAGCACCTGATCTGCTCGCGCTGCGGCACGATCCGCGATGTCCACCCCGCCGGCGACCCGCTCGCGAGCCTCCCCGCGACCGAGCGCTTCGGCTTCACCATCGCCGACGTCGAGGTCACCTACCGCGGTCTGTGCCCCGACTGCTCCTGACGGGCGCGGCTCCCGCGTCCGGCGCCAGCCGCTCGGCCGCCCTGCGCACGGCCGGCTCGGTACGGGTCCTGCCCACCCAGACCGTTTCGGCGGGCACCTGCGCGGCCACCCGCGCCAGCGCCTCGAACACCTCCCTGGCCACCCCCGGATCGGGGTCGAGCACCAGTGGCGCCAGCAACCGCACCAGATCGTCCGCGGGCGCGAGCCGCCCCAGCGCCCGCACGGCACAGCGCCGTACCCGCGCCGGCCGGGCGACCGGCCCAGGCCCGGCTCCCGGCTCGGGTCCCGGCCCTGCTCCCGGCCCTGCTCCCGGCCCGGTGAAGCGCAACAGCACCGGTACGTCCGTCGCGTCGCCGCACTCCCCCAGGCCCGCCAGCAGACCGGCCACCAGCCCCGCCGGACCGCCGGGCCCGCACCGGCCGAGCTGTCTGCGGTAGACCCGGGCCGGCGGCTCACCGCGCCGGTACAGCTGCCACCGCGCCTGCGCCCGCACCATCCGGGCCGGATCGGCGAGCACGCTCACCAGGCGCGCGGCCGGCACGTCGACGGGCAGCGCCGCCACAGCGAGCTCCCGCACCGCCGCGCTGCGCGCCCACATCAGCCGTCCCGCCTGATCCGGATCGATCTCCAGCAGCCGTTCCGCGCACAGCCGCCGGCACACCTGGTCCCGGTCGCGCAGCGCGGTCCGCAGCAGGTCGCCGCGTACGTACTCCCCCAGTTCCAGGGCCAGTTCCATCCCGAAGCGGCGGGTCCGCGGATCACCGTCGGCGGCCAGCGCGCGGACCGCACGCCGGTACGCCGGCTCCGCGAGCACCGCGCGGTACCCGGCCGGCTGACCGCCCGCCCGGCGCCTGCCGCCCAGCCGCAGCAACAGCCGCAGGGCGGCGGCGACTTCGTCGGGCGCGGTCCGCGCGGGCAGCGCCGCCACGGCGCGCTCCCGTACGGCGGGCACCCAGTCGACCGTGCGCAGGGCCAGCGCCGCCGCGGCCAGCGGCCCGCCGACCCCGGTCAGCGCCTCCACCGCGGCCTGCCGGACGTGACCGTCGCGGTCCAGCGAGGCCAGCAGCAAGCGCAGCGGATCGGCGCCGCCAGGGCGGAGCGGCACCGACGGGGCGCCCCGGGCGCGGGCGCCGCGGTCCAGATGGGGCAGCAGCTCCGGAGGAGACCGCAGCAGCGCGTCGAGCGCCGCGGCACGGTCGTAGGGGAGGCCGCCGTCCACCGCGGCCCGCAGGGCGTCCAGCAGTGCCTCGACGGTCTCCGGCCGACCGGTCACGGCCGCCCGGCACAACCCGCTCCAGCGTTCCGCGTCGAGCACCGTGGCCGGCGCCGGCCCGTCACGCCGTCGCAGCACGGTCCGCCCAAACCGTCCGCGCAGCAACCCCGCCTCCTCGCACCGCGTAGAAGACCAGGATCGCGCCGGCAGGGAAGGCTTCCAAGGATGTTTGCGCGCTTTTGCCCGAACGATGTCCGAGGCACTACTCCGGGACGCTCCAGGGCCGCGTACCAGGGCTGCGTACCAGGACCGCGCAGCAAGGGGAACGACGAAGGCCCGGTTCCTGATTTCTCAGGAACCGGGCCTTGGTACTGAAGTAGCGGGGACAGGATTTGAACCTGCGACCTCTGGGTTATGAGCCCAGCGAGCTACCGAGCTGCTCCACCCCGCGCCGTTGTGTCCTCAATGTAGACCAGATGCGCTGAGCAGTGCAAATCAGTTCCCTTGCGGGCAAGGAGCGCGGGCAGCGACCGGGCCGGAGCCCGGCCGGGGCGGCCCTGCGACGCCGCGACCTACGCCGTGAGCTCGTGCTTCACGGCGTCGGTGAGCCGTGCGGCGCGCTCGGCGACCTCGGCAGGACCGCACTCGACCGCCCGCGCGCACCAGCCCTGGGCCTCGGCCAGCTCGCCGTGCCGGGCGGCGAGCAGCGCCATCCGCAGCGCCGCGCGGCCGTGGCCGGCGTCGGCGGCACGGGTCCACCACAGGGCGGCCTCGGGCTCGCTGCCCTCGCGGGCCAGCAGCAGTCCGAGGTTGAACGCGCCGTTGCGGCTGCCCGCCTCGGCGGCCTCGCGGTACCAGTGCGCCGCGTCCACCACGTCGCCGCGCTTGGCGGCGCACATGCCGAGCCGCACCTGGGCACGCCGGTGCCCCTGCCGGGCGGCGCGGCCGTACCACTCCTCGGCCTCCACCTCGGCCTCGTCGGTGTCCGCCCGGTCCAGCAGCGCGCCGAGCCGGAAGGCGGCCTCGGGGCTGCCGCCGCCCGCGGCGCACCGCAGATGGCGCTCGGCGCCGTGGCTGTCGCCCTCGCGCAGCAGCACGATGGCGACCTGGAGCGCGGCCTCGGTGTGGCCGGCCGCGGCGGCCCGCTCGTACCAGCCACGGGCGGCGGCCTCGTCGCCCCGGTTGGTGTGCAGGATGCCGAGGTTGAAGGCGGCGTCGACGCTGCCGGCCTCGGCCGCCTTGGAGAACCACGGTTCGGCGCCGGCCGCGTCTCCGCGCTGCAGCAGCAGGACGGCGAGCGCGTTGGCGGCCTCGCGGTGGCCGGCGTACGCGGCCTTGCGGTACCACTGCTCGGCCTGCGCGGTGCGGCCCTGGCCGGCGCAGAGCAGGCCGAGGTTGAACGCCCCGTTGATGTCGCCCGCCGCCAGGGCGCTGCGGTACCAGCGCTCGGCGGTCTGCGTCTCGCCCTCCTCGGCGTGCAGCGCTCCGAGCGCGTTGGCGGCGTTGCCGTCGCCCGCCTGGGCGGCGCGCCGCCACCAGGTGGCCGCGGAGTCCACATCGCCGGCGTCGCGCAGCAGGAAGGCGAGCGCGCAGGCGGCGCGCGCCTCACCGTCGCGGGCCGCGGTCAGGTACCAGTGGCCGGCTTCCTTGGTCTCGCCGCGCTCCTCCAGGAGCGTGCCGAGGCGCAGCGCGGCGCGGCGGTGCCGGCGCGCGGCTGCCTGCCGGTACCACTGCTCGGCCTCGCGCTCCTCGCCGCGCTCGGCGCAGATCCGCGCGATGCGGTACGAGGCCTCGCGGTGGCCGTGCTCGGCGGCGACCCGGAACCAGCGCTCGGCGCCGACGTCCCGCCGGTGGTCGAGCAGATCGGCCAGGGCGTACGCGCCCAGCGTGTGGCCCGACTCGGCTGCCTGGCGCAGCCAGTACTCGGCACCGGGCTCGTCGCCGCGCTCGCGGTAGTGCCGGCCCAGCGCGTGCGCGGCCGGGGCGGAACCCGCGACGGCGGCGATCCGCCACCAGTTGGCCGCCTCCTCCGGGTAGCCGCGCTGATGCAGCAGCAGGGCAAGGTTGTTGGCGGCCGCGCGGTCGCCGTTCGCGGTCGCGGCACGCAGATACGGCTCGGCCCCGTCCAGGTCGCCGCGGCGCAGCAGCAGGGTGCCCAGCGCGCTCATGGCGGCGGGGTCGCCGTGGTCGGCGGCCCGGCGGTGCCGGACCTCGATCTCGGCCTCCTCGCGGACCGCGAGGCTTTCCTCGTCGGCGAGTTCGGCGGCCTCGGAGGCCTCGGGCAGGTCGGAGAGCTCGGTCCTGTCGGTCCTGGCAACGGGAAGCGAATCGGCGGCGCGCGGCGCCGGCAGGAGACTGGTGACAGCCGGCACGAGCCTGGAAGCAGACGTCGACGTGTCACCCGTCGACCCTCGATCATGGATCTGACGAGTATTCAGCAGTCTTGCACCATCCCCCATAAGGTCCATCGTCGCACCACCCGTTACCGCCGTACACCTGGTATACCGCAACCCAATAGGTCACTTCAGCGTTTTGTCGACTTCCCGACTTGACGCCTTACCAAACGCAAAGCTCTGTGCGTCCCCCAAATAAGTGAAGAGGCCCGGAGTCTGTTGACTCCGAGCCTCTTCTGCAGTAGCGGGGACAGGATTTGAACCTGCGACCTCTGGGTTATGAGCCCAGCGAGCTACCGAGCTGCTCCACCCCGCGCCGTTGTGTCCCAACCGTACCACGGCGCGCGGTGTGTCTGATCAGCCCTTCTTTGCCGTCTTCTGCTCCGCTTCCGCCGCCCTCTGGAGTGCGGCGGCCAGATCCTTCTGCGTCTGGCCGTACTTGGCCCAGTCGCCGGCCTTCAGCGCCGCCTGGCCCGCGTCGAACGCCTTCTGCGCGTCCGCGAGCGCCGCGGCGACCGTCGGATCGGGTGTCGGCTTCGTGGGCTGCCCGGTACTCGGTGGTGGCTGGGTGGTCCCTTCGCTGCTGAACACCTCGTTCAGCGCCGCCTCAAGGGTGTCCTGGAAGCCGATCTGATTCCCGTAGGTCACCAGAACCTTCCTGAGGAGCGGGTAGTTGGTGCCCGCGCCCCTGACGTAGACCGGCTCCACGTACAGCAGGCCGCCGTTCAGCGGCACCGTGAGCAGGTTGCCGTACTCGACCGTCGAATCGCCCCCGCGTTTGAGCAGGTTGATCTGTGGCGCGACCTTGTTGTCGGAGTTGAGCTTGCTCTGCACCTGTTTCGGCCCGTCCACCGTGGTGTTCGGTGGCAGCTGGAGCAGTCTGATCGCGCCGTAGTCCTTGCTCGTCGCATCGGCGTCGACCGCCATGAACGCGCTGAGGTTGTCGCGCCCGTTGGGCGTGAACGTGGTCGTCAGCGAGAACGCCTGCGAGTTCTGGTCCGGCATCTTCAGGCTCAGGTAGTACGGCGGAACCGCCTTGCCGGTCTTCGCCGCCGGGTCGTCCGGGACCTGCCACACCTCGCTGCCGCTGTAGAACGTCGACGCGAGGGTCACGTGGTAGCGGGTCAGCAGCTGCCGCTGCACCTTGAACAGGTCCTGCGGGTACCGCAGGTGCGCCATCAGGTCAGGACTGATCTCGCTCTTGTCCTTGACCGTGCCGGGGAAGGCCTTCATCCAGGTCTTCAGCACCGGGTCCTTGGCGTCCCACTGGTACAGGGTGACCGTGCCGTCGTACGCGTCCACGGTCGCCTTGACCGAGTTGCGGATGTAGTTGACCTGGTTCTGCTGCGCGAGCACCGTGCGCTGGCCGTCGGTCAGCGAGTCGGCCGTGGTGTCACCCAGCGTGGTGCGGGAGGCGTACGGATAGCCGTTGGTGGTCGTGTAGGCGTCCACGATCCACTTCACATGGCCGTCGACGACCGACGGGTACGGGTCGCCGTCGATGGTGAGCCACGGCGCGACGGCCTCGACCCGCTCCTTGGGCGTCCGGTTGTAGAGCACCTTGGAGCCCTTGCCGATCGCCCCCGAGTACAGGATCTGCGGCTCACCGAAGCTCACCGCGTACGCGGCCCGCGTGATCGGGTTGTCGAGCCCGACGCCGCTCTTGCCGGTGTAGGTGTAGGCCTTCTCACCGCTGTTGTCGGTGTAGTCGATCTCCTTCGTCGGGCCGCCGACGATCGAGTACTGCTTGGTCTGCTCGCCGTAGTAGATCCGCTGCTGGTACTCGGGGAGGTTGCCGGTGGCCGGCAGGTCCTTCTCGGTGAAGTCCGGCGAGCCGTCCGGCAGCGCGTTCGTCCCCTTGGCCGCGACCATTCCGTACCCGTGGGTGTACTTGAAGTGGTCGTTGATCCAGTTGTTCTCGGGGATGCCGTTGACGTTCAGCTCGCGCAGGCCGACGACCGTGTCCTGCTCCTTCTTGTCGGTCGTGTACCGGTCGACGTCGAGCGTGGACGGGAAGGCGTAGTAGCCGCGGGTCTGCTGCAGCTGCTGGAAGGTCGGCGAGACCACGTTCGGGTCCAGCAGACGCACACTCGCCGTGGTGTTGGCGTCGGCCCGCAGGATGTCCTTGTTCGGCGTGGTGGGGGTCCCCGGATACGGGCTGACCTTGCTCCCGCCGATCCCGTAGGCCTCGCGGGTCGCGTCGATGTTCTTCTGGATGTACGGCGCTTCCTTGGCGGCCTCGTTCGGCTGCACCTGGAACTTCTGCACGATCGCCGGGTAGAGCCCGCCGATCAGGATCGCGGAGAGCACCATCAGACCGAAACCGATCATCGGCAGCGACCAGGTGCGCCGCCACAGCGTCGCGAAGAACAGCAGCGCGCAGATGATCGCGATGGCGAAGAGGATGTTCTTCGCCGGCAGATACGCGTTCGCGTCCACATAGCGCAGACCGGTCCAGCTGGTGGTGGCCTTGAAGTCGCTCGACTTCACCGCGAGCCCGTACCGGTCCAGCCAGTACGCGACGGCCTTGAGCGACACGAAGATGCCCAGCAGCACCGACAGGTGGCCGGTGGCCGCTGCCGTGGCCCGCCCGCCGGGCGAGGTGATCCGCAGACCGCCGTACAGGTAGTGCACCAGCGCGGCCGCCACCAGGCCGAGCACCACGGCCGCGAAGCCGAAGCTCAGCAGGAAGCGGTACCAGGGCAGGTCGAAGGCGTAGAACGCCACGTCCTTGTGGAACTGCGGATCCTTCGTGCCGAACTGCGTGGCGTTCGTGTACAGCAGCCACGTGCGCCACTGGCCGGACGCCGAGCCGCCCGCGATGAGGCCGACCATGGCGCAGACCGCGAGCAGCACCCACTTCTTGTAGGGCGCGATACCCATCCGGTATCGGTCCAGGCTCTGCTGCTCCAGCGACATCGCGCTGAGCGGCGGCCGGAGCCGGTGGGCCAGATAGATGTTGACGCCGACGGCCGCGGCCATCAGCAGGCCGAAGGTGAAGAACAGGCCGATCTTCGTCCACAGGGTGGTGGTGAAGACCGACGAATAATGGACCGAGCGGTACCAGAGCCAGTCCGTCCAGAAGCCCGCGAACATGACGAACGCGATGGCGAGCACGATCAGCGCGCCAAGCGTCATCAGTAGCGTCCGCGTACGCCGGGACGGACGGCCGAGTCTGATCCGCGGCCCCGTCGGACCTCCGCCGCGATCCGGCATCTGGAATACCAAGGTGCGCACCTCGAAAGTTCGGTGTCTACGGGCGTCCCGGGTCGGACCCCCACTGGTGCAACTTACTCACGCTTTACTCGGTTCCCGATTTTGGCCTGGGAACAGGCAGGATATTGACCATGTCCAACATTGCGACCGATGGAGCACCTCTCGCGGCGAGCCCGCTGACCCGTGCCGTACTGGAGATCGACGAATATGCGTCCGGTCTCGGCTGGGACCGGCCCGCGCGGCTGTTCGCCCTGGTCGACACCGCACGCCTGCGTACACAGGAACCGGGCCTGGCCGATCAGCTGGGGCTCGCGGAGAAGAACGCCGGGGCGCTGACCCCGGTCGAGCAGGACGAGCTGCCCGAAGGCAAGGCGCTGGACGAGTTCCTCGCCACCATCGCCTGGCCGGACGTCATCGCCGGCTGCGCCATGACGGTGGAGCGGCTGATGCTGCCGCCGTCCGCGGAGGCGGCGATCCCCGAGGGGCTGAACGACGCCAAGCTGGCGAAGTGGGTCGCCGAGCACCCGGAGCGCCAGGAGGTGCGGATGACGGTGGCCGTGCTGCGCAACGGTGCCCGCGAGTCCGCCATCAGGCTCCGGTCCAAGGACACCGCCACCGAGGTCCTGACCGGCTCCGACCTGGTACCGGGCCTGGCCGAGGCACTGGCCGCCACCTTCGAGAGCTGAGAACGGGCGCGCAGCCGGGCAGGTCCGTGACGGGCCCGCCCGGCCAGGACCTGTCCGGCCGGTCACGAAGGCCGGGCAGGCCCCAGCGGGTCAGTTCTTCGAGCAGCTCGGCAGGGCGTCCGTCTTGTCGGCCTTGATGTTCTCCAGGGCAGACATGGCGTCGTCGATCGTGCTCACCTTGACGAGGGTGAGGCCGGAGGGGATGTCCTTGGCGGCCTCGGCACAGTTGTCGGCCGGGGTCAGGAAGTACTGCGCGCCCTGCCCGCGGGCCCCGATCGTCTTGAGGCCGATACCGCCGATCGGGCCCACCTTGCCGTTGTCGTCGATCGTGCCGGTGCCGGCCACGAACTTCCCGCCGGTCATGTCGCCCGGGGTGAGCTTGTCGACGATGCCGAGGGCGAACATCAGGCCCGCGCTCGGGCCGCCGACATCGGCGAGCTTGATGTCGATCGTGAACGGGAAGAGGTGCTCGACACCGGCCTGGATACCGACGACCGCCCGCGCCTTGCCGTCGTCGGCCGACTTCCGGGTGGTGACCACGACCTCCTTGGTCGCGCCGTCCTTCTTCTTGGCCGCTTCCTCCGGGATGACGGTGAAGACGACGTTCTCGCCCGGCTGGTGCTTGGTGACGAGCTTGGCGACATCGCCCGGCTCCTTCACCTCGGTGCCGTCCACGGCCTTGATCACGTCGCCGGCGTGCAGCTTGCCCTCGGAGGCGCTGTCCTTGACGACCGCGCCCACGATGACGCGGGAGGAGACCGCGATGTTCAGCTTCTTGAGCGCCGAGACCTTGGCACTGTCCTGGGACTGGGTGAACTCCTCGGCGTTCTGCTGATCGGCCTGCTCGGCGGTCTGGCCCTGCGGGTAGAGGGTGTCGTGCTCGACGACCTTCTCGTCATGGCCGATCCAGCCGACCACGGCCTCCACCAGGTTCATCCGGTAGTCGGCGCCGGTCACCCTGACGGTGGTCATGTTGAGATGACCGGTCGTCGGATAGGTCTGGTGCCCGGAAATCTGCAGAACCGGTTCACCCCCGTGGTCGCCGAGGGTGTTGACGGTCGGCCCGGGAGACATCTCGGCGTACGGCGCCGGCGTCAGCAGGGCGACGCACAGCAGCGCTATCAGCGTCAGGGTCGAGGCGATCAGCGTCGCGGTGCGGCGTGGCATGCCACGAATGTACGGGACCGGTCCGACAAACGGCCCGCTGGGCCGGTCCGTAGCGGCGGGGGCGTCCGCGGCCCGGTTAACCGGAATGCGACTTCTGCATCGCCTCGCGGAAGCGCTCGTAGTCCGCCAGCGAGGAGCCGTCCCCGGTTGCCCGGGTGCGCGCGGCCCAGCTGCCCCAGACGGTGGCAACGAGCACGGCGACAAGCGGAATGAGCAACCAAGCGAGCGCTGCCATGAAGGACTCCCGACCCCGCGTACGCCAATTATGGACCTATGAGCAGATTAGCTACCCAGTAGGACAACGGTCGGGGCGGGTGGGGAGTTACGCAACCGGAGAGGCTGCCGGTACGGCGCTACGCGCCCACCCACTCTTCTTGGCCGTCGGCGAAGGTCTGGTGCTTCCAGATCGGCACTTCGGCCTTGAGCTCGTCGATCAGCCGCCGGCAGGCCTCGAACGCCTCGCCGCGGTGCGGACACGAGACTGCCACGACGACCGCCAAATCGCCCACTTGGAGGTCACCCACACGGTGTACCGCGGCGAGCGCCCGGACCGGGAACTCCGCCGCGATCTTCTCCGCGATCCGCCGCATCTCCGCTTCCGCGGTGGGGTGCGACGAGTAGCCGAGACCCGTCACCTCGGCGCCGGAACCGCCGTCGTGGTCCCGTACGGTCCCGACGAACAGCGCCGTACCCCCCGCGGCCTCGTGCCCGACGGCCGCGAAGACCTCGTCCACGGACAGGGGCGTGTCGCGGATCTCCAGGAGCCGGATCGGGTTCTGCGCGTCAGCGTGCGTCGGTGCCATGCGGCACATGCTGCCTCATCCGCCCGCGATGCGGAAGTTCGATTCCGGTGGTTGGTCCGCCGGGGGTGGCGGCGCTTCCCGGAGCCGTAGCGGGAGCCCTACCGGAGCCGTGTACGACCTAGATTCCGCGCCGCTTGCGGGCCCGGCGCACCAGCGCGGCCGTGCCCACCAGGGCGACCGTCGCGCCTGCCGCGCCCAGGGTGGTGGCGTCCTTGCGGCCCAGCCGGCGGCCCGCGACGGAGTTCCGGCCCGCGACCTCCTCCAGGAGCTGGGCCAGCACCTCCTCGTTGGTCCACTGGGGGCGCCAGCCCGCCTCGTGCAGCCGGCTGCCGCTGACCACCCACGGGTGCATCGTGTACGCCAGGTCGCCGGCCGGGGACGGGGTGAGGCCGAGGCGGTGCAGGCGGGAGGCGGCACCGAAGGCGATGGCCGGCGGCAACTCCATCCGGCGGATGCCCGACAGCTCCTCGACCTCCTCCTGCTCCAGCCAGCCGTCACAGCCGACGGCCATCTCCCCGTCGACCTTCTCCAGCACCGCGTACTCCAGTGCCGACACCAGGTCCTCGACGTGGCAGAACTGCCAGCAGGGCCGGCTGCCCGCCACCACCAGGAGCCGGGGCGACTCGAAATACCTGGTCAGCGCGGTGTCCGTGCCACCGACCAGCACGGCGGGGCGCAGGATCGTGACGTTCAGCCCAGGGTGGGCACGCGGCGCGCGGCGGCCCAGCCGTTCGATCTCCAGCAGGTCGTCGACGAAGCTGGCCTCGGCGGTGGCGCGCAGCGGGGCGTCCTCCGCGAGCGGCACGTCGTTGTCGGCCTGGGCGCCGTAGACCATCGCCGAGGTGCACAGCACCGCACGGCGCACCCCGGCGGCGGCCGCCGCGGTGAGCACCGTCTGGGTGCCCCGCACGTTGAAGGCGGTACGCGCCTTGGGGTCGGACTCCAGATCGAGGTCGAGACCGAGATGGACGACGACGTCGACGCCGCGCAGTTTCTCGGCGATGGCGGGGTCGCGTACGTCGAGCACCCGCCAGGTCGCTCCGGGCACGTCCCCGCGGCGTTCGTCGATCGCGACGACCTTCTTGACCTCGTCGGACTCGACGAGACGCAGCGCGAGCAGACGGCCGAGGCCGGACGCCGCACCGGTGATCGCCACCACAGGGCCCGCGGGGGCCTTGGACGGGCTCCGCTCTGGGCGAACGTGTGCTTCTGGGGAACTCACCGGGTGTCTCCCACGGTTGTTTCTGGTACGAGGTGCGCACTTGGTACGCAGCCATCCTGCCTGACTGGTGTCTAGGCTGGAGGTACAGCCCACAAGACACAGCCCCAACACATAGAGCCGAGGAAACCCGTGAGCGACCACCCATTCGGATTCGGCGTCCCTCCCGAGGAGCCCGAGGACGGGGACGAGGGCAAGAACCAGCGCGGCGACCGGCCGGGGCAGGGGCCTGCCGACAATCCCTTCGGTTTCGGTGGCGTGAACCCGTTCGGTGGCGCCGGCGGGGACAACCCGTTCGCCGCGATGTTCGGCTCCCTGAACCCCAACGATCTCGGTGCCGCCTTCCAGCAGCTCGGCCAGATGCTCTCGTACGAGGGCGGCCCGGTGAACTGGGACATGGCCAAGGACATCGCACGCCAGACCGTCGCGCAGGGCACCGCGGACGGCGTCAAGGACGCGAGCGTCGGCCCGGCCGAGCGCTCCTGGGTCTCCGAGGCCATCCGGCTGGCCGACCTGTGGCTGGACGGGGCGACGTCGCTGCCCTCCGGCTCGGGCAGCGCTGTGGCGTGGAGCCGCGCCGAATGGGTCGAGGCGACCCTGCCGGCGTGGAAGGAACTGGTGGACCCGGTCGCGGAGCGGGTCGGCGCCGCCATGGGCGATGTGCTCCCCGAGGAGATGCAGGCCATGTCCGGGCCGCTGCTCGGCATGATGCGCTCCATGGGCGGAGCGATGTTCGGCAGCCAGATCGGCCAGGCGCTGGGCACCCTGGCGGGCGAGGTGGTCGGCTCCACCGACGTCAGCCTCCCGCTCGGCCCGGCCGGCAAGGCCGCGCTGCTCCCCGCGAACATCGCGGCCTTCGGTGAGGGCCTCGGCGTCCCGCAGGAGGAGGTGCGGCTGTACCTGGCGCTGCGCGAGGCCGCCCATCAGCGGCTCTTCGCCCATGTGCCGTGGCTGCGGGCGCATCTGTTCGGCGCCGTCGAGGGTTACGCACGGGGCATCAAGGTCGACACGGCGAAGCTGGAGGACGCGGTCGGCCAGCTCGACCCGTCGAACCCCGAGGCCATGCAGGAAGCGCTGGCGCAGGGCATGTTCCAGCCCGAGGACACCCCCGAGCAGAAGGCCGCCCTGGCCCGGCTGGAAACGGCGCTCGCGCTCGTCGAGGGCTGGGTGGACGCGGTCGTGCACGCCGCCGCCGCGCCGCATCTGCCGTCCGCCGCCGCGCTGCGCGAGACGCTGCGCCGCCGCCGGGCGACCGGTGGCCCCGCCGAGCAGACGTTCGCGACGCTCATCGGTCTGGAGCTGCGCCCGCGCCGGCTGCGGGACGCCTCCCGGCTGTGGGCCTCGCTGACCGACGCCCGCGGTGTCGACGGCCGCGACGGCCTGTGGGAGCACCCGGACATGCTGCCCACCGCGGAGGACCTGGACGACCCGGACGGCTTCGTGCACCGCGAGTCCGCCGACTTCTCCGAGCTCGACAAGATGCTCGGCGAGGCCGCCGAGAAGCGGCTGACCAAGGACGAGCCGAAGAAGTCGGACGACGGTCCCAGCGCTTCCGACGAGACCAAGGACGACGAGGGCAAGTGAGTCTGCACGCGGACGCGGTGCGCGTCCTGAAGGACTGGGACGCGCCGGACGCCGGTCAGGAACAGCTGCGGCTGGAGTACCTCGACCATCTCGACAGCAGTCCCGACGGCATGTGGAAGGCCTCGCAGCCGGGGCACATCACCGCCAGCGCGCTGGTGGTGGACCCGGTGACCGGGCGGGTGCTGCTGACGCTGCACAAGAAGCTGAAGATGTGGCTCCAGATGGGCGGCCACTGCGAGCCGGAGGACGCCACTCTGGCGGCCGCCGCGCTGCGTGAGGCCACCGAGGAGTCCGGCATTCCCGGGCTGACGCTGCTGCGTCCTGAGCCGGTGAACCTGGACCGGCACTCCACGCCCTGCGCCTGGCATCTGGATGTGCAGTACGCGGCGGTCGCGCCGGCCGGCGCGGTCGAGGCGATCAGCGAGGAGTCGCTGGACCTGCGCTGGTACGGCTACGACGAGGTCGGCTCGGTCGCCGACGGTTCGGTGGAGACACTGCTGGCCCGTACCCGCGCGCTGCTCTGAGGCGGCGCGCGGGCACGGCCCGTACGTACGGCAGGATCAGCGGTTGTTGGTCCAGATGTTGCCCAGGTTCTGGGCGTGGGCGCCCGCCTGGCCCACCCCGAACTGGGCCCGCAGGCCCTGGCCGATCTCCGCGTTCTGCGGCGGCATCAGCTCGCTGGGCTGCACCAGGACGTATCCCTGGCCCACGAAGTTGAGCTCCCAGCCCTCTCCGGTGTTGCCGCGCCGGCGGTAGACCGAGGAACTGCTGGTCTGCGCCTGCATCTGGACCCGCAGCGAGGAGGACCAGGCGACCACCGCGTCGGCGTCGCAGGAGACGTACTTGTCCGGGGTCACCGGCATCAGCAGCGGCTTGCCCGAGGTCATCAGCGCGACCTTGCCCTGGCCCGAGATGTTCAGGTTGTAGGCGCCGGTGCCGGACAGGCCGAACTGGCTGTCCACGGCGATCACGTCCCAGTGCAGCCCGGAGTCGAGGGCGAGCACATAGGCGCTGTCCACGGTGAGGCCGTCATGGTCGACGTCCACGACGTGGATGTGCTGGGCCAGGTTGGCGAGGTAGACCGTGCCCTGCCCGGAGCAGCGCATCAGGTCCAGGCCCTCGCCGGTGGCCATGCGCGCGCCGCCCTGGTTGCGTGACTGGTACTCGCCGTCGAATTCGATCATGCCCTGGTAGGCGACCATCGCGCCCTTGCGGGCGAGACAGTCACGGCCGGAGTTGCCCTCCAGCTTGACCCGCAACAGGTACGGATTCTGGAGTGCGTAGAGGTCGTTCGACTGGACCTCGGTGTTCGCGAAAAGCGGGCTCTGCATATCGGTCGCTCCCCCTCAGCCCCGTGCCCGGAGGCGGTCTGTGCTGTCCTCGCTGGGCTGTACCACCACGAAGCCCTGGCCGGAGAACGCGATCTGGAACGCCTCGCCGCTGCCCCGCCCGATCAGGGAGGACGCCTTGAAGCTGCGCTTGGCCTTCATCTTGAGCCCCGACGACCAGGCGACGAGTGCGTCCGGGTCGACGTAGGTCTCGTCGGCGCCGCTTCCGCAGTCGACGACGATCGGTGTGCCGCGGGAGGTGATGGCGACCCAGCCGGTGCCCTTCACCCCCACGTTGAACAGGCCCTGGCCGGCGAACTTGGCGAGCCCCTTGACCCGCTCGACGCCCCACTGGAGGTGCGCGTCGAAGGCGAGCAGGTTGGTGCCGTTGACCGACAGGGACTCGTTGTTGAGATTGACGCACACCACGTCGGCGCCGTAGTCGGCCAGATAGAGCAGGCCGTCGCCGGTGCACTTCATCAACGGGGCGCCCTCACCGGTGAGCCACTGCGAGGCCATCTGCCGGACGGCCGGCGGATTGGGCTCGTACTGGACGAAGCCCTCGTACGCGACCATCGAGCCGGTACGGGCGAACAGGTCCTGGCCGGTCTGCATGGCGACCTTGAGCATCGCCGAGCCGTGGGTCTCCATCCGGGCGGACACCGGGGTCGGTGCGTAGCCCGCGATCATCTGCTGGTCCATTGCGGGTCACACCTCGTAGGGCTGGACGACGATGAAGTTGCCGGGAGCGCCGCGGAACTGGAGGTTCACGGTCTCTCCGCTGTGGCCGGGGTAGGCGTTCCTCCGCAGCCGGACCTGGCTGGAGATGATCACCTGGGAGGCCGCCGACCAGGCGACGATCGCATTGCAGTCCGCGTACGTGGTCGGGGTGACGGGCAGCACCACGGGGGTGCCATGGGTCTTGACGATGATCGTTCCGGTGCCCTGGAACTGCATCGTGAACAGCGCGCCGCCGGGGATGCCGTGGCCCTCGATCCTGCGCACCTCGTACTGCAGGCTCTCGTCGAAGGCGAGCACGTTCTCCGAGGAGACGCAGATGGCATCGCCCTGGAGTTCGATCGGGTGCAGGTGGGCGCCGTTCTCCGCGAAGAAGACCTGGCCCTGGCCGGTGCAGCGCATCAGCTGCATCTCCTGGCCGGTGGCGCCGCCGACGATCCGGCCGGCGAACCCGGCACCCTTGTAGCTGTATTCGACCTTGCCCTGGTACAGAACCATGCTGCCCTGGCGGGCGAGCACCGGCTGGCCGCCGGCCTGCGAGAGGTCGGCCCGCATCATCTTGTTGTTCTGCTGCGTCCACCGCTGGCCGGTGGGCGTCTCACGGAACTTCTGCATGGCGCCGGAGATCCCGCCGGCCGGCTGGCCCGCCTGCGGCTGGCCGTACGGTGCCGGCTGGCCCGGTACCTGGCCGAACTGCGGCTGGCCCGGCGGCTGGCCGAACTGCGGCTGCCCGTACTGCGGCGGGCCGGGCGGCTGGCCGAACTGCTGGCCGGGCACCTGTCCGGGGGGCGGCTGCGGCGGCGGGACCTGGCCGAACTGCGGCTGGCCGGGCGCCTGCGGCGGAGTGACCAGCGGCGCGATCATGGTCTGCTGCTGGTGGATGGACGGGTTGCCCGGGGGCGGCGTGAACCCCTGCCCGGCGGCGGGAGCGCCGAACGAGGGGGCGGGCGCGGCACCGCCGGGCGGCGGTGCGAAGCCCGGGGCCCCGGCCTGCTGCGGAGGCGCGGCGGCCGGCGCCTCTTCGGCGACCTCGCCGCCGAAGTTGCGCAGCAGCGCGTCCAGTCCGCCGTCGAAGCCCTGGCCGACGGCGGCGAAGCGCCAGACGTCCTTGAGGTACACATCGGCGAGCATCACCGCGCGCTCGGTGCTGAACTCGGCGCCGGTGAAGGTGTAGCGCGCGACTTCCTCACCGCCGGCGACGATACGGATGTACCCGGGTCCGACCTGCGACATCTGGCCGTTGCCGTCGATGGTCGCGGTGAAGGAGAGCTTGCGGATCTTGGGGGGAATCCGGTCGAGCGTCACACGGAAGGACTCGCTGTCCCCCGCCTGCGCGCCGAGCTGCTGGATGGATTCCTCGGGCGACTTGGGCTGGTTGAAGAAGATGAAGTAACTGTCGTCGGACAGCTGCTCCTTCTCGTCGAGCCCGAAGCAGCTGATGTCGAACGACAGGCCGGGTCCGGCGATCTGCACACCGATGTACAGATCCGTCCCCGCCGTGAGATCACTGATCTTGGCCTTGTGGCCACGCTGGAATTCCCTGGCCATACGAACGACCGTCCCCCATCCCGTAAATGCATGTGCGTTGCGACAGGCTAGCCCCTGGCCCCGACAGCGGCTATTCCTCGCGGGCGGTGGGCAGCTCCGGCAGCCGGCCGGCCGCCACGACCCCCTCGAGATATCCGCGGGCCCGTTCGGTCCGCGGATACGACTCCAGCAGCTTCCAGAAGCTCGGGCCGTGGCCCGGTACCAGCAGATGCGCGAGTTCGTGCAGCAGAACGTAGTCGATGACGTACTCGGGCATGCCCTGCAGCCGGTGGGAGAGACGGATGCTGCCCTCGGAGGGGGTGCAGGACCCCCAGCGGGAGTTCTGGTTGGTGACCCAGCGGACGGTGTCCGGTTCCGCTCGGGCGTCCAGATACTGCTCGGAGAGCTGGGCGGCGCGGGTGAAGAGCTCGTCGTCGCCGAGCATCCGCTTGCTCTCCTGCGCCGCGAGTTTCTCGAGCATCACCGTCACCCAGCGTTGCTCCTCGGCGACCGACATCCGGGCCGGAATGAGGACGACGGTGCGGTCCCCCTCGCGGTAGGCCGAGACCGTCCGGCGCCTTCGGGCGCTGCGGCGCACTTCGACCTCACTCGTCCGGGAGGTGAGGGACTGCTGGCTGGAGAGGTCATGCGCGGGGTCGGCGGACACGCTCCGACGTTACCGGGTGGGGGTCCGCGAAGTCCCGTCCCCAGGCCGGTCGGCGAGGGAATCACCTCGCTTCGTGCGCATATTGAACGACTATCCCTCACAACCTGTGGATAACTTTTCGTCACCGTCGGCGTCCGCGTGCATTCTGTGACTGCCGCATTACAGCGATGCGGAAACTGGTGCGGATCTTGAATGGATTCGCGGTGATCCACCGGGGGTGGCCATGCGTCCCATGCTCAAAACCGCCATGCGGCGCAGTTGGCGCAACCGCGAGAGCGTGCAGTTCGGAATTGATCCGGCGCACGCGGTCGTCCTGGACTCGGTCGACGGCGCGGCGGCGGGATTCCTGGATCTGCTGGACGGCACCCGCGGGGCGGCCCTGCTGACCCGGGACGCCGAGGCGCTGGGGCTGGGAGCGCAGCAGGTCCGGCAGTTGCTGGGGCTGCTCGCCGAGGGCGGTGTGCTGGACGATGCGGCGGCGCATGCCCGGCTGTCCGAGGCGGTCCGGCACCGGACGGCGGCGATCGACCGGCTGCGGCCCGACCTTGCCGCGCTGTCCGTCGTGCACGCGGGTCCCGGCGGCGCGGCCGGCCGGATGCGGGACCGGCGGGCGGCGCGGGTGCGGGTCCGCGGCGCGGGCCGGGTCGGGGCGGCCGTCGCCGCGCTGCTGTCGGCGGCCGGCGTCGGCCGGGTGGAGGTGCTGGACGGCGGACGGGTCGAGCCGTGGGACGTGAGCCCGGGCGGCATCCCGGCCGAGCACATCGGTGACCGGCGGGACGCGGCCGCCCGCGGGGCGGTGCGCCGGGCCGCGCCCGATCCGCGCGCGGCGGCGCTCGGCCGCCGGGGACCCCGGGCCGGGCGCGGGCCCGGACAGGAGCCGGAGGATTCCCGGCTCTCGCTGGTCGTGGTGGCCCCGCGCGACGGGCTGGCGGCCTACGCTCCGGAGCCCCGGGAGGCGGAACGGCTGCTCGCGGCGGGCATCCCGCACCTCTATACGGGCGTCGTCGAAGGCATGGGAGTGGTCGGCCCGCTCGTCGTTCCGGGGCGTACCGGCTGTGCGGGCTGTCTGGCGCTGCGGCTGGCGGACGCGGATCCCGCGTGGCCGCGGATGCTCGCCCAGCTCCGATCGGGCCGGGCGCCCGCGGTTCCGGCCTGCGACATCGCCCTGGCGACGACGGTCGCGGGGCTCGCCGCCGCCCATGCGCTGGCCTTCCTCGACGGCGGAAGTCCGCCGAGTTCCGGGGCCCGGGTGGAGATCGCGCTGGCCCGGCTGTCCATGGAAGTACGACCGGTTCCCGGTGACATCAGATGCGGTTGTGGTGCGGGAAATGACCCGAGGGTGGTGCTGCCCGCCGCGCCGCGAGTGCGGAGAGGCACAATGGCCGGGTGACCGACGGGAATGAGGAGCGCATGTCTGATCTTCCTCGTAAGGCGGTGACTCGCACCGCGAAACTGGCCGCGCTCCCCTTGGGGTTCGCGGGCCGCGCCACACTCGGGCTGGGCAAGCGGCTGGGCGGTCGTCCTGCCGAGGTCGTCGCGAGCGAACTGCAGGAACGCACGGCCGAGCAGTTGTTCAAGGTGCTCGGAGAGCTCAAGGGCGGGGCCATGAAGTTCGGCCAGGCGCTGTCGGTGTTCGAGGCCGCGCTGCCCGAGGACGTGGCGGGTCCGTACCGGGCCGCGCTCACCAAACTGCAGGACTCCGCGCCGCCGATGCCCGCAAGCACCGTGCGCAAGGTGCTCACCGAGCGGCTGGGCGCGGACTGGCGGGAGCTGTTCACCGAATTCGACGAGACTCCGGCCGCGGCCGCCTCGATCGGCCAGGTGCACCGCGCGGTGTGGCACGACGGCCGGACGGTGGCGGTGAAGGTGCAGTACCCGGGCGCCGGGGCGGCCCTTCTCTCGGACCTGTCCCAACTGGGCCGGGTGGCCCGGCTGTTCGGCCCGCTGATCCCCGGGATGGACATCAAGCCGCTCATCGCCGAGCTGCGCGACCGGGTCTCGGAGGAGCTGGACTACGAGTTGGAGGCCCAGGCACAGCACGCCCACGCCGCGGAGTTCGCCGGCGACCCCGATGTCTCGGTGCCCGATGTGGTGCACCAGGCCGATCAGGTCCTGGTCACCGAGTGGATGGACGGCGTGCCCATGGCCGAGGTGATCGCCAAGGGCACCCAGGAGCAGCGGGACCGGGCCGGCCAGCTGCTGGCGCGCTTCCTGTTCGCGGGCCCGGCGCGTACCGGGCTGCTGCACGCCGACCCGCACCCGGGAAACTTCCGGCTGCTGGTGGACGACGGCCCCGCCGAGGGCTGGCGGCTGGGCGTGCTGGACTTCGGGACGGTGGACCGGCTGCCCGACGGGCTGCCGCTGCCGATCGGCACCGCGCTGCGGCTGGCGCTGGAGGGCGATGCCGAATCGGTGCACGCGATGCTCCGTCAGGAGGGCTTCGTCCGGCCGTCGATCAAGCTGCGCCCGGACGCGGTGCTGGACTATCTGCGGCCGATCATCGAGCCGGCCGGGTCCGAGGAGTTCACCTTCGTCCGCAGCTGGATGCGCGCCCAGGCGGCACGGATCGCCGATCCGCGCTCGCCCGCCCATCAGTTGGGCAAGCAGCTGAACCTGCCGCCGTCGTATCTGCTGATCCACCGCGTGACCTTGAGCACCATCGGCGTCCTGTGCCAGCTGGGCGCGACGGTGCGGCTGCGCGATGAACTGCTGGAGTGGCTGCCGGGCTTCGACGCCGATGGGGCGGCGGAGTCGGCGTAACCACGCGGCGGGCAGCTACCACCAGGAGGAGTCGAGACGACCTTCGATACTGCGGAGGTTCTCCCGGCCGCACCGGTCACAGAAATAGACGCGCCGGCTGTTCTCCACGGAGCAGGTCCAGGTGATCGGCAGACCCTCCTCGACGGCACCGCAGCGCGCGCACGTCGTTGTCTGGGCAGTCCCGACCCGGTTGTGCTGAGTCTTCTGGTCCACTTGGCGACGATACCTCTCCCAGTGCCCGTTAATACGCCGTAACGCACCGCGGGGCCGGTCCTTTCGGACCGGCCCCGCGGTGTTCGCTGTGGCACGGAGTGGTGTTGCTCAGCCGCTGGTGTGCGGCCGTTGGAGCGTGGTGGCCGCTGTTACTGCATGACGGCCATCGCCAGCGCACGGCGGGCGCGCAGCGAGACTCGTTCGGCCCGGCGCTGGAGTCGGCGGGCCGACACCACTCGAAGGGCCTGACGTTCGTGCTCGGCCTCGTAGAGGCGTTGTTGCATATGGGCACGTGCCAAGGCTTCTGGCATGAGTTGCATTTCGAGGTTCCTGTTCTGGCGGGCGCTGTACGCGCCGGAAGTGTGTCGGGAGGCTTCGGTGGCGTGCGCCACTTCTGTGGAGGGGTTCATGGGGACCTGCTTCTTCGGGTCGTGCGTCAGGGGTCGGTCGACTGTTCCTACGGCGCTGGTGTTCACACCGCTACTGCGTTCTTGCGCGGACGGCCACGGGGCCGCTTGCGGGCTACGACGACGCCCTGGATGAAGAGCTCTCCACCCCAGACGCCCCAAGGCTCACGGCGGTCCTTCGCACCGGCGAGGCAGGCCTCGCGGACGGGACAGGTCTGGCACAGCGACTTGGCGTACTCGACGTCGGCCGGGGACTCCGCGAAGAAGACCTCCGGGTCGTAGGTCCGGCAGGGGACGGGTACACCGAGGCGCTCGATTTCGTCATCGAGCTCGGTCAGGGGCAGCAACGGGACCTCCGAGTGGACCGCGGGCGGGGGGAGCTGGTCTGTGGGCGATACGGACGGGGCGTGCGGGGTGGCATGCACGGTCTTGGTGTTCCTCGTCTGTCTGGTCCGGCCGGTGGGCCGGTGGTTCGGCTGGAGAAAACAAAAGGGCCGCGGATCCCGGTCTGGGATTCCGCGGCCCTGGAAGGTGCCGGTCTGATCGTCGATCAGACTGGATCGCTCCAGGGTTCGAGCCCGCGGAAGGCCCACATCGAGAGGTGCTGCTGCTTCTGTCCATTTGTGCTGTGACCGGCACCGCCGGGCGTAAAGACATAGGCCGGGGCCTTCGTCTCCAGTACTGCCGGTGCCTTGGTCGCTCGCTCGCTGCGCTCGCGGATCGAGAGTTCCGCGATGGAAGCCAGGCGCAGAGCCGGGGCACCGGACATACCGGTGCCAGGCAGCGGGGAGCCGAGCGGGCAGGTGGCGACGACGACCGGACGATCGGTCATTTTCACGTTCTCGAAGTTGATGGTCACGGGTCTTCGCCTCCTCTCGGCGTCTCGTAGGGCCTGTGGTGCTTGGTCAGTACATCACGATCTCCCCGGCTCTTGGAAGAGCCGCAGTGACCGTGCTCCGGAAGGCTATGGGGACTTCCTCGCCGGGCGCAAACTATTTTTCTGGTTCTTCTGCAACAGCTTCGTCACCGGCTACGGGGCCGGCATCCCCGCCGGTGCACAGCGCCAGGACCTCGGCGCCGTACTTGTCCAGCTTTCGGCTGCCGACTCCGGCGATCGCGGAGAGCTCGGCCGGTCCTGCGGGCCGGACCTCGGCGATGGCCAGCAGCGTCTTGTCGGTGAAGACACAGTACGCGGGCTGGCCCAGCTCCCTGGCCTGCTCCATGCGCCAGTCGCGCAGCCGCTCGTACAGCCCCTCGTCCAGATCGGACGGGCAGTCCTCGCAGCGCATCAGCTTGATCTCGCCGGCCTCCGACAGGGTGCGGCCGCAGACCCGGCAGCGCACCGGGCCACGCTTGCGCTTGGCGGCGGCCACTCCGCGCTCGATGCCGCCCGTACCGGCCGCGAAGCGGTTTCCGGTGCCGCGAGTCGCGGAACCGGGCCGCAGGCCGTCCAGGAAGCGTGAGGGCTTGCGGGTGGCGCGTCCGCCGGGCGAGCGGGAGAGCGCCCAGGACAGGAACAGATGGAGCCGGGCCCGGGTGACGCCGACGTACAGCAGCCGGCGCTCCTCCTCGACCTGCTCGTCGGTCTTGGCGTACGTGATCGGCATCATGCCCTCGGTCAGCCCGACGAGGAACACCGCGTCCCACTCCAGGCCCTTGGCGGCGTGCAGCGAGGCGAGGGTGACGCCCTCGACCGTCGGGGCGTGCTGGGCGCTCGCCCGCTCGTCCAGCTCCGCGACAAGATCCGACAAGGTGGCCTCGGGGCGGGCCAGCGCGAAGTCGTCGGCGAGCCGGACCAACGCGGCCAGCGATTCCCAGCGGTCCCGGACCGCGCCCGATCCGGCGGGGGCCTCGGCCGTCCAGCCGCGGGAGCTGAGGACGGCCCTGACGTGCTCGGGCACTTCCGTACCGGCCATCCCCGGATCGGAACCTGCCCCGGCCCGGGCGGCGCCGCGCAGCAGCAGCCCGGCCTCGCGGACCTCGGGGCGGTCGAAGAACCGCTCCGCCCCGCGCAGCTGGTACGGCACCCCGGCGTCGGCGAGCGCCTGCTCGTAGACCTCGGACTGGGCGTTGATGCGGTACAGGATGGCGATCTCGCTGGGGCGCACCCCGCCGGCGATGAGCTCCTTGATCCGGCGGGCGGTGCCCTCGGCCTCGGTGGGCTCGTCCACGTACTCGGTGTAGCCGGGCTCGGGGCCCGGCTCGCGCTGCGAGACCAGTTCCAGCCGGTGCTGGGCCGCCTGGCCCCTGGCCTGGGAGAGCAGCCCGTTGGCCAGCTGCACCACCTGAGGGGTGGAGCGGTAGTCGCGGACGAGCTTCACGACGGTGGCTTCCGGGTGCCGGGAGCGGAAGCCGAGCAGGTAGTCAGGGGTGGCGCCGGTGAAGGAGTAGATGGTCTGGGAGGCGTCCCCGACCACGCAGATGGTGTCCCGGCCGCCGAGCCACAGGTCCAGCAGCCGCTGCTGGAGCGGGCTGACGTCCTGGTACTCGTCGACGACGAAGTGCTGGTACTGGGAGCGGATGGTGTCCGCGACGTCCGGGCGCTCCTGCAGGACGCCCACGGTGAGCAGCAGCACGTCCTCGAAGTCGATGACGCCGCGGTCCCGCTTGAGCTGCTCGTACGCCGTGTAGATCTTGGCGATCTCGGCCGGGTCCCGGGGGACCTCACGGCCGGACTTCGCGGCGGCCGCCGGGTAGTCCTCGGGAACGGTCTGGGTGACCTTGCACCATTCGATCTCGCCCGTCACGTCCCGCAGCTCGCTGCGGTCCAGCCGGATCCGGCAGCGGGCGCCGGCCTCGGCGACGAGCTGGACCTTGCGCTCGACGAGCCGCGGCATCTCACCGCCGATGGCGCGCGGCCAGAAGTACTGGAGCTGGCGCAGCGCGGCGGAGTGGAACGTACGCGCCTGGACGCCGCCCGCGCCGAGCTGGCGCAGCCGGCCACGCATCTCCCCCGCCGCGCGGGCGGTGAAGGTGACCGCGAGCACACTGCCGGGCTGCAGTATCCCCGCCCGCACCCCGTAGGCGATCCGGTGGGTGATCGCCCGGGTCTTGCCCGTGCCGGCGCCGGCCAGCACGCAGACCGGCCCGTGCAGGGCGGTGGCGACCTCGCGCTGTTCGGGGTCGAGCCCGTCGAGCACGGCGTCGGGGGAATCCGGTACTGCGGGGAAGAGCGAGGTGTGCGTTGGTGCGGTCACCCCGCCATGCTGCCAGGTCCGCGGAGGCGGTCGGGAAAGTTATCCACAGCCGAGGTGCGATTGTCGGACCGCGAGCGGTGGTGCAGGGGTGAGATCGGGGAGTCCAGGAATGCCCGGAGCAGGGTCAGCGTTCTCCCGATCGACGATTCCACCTGCTTGTGAGGAGCGGACACCCATGTCGGGCACTGTGACGATGTACAGCACCACCTGGTGCGGCTACTGCCGTCGGCTCAAGGGCCAGATGGACCGCGAGGGCATCGGCTACACGGAGATCAACATCGAGAACGACCCGGAGTCCGCGGCGTTCGTCGAGAAGGTCAACGGCGGCAACCAGCTGGTCCCCACCGTCCTCTTCCCGGACGGCTCGGCGCTCCCGAACCCGTCGCTGGCGCAGGTCAAGCAGAAGCTCGGCGTCTGATTCCCCAGCTCGACGCCTGATCCCACCCGCATCCGCCGGGGCGCGACCGCGCCCCGGCGGAGTGCTGTCCGGGGTGCTGCTAGCCGGCGGCCGGGAACGGGCTGCCGTACCAGAGCTCCATCAGGCGGGCGGCGATCGAGATGCCGCCCGGCGGCAGGATCTCCCCGGACTCGATGCCCTTGCGCAGGTCCTCGCGGGAGAACCAGCGGGCCTCGTGGATCTCCTCGCCGTCGACCTGGATGTCCGGTGAAGTGGCGCGGGCCATGAAGCCGAGCATCAGACTCGACGGGAACGGCCACGGCTGGCTCGCGACATATGTCACGTCGCCGACCGCCACCCCCGCCTCCTCCGCCGTCTCGCGGACCACGGCCTGCTCCAGTGACTCGCCCGGCTCCACGAAGCCCGCGAGCGTCGAGAAGCGCCCTTCCGGCCAGTGCGCCTGGCGGCCCAGCAGTGCACGGTCCTGGTCGTCCGTCACCAGCATGATCACGGCGGGGTCGGTGCGCGGGTAGTGCTCGGCACCGCACGCCTGGCAGCGCCGGATGTGGCCGGCGGCGGCGATGACGGTGCGCTCGCCGCAGCGGGAGCAGAAGCGGTGCATCCGCTGCCAGTTCTCCAGCGCGACGGCGTGCGCCATCAGGCCGGCCTCCAGCGGGGAGAGCAGCCCGGCCACCTCGCGCAGCCCGGCCGCCCGTGCCACGTCGTCCATCCGTCCCGGCAGCGCGTCCTTCTGCAGCGCGAAGTACCGCACGCCGTCCTCGCCGATGCCGAGGAAGTAGCGGTGGGTCTCGGTCTCGGGCGCGTCGAAGGCCGGGACCATGACGAGTTCGGTGGTGCCGTCCTTCTCCTCGACCAGGACCTGGCCGCCGGAGACCACGAAGACCCGGGTCGTCGGATGGCTCCAGGCGGCGGCCAGCCAGGCCTCGTCGAGCCGGTGGTGGGCGGCGCGGTCCACGCCCGTCTGGGCGAGGGTCAGCGGCTGGGTTGACAGGTCGATCTCGGACAAGGCTGCTTCCAACTCCCCGTGCGTACCTGCGGTACGCGGTAGCGCGGCTGTCGTTGTCAGTGACTGGTGTCGGTGGGGCGCGCCGGTGGCGCCGGCGGTGTCACCCGGTGACGTCGGCGGAGGCCGGACGCCAGTTCTCGGCGAGGTCGCCCCACAGGTAGGCGGCGGTCTCCACACCCTTGAACAGCAGGTCGAGCTCGACCTTCTCGTTCACCGAGTGCCAGCCGTCGGACGGTACGGAGATGCCCAGGAACAGCACCGGCACACCCAGCACGTCCTGCAGATCCGCGGCCGGTCCTGAACCGCCCTCACGGGTGAAGAGGATCTCCTGCTGGAAGGCCCGGCCCATCGACCGGACGACCGACTGCAGTGCCGGGTGGTCCAGCGGGGTCAGGCAGGGGCGGGTGGTGCCCCAGAAGGTGACCTCGTGGCGGATGCCGTCCGGGAGCCGGGCGGCGACCCAGTCGGTGACGAGCTGCTGCACCGCGCCCGCGTCCTGTCCCGCGACCAGCCGGAAGGACAGCTTGAGGTGGGCGGAGGCCGGGACGATGGTCTTGCCGCCGGGGCCCTGGTAGCCGCCGTAGATGCCGTTGACCTCGGCGGTCGGCCGGGCCCAGATGCGCTCCAGGGTGGTGTGGTCCGCCTCGCCGAGCGCCCCGTGGGACTTGGCGGTGCTCAGCCAGCGCGACTCCTCGAACGGCAGCGCCGCGAAGAGCTCCCGCTCACGGGCGGTCAGCTCGACGGCACCGTCGTAGAACCCCGGGATCGCCACCCGCCGGTCGTCGTCGTGCAGCGCGGCGACCAGCCGGGCGGCCTCGGTGGCGGGGTTGGGCACCGCGCCGCCGAACGAACCCGAGTGGATGTCCTGGTCGGGCCCGTACAGATCGACCTGGCAGTCGGCCAGACCGCGCATGCCGGTGCAGACGGTCGGGGTGTCCTCCGACCACATCCCGGTGTCGGAGACGATCACCGCGTCGCAGGCCAGCCGGTCGGCGTGCTTCCGGATCAGGGTGAGGAAGTTCGGCGAACCGGACTCCTCCTCGCCCTCGATCAGCAGCTTGAGGTTCACGGCCGGCGCGGTCCTGCCGGTCGCGGCGAGGTGGGCGCGCAGGCCCAGCGTGTGGAAGAGGACCTGGCCCTTGTCGTCGGCCGCGCCCCGGGCGTAGATCCGGCCGTCGGCGGTGTGCGGCTCGAACGGGTCGGTGTCCCAGCCGTCCTCGCGGGCGGCGGGCTGCACGTCATGGTGGCCGTAGACCAGCACCGTCGGCGCCTGCGGATCGCCGGACGGCCACTCGGCGAAGACCGCCGGCAGCCCGTCGCTCTCCCAGACCTCGGCGGTCGGGAAGCCGGTCTCCGCCAGCTTCGCCGCCAGCCATCGCGCACTGCCCAGCACATCGTCCGCGCGGTCGGGGTCCGCGGAGACGGACGGGATCCGCAGCCACTCGACGAGGTCGGCGAGGAACGCGGAACGGTGGGCGTCGATGTAGGCGTGGACTGCGCTGTCCGGGGCGGTACTCATGACGTCGAGCCTAACCGGCGCGCCGGACCCCTCCGCCCGGAGGTGGCGGCATCAGCCCGGCTCTCAGCCCGGCTCGTCGAGCAGCAGCCGCTCCAGGGCGGCACGGTCCGGCAGGGACGCGGGCCGGACGACCTCACCGGTGCGGACGTAGAGGAACGCGGCGGTCACCCGGTGCAGCGGCAGTTGGTGCTGCTCGGCCCAGGCGAGCCGGTAGAGGGCCAGCTGGAGCGGGTCGGCGGACCGGGAGCGGTTGGTCTTCCAGTCGACGATCTCGTAGGTGGCGCCCGCGCCGGCGTCCCCGTCCGCACCTTCGGTGTCCGTGGCGCCTGTGGTTCCTGTGGTGCCTGTGGTGTCCGTGGTGCCTTCGGTGCGGTAGACGGCGTCGATCCGGCCGCGGATCATGCGGCCGGCCAGCGCCAGTTGGAAGGGCGCCTCGACGCGGTAGGGCGAGCGGTCGGCGTACGGGGTGCCGAGGAACGCCTCCTTGAGGGCGGCGAGGTCGCGCTCGTCGTCGATCTCGTCACCGCCCTCGACTCCGGGCAGGTCCTCCGGGGCGAAGAGCGGCCGTTCGTCGAAGCGGGACTCGACCCAGGCGTGGAAACGGGTGCCGCGGCGCGCCGCGGGCTGCGGGGCACGGGGCATGGGGCGGGCGAGCTCGCGCGCGAACCCGTCCGGGTCGGCGGCCAGCCGCATCAGCTGCGAGGCGGTGAGAACGGGAGGCACCGGCACGTCCCGGACGGTCGCCCGGGCGCGCCGCAGCTCCCCGGCGAGGGCGTCGAGGTCCCGGTCCCAGGAGGCGACGAGACGGGACTCCTCGGGGAGCAGGTGCGCCCGTGCGGGAGCTCCGGCAACGGCGGTCTCAGCAACCCTGGGGTCGGGAACCGCGTGGTCGGGGTCGACGGGACGCTCCGGCACCGGCTCCGCCACCGGCACCGGATCGGGATCGGGATCGGCATCGGGGCTCTCGGGATGCTCGAGGCCCGCGGGACGCTCCGCCGAGAGCTCGTCCCAGTCGGCGTCCTCCCACTCCTCCTCGTCCGCCCAGGCGGGCTCGTCCTCCATCTCCCCTTCCGCGTCCGCGAACGTGCCCGCTTCCGCGTCCGCGAACGCGTGCTCCTCCGGCGCGTCCAGGTACGCGAGGACCGTCCTGGCCGCCTGGCGGCGGCGGTCGAGGGCGGTGGGGTCGAGCGGGAGCGGCCAGGCGTGCTCGACGGAGGTCTGCAGCGCCGGATTGACGGCGTCCTCCGCGGGGGGCTCCGTCCAGTGCTCGATCTCGCCGTGGCCCGCCTCGCAGTGCACGCGCAGCGCGTCCAGGAACGCGGACGGGCCGTACGGGGTCTTCTGGGTGGGCCCCCACCAGTAGCCGGAGCCGAGCAGCAGTGAGCGCGGCCGGGTGAAGGTGACATAGCCGAGGCGGAGTTCCTCGATCCGGTTGTGCTCCTTCATCGCGTCACGGAACTGGTCGAGGCCCGCCTTCGACCATTCGTCGACATCGGGGAGGGTCGCCGCGTCGCCGCGCAGGGTGTGCGGGAGCACCTTGGCGTTGGCGGTCCACAGCTCACGGCCGCGCTCGTTCGGAAAGCCCTTCTTCACCAGCCCCGGGACGGCCACGACGTCCCATTCCAAGCCCTTCGACTTGTGCGCGGTGAGCACCTTCACGGTGTTCTCGCCGCCGGGGAGCGAGCTGTCCAGGCCCTTCTCGTACTGGGCGGCGGTGCGCAGGAAGCCGAGGAACGCCAGGAGGGTCGCCTCACCGTCGAGGGAGGCGAAGTTGGCGGCGATGTCCAGGAAGGCGTTCAGCGTCTCCTTGCGGCGGGCGGCCAGCGCGTGCGGGGACGCGGACAGCTCGACCTCCAGGCCGGTGACCGCGAGCACCCGGTGCAGGACGTCCATCAGCGGGTCGGCCAGCGCGCGCCGCAGATCCCGTATCTCGGCCGCCAGCCGGGCGAACCGGACCCGCGCCTCGGGTGAGAACGGCAGCTCGTCGCCCGGGTCGGCGTCGAGGAACGTCTCCAGGGCGTCGGCG
The DNA here is from genome assembly GCF_016107395.1 of Streptomyces fildesensis. Classification (GTDB taxonomy): domain Bacteria; phylum Actinomycetota; class Actinomycetes; order Streptomycetales; family Streptomycetaceae; genus Actinacidiphila; species Actinacidiphila fildesensis. Next base: position 177,319 of record NZ_JAAIKO010000001.1, read on the forward strand.
AGCGAGACCACCTCGGCCGGGTCGACGCCTTCGACGGCCGCCGCCAGCCGCCGCTCGGGGTCGTCCTCCGCGCCGCCCGCGCCGAACCGGACGAGGACCCGGGCCCGGCGGCCGAGCAGCGCCAGGTCCCGGGCGCCGATCCGCCAGCGGGGACCGGTGAGCAGCCGGACCAGCGACGCGTTCGCCGTCGGGTCGTGCAGGACCTCGCAGACGGCGACCAGGTCGGCGACCTCGGGCAGATGCAGCAGCCCGGACAGGCCCACCACCTCGACCGGGATGTCACGGGCGACGAGTGCGGCATGGATGTCGGCGAAGTGGCCCGTCGTACGGCACAGGACGGCGATCTCGCCGGGCTCGGTGCCGGTGCGCACCAGGTGCGCGAGGGAGTCCGCCAGCCACTCGATCTCCCCGGCCTGGCTGGACAGCAGCGCGCAGCGCACCAGTCCGTCGCGCTCGGCGCCGGGCGCCGGGCGCAGCGCCTCGACGCCTTCGTGCCGGGCGCGCAGTTCGGTGGCGAGGCCGTTGGCGAGGTCCAGGAGGCGGCCGCCGCTGCGGCGGTTCTCGCTGAGCGAGAAGCGGCGGGCGGGGGTGCCGTCGGCGTTCGGGAAGTGCGCGGGGAAGTCGTCGAGGTTGGCGACGGAGGCGCCGCGCCAGCCGTAGATCGCCTGGCAGGGGTCGCCGACGGCGGTGACCGGGTGGCCGGTGCCCTCGCCGCCGAACAGCCCTGCGAGCAGCAGCCGCTGGGCGACGGAGGTGTCCTGGTACTCGTCGAGCAGCACCACCTTGTACTGCTCGCGCAGGATCCTGCCGACCTCCGGGCGGGTCCGGGCCACGGTCGCCGACAGGGCGATCTGGTCGCCGAAGTCCAGCAGGTCGCGGCGCTGCTTCTGCTCGCGGTAGGCGGTGGCGAGCCCGGTGAGGTCCTGCCGGGCCTGCGCGGTCTCCGGCAGCTTGCGCAGGTCCGCGTTGGTGAGTTTGACGGGGCCCAGGGTGTCGAGCCAGCCGGTGTCGTGGGCGCGCAGCCGGTCGGGCGGAACGAGGTGTTCATTGAGCTCGCCCTCCAGCGCCAGCAGGTCGCTGACCAGGGAGGGCAGGCTCTTGGTCAGCGCCGGGTACGGGCCGGGCGCGGCCCGCAGCACCTTCGCGGCGAGCTGGTAGCGGGTGGCGTCGGCGAGCAGCCGGGCGGTGGGCTCGAGCCCGATGCGCAGCCCGTGTTCCTTGAGGAGCTGGCCGGCGAACGCGTGATACGTGGAGATCTGCGGCTCGCCGGTCGCGCCCTCGCCGGGTGCTTCCCCGGAACCGGGCGGGCCGATCGGATCCGGGTCGGTGATCCCGGCCTGGACGAGCGCCCTGCGGACCCGCTCGGCGAGCTCACCGGCGGCCTTGTTGGTGAACGTCAGGCCGAGCACTTCCTCCGGGGCGACCTGCCCCGTCCCGACCAGCCAGACCACCCGGGCGGCCATCACCGTCGTCTTGCCGGAGCCCGCACCCGCCACGATCACGTTCGGGGCGAGAGGTGCGGTGACGCACTCCATCTGCTCCGGGGTGAAAGGGATGCCGAGGAGCGCCTTGAGCTGCTCGGGGTCCGTGATGCGTGCTGCCACCCCAGTGAGGCTATCCGGCCCCACCGACAACCGGCTGCCACCTGGGCACGGACGCCTGCCGCCGGGCGTTCACCCCGCGGTGTGCACCTCGCGGCGACCGTGCCCTGGTGGCCCGTGCCCAGGTGCCCAGGTGGCCCGTGCCCAGGTGCCCAGGTGCCCGTGCCCAGGTGCCCGTGCCCCGGCGCCCGTGCCCCGCCTCCGTCAGACGTTCTTGCCGCCGTCGTCCTGGAACTTGCTGATGTCCACCGTCTGGGAGGCCGGCGGGGCCACCGCCTTGACCGGCTTGTTGAAGTCGCCGAAGGTGGCGTGGCCCGGCTCCTTGCCGCCCTCGTTGACGATCTTCAACGGGTACGGCTCGCCCTGGGCCGCCACGTAGATGGTGGTCTTCTCCGAGTCGCCGGCCTTCTTCTGGATGATCGTGACGACCGGCTGTCCGTCGATGGTGGTCGGGGCGCCCTTGCTGAAGGTGCCGTCCTTGTCGTCCGACGACATGTTGTCGAGGAACGAGTCCAGGTCGCAGAAGGACGCCAGGTCCTTGTCCTTGGCGGCGTCGCCGGGCACCTTCACCCACTTGCCGTGCAGCAGCTCGACCGTGGCGTCGCCGTCCTCCTTGCCGCCCGCTTCGCGCCAGAAGGTGTCGTTGGCCTTCATGTAGCTGGTGTGGTGCGTGCCGATGAACTGCATCGTCGACTTGCCCTGGCTCATCGCACCGGCGCACTCGCCCGCCTTGGACATGGAAGCCTTGAACTGCATGGGCTTTCCGGTGTCCATCATCGCGAAGTCCACCTTCACCGAGGTGAGGGACTTGAGCGCGGCCTCGGCCTTGTCCGAGATCTGCCGCGCGGTCAGGGCGTCGAGCCCCGTCGCCGCGGTGGTGCTCGCCGAGACGGACGGCTTCGGCTTGGAGCCGATCACCGCGTCGTCGGACTTGTCGCCCCCGCAGCCGGTCACTCCGCCCACCAGGGCCGCACAGACCAGTGAGGCCGCCACGACGTTCCGCTGTACTGCCACCGGATTTCTCCTCCACCCACACGCATCATGCTGATAAGCACAAGATAAACATGCGGGCGCAACGGGTTTGACCCGGCCCTCTCAGGCGTTGAGGCCCAGGCCGGAGTCCCCGCCGAGCAGACTGAAGTCGATCGTCTGGTTCGCGGGCGGGGCCTCGACGTTGACCGGCTTGCCGAAGGATCCGAAGGTCATGGTCCCCCCGGTCTGGTCCGTGAGCTTCAGCAGGTACGAAGGGCCGTGCGCCGCCACGTAATAGGTGACGGCCCCCTGCCGGTCCTTCTTCTTGATGGTGACCACCGGCTTTCCGTCGACCGTCGCCGGGGCACCCTTCGTGGCCGATTCGTGCGCCAGCTGCAGGGTCTTCAGGACGTTCGCCACCTCGCAGCTCTGGGACAGCCGCTTGCCGGGGGCGGAGGTGAAGGGGAACCTGATCCACCGGTTGGCCGCCAGCGCCCCGAACGACTTGCCCTTGGGGCTCAGTGACGTCCAGTACCTGGCATCGCCCTTGATGTACGCGGTCCGGTCGGCGGTTCTGATGATCTGCATCGTCCCGCTGTTCAGCCGCGCCGCGGCCGCGCAAACGCCGTCCGTGGTCGCCGCGATCTTCACCTGGACCTGCTTGCTCTGCAGGACTCCGGAGAACTCCATGGTCATGGAGGTGACGAGATTCATCGCCAACGACATCCGGCGGGAGATCTCCGGCGCCGTCAGTCCCTCCAGCGAGCCGTCCGACGGGGTGCCGGTCGCGGTCGCCGGCTTGGACGCCGCGTGGACCGCCCGCCCGCGGTCCGCCGTGCCCTGGCAGCCGGACAGCGCCCCCATGGCCATACCGCAGACCACTACGACTGCGACAACACTGCGCCTCAACGCCACGACGGCCACTTTCCTTCAACCCACCCGCATACCCACACTTGCCCTTACGTCGAACGGACGCACGAACGGCCGAAAGGGTTGCACGATCGAGGCACAGGTCACGCGGCGGCGGCACGGGGTGCTTCGCGGCCTACTCCACGACGTGCCGGCCCTCCGGCTGCGCGCTGCAGGCCGCACGGAACGCGCAGTGCGTGCAGTGCTGGCCGGTGGCAGGGGTGAAGCGCTCGTCCAGGACCCGGCCGGCCGCGTCGGCCAGCAGGTCCTCCACCACCCACTCCCCCTCGCCGCCGGCCTCCGCCGCCTCCGCCCGCTTCTCCGCGAGCGGCTGCTGGCGCTGGACGGCCGGCACGGTGTCGCCGCCGTCCTTCTTCGCCGCGCCGAGGCGCAGTTGCACGAGTTCGGCGCCACCCGGCAGCGGACGGTCGCCGCCGAACAGCTCGTCGACCGCGCCCTCCCGGACCGCGAGCTGGTAGACGGCGAGCTGCGGGTGGCGCTCGACCTCCTTCGCCGTCGGCTTGGACTTGCCGGTCTTGAAGTCGACGACATAGGCGTTGCCGTCCGCGTCCGCCTCGACCCGGTCCATGCTGCCGCGGATCCGGACCTGCACCTCGCCGGCTTCGATGACGACGTCGAAGCCGTGCTCGGTGGCGACGGACGCCCGGCCGCGCTCCATCACGTGCCAGTGCAGGAAGCGTTCCAGCGCGTCCCGCGCGTTCCGCTTCTCCTGGAGGGACTTCCACGGCGCGTCGAAGGCCAGGGCGTCCCAGACGGTGTCCAGCCGGGCCATCAGTACGTCCAGGTCGGCGGGGGTCCGCCCGGAGGCGACCTCGTCGGCCAGCACGTGCACGACGTTGCCGAAGCCCTGCGCGGCGGTCGACGGCGGCTCCGCCTTCACCTCGCGGCCCAGGAACCACTGCAGCGAGCAGGTGTTGGCGAGCTGGTCGAGCGCGCTGCCCGACAGCGCCACCGGCTGATCGCGGTCGCGCAGCGGAACGGCCGAGCGCGTCGGCTCGTACAGGCCCCACCAGCGGTCGGGGTGCGCGGACGGTACGAGCGCGTGCCCGGCGTCGTTCAGCGAGGCGAGCCGGGCCAGCCGCAGGGCGGCGGCCTCGCGCAGCGCCGGGGACGCGGCCGGGTCGACGGTGGTCGCGCGCAGCTCCGCGACGAGCGCGGAGACGGCCAGCGGACGGCGCGCCCGGTGCGTGACGTCCTGCGGCTCGACGCCGAGCTCGGTCAGGAAGCGGGACGGCTGGTCGCCGTCGTCCGCCGCCGCCTTGACCGCGGTGACGACGAGCCGCTCCTTCGCGCGGGTCGCCGCCACGTAGAACAGCCGCCGCTCCTCGGCCAGCAGGGCGCCGGGGGTGAGCGGCTCCGCGAGCCCGTCGCGGCCGATCCGGTCGGCTTCGAGCAGTGAACCCCGGCGGCGCAGGTCCGGCCAGAGGCCCTCCTGCACTCCGGCGACCACCACCAGCCGCCACTCCAGCCCCTTGGACCGGTGCGCGGTCATCAGGCGTACGGCGTCGGTACGGACGGCCCGGCGGCTCAGCGTGTCGGCGGCGATGTCCTGCGCGTCCAGCTCCTCCAGGAAGTTCAGCGCCCCACGGCCGCCGGTCCGCTCCTCGGCGCGCGCCGCCGTCTCGAACAGCGCGCACACCGCGTCCAGGTCCCGGTCCGCGTTCCGCCCGGCCGTGCCGCCACGGGTCGCCGACCGCTCCAGCCGCTGCGGCCACGGCGATCCGTCCCACAGCTCCCACAGCGCCTGCTCCGCGGTGCCGCCGCCCGCCAACAGCTCCCGCGCCTTCCGCAGCAGCATGCCGAGCCGCTGCGCGCCGCGCGCGTACGCCGGATCGTGCGCCACCAGCCGCTCCGGTTCTCCCAGCGCCTCCGCGATCAGCAGATCGGAGGGCCGCGGCACGGTACGGCCGGCGGCCCGCTCCTCCTCCCGCAGGGCCCGCCCCAGCCGGCGCAGGTCCGCGGCGTCCATGCCGCCGAGGGGTGACGTCAGCAGCGTGATCGCGTCCTCGACGCTCACGGACGCGGGGTCGGGCTCGGGCTCGGGGTCGGGCTCGGGCTCGGGCTCGGGGTCGGGCTCTGGATCGGGCCCGCCCGCGGACTCTGCCTCGTTCTCCTCCGGTTCTGCCGCCTCTTCGGGTTCTGCCGGCTCCTCGTGCTCGCCGATCCGGGTCTGGGCGGGTACGACGGGTGCCCCCTGCGCGCCCGCGGCGGCGACGCGCAGCGCCAGCAGGAGCGGGGCGACGGCGGGTTCGTGCCGGAGCGGCAGATCGTCACCGTCTATCTCGATGGGGACACCCGCGGAGGTCAGCGCGCGGCGCAGGCCCGGGATGGAGCGGGCCCCTGCCCGGACCAGGACGGCCATGTCGCGCCACGGGATGCCGTCCTCCAGATGGGCGCGGCGCAGGGTGTCGGCGATGCCGTCGAGCTCGGCGCCCGCCAGGGGGTACGTGCGGACGGCGACCGTGCCGCCGTCCCGGACCGCGGTCAGTTCGCGGTGGGCGCGGACGGCCGCGGCGGGCAGTCGCGGCAGCGACATCCGGCGGGTGACGAGGCGGGTGGCGTCCAGCAGGGCGGCGCCGGCGCGCCGCGAGACGGTGAGGACGTGGACGGGGGCGGGACGGCCGTCGCGGCGCGGGAAGGCGTCCGGGAATTCGAGGATGCCGTTCACGTCGGCGCCGCGGAAGGCGTAGATCGACTGGTCGGGGTCACCGAAGGCGACGAGGGTGCGGCCCTGGCCCGCCAGCGCGCGCAGCAGCCGGACCTGCGCCGGATCGGTGTCCTGGTACTCGTCGACGAAGACGGCGTCGTACTGCCCGGCCAGGGCCTCGAAGACCTCCGGGCGCTCCGCGAGCAGCACCGCCCGGTGCAGCAGCTCGGCGTAGTCCAGGACGCCCTGGAGGTCGAGCACGTCCAGGTACTCGGCGAGGAAGGACGCCGCCGCCGACCAGTCCGGGCGGCCGATCCGCCGGGCGAAGTCCTGCAGTGCCGCCGGGCCCAGGCCCAGCTCACGGCTGCGGGCGAGCACGGCGCGCACCTCGTCCGCGAAGCCGCGGGTGGTGCGTGCGGCCCGCAGGTCGTCGGGCCAGCGGATCCGGCCGCGCCCGTCCTTCTCCAGCGCGCTCTGTCCCGCCAGCAGCTCACGGACGACGACGTCCTGCTCGGGCCCGGACAGCAGCCGCAGCGGATCGGCGAAGAGCTCCGGGTCCTGGTGCGCGCGGAGCAGGGCATAACAGAAGGAGTGGAACGTGGTCGCCTGTGCGGTGGCCGTGCCCCCCATACGGGCGGCCATCCGGTCCCGGAGCTCGACCGCCGCCTTGCGGCTGAACGTCAGGACGAGGATCCGCTCGGGGGCGGTGCCGAGCCGCACCCGTTCGGCGACCGCCTCGACGAGCGTCGTGGTCTTGCCGGTGCCCGGTCCCGCGAGGACCAGCAACGGTCCCGACCGGTGCTCAACCACCGCGCGCTGTGACGCGTCCAGAACAGGAGGCGCGGTCCGCGCGGGCGGGGTCCGCAGCAGACGGTAGGCGGCGGTGCCCGTGTCGATCCCCCGGTGCGGCGCGCGCTGCGCCGGTCGGAGGGAGGAGGAGGTCACGTGGTTCGCCGGTTCCGTGGGTGCTGTGGGTGGCTCGGGTGCTGCAGGTCCTGCGGGGGCTTCTCGTACCGCCCGGTGGTCCGGACGGTGACCCGGACCGTGGGGCCGGTGCGGTCAGCTGTCGACGCTACGCCTCCCGGCGCACGGGCCGCAGCCGGTCCCACCGGTGTTCGGGCGTGGACTCGGTCACGTGCTTCGTCGCGTACTTCTTCGTCACGTACTCGGTCGGGTTCCCGGTCGGGTTCCCGGTCGGGTTCTCGGTCAGGTGCTCGACCGCATACTCCCTCACCTCATTCACGACCTCGTTCGCCCACGCGTTCACGTACTCCGTACGGACGGCCCACCGCATATTCCGGCCCGCCATGGCCGAAGCTGGAAACTGTGAGCATCCGGTCGTCATTCCCCGGTGGGCGCGCCGTCCCACCGGGCCCGCCGCATATCGATACGCGGCACATGACCCTCGGCGGAGCGCGCCGCCTCCCGCAGCGGCGTGCCCTCCTCCCGGTAGTGCGCCAGCGCGCGCAGCTCATGGCCGGGCAGCAGGTGGCCGTCGGAACGCACCACGCGCCACCACGGCACGGCGCCGCCGTACAGCGCCATGACGCGGCCGACCTGCCGCGGCCCTCCCTCGTCGAGCCACTCGGCGACATCCCCGTACGTCATCACCCGGCCGGGCGGGATGGCCTCGGCGGTTTCCAGCACCCGCTCTGCGTATTCGGAGGGCGCGGTCTCCTCGTTCGTCCGCTCACTCATCCGGCCCATCCTGCCTCAGGCCACCGACAACGGGGGGTTCAGCGCGCATCCCCGCACTGCTCATGCCACCATCGTCCGCGGGGTGACTGGTGATACGAGAACAAAACGAGACAGCGGGACAGCAGGACCAGGACGCGGCGGCCACTTCGGCCGGCCGCCCCGTTGACGTGCCGTCGCCCGACAGCGTGACACCCGGAGCCGACAGCGGCGCCAACGGCAGCACCGGTCCTGAGGCCTCGACCGCCTCGAACGAAACCCCCTCGGACAAACCCGAAGCGACCGGAGCAACGGAACCGACCGAAGCGACCGAACCAGTCAAAGCGGCTGAAAACGCCGAACCGCTCGAAGCGACCGAACCGGTAGCAGCCGACGAGCCCGCCCGGTCCGACCAGCCCGCCCAGTCCGCCGAAGAGACCGATGTCGTCCACAGCGACGACGTCTCCAGCGACGAGCCGCTGCTCGCCGCCCGCGTGCACCGCCCCGCCGACCTCATGCGGTTCCTGCTCGGTCTGCTCGGCATCGCCGTGGTCATGGCCATCGCCGGTTTCGCCCATGCCACCACCAGCGGTGTCGAGGCGGACATCGCCAAGGGCGCGCGCAACTCGCCCGACGCGCTGAGCACCTTCGCCGGCCTCACCGCGAGCATCGCCGTACTGATCGTCCCGGTCGCCTTCGCGATCGAGCGGCTGATCAAACGGGACGGGCTGCGGATCGCCGACGGCGTGCTCGCCGCCGTCCTCGCCCACGGCGTGGCGCTGGCCACCGACCTGTGGGTGACGAACGCCGCACCGGACCCGATCAGGGCCGCGATGACCCAGATCGCGCCGGGTGGCGGCGGGATCACCGACCCCGTGCACGGCTATCTGGCACCGGTCATCGCCTATATGACGGCCGTCGGCATGGCCCGGCGCCCGCGCTGGCGGGTGCTGCTGTGGTTCGTGCTGCTGCTGGACGCGTTCGCGGTGCTGGTCGGCGGCTACACGACGCCGTTCTCGATCATCGTGACGGTGCTCATCGGCTGGACCGTCGCCTACGGCACCCTGTACTCGGTCGGCTCGCCGAACGTCCGGCCGACCGGCCAGAACCTGCTCGCCGGCCTGCGGCGCGTCGGCTTCGCGCCGCTGACCACCCGCCGCGCGGACGACGAGGTCCCCGAGACCCCCGACTCCGAACGCGGCCGCGGCTATCTCGTCACCCTGGAGGACGGACCGCCGCTCGACGTCACCGTCGTGGACCGCGAGCAGCAGGCGCACGGCTTCTTCTACCGGGTGTGGCGCCGCATCTCGCTGCGCGGCATCAACCAGCGCCGCAGCCTGCAGTCGCTGCGCCAGACCCTGGAGCAGGAGGCGCTGCTCGCGTACGCGGCCATCGCCGCCGGGGCCAACGCGCCGAAGCTGATCGCCACCTCCGAGCTGGGCCCGGACGCCGTCATGCTCGTCTACGAGCACATCGGCGGCCGCCGGCTGAACTCGCTGCCGGACGAGGAGCTCACCGACGCGCTGCTGTACAACGCCTGGCAGCAGGTCAAGGCGCTCCAGTCGCGGCGGATCGCCCATCGGCGGCTGGTCGGCGAATCCCTTCTGGTGGATCGTTCCGGCAAGGTCTTTCTGACGGATCTGCGCGGCGGCGAGATCGCGGCCGGCGACATCGTGCTGCGGATGGACATCGCCCAGCTGCTGACCACCGTCGCGCTGCGCGTCGGCCCGGAACCGGCGGTCAAGTCGGCCGTCGCCGTCCTCGGCCCCGACGCGGTCGCGAACTCCCTGCCGCTGCTCCAGCCGATCGCGCTGAGCCGCTCCACCCGCGCGGAGCTCAAGCAGCTGAACCGCGCGCGGGCGCAGCGCGAGCGGGACGCCGTGCTCGCCGCGTCCGCGGCCGACAAGGAGGCGCGGGCCGCGGCGGCCGCGGCCGCCCCCTCGCGCGGCTCGGCCAAGGCCGAGAAACGGGCCGAGAAACGCGCCATCGAAGTGGCCCAGGACGAGGCCCGCGAGGAGGATCTGCTCTCCAGGATCCGCCAGCAGGTGCTGCTCATCCGGCCGCAGGCCCCGGTGGAGCCGGTCCGTCTGGAGCGGATCAAGCCGCGCACCCTCGTCACGGTCATCGCGGGCGCCTTCGCCGCGTACTTCCTGCTGTCGCAGATCAGCTCGGTGCCGATCGCCGACACGATCTCCCGAGCGAACTACGGCTGGGCGGCCGTCGCCGTGGTCGGCTCCGCGCTCAGTTATGTGGCGGCGGCCTGCGCGCTGGCCGGCTTCGTCCCGGAGCGGCTGTCGCTGTTCAGGACGGTCATGGCGCAGATCGCCGGATCGTTCGTGAAGCTCGTCGCCCCGGCGGCGGTCGGCGGCGTCGCCCTCAACACCCGGTATCTGCAGAAGACGGGCGTACGGCCGGGCCTCGCGGTGGCGAGTGTCGGCGCGTCCCAGCTGGTCGGTCTCGGCTCGCACATCCTGCTGCTGCTGACCTTCGGCTACATCACCGGCACCGAGAAGACGCCGTCGCTGTCACCGTCCCGCACGGTCATGGCCGGGCTCCTCACCGCGGGTGTGCTGGTGCTGGTCGGGACGGCGATCCCGACCCTGCGCAAGTTCGTCTCCACCCGGGTACGGGCGCTGTTCGCGGGCGTCATCCCACGCATGCTCGACGTGCTGCAGCGCCCGGCGAAGCTGGTGACGGGCATCGGCGGCACGCTGATGGTCACCGTCACCTTCGTGATCTGTCTCGACGCCTGCGTACGCTCCTTCGGCGGCAGCCTCAGCTACTCGACGATCGCGGTCGTCTTCCTCGCGGGCAACGCCCTCGGCTCCGCGGCGCCGACCCCCGGCGGTGTCGGCGCGGTCGAGTTCGCCCTCACCGGTGGTCTGATCGCGGCCGGCCTGCCGGGCACGATCGCCACGCCGGCGGTGCTGCTCTTCCGGCTCCTGACCTTCTGGCTCCCCGTCCTGCCGGGCTGGCTCTCCTTCAACTACCTCAGCCGCAAGGGCGATCTCTGAGCGACCGCCGCCGGCGGACGATGCCCGTCGCCTCCAGGTCGGGGCAGCTTTGATCGACTGACAGGTTCTCGTCAAAATTTGCCCAAGTTCCCTCCTTTCAGCATCTCTTCCTCCCCCTCCCGTGGTCGGGTCTGGCGTGCACACCTTCGCACCGGCCCATCCGGGCTCCACCGGGGAGGAACTGATGTCGGCACCAACCCGCAAGAGGCGATGGCTCACGATCTGCGCCATCACCGCGACAGCCGCGCTCATCGCGGTACCCGCCGGAGCCGCACCCGGCCACGGCAGCCCCAGACCGCACTCCGTCACCAGCACCCTCGCACGTGCCGCCACGGCCGCCACCGACGGCGACGAGGGCGGTGAGGCCGACGAGATAGCCGAGGGTGCGGATCAGTTCGCCGAGGCCCGCACCTCCCCCGGCGTCATCCAGCCCGGCGCGTACGGTGCCGCCTGGGCGGCCCTCAACGCCCTCCCGAACACGGGCGGGACCTGGCGGCACGACACCGGTCTCGTCTACAACGCCGACGATCCGCGCTACCGCGACATCGACTCCAACTCCAGTGGCGGCGCCGGCAACGTCACCGGCCGCACCGCGGCCCTGGTCGCCGACAACGCCGGCTATGTCTACGAGGGCAGTGCGGGCGGCGGGGTGTGGAGATCCCGTACCGGCGGCGGCAACTGGCAGGCCATCAGCGACGCCCTGCCCGCCCAGGCCACCGGGGCACTCGCGCTGGACAGCGCGGGCAGGCTCTGGCTGGGCACCGGCGAGGCGACGACCAACGCGGACGCCTACCTCGGCAGCGGTGTGTACCTGCTGTCCGATCCGCGGCACGGCACGTTCTCGGCGTACAGCCGGGTCGGCGGCAAGGAACTGGACAACACCACCGTCCACACCCTGCGCTTCGGCGGCGACACGGTGTGGGCGTCGACGAGCCGCGGCGTGTGGAGCCACTCCGTCAGCCACACCGGCGGCCCCTGGAAACTGGAGTTCGCCCCCAATCCGGACTTCCTGCCCGGAGGTTCGCAGGCGAACGACCCGTCCGCGCCGTACAAGAACATCGCCAACGACGTCGCGATCGACCCGAAGCATCCCTCGCGGGTGGTCCTCGCCGTCGGCTGGCGCAGCGGCGACACGTACAACGGCTTCTACGCGAAGACCGGCGGGAGCTGGCAACGCGTCACGTCACTCGGCGATCTGCCGACCGCCGCGACCGACGTCGGCAACGTCACCTTCGCCCGCTCGGCCGACGGTTCGCGCTACTACGCCATCGACCAGTCCCCCGCTCAGCAGGCCGCCAATCCGGACAGCTCGCTGGCGGGGATCTACACCTCCAAGTCCGGCTCTCCGCTGGGTCCGTGGACCCGGATCGCGGACTATCCGACCCTCAGCGCCGCCGGATCGGCGCTGAACAGCAGTGGCTTCATGCCGGGCGTGCAGGCCTGGTACAACCAGTTTCTGCAGGTGGACCCCCACAACGCGGACCACCTCTACGCCGGTCTGGAAGAGGTCTTCGAGACGACGAACGCCGGTGCGACCTGGTCGGCCGTCGGACCGTACTGGAACTTCAACTTCCCCTGCTGGAGCATTGATCCGTCCCGGCAGACCGGCGCCTGCAGCCAGACCGTCCACCCGGACCAGCACGCGGCCGCCATCGGCAGCTACCACGGCAGAACGTACTTCTACGCGGGCAACGACGGTGGCGTCTACCGCCGCCCGGTGAACGGCGCGCAGGACTCGTCCGGTCATGCCACGGACTGGGCCTCGCTCAATGACGGCACCATCGACACCCTGCAGTACTACTCGGTGGGCATCGGCAAGGACCCGGCCTTCCGCGGGGTGGCGGTCAACGGCGGCCTGCAGGACAACGGGCAGTCCGTTCTGCGTCCGCACGACACCGTCATGGGCTCCAACTTCGGCGGCGACGGCGCCGACACGATCACCGACCCGGCCAACGGCTGCAACATCGCCCAGGAATACGTCTATCTGGCGGTTCAGGTCACCCAGAACTGTGCCGTGAACGACGGCTCATGGACCACCGACCCGACGAAGGCCACCTCGTACTCCGTCGCCCCGGCCGACAACGCCACCGGGGAGGCCCGCTTCATCGCCCCGCTCGCGGCGGACATCAGGAACAGCAACGCCTGGGTGGCCGGCGGCCGGCACGTCTGGACGCAGAGCCACGGCTACGCGATCCGCAGCTCCGGCGAGTGGACCAACGCCTTCGACCTCGGAGAGGGCCACACCGCCACCGCGGTGGCCGCTTCCGGCGGCAAGGTCTACGCGGCGTGGTGCGGCCCCTGCAACAACCAGGGTTTCACGCGCGGCATCGCCGTCGGCAACGCGGACGGCACCGGCTGGCACCAGATCGACCTCCCCGCGACCGGGGCGGACGGCACCGTACCCAACCGATACCTTTCCGGCTTCGCCATCGACCCGAGGAACGCCGACCACGTGTACCTCGCGGTCAATGGCTTCTCCCGGCACTGGACCGAAGGTCCCGGTGCCGGTGTCGGCCATGTCTTCGAGTCCACGGACGGCGGCACCACGTGGAAGGACATCTCGTCGAACATGCCCGACGTGCCGTCCGACTCCATCGTCGCCCTCCCGGGCGGCGGCCTGGTACTCGCGACCGACCTGGGCGTCATCTACCGGGCACCCGGCGGCACCGGCTGGAAGCGCGTGGGGCACCTTCCCGCCGTGGCCGTCCTGCAGATCAGGACGGGCCCCGACGGGCGCCTGTACGCGGCGACGCACGGCCGCGGCATCTTCTCGATCGATCTGAGGTGACGGTGCGGCCCGCGCATCCGACGGCGCGGCCGTCTCCACGGAAGTAACGGATGTCCTGGCCGGATCGCCGCGATCCGGCCAGGACATTTGTACTGCCGAAGCCTGGAGATCCAGCTCTGCCGAGCGCACCACCCTCCGCGCGAAGCTCTTCCTACCAGAAGTTCTCACGGAGGAGCCCGGACATGACGCAGGTCCAGCAGGTGCAGCAGGAGACGCGGACGCAGACGCAGAGCAAGGCCGCTGAGACCGAGCAGGAGTCCAACCCGCTGGTCACGATGCTGAAGCCGCTCGTCCTCGACATCGCCGTGCCGCTCGGTTCGTACTACCTGCTGCACAACGGCTTCGGCGTCGGCCTGGTCGCGTCGCTCATGCTGAGCAGCATCGTCCCCGCTGTCCGCACCGTCGTCGCGGCGGCCCGGGACCGGTCGTTCAACGGGCTCGCCGGCATCATGCTGGTGGTCAACCTGGTGGGAATCGTCCTCAGCTTCGTCACCGGCGACGCACGGCTGATGATCGTCAAGGACTCGGCGCTCAGCAGCGTGGTGGGGATCTCCGTACTGATCGCGGCCGCCACCGGGAAGCGGCTGATGTCGGTCGGCCTGAAGCCGTTCATGACGAAGGGCAAGGCCGCCAACATCCTCGCCTGGGACCGGCTGTCGGCCGGAAGCGCCCGCTTCCGGCGGGCGGAGCTGCTGTTCAGCACGATCTGGGGCGTCTCCATGCTGAGCGAGTGCGTCGCGCGGATCGTGCTGGCCTTCATCCTCCCGGTCTCCACCATGGTCTGGCTGTCGACCGTCCTGCTGATCGCGTCCGTCCTCCTCGCCGCGGTGGTCGGCGGCATCGCCACCAACCCGATCGAGCGGATGATCGCGGGCGAGGTGAAGGCGGCCGACGAAGGCGCCGCGTCGGAGGCGAGTGCCATGGCGACGGAGACCGTCGCGGCCTGACACACGTCGCTCCCCCTCTCGCCTCCGGAAGGAACTCCCCTGCGCGCCAAGGGCATCAACTACGACACGGGCTTCTCCCCCGCCGCCTCCCCCGGCCCGCGCCATGACCTCGATCCGGCCGCGTACGGCGTGGTCAGGATGCTGCCGTCGGGCCGTGGAACGGCCCATCCGGACCTGGCGTGGGAGCCGAAGGAGTCGTTCGCCGCGCTCGCCGCCGCGTACGGCCCGAAATCCGAGTGATACGTGCACGGATCTAGGCCCGGCCTCCATAACTGACGTACCGTCAGGGAATTCTCGACACCGAGGAGACCGAGGAGGAGGAGACGGCCGTGCCCCAACGCCCCGTTCCGCTGGACGAGTACCCCGTGCACCAGATCGCCCGATCCATGCGCCATGTCGCCAGCGGTGACCGCAACGCCTACGACCGGTCGATCTTCCAGGTCTTCGACCACGAGGGCCGGGCGCTGCTCATCACCGGCCTCGGCGTCTACCCGAACCTCGGCGTCACCGACGCCTACGCGACGCTGCTCCAGGGCGACCGGCTCATCGCCGTCAGAGCCTCGGACGCGCTCGGCGAGGACCGGATGCGGCAGCAGGTCGGACCGCTGCGGATCGAGGTCCAGGAACCGCTCAAACGGCTGCGGCTGGTGTGCGAACCGCAGGAACCGGACCCGGACGGCGCGGACCCGGACGGCGACGAGGCTTCGAGCCTCTCCTTCGACCTGGTCTGGGAGGCGGACTTCCCGGCCGTCGAGGAGCCGCACCACATCCAGTACACCGGCGACCGGCTCTTCCTCGAAGCCAACCGGTTCTGCCAGGCCGGCAGCTGCCACGGCGTGATCCGCGCCGGCGGCCAGGAGATCACCGTGGAACGCGGCCGCTTCACCGCCACCCGCGACCGCAGCTGGGGCGTCCGCCCCATCCCCGGCGAGGCGCCCGGCCGGGCCGCCGAGGAGTTCCGTGCCGAGGGCTTCCACTGGCTGTGGATCCCGATCCGCTTCGAGGACCGCTTCGTCATGGTGATCCTCCAGGAGGACGCCGACGGCTACCGCACCCTCGACAGCGCCGTCCTCGTACACCCCGCGGACGCCGGCCGCCCCGACGAGCAACTCGGGCGCGCCCACGTCGACATCACGTACCGCTCCGGCAGCCGGCACCCCGAGTCGGCCGTCATCCACCTCACCGGAGCCGACCGCAAGCCGATCGAGATCCACGTCGAACTGCTGGGCGGCAGCCCGCTCGCGGTCGGCGCCGGCTACCCGCCGGCCGACGACTGGCAGCACGGCGAGTGGAAGGGCCGCGGCTGGCTGGACCGCCGCACGTACGACCTGGCGGACCCGGCGGGCCTGGGCCTGGCGGCGTACGGCGTCATCGACCACGCGGCCCGCTTCACCTGGGACGGCGCCACCGGCTACGGCATCTTCGAGCACGGCAGCTTCGGGCGGCACGACCCGAGCGGGTTCACCGGCTTCGACTCGGTGGCGCCGTAACCCTGTCAGCCCACGGCTCGTAGCCCTTTGGAGCAGCCCCGCGTACTCCCCGCCGATTCCGGCAAGGAATGGGGAGTAGCCGAAGCCCTGTCCGGCAAGGCCCGCAAGGAGGACCCGTGTCGAGCCCGACCCCACCCCCCGCACCGCACATGACCACCAGCACCCGCGATCCCCAGCTCCTCCGGCAGCGGCTCGACGCCTGGCTGCACGCCCGCGAACCCGGCGCGCACACCCGCACCTTCCACGTCCCGTCCTCCAACGGCATGTCCAGCGAGACCGTTCTGTTCGACCTCGCGGTGCCGCACCGGGCCGGCACCGCCCGCCAGCAGCTGCGCCCCTGCGTCCTGCGGCTGGCCGCGGACCCCGACGCGTACGCGGCCTTCCCCGTGTACGACATGGAGCGCCAGTACCGCACCATCCAGGCCGTCGCCCAGCACAGCAAGACCCCGCTCCCGGCCCTGCTGTGGCTGGAGACCGACCCGGACCCGCTCGGCGCGCCGTTCTTCGTCATGGAACGCGTCGAGGGCCGCGTACCGCCCGACGTCATGCCGTACACCTACGGCGACAATTGGCTCTACGAAGCCGAACCCGCCGACCGCGAGCACCTCCAGCGCTCCACCGTCGACGTCCTGGCCGAGCTGCACACCGTCCCGGTGGAACCGGTCGCGTTCCTGGCCGGGCCCTCCGGCGACGCCCTGCGCGACCATGTGACGGCCCAACGCGAGTACTACCACTGGGTCGTCGACGGCCGCCCCCGCTCCCCGCTCATCGAGCGCGCCTTCGACCGGCTCGACGAACTGTGGCCGGACGACCCCGGCCCCACCGTCCTGAGCTGGGGCGACGCCCGCATCGGCAACATCCTCTACGCGGGCTTCGACCCTGTCGCCGTCCTCGACTGGGAGATGGCCGCCCTCGGCCCCCGTGAGCTCGACCTCGGCTGGATGATCTACCTCCACCGCTTCTTCCAGGACCTGACGGAACAGACCGGCTACCCGGGCCTCCCCGGCTTCATGACCCGCGACGCCATCGCCGACCGCTACCGCGACGCCACCGGCCACACCCCCCGCGACCTGGACTTCCACACCCTGTACGCGGCCCTCCGGCACGCCAACGTCATGCTCCGCATCGGCTACCGCCAGATCCACTTCGGCGAACGCCCCCTCCCCAGCGACCCGGACGACCTGATCATGCACCGCACCTCCCTGGAGGCGATGATCGAGAACCGCTACTGGTGACGGTCACGGGGGCCCGTCCGGCCGGGCCCCCGCGACCCGCTCGCCGGCAGTGACATGAACGTGACGTATTAGGCACAGACCCTCCCTCGATCCCCCCGCGTGACTTGGGTAACGTCGTACGTCCTACGTACGGGGACCACGGGGACGTACAGCGAGCTGACCCGACGGTGCCCACCCACCGACCGGGAGCCCTTCACTTTTATGCGAGCCCCCACAGCGCTCACCGCCGCCGCCCTCGCGACGGCGACCGCCCTGCTGCTCACCGCCTGCGGCGGGGGCGGATCCGACGGCACGTCCGACACGATCGACGGCGTCCCGACGACCGCACCGTCCACCGCCGCGACCACTGCCGCGCCGACCGCCGCCCCGTTGACGATCGACCCGAGCCTGGCACTACCCGCCGACCTGAAGCTGAATTTCGACTGGCCGAGGCCGTCGGACCACACGCAGGCGGTCGCATTGGCCGCCACGGCGAACTTCATGCAGTCACTGGTGCACGGAGTCGTGAAGCAGAGCGTGACGAAGAGCGGCCTGGCCAATTACGCGACGGACAGCGCGCTCGTGTACGGCAAGAGCTATGTCCAGCGCCATGTGGACGCCAAGAGCACGCTCACCGGCACCGACCACTACTACCGTCCCGTCATCAAGGTCGCGGCCAACAAGACTTCCGCCGAGGTCACCTTCTGCAACAACCAGGCCAAGCTGTACAGCAAGGCGATCCCGACCGGAAAGGTCGCCGTCACCCCGGAGAACAATGAGAGCTACAGGTTCTACGACATCGTCCTGATCAAGTTCAGGCCCAACGTCGATCTGTGGCAGGCGGCATCCATCGAAGTGAAGGAGAGTGCCCTGCAGTGCAAGCAATAGGTGGCTCGATACCGCTGCGCCGGGCGCTGGCCCTCGCTGCCGTCACCGTCGTTTCCGCGGCGGGAACGAGCTACGCCAACGACACGATTCCCATTCCGCCGAAGACACATGTGTCGGGTGGCAACGACACCCGCAACCTCAACGCCGCCGCCGGATACTCGGTGGTTCCCGTGACACCCGGCGCCACCGACCCCGGCCGCAAGCGGATCGCCTCGGTCGATACGTCCTGGACGCCGCCGCCTTGCTGGTTCGGGCCCAAGTACAGCGCCCAGCAGTTCAAGGACGAGTACACCAAGAGCTACAAGGAGCAGTCCCCCAACGTCCACGGCAGCTTCTCCACCGCCATGGGCATGGACCTCGCGCACTACCAGGACGGCTACGACTACCCCGGCGTCAAGGGCTACAAGGACTTCAACATCGAGCAGGAGGGCAAGGGCCAGTGGTGGGCCGTGTCCACCAACCCCGCCGCCAGCGCGTTCGACCAGATGTCGTGCAACGACCAGAATCCGCTGTGGGTGCCGAACGGCGAGCGGCCGCCGGGCGCGACGAGGCACGTCATCACCCCGGAGATGCTCTCCAAACTCGCCTTCGCGAGCACGCGTCTCCCGGGCGTGACCATCACCATGAGCCCGACGACAACGCAGACGGTCAACCTGCCGACGTGGGTGTGGCTGCGGGAGAAGTACACGCCGGTGAAGGTCCGCGCGTCCGTGAACCTCGGCGGCGGCCAGGAGATCTGGGCGGAGACCACCGCGCAGGCGAGCAGTGTGCGGATCGAGCCCGGTACGTCCGATGCCACCGTGTTCCCCGCTTCGGGTGAGTGCCCGATCGCCCCGGACGGCAAGGTGGGCGCCGCGTACGCCAGGGGAGCGACCGGCAATCCGCCCTGCGGCGTCACGTATCTCCGTTCGACGGAGCACTCCGGGGCGTACCAGCTCAATGTCACCGCGACGTGGAAGGTCAGTTGGGTCGGCTCCGACGGCGGTGTGCCGACCGGGCTGCCCAACGGCGTCATCAACGAGCCGAAGGCCGTCACCGTCCGCGAGATCCAGAGCGTCGTCCGCTGATCGTCCGCCCCGCCGCCACCCACCGCCGTGCCGCAACCGCAAGCAGACCTATCCGCCTGTATGGGATCATCCGCGCATTGGGAACGACGGGTGGGAGATCCATGAGCAACGTACGGGTGCGGCGGGACGCGGTGGTGGGTGTCGCGTTGGTCATCGCGCTGGGGGCGGCGGGGTGCGGGGGCGGGGACTCGAAGGCCGCGGACGACAAGCCCGCGGCTACGGCCTCCGTGACAGGCAGCACGCCGCCGGCCGGCGCGCCGGGCGCGCTGCCCGGGTCGCTGACCGGGCAGAAGCTGAGCTGGCGGCGGTGCCCGGCGCCGAGTGTGGCGCAGGGCACGGACGGCAAGGCGCCCGGGAGCGAATGGCAGTGCTCGACGCTCAAGGCGCCGCTGGACTACGCGAAGCCGGACGGGCCGACCATCGGTCTCGCGATGATCCGCGCCAAGGCCACCGGCAGCGGCCGGATCGGGTCGCTGGTGTTCAACTTCGGCGGCCCCGGCGGGTCGGGCGTGGCCGCGCTGCCGTCGTTCGGGAAGGACTACGAGAAGCTGCGGTCGCGCTACGACCTGGTGAGCTTCGATCCGCGCGGCGTCGGCGAGAGCCAGGGCGTGAAGTGCCTGGACGACCGGGCCACGGACGTCTCGCGGCAGATCGACGGGACCCCGGACACACCCGACGAGGTACAGGCGCAGCAGGCAGATCTGCGGAAGCTGGTCGCGGCCTGCGTGCAGAACTCGGGCGACGTGCTGCCGCACGTCGACACGATCAGTGCCGCCCGCGACATGGATCTGATGCGCCAGGTGCTGGGTGACAAACAGTTGCACTACTTCGGCATCTCATACGGCACGGAGCTCGGCGGCGTCTACGCCCATCTGTTCCCGGGCACGGTGGGCCGCGCGGTCCTCGACGGGGTGGTCGACCCGACGCTCGACCCGGAGCAGGCCGGCATCGGCCAGGCGAAGGGCTTCCAGCTCGCGCTGGACAACTACCTGACGGACTGCGCGAAGAACACCGCCAACTGCCCGGCCGGCCGCAGCCGGCAGGCCGGCGACCAGTGGATCTCCGCGTTCCTGGCGAAGCTCGACGGGAAGCCGCTGCCGACCGACGACGGCCGCAAGGTCACCCAGACCATCGCGACGAACGGGATCGCCGCCACGCTGTACTCCAAGGACGACTGGAAGTACCTGACCATGGCGCTCAAGGAGGCCAAGGCGACGGGCAGCGGCAATCTGCTGCTCGCCTTCGCCGACTCGTTCGCCGGCCGGGACCAGAACGGCCGGTACAACAACCTGATGCCGGCCAACACGGCGGTCAACTGCGCCGACGCCAAGCAGCGTTACACCCAGGAGCAGGTGCGCGAGAAGCTGCCCGCGTTCCGTCAGGCCTCCGCCATCTTCGGCGAGTTCCTGGCCTGGAGCCTCCCGGCCTGCACCGGCTGGCCGGTACCGGGCAACTGGCAGACGCCTGACGTCAGCGCCCCGGGCGCGGCGCCGATGCTCGTCATCGGCAACACCGGCGACCCGGCCACGCCGTACGAGGGCGCCGGGAAGATGGCAGCCGGGCTCGGCCCGGACGTCGGGATCGAGATCACCTACAAGGGCGAGGGCCACGGCGCGTACAACAGCGGCAACACCTGCATGACGGAGACCGTCAACGCCTACCTGCTGGAGGGAACGGTCCCCGCGAAGGGCACGACCTGCTCCTGATCACGCACGTGAGGGCCCGCACACCGTTTCCGGTGTGCGGGCCCTCAACATATGCGCGACCAGCGATACCGCTAGTAGACCGGCTTGTGCGGCTCGACCGTGTGTACCCAGCCGATGACGCCGCCACCGACGTGCACCGCGTCCGAGAAGCCCGCGGACTTCAGGACGGCGAGGACTTCCGCGGAGCGGACGCCCGTCTTGCAGTGCAGGACGATGCGCTTGTCCTGGGGCAGGTTCTGCAGGGCGGTGCCCATCAGGAACTCGCCCTTGGGGATGAGCTTGGCGCCCGGGATGGAGACGATCTCGTACTCGTTCGGCTCGCGGACATCGATGATCTCGATGTTCTCGCCGTCGTCGATCCACTCCTTGAGCTGCTTCGGCGTGATCGTCGAACCCGCGGCGGCCTCCTGGGCCTCCTCGGAGACGACGCCGCAGAAGGCCTCGTAGTCGATCAGCTCGGTGACGGTCGGGTTCTCACCGCAGACCGCGCACTCCGGGTCCTTGCGGACCTTGACCTGGCGGTAGGTCATCTCCAGCGCGTCGTAGATCATCAGACGGCCGACCAGCGGGTCGCCGATACCGGCGAGCAGCTTGATCGCCTCGGTGACCTGGATCGACCCGATGGACGCGCAGAGCACGCCCAGCACGCCGCCCTCGGCGCAGGAGGGGACCATGCCGGGGGGCGGGGGCTCCGGGTAGAGGCAGCGGTAGCACGGGCCGTGCTCGCTCCAGAAGACGGACGCCTGCCCGTCGAAGCGGTAGATCGAGCCCCAGACGTAGGGCTTGTCCAGAAGCACGCACGCGTCGTTGACCAGGTAGCGGGTCGCGAAGTTGTCCGTGCCGTCGACGATCAGGTCGTACTGGGAGAAGATCTCCATGACGTTCTCGGCCTCGAGGCGCTCCTCGTGGAGAACGACATTCACGTACGGGTTGATGCCGAGGACGGAATCGCGCGCGGACTGGGCCTTGGAACGGCCGATGTCCGCCTGGCTGTGGATGATCTGGCGCTGCAGGTTCGACTCGTCGACCTCGTCGAACTCCACGATGCCGAGCGTGCCGACACCGGCGGCGGCCAGGTACATCAGGGCCGGCGAGCCGAGGCCGCCGGCGCCGACACACAGCACCTTGGCGTTCTTCAGCCGCTTCTGTCCGTCCATCCCCACATCGGGGATGATCAGGTGGCGCGAGTACCTGCGGACCTCGTCGACGGTGAGCTCGGCAGCCGGCTCGACCAGGGGTGGCAGCGACACGGGGACTCCGGATCGGTAGGCATACGGGTGTACGGGTGGTTCTCTCCGTAACACTGCCACGCCGGTCTTCATTCCGAGACACCCGGTCCGAGGAGCGAGACCGAAGGGGATCAGATACTGGGCGGCGGCTGCTTTCGTAACGTTCGCACCGATTCGTCCCAGTAGCCGGCCAGCCCCTCCCACGGGTCGGTGCCGTCCCGGTCGGTGCGGTCCGTGAAGCAGACGGTGGCGGCGCCCTGCCAGCGGGCGATCCGCATCGCCGTCACCAGATGCGACCGCGGCACTCCGTGGACGAGGTGCGCGAAGCGCTCCGGCGGGTACGCGGCCGTCCACTGCGGGGCCTCGGACCAGCGGTACCGGGTCCAGGGGCCGGAGAACGTCACCAGCTGGTCGGCGATCTCGGCGTACCCGGGATACGGATGCATGCCGTGCCCCAGCACGATGTGCCCGTCACCACCGTCGCCACTATCACTGTCAGCGCTGTCCCCGTCGTCCCCCGCCAGCAGTGCCCGCAGCGTCGTCGTCACCCGGCGGCACTCGTTCAGCGCGGAACGCTCCGTCGGCGCGCGGTCCAGGTAGAAGCCGTCCACCCGGTACCAGTCCAGGTAGTGGGAGGCGTCCGAGACGAGCGCGCCGAACGGCCGGGCGCCGAGCCCGGCGTCCAGATGACCGAGGACCGGCACCCCGCTCTCCCGGAGCCGCGCCACCGCCTCCGTGTACAGCGGGTCGGGCCGGGTGCCGGGGCCGCGCGCCACGTTCAGCACCACCCAGTGCAACGGGGTTCCCGGGCGGGCGAGTTCACCCCACTCGGCCGGTGCGACCAGCGGGTGCGCGTTCACCGGGACGCCGAAGCCGAGCCGGTCGGAACGGGCCTGGCCGCCCGCTCCCGGGCCGGCCCCGCCGGAGCGGTCGCGCAGCCCCGCACCCCAGAAGTGCGGCGGCGTCAGACGCGACATGCCGCCTCCATCCAGACGTCGGCCAGCGATTCCTCGAGGCCGATGCGGGGCCGCCAGCCCAGCCGGTCACGGGCCGTCCGCACATCCGCCTGCTGCCAGATGCCGCAGCCGTCGGGGTACGGGGGCGGGCCGGGCGCGACCTGCGGCTCGTCCAGCTCGTGGAGGGTGCCGTCGTAGCCCGCGACATGCGCGAGCCCGGCCGCCATGTCGCGCATCCGTACGGCCCGGCCGGAGCCGATGTTCACCAGGCCCTGCGCGGCCGACAGCGACGCCGCGTGCACCGCCCGCGAGACGTCACGGACGTCGATGAAGTCGCGCTGCACGGCGAGCCCGCCGAGCTTCAGCTCGCCGTCCCCGCTCTGCATCGCCCGGCGCAGCGCCTCGGCCACCCGCCCCAGCGGTGAACTCGTCGGCGTGCCGGGGCCGACCGGGCTGAACACCCGCAGCACCACCGCGTCGAGACCCGAGCCCAGCACCAGCTCGGACGCGGCGAGCTTGCTCACCCCGTACGGGCCGCCCGGCCGCGGCACCGCGTCCTCGGCGGTGGACGCGCCGACCGGCGAAGGACCGTATTCGGCGGCGCAGCCCACCTGGACCAGGCGCGCGCCGGTGCTGCTGCGCCGCATCGCCTCGCACACGGTCGCCACCGCCACCGTGTTGTGCCGGGTCAGGTCCCGGGCCCCGCCGCGGGTCGCGCCCGCGCAGTTGACGACGACGCCCGGGTGCACGGCGTCCAGGAACCGCGCCAGCGCTCCCGGCGCCCCGCTCGCCAGGTCGAACCGCACATCGGCGTCGTCGCTGCGCCCCAGCGCGGTCAGCTGTACGGCGGGGTCGGCGAGCAGCCGTTCGGCCACGTGCCGGCCGAGGAATCCATCGGCTCCGAGCAGCAGCACTCTCATCGGCCGACACCCCCCACCCGGTGTCCTTGCCGGTGCGCTGTCCCGCGCGGTGGGCGGAGCGAGGTCGTTCGGTGCGTGATCAACGTTTCTCCTGGTTGGTGTTGCGGAGGTCTGTCGTACGGGGGTGGGTGGCGGCGGGGGTGCCCGTGCGGGCACCGGTGCCGTGCGCCGAGGCCCGGGTGAGGGCGCGGAAGGCATGCACTACGAGGACTGTGGCGGCGCAGCCGCAGGCCAGGACGGGTATCGCCGCCGGGCCGAGCCACTCGACCGGGGCCGAGACGGCGGCCAGGCCCGGCACGTGGTGCAGTACGGCTGCGCCGAGCGCGGCTCCCTCGGCCGCGGCCGGCGCGCCGGTCCCCCACGCGGCCGCCCTCGTGAAGCCGTGCACCGCGAGCAGCCGGGCGGTGAACAGCAGCATCCCGAGGGCGCCCGCCCCGGCGACACCGGCGGGACCGGCCAGCGCGGCGGCGGCCCACAGGAGGGCGAGCAACACCGCGAGATACAGCACGAGGGTGCCGGCGAGCAGCGGGCGCACCCGGGCGGCGAACTCCCCGAGCCCGCGGCTCGGCGTGAGTTCGGCCCGCGCCCGCAGCGCGAACCGGTGGGCGCACCACGCGGCGGGCGCCAGGGTGAGGGCCAGCGCCACGAACGGGCCGCCGGCGGGCGGGTCGAACGGCGCGCCGAGCAGGCTCGTCAGCAGCGGACCACCGCACAGCGCGAACGCCAGCAGCCACCCGCCCGAGAGCGCCCCGCCGGCGCTCGCGGTACGCAGCGGGCCGCGTCGCAGCGCCGCCCAGGTGGCCAGCGCGACGAGCAGGGCGATCACCGCGCCGACGGCGGGCGACCGCACCACGAACGCGGCCGCCGCGGCGCAGCCCGCGCCGGGCACCACATGCAGCAGCCCGACCCGTACCGGTCCGACCCGCGCCGCCACCCGCTGCCCGCCGGCCCGCTCCCCCGCGGCGCCGTGCGGGACGCGGGCGTACAACTCGTCCGCGAGCGAGAACACGTCCCGGTGCCGGAACCGTCCCGCCACCCGGTCGGTGACACCGTGCGCCTCCAGCCCTGCGGCGATCTCCAGCACATCCACCGCCCCGGCGCACAACTCCTCATGCCGGTGCATCACCCCACGCACCGGATCAGCAGGCCCCCGCCGCCGCGCCACCGAGGCCCTCCCGGCGGGTTCGGAGTCGCGATCCGGCAGGACACCATCCCGGGCGCCCGGACCCGCCGCCGAGGCGAGACCCCCGCCCTCACCGACCGGCAGGATCAGCTCGGGCTGCAACTCCGACAGCAGGACCCGGTCGTCCGCAGCCGCCTCCACCGGGCGGTACGAACCCCCGCCAACGACGGGCAACTCCGGCGCGTGCGACCCACCGGTATCCCGGCCACTCGGACCCGCCGCCGAGGCGGGAACCCCACCGCCACCGACCGCCAGAACCGGCCCCGGCCGCGCCCCCGAGAACAACACCCCGCCCTCCACAGCCGGCTCCGCCAGAGGCGTGCGG
Organism: Streptomyces fildesensis; assembly: GCF_016107395.1. GTDB lineage: Bacteria > Actinomycetota > Actinomycetes > Streptomycetales > Streptomycetaceae > Actinacidiphila > Actinacidiphila fildesensis. The sequence goes on from NZ_JAAIKO010000001.1 coordinate 202,870, forward strand.
CCGTCCGTTCCCGGGCCGTAGCCCAGGGCCGCCACGACCCGCGCACGGATGTCGCCCGCCGCGTCGAGTCCGCGGCTGGGCGCCTCCATGAGCGGCTCCGCCCCGGAGGCGGCTTCGGCGGCGGCTTCGTGTTCCGGCCACGCGATGGTGTCGTCCGCGTTCACGCGGTCCGGGGCCGCGGCGGGATCCGCCTCGTCGGAAGGACCCACGCAGCCGCTCAGGCCCTCGGCTGCGGCTTCGGCCGTCGCGATGCCGTCCTCCTGCTCCGGCTCCGGTTCGCGCTCCGGCTCGGACTCCGGGGCCGGAGCCGGGTCACCGGCCCGACCGCCGGCCGGGCGGTCGACGCCGTCGGTGCCGTCGGTGCCGTCGGTGCCGTCGGTGCCGTCGGTCAGGACCTCTTCCGCGGCGGTCGCGGAATCATCCACCGGGCCGGAGGCCGCCCGGCGGAAGGCCGGGGGGAGGAGGTCGGCGCCTGGGAAGGTCTCGTTGGGCGGGGTCGGGTCGGTGGGGACGTCGGAGAGGATGCGGGCGAGGAGGGCGGCCTGCGCGGAGCCTCGGGTCGCGGTCATGCGAGGTCACCTCCCGGGAACGGGAAGCCCGCGGGTTGCGGGCGGCGGGCCCAGGTGGGGGCGGGCAGCACGGGCGTGAGGCGGCCGGGGACATGGGCCTCGGCGGGCTCGGAGAACGGGCGCGGCACGCCGTCGGTGTCGAGCAGCGGCTCGCGGCGCACCGGACAGTGCGCGACGAGCTCCAGATAGATCTCGCGGAACGCGCCCACGCACCGCTCGACGGTGAAGAGTTCGAGCGCCCGCTCGCGCGCGGCGGCGCCGAGCCGGGCGGCGCGCTCGGGCTCGCGCAGCAGCGCGAGGCAGGCGTCGGCGAGCGCCTTGGGGTTGCGGGGCGGTACGACGAGCCCCGTGCCGCCGATGACCTCGCGGACGGCGCCCACGTCGGTGGAGACCGTCGCGCGGCCGCAGAACATCGCCTCGACGAGGCTCAGCGGGAAGCCCTCGACGATGCTGGACAGCACGACGACGTCACCGGAGGCGTACGCGTCGGCGAGCTGTGGTGCGCCGGGTGAGCCGATCTCCTCGAAGGTGACGGGGCTCTCGCCGACCGTCACCGCGTCCTGGGCCTCGTCGGGGAAGAGCTGGGCGGCCAGCGTGCGGCAGCCCGCCAGGTAGGAGTCGACGCCGCCGCGGACGTGCAGGATCCGGAGCCGTGCGCCCGGTTCCGCCGTGCGTATCGCGTCGAAGGCGTGCAGGAGCGCGATGAGGTCCTTGGCCGGGTCCGGGCGGCCGACCCAGGTGAGCGTGGGGTCGGTGTGCCCGCCCTGGACGTCCGCGCCGGCCGCTTCCGCGGCTTCGCCGGCGCGGGCGAAGCGGGCGGCCTCCATGCCCGGGTAGACGGTCCGCAGCCGGGAGCGGTCGGCGCCGCAGCGTTCCTGCCAGCGGCGGGCATGGGTGCTGCCCGGGGTGATCAGGGCCGCCTCGCGGTAGGACTCACCGGCGAGCAGCCGGTGGAACGCGGTGAGGAGCGCGCGGACTTCGGCGGAGAGGCCGGAGGCGCGGTGCGCGAGGAGCGCCTCGCGCAGCCGGACGCCGTACTCGGTGACCAGGAGCGGCGTTCCGAAGAACCGTTTGGCCAGCAGGCCGGGAAGGGTCGCGGGACCGCCGGAGACGGCGTGGCACAGATCGGCGGCGCCGAGCTCGTCCGGTTCGTACCAGGGCGCGGACAGCGGTCTCAGGGCGCGTTCCAGAAGTTCGGCGGCGGTGAGCAGGTCCGCCACGCCGACGGTGGCCAGCAGGGGTCGTACGCCGGGAGCGCGGCAGGCGTCCTCCAGGGCGCGCAGCGCGTGCTCGGACCGGAGCAACCCGGGCAGTCCGCCGTCCTCGTGGGCGAGTTCGGCCAGCCCGTACAGACCGGAGGCGAAACGGTCCGCCCGGGCACCTCCGTAGCCGTCGGCTCCCGCACCGGACACGCCGATGACGTCATCGGTGCGGCCCGCGGCGGATCCCTCGTCGCCGCCCGCCAGCGCGGCGGCCAGCTCCCGGTAGTGGTGCAGGAACCGGTGGCGGCGCGCCCGGCTGGCCGCCCGGCCGCGGCTGCCGTCGTCCTCCGGCGGCGCGCCCCACAGGCGCTCGCTGCGCACCCGCCGTACCTGCGACGGCAGTTCGACCCGTCCCCCGGCCTCCGTCCGCTCGGACCTGCTGAGCGCGTACACCTCGAATTCGTGGCCCGGAAGCCCGCGCACGAGCCGGTCGCACCAGGCGCCACCTTCACCTCGTGCGTACGGGTAGCCACCCTCGGTGAGCAACGCGATGCGCATGTGTACGCCCCCCTTCCTTCGCCGGTCCGCCGGATGCATGGCCGGGAGGGCGGATACGTCTGCCCGGCGCGACGACGGTATGCCGGTACGACAGTGGCGCGACGGACGGTTGTCCGCCGCGCCACCAGAAGGGGTGAACGGTCGTAACTTCTCGCACCACAACGCGTTGTCGTCGCTTAGGGTGCGCGGAACAACACACTCCACTCACCCTGTCCGCGACCGTGCCGCGCTCCGGCAGGAAGCGTTCCCCGGACTCCCGGGAAGCGTTTCTCAGACTTCGGCGAGCCCCTTCCGGCTCGCGCGCCGCACCGCGGACTCGACCGGGTCGAGCACCGGCACGGCCGCCAGCAGGCCCTTGGTGTACGCGTGCTGGGGCGAGTCGTACACCGCGTCCGCCGGCCCCTCCTCGACGATCTTCCCGGCGCGCATGACCGCGACCCGGTCGCTGACCTGCCGCACCACCGCCAGGTCGTGCGCGATGAAGACCAGCGAGAGCCCCAGGTCACGCTGCAGTTCACCGAGCAGCGCGACGACCTGGGCCTGGGTCGTCACGTCGAGCGCCGAGACCGGCTCGTCGCAGACGATCAGCTTCGGGGCCGGTGCCAGCGCCCGCGCGATCCCGACCCGCTGCCGCTGGCCGCCGCTGAACTCGTGCGGGTACCGGTGGTACCAGTCCGGTTCCAGACCGACCCGCTCCAGCAGTTCCCGCACCCGCTCGACGACCGCCTTGTCCGAAAGCTCTCCCGCCGCCCGCAGCGGGTCGGCGATCGACTCGCCGATGCTGCGCCGCGGGTTCAGCGACGAGACCGGGTCCTGGAAGACCATCTGCAGCTCGCGGCGCAACGGTCGCAGCGCCTTGTCGCCGAGCTTGCCGATGTCCCGGCCGTCGTAACGGAGTTCACCGGCCGTGGGGTCGAGCAGCCGCACCAGCATCCGGCCGAGGGTGGTCTTCCCGCTGCCGCTCTCCCCGACGATGCCGAGCGTCTCGCCGCGCCGGACGGTCAGCGACACGCCGTCCACGGCGGTCACGGTGTCCTGGCGCTTGCCGAACTCCCGCCGCAGACCGACCGCTTCGAGAAGCGGCGCTTCCACGGCAGCCTTCCGTTCGTCGCCCGTCCGCTGCTTCACGAGGACGACCGGCCGCGCCGCGTCCACCTGCGGCACCGCCGCGAGCAGTGCCCGCGTGTAGGGCTCGCGCGGGTCGTCCAGGACGGCGCTCACCGCGCCGCGTTCGACGGCGGTGCCGTTCCGCATGACGAGTACGTCGTCGACGCTGCCGGCCACGACACCCAGGTCGTGGGTGACGAGCAGCAGCCCCATGCCGGTCTCGGCCCGCAGTTCGTGCAGCAGGTCGAGGATCTGGGCCTGGACGGTGACGTCGAGTGCGGTGGTCGGCTCGTCGGCGATCAGCAGCCGTGGTTCGCAGGCCAGCGCCATGGCGATGAGCGCGCGCTGCCGCATGCCGCCGCTGAACTCGTGCGGCCGGGCGCGCGAGCGCCGGGCCGCGTCCGGGATGCCGACCCGGTCCAGCACCTGGACGGCCCGCTCGCGGGCCGCCCGCCGGGTGGCCTTCACATGGACGCGGTAGACCTCGGCGATCTGGTCGCCGATCGCGTAGTACGGGTCGAGCGAGGAGAGCGGGTCCTGGAAGACCATCGCCGCCCGGCCGCCGCGCAGCCGCCGCAGTTCGGTGTCGTCGGCGCCGAGGACGTCCGTCCCGGCGACCCGTACGGTGCCGCCGGTCCGCGCGCCGGTCCCCCGGTGCAGGTCCAGCAGGGCGTACGCGGTGGCGCTCTTGCCGGATCCCGACTCACCGACGATGCCGAGGGCGCCGCCCGCTTCGAGCCGGAAGCTGAGACCGTCGACGGCCCGTACGGTGCCGGACGCGGTCGGGAAGTCGATGACGAGGTCCCTGACCTCCACCAGCGGCTCGGCGAGGCCGGCCGTGGCGGCGGGATCCACTGCGGAATCGGTGGCCGCGCTCATGCCAGCACCACCCTTCGGTCGGCCAGCGCGTAGAGCACGTCCGCGGCGGCGTTGGCGATGACGACGGCGAAGCCCATGACGAGCACGATGCCCACCACGACCGGCAGGTCCTTGAGCTCGACGGACTGCACGAGCTTCTGGCCGAGCCCTGGCACGTTGAACAGCGACTCGGTCAGCAGGGCGCCGCCGAACATCGTCCCCAGGTCGAGCGCCGACAGCGCGATCACCGGGGTGAGGGCGGCCCGCAGCGCGTGCCGTCCGATGATCGCGCGCTCGCTGACGCCGTAGGCGCGGAAGGTGCGGATGTGGTCCTCCGCGAGCGTCTCCAGCATGGAACTGCGGGTCAGCCGCGCGTACTTGGCGGACTCGACGAGGGCGAGCGCCAGCCAGGGCAGCAGCAGGTTCCAGGCCCACTGCTGCGGGTCGTCGGTGAACGGCACGTAGGAGGGGTAGGGCAGCCACTGCAGCACCGAGCAGAAGAGCATCAGCAGCAGGATGCCGATGATGAACACCGGGGTGGCGGTGCCCGCGAGGGTGAGCCCGGTGAGCAGCCGTTCGGTGGGCCGGCCGCGGCGCAGCGCGGACAGCACGCCGGTGCCGATGCCGAGCAGCAGCCACAGCACCATCGCGCCGATGGCGAGGGAGGCGGTGGCGGGCAGCTTGGCGACGAGGATGTCGCTGACGAGTTCGCCGGTGCGGTACGACTGGCCGAAGCAGGGCGCGGAGCAGTGCACCGTACCGGTGCCGGTGCTGTAGTCGTGACCGGTGACGATGCCCTGCAGGAAGTGCCAGAACTGTACGTACACCGAGTCGTTCAGGCCCATCTGCTCGCGGATCTGCACGAGTTGGGCGGGCGAGCACTTGGGCCCGCAGGACAGTTGCGCGGGGTCGCCGGGCGCCAGGTAGAACACGGCGTACAGCACGACGGCCAGCACCAGCAGAACCACCGCGGCGGAGACCGTGCGGCGCAGCAGGAAGCGGATCATGACGCGGCCTCCTCGCGCTTGCGGCCGGTGCCGATGCGGAGCCGGCTGGCGGCGCGGGGGTCGAGGGCGGTCCTGATGCCGTCGGCGAGCACGGTGAAGGCGAGCACGCTGATGAACAGCATCGCGGCGGGCAGCAGCACGTACGCGGGATCGGCCTCGTACCAGGTGTTGGCGCTGGAGAGCATCTGGCCCCAGGACGGGGTGGGGGGCTTCACGCCGATGCCGAGGAACGAGAGCCCGGACTCGATGACCATGTTCGCCGGGATGAGGAGGGCGGCGTACGTGATGACCGGTGCGACGAGTGACGGCAGCAGTTCACGGCGGGCGATCCGCCAGGTGCCGGAGCCGGCGAGCCGGGAGGCCGCCACGTAGTCCAGGGACTTGAGGCTGAGCACCTGGGCCCTGACGAGCTTGGAGATGCTGCCCCACGCGACGAAGCCGATGATGAGCGCCAGCAGCAGCGGGCGCGGGAAGCTGTCGGGCACCACGGCCATCAGCGCGATGGCGAAGACCAGCGCGGGCATGGTGATCATGACGTCGGTGACGCGGCTGAGCAGGTTGTCCACGAAGCGGTTGCCGAGCCCCGCGGCGAGGCCGGTGCCGACGCCGACGAGGATCTGCACGAGGGTGGCGCCGAGTGCGACGGCCAGCGAGATCTGGGCGCCGTGCACGAGCCGGGAGAACATGTCGCGCCCGGTGCCGGGTTCGACACCGAGCCAGTGGTCGCCGCTGATCCCGCCGAAGGAGCCGAGCGGTACGCCGCCGGAGGCGGAGTCGACCAGCTCGGGGTGGTAGGCCGTGGTGTTCTGGCCCTCGATGGCGCTCAGCAGGGGTGCGGCGAGCGCCACCAGGACGAGGAGTGCGATGACGGCGGTCCCGGCGACGGCCGCGCGCTGGGCGCGCAGCCGCCGCCAGACCTGCCGGGCCCCCGGGGCGGGGGCGGCCGGGTTGCCGGCCGCCCCCGCCTCGACGGCCGTCAGGTCCTGGGTGGTCACTTGACCGAGACCTGCGAGATGTCCAGGACGCCGGTCCAGTCGCTGATCACGACGTTCTTGATGTCCTTGCCGAACAGCCGCTTGTAGACCGGGTGGAAGAGCGGCACGGTGACGGCCTGCTCGCCGATCTTCTTGTCCAGCGCGCCCCAGCGGACCGCCGCGGCCTTGAGGTCGGTCAGCTTGTTGATCTCGTCGATCTCCTTGTTGACCGCCGGGTCGTCGAGCTGCGCGTTGTTGAAGTTGGAGCCGTCCTTGACGATCTGCCGGCCGTCGAAGATCGGGCCGAGGAACGGGCCGCCGGACGGCCAGTCCGCACCCCAGCCGGTGAGGAAGAAGCCCGGCTCGGTCGACACGTTGTGGATCTTTTCGCTGAACGCCTTGTGCTCCTGGCCGTCGAGCTTGACGGTGATGCCCGCCGCCTTCAGCGCGTCCTGGACGGCCGTGGCGACCTCGGGGCCCTGCTCGTCGGCCTTGGTGACGTCATGGGTGAGCGAGACGGTGATCCCGTTCGGGTAGCCGGCCTCCGCCAGCACCTGCTTGGCCTTGACCGGGTCCCCGGTCTTGCCGGCCGGGAACGGGTCGTACGGCGTGTAGCCGAAGGACGCCTGCTCCGGCAGGTACGTGGTGGCCTGGTCGGCGAGCGAGGAGCCGCCGACCGCGTTGACCACGGTGGTGCGGTTGACCGCGTACGCGATGGCCTGGCGCACCTTCGGGTTGTCGAACGGCTTCACCTTCGGGTTGAAGGCGATGTAGTCGGTGTAGCCGAAGTGGCCGGTGCCGACCCGGCTCGCGAGCGCCTTGTCACCGTTGACCTTGGCCAGCTCGGCCGGGCCGAGGTTGGTGTCGGTGGTGACGGCCGCCGCGTCCTTGCCCGTGCCGGTGGACAGCCGCTGGTTGATCACAGCCTGGTCGAGACCCGACTGGACGTCGATGCTGTCCGGGTACGCCTTGCGCTGGTCGTCGGTGGCCTCCGACCAGTTGGGGTTGCGCTCCAGCACCAGGTGCTCACCGTTGTTCTCGTTTTTGATCACCTTGTACGGGCCCGAGGAGACCGGGTGCTCGGCGTACTTGGTGCCGGTGTCCTTCGCCTTCGGCACCGGGGCGAACGAGGTCTGCGTGGCCAGGAACGGGAACTCGCCCTCGGGCTTGTTCAGGTGGAACACGATCGTCCTGGCGTCCGGCGTCTCCACCGAGGCCAGTCCGTTCTTGTCCTTGTACGGGCCCTGGTACGCGGCGCCGCCGATCAGCCAGTCGCGCAGGTAGGGCGCGCCGCCGGACAGCTCGGCCGCGAAGGCGCGCTCGATGCCGTACTTGATGTCGGCGGTGGTGATGGGCGAGCCGTCCTCGTACTTCAGGCCGTCCTTGAGGTGGTACGTCCAGACGGTGGCGTCCTTGCTCGGCTCGCCGGTGTTGGTGGCCAGGTCCGCGGCGACCTTCGAGCCCTCGGCGCCGTTGGCCCGGGTGCGGGTGGTGAGCGTGCGGTAGACCAGCGAGGGAACGTTTCCGCCGCCCGAGGTGTACAGGCGGGCCGGGTCGAAGTCCTCCTGCGCCTGGTTGTTCAGCACGTAGAGGGTGCCGCCCTTGGCGGGCTTGGCGTCGGTGGAGGCCTTGGCGCCGCCGCTGTCCTTCGGGCCGCAGGCGGCGGCCCCTCCGGCGAGGGCCAGACCAACGGCTACCGCTGCCACGCGGCGGGATATGAGGGACAGTTGACGCATGAGAGATCGGCCTTTCGCGGCTGCGAGGTATGACGGCAGGATTCAACGAATACCCGCGGGCAGCAGCAGCCGCTTCCCCTCAACGGAGAAATGGCTCGAACTCAGGGGGGTGCGTCTGCCCACGGATGGACAGCTCGGGGCGGAGGCGGAAAGCCTCTACGCGACCGAACCGTGGGTCACCGACAGAGAATGTCGGCTACGCAGATTTCGGCCACGCCGATGAGCACCAGCTTGATGCTGGCGTCCTCGGGTGCGTGGCGGTGCGACATGGGAGAAGAGTGAACGACGATCCCGCCGATGTCAAAATCCGGTCGGCGGGATCATTCGTGCTCAGGCGGTCGAAACCGCTGGTCAGGCCTTCGGGAACGGCCAGGCGTTGGGCTTGCAGGTGGGGCCGCCGTCGAGCGACAGGAACTTCGTCTGCTGCATCATGACCGGCGCGAGCTCGCCCGCCTTCGGGCAGCCGACGTGGCCGTGCCCGAGCCGGTGGCCGACCTCGTGGTTGATGAGCATCTGCCGGTACTCGTGCATCCGGTCGGGGCCGAACGTGACGGCGCCCTGTGCCCAGCGGAACGCGTTGATCATGGTGCGCTCGGTGGACGCGGCGTCACATGACACATTGTCAACGGTGATGTCCAGGCCGGATTTCGCACACCACTTAGCAGTGGTGCCGGGGCTGGCGAGCGTGACGACGATGTCGACGGGGCCCGATGACACCCGCTCGAACGTCTTGGTCCCGCCGTGCCCCCAACTCCGGTCGTCGTTCAGGGTGGTGAAGACCGTCCGGGTGAAGAGCGCGGAATCGAGCGGCAGGCCCTTCTCCACGTCCACCCGGAAGCGCAGCACCTTCCCCTTGCCCGGCGCCGGGTCGTGTCCCGGCATCGTCTGGAACTGGCCGCTCAGGGCCAGCTTGGCGTCGAGCGGGTACTGCCTGGCCATCAGCTGGTCGTAGCCGGCGACGGCCACGGCGGGTGCGTTGGAGGGTGCGACGCCGGGCGTCGGACGGTCCTTCGACCGTGAGGCCGCGTCGCTGCCGTCGCGGGTCGCGCCGTCGGAGGCCCCGGCCTCGCTGTGTCCGGCGCCACCGCTGCCGACCTGCCCGGCGACGACCACGGCGAGCACGGTCACCACCGCGGCGGCGGCGATCCCGGTGAACGTACGGCCCTTGCCACCGCTCTTCCGGCCGGTGTCGGCGGCCGTGGCCTCCGGCAGGTCGGAGTCCAGGACGGGCTCCGGCTCCGGCTCCGGAACCGTCTCCTGCTCGATGCGCTGCCGGGGTATCCGGCGGCCGGGCGGGGCCTCGAAGGACTGCGGCGGGAGGACCGGCTCGTCGAACGTCTGCCACTGGCCGGTGTCGTACGGGTCCTGGACGGGGTGGACGGACTGCTGGAACGTCTGCCACTGACCGGTGTCGTACGGATCCGGGACGGGGAGGACGGGCTCGTCGAACGTCTGCCACTGACCCGTGTCGTACGGGTCCGGGAGCTCGTCCGGCCGGTAGCCGGTGCTCCGGCCACGGCCGCTCTCCGCCGCCCAGCCGTCCTGGGCGCCCCAGGCGGCGTGCTCACGGTGCTCGGGGTGCGGGCGGGAGTCCGGGTGGTCGCCGACGACGTAACCGCCGTCGTAGCGGGCGCCCGGCGCCGGAGCCTGGGACGGGACGGAGACGGGAACGCCGACGTCACCCCGGCGTCTGCGGCCCTGGCCTGCACGACCGCCACCGAGGGTGCTCGATATGTCGTTGTCGCGGCTCTGCCGGCCGCCGCCCGCGCTGTGTTTCCCCACGCCCTCAATCAGCTCCTGCTCGCCGCGTCGCTCGTCGTGTCGTTCATTACGCGAGCGCCCGTCTTTTCGTTCACCGCGTGACCGTCCGTCTGATCGAGCAGGTCCCGGAAGGCCCGTGCCACCACGTCAGGGTGCTCCATCATCGCGACGTGCCCGCTGTCGGGCAGCGTCACCAGCCGGGAGTCGCGGAACGCCTGGGACGCCTTCCGCGCCATCCGGAAGGAGACCAGCTTGTCGCGCCCCCCGTAGACCAGCAGCGTCGGCGCGAGTACCCGCTCCGCCTGCCGCCACAGAGAGTGTTGTCCACCCAAGGTGTACGCGTTGACGATGCCCCGTGTCGAACGGACCATCGCATCCCAGAAGTACGGGAGTGCGATCCGCCGTTCGTACTCCTCGACCGCCTCCGCCCGCGCCCGGTCACCGACCGACGAGGCGTCGCCGTAACACAGCGTGAGCAGTTCCTGGGTCCGCCGCTCGGCCGGCCAGTCCTTGGTCGCCCGCAGATAGAGCGCCGGGATCCCCGGCATCGAGACGAACGCCGTCGGCCACGCGGTGCGCTGCGGCGGAAGCTCCGGCAGCGCGGGCGAGACCAGTGTCAGCGTCCTGACCAGGTCGGGACGGGCCGCCGCGACCTTCGTCGCCACCGCGCCGCCCATCGAGTTGCCGAACAGATGGACCGGACCCCGCTCGCCGGACTCGATCAGCCGGACCACCGCCCGGGCGTGTCCGGCGATCGAGTAGTCACCGTCGTCCGGCGGCGGCGAGAAGCCGAAGCCGGGCAGATCCGGTGCCTGACTGTCGAGCCGGTCGGCCAGCCGGTCCATCAGTTGTGTCCAGTTCTGCGACGAACCGCCCAGTCCGTGCACAAGAACGGCCGGTTCGAGTCCGTCGCGCTCCGAGGTCCGCTCGCGGACCACCAGAGAGAGACCGGGCAGGCTCACATTTCGCTGCGTTTCCCCTGGTCCGAGCCGCGGCCCCTGCGGGGGGACGGCTGCGGGAGCGATCGCAGCTTGAGGAGACTCCGTCGAGGACATGGGGCAATGTTACGAGACGATCACGCATGCGCCTGTGTGTTCGCCCTCACAGGCTGCGCTCAGGACCCCGCGCTCCTACGCTCGACAGTAAGGAAGGGAGTCACCGTGTCCGACGAAGTCCAGATTTCCGAGGATGAATTCGAGGCCGCCGCCGACGATCCGGCCATCGAGATGGACATCGAAACCCCCGAAGCCGATGCCGCCGAGCAGCACACCGATGTCGTCCACCGCGACGACGTCCCGGCCGGGGAGGACTCCGATTCGCCCGTCGCGTCCGCCGATCCCGCGGACGTCGCGGAACAACGTCGTGTCGTCAACCTGGACGAGGAGGACTATCGCTGAAAGGTTCCAGGTAGTGAGAATGTGCTCTCGCACCGCGCACAGCCCCGTTACCGAAAAGTACGATGGCACCCGCAGTGTTCCTTCAACAGATTGGGAGGCGGCGTGACAGCCATCGAGCACACTCAGGCACGCCCGCGCGGCACCCGCCTGCCCCGCCGGGCCCGCCGCGAACAACTCCTGGGCGCGGCCCAGGAAGTGTTCGTCGCCCAGGGCTACCACGCCGCCGCGATGGACGACATCGCCGAGCGGGCCGGCGTCAGCAAGCCGGTGCTCTACCAGCACTTCCCGGGCAAGCTGGAGCTGTATCTGGCGCTGCTCGACCAGCACTGCGAGTCACTGCTGCAAGCGGTGCGTACCGCACTGGCCTCCACCTCCGACAACAAACTGCGCGTCGAGGCGACCATGGACGCCTATTTCGCGTACGTGGAGGACGAGGGCGGCGCCTTCCGGCTGGTCTTCGAATCGGACCTGACGAACGAGCCCGCGGTCCGCGAGCGCGTCGACAAGGTCTCGCTGGAGTGCGCCGAGGCGATCTGCGAGGTCATCGCGGAGGACACCGGGCTGCCCCGCGAACAGTCGATGCTGCTGGCCGTCGGCCTCGGCGGCGTCTCCCAGGTCGTGGCCCGCTACTGGCTCTCCAGCAACAGCCAGATCCCCCGGGACACCGCCGTCAACCTGCTGACGTCGCTGGCCTGGCGCGGTATCGCCGGTTTCCCGCTGCACGGCACGGACGGCCACCACTGACGGCCGCCGGCCACCACTGACGGCTGCCGCGGACGGCCACCGCCGGTTATTCCCCGTCGCTGTTCGCTACCGGCGTTCATCATCTTCGGATTCCACCCCTCCGAGCCCGGCTAGTGTTTCCTGCGTACGGCGCGAAGACGCGCACACCGCCAGACCTGGAGGTACAGAGCCGTGGAGGTCAAGATCGGCGTGCAGCACGCGCCGCGCGAGATCAGCATCGAGAGCGTGCAGTCGGCCGAGGAGGTCGAGAAGGCCGTCGCTGACGCCCTCTCCGGCGCGTCGCCGCTCCTGAGCCTGGTGGACGAGAAGGGCCACAAGGTCCTCATCCCCGCAGCCAAGATCGCGTACGTGGAGATCGGCCAGCCCGCCAGCCGGAAGGTCGGCTTCGGCGCGTCGATGTGACGACGGCGGAGGGCTCGCACCGTAATCGGGTGCGAGCCCTCCGTTTTGTCCGGCTCCCCGAAGGGGTAGGACCGTTATGCAACGGTCGGCCCCCTCGGGAAGGACCCCGTACATGTGGGAAGCAGTCGCATTCGCCGCGCTCGGTCTGGGCATCGCCTACGCCGCCACGCACTTCTTGCCCGAACGCTTCCCGTCCCGCGTCCTCGTCCTCGCCACCGGTCCGATCGCGGCCCTGGTCGGAGGTCTGATCACCCGTACGGTTCTCGGCGCCGGCCACGCGGCCGTGACGCTCCCGGTGTCGGCGCTCGTCGCGGCGGCGCTGCTCAGCCTGCTCCTCCGCCCCGCTGACGACCGGCGCTTTCTCCGCCACTCGGTCGCGGGGCGGGCCTGAGGACCACAGCTGAGGACCACAGCTGAGGACCAGGCCTGAGCGAGGGTCAGGCAGCCAGCCCGAGTGCCGCCATCCGCTTGGTGTGCGCTTCGGTGATCCGGGTGAACATCCGGCCGGCCTCGGCCAGGTCGAAACCGCCGGCCACTCCCCCGACGAGCATCGTGGACAGCGCGTCCCGGTCGGCGACGACGCGCTGCGCCTGTGACAGCGCCTCACCCATCAGCCGCCGCGCCCACAGCGCGAGCCGGCCGCCGACCCGCGGGTCCGCCTCGATGGCGGCGCGGACCTTCTCGACGGCGAAGCTGGCGTGGCCGGTGTCGTCCAGTACGGCCAGCACGAGCGTGCGGGTGTCGGTGTCGAGCCGCGCCGCGACCTCGCGGTAGAAGTCCGAGGCGATCGAGTCGCCGACGTAGGCCTTGACCAGACCCTCCAGCCAGTCCGACGGAGCGGTCTGCCGGTGGAACTCGTCCAGCGCGGCGCCGAAGGGTTCCATGGCTTCCTTCGCGGAGGCCCCGATCTCGGAAAGCCGGTCCCGCAGCCGCTCGAAGTGGTGGAATTCAGCCGCCGCCATGGCGGCCAGCTGAGCTTTGTCCTCAAGCTCCGGCGCGAGCTTCGCGTCGTCCGCGAGGCGTTCGAACGCGGCCAGTTCGCCGTAGGCCAGCGCACCCAGCAGATCCACCACCGCGGCCCGGTAGTGGGGGTCCGCGGAAGCTCCGGCCCAGTCCAGGGCAGCGATTCCGGTGGCAGGTGCGGTCGTCTCGTCAGGCGTCTCCATGCTGCGCACAATAGCCAAGTCCGGGTCCCGCCGGACCACCCCCGTAGCCCCCGCCGAAACATTTGATCGGGTGCAGCTGCGTGTTTCCGGGGTAGAGTGGTAATGCACTCCGCCGATTTTCGGCAATTTCCTGTGCACTGTACGCAGTATCTGGATGCCCGGTCGGTGGCCCGATCGGCTCCTACACCGACCGCCCTCCTGACAGCAGGAGGGGCCCACTCGCGGCATGTGCGAGGGCAGCGGTCCCGCGCTTCTCAGCCACCCACGGCTGGACGACACCTGCGCGGTCAGCGCCCGGCGTTCCTTTCCGGACGCGGACGCTCGACCCCCCTCACAGCCCAGTGCCGCGTCTCACAGAAGAGGCAAGCATCCTGACCACCACGACTTTCCGCAGCCTCGGAATCCTTTCCGAGACCGCCGAAGCCCTTGAGGCTGTCGGCATCATCAATCCGTTCCCGATCCAGGAGATGACCCTTCCGGTCGCCCTGGCGGGCAATGACATCATCGGCCAGGCCAAGACCGGCACCGGCAAGACGCTGGGCTTCGGCCTGCCGCTGCTGGAGCGCGTCACGGTCGCCGCCGACGTCGAGGCCGGCCGCGCCAAGGCCGAGGACCTCCCCGACGGGCCGCAGGCCCTGATCGTCGTCCCCACCCGTGAGCTGTGCCAGCAGGTCACCAACGACCTGCTGACCGCCGGCAAGGTGCGCAATGTGCGCGTCCTGGCCATCTACGGCGGCCGCGCCTACGAGCCGCAGGTCGAGGCCCTCAAGAAGGGCATCGACATCGTCGTCGGCACCCCGGGCCGGCTGCTGGACCTCGCGGGCCAGAAGAAGCTGAACCTGAAGTCGGTGCGCGCCCTCGTCCTGGACGAGGCCGACGAGATGCTGGACCTGGGCTTCCTGCCCGACGTCGAGCGGATCATGGCCATGCTGCCGCCGAAGCGCCAGACGATGCTGTTCTCGGCCACCATGCCGGGCGCGGTCATCAACCTGGCCCGCCGCTACATGTCGCAGCCCACGCACATCCGCGCCACCTCGCCGGACGACGAGGGCGCGACTGTCGCGAACATCACGCAGCACATCTTCCGCGCGCACTCCATGGACAAGCCGGAGCTCGTCTCCCGCATCCTGCAGGCCGACGGCCGTGGCCTCGCGATGATCTTCTGCCGCACCAAGCGCACCGCGGCCGACATCGCCGACCAGCTCGCCCAGCGCGGCTTCGCCTCCGGCGCGGTCCACGGCGACCTGGGCCAGGGTGCTCGTGAGCAGGCCCTGCGCGCGTTCCGCAACGGCAAGGTGGACGTGCTGGTCTGCACCGACGTCGCCGCCCGCGGTATCGACGTCGACGGTGTGACGCACGTCATCAACTACCAGTCGCCGGAGGACGAGAAGACGTACCTCCACCGCGTCGGCCGCACCGGCCGCGCCGGCAAGACCGGTATCGCGATCACGCTGGTCGACTGGGACGACATCCCGCGCTGGAAGCTCATCAACAAGGCGCTGGACCTGCCGTTCGACGAGCCGGAGGAGACGTACTCCACCTCCGCGCACCTGTACGAGCTGCTCAACATCCCGGCCGGCACCAAGGGCATACTGCCCCGGGCCGATCGGACCCGTGCCGGCCTCGGCGCGGAGACCGTCGAGGACCTCGGCGAGACCGGTGGCCGCGGCAGGACCGGTGGGCGCAAGCCCGCCGTCGCCGCAGCGGCGACCGTGACCGAGGAGCGTCCGCCGCGGACCCGCACCCCGCGTCAGCGCACCCGCACCCGTGCCGGTGAGACCGTCGCCGGTGAGACCGCCGTCGTCGCGGTGGATGCGGCCGCGGCCGTGACCCCGGTCATCGACGTGGCGGACACCGAGGGCGAGGCGAAGGCGGCCCCGCGCCGCCGTCGCCGTACCCGCGCCGCCGCTCCGGCAGCGGAGGGCGCTCCGGCCGCGGAGGGCGCTCCGGCGACCATGGTCGAGGCCGCTCCGGCCGAGGCTCCCACCGCCGAGGGTGACGAGGCCAAGCCGGCCCGCCGCCGTCGTCGTACCCGTCCCGCGAAGGCCGAGCCGGCCGACAGCTGACCGACCCGCGGAACAGCACAGCGGAACAGCACCACCAGCAACGCCGACGCCCCCGGTTCTCCACCGGGGGCGTCGGCGTTCTGTCGCTGTCCGCAACCTGTCGTACACACGCGTCGCGTAATCTCACGGCATGAGCAGACCGCCGACACTGGAGCTGCCCGAAGGGGCCCGTGCGTACCGCCTCGCCACCGCGAGGGGCGACTTCGCGGTGCTGGACGCCGGAACGGCGGTCCTGGGCACCGCCCTGCTGGTGCCCGGGTTCACCGGGAGCAAAGAGGACTTCATCGCGCTGCTCGAACCGCTGGCACTGGCCGGCTACCGGGTGGTCGCGGTCGACGGCAGAGGGCAGCACGAGACGGGCGGCCCGCCCGAGGAGATCGCGTACACCCAGGCCGAACTGGCCGCCGACGTCCTCGCGCAGACCGAGGCGCTGGGCGGTTCGGGTCCGGTGCACGTACTGGGCCACTCGCTGGGCGGGCTGATCGTGCGGGCGGCGGCGATCGACGCGGCACCGCCGTGGACGTCTCTGACGATCATGAGTTCCGGGCCGGCCGCCATCGACGCCGAGCAGCAGGCCAGGACGCGGATGCTCGTCGAGGCGCTGCCCGCGATGGGGATGGAGGCGGTCTGGCAGGCGATGCGCGACATGGACGCGGAGAACGCCGACGCGCCGGACGTCCCGCCCGCCATCGCGGAGTTCCTGTACCGGCGCTGGATGGGCAATGTCCCCGAGCAGCTGATCGCGACCGGCAAGCAGCTGATCGCGGAGCCCGACCGGGTCGCCGAGCTGGCCGCCGTACCGATCCGCACGCTGGTGCTCTCCGGCGACGTCGACTACGCGTGGCCGCCGGAGTGGCTCGACGAGATGGCGCTGCGGCTGGGCGCGCGGCGGGTGGTCATCAAGGGCGCCGAGCACTCACCGAATGTGGACCAGCCGGAGGCGACGGCCGAGGCGCTGATCGATTTCTGGAGCCCGAAGGGCGAGTGAGGAGTCAGAGCTGGGCGGTGAGGTGGTCCCAGAAGCCGTCGCGCAGCGAACGTCGCAGGTCGGCGTGGGCGCGCAGCGAGATGCCGAGCAATCCCTCGGCTTCGACGAGCAGTTCCTGGTCGTAGGCCGGCGGCAGATAGGGCCGGCCGGGCAGCAGTTCCGCGAGGGTGTCGCGGCCCCGGACGGCGAGCCACTGGCCGGCCACCCGGGCGCCCACGAAGTGCACGTCCGCCCGCGAGGGCACCGGCGCGTCACCGTACTCGGGCACGGGTCGCCGGGTCAGATACGGCTTGCAGAACTCGAGGTCGAAGGTGCGCTGGCTGTCGACCTCCCAGAGCAGGGGGTCCGCCTGGTTGCGTCCTTCGGTGGCCTCGATGCCCCACAGGTGCACCCGCGCGCCGTAGCCCTGGGCCGCCTCGACGGCGGACACCAGGTCCTCGTCACCGCCGATGAGGACCGCGTCGCTGATGGCGCGGTGCCGGGCGAGCGATTCGAGGTCGGTGCGGATGAGGGAGTCGACGCCCTTCTGCTGGCGGCTGGCGTTGAGGTTGCCGAGCCGGACCTTGACGTCGGGGAGTTCGGCGATGCGCTCCTGCTCGCGGGTGTGGATCCGGCGGCGGGCGCCGTCGTACCAGTAGACGCGGAGCAGCCGGCTGTCCGGGAAGAGCGAGCGCGCCTTGTCGATGAACGCCTCGATGATGCCCTCGGCGTCCAGGTCGAAGGTCTGCCGGTCCTCGGTGCCCGCGACGAGGCGGCCCGCGGCGGCGTAGACGTAGCCGGCGTCCACGAACACGGCGTGGGTGGCGGGGGTGGTGGCGACTTCGGCCAGGACCCGCTGCAGGAGCTCGTTGGTGCGCTCGATACCGGCGGCCATGGCGGCCAGCGCGTTGTCGTTGTCCATAGGTCCGCCATTGTCCCGTACTCGTGAGTACTTAGGCTCGGAAAAGTTTTCATTAGCGTAGGGAATGTTTTAGTGAGGGGGTTCGTTGACTACTCATGGACAGTGCGACGAAGGGAGAAGCACCATGCGCTTCGAGATCATGCGACTCGACGACCGGAACGGCACCGCTGTGGACAGCACAGTCGTGGACGCCGCCGCCGTCAACAAGATCGTCCAACAGGCCGCGGCCATCGGCCAGCGGATCTACATCCGACCGGCGATCTGAGACAGCATTCGACGACGGCGCCCCTGTACGCAAGACGTACAGGGGCGCTTCTGCGTCCGGTGGGCGCCACGGGGGCCGTCCGGGTCAGCCCTCGCCGTGCACGAACCCCAGCACCCCGTTGGCCACCTGCTGAACGGCGATGGCCGAGAGCAGCATCCCGGACAGCCGGGTCACCAGCACCACACCGCCCTCCTTGATGAGCCGGATGATCGCCAGCGAGTAGCGCA
The DNA here is from genome assembly GCF_016107395.1 of Streptomyces fildesensis. GTDB lineage: Bacteria > Actinomycetota > Actinomycetes > Streptomycetales > Streptomycetaceae > Actinacidiphila > Actinacidiphila fildesensis. The sequence goes on from NZ_JAAIKO010000001.1 coordinate 220,798, forward strand.
TGACCAGCCACAGCACGACGTGCATGGCGGCGATCGCCAGCCACACCGACGCCTGCTCGCCGAAGCCGTGGGCGTTCTGCACCGCCAGGATCACGGTCACGATCGCACCGGGCCCGGCCAGCAGCGGCATCCCCAGCGGCACCAGCGCGACGTTCACGTCCTTGGTCTGGGTCGGCTCGTCCATCTTGCCGGTGAGCAGGTCGAGCGCGATGAGCAGCAGCAGCAGACCGCCGGCGATCCGCAGCGCGGGGACCGAGACATGCAGGTAGTCGAGGATCTGATGGCCGAAGAGGCCGAAGACGGTGATGACGCCGAAGGCGACGGAGGCCGCCTGCCAGGCCATCCGGCGCTGCACCTTGGTGGCGCGCCCGGAGGTCAGCGCGAGGAAGATCGGGGTGATCCCGGGCGGGTCCATGATCACGAAGAGCGTGACAAAGACCGACCCGAAGAGGGTGACGTCGAGCATTTCAGTGGGGGCTTTCCGCGGTGGGCCGGCAAAACGGGCGGGGCGCCGGCGTCTGAGGCCGGGGCATCAGGACGCACGGCGGGAACGAGCGGCGAGGAGGCGGCGGGACGCGGGGCGCCGGGGCCGCCGGGGGGCGGGAGGAGCGCTAGACGGCGCTGATCGGGACCGCGCCGGTCGCCCTGCGCGCGATCTCCCGGTACACCTCGGGGTCGGTGACGAACTCCCCGAGCCGACAGGCCTTGCGGCTGCCGTGGTAGTCGCTGGAGCCGGTGGCGAGCAGCCCCGTCTCGGCGGCGAAGCCGCGCAGCCGGGCCCGGCTGGCCTCGTCGTGGTCCATGTGGTCCACCTCGATGCCGTCGAGTCCGGCCGCCGCCAGAGCGGCTATGACGCGCTCCGGAACGGTCTCGCCGCGCTTGTGGGCGCCCGGGTGCGCGAAGACGGTGACCCCGCCGGCCGCCTTCACCAGGCGTACGGCGTCGAAGGGGTCGAACTCGTGCTTCCCGACGTACGCGCGGCCGTCGTTGGCCAGCCACCGGTCCGTGAACGCGTCCGAGACGGTGTCCACGACGCCGAGGTCGACGAGCGCGGTCGCGATGTGCGGCCGGCCCACGGAGCCGTCACCGGCGATCGCGGCGACCTGCTCCCAAGTGACCGGGACGCCGAGCTCCTGGAGCTTGCCGACCATGGCCCGCGCACGCGGCACCCGGTCGTCCCGTACGAGCTCGCGCTCCCGGAACAGCTCGGGCTCCACGGGGTCGAAGAGGTACGCCAGCATGTGCATGCTGATGCCGTCGACCTTGCAGGACAGCTCCGCGCCGGTCACCAGCGTCAGCGGCGACCCGAGGTCGTACAGCGCCTTGGCGGCCTCGTCATGGCCGCCGACCGTGTCGTGGTCGGTGATCGCCACGACGTCGAGACCCTCGGCGGCGGCGTTGCGCACCAGCTCGGCGGGGGTGTCCGTACCGTCCGAGGCCGTGGAGTGGGTGTGCAGGTCGATGCGCACGGCACGGCTCCCAACGGCGCTAGGCGGTATACGGCACAGGCTTTCGGAAAATAAGGATAGCGGGCCGGGGAACCTGCGAATCTCAGGAGAGCAGCCGGGGAGACAGCGCACCGCACGACAGCAGGTCGACTTCCGCCCCCGCGTCCCGCAGATCGGTGAGCACCAGCTCGTCGTACATCATCAGCCCGGACTGCTCGGGCCACACGATCGCCCAGAGCCACAGCCCGAGCGCCTCGCCCGCGAAGACCGCCCGGTCACCGGGCGCGTCCTCCACATGCCACAGCGGGGTGGGCCGGCCCGCGGCCAGCACCTTGGTGTGCGGGGACCGGTCCACACACATCGAGGGGCCGGGATCGGGTCCCTGGATGCCCGCGTAGCGCGCTCCGAGGCCCACACCCAGTTCCTCGGCGATCAGCAGCAGCTCACCGGGGCCGCCGAGCGGCCCGGGACCGGAGCAGGCCACGGCGGTCGCCCGCCCGCCGCTGCGGTCGTCGCCCGCGGAGGCCACCCCGGAGAACAGCCAGCCGACCGGCAGCGGCCAGGGCATCCACACCGGTACCTTCGCGCGGTGCACCACCACCCCGAGCGCCTCGACGCTCGGCGGGACGACCGGCTGGAGCGGATACACGGTCCCGTGCACGCCGCACTGCCAGGCATCGGCGAAGAGGCCGGGCGCTCGCACCCGGCCACCACACTTCGGGCAACTGGGTTCGCCCCTCATAGAGCCCAACGGTCCTCCCGCGACGTGCCCGCGTCAAGGACGATCACCCGTCCGGCGTCGAGGGATCAGCCGTACGCACGGCGGGACGGGCTCCAGGGGCGGGACTTGTGGGGACGGAACGTGCGGCGGGACGTACGACGGGCGGGTCCGGACGGGTCGGCCGGGTCAGTCGGTGAGCGGTACCGACGCCCGCAGCGGGTCGCGCAGATCCGTGCCGTACTTCAGCCAGCGTTCCTGCAGCGCGGCGCCGCCGTGGACGCGCTTCCAGGCCGCCTCGTTCGGTGTCATCGGCAGCACGGGGAAGAACCGGACCGGGTCCAGCGGTTCGTCCAGGCCGAGGTCCTCGACCAGGCCGCCGGGCTCCGCGACCAGCACGGCGGAGAACGGCGCGCCGGTCCACAGCGGTCCGCCGACGTCCAGCGAGGCGCCGGGAGCCACCACGACGCCCTCGACCTGGGGCGAGGCGGCGAGCACGGCGAGCGGCCGCAGCACCTGGTCCACGGGGGCGAGCCCGGCCCGTACGGACAGCACCAGTTCGGCGCGCGGGCCGCGCAGCGGGTCGGCGACGGTGGCGAGGGGATCGCTCATCGGCTGCCGCGACATGCCGAGCGTCGCGTAGCGCAGCACATCGCCGTCGACGAAGCGCAGCACCTCGATACGGTCGGTGCCGAGGAAGGTCACCGCCGCCCTGCTGTGCCGCTCACCGAACGCCGAGTGCAGTCGCGCCTCGACCAGCTGAAGAAGATCGCCCATACCGCGGAGCATAGGTCCGCCGTGCCCGCGACAGGTAGGGGAACCGTATGGAACAGGCAAAGCCGGGCAGGAGCGCTCCGGGCGCTTGCTAAGGTGGGGCGTTGGCCCGCCGTGAAGTCCGGCGCTGCCATGGGTATACGTCATCCCTCAGCGGGGATCGGCCGGAGGAGGTGGGGTTGACATGGATCATAGTCGACCTTGCAGTCCTGCCCGCTCTTCCTTCCGCCGCCTCGCCGGCTGAGTCTTCGCGTTCCATACCCAGCACCGTCGCCGGGAAACACGGAAGTTCTCACTTCCCCATGGATCCGCGCCCGCCGCGGGCATCGCGCCGGAAGAGCGCCCTGAACTGCCTTGTGATCACCCTGCCTTGATCAGCATTTCAGTGCGGCTTCCGTGCCGTCGGCCAGTCCGTGAAGGAGCTTGCCATGTCGATGATCCGTGACCTGCGTGCAGTGGTCCGTCCCTCCCTGCGCAAGAGCGCCGTTTCATACGACTACGGCGCGACCCGTACGCCGAGCGCGACGAGCGCGGTCGTGGACTGCGCCGTCTACCGCGACGGCGCGCGCTGCAGCGACCACATCGACCCGGCCGTCGCGCTGGAGAAGGTGCGCACCGGCAGCCGCAGCGAGGGCTTCGTCTGGATCGGTCTGCACGAGCCCACGGAGCAGGAGTTCGCCGGCATCGCCGAGGTGTTCGGGCTGCACCCGCTGGCCGTCGAGGACGCCGTGCACGCCCACCAGCGCCCCAAGCTGGAGCGCTACGACGACATCCTGTTCACCGTCTTCAAGACCATCAGGTACGTCGAGCACACCGAACTCACCGCGACCAGCGAGGTCGTGGAGAGCGGCGAGGTCATGGTCTTCACCGGCCGGCACTTCGTCATCACCGTCCGGCACGGCGGCCACGGCTCGCTGCGCGCGCTGCGGCACCGGCTGGAGGAGGACCCCGAGCTGCTCGCCAAGGGCCCCTCGGCCGTGCTGCACGCCATCGCCGACCAGGTGGTCGACGACTATCTCGCCGTCACCGAGGCCGTGCAGGACGACATCGACGACGTGGAGATCGACGTCTTCTCCGCCGCGCAGGGCAAGTCCGCGCGCGGTGGCGACGCCGGCCGGATCTACCAGCTCAAGCGCGAGGTACTGGAGTTCAAGCGCGCCGTCTCACCGCTGCTGCGGCCGATGCAGCTGCTCAGCGAGCGGCCGATGCGGCTGATCGACCCCGAGATCCAGAAGTACTTCCGCGATGTCGCCGACCACGTGGCGCGGGTCCACGAGCAGGTGGTCGGCTTCGACGATCTGCTCAACTCGATCCTGCAGGCGAACCTGGCGCAGGCGACCGTCGCGCAGAACGAGGACATGCGCAAGATCACCGCATGGGCGGCCATCCTCGCCGTCCCGACGATGATCACCGGGGTGTACGGCATGAACTTCGACCACATGCCGGAGCTGCACTGGCGCTACGGCTACCCGATGGTCCTGTGCGCGACAGTCGCCATCTGCTTCAGCATCCACCGCGGATTCCGCCGGAACGGCTGGCTGTAGGTGGCCGCTGCCGGCAGTGGTGGTGGTCAGGCTCCCCCGGGCGTCGCCGGCAGGTCTGCCGGCACCGGGCCGGCCTTCCGGTCCGCCAGGATCACCAGTGCCAGGCCGGCGAGGATCACTCCGAGCGCCGGGTAGGCCATCGCCGGCGGGGTCTGGCCGAGCCAGAGTGCCGCGATGAGGGCCGCGCCCGGTGTCTCCAGCAGGATCGCGGTCGAGGTGGTGGACGGGCCGAGCCCGTGCACCACCCGGTTCAGCAGCGAGTGGCCCAGCAGCTGCGCGGCGACGGTGAGCGCGACGAGCTTCAGCCAGGTCTCACCGCTGTACCCGCCCAGCGAGGCGCCGGAGACCAGGCACGCGACGAGCAGCGCGACCGCGGTCGTCGAGTAGCAGATGTAGGTGTACGCGGTGGTGCTGGCGGTCCTGCGGACCTCGGCGCCCAGCAGGACGTACGCGGCCGCCGCCATGCCCGCGCCCAGCGCGAGCGCGTCACCGGCCAGCGCGCGGGTGTCGGTCGACATGTCGATACCGGTCAGGATGATGACGCCGACCACGGCCAGCAGGGTGCCCGCCCACACCATGCGGGGCGGCCGGTGGCCGCGTATCCGCAGGATGATCGTGGTCCAGATCGGGGTCGTGGTGCACAGCGCGGTCGAGGTCGCGACCGACGTCATCGACAGACTCGGCAGCCACAGGCCGAAGTGCAGTGCGAGCGTCGCGCCCGCCGCCACCGACAGCAGCAGCGAGCGGCGGCCCATCCGGCGCAGCTCGCCGAGGTTGCTGCGCAGCACGAACGGGGTGAGCACCCCGATCGCCATGGCGTTCCGCCAGAACGCGATGGCCAGCGCCGGGGCGGCGGTCGCCGCGATCAGCGGCGCGGAGAACGAGACGCCGGCGATGGCGACGGCCAGCAGCGTCAGGTCCAGCGGCCGGTGCGCGACCGCTGCCGCGGGGGGCACGGCGACTGGCGGGGCGACGGTGCGCGGCTCGGCGGACACGGGTTCTCCTCGGTCGGAACAGGGTCTCCGACCAGCGTAAGGGCCGTGACAAGAGCATGCTCCTGTCGTCCAGCGCTTGGACCCGCCTGGAGGGCCGCAGGGAACGCCGCGGAGCACGCCGCGGGGAAGGGCGCACCGAATAAGGTGAGCCCCATGACGGAAACCGCCGAACAGACCGCCCTCGTCGAGGAGGCCACCAAGAAGTCCGGCCTGGTCTGGGTCCAGGCCCCGACCGGCCGCCCGCCGCAGGCGGTGTGGCACGCCTGGGTGGACGGCGCGATGTGCGTGGTCGGCGGCGGCCCCGGGGAGCAGCCGCTCGGCGGGCTGACCGACGGCGGCACCGCGGTCGTGACGGTGCGCAGCAAGGACAAGGGCGGCCGGCTGGTCGCGTGGCCCGCCACCGTCTCCGCGCTCGTCCCCGACAGCGACGGGTGGACCGCCGCCGTCGAGGAGCTCAAGGGCAAGCGGCTGAACGCACCGGACGCCGAGACGATGACCGTGCGCTGGGCGCGTGAGTGCCAGGTGCTGCGGCTCGTACCGTCAGGACCGCCGAGCGAGCAGCCCGGCACCATGCCGGACGGCTCGGGTGCGGCCGGCCCCGTTCCGTCGCCCGCCACGACCCGGCAGCCGATGCCGGAGGCGCTGCCGCGGCTGCTGGCCCGCCGCAGGAAGCGCGGCTGACGGTAGTACCCGGATCGTACGGCCGGGGCGGCGTCAGCCGCCCGAGGTGCCCGTCACGGACTTGCCGTAGTCGACGACATGGGCGGCGTCCGGCGCCGCGAGGGCGAAGTCCTTGCCCCAGTCGGCGAGCGTGAGGGTGCCGGAGCCGCCCGCGCGTTCGTACCGCAGCGGGTAGGGGCTGCCCTCCAGGGAGACGTCGAGGGTGCCGCCTCCGCCGCCGTCCGCGGCGAGGGCGATGGTGCGGGTGCCGTTGACCTTGCGGTGGTCGCCGGTGGACAGCTCGCCGTTGAGCGCGAAGAGCGCGTCGAGCAGCACCTTCTTGTCCGTGAAGCCACTGAACTGCTGGTAGGCGGGGTCGCCCGCCGGCACCTTGACGTACTTGTCCTTCAGCTTCGCCGCGGCGGCCTGGCTGTTCTTGTCGGAGCCGGCGTCACCGTAGAAGTCGGCGCCCGCCTTCAAATACAGGTCGTCGTCGACCCGCAGCAGCTGGAACGTGCTGCTCTGCGTCGAGACGTCGCCGACGCCGCCGTTGCCGCGCAGCCGCATGTCGAGCTTGTACGTCTTCCCCTTGCTGACCACGGTGCCGGACAGCCGGACGGTCTGTGCCGCGGCGGCGGCGTCGCGGGCTCGCTGCTCGATCGTCTTGGGGGGCAGTTTGGCGACCCCGTTGGTCCCGGCGTCCGGGTCGCCGCAGCCGGCGAGGGTCAGTCCGGCGCACAGCGCCCCGACTAGAACAACGGATCGGCGGCCGGGAAACACGTGTTCTCTTCCTCCAGCGGCAGGGGAACGGTGGTGGGGAGACCCGAAGCTACCGCAGCGTACAGCTCCCTGCCGAGACCCGGACCGCACCATTCCACGGGCGACCTGGAGCCTGTGGCCTGCCAGGGCCTGCCCGGTGCCTGCCTGGTGCCTGCCCGGTGCCTGCCCGGTGCCTGCCCGGGGTCGCCCGCCGCCCCGCGGAGCAGCACCGTGCGGCAGCCAAGATCCGAGCGGGTTAGCCTGACAGCGACGAACCGTGACCCGCACGACGCCAGGAGGCACCGCATGGCCGCAGGTGCCCCGCGCGTGTTCATCTCCCACATCTCCGGTGTCGCGGTCTTCGACCCGGGCGGCGACCAGGTCGGCCGGGTCCGGGACCTTGTCGTCATGCTGCGGGTCGGCGGGAAGCCGCCGCGGGTGCTCGGGCTGGTCGTCGAGGTGGTCAGCCGGCGGCGGATCTTCCTGCCGATGACCCGGGTGACCGGCGTCGAGTCCGGCCAGGTGATCACCACCGGCGTCGTCAACATGCGGCGCTTCGAGCAGCGGCCGACCGAGACCCTGGTCCTCGGCGAACTGCTCGACCGGCGGGTCAGGATCGTCGCGACCGGCGAGGAGGTGACGGTGCTGGACATCTCGATGGTGCAGCTGCCAGCCCGCCGCGACTGGGAGATCGACAAGGTCTTCGTCCGCCGGGGCAAGGGCGGTGCGCTGCGCAGGCGCGGCGAGACGCTGACCCTGGACTGGTCCGCCGTGACCGGCTTCTCCCTGGAGGAGCACGGACAGGGCGCCGAGAACCTGCTCGCCACGTTCGAGCGGCTGCGCCCCGCCGACCTCGCGAACGTGCTGCACCACCTGTCGCCCAAGCGCCGCGGCGAGGTCGCCGCCGCCCTGGACGACGACCGGCTCGCCGACGTCCTGGAGGAGCTGCCGGACGACGACCAGGTGGAGATCCTCGGCAAGCTCAAGGAGGAGCGCGCGGCCGACGTCCTGGAGGCGATGGACCCGGACGACGCGGCCGACCTGCTCTCCGAGCTGCCCGAGGTCGACCAGGAGCGCCTGCTCACGCTGATGCAGCCGCAGGACGCGGCCGATGTGCGCCGGCTGCTCTCCTACGAGGAGCGCACGGCCGGCGGCCTGATGACCACCGAGCCCATCGTGCTGCGGCCCGACGCGACGATCGCCGACGCGCTCGCCCGGGTCCGCAACCCCGACCTGTCCCCCGCGCTCGCCGCCCAGGTCTATGTCTGCCGGCCGCCCGACGAGACCCCGACCGGCAAGTACCTGGGTCTGGTGCACTTCCAGCGGCTGCTGCGCGACCCGCCCTTCACCCTGGTCGGCTCCATCGTCGACACCGACCTGCTGCCGCTGCCGCCCGGCACCCCGCTGTCCGCGGTGACCAGCTACCTCGCCACGTACAACCTGATCTCGGCACCCGTCGTGGACGAGAGCGGATCGCTGCTCGGCGCGGTGACGGTCGACGACGTGCTGGACCACCTGCTGCCCGACGACTGGCGCGAGACCGAGCTGCACGGCGCGGCCGGCGCGTACCACGTCGGTGAGGCCCGCCCGGACGAGAACAGGCCCGCCGATGCCCGCTGACGTGGAGCGCGAGCGCGCGAAGACACCGGGCGGCTCCACCGCCGCGCCGCGGCACCGGGTCCGCCTGGACCAGCCCCGCCCGACCCGGCGGCGGCTGCTGCCGGCCTACGACCCGGAGGAGTTCGGCCGGTTCTCGGAGCGGATCGCGCGCTTCCTGGGCACCGGGCGCTTCATCGTCTGGATGACGGTCCTCATCATCCTGTGGGTGCTGTGGAACGTCTTCGCTCCGGACTCGATGCGCTGGGACCAGTACCCCTTCATCTTCCTGACCCTGATGCTCTCGCTCCAGGCGTCGTACGCGGCCCCGCTGATCCTGCTCGCGCAGAACCGGCAGGACGACAGGGACCGCGTCACCCACGAGCAGGACCGCAAACAGAACGAGCGCAGCATCGCCGACACCGAATACCTGACGCGGGAGGTGGCGTCGCTGCGGATGAACCTCGGGGAGGTCGCCACCCGCGACTGGATCCGTTCCGAGCTCCAGGATCTGCTGAAGGAACTGGAAGAGCGGCGTGACGAAGGCGACGCCGGAACCGACCGGTGAGCGCCGTACCATCGACCGTATGGCTACCGACATTCACGGATCCGCTCCGACCGCCGACGCCGTGCGCGCGGCGCTCGCGACGGTGAACGACCCGGAGATCCACAAGCCGATCACTGATCTCGGCATGGTCAAATCCGTGGACATCGCGGACGACGGCACCGTGAAGGTCGCCGTCTATCTGACGGTGTCGGGCTGCCCGATGCGCGAGACGATCACCACGAATGTCACCACGGCAGTCGAAGGGGTACCGGGCGTCACCGGTGTCACCGTCGAGCTGGACGTCATGAGCGACGAGCAGCGCAAGGAGCTCGCCGGCAATCTGCGCGGCGGCACCGCCGAGCGCGAGGTGCCCTTCGCCCAGCCCGGCTCGCTGACCCGGGTCTACGCGGTCGCCTCCGGCAAGGGCGGCGTCGGCAAGTCCTCGGTGACGGTGAACCTGGCGGCGGCGATGGCCGCCGACGGCCTCAAGGTCGGCGTCGTGGACGCGGACATCTACGGCCACTCGGTACCGCGCATGCTCGGTGTCGAGGGCCGGCCGACGCAGGTCGAGAACATGATCATGCCGCCGTCGTCGCACGGGGTGAAGGTCATCTCGATCGGCATGTTCACCCCGGGCAACGCGCCCGTGGTGTGGCGCGGCCCGATGCTGCACCGCGCGCTGCAGCAGTTCCTCGCCGATGTGTACTGGGGCGACCTGGACGTCCTGCTGCTGGACCTGCCGCCGGGCACCGGCGACATCGCGATCTCCGTCGCGCAGCTCGTCCCGAACGCCGAGATCCTCGTGGTGACGACGCCTCAGCAGGCGGCCGCCGAGGTCGCGGAGCGCGCCGGGTCCATCGCGGTGCAGACCCACCAGAAGATCGTCGGCGTCGTGGAGAACATGTCCGGGATGCCGTGCCCGCACTGCGACGAGATCGTCGACGTCTTCGGCAGCGGCGGCGGCGAGCGGGTCGCCGAGGGCCTGACCAGGACCACGGGCGCGACGGTGCCGGTGCTGGGCCAGATCCCGATCGACGTACGGCTGCGCGAGGGCGGCGACGACGGCCGCCCGGTCGTCCTGAGCCACCCGGACTCCGCCGCGGCGCTCGCCCTCAAGGCGATCGCCGGCAAGCTCGGCGGTCGGGCCCGCGGCCTGGCGGGTATGTCGCTGGGGATCACCCCGCGGAACAAGTTCTGAGTTCATGACGGTGCCCCCGGCCGCAGTGCGGTCGGGGGCACCGTCATGCCGGCCGTCAGCCGTCGTACGAGGTGATGTCCTTCACCACGGCCAGTCCCAGCCCGTACGCGCTCATGCCGCGCCCGTACGCGCCCAGGTGGGCGCCGCGCGCGGAGCCCGCCAGGACCCAGCCGTACGCGGACTCCCGGTAGTGGAACGTGGTGGGCTCGCCGTCCACCGGGAGCGTCAGGGTCGACCAGTGGGGGCCGGCCAGATCGTCGGCGAGGTCCCAGGCGGTCGCGATCTGCTGGTCGAGCCAGTCCTGGCGCAGTGCGCGTTCCATATGGCTGGGCCAGGTGCAGGACAGCAGGCCGGAGCCCGCCAGCCAGGCCGCCGAGGACACCGAGGTGGCCTCCAGTACGCCGGTGCCGTCCGAGCTGCGCCGGCCGGGACGCCGGGCGACCGTCACGACCACGGCGAACCGCTGGGCCTGGGGGTCGGTGGTCTCCGCCTTGATGGACGGTTCGTCGCCATGCCCTATCGAGCCGTGCTCCACGGTTCCGTCCGCGCTGGTGCCGACCGCGGTCAGCCAGCGGCGTCCGGTGAACGCCTCGTCCAGCCCGTACCACGGGAAGTCGGCCATCAAGTAGCCGTCGACCGCTCGATCCGCTGTGCCGGTCTTCGTCTCCATCGGGGTGGCGCCTCCTCCATGCCCTTTTGGGCTCCGCCATCTTGCCGGACCGGAGCCGGGCCCGGAGGCCAAAACGGCGCACGGTGATGGCGGACACATGGAGAATAGCCACCCCAAGGGGTGGAACGGGACAAACAGGTTGACTCAGGTCGCGTCGGAATCGAACGGCGGGGGCTCGTCCTTGTCCAGCGTCTCGCGCTTGCGGAGCCGGTCCGGGGTGCTCGTGGCGGCACCCGCGGCGCCGGCGGCGGCCGCGGCCGTGGTGTCGGTGCCGTTCACGGCATCCGTGACCTCGGCCATCTCCTTGCGGAAGTCGAAACCGTTGCGCAGATCCTGCAGACCGAGCTCTTCGTTCTCCAGGATGTTCTTGCGGATGTACGTCTTGGGGTTCAGATCCTCGAACTCGAAGTCCTTGAACTCGGGCCCCAGCTCCTTGCGGATGTCCTCCTTGGCGCTGTCCGAGAAGGCCCGCACCTTTCGGATGAACGACATCGTGTCCTGGATGACCTTCGGCAGCTTGTCCGGGCCGAAGACGAGCACCGCAAGGATGACAAGCGCGATCATCTCCATCGGGCCTATGTCGAAGAACACCTTGCAGCTCCTTGGGACGTCCACAGCCGGGTGGGCAGGGTCCGGGTCGACTTACCGTACCTGGCCGCGCGGGCAGCGCGGGAGTGGCTTGGGCCAACACTACGTCGACACCGGGTAAAGGGTCAGCCCCCGGTGGCCGAACCCAAGGTCAGCTCGACCGTACGCTCCGTTCCGGCGCGCACCAGGGTGAGTGTGAGGTGGTCACCCGGTCGGTGGCTGCGGATCTTGACGATCAGCTCCTCGCCGCGGTGCACCCGCTCGCCGTCGACCGCCGTGATGACGTCACCGGCCTCGATGCCGGCCTGGTCGCCGGGACCGCCGGGGGTCACCGCGGTGGTGCCCGCCTTGCCGCCGACCCGGGCGCCGTCCCCCTCGTAGGTCATGTCGACGGTCACCCCGATCACCGGGTGGGTGGCCTTACCGGTGTTGATCAGCTCCTCTGCGACCCGTTTCGCCTGGTTGGCCGGGATGGCGAAGCCGAGGCCGATGCTGCCGCCCTGGCCGCCGGCCGGGCCGCCGTCGTCGGCCGCCCGGATCGCGCTGTTGATCCCGATCACCCTCCCCTGCCCGTCGACGAGCGGGCCGCCGGAGTTGCCGGGGTTGATCGGTGCGTCGGTCTGCAGCGCGTCCACATAGCTGACGTCGGTGCCGTCGGTGGCGCCGCCGGCGGTGATCGGCCTGCGGGTGGCGCTGATGATGCCCGCGGTGACGGTGCCTTCGAGGCCGTACGGGGCGCCGATGGCGACCACCGGATCGCCGACCCGCACCGAATCGGAGTTGCCGAGGGTGAGCGGCCGCAGCCCGGACACCCCGCTGACCTCGATGACGGCGAGGTCGTAGCCGCTGTCCACCCCGACCACCTTCGCCTTGCTCAGCTGGCCGCCGTTGAAGGTGACCTGGATGTCGGCACCCTTGCCGGCGGCGCCGACCACATGGTTGTTGGTGAGGATGTGGCCCTTGGCGTCCAGCACGAACCCGGTGCCGGTGTCCTCGCCCGCGGCGCCCTTCACATGGATGTAGACGACGCCCGGCAGGGTCCTGGCCGCGATCCCCGCGACGCTGTCGCCCGCCCGGTCGGCGCTGCCCTCGGAGACCTGGGGCAGTGTCACCTGATCGCCGTCCTGGGCACTGTGCCGTTCGGCGTAGACGCCGGCCGCTCCGCCGATCCCGCCGGCGAGCAGCGCCACCAGCGCGGCGCCCGCGATCAGCGGGGCCGCCCGTCCGCGACGGGCGCGGGCCGGGGTGCCGGGACCGTGCCAGGGAGCGGGCTCGGCGGCGCCGCCGGACATGCGGTTGAGCAGGTACGGGTCGGGGAACGCCTCGTCCGGGGCGGGTCCTGCCGCCTCCGCGCCGCCCGCGCCGGGCACCGGGCCCGACGGGCGACTCCACCACTGCGGCCGGTCCGCCTCATCGCTCATTCTTCGAGCCTGCGGGCGGTATGCGGAAGTCCGCAAGTGCCACACGGCCGGATGGCCTCAGCCGTGCGGGTCAGCGGTGTACGGCAGGTCCTGGAGTGGCCGCCGGGGTCAGCGAGGCGGTCGGTGCGGGCTTGGTGACCGGCACGGACGCCATCAGCGGACGGGTCACCGAGGCCGGCGTGGCGCCCGCCAGCGGGGGATGCCGCAGATAGCGGTCCTCCGCCGAGTTCACCAGGTCGTTGCGGAGCGGTTTGAGGTCGGAGACCGAGTTGACGCCGCTGAGCGGGGCGACCGCGGGGCCCTGTTCCTCGGGGCGCGGGGCGCCGCTGTCGATCGACGCGTCCATCGGGAGCGCACCGCCGAGCGCGATGGCCGCCATCGAGAACGCGCCGGCCGCCGCGAAGGCGAACCGCCGGCCGCGCGAGGCCGAACCGGGCGAGGACGCCGAACGCTCGACCTCATGGATCCGGAAACCGCGGGACCGCACATCGGTCGGTGCGGCGAGATCGGGACCAGGGGACAGGAAGGAGAACTCCTCCGCCGCGCTCTGCCCGAACACATCAGCACTGAAGAGGCCGCCGTCGAACGGGCCTCTTCCCTCGTCGTCGCCACCGCCCGGCAGTCCCTGGAGCCGGGCCAGCAGGCCCGCGGACAGGGTCGGCGGCGCCGTGGTCGCCACGACGTTCTTCAGCCGGCGCTGCTCATCGGCGGCTGTCTTGCACTGGGGACACGTCACCAGATGCGCGAGCACCCGGTCCCGGGTGTCATCGGGCAACTCGCCGTCGACGAACGCGGCGAGCCGATCGCCGAGATGCTGCTCGGCAGATGCGACGTGTTGCCGGCCGGTACCGCTACTGCTCACGCTCTCCCGCCCTCCAGGCCCGGTTTCGGTACGGCGGCGGCCAGCGCACGGCCCGGTCGGGCCGCGGGGGAACGGTGCTCAAGAGCCTTGCGCAGGTGGGAACGGCCGCGGTGGATCCGGCTCCGGACCGTGCCGAGCTTCACGCCGAGGGTGGCGGCGATCTCCTCGTACGACAGCCCCTCGATGTCACAGAGCACGACGGCGGCGCGGAACTCCGGCGCGAGGGTGTCCAGCGCCTGCTGGACGTCCGCGTCGAAGTGCGTGTCGTTGAAGTGCTGTGCGGGGGACGGCTCACGGCTCGGGAGCCGCTCCGCCGCGTCGTCGCCGAGCGCGTCGAACCTGATCCGCTGACGTCTCCGCACCATGTCCAGGAAGAGATTGGTGGTGATGCGGTGCAGCCAGCCCTCGAAGGTGCCGGGCGTGTACGTGGACAGGGAACGGAAGACACGGACGAAGACTTCTTGTGTGAGGTCCTCGGCATCGTGCTGGTTGCCCGTCAGGCGGTACGCCAGGCGGTAGACGCGGGCACTGTGCGTGCTGACGATCTCCTCCCAGGAAGGAGGCGTCCACGCCTGGTTCTCCCCGTCGGTGGCGAAAGTCGCGTTGGCGGGTACGTCGTTGCGTGAACGGTCAGCAGTGTTGGTCACGGATTTCGGCTGTCCGGAGGACCTGAGAATATGCCGGAGCACTCCCCGATCACCGGCCGCAGCCGCACCTCCCCTGTCGGCTCTGGTGGTCTCCAGTAGAGCCACTACCATATCCACCTCGCCCGTTAGCTCCGGATAAGTGCGCTGTCTCGCCGGGGACCTGGTCGGGGCGGCTGCACGGAGGCACTTCCCGCGTACCGCACGTTCTCGGTCCCGCCCTACTAACGCGCAGTCCCATCAGCAGGTTCCCGGCTCGGGGGTCCCACCCAGCGGTAGCTGGGGGAGGATACAGTCGCCGGGCGGGCCGCAACACCGACGGGGACAGGGAGAGGGCCATTACCGGCAACCGGCAGGCGAGCTGGGCGTTCGCCGACGCCTTCGTCGCCGAAGACGACGCGCTGATACGAGCCCGGCGGCGCGCCCACGAGTCCGGTCTGCGCCCTGTGTCCCCCGGAACCGGCGCGACGCTGCGGCTGCTCGCCGCCGCCTCCGACGCCAAGGCCGTCGTCGAGATCGGCACCGGCACCGGTGTGTCCGGCATCCATCTGCTGCTCGGGATGCGGCCGGACGGCGTGCTGACCACCGTCGATTCGGAACCCGACCGCCAGCAACTGGCCCGCGAGGCCTACCGGGACGCCGGCTTCGCCGCCAACCGCGCCCGGTTCATCCCCGGCCGCGCGCTGGAGGTCCTGCCGCGGCTGGCGGACGGCGGGTACGACCTCGTCTTCTGCGACGGGGACCGTCTCGAGTACCTGGACTACCTCGGCGAATCGTTGCGCCTGCTGCGTCCGGGCGGGCTGGTCTGCTTCGAGGGGACCTTCGCCCAGGGCCGCACGCTCGACGCGGCCCATCAGGACACCGAGGCCGTGCGGCTGCGCGAGCTGATGCGCGCGGTCCGCGAGAGCAAGGCGTTCGCGCCCGTCCTGCTGCCCACCGACGACGGGCTGCTCTGCGCGGTCCGCCGAGGCCCGTAGCCGGGTCCCGGACACGGCAGCGGCCCCGGTTCCGGACCTGGAACGGTCAGGAATCGGGGCCGTGACGTTTATTGGGAACGCGCTCGTGTCAGGCGATGGCCTTCTTCAGCGCGTCGCCGAGGGCATCCGCCTCGTCAGGAGTCAGCTCGACAACAAGCCGTCCGCCGCCCTCGAGCGGAACGCGCATGATGATGCTCCGCCCCTCCTTGGTGACCTCGAGCGGGCCATCACCCGTCCGCGGCTTCATGGCCGCCATGCTCGTTCCCCTTCCTGAAACCAGCTCGGACTCGAACACATTGGTTCTCGACCATTATCCCGCATGTGCCGACCCGATGACCAACATCGGTTCCCATCCGTTCGAGAAACCCCTCCCACAAAACCGGCCAATTCGGTGATGAGACTGCGATACTTCGCCGCCGCACTCCCGTTCCGTGCCGCATTCGCCCCGTTGAATGTTTGACGTACGTCACATGTTCGCCTGTGGCGATGTCCGGCATGCTGGCCAGGACCGGAGCCGCGACGAAGGGGATCATCCATGTCCGACAGCGTGCTGTACGAGGTGAGCGACGGGCTCGCGACCATCACCTTGAACCGTCCCGATGCCATGAACGCCCTGAACGTCGAGACCAAGGTCGCGCTCCGCGAGGCCGTCCGGGGCGCGGCGGCGGATTCCCAGGTCAGGGCCGTTCTGCTGACCGGAACCGGGCGCGCCTTCTGCGTCGGCCAGGACCTCAAGGAGCATGTCGGCCTGCTGATGGAGGACCGCGAGTCCGGCACGGGCGCCACGATGTCGACGGTCCGGGAGCACTACAACCCCATCGTCACCGCCCTCGCGACGATGCCGAAGCCGGTGGTCGCGGGAATCAACGGGGTCGCCGCGGGCGCCGGCGCGGGTCTGGCGTTCGCCTCGGACTACCGGGTGGTCGCCGACACGGCGAGTTTCAACACGTCCTTCGCGAAGGTGGCACTGACCGCGGACTCGGGCGCGTCGTGGACCCTCCCCCGGCTGATCGGCCACGGCCGCGCCGCCGATCTGCTGCTCTTCCCCCGCAACGTGACCGCCCAGGAGGCCCTGGAGCTCGGAATCGCCAACAAGGTCGTCCCGGCCGCGGACCTGGCCGCTGAGGCCCTGGCGGTGGCACGGAGCCTCGCGGCGGGGCCGACGGTGGCCTACGCGGCGATCAAGGCGTCGCTGGCGTACGGGACGGACCACTCGCTCCTGGAGACGCTGGAGAAGGAGGACGAGCTCCAGACCATCGCGGGCGCGTCGGAGGACCACCGGATCGCCGTGGAGGCGTTCCTCAAGAAGGAGCCGCCGCGCTACCTGGGCCGGTAGCGGCGCAACAGGTCTACGACCTGGTGGTCCGCACGTGGCAGCCGGCCAGGTGGTCGTCGACCAGGCCGCAGGCCTGCATCATCGCGTAGGCCGTGGTCGGCCCGACGAAGCGGAAGCCCTGCTTCTTGAGGTCCTTGGCCAGCGCAACCGACTCGGGCGTGGTCGCCGGTACGTCGTCGAGCGTGCGCGGCACCGGCCGGCCCGCCGGGTCCGGCGCGTGCGACCAGATGAGCTCGTCGAGGCCGCCGGCGCCCAGCCCGGCGGCCACGTGGGCGTTACCGAGGGACGCGTCGATCTTGGCGCGGTTGCGGATGATGCCGGGGTCGGCGAGCAGCCTTTCCCGGTCCTCGTCGGTGAACGCCGCGACCGCCTTGATGGAGAAGTCCGCGAAGGCGGCGCGGAAGCCCTCGCGGCGGCGCAGGATCGTGATCCAGGAGAGCCCGGACTGGAACGCCTCCAGGCACAGCCGCTCGTAGAGCGCGTCGTCGCCGTGCACCGGACGGCCCCACTCGCCGTCGTGGTACGCCACGTACTCCGGCGCCGACAGCCCCCAGGGGCAGCGGGCCAGGCCGTCCTCGCCGGTGACCGTGCCGCGCTCACTCATGGGGGCGGTCCTCCGGGTCCTTGCGCAGCGAGGGCGGGGTGTCCGACGGTGCGTCCGGCCGCATGGGCGGCTGGTCGAGGACCGACAGCGAGAGCGGCGGGTCCAGCAGTGCCGGCGTGCCCAGGGCGGTCGCCTGGGCGCCGGCCAGGGCCGACTCCAGATCCGCGATGCGCGCGTCCCGCTCGGCCAGCTCCGCCGCGAGGCGGTCCAGCACCTCGTCCGCGTCGAGCATCCGGTAGCCGCGTACGGCCACCGGCAGCCGCAGCCCGTCGATGTCGGCGCGGACCAGCGGGCGGTCGACGGGCAGCCGGTCGTCGATCCGGTCCGGGTCCGCGTCGCGGAGCGGGCCGCCGTCGCCGAGTACGG
This sequence comes from Streptomyces fildesensis, assembly GCF_016107395.1. Taxonomy (GTDB): domain Bacteria; phylum Actinomycetota; class Actinomycetes; order Streptomycetales; family Streptomycetaceae; genus Actinacidiphila; species Actinacidiphila fildesensis. Next base: position 238,505 of record NZ_JAAIKO010000001.1, read on the forward strand.
CCAGTGCCACTGCGGCGACCACCGCGACCAGCGCGATGAGCATGAACCAGAACAAGACCGTCTCCCGGGGCCGCGCGATGTGTTTGCACGATGGTGCCATGTCCGGCCCCCGCCGGACCCTCCTGTGGGGAGCCGGCACCCTCCTGCGGCTATCGTCGCCGGTGGGCGATCTACAGGAGGCACACGCAAATGCTGCGGCTGGGCACGCGGGAGTTCGGCGACGACGAGCTGGTCATCATGGCGATCGTGAACCGGACACCCGATTCGTTCTACGACCAGGGCGCCACGTTCAGCGATGAACCGGCCCTGCTGCGCGTGGAACGGGCGGTGTCCGAGGGCGCCGCGATCATCGACATCGGCGGGGTCAAGGCCGGTCCCGGAGAGGACGTCTCGGCCGAGGAGGAGATCCGCCGCACGGTCGCCTTCGTCGCCGAGGTCCGCCGGCGGCACCCGGACGTCGTGATCAGCGTCGACACCTGGCGGCACGAGGTGGGCGAGGCGGCCTGCGAGGCGGGCGCCGATCTGCTGAACGACGCCTGGGGCGGCGTCGACCCGAAGCTGGCCGAGGTCGCCGCCCGCTACGACGCCGGGCTGGTCTGCACGCACGCCGGCGGCGTCGAGCCGCGCACCCGCCCGCACCGGACCGGGTACGAGGACGTCATGGCGGACATCCTGCGGGTCACCGTGGGCCTCGCGGAGCGGGCCGTCGGGCTCGGTGTGCGGCGCGACGCCGTCCTCATCGACCCCGGGCACGACTTCGGCAAGAACACCCGGCACTCGCTGGAGGCGACCCGGCGGCTCCCGGAGATGACGGAGACCGGGTGGCCGGTGCTGGTGTCGCTGTCCAACAAGGACTTCGTGGGCGAGACGCTCGACCGCCCGGTCAAGGAACGGCTGATCGGGACGCTGGCGACCACCGCGGTCTCGGCCTGGCTCGGGGCCCGGGTGTACCGCGTCCACGAGGTCGCCGAGACCCGTCAGGTGCTGGACATGGTGGCCTCCATCGCGGGGCACCGGCCGCCCGCGGTCGCCCGCCGCGGGCTGGCGTAGGGGCGCGGCTCAGCCCTCGGTCTCCTTGGTCACCAGGGCCACGGCCTCGTCCACGTCGTCGGTCAGATGGAACAGCTCCAGATCGGCCGCGGAGGCCTTGCCGCCCTCGATCAGGGTGCCCCGGACCCAGTCGACGAGGCCGCTCCAGTACGCGGTGCCGAACAGGACGATCGGGAACCGGGTGACCTTCTTCGTCTGGACGAGGGTGATGGCCTCGAACAGCTCGTCCAGGGTGCCGAAACCGCCGGGGAGCACGACGAAGCCGCGCGCGTACTTCACGAACATCGTCTTGCGGACGAAGAAGTAGCGGAAGTTCACCCCGATGTCGACGTAGGGGTTGAGGCCCTGCTCGAAGGGCAGCTCGATGCCGAGCCCGACGGACACCCCGCCGGCCTCGCCCGCGCCCTTGTTGGCGGCCTCCATGGCACCGGGGCCGCCGCCGGTGATCACCGCGAAGCCGGCCTCGGCCAGCGCGCGGCCGATCGAGATGCCCGCCGCGTACTCCGCGGAGTCGACCGGGGTGCGCGCGGAGCCGAACACGCTGACCGCGGGGCCGAGTTCGGCCAGGGCGCCGAATCCCTCGACGAACTCGGACTGGATGCGCATGACCCGCCAGGGATCGCCGTGCACCCATTCCGAGGGGCCGCGGCTGTCCAGCAACCGCTGGTCGGTGGTGCCGGCCTGTACCTGGCCGCGCCTCCGGACCACCGGCCCGGTGTGCCGTTCCGGCCAGCCCTGTCCCTGCGGAGAAGAGTGCTCGGCCGCCTCGTTGGCCGCCGCTGCCGCCTCCTGCGCGTTGCTCGTGTCCCTGCGTGCGGTACTCATGCGAGCAGCGTACGACGCATCACGGCGCGTCCGGGCTGGCCAGCGGCACAACGCGCGGAGCCTCCAGGTGGCTGCTCACCCAGGTGAGCGCGTCGGGGAACATCCGTCCCCAGGTCTTCCAGTTGTGGCCGCCGGTGTCCAGCAGCATCGGGGTGACGGTCGTCGGCGCCTGCACCGCGTGGCCGAGCCACTCGGCGAACCGCGGCGGGCTCTCGGGGTCCTGGACGCTCGACCCCACCAGGAGGTCCACGTTCGGCTTGGTGTTGTGGGCCAGCCACAGCGGTGAACGGGGGCCCTCGGCGGGGTTGTCGGGGGCCAGCGCGGCGCCCGCCACGTACCGGGAGGGGTAGTCGAGGGCGAGCCGGGCGGCGCAGTAGCCGCCGGTCGATATGCCCATCACCGCCCAGCCGCTCGGGGCGGGCAGCGTACGGAAGTTGTGCGCGACCACGTCCGGCACGTCCTGGGCGAGCCAGGTGCCGCCCTTGCCCCGGCCCGGCGCGTCGGCGCAGCCGGCCTTGGCGCCCTTGGGCGTGATCGTCGGCAGGACGAGGATGGCCGGCTCGGCCTTGCCCTCGGTGATCTGCCGCTCCATGATCTGGCCGAGCCGCATGGCGCGCAGGAAGCTGCGCGGGCTCCCGGGCAGGCCGTGCAGCACCACGATCACCGGGAAGCGGGTGTTCGCGTACTCCTTCTTGTCGTACTGCGGCGGCGTCCAGACCATGACGTCACCCGACGCGCCGGATTTGGCGCCGAGCACGTCCGCCTTGCGGAACCCCTGCGCGTACGGGGCGAACTTCACCGTCAGCTGCGCCGGTCCCGGCGGGGGCGCCTTGTGCTTCGCGGAGGTGTTCATGCTGCCGCCCCCGCTGCCGCCGCCGAGCAGGTCGTCCCAGGAGGCGTAGAAGCCGTACTGGTTGTTCACCCCGGCCATCACCACGAAGACCGCCGTCAGCTGGCACACCACGATCATCCCGACGCGGGCGGGCAGCCGGACCAGCCGGGGGCCCGGCACACGCCCCCACAGCAGCACGGCCCCCGCCACGGCCACGACGGCCGCGACGATGAGCACCACGAAGAACAGCGGACTGGTCAGTCCCATGGAACGGCCTTCTTTCCCCCCACACGATCGGTTGCATCCGATCACACCATGGTGGGAACATCACGCGGATAACGGCCCGTGCGGTTCCCACCCAGCCCCCCCGCCGGGTCCTGGGCGTCAGGCGGTGAGCCAGGCCCGCAGCCGCTCCTCGGCCTCCAGGACGGCGGCCACCGACACATTCTCCTCGCGGGTGTGGGCCAGCTTGGGATTGCCGGGACCGTAGTTGACGGCCGGGATGCCGAGGGCGGAGAAACGGGCCACGTCGGTCCAGGATTCCTTGCCGAAAGGCTCAGTTCCGATGGCCGCGACGAACGCGGCGGCGGCCGGCTGGGACAGTCCGGGCAGCGCGCCGGGCGCGCTGTCGGTGGGCACGACCTCGAATCCCTCGAAGACCTCGGTGACGTGCGCGAGCGCCTCGGCCTCGGTCTGATCGGGCGAGAACCGGTAGTTGACGATCACGGCGCACGTGTCGGGAATCACATTCCCCGCGTGCCCGCCCTCGATCATCACCGCGTTCAGGCCCTCGGGGTAGACCAGCCCGTCGATGACGACCCGGCGGGGCTCGTAGGCGGCGAGCCGGGCGAGGATCGGCGCGGCCTTGTGGATGGCGTTCTCACCGAGCCAGCTGCGCGCGGAGTGGGCGCGGCGGCCGGTGGTCTGCACCCTGACCCGCAGGGTGCCCTGGCAACCGCCGTGCACCTGGGCGTCGGTGGGCTCCAGGAGCACCGCGAAGTCGCCCGCCAGCCACTCCGGGTGGTTCTCGACGAGCCGCTTGAGGCCGTTGAACTGGGCGGCGATCTCCTCGGCGTCGTAGAAGACGAAGGTGAGGTCGCGGTTGGGCTCGGGCACGGTCGCGGCGAGGCGCAGCTGTACGGCGAGGCCGGACTTCATGTCGGTGGTGCCGCAGCCCCACAGCAGTCCGTCGGCGTCGAGCCGGGACGGCAGGTTGTCCGCGATCGGCACCGTGTCGAGGTGTCCGGCGAGCACCACCCGCTCGGCGCGGCCCAGGTTCGTCCGTGCCACGACCGCGTCCCCGTCCCGGTCCACGGTCAGGTGCGGAAGGGCGCGCAGCGCCTCCTCCACGATGTCGGCCAGCGCCTTCTCGGCGAGGCTGACAGAAGGGATGTCCACGAGCTGCGCCGTGACGGCGGCGGCATCCTGGCTGAGGTCGAGCGGGCTTGCGGTCATGCCCCCGACCCTACCGGCGGTGCCCGGAGGCCTCCCGCGACGTGCGCACGTCCGGCGTCGGCGTTCGGGCTCCGGGAGCGGTGTGTGGGTACGGTGGGCCTCATGTCCCAGCCTTCGCCGACGCCGGAGCGGCGTCCTCGCCGGAACGGCCGCCGACTCCGGCTGACCGTGGCGGGCCTCGTCCTGCTCGGGATCGCCGGATACGGCGCCTACTACGTCGTCGAGAGCCGCTCCCAGCGCGCCGGGTGCACGGTCGCGGCGGACGGCAACACCATGGAGCTCGAATCGCAGCAGGCGGAGAACGCCTCGACGATCGCCGCGGTCGCGACGTCCAGGGGGCTGCCGGAGCGGGCGCTGACGATAGCGCTGGCCACCTCGATGCAGGAGTCGATGCTCCGCAATCTCGACCACGGCGACCGGGACTCGCTCGGCCTGTTCCAGCAGCGGCCCTCGCAGGGCTGGGGCACCCCGGCACAGATCATGGACCCGGTGCACGCCACGAACGAGTTCTTCGACGGCCTGGTGAAGATCGAGGGCTATGCGCGGCTGCCGCTGACCGTGGCCGCCCAGCGGGTGCAGAAGAGCGGCTTCCCCCAGGCGTACGCGAAGCACGAGGCGGACGCGACCCTGCTGACCTCGGCGCTGACCGGCCGGCAGCCCGGCGCGCTCAGCTGCACCCTGAGCTCGGGCGAGACCGTTACGACGGGCGATCCCGCGCGGGTCCGCAAGCAGCTGGCCCGTGAGTTCGGACCGCAGGTCACCCCGCGCCCGGCCGAGGGCAGGGCCGGTGGCGGCACGGCGCGCGAGCGGACCGTCCAGGTGCCGTCGACCCCCGCCGGAGGCGCGGCGGAGGGGGACGGGAAGCGCCGCGGCTGGGAGCTGGCGCAGTGGGCGGTGGCCCATTCCGCGGAGCTGAAGGTCGAGAAGGTCTCGTTCCGGGACAAGCAGTGGCGGGCGGCCGATTCCGGCAAGGGCTGGCAGAAGTCCGACACCAGTGCGGCCGAGACCGCCGACGGCGACGTACGGATCACGGTCGCGCAATAGTGCGGCGCATCACCCGCAGGCGCATAGCGGCTACGTCAAACTCCGGAAGCGGCCAATTCCCCCGACCGGCCGCCAACTCCCTTGTGACGCAAGCGATGTGACGTTTCCTCACTTCTTTGCGCCGTGACCGGAATGGACCATTTTGCCGGAGCACTATTATGCGACGCATTACCAACTCTTTACCTCGAACGGCCGCAACCTTCGGGCTCCTGGAGCGGTAGTCAGCACGTCCGCCCGGCGGACATGTCCCGTCCCCCCTCCGTAAAAGGAGCACCATGTCCCTCCCCCTTTCGCGTCGGATCGCCCGTGCTGCCCTGCTGATCGGTGCGGCCGCGGCTCCCCTGCTGGGCGCCGGCGCCGCGTCGGCCGCCGAGCTGCCGCAGACGGCTGACCTGGGTGGACTGACCAACCTTGACGGCGCGAGCCTCGGCAACACCCTCGACGGCGCCTCCCAGCAGGCCAGCGGCCTGGCCACCGAGGCCGGCAGCAAGACCGTGCAGACGGCCGTCCCGGCCGCGGGCCGGACGGTCGGCACCACCGGCAAGACCGCCGCCCCGGCCGCCCAGAAGGCCGCAGGCGACGCCGCCGGCTCCACCGGCGATCTCCTCGGCTCGACCACCAAGTCCGTGGGCGCGGCCGGCCTGTCCGGCGCCGACACCCTCCCGGTCGCCGGCATGCCCGGCGGTTCCTCGCTCCCGTCGGCCGGCACCCTCCCGATCAGCACCCTCCCGACCGACGCACTGCCGCTCAGCAGCCTGCCGATCGGCGGCTAGGCACGGCGGACCCACGCGAAGGGGCCCGGAGAGCGCGCGCTCTCCGGGCCCCTTCCGGCGTTGCGGGGACAACAGGGGACGTCAGGCCAGCCGGCGCACCGCGGCGTCCACCCGCTCGTCGAGCGCGGTGAACGCGACCCGTACGAAGTGCGCGCCCGTCGGACCGTAGAACTCGCCCGGCGCGACCAGGATGCCCTGCTTGGCCAGGTCACCGACGGTGTCCCAGCAGGACTCCCCACGCGTCGCCCACAGGTAGAGGCTGGCCTCGCTGTGCTCGATCCGGAATCCGGCGGCCTCGAAGGCGGTCCGCAGCACGGCCCGCCGCCGGGCGTAGCGCTCCTTCTGCACGACGGCGTGCTCGCGGTCGCCGAGCGCGGCGATCATCGCGGACTGCACGGGCGCCGGGACGATCATGCCGGTGTGCTTGCGCACCCCCAGCAGCTCCTTGACGACGGCCGCGTCGCCGGCCAGGAACGCGCCCCGGTACCCGGCGAAGTTGGAGCGCTTGGAGAGCGAGTGGACGGCGATCAGCCCGTCGTGGCTGTCACCGCACACGTCGGGGTGCAGCACGGAGACCGGTGCCGCGTCCCAGCCCAGCTCGATGTAGCACTCGTCGGAGACGACGAGGATGCCGTGCTCGCGCGCCCAGTCCACGATGCGGCGCAGCTCGGCGGCGTCCAGCACCCGGCCGGTCGGGTTCGACGGGGTGTTGAGCCAGAGCAGCCGGACCCGCGCCGGGTCGAGGTCGGCGACCGGGTCGGCGTACGTCACCGGCTCGGCGCGGGCGACGAGCGCCCCGATCTCGTACGTCGGGTAGGCCAGCTCCGGGTAGGCGACCTGATCGCCCTCGCGCAGCCCCAGCAGCGTCGGCAGCCAGCCGACCAGCTCCTTGGAGCCGATCAGCGGCAGCACGTTCGCCGGCTGGGCGCCCGCGATGCCGAGCCGGTCCCGCAGATAGTCCGCGACGGCGTCCCGCAGCGAGCCGGTGCCGTACGTCAGCGGATAGCCGGGGCTGTCCGCCGCGGCGGACAGTGCCTTGCGGATCACGGCCGGGACCGGGTCCACGGGGGTGCCCACCGACAGGTCGACGATGCCGTCGGCGTGTGCGGCCGCCGCGGCCTTGTACGGCTCTAGCCGGTCCCAGGGGAAGACGGGGAGACGGTCGGAGACTGGCGCCACGCTGGTGCTCACTTTCCTGGACTGGAGAACGACACCGGTCCCGTACGGAAGCCTCCCCGTACGGGACCGACGCGTCGTGCGGTCTTGATCAGCCGGGCTGGTTCTGCGGTTCCAGCGCGGCGATGAAGGGGTGGTCCCGCTCGATCAGTCCGAGCTTCGAGGCGCCACCGGGCGATCCGAGCTCGTCGAAGAACTCCACATTCGCCTTGTAGTAGTCCTTCCACTCCTCCGGGGTGTCGTCCTCGTAGAAGATGGCCTCGACCGGGCAGACCGGCTCACAGGCGCCGCAGTCGACGCATTCGTCCGGGTGGATGTACAAGGACCTGGAGCCCTCGTAGATGCAGTCGACCGGGCACTCTTCGATACACGCCTTGTCCTTGACGTCGACACAAGGCTGCGCGATGACGTAGGTCACGCTGTCGTTCCTCCTCGGTAGGGCTCATCTCGCGCGGGAGCGCGGCGTCGTCGATGCCCGCCTCTAGTATCTCCGTTCCTGGGCACGAGACGAACAAGAGGGGCACTGATGACTATGGATTTTGCCGCCACAGGACGGCTAGTGGTCCGCATCAGCCCTGCTGACGTGGGGAAACGCGTTTCGGTACGGCGGGTACTGGAGATCGCTGACGGGCAGCCTACGTTCAGCGACACCCTCGGTGTTCTCGCATCGTGGGATCACGGCGTGGTGTGCGTCACCCGCCGGGACGGTGAAACCGTCCGGATCGCCGAATCTGCGCTGGTCGCGGGAAAGGTCGTGCCCCCCGCTCCGGTCCGCCGCAGCGCTCGGGTGAGCGCGGCGGAGCTCCAGGAAGCGGCCTCGCGCGCCTGGCCGGCCACGGAGAGCGAGCGGCTGGGCGAGTGGACGCTGCGGGCCACAGAAGGGGTGCGCGGAGCGCTCCCTCGGAAGGGTGGTGGTGGGCGACGGGAGGGCTTCACGCGGCGGGCCAACTCCGTTCTCGCGCACGGTGATCCGGAGATGCCGCTGGACGAGGCGCTGGAGTTCGTCGTGCGCTGGTACGGCGAACGCGGCACGACCCCGTACCTCCAGGTCCCCGACGACGGGCCGCTCGCCGCCGAGCTCGACCGGCGCGGCTGGCTCCGGGAGGCCGACACCCTGGTCCGTACCGCACCCCTCGCGCCGCTCGCGGAACTGCCCGGCGCGGACGCCGTCACCCTGACCCGCGAGCCCGGGGATTCCTGGCTCGCGTCGTACCACCGCACGGGTGACCTGGCGGAACAGGCACTGAAGGTGGTGCTCGGCGGGCCGTCCGTCTGGTTCGCCACCGCGCCCGGGGCGATCGGGCGCGGCGTGGTGGACGGCCGGTGGGCGCTGTTCGGTGCCGTCGAGGTCGAACCGGCGTTCCGGCGGCGGGGGCTCGCCACCGCGGTGATGGCCGCGCTCGCCCGCCGGGCCGTCGAGGAGGGCGCGTCGTTCGCGTATCTCCAGGTCGAGGCGGACAACGACGCCGCGCGGGCGCTGTACGACCGGATGGGCTTCACCACCCATCACGGCTACCACTACCGCCGGCCGTCGCCGTGACGGGCCCGTGGCGTGAGCGCTTCGCGGAGGCGGCCCGCGAGGAGCGGCCCGACCTCGCCGAGCTGTGCCTGCTGATCGGCGCGGAGGCCGACCCCGAGTTCGGCCGGACCGGTCCGGACACGGCGCAGATCGAGCTCGACCGGCTGGCCGGAATGCTGCCCTACGGCCTCACGACGCCCGACGACTGGGCCCGCGCGCTGTCCGCGCTCCTCGGCGGCACCTGCGGCTTCGCCGGGCTGCCCGCCGACTACGGGCGGCTGGAGTCCTCGCTGCTGCACGAGGTGCTGCGCCGCCGGCGCGGTCTGCCGATCCTGCTGTCGGTGGTCTGGATCGAGGTCGGCCGGCGGGCCGGCGCCCCGGTCTACGGGGTGGCCCTGCCCGGCCATTTCGTCGTCGGCCTGGGTGATCCCGCCGGGCACTTCGTGCTCGCCGACCCGTTCCACGGCGGCCGGGTGCTCGACTCCGACGACGCCGGGCTGCTCGTCGCGGGCGCGACCGGCGCCCCGCTGGCGCCGGACATGCTGGTGCCCGCCGACCCGCTCGACATCGTGCTGCGGGTGCTGAACAACATCCGCGCCTGGGCGGCCGCCCGGCCCGAGGAGATCGGCGTGCAGCTGTGGGCCGTCGAGCTCGCCCTGCTGCTCCCCCGGCACCCGGCCCGGCTGCGCTACGAACGCGCCCAGCTCCTCGTACGGCGCGGTGACTACCTGCAGGGCGCGGCCGAGATGGAGGCCTACGCGGAGATGCTGAAGATCATCGATCCGGAGGCCGCGAAGTCCATCCAGGGACAGGCCAGATCGGCGCGCGCGCTGCTGAACTGAGCCGCCGGACAGACCCTAGAGCCAGCCCTTCTCGCGGGCGATCCGCACCGCTTCCGCCCGGTTGCGGGCGCCCGTCTTCTGGATCGCCGTCGAGAGGTAGTTGCGGACCGTGCCCTCGGACAGCAGCAGGCTCCGTGCGATCTCCGCGTTCACCGACCCGTCGGCCGCCGCCCGCAGTACGTCCCGCTCGCGGGCGGTCAGCGGGTCCGCCCCGTCGGCCAGCGCCGCCGCCGCGAGCGTCGGGTCGATGACCCGCTCCCCGCGCAGCACCCGCCGTACCGCGTCGGCGAGCTGGGACGCCGGCGCGTCCTTGACGAGGAACGCCTCGGCGCCGGACTCCATCGCGCGCCGCAGGTACCCGGGGCGGCCGAACGTCGTGACGATCACGATCCTGATGCCCGGCAGCGCCTTGCGGAGCTGCGCCGCCGCCTCGATCCCGGTCAGGCCGGGCATCTCGATGTCGAGCAGCGCCACGTCCGGTGCGTAGGCGCGGGCCGCCGCCAGCACCTCGTCGCCCCGGGCGACCTGGGCGACCACCTCTATGTCGTCCTCCAGGCCCAGCAGCGTGGCCAGCGCTTCCCGCACCATCGACTGGTCGTCGGCGAGGAGGACTCGTACGTTCCGTGCGGGTGGCCCGCCGCTGGCCTCAGTCATACGGCCAGAGTAGGGCCGCCGCACCGTCAGGCCGTCGTACCCTCGGCGTCCACGTGCGGCAGCACCCGGTCGAGCCAGCGCGGCATCCACCACGCGTGCCGGCCGAGCAGCGTCATGACCGCGGGCACCAGCAGGAGCCGGACGATGGTGGCGTCGATCAGGACGCTCACCGACAGGCCGAGACCCAGCATCTTGATGACGATGTTGTCGCTGAGGATGAACGCGGCGAAGACGCTCACCATGATCAGCGCGGCGCAGGTGATCACCCGTGCGGTGATCTCCAGACCGTGCGCCACGCTGCCCTTGCTGTCCCCGGTGCGCTCCCAGGCCTCGTGCACCCGCGAGAGCAGGAACACCTCGTAGTCCATGCTGAGCCCGAAGACGATGGCGAACATCATCATCGGCACATAGCTCTCGATCGGGACCGTGCCGTTGACGCCGAGTGCCGGGCCGCCCCAGCCCCACTGGAACACCGCGACCACCACCCCGTACGAGGCGGCGATCGACAGCAGGTTGAGCACGGCGGCCTTGAGCGCCACCAGCAGACCGCGGAAGACGGTCAGGATGATGATGAAGGCCAGCCCCACCACCACCGCGATGATCAGCGGCAGCCGTGCGGAGATCAGGTCCAGGAAGTCCACCTGGGCGGCGGTCGTCCCGGTCAGATAGGTGCGGGCGGCGGTGCCCGACACCGCCTTCGGCAGGACGTCGTCCTCGAGATGGTTGGTCAGATCCGTGGTGCCCGCGGCCTGCGGAACGACCTCGGAGATCGCGGTGGAGATCAGCACCTGGCCGTTGCTGGTGGGCTGCGGCGGGCTGATGCTCGCCGCGCCGGGTACGCCGGTGAGCGCCTTCTGCACCGAGGTGGCCAGCGCCGCCCGGTCGGCGGCCGGTACGTCGGTCTGGTCGACCACGATGGTCAGCGGACCGTTGGCACCGGGCCCGAAGCCTTCGCTGATCAGGTCGAACGCCCGCCGGTCGGTGAAGCTGGTCGGATCGGCGCCGTCATCGATATGGCCGAGCCGGATCGACAGCAGCGGGATCGCCAGGACCGCGATCACCACCACCCCGCCGAGCAGGAACCACCAGGGGCGGCGCTCCACCCGCTGGGCGTACCGGTGCCAGCCGCCCTGCGCCTCGCCCTCCAGGCCCTGGGTACCCTCCGCGACGGGCTTGCGGAAGGTGAAGCGGTCGATCCGGCGACCGATCAGTCCGAGCAGCGCGGGGACCAGGGTGAGCGCGCCCAGCACCGCCGTGACCACGGTGACGCCCGCCGCCACGCCCAGCTTGCCGATGAAGCTGACCCGCGACACGTACAGGCCGAGCAGCGCGACGATCACCGTGCAGCCGGAGACCAGGACCGCCCGGCCGCTGGTGGCCACCGCCCGGCCCGCCGCGACGGGCGGATCGTCGCCGTCCATCAGCAGCTGGCGATAGCGGGTGATCAGGAACAGCGCGTAGTCGATGCCCACGCCGAGCCCGATCATCGTGGCCAGGGTCGGCGAGACGCTCGCGAAGGTGGAGGCCGCCGCCAGCAGGCTCAGACAGCTCAGCCCGACGATCACCGCGATCAGCGCGCTGACGAGCGGCAGGCCGGCGGCGATGACGCTGCCGAATCCCACCAGCAGGACGACCACCGCGACGGCGAACCCGATGGCCTCGCTGGTGAAGTCCTTGGTGTCGGGCCGGGCGGCCTCGCCGAGAGGTCCGCCGTACTCGACGTCGATGCCCGCGGACCGCAGCGAGGCGACGGCGCCGTCGACGTTGCCGACCAGGGATTCGCCGATCGACGTGGGATTCTTGTCGAAGCGGACGGTGATGTAGCCGATCGTCCCGTCCTTGGAGATCGCACCCGTCGGCGGGGCGGACGCCGAGGCCGGCAGCGGGCTCGTCACCGAGGTCACGTGCGGGACCCTCTGGAGCGCGGCGACGGTCTGGTTGATCTGGTCCGTGACGCCGGTCAGCTGGCCCTTGGAGTCGTGCATGACCACCTGGGCGCTGGTGCCGCTGGAGGCCGGAGCGTTCTTCTGGAGCACCTGCTGGCCGGTGTTCGACCGGGTGCCCGGCAACGAGAAGTCGTCCGAGTACGTGCCGCCGAAGGTGTTCTGCAGGACGCGCAGCCCGGCCAGGGCGACCAGCCAGACGATGATGACCACGACGCAGCGCCGGGCGCACCACTCACCGAGCCTGCGCAGTGCTCCCGCCCGTTCGGAGCCGGGCCCCGGTCCGGCGCTCGTGGACCGTCGTGCAGCCATGCGTTCTCCCTGGAGCCCTGGGATGCGAACGGCGATCGGCGGACCGGCGCCGGCCGAGGCGGTCTTCGGCTGGTGACAGGTAGCCGACGGAGCTCCGCGGGAAACCGGCACACGTCCGAACGGGGGGACGCGACGCCGCCGCGTACCAGGTCAGGCGAGGGGCGGAACCGTCACCACAGGGGTACGCCGTGGCACGCTCGCGCTGAGCGTGAAACCGGTCGGCGCCGCCGGGCCGGTGGTGAGGCTGCCGCCGGCGAGCAGCAGGCGCTCCTCCAGGCCGGAGAGGCCGTTGCCGGGGCCGCCGGCGGGGCCGCGGCCGTCATCCGTCACGGTGAGGACGACGGTGCCGGCGCCGTCGTCGGACCGCTCGGTGAGGGTGATCACGCAGCGGGTGGCGCCGCTGTGCCGGATGACGTTGGTGATCGCCTCACGAAGGGCCCAGGCCAGCGCGCCCTCGGTGTCCGGGGCGAGCGCCGGGGACGTTCCGTCGTCCTGTGCGGCCGCGGTGGGCGGCAGCTCCACCGGGAGGTCGGCGGCGATGCCGGCGGCGGCCAGCGCGGTGCGGGCTCCGGCCAGTTCGGTGGCCAGCGTGGGGCGGCGGTAGCCGCTCACCGCCTCACGGACGTCGACGAGCGCCTGGCGGCTGACCTTCTCGATGTCGGCGACCTGCTGCGCGGCGTCCACCGGCCGGTCCGGGAGCATCCGGCCGGCCAGCTCGCTCTTGAGCGTGATCAGGGACAGCGAGTGGCCGAGCAGATCGTGCAGATCACGGGCGAGCCGCAGCCGTTCCTCGGTCGCGGCGAGCTGCGCCACGGTCTCCCGCGCCTCGCGCAGCTCCCGCATCGTCTGGACGAGTTGTCTGATGCCCACCATCGCGAACCCTCCGAGGAGGCAAGGGATCAGCAGCGCCGGAAAGAGGTCCCGCTGGGTGTCGACGAAGGAGCCGATGAGGGCGAGCGCCCCGGTGGCGGCCGGGATCAGCCAGCGGGACCGGGTCGGCGGCAGAACCGCCCCGCACGCCACCGAGACGTAGACGAAGAGCACCAGCCAGGGCTTGCCCAGGGTCGCCGAGGTGACCGCCGCCAGCCCGGCGAGGGCGCACAGCACCCAGTACACCCAGCGCTTCTCCTCCTCGGTGTTGGTCCGCAGGAAGACCAGCGACAGATAGGCGATGACGAATCCCGTGAGGCCCAGCGAGGCCAGGACGACCACCGCGGTCCCGTGGCCGCCGTGCACCAGGTCGTCCACCGGGGCGCCCAGGTAGAGCATCCAGATGGCGATCCACAGCAGCTTGACCACGGCCTGCCTGCGGGTCTCCGGCACGCGGCCCATGGAGGTGGAGTCGGCGGCCTCCAGCTCCGCGCGCCACGGCGCCCAGTTCTCTCGTCCGGCGCGGGCGCCGTCGGCGGGGTTCACGGACTTCACGGGCTTCACGGTGTCACGCCTTCTGGGTGTCCTTGCGGTACAGGTACGCCGCGCCGCCCGCGAAGACCAGCAGATAGACCAGCAGGATCGCGATGTCCTTCACATGCGGGGCGTCCCCGAGCTCGACGGCCTGGCCGAGCGCCGCGTAGGGCCGGGCCGGCAGGTACTGGGCGATGTTCTGCATCCACTGCGGGAAGGATGTGAAGGGCACCCACAGACCGCCCAGCAGCGCCAGCGCGAAGTAGGCGATCATCGAGATCGGCCGGGCGACATCGGCGGACGCGACGTAGCCGATGGCCACCCCGAGCGCCGCGAAGACGAAGCTGCCGGCCCAGCTGCACAGCAGGATCGCGACCCACTGCCAGGCGTCCAGGCGCACCTGCTTCACGGCCGCGCCGACGATCATGACGAGCAGGATCGACGGCAGGCTGATGGTGGCCGCCGAGGCGATCTTCGCGGTGACGTAGCCGCGGCCGGGCAGCGCGGTGAGCCGCAGCTGGCGCACCCAGCCCTTCTCGCGCTCCCGGGCGATCCGCTCGGCGTTGCCCATCAGGACGGCCGTCATGGCACCGAACGCGGACATCGCGACCATGAAGTACGCGACCGTCGACAGATCGGTGCCGGGCAGCTTCGCCTTGGGGTCGGTGCCCGCCGTGATGATCAGGAAGAGCAGCGGCGGATAGATCACCGAGAAGAACATGAACTTCTTGTTGCGCAGGACGCGCAGGATCTCCAGCTTGATCAGAGTCTTCATCGCTCTTCCGCCTCCTCGGCGGATGCCGCGTCGGTGATGGCGAGGAACGCCTGCTCCAGGCCGAGGCCCGCGACTTCGAGATTGCGGGGGTAGAGCCCCAGGCCGTAGACCGCGTGCATCGTCGCGTCGGCGTCGTCGGAACGGATCCGGACGGTGGCCCCGGACACCTCGACGCCCACCAGGTGCGGCAGCGCCCTGAGCGCGGGTTCGTCGATCGCGCCCTGGAGGTCGAAGGTGATCCGGCGGGCACCGGCCCGCGCCTTGATCTCGGCGGCGGTGCCGTCGGCGATGAGCCGGCCGCGGTGCAGGACCAGGACGCGGTCCGCGATCGCGTCCGCCTCCTCCAGGTAGTGGGTGGCGAACAGCACCGTGCGGCCCTCGTCGACCCGGCGGCGCATCGTCGCCCAGAACGCCTGACGGGCGGTGACGTCCATCCCGACGGTCGGCTCGTCGAGCACGATCAGATCGTTGTCGCCGGCGGTGGCGAGCGCGAAGCGGACCCGCTGCTCCTGGCCGCCGGAGAGCCTGTTGACCTTGCGGTCGCCGATGTCGGTGATGTCGGCGGTGGCCAGCACCTCGTCCACCGGGTAGGCACGCGGGTGCAGCGCACAGGCCAGGGAGATGATCTCCCGCACCGTCACGTCCTCCATGAGGCCGCCGCTCTGCAGCATCGCGCCGACCCGGCCCTGCGCGATGGCCTGCGCCGGGGTGGTGCCGAAGACCTCGATACCGCCGGAGTCGGGGTTGCGCAGCCCGAGCAGCAGATCGAGGGCCGAGGACTTGCCGGCCCCGTTGGGACCGAGCAGCGCCACGGTCTCGCCTGGGTGCAGGGTCAGGGTGAGGTCGGCGACAGCGTGCACAGGGCCGAAGCTCTTGTTCACGCCGCTGAAGCCGACCACGGGTTCGCCCGTAGTGGGCCCGTCGGTCGCGGTCTGTACGGCTGGTGCGGTCATGGCATCAGCTTCGCCGAGCGGCGGGCCCTCCCGGCAGTGCCGGACATCGTGTCTTCCGCATGACAGATGTCATGGTCCGGACCGCTGCCGGGGGCCCAGGACGATACGACCTGGCGCTACTTCGCCACGTGCGGGATCACCACGGTCTTCTTGGACTGGTCCGACGAGTTCAGCGCCGGCAGCATCGCGTCGGCGACGTCCTTCGGGGTGACGGCGGACTTCGTGCCGTTGTCCCGCACGATGAGCACGCCGGTGAACGCCTTGCCGTACAGGTCCTTGAGGACGACCAGGTCGAAGGACGGCTGGAGCTTGCCGTTGGCGTCCGCGACCATCGTCAGGAACTTGGGCAGCGACTTGTTCGGGCCGAACGGGACCTTGTGCGAGCCGTCGGCCTTCACGGTGACGATCCCGGCCATCGCGGACTTGCCGAAGCCGGCGATCGCCTCGTCGATCTGGGCCTGGGTGACCTTCGGCTGCACGGTCGTGGCGGTCAGCTCCACCAACTGGTCCCGGCCGGTCTCGGCGCGGGTCCGGTACGCGTCGGTGACCTTCTTCATCGAGCCGTCGACGTCGACGGCCTGCCGCGGGGTGCCGGGTACGCCGACGGCCTTGCCGCTGACGAACTTCACCATGCCCTCGGAACCGGATCCGCCGGCCGCCTGTTGCGACAGGTTCTGCAGCGCGGACTTCAGCTTCTCGTCGTCCTCGACGAGCACGGGTTCGGCCGGCCGCGCTCCGCCGAGGAGCGAGCCGATCACCGAGACCGGGTTGTAGTCGGTGTGCGCGACGGAGCGGACGGTGGCCAGGTTGTCGATGGAGAGGCCGGCCACCGAGGGCTTGAGCTCCAGCGTCCGGGCGCCGATCTTCACCTTGATCGGGGCGGTGATGCGGTTGCCGAGCTTCGCGTCGAGCGCCTTGACGGCCTCGTCGCGCGACTTCCCGCCGATGTCGACACCGAGGACGGTGGTGCCCTTGGGCACTTCGGCGTGGTTCATCAGCAGGCCGGCGCCGTAGGCGATACCCGCGAGGAAGACCAGGAGGCCGCCCGCCAATATCACCTTGGAGCGGCCCTTGGGCTTCGCCGGAGTGCTGTCCGCCTCGAAGCGGTAGGAGTCCTCGCCGGCGGCCGGCGGCTTGGGCGTCCTGGGGCCGGCGGGCACCGTCGGGATGCCGCTGACCAGCGTGTCGCCCGACACGCGCCCACCGGGAGCACCGGGGGCGGCGGGAGCACCGGGCCCGGTGGTGCCGGGGGCGGGCTGGCCCGCCAGGGGCAGCCGCGCCGCGCCGGTCACCGGGCCGGTGGTCGGTCCCGCCGGTCCTTGCGGACCCTGGCCCGCGGGCGGCTGGTAGGCGGGGAAAGGCGTGCTGCGGTCGCCCTCACCGGGCGCTCCGCCCGGCCCGAACGGGGGGCCGTTGAACGCCGGGTCGGCGAAGCCGGGATCGCGGTAGGACGGGTCGCTGAACGCGGGGTCCTGCGGGGCCAGCGGGTTCGAGCCGGGCCACGGGGTGTCGTCCCGGTTCCCGGGGAAGGCTCCCGGGCCACCGAGCGGGGTGCCCATCGGCGGCGCCAGGTACGGGCCCGCCGTCGGCTGTCCGCCGGCCGGCCGGGGGTCGCGGACGTCGTCGGGGAACTGCAGGCCGGCGACGCTGATCGGCTGGGTACTGTCCGATGCCGGAGGCGGCGTGGGACCCGGTGCGGGGGACGGCGCGGGAGCCGCCGCGGAGGTCTTCCGGGGGGCGAACCAGTCGCTGGTCCGCTCCGGCCCGGGGGCCTCGTCCGGCTCCGGTTCCCCGGCCGGCTCGGCAGCGGGCGCGGGCGCCGGCACGGCGTTCCAACTGAACGCGGGGCGGCCCGGGTCGGGGTCGCCGGACGGTTCCGCGGGCGTGCGGTCCTCGACGGGGGTCCGCATGACCAGCGGCGGAATCGGCCGGGATCCGGGGATGTTGATCCGGATCCTGGTGGTCATCGTGGTCTCGGTCCTGGGCTCCTCGGCGGCCGGCGGCACCGGTGCCTCGGGCGTGGCGTCGCCGTCCTGCGACCCCTCCTGCGGGTGCAGCGACGGAAACGGGCGGGTTCCGTACGGCGGGGTCCCCGACGGGTACGCGGCCCCGCCGCGACCCCCCTGGTTCCCGGAGGACGAACTGTCAGTTTCACGACTCAAAGCAGGCTCTCCCGGTTAGCTTCGCCACCTCACGGCCATCCTCAGGCGGCTCGCCAGCGCGCACCACCATACTGGGCGGCGCCGGAGCGATCCCCGTGACCGGTGGAACGCTCGCTCCTCAGCACACCACGGACAGCGGGTCAGCCGCCAAGTCGGGAGTCATTAGCCCCGGATGAGGGCAATTGCGGCAAAGTGGCGCAGACCACTCCCGCGAGTGCTCCCCCCAACAGATAGATGTACGGGCCGATACCGGCCGCGAAGAGGAAGTCGCCCTCGGGTCGCGCGGAGCTCAGCAGCATCACGGTGATCAGCCACACGGCGCCCGGTACCGCCGCTCCCAACCGGGTGCCGGTGAGCTTCACCCCGCCGTAGAACAGCCCCGCGACGCCCGCCAGCGCGAGCAGCAGCCCGCCGGGGAACCAGCCGTCCTGGACCAGCGCGCCCGCCCCGCCGACCAGCGCGGCGAGCACCCCGAGCACGAGATACGACACGGTCCGGCCCGTGCCGCCCATCCCCGCGCGGCCCGCCGATCGCTGTGCTTCCTTGCCCGCACCCGCCGTCGTGGCCGGCCTCATACCCGCACCCCGACGAACAGGTCGTCCTCGCGCTCCGCGCCCGCGGTCCCCTGCACCAGCACGTAGTACTCGGAGGCGAACAGCGGCTGCCCGAGGTCGTTGGAGAGGGCGAAGAACGGGCCGTCCACCGCGATCTGGGTGAAGTGGGCGCGCATCGCCGCGGCCTTGCGCTCCCCGTACGCGGTCCCGTCGATCGCCGCCGTCACCTTCGCGTCGTCGACCACGCCCGGTACGTCGTCGGCCGAGGCGATCCCCTCGAAGGGGATCTCCTTGCCGGCCGCCTCGAGGGCCGCGAAGCCCTCCTCGATCACGGAGCGCGGTACGCAGTTCCAGTAGATCTTCTCGATGGCGTGGCCCTCGGCCGCGGCCAGCTCGGCCGCGCGCATCGCGACACGGTGCGCCTGGATATGGTCGGGGTGCCCGTAGCCGCCGTTCGGGTCGTAGGCGACCAGGACCTGCGGCCGGACCTCGCGGATGACTTCCACAAGATGGCCGGCGGCCTCGTCCACGTCGGCCTGCCAGAAGCAGTCCGGGTTCTCGTTCTGGACGACGCCCATCATCCCCGAATCGCGGTAGCGGCCGGGCCCGCCCAGGAAGCGGTGATCGGTGACCCCGAGCTCCTTCATGGCCGCTGCGAGCTCTCCGATGCGATGCCGGCCGAGGGTGTCGTCACGGTCCGCGGCCAGATGCGCGAGATCGGTCGGGATGACCTCGCCCTCTTCGCCGAGAGTGCAGGTCACGAGGGTGACATGGGCGCCTTCGGCCGCGTACTTGGCCATCGTCGCGCCATTGTTGATCGACTCGTCGTCCGGGTGCGCATGGACGAGCAGCAGCCGCCTGGGAGGGAGATCGCTCATGGGAAGAGCGTAACGACCCGGTGCGTGCCCCTCAGAACTTGAAGCCCCCGATCATGCCCGCGACGCTCGTCGTCAGCTGCTGGATCGTCGGGGCCACGGAGGAGCTCGCCAAGTAGAAGCCGAGCAGCGTGCAGACCACCGCGTGGCCGCCTTTGAGCCCAGACTTCTTGACCAGCAGGGCCACGACGATCAGCAGCAGCAGCACCGCCGAAATCGATAGCGCCACAACGGCTCACCTCCCAGGTACGCAGGGGCACGACACTTGCCAGTTGCTACTAACCCTTACCCACACACGGCAACTGATCATAACTTTCCGTGCCACCGCATATCTCGGTGCACGGAAGCACGCGGGGGCGCATAGCCGGTTTTCCGCCAGACCCGGTCGACGCCGGTACGGCCCTCTAGGGTCGGTGGCATGACTGAAGAGCTCTCGTTTCCACGTCAGCACGCCCGGACGCAGCGCTTCTCGCTGGGCTCACCCCGGGCGTTCACCGTCTCGCCGGACGGGGAGCGCGTGGCGTTCCTGCGGTCCCGGTCCGGGACCGACGCGTCGAATCTGCTGTGGATCCTCGATCCGGAATCCGGTCAGGAGCGCATCGCGGCGGATCCGGCGGCGCTGCTGGCGGGGGCCGGCGAGGAGCTCTCCGCGCAGGAGCGGGCGCGGCGGGAGCGCAGCCGTGAGGGGTCGTCCGGGGTGGTCGGCTATGCGGTGGACCAGGCCGTGGAGCTGGCGGCGTTCGCGCTCTCCGGGCGGCTGTTCGTGGCCGAGCTGCGGGCCGGGACGGCGCGCGAGCTGACCACCGCGGGCCCCGTCGTCGACCCCCGGCCGTCGCCCGACGGGCGCAGGGTGGCGTACGGCGCGGGCGGCGCGCTCCGGGTCGTCGACGCGGACGGCGGCAACGACCGGGCGCTCGCGGAGCCGGACGGCGACGAGGTGACGTGGGGGCTGGCGGAGTTCATCGCGCAGGAGGAGATGAGCCGCAGCCGCGGCTTCTGGTGGTCGCCGGACGGTGAGCGGCTGCTGGCCGCCCGGGTCGACGAGACCCCCGTACAGCGCTGGTGGATCGCCGACCCGGCCCATCCGGGCCGCCGCCCGGCCGAGATCGCCTACCCGGCGGCCGGTACGGCCAACGCGGTGGTGACGCTGGCGCTGGTCGGCCTCGACGGTTCCCGGGTGGACGTGGAGTGGGACCGGGAGCGCTACCCGTATCTCGCGCAGGTGCACTGGTCGGCGGCCGGCCCGCCCGTTCTGCTCGTCCAGGCGCGTGACCAGCGCAGTCAGCTCTTCCTCAGCGTCGACACCGACTCCGGCCGCACCCACCCGGTGCACGCCGAGGAAGATCAGGATTGGCTTGATCTTTTCCCCGGGGTGCCGGCCTGGACGCCGGACGGGAAGCTGGTCCGGATCGCCGACATCAAGGGGGGCGCGAAGCTCCCTGAAGGGGTGGTGGCGGGCGACGGGCGGGCCGGGGCGCGCGTCCTGGTCGTCGGCGACCGACCGCTGACCGGCGCGCAGCTGCACATCAGGGCCGTGCTCGACATCACCGCGGACGACGTCCTCGTCTCGGCGTCGGCCGGGGCCGCGGCGGACACCCCCGAGATCGGCGAGATCCACGTCTACCGGGTGGGCGAACACGGCGTCACCCGGGTCTCGGACGAGCCCGGCGTGCACTCCGCGGTCCGCTCCGGGCCTCTGACGGTGCTCACCTCCGCGACGCTGGAGACCGCCGGCGCCCGGGTGCGGGTCCTGCGGGACGACAAGCCGGCCGCCGTCATCACCTCGTACGCCCAGCAGCCGGCGCTGCGGGCGGTCGTCCGGCTGACCGAGGCGGGCGAACGCCGGATCCCGGCGGCGGTCCTGCTGCCGACCGGATACCGGGAGGGCGACGGGCCGCTGCCGGTCCTCATGGACCCGTACGGCGGGCCGCACGGCCAGCGCGTGGTGTCGGCGCACAACGCCCACCTGGTCTCGCAGTGGTTCGCCGACCAGGGCTTCGCGGTGATCGTCGCGGACGGTCGCGGCACCCCCGGCCGCTCCCCCGCCTGGGAGAAGTCCGTCGTCGGCAATCTCGCCGGGATCACGCTGGACGACCAGGTCGACGCGCTGCACGCGCTGGCCGGGTCGTACCCGCTGGACCTGGACCGGGTCGGCATCCGCGGCTGGTCGTACGGCGGCTATCTCTCCGCGCTCGCCGTGCTGCGCCGCCCCGACGTCTTCCACGCGGGCGTCGTCGGCGCGCCCGTCACCGATCTGCGGCTGTACGACACGCACTACCAGGAGCGCTACCTCGGCCACCCGGACGAGCACCCCGAGGTGTACGCCGCCAACTCCCTCGTCACCGACGAGGGGTTGTCGGGTGCGGCGGACCAGGTCCGGCCGATGATGATCATCCACGGTCTCGCGGACGACAACGTCCTGGTGGCGCACTCGCTGCGGCTGTCCTCCGCGCTGCTGGCGGCGGGCCGGCCGCACGAGGTGCTCCCGCTCTCCGGGGTCACGCACATGACCCCGCAGGAAGAGGTCGCGGAGAACCTGCTGCTGCTCCAGGTGGCGTTCCTCAAGCGGACGCTGGGCGTCGCGTAACCACCGGTGGCAGAAGCCGCGCGCTCCGCGCCCGCAGTCCCGCCCGCTACCAGCCGGGCGGTGTCTGGGGGCGCGGTGGCGTGTTCGGCGGGTACTCCGGCGGGAGGGGCGGCGGGCCGCCGAACGGCGACTGGCCGTACGGGGCGTCGTTGTACGGGGCTGGGGCGGGCGGTGCGCCCCACGCGCCGTACTGACCTCCTGGCGCCCCCCAGGCGGGCACTACCGGCGGACGGTGTGTGCCGCGCAGCGCGAGCAGCAGGATGATCAGGATTCCCACGACGACCTCCACGACGGAGGTGAGCTGCTGCAGGATGTCGGTGGTGTCCAGGTCGCCGAACTCGAAGAGCATCTTCTGCTTGGCGTAGATGTCCAGCGTGAACACCGCGTAGGCGGCCAGCAGCCACCCCAGTGCCATGCCCAGCGGGCGCGCGACCGGCTTCCTGGCAAACGCCTGCACCGCGGCGACCACGCACAGCACGATCACCACCCAGTCCACCCAGAAACCCGGCGGGGCGAGCAGGACGCCGGAGGGCTGCTTCCCGGTGAACTGGCGCCAGTACGAGAACGGTCCCATGCGGTCCGAGGTGAAGTGCTGGATGTAGTACGCCTCCCAGGCGACGGACGCCAGCGCGAGGAACATCAGCAGCAGCCCGCCGAAGATCGCGGGTCCGGTGCGCGGCGGAGCGGGCGGCTCACCGTCGGCCGGTGAGACCACCGGGCGCCGTCCGGCGGCCGCGACGACGATGAGCGCCACGGCGGCGAGGACCGCACCGATCGCGGTGTACAGCGCACGGTCCCGCAGGTGGAGGCCCCGGGTTTCGTCCTCGGTCAGGATCCACAGCAGTGGGAGCCGGTAGAGCAGCGTGAGCACTCCGGCCGTCACGAAGGCGCCGGAGGCGATCGGCTGCGCGGCCGCCAGCAGGGCGCCCAGATAGATCACCACCAGAATCACGTCCGTGATGGACGTGCCGAGCGGCGCATGCTGCTGACCAGAGAAAATACGTCCGATCCAGGTCAGAAATGTGTCTTTCACGCCCACATTGCCGATGTCCCGGCCGATCCAAATGATCTCTGCAGCAATGAGAACGACACAAATGATCCCGCCCGCGACCCGCGCTCCCCGCGCGAGCACATTGCCCTGATTCAAGGCCATCTCCCCCCAGGCACACCGTTCCCATAGATATACCCGTACATCAGGGAGGGGAACAGGCTTTCCCCGAACGGCAGTCGGCCGGGGCACCCTCAGGTGTCCCGGCCGGCTCACGGCACCCGCACGGCCGTACGCTGTTCAGAGTGCTACGTCCGTATATCGGTGTTGCGACAGTCAAGTTGCTTACGTGTAAACGCGTTTGATCCGCAAAGATCCTCAAATGCCGTCCGAAAAGGATCATTGTCAAGCACGCTGGCGCGGCAATCTGCACAATCTTCGCTCAAGAAGAGCCCATGCGCAGTTTCTTCCCCCGCCACCCCCTTGACTGGAGGATGAATCCATTGCCAAAGTCCGCTCAACCCGCGACGAAGTTTTCAGTCGCGACGACAGACTCCTGGTGTGGGGGCATTCGTTATGACGAGTCAAACCCAGGCCGTGGTCACGGACGCCGATGACGGCTCCATCGACCCGGCGGCTCAGACCCAGGGCCTGGGCAAACAGGCCGGCGACATCGTCGGCTTCTCCCCCGGCCAACTCATGTGGCGGCGCTTCAAACGCGACCGTACCGGAGTCCTCTCCGCGTTCGTAGTCATTTTCTTCTTCGCCATCGCGATCCTGGCGCCGGTGATCTCCAAGCTGTACGGCAAGGACCCCTACACCCTCTACGGGCAGAACAACTCCGACCTGCTCAACGAGTTCGGGTACCCGGTGGCGCCCAACGGCGGGGTGAGCAGCAGCTTCTGGTTCGGCATCGAGCCGGGGCTCGGCCGCGACGTCTTCACCCAGCTGCTGTACGGGATCCGCACCTCGCTGTTCATCAGCGTCGCGGTCACCCTGGCCACGGTGACGACCGCCATCCTGCTCGGCATCACCTCCGGCTACCTCGGCGGCCGGGCCGACTACTTCATCGGCCGCGTCTCCGACCTGCTGCTGGCGTTCCCTTCGCAGCTGTTCTTCGTGGCCTTCATGCCGATCGTGGTGGCGATCTTCGTCGATCCGCAGGACGAGACGCCCACCTACCTGCGCGTCACCGCGCTGATCGCCGTCCAGTGGTTCCTCGGCTGGATGGGCCTCTCCCGCATCCTGCGTGGCCAGGTACTCAGCCTGCGCGAACGGGAGTTCATCGAGGCGGCCAAGGTCACCGGTGCGTCGTCGTGGCGCATCGTCCGCCGCGAGCTGCTGCCGAACCTGGTCACTCCGATCCTGGTGCAGGCCACCTTCATGCTTCCCGGTTTCGTGACCGCGGAGGCCGGCCTCTCCTTCCTGGGCGTCGGCATCATCGAGCCCACGCCGGACTGGGGCCGGATGTTCGCCAAGGGTGGTGACATCGCCCAGAACGACATCACCTACATGTTCTTCCCCGGCATCGCCATGGTGATCTTCATCGTCGCGTTCAACCTGCTCGGGGACTCGGTCCGGGATGCGTTCGACCCGAAATCGGGACGCTGAAGCCGTACCGCGGGGGCGCACCGCCGCCCCAGCACCGGATGAGTCAGTCAGCACAACAGCCATCGACGAACAGGTAGGTGTAGAGACAGCTATGACGGTCTACATGCGTAGAACGAAGGCCACCCTGGTGGCCGTGGCGGCGGGCGCGCTGATGCTCACCGCGTGCAGCAGCGGCGGCGGCGGTACGAGCAAGAACGACACCAAGGACAAGCAGGACCAGAACGCGAAGCAGCAGCAGTCGCAGATCACCTTCGGTGACGCCGCCGCCTCCACGGGTCCCGCCGAAGAGGTACCGGGCGCCAAGCCCGGCGGCACGCTGCACGCCCTGGAGCGCGACAGCTACACCCACCTCGACCCGGGCCAGATCTACGTCAGCAACGAGGGCCAGCTCGCCACCCTCCTGCACCGCGGTCTGACGACGTACAAGCTCGACAGCAAGGGCAAGTACACCGTCGTCGGCGACCTCGCCACCGACAGCGGCAAGGAGACCGACGCCGGCAAGACCTGGACGTACACGCTCAAGGACGGCGTCAAGTTCGAGGACGGCACGCCGATCACCTCGAAGGACATCCGCTGGTCGGTGGAGCGGCTGTTCGCGCCGTTCATCACCAACGGCCCGGCCTACCTCCAGCAGTGGCTCGCCAACACCGCAGGCTCCGACTACCGCAAGCTGCTCCCGGACGGCCCGTACAAGGGCGCGCACCTGCCGGACTCGCTGCTGCAGACCCCGGACGCCAAGACCATCGTCTTCCACTTCCCGACGGCGCAGCCGGACACGCCGTACCTGATGGCCATGGCGGGCTACGCGGTGGTCGACTCCGCGAAGGACACCAAGGAGAAGTACGACAAGGCGCCGGTCGCGTCGGGTCCGTACAAGATCAAGTCCTTCGAGAGCGGCAAGTCCATGACGCTCGTGAAGAACACCAACTGGGACCCGAAGACCGACCCGGCGCGCCACCAGTACGTCGACACCTTCGACATCACGTTCAACCACCAGGCACCGGACTCCACCAAGCGCCTGATGTCGGACGCCGGTGAGAACCAGACGTCGCTGAGCTTCGCGAACGCCGTGGACACCAAGAGCACCCCGACCGTCGTCGGGACCGCCTCGATCTTCAAGCGCACGGTCTCCGGCTACCAGCCGTTCGTGGGCCAGATCAACTTCAACATGAAGAAGATCACCGACCTCCAGATCCGCAAGGCGCTGGCGCTGGCCATCCCGACCAAGCCGGTCTGGCAGGCCCTCGGTGCCTCGTACGGAGCCGAGTACGCGGGCGGCTACATCAGCCCGACCCTCGCCGGCTACCAGAAGAGCGACCCGCTGGGCAAGGTCGCCAAGCCCGACGGTGACCAGGTCGCCGCGAAGAAGATCCTCACGGACGCGGGCAAGCTCAACACCAAGATCACGTACGCGTACATCAACACCGCCGCGGGCCAGGAGTACTCGGTCGCCATCGCGGACGCGCTCAAGAAGGCCGGCTTCGACGTCCAGCGCAAGGACCTGCCGTCCGACACGTACTACGACCTGATCGGCAAGGTCGACAACCCCTACGACATCTACGCGAGCGCGTGGGGCGCGGACTGGCCGAGCACCCTGACCGTCATCCCGCCGGTCTTCGACGGCCGCACGATCGCCGACCAGGCGCCGAACTACTCGCACGTCAACGACCCGAAGATCAACTCGGAGATCGACCGCATCAAGGCGATCACCGACCCGGTCAAGGCCGCTGACGAGTGGTTCAAGCTCAACGCCTACATCACCACCGACGTGATCCCCGGTGTCCCGACGGTGTTCTACAAGCAGCTCCAGCTCTTCGGCTCCAAGGTCGGCGGCGTCGTCTACAACAACGTCACCTCCGGAATCGACCTGACGAAGCTCTTCGTCAACCAGTAAGCACCGCAGACGCCTTCCGGCGGGACCGGGTCCCGGTCCCGCCGGCGGGCGGCACAGCCCACCGCCGCCGTCCTCTGAGAGCTGCGACTGTCATGCTTCGATTCCTCGTACGCCGGACGCTCGGCGCGCTAGTCATCCTGCTCTTCATCAGCGCCTTCACCTACTTCCTGTTCTTCGCGATCCCGCACGACCCGGCACTGCTGTCCTGCGGCAAGAACTGCACCCCCGACAACATCGCGCTGATCCACCGGAACCTCGGTCTCGACGAGCCGATCCCGGTCCAGTACTTCCACTACATGGTCGGCATCTTCGCGGGCCGCCACTTCAGCGTCGGCGACTGCAGCGCCCCCTGCTTCGGCTACTCGTTCGCCAACTCGGACCCGGTCTGGCCGACCATCCTCAACCGCTTCCCGCTCACGCTCTCGCTCGCGGCCGGCGGCATCGTGGTCTTCCTGCTCGTCGGTCTCGGCGCCGGCATGCTGGCCGCCTGGCGGCGCGGCACCTTCATCGACAAGTTCTTCAGCTCGGTGTCGCTGGTGCTCAGCTCGATGCAGATCTACTTCGTCGGCCCGATCGTGCTGGCCCTGCTGGTCTACAACAACCAGATCATGGACCAGCCCAAGTACGTCCCGATCAGTGAGGATCCCGTCGGCTGGTTCAGCGGACTGCTCATCCCCTGGTGTGTCCTGTCGATCATCTTCACCGCGGGCTACACGCGTATGTCCCGGTCCACGATGATCGACCAGCTGCAGGAGGAACACGTCCGCACCGCCCGCGCCAAGGGCATGTCGAGCCGTTATGTGTTCTTCCGGTACGCGTGGCGCGGCTCGCTGATCCCGATCGTCACCATGCTGGGCCTGGACATCGGCACCCTGCTGGGCGGCGCCATGATCACCGAGTTCACCTTCTCGCTGGCGGGCATCGGACGACTGGCCGTGGACTCGGTGCTCAGGACGGACCTGCCGATGCTCATGGGCGTGATGCTGTTCAGCGCCGCCCTGATCGTCCTGTTCAACATCATCGTGGACGCCGCCTACGCGTTCATCGACCCGCGCGTGCGCCTCTCCTAGGAGCCCCGTCAGTGACCACCATGACCAAGACCGAGGGAGAACCGGCCCTGCCCGGGTCCGATCCGTTCCTCTCCGTGCGTGATCTGCATGTGCGGTTCTCCACCGAGGACGGCATCGTGAAGGCCGTCGACGGGCTCTCCTTCGACCTCGAACGCGGCAAGACGCTGGGCATCGTCGGGGAGTCGGGCTCCGGGAAGTCCGTGACGAACCTGACGGTGCTCGGGCTGCACAACCCGATGAGCACCACCGTCACCGGCGAGATCCTGCTGGACGGACAGGAGCTGACCGGGGCGAGCAACCGCACCCTGGAGAAGCTGCGCGGCAACAAGATGGCGATGATCTTCCAGGACCCGCTGACGGCGCTCTCGCCGTACTACACGGTGGGCCGGCAGATCGCCGAGCCGTTCATGAAGCACACCGGCGCGAGCAAGCGCGAGGGCCGGGCGAAGGCCATCGAGATGCTGGAGAAGGTCGGCATCCCGCAGCCCAAGACCCGGGTGGACGACTATCCGCACCAGTTCTCCGGCGGTATGCGGCAGCGCGCGATGATCGCGATGTCGCTGATCTGCAACCCGGACCTGCTCATCGCGGACGAGCCGACCACCGCACTCGACGTCACCGTCCAGGCGCAGATCCTGGACCTGCTCAAGGACCTCCAGCAGGAGTTCGGCTCGGCGATCATCCTGATCACCCACGACCTGGGCGTCGTCTCCAAGATCGCGGACGATCTGCTGGTGATGTACGCGGGCCGGGCCGTGGAGCGCGGCTCGGTGCGGGAGGTCATCAAGTCCCCCCAGCACCCGTACACCTGGGGTCTGCTCAGCTCGATGCCGCGGCTGTCCTCGGACGTCAACGAACCGCTGAGCCCGATCCCCGGCACTCCGCCGAGCCTGCTCAATCCGCCGACCGGCTGCGCGTTCCACCCCCGGTGCGAGTTCCTCGACCTGGTCGGCGGTACGCGCTGCGCGACCGACCGGCCGGACCTGCCGGCGGGCCGGGGGTCCGCCTGTCATCTGACCGCAGAGCAGAAGCAGTCCGTATTCATCGAGAAGATTCAGCCCCGGCTGGGCTGACCGGTCATCTGGGGCGAGCATCATGAGCAAGGACACCACCATCACCAAGGCCGACGCGGTCCCTTCACCGCGCGACGGCGCCTCGGGAGAGACGCTGCTCGAAGTCACCGGCCTCACCAAGCATTTCCCTATCCACGCCGGATTTCCGATCAAGCACAAGGTCGGTGCGGTCCAGGCGGTCGACGGTATCGATCTGACCATCCACACCGGTGAGAGTTTCGGTCTGGTCGGTGAGTCCGGCTGCGGCAAATCCACCACCGGCCGGCTGATCACCCGGCTGCTGGAACCGACCGGCGGAAAGATCTCCTATCGGGGCCGGGACATCACCCGTGCCACCCGCAAGGAGATGATGCCGGTCCGCTCGGAAATTCAGATGATCTTCCAGGACCCGTACTCGTCGCTCAATCCGCGGCAGACGGTGGGAACGATCATCGGCGGGCCGATGGAGATCAACAACATCAATCCGCCCGGTGGCCGCGAACAACGGGTCCGGGAACTGCTGGAGACCGTCGGACTCAACCCCGAGCACTACAACCGCTTTCCGCATGAATTCTCCGGCGGCCAGCGGCAGCGCATCGGCGTCGCCCGGGCCCTCGCCCTGGAACCGAAACTCATCGTGGCCGACGAACCCGTCTCGGCCCTCGATGTCTCGATCCAGGCGCAGGTCGTCAATCTGCTGCAGAAGGTCCAGGCGGAAATGGGGATCGCCTTCCTCTTCATCGCCCATGACCTGGCCATCGTGCGGCACTTCACCCAGCGGGTCGCGGTGATGTACCTCGGCAAGATCGTCGAGGTCGGCGACCGGGACTCGATCTACAACCGGCCGCGCCACCCGTACACCCACGCGCTGCTCTCGGCGGTCCCCGAGGTCGACATCGACGGGGAGGACCGGGAGCGCATCCGGCTGGCCGGCGACGTCCCGTCCCCGATCAACCCGCCGTCGGGCTGCCGGTTCCGTACGCGCTGCTGGAAGGCGCGCGATGTGTGCGCGTCGGAGGAACCACCGCTGATCCAGCTCGGCGGCAACCGGGACGGCCACCTCACGGCGTGCCACTTCCCCGAAGAACCGACGATCGCGGCAAGGGAAGAGGACATCATCCTCGACCCGGCGCTGGCCGCGATCGAGGGGGCGGCCGAAAAGACCCTTTGACCCGGGCTTCCGTCCTCCGTTCGGCCCGCGGCCCGTACCCGGACACCCCAGCAGCACCCGGGTACGGGCCGTGGCGTGCGCGCGTCCTGACGGCCGCGGGGGGCCGCGCCCGCCCGGTCACTCCTCCGTCGGGACCACCTGCTTCTCCTCCGCGAAGTGGCAGGCGCTGTCGTGCGCGGCGGGTGAGTCGAGCCCGCGGAAGACCGCCGGGACGGCCAGCAGCGGCTCCTCCAGCGTGCAGCGCTCCTGCGCCTTCCAGCAGCGGGTGCGGAACCGGCAGCCGGACGGCGGGTTGGCCGGGGACGGTACGTCGCCGACGAGGATGATCCGCTCGCGCCGGTCGCGGGCGTCCGGGTCGGGAACGGGGACGGCCGACAGCAGCGCCTGGGTGTACGGGTGGGTCGGGTGCTCGTAGATCTCGTCGTCGTTGCCGATCTCGACGATCTTGCCGAGGTACATCACGCCGACCCGGTCCGAGATGTGCCGGACGATCGACAGGTCGTGGGCGATGAACATGTACGAGAGGTTGAACTCGTCCTGCAGCCGCCCCATCAGGTTCACCACCTGCGCCTGCACCGACACGTCCAGCGCGGAGACCGGCTCGTCCGCGACGATGATCTCGGGGCGCAGCGCCAGGCCGCGGGCGATGCCGATGCGCTGCCGCTGGCCGCCGGAGAACTGGTGCGGATAGCGGTTGATGTACTCGGGGTTGAGGCCGACCACGTCCAGCAGGTCCTCGACCGCCTTGCGGCGGTCGCCCTTCGGGGCGACCTCCGGGTGGATCTCGTACGGCTCGCCGATGATGTCGCCGACCGTCATACGCGGGTTCAGCGACGTGTACGGGTCCTGGAACACCATCTGGATGTTGCGGCGGACGACCTTGAGGGCCTTCCCCGACAGCTTGGTGATGTCCTCGCCCTTGTAGAGCACCTGACCGGCCGTCACCGTCTCCAGGTTCATCAGGAGCCGGGCCACGGTGGACTTGCCGCAGCCGGACTCCCCGACGATGCCGAGCGTCTCGCCCCGGTAGAGGTCGAAGTTGACCCCGTCGACCGCCTTCACCGCGCCGATCTGCTTGCGGAAGAGGATGCCCTGGGTCAACGGGAAGTGCTTGACCAGACCGCGGACACTCAGGATCGGCTCCCTGTCCGGCGCGACGGCGGGCTCCTTCGTCAAGTGGGTCGTGGTCTCACTCACCGATGGTCTCCGTCCAGAAGTGACAGGCACTGGCCCGTGTCTCGCTGACCTCGTACAGCGGCGGCACATCGGTGCGGCAGATGTCCTGGGCCATCGGGCAGCGCGGGTTGAACGCGCAGCCGGCCGGGATGTGCAGCAGGTTCGGTGGCAGGCCCTTGATCGCGTAGAGCTCCTGGCCCTTCTGGTCCAGGCGCGGGATCGACCGGAGCAGGCCCTTGGTGTACGGGTGGGCCGGCTTGCGGTAGATCTCGTGCACGGGCGAGGTCTCAACGATCCGGCCCGCGTACATCACCGCGATCTTGTCGGCGACGTCCGCGACCACGCCGAGGTCGTGGGTGATCAGGATGAGACCCATGTGCAGCTCGCGCTGGAGCTCCGCGAGGAGCTCCATCACCTGCGCCTGGACCGTCACGTCCAGCGCCGTCGTCGGCTCGTCGGCGATGATCAGGTCGGGCTCCAGGGCCATCGCCATCGCGATCATGATGCGCTGGCGCATACCGCCGGAGAACTGGTGCGGGAAGTCGCCCACCCGCTGCTTGGCCGCGGGGATGCGCACCCGCTCCATCAGCTCGATCGCCTTGACCTTGGCGTCCTTGCGCGACATCCCTCGGTGGACGGTGAACATCTCGCCGAGCTGCTCGCCGACGCTCAGGACCGGGTTCAGCGAGGACAGCGCGTCCTGGAAGATCATCGCCATCCGCTCGCCGCGCACCCTGCGGCGGTCCTCCTTGCCCATCGTCAGCAGGTCCTGGCCCTGGAAGACGATCTCGCCCTGGGTGACGAAGCCGGGCGGCGAGTCCAGGATGCCCATGATCGCCTGCGCGGTCACCGACTTCCCCGAGCCCGACTCGCCGAGCACCGCGAGCGTCTCGCCCGCGCTCACCGTGTAGTCGACGCCGTTGACGGCCTTGGCGACCCCGTCGCGGGTGCGGAATTCGACGTGCAGGTTCCGCACGTCCAGCAGGACCCCCTGCGGGTCCGGCGGATCCTGCTCGACCTGCGTGATCAGGCTGGTCATGGAACGCCTCCGTCAGCGCAGCTTGGGATCGAGGGCGTCGCGCACCGCGTCGCCGAGCATGATGAACGCGAGCACGGTGATGCTCAGCGCGCCCGCGGGCCACAGCAGCATGTGCGGTGCGTTGCGGATCTGGGTGGACGCCGCCGAGATGTCGATGCCCCAGGAGACGGTCGGCGGCTTGAGGCCCACCCCGAGCCAGGACAGCGTCGCCTCCAGCGCGATGTACGTGCCGAGCGCGATGGTCGCGACCACGATCACCGGGGCGACCGCGTTCGGGGCGATGTGCCGCAGCAGGATGCGGGTGTGGTTGGCCCCCAGCGCCTTGGCCGCCTGGACGTAGTCGTTCTGTTTGGCGGTGATCACCGAGCCGCGCGCGATACGGGCGATCTGCGGCCAGCCGAGCAGCACCATGAAGCCGATGACCGGCCACACCGTGGAGTTGGTGACGACCGACAGGAAGACCAGGCCGCCGAGGATGATCGGGATGGCGAAGAAGATGTCACTGATCCGGGAGAGCACCGCGTCCCAGGCGCCGCCGAAGTAGCCGGCCAGCCCGCCCAGGATGCCGCCCAGCAGCGCGACGCCCGCCGTGGCGCAGACGCCGACGGTGACCGACGCGCGGGCTCCGTAGACCGTGCGGGTGTAGACGTCGCACCCCTGGTTGTCGTAGCCGAAGGGATGGCCGGGCTGGGAGCCCTGCTGGGACTTGGACAGATCGCACTGGAGGGGGTTGCCGCTGGCGATCAGCGAGGGCCACAGCGAGATGACGATCAGGAAGAGGATCAGCAGCGCGGAGATGATGAAGATCGGGTTGCGCCGCAGGTCGTGCCAGGCGTCGGACCACAGACTGCGGGGCTTGCCCGTCGGGCCGCCCGGTTGCGGTCCGTGGCCCGGCCCGTGATCGAGCGTCTGGGCCTCGGAGGCGGCCAGGTCCATCCCTCCGCCCATGCCGGTGGGGGCGACGGACTCGTTCGATCGGTCGTACTCCTCAGGCATACCGAATCCTCGGGTCCAGGACCGCGTAGAGCAGGTCGACGAGCAGGTTCGCCAGCAGGAAGACGATCACCAGGATGGTGACGAAGCCGACCACTGTCGCTGAGTTGTGCCGGAGGATGCCCTGGTAGAGCTGGTATCCGACACCCTGGATGTTGAAGATCCGCTCGGTGACGATCGCGCCGCCCATGAGGCCGCCGATGTCCGTCCCGATGAAGGTGATGACCGGGATGAGCGAGTTGCGCAGCAGGTGCCGCAGGATGACGCGGCGCCGGGGCAGCCCCTTGGCAACGGCGGTGCGGACGTAGTCGGCGCGGGTGTTCTCGGCGATGGACGTCCGGGTCAGCCGGGTGACGTACGCCAGGGAGACCAGCGCCAGCACGATGCCGGGCAGGATCAGTTCGTTGAGCGGTGCTTCCGGCGATACCGATGGCTCGCCGATGCCCCATTGCACCGCGATCACGTACTGCAGCACATAGCCGAGCACGAAGACCGGGATGGAGATCACGACCAGCGTCATCAGCAGCACCGAGGTGTCGATGGGGCGGCCGCGGCGCATACCGGTGATCACACCGAAGGTGATGCCGATGACGATCTCGAAGAAGATCGCGACCAGCGTCAGGCGCAGCGTCACCGGGAAGGCGCTCTTCATCAGTTCGGTGACGGGCTGCCCGTTGAACGCGGTCCCGAAGTCACCGGTGAAGATGTTCCCCATGTAGTCGAGGTACTGATGCCACAACGGCTTGTCGAGGCCGTACTGGTGCCGGATCTGCGCGGCCGTGGCGGGGTCGGGGGCGCGGTCGCCGAAGAACGCGGCCACCGGGTCGCCGAGCGCGTACACCATCACGAAGATCAGGAACGTGGCGCCGATGAACACCGGGATCATCTGCAGCAGGCGCCGGATCACATAGCGTCCCATGGGGCCTTCCCCAAAGTCGGGCGGTGGCCCGACGCGGTGTCACCGCGCCGGGCCACCGCGCGGGTCAGCTGACCTTGATCTCGTTGTAGACCGGGACGCTGAACTGGTTCAGCGTCACGTTGGAGATCTTGGTGGAGTAGCCCCCGGTGCCGTTCTGGTACCAGAGCGGGATGGCCGGCATGTCGATGGCGAGCTGCTTCTCCGAGTCCTGGAACAGCGCGACGGCCTTCGCGGTGTCCGGCTCGGCGTTCGCCTCGTTGATGAGCTTGTCGAAGTTCGCGTTCGTGTAGTGCGAGTCGTTCGACGACGCGTTGGTGTAGTAGATCGGCTGCAGGAAGTTCTGGATCAGCGGGTAGTCCATCTGCCAGCCGGTCCTGAACATGCCGGTCATCTGCTTGCTCGTCACCTTCGAGCGGAAGTCCGCGAAGGTGCCGATCGGGTTGAAGACGCAGGCCTTGTCGTTGCCGA
The DNA here is from genome assembly GCF_016107395.1 of Streptomyces fildesensis. Lineage (GTDB taxonomy): Bacteria > Actinomycetota > Actinomycetes > Streptomycetales > Streptomycetaceae > Actinacidiphila > Actinacidiphila fildesensis. Next base: position 272,621 of record NZ_JAAIKO010000001.1, read on the forward strand.
GCGCGTTGTTGATGCTGTTGCAGACCGCGTCGGACCAGTCCTTGTGCGAACCGGTGTCCACGTTGGACGTCAGGGTGACCTGCCCGCCGGGCAGGCCGCCGGCCTCCGTGATGAGCTTCTTGGCCTCGGTCGGGTTGAACGTGCAGGCGTCACCGCACAGCCCGGCCTTGAAGCCGCCCGCCTCGCCGAGCACCGGCGAGGTCCAGTCGCTGGCGGGCTCACGGGTCTTCTGGAAGATCTGCTCGGTGATCTGCGCGCGGTTGATCGCCATCGACAGACCCTGGCGGATCTTCGCCGCGTTCGGCCCCGACCACTTCGCGTCGTACAGCGGGAACGAGACGGTCTGGATGATGCCGGCCGGCTGGTTGATGAACCGGTCGCCCAGGTCCGACTTGGCGTTCTTGAGCTGCGACGCGGGGATGTCGTCGACCAGGTCGATGTTGCCGGCCTGCAGGTCGGTGTACGCGGTGTTGTTGTCGGTGTAGACCCGCAGGTCGATGCCGCCGTTCTGGGCCGCGTCAGGACCCTTGTACCCGGCCCACTTGCGCATCTTCATGGTCTGGCCCTTGGTGTACGAGTCCACCGTGTAGGGGCCGTTGCCGATCGGCTTGCTCAGCCAGGCGGCGTGGTCGGAGAAGAACGACTTCGGCAGCGGGTCGTACGCCGAGTAGCCCAGCGTGTCGGGCCAGGTGGAGAACTTGGCGCCGAGCTTGACGGTGAAGTTCAGGTCGTCGACCTTCTTCAGCCCGCCGAGCGTCTGGGCGGTGGACGCGGCGCCCTCCTTCTCCGGGTGCACCGCGTCGTAGCCGTCGATGAAGCGGAAGAAGCTCGCGTTCTTCTGGGCGTTCTTCAGCAGCGCGCCGTAGTTCCAGGCGTTGATGAAGGAGTCGGACGTGACCGGGTCGCCGTCGCTGAAGGTCCAGCCGGGGTTCAGCTTGATCGCGAAGTTCTGCGAGTCGGTGGTGGTGATCGACGCCGCGACCATGTTCTCGGCCTTGCCGGTCTTCGGGTTGTACTTCTTGAGACCGCGGAAGAGCATGTCCAGCACCTTGCCGCCCTGCACCTCATTGGTGTTGGCCGGCTCCAGCGGGCTCTGCGGGTCTCCCCACGAGGCACTGACGATTCCCGATGCGCCGCCTCCACCACCGCTGTCGCTGCCCCCTCCGCCACAGGCGGTGGCCGCCAGGGCGACGGCCGTCGCACAGACGGCCCACTTCAAGCGCGTGGATCCGCGCATCGCGTGCCTCCTCATGGGTCACAAATGACACTTAGTTCCTCATGACACCCCAAACCCGTCACCGACGCACCTCTAGCGCACCCGTGTCGCCCCACGAACTCCCGGCCGACACCCCGTGTGGGCCAACGCCTCACTCAGCGACGTTGTCCGACATAGGGTCAGAAGGGTGATGCCACCAGCCGAAGAATCGTTCCTGCGCGCCTTTCACGCCGAGCACCCGGCCGTGACATCGCGCTCCCTGGCCCGCGGCCGGGACGCAGCCGGCCGCTCCAGCTACCGGATCCTGAGCGACCTGGTGGGCGGACACCGGCGGGTGCTGGACCTCGGCTGCGGTGACGGGTTCCTGCTGGAGCAGGTGGCGGAAACGGCCGGCGCGCAGTCCGGTGACGAGGGGGCAGCTGAGGCGCCGGCCGGTGGCCGGGAGCTCGCGGGCGTCGACCTCTCCCCCGACGACCTGGCCCTCGCGCGCCGGCGGCCGGCGCTGGCCGGTGCGACGCTCCTGGAGGCACGGGCCCAGGACCTGCCCTTCCCCGGCGACCACTTCGACGCCTGTGTCTCCCACATGGCGCTGATGCTCATGAACGACGTCGACCGGGTCGCCGCCGAGCTCGCCCGGGTCCTCGCCCCCGGCGGTCTGCTGGCGCTCGCCCTGGGCGGCGGAGCCGCGGGCGGCGAGGCGTACGAGCTCTTCATCGCCCTGACCGGACCCGTCGTCGAGGCGGTGCCCGACACCCACCGGATCCCCCGCCTGGGCGACCGGCGGACCCGCGACCGCGCGGGGCTCGACGCGATCCTCACCCCGGCCGGATTCGCGCCGGTCGGCTGGGACACCGTACGGATCGACCTGAGCGGCTCCCTCGAGGACGTATGGGTCACCCTCTCCGCCCTCTACGACCTCGGCCCCCTCTCCCGGGAGGCCACGAACGCGCTGCGCGAGACCTTCACCGCGGGCGCGGCCTCCCTCGCCCTCCCGGACGGCACGATCCCCTGCGCCATGAACATGCGCATCGCCACCACGCACCTGGTGGCGGACCGAGCGAGCGGGAACGCGTGAGGGCCCCTGCTGATCCAGGACGGATCAGCAGGGGCCCTCACACGGTGTGCGGCGTGGTTACGCGACGCCCACCACGTCCTTGACCTCAGCGAAGTGGCACGCCGAGTCATGGGCGGCGGGCGAGTCGACGCCCTTGAAGCGCTCCGGGATCGCCAGCAGCGGAACGTCCGTGGCGCACTTGTCCTGCGCCTTCCAGCAGCGGGTACGGAACCGGCAGCCGGACGGCGGGTTGGCCGGGGACGGGACGTCTCCGGTCAGGATGATGCGCTCGCGGTGGGCACGGGCCTCGGGGTCCGGAACGGGGACGGCCGAGAGCAGCGCCTGGGTGTACGGGTGGGTCGGGTACTCGTAGATCTCGGCGTCGGAGCCGATCTCGGCCATCTTGCCGAGGTACATCACGCCGACCCGGTCCGAGATGTGCCGGACGATCGACAGGTCGTGGGCGATGAAGATGTAGGAGAGGTTGAACTCGTCCTGCAGGTTCTCCATCAGGTTGATGACCTGGGCCTGCACCGACACGTCGAGCGCGGAGACCGGCTCGTCGCAGATGATGACTTCCGGGTTGAGCGCCAGACCGCGGGCGATGCCGATGCGCTGCCGCTGGCCGCCGGAGAACTGGTGCGGGTACCGGTTGATGTACTCCGGGTTGAGCCCGACGACGTCCAGCAGGTCCTGGACCTTCTTGCGGCGGGTGCCCTTGGGCGCCACCTCGGGGTGGATGTCGAAGGGCTCGCCGATGATGTCGCCGACCGTCATACGCGGGTTCAGCGACGTGTACGGGTCCTGGAACACCATCTGGATGTTGCGGCGGACGACCTTGAGGGCCTTCCCCGACAGCTTGGTGATGTCCTGGCCCTTGTAGAGCACCTCGCCCGCGGTGGCCGTCTCCAGGCTCATCAGCAGCTTGGCGACGGTGGACTTGCCACAGCCGGACTCGCCGACGATGCCCAGGGTCTCGCCCTGGTACAGGTCGAAGGAGATGCCGTCGACGGCCTTGACCGCGCCGACCGTCCGCTTGAACACGATGCCCTGGGTCAGCGGGAAGTGCTTGACCAGGTTCCGGACCTGGAGGATCGGCTCGCCGCGGTCGACCGGGGCGTTGATCGCCGCCTCGACGGCCTCGACTGTCGTCTCATCGTCCTTGCTGAGATCAGCCATGGATCGTCTCCTTCCAGAAGTGGCAAGCGCTGCCACGGCCCGGCAGCTCGCCGCCGTCGGCCTCGGTCACCGTGTGCAGCGGCGGCACATCGGTCCGGCAGATGTCCTGCGCCATCTCGCAGCGCGGGTTGAACGCGCAACCGGAGGGAACGGCCAGCAGGTTCGGCGGGAGCCCCTTGATCGCGTAGAGCTCCTGGCCCTTCTGGTCCAGGCGCGGGATCGAGCGGAGCAGGCCCTTGGTGTACGGGTGGGCCGGCCGCTTGTAGATCTCGTGCACCGGCGCGGTCTCGACGATCCGGCCCGCGTACATGACCGCGATCTTGTCCGCGACGTCGGCGACCACGCCGAGGTCGTGGGTGATCAGGATCAGACCCATGTTGGACTCGCGCTGCAGCTCCGCGAGCAGGTCCATGACCTGGGCCTGGACCGTCACGTCGAGCGCGGTGGTCGGCTCGTCCGCGATGATCAGGTCGGGCTCGAGGGCGATGGCCATCGCGATCATGATGCGCTGGCGCATACCGCCGGAGAACTGGTGCGCGTAGTCGCCCACCCGCTCCTTGGCCGCCGGGATCCGGACGCGGTCCATCAGCTCGATGGCCTTCTTCTTCGCGTCCTTCTTCGACAGCCCCTGGTGGGCGCGGAACATCTCGCCGAGCTGGAAGCCGACGGAGAGCACCGGGTTGAGCGATGACAGCGCGTCCTGGAAGATCATCGCCATCTTGTTGCCGCGCAGCTTGCGCCGCTCGCTCTCCGGCAGGGCCAGGATGTTCTGCCCGTGGAAGAGGATCTCGCCCTGGGCCACGCGCCCGGGAGGGCTGTCCAGGATGCCCATGATCGCCTGCGCGGTCACCGACTTGCCGGAGCCCGACTCGCCGAGCACCGCCAGCGTCTCACCGGCGCTCACGCTGTAGTTGACGCCGTTGACGGCCTTGGCCACACCGTCCCGGGTCTTGAATTCCACGTGCAGGTCGCGCACTTCGAGCAGGGGCCCGCCGGCGGCGGTCGTTCCAATGCTCTCGGCGGCCGTTTCAACCGTGGTCATGCCGTCACCTTCGTCCTGCTTGCTCGTAGCTCGTGGGGGTCCGACTCATGGGGGCGCCTCACCGGAGCTTCGGGTCGAGCGCGTCGCGCAGGCCGTTGCCGAGGAAGACGAAGCCGAGCGCGGTGGTGACGATCGACAGGCTGGGGTACACCCACAGGTAGTCCTTGACACCCATGAAGTCCTTGCCGGCGAAGATCATGTTTCCCCACTCGGCGACCTCGGGGCTCACCCCGACACCCAGGAAGGACAGTGACGCCTCCGCGACGATCGCGATACCGACGCTGCTGGCCGCGTAGACCACCACCGAGGTGACGGAATTGGGCAGGATGTGCTTCAGCACGATCCTGCGGCGGCTCGCACCCAGCGCCTTGGCGGCGTGCACGTAGTCCATCTCGCGCACCGACAGGATCTGGCTGCGCAGCAGACGGGCGAAGGTGGCCCAGGAGAAGATGCCCAGCGAGATCACGACGGGCAGTACGCCACGACCCATCAGCAGGATGATGACGATGGCGCCGACGAGCAGCGGGAAGGCGAAGAACACGTCCGCCACGCGCATGATCAGTGTGTCCCAGATGCGGCCGAAGTAGCCGGCTATCGCACCCAGGGTGATGCCGATGAAGCAGGCGAGCAGGATCGAGGCCAGGCCGACGATCATCGCGATCCGGCTGCCGTAGATGATTCTGGACAGCTGGTCGCGGCCGAGGGCATCGGTCCCCAGCCAGTGTTTGCTGCTCGGCTCCTTCAGGGTGTTCATCAGGTCCTGGTGGAGCGGGTCCGCGGGTGCGATCAGCGGGGCGAAGACTGCTACCAGCAGAAGGATGACGACGATCAGCAGGCCGAAGACGGCCAGCTTGTTGGCGAGGAAGCGGGCGCGGATCTCGCTCCAGTTGCTGATCCTCGCAACGCTCGGTTCGGCTGCGCTCGGCGCGGCCGGGGCCGGACCGGCCGCGGTGGTACCCGACCCATCCATGCCCGTGACGACCTCAGTCATGGTGTGACTCCTAATTCGGGACGACCCTGCGGGTCAGGAGAGGCGGATGCGCGGATCGAGCGCGGCGTAGAGCAGATCGACGATCAGGTTCAGCAGGATGAAGACAGCGACGCTGTACGTCACCACGCCGACGATGATCGGGTTGTTCTGCGACTGAATCGCCGTGATCAGCGCGAGTCCGATGCCGTCCCAGTTGAAGATCGTCTCGGTGATGAGGGCGCCACCGAGCAGACCGCCGAAGGAGATACCCAGGTAGGTGATCACCGGGATGACCGAGTTGCGCATGATGTGCCGGGTGAGGATGGTGCGACGCGGCAGCCCCTTGGCCACCGCCGTCTTGACGTAGTCCGCACGCAGCACTTCGAGCATGGTGCTCCGGGCGATCTGCGCGACGAGAGCGGCGTCGATGATGGCCAGCGTTACCGCCGGAAGCACCATCGAATTGAACGACCCGTCCGAAATGAGCGGGAACCAGCCCAGCTCCACAACGAAGAAGCGCTGCAGGATCATGCCGATAACGATGGAAGGTACGCCGACGGCGAGCGTGGTGAGGAAGGTCACCGAAACATCCCAGACCGAGTATCTGCGCATCGCCGCCAGTACACCGACGCTCAGGCCCAGGATGACGTCGAAGATGATCGCGGTCACCGCGAGCTTCGCCGTGTTCACCAACTTGGGCTGGAGGATCTCGTTGACCGAGCGGCCCTGGGTGTAATCCTCGCCCAGGTCACCCTTGCCGAGCTTCTCCACGTAGTGCACGTACTGGACGACCAGCGGGTCGTCGAGCCCGTAGTGCGCGCGCAGTTCCTTGACCACCGCGGGATCACGCGCCTTGTCGCCACCGATCGAGCCCACCGGGTCACCCGGGAGCACGAACAGGCAGGCGAACAGGATCATCGTCGCACCGAGCACGACGACAACCAGCTGGCCCAGCCTGCGGACCACATACCTTCCCATGACTTACCTCTCTACCTCGCTGCCGCACCGAAGCAGCCACAACGCCCGGATCGGGCGCGCCTGGACGGGGCGGTGGATCACACCGCTCCCGACGGGGGCCGGGGGCCGGGGCGACCGAGTCTCGACTCGGTCTCCCCGGCCCCCGGTTCGCGCCGCACGACGTGCGGCGGAATGTGACTACTTCAGGGTGATCTGCGCGAGGTTCGGGTCCTCGTGGAAGTCCATGGCGCCGTTGGCGAACTTCTTGGTGTTCACCAGACGGAACTGGGTGCGGTTCCACAGCGGGATCAGGGCCTGGTCGTCCATCGCGAGCTTCTCGGCCTGCTTGTAGACCTCGTTGCGGGCGGTGGTGTCCTTCGTGCTACGGGCCTTCTCGACCAGTGCGTCGAACGCCGGGCTGTTGTAGCGGGCACGGTTGTCGCCCTGGACCTTGCCGGACGCGTCCGGGTTGATGGACTTGGAGTCCAGCAGCGGGAACAGGAAGTTGTCCGGGGTCGGGTAGTCCGCACCCCACGCGAAGCGGTAGGCACCGGTGGCACCCGGCGCCTGCTGGGCCGCGAGCAGCTCCTTGAACGGCTTCGCGTCAATCTTGACGTTCAGACCGAGGACGTCCTTGACCTGCTGGGCGACGGCCTGGACCCACTCTTCGTGGCCACCACCGGTGTTGAAGCCGAAGTGCAGCTCGTCACCGGGCTTGAGACCGGCTTCGGCCGCGAGAGACTTCGCCTTCTCCTTGTCCTGCTTGATGCAGGAGACGCAGAGGTCCTTGGTGTACACATCCGCGAACGACGGCGGAAGGATCGTCGTCGACTTGGTCTGCATACCCTGGAAGACACCCGCGATGATCGCGTCACGGTCGATCGCGTAGGAGATCGCCTGACGTGCCTTGGCGGTCTTCAGCGGGCCGTTGTCCGTGATCGGGAGCAGGTAGTTCATGCCACTGGTCTCGGCCTGAATCCACTCGCCCTGCGCGGTGTACTTGGCCTTGGCCGCGGTCAGCTGCGCCGTGGGCATCCGGGCCCAGTCGAACTGACCCGACTGGAAGCCCTGGTACTCCAGCTGAGAGGCGTTCGCCGAGTTCAGGATGGAGATGTTGACCTTGTCCAGGTGCGCCTTGGCCAGACCGTAGTCGTCGTTGCGGACCAGCGTGATGGACTTGTTGTGCTCCCACTTGCCCGACATCTTGAACGGGCCGTTGCCGATGGGGGCATCGTTGTAGGCCTGGTTCTTGCCGGCGCCCGCGACCTTCGGGACCGGGGACATCGACGTGTGCGTGGTCTTGACGTCGAACTCGAAGTCCGGGGTGGCGAGCTTCACCTGGAGGGTGTTCTCGTCCGGGGCGCTCAGGCCGGAGAACGTGGTCCCCGTGCCCTTCTGCAGCGCCTCGAAGCCGTCGATCCCGCCGACGTTGGGCGTGGCCACGTCCGAAGCGGAAGCCTTCGCCGCCAGACGGGTCCAACCGCGGATGAACGCCTCGGCGTTGACAACCTCACCGTTGGTGAACTTGGTGCCGGGCTTGATCTTGAACGTCCAGGTCTTGCCGTCGTCGCTGACCGTCTTGGAGGTCGCGAGGGCGGGTATGACCTTGCCGTCTGCGGTCGGCTCGTACAGGCCGGTGAACAGGTTGTCCGTGACGAGGATGCCCTCGGACTCCTGCGCGTTGACCGGGTCGATAGAGACCGGTTCCACGAGGCCGAGGCTGAAGGTGCCCCCGCCCTTACCCGCACCTGCGGACGACTTGTCGTCCTTGTTGTCGCCGCCGCAAGCGGTCGCTGCAAGAGCAACGATGACCGCGCCAACGACCCACTTGGCGCTCTTGGCACCGCGCATGGATTGCCTCCTCAGGAGTTCACTGTTTTTACGTGAAAAGAAGGCCGACCATCCGCTGACACCCCTGACAGCGAAACCGGCCCTCTGTTGCTCGTGAGTCGGCGCTCCCCATAAGCGCTTGGACCCATTGACCCGAGCTGAACTGCGTCCCACTATCGGGCACGTTTAGGCGCGTAACCACACCCAAATGGTCTCGCTTTGATCACATCGGGTATGAACTTGGCCCACAATTAGGACATTTGGAACGTAGACAGACACCCGCGAAACGGACTGTTAACGCAACATCCGGCGAATCGCGTCCGCTATGCGGACGCAGGCCCGGCGAAATCGGTTGCGGGGAGTCCGAAAAATCCACGGCAAGTCTACGCGGGTCACCTCCCCGCGTCCCCGATACGACCGGGCCCGCCCGGCCGCCGGAGCCTGTTGAATCGGCCCATGAGCCAGGAGATCTCCGGACTGTTGCATCACGTCGAACTGTGGGTCGCCGACCTGCCCGCCGCCACCGCGAGCTGGGGCTGGCTGCTGGGCGAGCTCGGCTACACCCCGTTCCAGGACTGGCCCGCGGGGCGCAGCTGGAAACTCGGCCCCACGTACATCGTGGTCGAGCGCTCACCCGCCCTCGCCGGCGACCGGCACGAGCGGCTCCGGCCGGGCCTGAACCACCTGGCCTTCCACGTGGCCGACCGCGCCATGGCCGACGATCTCGCGGCCCGGGCGCCGGAGCACGGCTGGACCCTGATGTTCCCCGACCGGCACCCCTTCGCGGGCGGCGAGGCGCACTACGCCGCCTATCTGGAGAACGCCGAGGGGTTCGAGGTCGAGCTGGTCGCACCCATCGCCTCCTGACGGAGGGGCGGCTAATCTGACTGACCGTCAGGTTATAGCCGGCCGCGGGAAGGGATCCCCAGTGCCCCACAGTGAGTTGGAACACGCTCGGCGCCAGGAGACGGTGGAGTCGTTCTGGCGGGGGGTCGACACGCACGACTGGGGGCTGGTCGCCTCCACCCTGGCGGAGGGCTTCGTACGCGTCGGGATGCGCGGCGACGAGGACGACACCGTCCGGGGTCGGGACGCCTATGTGGCGTTCGTCTCACGGGTGACGGAGCGGATGGCCTTCCACCGGCTGGAGTCCCGCCGGACGTTCCTCAGCGCCGACGGCCGGCGGGTGCTCAACGAGGCTGTCGAGACGATCCAGCCGACGGCGGCGGACGAGCGGAACGTGATGTCGTTCGCCAACGTCATGGAACTCGGCGAGGACGGGCTCATCACCCGGCTCGACATCTACTGGAAGACCCCGGTACTGCAGCCCCCGGCCTGGATCGTCCCGGGAAGCGCGTCCGCGCGCGCTGAGAAGAGCTGAGGAGGGGGCCCGGGGAAAATCCCCGAACCCCCTCCCGGTGACGCCTCAGTGGCGCCCCTGTGACGTCTCAGCGACCGCCCGGTGTCCGTTCAGCGGCCCGGGCGGGACGCACCGGCACCGCGAGGCGCCGGGCCGTCGTCAGCGCTTGGCGCGGGAGTACGCGCGGCCGCGCTCCTTCTGGTCCAGGACGACCTTGCGGATACGCACGGTCTCCGGGGTGACCTCGATGCACTCGTCCTCGCGGCAGAACTCGAGGGACTGCTCCAGGGAGAGCCTGCGCGGCGGCACCACGTTCTCGGTGTTGTCCGCGGAGGCGGCGCGCATGTTGGTGAGCTTCTTCTCCTTGGTGATGTTCACGTCCATGTCGTCGGAACGCGAGTTCTCACCGATGATCATGCCCTCGTACACCTCGGTGGTCGCCTCGACGAAGATCACGCCGCGCTCCTGGAGGTTGATCATCGCGAACGGCGTCACGACGCCGGCGCGGTCCGCCACCAGGGAACCGTTGTTACGGGTGCGCAGGTCGCCGAACCACGGCTCGTGACCCTCGAAGATGCTGTGCGCGATACCGGTACCGCGGGTGTCCGTGAGGAACTCGGTACGGAAACCGATCAGGCCACGGGCCGGGACGATGAACTCCATGCGGACCCAGCCGGAGCCGTGGTTCGTCATGGTCTCCATGCGGCCCTTGCGGGTCGCCATCAGCTGGGTGATCGCGCCGAGGTACTCCTCGGGGGTGTCGATCGTCATGCGCTCGACCGGCTCGTGGACCTTGCCGTTGATCGTCTTGGTGACGACCTGCGGCTTGCCGACGGTCAGCTCGAAGCCCTCGCGGCGCATCTGCTCGACGAGGATCGCCAGCGCCAGCTCGCCACGGCCCTGGACCTCCCACGCGTCGGGACGCTCGGTCGGCAGCACGCGGAGCGAGACGTTACCGATGAGCTCCTTGTCCAGCCGGTCCTTCACCTGGCGGGCGGTGACCTTGTGGCCCTTGCCGCCCTTGCCGACCAGCGGCGAGGTGTTGGTACCGATGGTCATGGAGATGGCCGGCTCGTCGACCGTGATGAGCGGCAGCGCGACCGGGTTCTCCAGGTCGGCCAGCGTCTCGCCGATGGTGATGTCCGGGATACCGGCCACGGCGCAGATGTCGCCGGGGCCCGCCATCTCGGCCGGCTTGCGGGTGAGCGCCTCGGTCATCAGCAGCTCGGTGATCTTGACCTGGGTGACCGAACCGTCACGCTTCATCCACGCGACCTGCTGGCCCTTGCGAAGCTCGCCCTCCTCGACGCGGAGGAGCGCGATACGGCCGAGGAAGTTGTCGGCGTCCAGGTTGGTGACGTGTGCCTGGAGCGGCGCGCCCTCGGTGTACTCGGGCGCGGGGACCGTCGACAGGATGGTGGAGAAGAACGGCTCCAGCGAGTCGCTGTCCGAGGGGACCGTGCCGTTCTCCGGCTTGGTCAGCGAGGCGACGCCGTCACGGGCACAGGCGTAGACGATCGGGAACTCGATCTGCTCCTCGGTCGCGTCCAGGTCAAGGAAGAGGTCGTAGGTCTCGTTGATGACCTCGTCGATCCGGGAGTCCGGGCGGTCCGTCTTGTTGATGCACAGGATGACCGGCAGGTTCGCCGTCAGCGCCTTGCGCAGCACGAAGCGGGTCTGCGGCAGGGGGCCCTCGGAGGCGTCCACGAGGAGCACGACCGCGTCGACCATCGACAGGCCGCGCTCGACCTCACCACCGAAGTCGGCGTGGCCGGGGGTGTCGATGATGTTGATCGTGATGACGTCACCGCCACCCTTGGGGTGGTACTTCACGGCCGTGTTCTTGGCCAGGATCGTGATGCCCTTCTCACGTTCCAGGTCGTTCGAGTCCATCATGCGGTCATCGAGGTGCTGGTGGGCAGCGAATGCGCCGGCCTGCTTGAGCATGGCGTCGACAAGGGTCGTCTTGCCGTGGTCGACGTGGGCGACAATGGCGACGTTACGAATATCGTGGCGCGTGGACATGCTGCGGCGCTTCTCCCGGGATCGTGGATGGCTGCGCGTTCCGTGTTGACGCACTCGCCCGCCGGGCAGGACAAGCCGCGGCCTTACCCCATGGTACGGGGCCCGCGGCGACTCGGCCGCCCGAGCGAGGTTTGAACGCCGGTATCACCGGCCCCACAGGCTCCTTCCGGAGCCGGCAGGACCGGTGTGACAACCGGAAGGACCCGTGGCAGCGGCGGTATCCGGGCGTATTCCGCCATCCGGGCGGCGGGGCGGCCCGATCCGGCAAAAGCGCTGCGCGCGGACCCCTACTTACGGAACCCGATGTCCTGGTATCGGGGGGACTCGAAGCCGAAGGCGCCGGCGTTGGCGACCGTGGGCCGCAGCGCGACGACCTCGGGGCGCTGGAAGAGCGGGACGGAGCCGGCCGCGGCCCAGATCCGGGAGTCGGCCCGTGCGGTGAGGTCGCGGGCCGCCTTCTGGTCCAGTTCCGAGCCGGCCTGGTCGAGCAGCTGGTCGATCTGGTCGGTGCCGACCCGTGAGTAGTTCTGCTCGACGGTCAGCGATCCGTCGGGGGCGGGCAGCGGCTTGGCGAAGATCGGCCGGTCGTCGGTGGCCGGGTAGGCCGTGCCGGGCCAGGAGTACAGGGCCAGGTCGAAGTTTCCGGAGGCGACGTGGTCGTGGAAGAAGCTCGTGTCGGCGACCTTGGTGATCTCGGTGCGGACCCCGATCTTCGACAGCATCGTCGCGATCCGGTTCCCCACGTCGGCCAGCACCGGCGAGGTGGAGGGGACGACGAACCGCAGGCTGAGCTGCTTGCCGGCCTTGCGCAGCGTTCCGCTGGGCTCGACCACCGTCACACCGAGGGCCGGGGCGGCCGCGTCGGGCTTGGTGGGTACCGGAGCGGCGGGCTTGGCCGGGTTGGCGGCCTTGGCCCCGGACCGGGACTGCGGTGCGGTGTGCTCCCAGCCCGCGTCGGCGAGCAGCGCCTGGACCTGGCCCGCGTCCGCGGAGCCGAGGGCCGAGCTGTGGTCCGCGTAGCCGTTCTGCGAGGCGAGGACCAGGTGGTTGCCGAGCGGCTTGGCGGGCAGGCCGAGCGGCTTCAGCACGGCGTCGGCGATGGCCTGCCGGTCGACGGCGCGGGCCACCGCGCGGCGGACCCGTTCGTCGGCCAGCGGGCCCGTGCTGCCGTTGAGGGCGAGCTGCGAGTACGCGGCCCCGGGGGCCTTGCGGACGGCAAGCTTCTTGGCGGCGGCGGCCTTGCGGACCGAGGCGAGGGCGGTCGGGTCCAGCTCCGCGACGTCGAGCTTTCCGCCGGTCAGCGCGGCGGCGCGGCCGGCGGCCGGCACGACGGTCAGCACCAGCTGGTCGAGCTTGGCGCGCTGGCCCCACCAGGCCGGGTTCCTGACCAGGGTGACGGCGCCCCCGGTACGGTTCACGTCCTTGATCCTGAACGGCCCCGCGACGGCGGTCAGCGCGGAGCGGGCGCCTTCGTTGAAGGCGTCCGGGCTGCCGGTCACGGCCTTGGGATAGAGGGGTGTGAACAGCGACCGCCAGTCGGCGTACGGGGTGGCGAAGGTGACCTTGACCTCGTGGCTGTCCGCGCCCTGGCTGACGTCGGCGATCCGGTCGTAGCCGGCGTTGCGCGCGGTCCAGTACGCGGCGTTCCGGCCGCTCAGCGCCTTCCACTGCGCGCTGAAGTCGTCGGCGCCGACGGCCCGGCCGTCGCTCCACTTCGCCTTCGGGTTGAGCTTGTACGACACGACCTGCTTCGGCTCGGTCTCGACGACGGAGGCGTCGGCCAGGAAGTCCGCGTCGCGCTGCGGGGCGCCGCGGTTGTCGAGGCGGAACATCACGGGCAGCACGGCGCCGGCGATCCGGGCCGTGTCCTCGTCGGCGTCCGCCTGATACGCGTTGAGGGTGGCCGGCACGCTGTCGACGGCCCAGCGCAGCGTTCCGCCGTCCTTGACGCCGGCGCGGGGCGCGGCGGCGATGTCGGTGCCGGAGACGGCCGGGGCCGCGGTGGTCTCGGCGGAGCAGCCGGCGAGGGCGAGCGCGGCGACGCCCACGAGGGCCGCACCGCGCAGCCCCGGACCTGCGGGCCGGGGGCGGTACCTGGGCCGGGGCTCTGCCCCGCCTACGGATGCGGGAATGACGCTGCGGGACATGGGTCAGGTACCTCCGCGGGCTCTCCGGCCGCCTTCGGTCCGGCATACGCCTTCGGGACGTGCACCAGTAATACTCAGTTGGCGGTATTTGTCGCTTATCGCACCTACTGAAAGCGACAGGTACCCGCACGGCGCCGCGACACGGCGCGAAGCGGGCCACAGGCCACCCGAACGGCGGTGGGGCGCCCGCCCGCGGCCCGCGCGGGCGTGCGGCCGGGGCGCGATTCCGGAACGGGCGCCATTTCCCCCGCACGCGCTCTTCCCAATGGCGCATGTGACGCGCGACACTCGCTTCCGCATGAGCGTCACCAACCGCACTGCGGCAGAGCTGAGGGCAAATCCATGTCCCTGCAAGACGATCTGACATCGGTTCAGCGCCGGCTGGACGACCTGGTCCGCTGCGTGGGCCGGCTGGAGCAGCACGTCGGGAACAGCCTCGACATGCGTCGTGTACGTGCCGACGCGGACCACCTCCGCGAGAGCCTGACCCTGCTGCGCGAGGCCGCACCGTCCGCCGCCCCACCGGGCCCGGTGGAGATGGTGATCGTGCCCGACACCCCGTACGACCCCGCGCTGTGGTCCGACTGCGAGGACGAAGGCCTGGGATCGCCCCACGGCCACGCGCCGTAACCGCGCCCTCCGCGCAGCCGCAGCCAGCCCGGCACCGCAGCCGTCACCGGCTCCCGCCCCTTCCGCTCCCCTCCGGAGTACGCATTGGCCACCGGAACCACCTCCAGCACCGAGTCCGCCGACAGCAGTCCCGCCCGCCGCGGTGTCCACACTCAGGGGCGCGCGGCCATCCCGAACCGACATCTGCGGACCGACCGGTGGTGGGTTCCGCCCCTGGTGACCGCGCTCGGCCTGGGGGCGTTCGTCGTCTACTCGACGTGGCGCGCGTTCGCGAACGGGGACTACTACGCGGCGCCGTACGTCTCGCCGTTCTACTCCCCGTGCCTGGCGTCGAACTGCACCGACATGAACGGCGGCGCCGACTGGCACCTCTTCGGGAGCTGGTGGGGCATCTCCCCGGCCCTGATCGTGCTGATCTTCCCGCTCGGCTTCCGGCTCACCTGCTACTACTACCGCAAGGCGTACTACCGCGGGTTCTGGGCCTCGCCCCCCGCCTGCGCCGTCGCCGAGCCGCACGCCACGTACACCGGTGAGACGCGGTTCCCGCTGATCCTGCAGAACATCCACCGGTACTTCTTCTACTTCGCGATCCCGGTCGCCGGGATCCTGACGTACGACGTGGTGCTGAGCTTCCGGGACGCGGACGGCAACTGGGGGCACGCGGGTCTCGGCACCCTCGTGATGCTGGTGAACATCACCCTGATCTGGGCGTACACCTTCTCCTGCCACTCCTGCCGGCACATCATCGGCGGCCGGCTCAAGCACTTCTCCAAGCACCCGGTGCGGTTCCGCCTCTGGGGCTGGGTCGGCCGGCTCAACCGGCACCACATGCTGCTCGCCTGGGTCTCGCTGATCAGCGTGGCCCTCGCGGACTTCTACGTATATCTCGTCGCCAGCGGCGCCTTCGACGACCCGCGGTTCTTCTAAACGAAGGGGATGCCAACAAGCATGACGCAAGTCGAAAGGCACACTTACGACGTGGTCGTCGTCGGCGCGGGCGGGGCAGGTCTGCGCGCCGCCATCGAGGCCCGCGAGCAGGGCATGCGCACGGCGGTCATCTGCAAATCGCTGTTCGGCAAGGCGCACACGGTGATGGCCGAGGGCGGTATCGCGGCCAGCATGGGCAACGCCAACTCCAACGACAACTGGGAAGTGCACTTCCGCGACACCATGCGCGGCGGGAAGTTCCTCAACCAGTGGCGGATGGCCGAACTGCACGCCCGCGAGGCACCCGACCGGGTGTGGGAGCTGGAGACCTGGGGCGCGCTCTTCGACCGCACCAAGGACGGCCGGATCTCGCAGCGCAACTTCGGCGGCCACGAGTACCCGCGGCTCGCGCACGTCGGCGACCGGACCGGCCTGGAGCTGATCCGCACCCTCCAGCAGAAGATCGTCTCCCTGCAGCAGGAGGACTTCGCCGAGTTCGGCGACTACGAGGCGCGGCTCAAGGTCTTCCAGGAGTGCACGGTCACCCGGGTGCTCAAGGACGGCCCGGCGGTCAGCGGGGTCTTCGGCTACATCCGCGAGTCGGGCCGGCTCTTCGTCATCGAGAGCCCGGCCGTGGTCCTCGCGACCGGCGGCATCGGCAAGTCCTTCAAGGTGACCTCCAACTCGTGGGAGTACACCGGCGACGGGCACGCGCTGGCACTGCTCGCGGGCGCGCCGCTCATCAACATGGAGTTCATCCAGTTCCACCCCACCGGGATGGTCTGGCCGCCGTCCGTCAAGGGCATCCTCGTCACCGAGTCGGTCCGCGGCGACGGCGGGGTACTGCGCAACAGCGACGGCAAACGGTTCATGTTCGACTACATCCCGGACGTGTTCAAGGAGAAGTACGCGCAGTCCGAGCAGGAGGCCGACGGCTGGTACGCCGACCCGGCCACATTCCGCCGGCCGCCGGAGCTGCTCCCCCGCGACGAGGTGGCCCGCGCCATCAACTCCGAGGTCAAGGCGGGCCGCGGCACTCCGCACGGCGGGGTCTTCCTCGACGTCTCGACCCGGCTCCCGGCCGAGGAGATCAAACGGCGGCTGCCGTCGATGCACCACCAGTTCAAGGAACTCGCCGACGTCGACATCACCGCCGAACCCATGGAGGTCGGCCCGACCTGCCACTACATGATGGGCGGCGTCGACGTGGAGCCCGACACCGCGGCGGCCCGCGGCGTGCCGGGACTGTACGCGGCGGGCGAGGTGGCCGGAGGAATGCACGGCTCGAACCGGCTGGGCGGCAATTCCCTCTCCGACCTGCTGGTCTTCGGCCGCCGGGCCGGACTGCACGCCTCGGAGTACGTGGCCGCGCTCGGCACCGGGCGGCCCGCCGTCCCCGAGGACCAGATCGACAGCGCGGCCGCCGAGGCGCTGCGCCCGTTCAGCGCTGAGGCCTCCGACCCCGACCTGCCGCAGGGGCAGGTCGCGGAGAACCCGTACACCCTCCACCAGGAACTGCAGCAGGCCATGAACGACCTGGTCGGCATCATCCGCCGGGCCCCGGAGATGGAGGAGGCGCTCAGCCGCCTCACCGATCTGCGGATGCGCTCGCGGCGGGCCGGCGTCGAGGGCCACCGGCAGTTCAACCCCGGCTGGCACCTGGCGATCGACCTGCGCAACATGCTGCTGGTCAGCGAGTGCGTGGCGCGTGCCGCGCTGGAGCGCACCGAGAGCCGCGGCGGCCACACCCGCGAGGACCATCCCGGCATGGACCGGACCTGGCGGAAGGTCAATCTCGTCTGCGAGCTGTCCGACCCCAGCGGCGGGCTCGCCGACACCGACCCGGAGCGCGGCCAGGTCACGCTCCGGCGCCGCGACATGGACCCGATGCGGGACGACCTCCTCGCCCTGTTCGAGAAGGAAGAACTGCTGAAGTATCTGACGGACGAGGAGTTGGCCCCGTGACGTACACAGCACACTTCAAGGTGTGGCGGGGCGACGCCGACGGCGGGGACCTGAACGACTACCAGGTGGAAGTGAACGAGGGCGAGGTCGTCCTCGACATCATCCACCGACTGCAGGCCACCCAGGCGTCCGACCTCGCGGTCCGCTGGAACTGCAAGGCCGGCAAGTGCGGATCGTGCAGCGCCGAGATCAACGGCAGGCCGAGCCTGCTGTGCATGACGCGGATGTCGGTCTTCACGGCCGACGAGACCGTCACCGTCACCCCGATGCGCGCGTTCCCCGTCATCCGTGACCTGGTGACGGACGTGTCCTTCAACTACGCGAAGGCGCGCGAGGTGCCGGCGTTCGTGCCGCCGGCCGGCCTCAAGCCGGGCGAGTACCGGATGCAGCAGCAGGACGTGGAACGCTCCCAGGAGTTCCGCAAGTGCATCGAGTGCTTCCTGTGCCAGGACACCTGCCACGTGGTCCGCGACCACGAGGAGAACAAGATCGCCTTCTCCGGGCCGCGCTTCCTGATGCGGATCGCCGAGCTCGACATGCATCCGCTGGACGCGGCCGCCGAGGAGGGCCTGGACCGCAAGGTGTCGGCCCAGGACGACCACGGACTCGGCTACTGCAACATCACCAAGTGCTGCACCGAGGTCTGCCCGGAACACATCAAGATCACCGACAACGCACTCATCCCGCTCAAGGAGCGGGCGGTCGACCGCAAGTACGACCCACTGGTCTGGCTGGGCAACAAGATCCTGCGGCGGCCGTAACCGCACCGTACGGCCTCCGGCACTCGGCCGGAGGCCGTACGGTCGCGAGCCGTACAAACCGCGCATACGCTCCCGAACAGAGCCATGCCGCAGGCGCGTGGCGGATCGGATGCGGCTGATGCGGCGACTCGGCGGAATCGTGGCGCTCCTCGGCGCCCTGCTGCTGCCGCTCGCCGGCGCCGCCGGTACCGCGCACGCCGACGACCCGATCACCCTGTCGCGCACCGGCCAGATCACCGACAAGGTCGGCGCGCTGGGTGACCGTAAGCAGCAGGTGGCGGACGCGCTGGAGAAGCTCTACGCCGGCCATCGGATCCAGCTCTTCGTCGCCTATGTGAACGGCTTCTCCGGGCGGGACGCCCAGGAGTGGGCCAACGCCACCGCGCAGCGCAACGGCCTCGGGCAGAACGACGTGCTGCTGGCCGTCGCGACGCACGACCGGCAGTACGCCGTCTCCGCCGACCAGAGTTCGGGGTTCACCCAGAGCCAGCTGGACGAGGTGAACCGCTCGGCGATCGAGCCCGCGCTGAAGCAGAACGACTGGGCGGGCGCCGCCATCGGCGCCGCGAACGGGTTCGGGGCGGTGCTCGGCGGACAGCCGGTCGTGGCGCCCGCGATCACGCCGGGGACCGAGGATCCGGGCGGCGGCTCGGGCGGGAACGGGTCGAGCAGCCTGTGGATCCCGGTCGCAGCGGTCGGCAGCGCCGGCGTGCTGGGCGCGCTCGTGTACTCGCGGCGCAAACGGGGCAGCCGGGGCGCGCCGCCGCAGGGCGGCGGCTGGGGCCGGGGTGGCGCCGCCGAGCGGCCGCGGGTCACGCCGCTCCCGGAGCTCGACGCCCAGGCGAAGCAGCTGCTGGTGGAGACGGACGACGCCGTGCGCACCAGCCAGGAGGAGCTCGGGTTCGCGGCGGCGCAGTTCGGTGACGAGGCGGCCCAGCCGTTCACCGAGGCGGTCTCGTACGCGCGCGGTGAGCTGACCGCCGCCTTCCGGCTGCGGCAGAAGCTCGACGACGCCTTTCCCGAGGACGAGGCGACCCGGCGGCTGATGCTCGACGAGATCCTGAGCCGCTGCACCCAGGCGAACCGCCGGCTGGACGCCGAGTCCGACGCGTTCGACCGGCTGCGGGCGCTGGAGTCCAACGCCCCGCAGGCGCTCGCGCAGGCCGAGGCGACCGCGGCGGCGCTCGACACGCATGTGACCGCCGCCGAGACCGCGATCGGCACCCTCACCCGGACGTACGCGGACGCGGCCGTCGAACCGGTCACCGGCCATCCGGCCGAGGCGCGGGACCGGCTGGTGTTCGCCGGGACCGCGATCGACGGGGCCAGGAAGGCGATCGACGCGGGCGACATGTCCCGGGCGGCGGTGTTCGTACGGGCCGCCGAAGGCGCCCTCGACCAGGCCGGGACGCTCGCCGAGTCGGTCGTACGCCGGGCGGAGGAACTGGAGCAGGCCGATGCCAGGCTCCAGGACGCGCTGACCGGGACCGACACCGACCTGGCCGATGCCAAGGGGTTGCTCAGCGGGACCGCCGACGGGGCGCCGACGGCGGATCTGCGGGGCCGGATAGCCCGCGCCGAGTCCGTGCTCGGCGACGTACGGCAGGAGCTGACGGCCGGCCGCCACGACCCGATCTCGGGGCTGCGCCGGATCGAGGAGGCGGACGCCGCTCTCGACGCGGCACTGACCGGCGCCCGCGAGGGAGCGGTGAACGAGCAGCGGGCCCGCGGTCTGCTGGGCCAGGCCCTGCTGGCGGCCCGCAGCGAGGTGGCCGCGGCCCGGGACGTCATCACCACACATCGCGGCGCGATCGGCAGCCAGGCCCGTACCCGGCTCGCCGAGGCCGAACGGCGGCTGGAGCAGGCCGAGTCGCTGGCCGCCACCGATGCGGCGGGCGCGCTCTCCGAGGCGCAGCAGGCGGACCAACTGGCGTGTCAGGCACAGCAGTTCGCCCAGCAGGATGTGAGCGGCGGCGGCTTCGGAGGCGGCGGGCGCGGCGGCGGAGGGATGAGCGGCGCCGTGCTGGGCGGGATCATCCTCGGCGGAATCCTGAACGGCGGCGGGGGCGGATTCGGCGGCGGTGGCGGATTCGGCGGGGGCGGGGGTCCCGGGAGCTTCGGCGGAGGCGGCACCCGTGGCCGGATGGGCGGCGGCGGCCGCTTCTGACCAGCTCCTCGCTTCTCCTACCTACCTGCAAAGGAGCTCCAGCCATGACGAAGCAGACGATCCTCGGCCGGGTGACCCAGCTCGCGAAGGCCAACGTCAACGCGCTCCTCGACCAGGCCGAGGACCCGCAGAAGATGCTCGACCAGCTCATCCGCGACTACAGCAACAACATCTCCGAGGCCGAGGAGGCGGTCGCCGCCACCATCGGCAATCTCCGGCTGATGGAGCAGGACCACGACGAGGACGTGGCGGCCGCCGCGGAATGGGGCGGCAAGGCCCTCGCCGCCAGCAAGAAGGCCGATGAGCTGCGGGCCGCCGGAAGCACCGCGGACGCCGACCGCTTCGACAACCTCGCGAAGGTCGCGCTGGGCCGCCAGGTCACGTCGGAGAAGGAGGCGAGGACCGCGGAGCCGGTCATCGCGGGCCAGACCGAGATCGTCGACAAGCTCAAGTCCGGTCTCGACCAGATGCGCACCAAGCTGGGTGAACTGCAGAGCAGGCGGGACTCGCTGGTGGCGCGGGCCAAGTCCGCGCAGGCGCAGAACCAGATGATGGACGCGGCCAAGAACATCAACGTGCTCGACCCGACCAGCGAGCTGGGCCGCTTCGAGGACAAGGTCCGGCGCGAGGAGGCCAAGGCCAAGGGCAAGGAGGAGCTGGCCGCGTCCTCGCTGGACGCCCAGTTCGAGAGCCTCGACACCCTCTCCGACAGCGCGGAGGTCGAGGCTCGCCTCGCCGCCCTCAAGGCCGTCAAGTAGCCCGCCCGGCGGCCCCCGTGTCCAGGGCGTGTTGCGAAAGTCCCGCCTGGCCCACGACGCCTGGCACGCGCCCTCGCCGCGTTGTCGGGCTCGTCCGAGTACGTCCAGTACGAGGACGACCCTCCGCCTTGCGAGCGCACGCACCGGACGCCGTGGACCACGCCCTCCGGGCGAACGGCGCTCCTTTCGCAACACGCCCTAGTACATGCTCAGCAGCTCGTCCACGGTTGGTTCCCGCCCCGGTCCTCCGCCGGGGCCGCCGTCGCCCGGCAGGGCGAGCTCGAACCAGACGGTCTTCCCGCGGTGGGTGCGGCGGCTGCCCCAGCTCTCGCTGAGCAGGCTGACGAGCTGGAGGCCGCGGCCCCCCTCGTCGGTGTCGCGGGCGCGCCGCCGCCTGGGCTGCACCAGCGCGCCGTCCCAGACCTCGCAGACGAGGGTGCGGTCGCGCAGCAGCCGGAGCCGGATGTCGCCGTCGCCATGCCGCAGGGCGTTGGTGACGAGCTCGCTGACCAGTAGTTCCGTGGTGTCGACGAGCTCTTCCAGACCCCAGGAGAGCAGCCGTTCGCGGGCGTACTCGCGGGCGCGGGCGACCGAGGCGGGGTGCGGCTCCAGCGTCCAGTCCCCGACGGAGTCGGCCGGCAGACCGTGGACGCGGGCCATCAGGAGGGCGATGTCGTCCTCGCCGTGGGCGGTGTCCAGTGTCGCGAGGATGTGGTCGCAGACGTCCTCCAGGGGACGCTGCGGATCGTCGAACGCGGCGCGGAGCGCTTCGAGGCCCTCGTCCAGCGGGTGGTTGCGGGACTCGACGAGGCCGTCGGTGTAGAGCCCGAGGAGCGCGCCGTCCGGGAGCTCGACGTCGACCTCCTCGAAGGGCTCGCCGCCCACCCCGAGCGGCATCCCGGTGGGGACCTCCAGCATGAGCGCGGGCTCACCCGGCTCGACGACCACCGGCGGCAGATGCCCGGCGTTGGCGATCGTGCACCGCCGGGTGACCGCGTCGTACACGGCGTAGACGCAGGTGGCGAGGTAGACCTCGGTGAGGTCCGTGCCGCCGCGGTCCTTGCCGCGCCGGCTGCGGGTCTCCGGCGGGGCGCCGAGGCCGCGGGCCACCTCGTCGAGTGCGGTGAGCACCTCGGCCGGTTCCAGGTCGAGCAGGGCCAGCGTCCGTACGGCGGTGCGGAGTTCACCCATCGCCACGGCGGCGCGCAGCCCCCGGCCCATCACGTCGCCGACGACGAGCGCGGTGCGGTGCCCCGGCAGCTCGATGACGTCGAACCAGTCGCCGCCGACCTCGGTCTCCATGTTGCCCGGCAGATAGCGACAGGCGATGTCCAGCCCGGCCGCCTCCGGATTGCCCGGTGGCAGCAGGCTGCGCTGCAGTATCAGCGCCCGCTCGTGCTCGCGCCGGTACAGCCGCGCGTTGTCGATACAGACCGCGGCGCGCGCGGCCAGCTCCTCCGCGAGCATCCGGTCCCGCTCCGAGAACGGCTCGCTGCCCTTGGCCCGGGAGAACTGCACCAGGCCGAGGACGGTGTCACGGGCGACCATCGGGACGATCAGCGTGGACTGGACGAGCGCGCCGCCCAGGTCCGGCTCGGGGTCCACTCCGACCATCTGCGTCTGGGCGGTCCTGAGCGCGCTGGCGCAGGGCGAGTTGAACGGGTGGCGGTGGACGGATCCGACGGGCACCGAGCCGTCCTCGCCGTCACCGCCCAGGATCGCGGAGGGCGCGTTCGAGACGGCACTGGCGAACGCCACCCGGCGCACCTCGCCACTGCCGTCCGACGTGCCCCCGAGGTCCTCCTCGCCGACGAGCAGCGCCTGGTACAGGTCGACGGACGCCAGATCGCAGAAGTGCGGCACGGCGACGTCGAGCAGTTCGCGGGCGGTGGTCTCCAGGTCCAGCGAGTTGCCGATCCGCACCCCGGCCTCGTTGAGCAGGGCGAGATTGCGGCGGGCGTGCGCGGCCTCGCGCTCGGCCCGCTGCCGCCCGGTGACATCCATGGCGAGCCCGGCGACCCCTATCGGCCGCCCGCTGCCGCTGTGCAGCCGGTACAGCGAGATCGCCCAGCGGCGGCGCCCGCTCTCCCCCGGCACGGTGCCGACCAGCGGCATGTCCAGGACCGGATCCCCGCTCTCCAGCACCTGGCGCAGCGCGGCGGTGAGCCGGTCGGCCTCGACCCGGGACAGGAAGTCGTGCGGGCCGCGGCCGCGGTGCTCCTCGGCGGTGCGGCCGAAGACGGTCGCGAAACGTTCGTTGACGCGCAGCAGCCGCAGATGGGTGTCGAAGAGGACGAAGCCCATCGGGGACTGCCCGAAGACGGCCTGCGATGCTGCCAGGTCGGTCTCTATCTGCCGCAGCGACGAGACGTCGACGGCGATGCACAGCGCCCCCCGGTCGGCGGGCATCACATAGATCTCGGCGATGCCCTCGGTACCGGCGGCGTCACGGTAGGGCGCGAGACCTATCCACTCCCGGCCGTCCAGGATCTCCGCCACCCGCTCATGGCCGCGGTCCCATGTGTCCGGCGGCGCGAACGCGGTGATGGGGTCCTTGCCGAGCGCCTGCGCGGCCGGCACCCCGAAGAACTCGGCGGCCCGGTCGCTCCACTGGTCGATCCGCCCGTCGGGGCCGATCGAGAAGGAGGCCACGCGGATGTAGTCGTAGATCGAACCCGGCGGGCTGGACTGCCAGACCGTGGCCCGGGGAGAAGTGGTCCCGCCCCGCTCATCAGACACATCGGCCCCCGCTGGCACGTCGTTCACTAGCCCGACCCCTCCAGCTCAGCACACATGGACCGGTTTGGAGCCGAGTATTCAGCATCACGACCGTCCCGCACACGGTCTTGACGATCACAGCATCATCTCGGCTCCCACTGGTTCCCGTTCGCCTCTACTCGCTACCCGGTGGGGAGTCGCTGAACCACTCTGTCAGGTGCCGGACACGGCGGGAGGCATCGCGAGCTCGAACCACACCGTCTTGCCGAGCCGCCCGTGCCGGGTGCCCCAGCGCCGTGAGGCACGCGCCACGAGTTGCAGACCGCGGCCGCCCTCGTCCTCGGTGGTGGCCTCGCGTTCCAGCGGCGGATCGGGGAGCGGGTCGGAGACCTCGACGAGCAGCGAGCCGCCGCGCACCATCCGTACGCCGATCGGACCGTGCGCGTACCGCAGGGAGTTGGTGACCAGTTCGCTGACGAGCAGCACCGTCACATCGGTCAGCGATTCGAGGTGCCAGTCGGCGAGGGTCTCGCGGACATGGCGGCGGGCCCGCCGCACGGCACTGGGCTCGGCCGGGAAGGTCCACGAGGCGGTGCTGCCCTCGGGGAGACCGCCGAGCCGGGCCATCAGCAGGGCCACGTCGTCCGGTTCCCGGCCCGGCACCATCGTCGCGAGCAGATCGTCACAGGCGTCCTCCAGCGAGGAGAGAGGTCGGGACAGCACCGTGGAGAGCCGGTCCAGACCGTCGGTGATGTCCTCGCCGCGCGCCTCGACCAGCCCGTCGGTGTAGAGCACCAGCACCGTGCCGTCCGGTACGTCCAGCTCCACGGACTCGAACTCCACACCCTCGACACCGAGCGGCGCTCCCGACGGCATCTCCAGCAGGGTCGCGCCGCACCCCGCGAAACCGCACTCCTCCCCCGGATAGACCAGCACCGGCGGCAGATGCCCGGCCTTCGCCAGGGTGCAGCGCCGGGTCGCCGGGTCGTAGACGGCGTACACGACGGTGGCCATCCAGCCCTCGTCCTGGTCCTGGGCGAGGTCGTCGCCGAGGTCGTTGACGCGGCGCAGCAACTCGTGCGGCGGCATGTCGAGTCCGGCGAGGGTCCGGACGGCGGTACGCAGCCGTCCCATGGTCGCGGCGGCGCCGAGCCCGTGCCCCATCACATCGCCGATGACGAACGCGACCCGGCCGCCGGCCAGCGGGATCACGTCGAACCAGTCGCCGCCCACCTCGGTGCCGCTGCTGCCGGGCACGTACCGGAAGGCGACCTCGACGCCCTGCGGCTGCGGAACGCTCTGCGGCAGCAGGCTGCGCTGCAGCATCAGGGCGCCCTCGCGCTCCCGGACGTACAGCCGCGCGTTGTCGAGCCCGGAGCCCGCCCGGTCGGCGAGCTCCATCGCCAGGGCCAGGTCGTCGCGGTCGAACGCCTCCCTGCTGTCCGCCCGGCTGACCACCAGCAGCCCCAGCACGACGCCGCGCGCCCGCAGCGGCAGCACCAGCAGCGAGTGGATGCCCAGCTCCATGGTGGCCCGCACCTTGGGGTCACCGGGGAACGTCGTCGCGAGCAACTGCTCGTTGTTCTCCACCAACTGCGGCCGCCCGGTGGCCAGCACCGTGCCGAAGATGGACTTGCGGGTGAACGAGACGACCGAGCCCAGCTTGATCATCCGGTCCACCTCGGGACCCTGCCGGATCGCGCCCACGCCCAGCTGCCGCATCGGCGTGCTCTCGCTGTACTGCACCGTCGGCAGCTCCCCGCCGTCGGCGACCGCCGCGTGCAGGATCACCCCCGAGTAGTCGCTGAACCTCGGCACCAGCGCCCGCGCCAGCTCCTCCGCGCCCCGGCGTACGTCCAGCAGGCCGCCGATCCGCGCACCGACGTCGTTGAGCAGCGCCAGCCGGCTGCGGGCCCGCTCGACCTTGTCGGCCGCCTCCTTCCGCTCGGTCACGTCCATCACCGTCGCGCTGATGCCCAGCACCCGGCCCGCCCGGTCCTCCAGGCGGTGGTAGGAGATGGAGCGGTGGCCGAGGCCGCGCGGGGCCAGCATCATCAGGTCGATGACGGGGCGGCCGGTGGCCAGCACCGCACGCTGCAACGTGGTCAGCTCGGCGGCCGCCCCCGGGTCGTCGACGATCTCGCTGACGGTCCGGCCGATGTGTTCCGCGGAGGACAGCCCGTTCATCCGGGCCAGCGCCTCGTTGACCCGTACGTAGCGCAGCTCCGTGTCGAAGACCGCGACGCCCAGCGGTGACGAGTCGTAGAGCGCGTCCAGCGCGGCGAGGTCGTGCTCCAGGGTGCGCAGCCGGGCCGTCTCGGCGACCGAGGCGAGGACGAACGGCCGGCCGTCCCCGTCCACCAGCAGCGAGGCGCGCGCCTCGACCTGCACGCTGTGGCCGTCGCGGTGCCGCAGCGACAGGATTCCGTCCCAGCGGCCGTTGCGCAGCAGGTCGGCCAGGATCCGCTCGGCCCTGCCCGGCTCGGGCACCGCAGCCATCCGGCGGGCACCGCCGGACGCCTCGCCCATGTCGAAGAGGCCGCCGACGCGGCGCCCGACGATGTGCTCGCCCGCCCACCCCAGCATTTCCTCTGCGAGGGGGCTCCACAGCAACACCCGGCCCGACGTGTCCAGCATGACGACGGCCACCCGCAGCGTGTCCAGCAACGTGCCCGTCGGGCTGTCCGCGACCTCGGCCGCCGGCCCCGGCTGCAGCCCGCCGCGCCTCCGCGCCCCCGCCGCCTCATCGCTGCTGCTCAAGCCGTCCACATCGTCCCTGACCGAATTGGGCCGGATCGCCCGGCTATGAAGAGGGATCAACCCCCACATACCCGATATCTCCCCCTCCGTACCGCGACGCCTCCGGCGCGGTGGGGGGAGTACGGCGGGAGGTGGGTGCGGATGCCGCCCCGACGCGAAGCGCGCCTGCGGCGCGGTAGGCGAGTACGGCCCCAGCCGGGAGGGACGCTGCGGCGCGAGGTCCGCCTGCGGTGGCGGGCGTGGGGCCCGCGGCACCGGTAGGTACGGCCGCGGCCAGGAGCCGCGGTGCGCGGTCCGCCTGGTCGCTGCCGCTCAGCCGGACCTGACCGCCCCGGCCCAGGCCCAGGCCCCGGGGCGGGGGCGCGGGCCATCGACCGGCCCGACCGCGGCTTACGCGCCCGGCGGGGCGAACGTCGGACGGTTGGGTGCTCGCGGCCGAACGGACGCCTGCGGCTACCACCGAACGGCCCACGTTTGGCCACTCGGCGGGTGAGCGAGCCCATCAGCCCGGCCGGCGCTCGAGGCCACCTGATGCGCAAGGGAGTCCGCTCAGCCCGGCCGGCGTTTGAGGCCACCCCCGCCTCGCCCGGCGTCAAGGCGCACATGGCAGCACAGGTAGCAGGGGAACCTCAGCCGGAGGCGAGGAGGTGGGCGGCGGTCCAGGCGACCGCCGGTCGGTCCTGGTCGAGCCAGTCGACCTCGTGGACACGGTCGGGCAACAGCCACCGCAGCTCGTCGTGGTCCTCCAGCGGCGCCGGCGTTCCCGACACCAGCCGCGCCGTCCACGCGTGCAGGACCAGCCCCGCGCTCAGCTGCCACTCCCCCGGGATCCGGGCGATCGGCTCGACCTCCACCCCGAGCTCCTCGCGCAGCTCGCGCACGAGGGCCTGCTCGTGGGTCTCACCCGGCTCGACCTTGCCGCCCGGCAGCTCCCAGCGGCCGGCGAGCGCGGGCGGGGCGCTGCGGCGGGCGGCGAGGAGCCGGCCCTGGTCCAGTACGGCTCCGCCCACGACCACGCGCAATGTCATGCGCGGAACCCTACGACGCCTGGCGGTCGATCCGCTCGACGAGATAGAGCTGCTTGTGGCCGCGCGCGTCCAGCATGTCGGAGACGCGTTCGGCCTCCTCACGCGTCGCGTAGCGGCCGACGCGGTAGCGGTTGCCGTTGTCGTCCTGGCGTACGACGACCCACGGGAGCTCGGTCATCGGACCGTCTCCCCGACCGGAGCCCCGTCGTCAGCCTCATCGGGCGCAGCGTCGGACGCAGCGTCGGAAACCCCGCCGGAGCCCCCGTCCGAGACCCCGTCGGGAACCCCGATGGAATCGACGTGCTCGATGTTGGCCTGGACGTCCGCGTGGCCGCTCGGGACCGCGTCGAACCACCCGTCCAGGATCTCGGAGAGCAGCGCCCCGCTGGTCAGCCGCAGGCTGAGGGCCAGCACGTTCGCGTCGTTCCATTTGCGCGCGCCACGCGCCGTGTAGGCGTCACCGCACAGGGCGGCGCGCACGCCCGCCACCTTGTTGGCGGCGATGGACACACCCGTACCCGTCCAGCAGCAGACCACGGCCTGCTCGGTACGCCCGGCCGCCACTTCCCGCGCGGCCGCCTCGGCGCACCACGCCCAGTCCTTACGATCTCCGGCCCGCAGCGCCCCGAAGGCGAGCACGGTGTGGCCGCGGTGGCGCAGCTCGTCGACGACCAGCCGCGCCACCGGTTCATCCATGTCCGAGGAAACGGCAATCCGCATATGCCCGACACTACGCCCGAGCTTCACGGCTCGGGGACGAGTTGCCAGGAAGAGGTACCGATTCGGCCAACTGTACGACTGGATCAGCTGGTTCGAACGGTGGGCAGCGGCATCAGCACCGGTCCGCCGCCGCCGTCGGCGTCCTTGCAGACATCACCGCACCCGGCGTCGAGACTGCAGCACAGCGAGCAGATCGGCCCCGACTGGACGGGACAGTCGGCGACGTCCGGCAGTTCGTACGCGGTCGCGCACACCGTGCAGGTGTGGGTGGCCGTCACATCCGCTACTTCAACCCCCGGACCATTGACCGGATTCGGCCGGGCCAGGTAGTAGCGGCCTTTGGTCGCCCAGGCCAGCAGGGGGCTGAGGGTCATGGCGAGCCCGAGGGCGATGAAGGTGCTGAACGCCTCCGCGTACTCGCCGAAGAGACCGAAGAAAGCGAGGATCGAGACCGTGGAGGCGATGGCCATCGCGCCGAAGCCGGCCGGGTTCACCGCGTGCAGATAGGCGCGCTTGAACTCGATGTACTTCGGGCTCAGCCCGAGCGGCTTGTTGATGACGAGGTCGGCGGTGACCGCCGCGATCCACGCGATGCCGACGTTGGAGTAGAAGCCCAGCAACTTGCCGAGCATGGAGAACATGTTCATCTCCATCAGCGTCAGCGCGATGCCGAGGTTCAGGAAGATGTACCAGACACGGCCCGGGTGCTTGTGGGTGATCCGGGAGAAGAAGTTCGACCAGGACAGCGACCCGCTGTAGGCATTGGTCGTGTTGATCTTGATCTGTGAGACCACGACGAAGACCGCGGCCGCGGGCAGCGCCACCGACCCCAGCCAGGGCTTGAGCGCCTCGATCTGCGGCGCGATCGGCTCCAGCGCGTGCGTCTTGCCGACGGCCGCGAGCGCGCAGAAGGCGAGGAACGCGCCGCCCAGCTGCTTGGCCGCGCCGATGATCACCCAGCCGGGCCCGGCGGCGAGCACCGCGAGGTTCCAACGGCGCTTGTTCTGCTCGGTCTTGGCGGGCATGAACCGCAGGTAGTCGGCCTGTTCGCCGATCTGCGCGATGAGCGAGAGCGCCACGCCCGTACCGAGTCCGAAGCCGAGCCAGTGGAAGCCGGAGCCCGCCCCCTCGGTGCCGCCGAAGGACCCGAACGCGCCCCAGGAGTCGGGCGACTGGAAGGCCAGGACGAGGAACGGCAGCACCAGGCCGATCAGCCAGACCGGCTGTGTCCACGCCTGGAGCCTGGCGAGCGCGCCCATCCCCCGGAAGACGAACGGGATGACGATGAGCGTGGTGATCAGATAGCCGACCGCCACCGGGATGTGCAGGGCCGAGTGCAGCGCCTGCGCCATGATCGAGCCTTCGAGCGCGAAGAAGATGAACGTGAAGCTCGCGTAGATCAGCGAGGTGAGGGTGGAGCCGAAGTAGCCGAAGCCCGCACCGCGCGTGACGAGGTCCATGTCCAGGCCGTAGGTGGCGCAGGCGCGGGCGATGGGGATGCCGGTGAGGAAGATGATCGCCGCGGCGCACAGGATCGAGGCGAGTCCGCTGGTGAAGCCGTAGGTGAAGACGATCGACGCGCCGATCGCGAAGTCCGCGAGATAGGCGATCCCGCCGAGGGCGGTGGACGCCACCATCGTCGGCGACCAGCGGCGGAAGGAGTGCGGCGCGTAGCGCAGCGAGTAGTCCTCACGGCTCTCGTCGGCCGCGAGCTTGGCGTAGTTCCTCTTGGGCGCGCCGAGTGCGCCAGGTGCGCCGGGCGGCTCGGGGGTGCCGGGCACTGCCGGCGCCTCGGGTACCGCCTTGTCCGTGGGTGTCGCGGTGTCCGTCATCGCCGCAAAGTAGGTTCCGGACATGACAAGTGGTGGCGGAGCTCGATTGCCCGCCGGTTAAGGCCGTCGGCCTCGCGTTACGTCCGCATGACAGGCCCGGACCCCGATGTCCGGCTATCGATCACTTCACCGGTCACTTCACCGGCAGGTGGTATGCAACGCGGTACCGCTCGGCCGGCACGATGATGTCCGCGGTCTCCACCGGACGGCCGGACGCGTAGTACGTCCGCCTGACCTCCATCACGATGTGGCCGGGCACTCCGCCGAGCGCCGCCGTCTCGTCCGCGAGACCGGGCCGCGCGCCGACCTCCTCGACCATGTTGTCGACCACGAACTCGATGCCCGCCATCCGCTCGACGACGCCCTGCCCACCGAGCGGCCCCTCCTCCGGCAGCATCACCGGGGTGCGGCCGGTGACGGCCAGCGGCTCCCATGAGGTCGCGAGCATCATCGGCTCGCCGTCGGTCCGGTAGAGGTAACGCGTACGCATGACGCGGTCCCCCGGCTCGATCCGCAGCCGCTCGGCCACCGGCTGCGTCGCCAGGTCCTGGTTGCTGCTCGACTCCCAGGTGCCCTTCACGCCCTCGTCGCCCTGCTCCTGGCGGAACGGGCTGGGCGGGCTCGCCGGGCGGTAGCCCGAGCGGATGATGCGGCGCGGTTCCGCACGCTCGCGCACATAGGTCCCCGAGCCGGAGCGTCCCTCGACGAACCCCTCGGCCATCAGCACCTTGCGGGCCTCCAGCGCGACGGTGTCGGACACCCCGTACTCGGTACGGATGCGCGCCTGGGAGGGCAGCCGGGTGTGCGGCGCGAGCGTCCCGTCGAGGATCTTCTGGCGCAGGTCGTCGGCCACACGAAGATATGCGGGCTGCTCACCGAAAGGCACGGTGCCCCTCCCTCAGGTTGACTATCTGCGACAGCTTGACAACCCTGGGTGGTTGACCGCAAGCCATGCCCAAAGGTTTACGCGTTGGTTCCCGAGTCCCCCGAGGACGCCTTGACCGAGCCGGTCATCTTCCGGCCGCCGTCGCCGAAGAAGCAGGTCACCCTGCGGTCGCCGTTGGACCAACCGCTCTCGCGCGGCAGCGAGTAGTAGATGCTGAGCGAGTCGACCGACCGGCCGGAGCCGTCGAGGTAGTCCTCCGCGAGCACATTGCACTTGGTGTCGGCCATCGTCTGCACCGCGTCGTCGCCGGGGTAGTCCGAGGACGCGTCCGAGAGGGAGGTGACGCCGAAGGTCTCCGCGTCGTGCTCCTCGGCGCACGGCACCACGTCGACACCCTTGGACTCGCCGCTGGATTCGCTGAGCGAATCACCGTGCAGGTTGAAGCACTGGCCCGTCCGCAGGTCGTCCGTGCGCGTGCCGCTGTTCAGGGCGCCGACCACCCCGAGGGTGATCACCACCGCGAGGAAGAGCGTCGCCACGCCGGAGACCGCGATGCCCGAGATGGCCAGCGCCTTGCCCTGCTGCCCCCGCTTGCGGATCTGGGCGAGCGCGACGATCCCGAACACCACCCCGAACACGGGGATGCAGCTCACGGCCAGCACGAAGGACGCGATGGCCATGCCGTTCATCGACTGCGGGGGCGGCGGCGGGTACCAGTACTGCTGGTACGGGGGCGGCGGGTACGGGCCCTGGGCGTAGGGCGGCTGACCGTACGGAGGCTGCCCGTACGGACCCGGCGGCGGGAACGGCGGCTGGCCGTGCGGCGCCTGACCGTACGGCGGCTGCGGCCCGGCCGGGGGCTGCGGGTACGACGGCAGGCTCGAGGCGGTCGGGTCCGGCGCGGGCCCGGTGGGCGCGGCCCACTCAGGCGTGGTCGGCTCGGACGCGGTCGGCTCGGCCGACTTCACCAGGCTCGGCCCGTCGTTCGCCGGCGGCGGTGCGTCTTCCGGCTGCGGCTCATCGTCCTGCGGCGGCCGGGGCTGGTCCTCGGGCTGCGGCTGGGGCTGGTCTTCTGACGGCGGATGGGGCGGCGGTATGTCCACC
Organism: Streptomyces fildesensis; assembly: GCF_016107395.1. GTDB lineage: Bacteria > Actinomycetota > Actinomycetes > Streptomycetales > Streptomycetaceae > Actinacidiphila > Actinacidiphila fildesensis. The sequence continues at coordinate 304,657 of NZ_JAAIKO010000001.1, forward strand.
CGGGGATCCTACGGACTCCCCGGAACCTTGCCGTACCCCCTTGACCGTATTGGTCTAGGCCAATACTTTCCTGTTCTGCACATCTCCGCATGTCCCGGCACAGCACTCCCGCACAGCGCTCCCCGCACAGCACGGCTACATTCCCGGCTCACGCACAGGAAAGAGCCCCATGCGTCGAAGATTTCTCGGCAGGCTGGCCGTCGCCGCCTGCTCCTTGTCCCTGGTGGTGGGGCTGCCCGCGCTCACCACCGCCGCCAGCGCGCACCAGCCCGGGCATCACCAAGGCCCGGAGTACAAGCGGGTCGGCTACTTCACCCAGTGGGGCATCTACGGCCGCAACTACCAGGTCAAGAATCTGCAGACCAGCGGTACCGCCGCCAAGCTGACCCACCTCAACTACGCCTTCGCCAACATCGGCACCGACGGCAAGTGCTTCGAGGCGAACGTGCCCGGCCAGGGCGACGCCTGGGCCGACTACCAGCGCCCGCTCGACGCCGCGAGTTCCGTGGACGGCACCGCCGACACCGCGGAGCAGCCGCTGGCGGGCAACTTCAACCAACTGCGCGAGCTCAAGAAGGCCAACCCGCGCCTCAGGACGATGATCTCGATCGGCGGCTGGGGCTGGTCCACGAACTTCTCCGACGCGGCGCTCACGCCCGCCTCGCGGAGCGCCTTCGTCGCGTCCTGCATCGACGTCTTCATCAAGGGCAACCTGCCACTGCTCGACGGCAAGGGCGGCCCCGGGTCCGCCGCGGGCCTGTTCGACGGCATCGACATCGACTGGGAGTGGCCGGGTTCGGCCGGCAACACCGGCACCGTCTACCGCCCCGAGGACAAGAAGAACTTCACGGCGCTCACCGCCGAGTTCCGCCGCCAGCTCGACGCGTACGGCCGCCGGACGCACCGGCACTACGACCTGTCGGCGTTCCTCCCGGCCGCCCCGGCCAAGATCGACGCCGGCTTCGAGGCCCGCAAGATCTTCAACTACCTGGACTTCGGCACCGTCCAGGGCTACGACTTCCACGGGCCCTACGAGGCCACCACCAACCAGCAGTCGGCGCTCACCACTCCCCGGAACTCCCCTGTTCCGAACGAGTTCAGTGACGCGCAGGCCGTCGGCGACTGGCTGAAGCGCGGCGCGCCCGCCCGGCAGCTCGTCCTCGGCGTGCCCTTCTACGGCCAGGGCTGGACCGGCGTCCCCGACGGCGGCACGCACGGCCTCTACCAACCGTCCACCGGCCCGGCCCCCGCCACCTGGCAGCCCGGCAACGAGGACTACCACGCCCTCAAGGCCTTTGCGGCCTCGGGCACTTACCACGTGTACCGCGATACCCGTAACGGCTTCGCGTGGCTCTACGACGGCACCAACTTCTGGACCTACGACGACCCCCAGGTCCTCAAGGCGAAGACGTCCTGGATCCGCGACCACGGACTGGGCGGCGCCATGGTCTGGTCCCTGGACGGCGACACCGCCGACGGTGAACTGATAGCCGCCATCGACCGCGGCCTCGGCCACCGCTGAACCGCGGGGACTGCTGAACCGCTGAACCGCTGAACCGCTGAGCAACTGAGCAACTGAACCGCTGATCCGACCGGTAGCGCCGCCCGGTCCACCGCCCTCACCGGCGGCGGACCGGGCGGCTTCCGCAATACCGGTTCCACCTCAACACGTCAAGCCGCTCAGCGATTCTGCCCGAGTCCGATACGGGTTGCGTTACGTTGAGTTAATGACAGCTCACCCAGCGCGCACCGGGCCCGGGGGCGCTTCTGTCCAGCCCCGGAACAGCGGAGTGATGCCGGCTGCCCACGGTCCAGGATCCTGGGACCTGGCCGAGTTCCATCAGGAACTGAGCGCGCTCAGCGAGCGGATCTCCGATCTGCGCGGGCGCCGCGACGGCCGCCCCGCGGACATCCTCGGCGCACTCGACCTGGCACTCGTCGAACTGGAAGTCGCCGAGGACGAGTTGCGGACCTGCATGGAGGAGCTGCACGCGCACGGCGAACGGATCGCCCAGCGCGTCGAGGGCGCCGACCGCGAGTGGCAGATGCTCAACACCACCTTCCGCGAACTCCCCGTCCCGGTGTTCCTGCTCAGCCCCGAAGGCGCCATCCACCGCGCCAACGACGAGGCGGCCCGGCTGCTCGGCAGCACCGGCGAGCAGCTGACCGGGCAGCCGCTGGCGGCGCGGGTCCAGGCGGGGTACCGCCGGGTCTTCCGGTCGGCGCTCGGTGCCGCGCAGCGCGGCGCCCGGCCCGGACCGCTGCCCCTGCTGCTCACCAGCACCGACGGAACGAGCGCGGTGCGGATCCAACTGGCCCAGTTGCGGACCCCGCCGGGCGCCCGGCAGCTGATCTCCGCCGTCGTCCTGTCCCCGGACTCCGCCGAATCCCCGGACGCCCACGACCCCCGCCTTCCCCGCGACGATGCCGCGCGCACGGACCACGTCGCCGCCGGCACCGTCCATCGTGCGATCGCCACCTCGAACCGCACGAGCATCCGCGACCGGAGCCCGGACACGGCGACCCAGCGGGACGAAGTCGCCATGGGCGTACGGCGGCTGGACGTCGTCTGCAGGATGACGCGGCTGCTGGTCGGCGAACCGCTGCGGCCGGGGCCCGGTCTGCTCGAACGGGCCGCGACCCTGCTGGCGAACGAGTTCTCCGCCCGGGTCATCTTCTTCCTCGTACGGGCCGGGACCCCGCACCAGGTCGCCGCGATGCCCGCGGACGCGCCGCCCTACGCCCGCCCGGCACCCGGTCCGCGGCCCGGGACCCGGGCCGGCCGCGAGGCGTCGACGGCCACGGCGCAGCGCGTGGCCCGTGCCGTCATCGCCTCCGGCGCCGCCCTGCTCGAACCGGCGCCCCCCGTCGACAGCGTCACTCCGCGCCCCCTGGGCCCGGTCCTGGGCGTACCGCTGGGCAGCGGTCCCGAGACGCTGGGCGCGCTGGTCCTGCTGCGCCGCGGCGGGTCCCACGGCTTCACCCTCCCCGATCTCGGTCTGCTGGAGGAGCTGGGCCAGCACCTCGCGATGGCGCTGCTCGCCGAACGGGACCACCGCCGCCAGGAGAACGCCGCGCAGGTGCTCCAGTTCAGCCTGCTCCCGTCCGAGCTGCCGGAGATCCCGTTCACCGAGGTGGCCGGCCTGTACCGGCCGCCGGGCGACGGCCCGCAGGTGGGCGGCGATTTCTACGACGCGTTCGCCACCCTCGGCGGCTGGGGCCTGGTCGTCGGCGATGTCTGCGGCAAGGGCGTCGAGGCCGCGTCCGTCACGGCCGCGGTGCGGCACGGCATCCGCACCCTGAGCGTCTGGGAGGAGCGCCCGGACGTGGTGCTGGAGAAGGTCAACCACGCGATGGCCGTGCAGCATCCGACCGACCGGTTCGTGACCGCCGTCGTCGCCCAGGTCCGGGTGGAGCGGGGTCTGGCCCGGGTGCGGCTGGCCAGCGCCGGGCATCTGCCCGCCGCGGTACTGCGGGCCGACGGCACGGTCGGGTTCGCCCGGGGCGGCGGCCGGCCGCTCGGGCTGTGCCCATCCCCGGAGGCCGAGGTCGAGGAACTCGTCCTGAGGGGCGGGGACGTCCTGCTGATGTATTCGGACGGCGTCACCGAGGCCCGCGACCGTAACCGGTCGTTCTTCGACGACGACCGGCTGCTCACGGCCCTGGCCGGGACCCGCGGCCTGTCCGCGGAGGCGGTGGTGAGCGCGGTGGAGCAACAGGTCATGGAATTCGCCGGCGGCTCCCCGCAGGACGATCTGACGCTGCTCGCGCTGCGGGTGGTCCCACAGGAAGAGGACCGCTCATGAAGCAGCAGCCAGGCGCATTCGGGCGGAACGCGCTCCCTGCCGCCGTCCCCGTCTTAGCGGCCCCTACGGCCCCTTCCGGCCCGGTCCCGGCCGCGATCCCCGCGCAGGTCCCTGCCCCGGCTCCGAGCCCGCCGGGGACGGCCTTCCGGACCTTCCCCGGAACCCCGGCCCATGTCTCCACCGCCCGCCGCTACGTCACCCAGTTCCTCGCGGACCCGGGCTACCGCCACGTCATCGACGACGCCGTGCTCCTGGTGAGCGAACTGGCGAGCAACGCGATCCTGCACACCAGGTCGGGGGATCCGCTCGGCGGCTTCACCGTCGAACTGGGCTTCCCCGCGGGCACCGTGCGCATCGCCGTCCACGACCAGGGCAGCCGCGAGGTCCCGCGGGTGCTGCACGGCAACGGGGAGGGCGGCCGCGGCCTCGGCCTCGTCGAGGTCCTCGCCGCCGACTGGGGCATCACGGGCGGTCCGGCCGGTCGCACCGTCTGGTTCGAACTGACCCTGCGGCCGTGATGCCCCCGGGGGCGGCCCTCAGCGGGCCGTGAAGCCGCCGTCGACCGCCAGTGCGGCGCCGGTGATGAACGCCGCCTCGTCGCTCAGCAGGAACGCGGTGAACGCGGCGATCTCCTCAGGGAGCGCGATCCGCCCCATCGGGTGCATCGCGGCGATCGCCGCCACCGCCTCCGGTGTCGCGCCCATCGTGGCCCGGAACAGCGGAGTGTCCACTCCCCCGGTCACCAGCGCGTTGACCCGCACCCCCTGCTCGGCGGTCTCCAGCGCCGCCGCCCGCGTCAGCCCGACGACCCCGTGCTTCGCCGCCACGTACGGCGAGACCCCGGCCATTCCCACGACGCCGAGATTGGACGCGTTGTTGACGATCGCGCCACCACCGGCCGCGACAATCGCCGGAATCTGGTACTTGAGGCCGTAGAACACGGTCGACAGATTGTGCGCGATATCCGCCTGCCAGCCGTCGGCGTCGATCGACTGCACCGGCCCGAACGCATTCACCCCGCCGACATTGTTGAAAGCCCCGTCCAGCCGCCCGAATTCCGCCACCGCGACCTCCACCACGCGGGCGGCCTCCTCCTCAACGGTGACATCGGCCCCCACGAACACCGCCCGCCCACCGGCGGCGCGAATCCCCGCGGCGACTTCCTCCCCGACATCCTTCCGCCGCGCGGCAATCACCACAGCGGCCCCTTCGGACGCGACGCGTTCCGCGACGGCCCTTCCCATTCCGGAGTTTCCCCCGGTGACGACAATTACCTTGGAATCAAAGCGAGATGACATGCCTTGAGCTTGCGCCGTTGCCGCCGCGGGGTCCGGCGGGAATCAGACGTCGAATCCGGTCGACCTGATGGTCCGTAGCGCTCGCACGCGGCGCTCAGAACTCGTCGGCGCCGTTGCGGAGCTCGTACGTCCAGTAGCCGGTCTTCGCGGCGGACTCGTCGACGGAGAGGCCGCCCGAGGGGGCGGTGACGACGCGGCTGCCTTCGGCGGGGCCGTTGGCGGCGAAGAGGTTGACGTTGAAGGTGGTGACGACCTTGTTGTTCTCGTGCACGCCGCCCAGGCCGACGCGGACGTTCGCGTAGGCCGGCTCGCCGGACTTCAGGACGATCGGGGTCGCGGGCTTGCTCTTCGCGACGGCCGGGATGTCCTTGGCGGTCTGGATGTCGCCGAAGGCGATCAGCGGGTACTGGAGGAGGCGGCAGGAGCGGCCGGAGGTGTTGAGGGCGGTCAGGACGATGTGCTCGGTGGGCGTCTCGTCCGCCTTCGCCATCGTGATCTTCACGTCCTTGTAGCCGCAGGCGGGGACCTTGGACGTGTCCGTCGAGCCGGTCGAGTTCTTACCGCCGGTGCCGGAAGTGGAGCCCGTCTTGCTCTTGGACGCGGCGGGGTCCGCCGTCGCCCCGGTGCCCGCCGTGCCGGCCGCCGGCTTCGACGCGGTGTCCGAGGGGGTCTGCGAAGCGTTCGGGGTCCCCGCGGCCTTCGCGTCGGTGTCGCTGCCGCCGCAGGCGGTCAGGCCCAGCGAGAGTGCGGCGACGACAACGGCGGCGGCGATGGTGTTCTTGCGGTGGATACGCACGGTGGATCTCCCCGTAATGGATGGTCGGCGCACGCATTCGGTGCTGAATACAACCTTCCGGTGGCGCGCTGCCGTCCCGCTTACGTACCGCTAACGATCGGCTGACAGCCGTGAGAGCAGTTCCGCGGCCCGTGCCGAGCCCTCCGTGAACCCGGCCGCTTCGGCTGCTGCCGCAGCCCCTTTCAGCTGGTCAGCGGCCTCGTCGGGACGGCCGAGGGCGGCCAGCGCCTCGCCCCGGACGATCTGCAGCATCGCCCGGCCGACCACCGCGTCGGGGGAGACCAGTTCCGCCGCGGACAGCGTGTGCGCGAGCGCCTCCTCGTACGCCTCCGTGGTGAGGCAGTGCCTCGCCAGATGCTGGAGAGTCAGCACCTGGGTGGGGGATGGCCGGTCCGTGCGGCGAGCGTGACCGCGTGGGTCATCAGCTGCCCCGCCCGGACGTGGTCACCGGTGGAGTCCAGGACGGCCCCGAGGTTGACGTAGGCCACCGCCTCGCTGATCGCGTCGCCCGCCCGTGCGGCCAGTTCGGGCGCCTGCTCCAGCTGGACGAGCGCCTCGGCGTCCCGGCCCTCCTCGTGCAGCACCCAGCCGAGCAGTGCCCGCACCCGCGACTGCGCGTCCAGGTCGCCCACGTGCTCCGCCGAGTCGAGCCCGGTCCGGAGGAGCGGCACCCAGCCGTCCCTGATCCGCCACAGCATCAGCGGCCACTGCACGACGGCGAGCCGCCAGGCCCGGTCGTGCAGGCCCATCGCGACGGCCGCGGCGACCGCGCCCTCCAATGCCGGACGCTCCGCCTCGTACCAGGCCAGCGCCGCCGCACGGTCCTCGAACTCCCTGGTCGCCGGGGGCCGTCGGAAGTCCGGGGGCAGCGAGTAGCAGGGCTGGGAACCGGGTTCGGCGGCGGCGTCCGCCGCGAGCCCTGTGTAGAGGTAGTGGTCGATGAGGCGGTGCAGGCCCTGAGGGTCCGCCTGCGGGGCGAGATGGCGGGCGTAGAGGCGGACCAGGTCGTGCGGCGTCCAGCGGCCGGGGACGGTCTCGGTGAGCAGATGGGCCGCGGCGAGCCGGTCCAGGTCGGCGGAGGCCTGTGCGGGGGACATCCCGGCGAGCGCGCCCGCCGCGAAACGGTCCAGGTCGGACCCGGTGTGCAGGCCGAGCGCGCGGAACATCCGGGCGGCCGGCTCGGGCAGTTGCTGCAGCGTCAGCCGCAGTGCGGCCGAGACCCCGGTGTCCTCGATGTTCAGCAGGGCCAGACAGCCCTGTTCGTCGGCCAGTTCGCCGACCATCGCGTCGAGCGTCCACTGCGGCCGCTCGGCCAGCCGTGCCGCCGTCACCCGCAGGGCGAGCGGCAGCCCGTCGCAGAGTCCGGCCAGCCGCGCGGCGGCGCCGGGCTCGGCGGCGACCCGATCCGCGCCCAGCACGCTGCGGAGCAGCGCCACCGAGTCGGCCGGCGGAAGGTGTCCGAGAGGTACCGGCCGGGCCGCGTCGGAGGCGATGAGGCCGCCGAGCCGGTCTCGGCTGGTGACCAGCGTCGTGCAGCGGTCACCGCCGGGGAGCAGCGGCCGGACCTGCTCGGAGGAGCGCGCGTTGTCGAGGACGACGAGGAGCCGGCTGTCCGCGGTGAGGGAGCGGAACATTGCGCCCATCGCGTCGGCGGTCTCCGGTATCCGCTGCGCCGGGGTACCGAGTGCCAGGAGGAACTCCCGCAGTACGGCGCCGGCTTCGGGCGCCGGGGTGTCGCTGAAGCCGCGCAGGTCGGCGAAGAGCCGTCCGTCCGGGAAGTCGGCGCGCCGGTCGTACGCCCAGTGCACGGCGAAGGCGGTCTTGCCGACGCCGGCGGGCCCGGTGACCAGGCAGACGGGCGCGTCCCCGGCATCGACGGCCCGGGCGAGCGACGCCAGTTCGGCGCCCCGTCCGGTGAATCCGCGCGGCGGCCGTGGCAGCTGCTCGGGGACCGCGACCGCGGTGTGGAGGGCGGGGCGCTGGGCCGGCATGGGTTCCGCGGAACGCAGGAGCGTCGCGTACGCCTCGCCGAGCGCCTCGCCGGGGTCAACGCCGAGCTCCTCGGCGAGCAGCCGCCGGGTGCGGTGGTACCAGCCGATCGGTCCGACTGGCGCCCCGAGCGGCCCAGCGCCAGCATCAGCGCGGCCGCCAGGGTCTCCCGCAGCGGGTGCGCGACGGCTTCGGTGCGGAGCACGGCGGCGGCCCGGCCGTGCTCGCCGAGCTGCCCGTACGCGTCGGCGAGCGCCTCCACCGAGGCCAGCCGCCGCTCCTCCAGCCCGCCGGCCGCCGCCTCCAGCGGCCGGCTCTGCACGGTCCCGGTGAGCGCGGGTCCCTGCCAGAAGGAGAGCGCCTCCCGCAGCATCCGCACGGCGTCGGCGGGCCGCCGCTGCACCCCGGCAAGCGCGACGAGCTCTTCGAAGCGATGGGCGTCCACCAGGGATTCCGGCAGGTGCAGGGTGTACGCCGTCCCCTGCGTGGCGAGCTCGACCCCGTACGCCGACGCTCCGTGCTCGGCGAGCACCGCCCGCAGCCGTGAGACATGGCCCTGCAGGACGGTCTTGGCGTGGGCGGGCGGCTCGTCCTCCCAGAGGGCGCCGATCAGCTGGCTGACGTTCACCGGGGTATTGGGCCGCAACAGCATCATGGCCAGCAGGCTGGAGCGTTTGGCGGGCCCCAGCGCCACGTCCCCGTTCTCCGTGACCACGGCGACGGATCCGAGCAGCCGGAATTCCACCTCATACCTCCACGATCCGCTTCGCCCCGGCAACCGAGGATACGCAGCGGTAGCCGGCCTCCGATGCCACCCCATGGCCGGTGATCCGAAGGTGATCGGCTGGTGATCCCTCGGTGATCACCGGCGCGGCCCGGTGACGGCCGTCTGCCGACGGGCACCTGCCGACGGGCGGGGCCCGGCTCCCCGCCGTAAAATTTGACCATGGAAGACCGACCGGTCACTCCCATCGCACCCGAGCTCGTCGTCGAAGCTGACGGCGACTCTCAGGTGATGGAACCGAGCAGGTCCTACCGTATCGGGCGCGATCCGCAGAGCGACGTCGTGCTGAGCGACGACCGGGTCTCCTGGCACCACGCGGTCCTCCGGCCCGCCGTCGGCCACTGGATGCTGGAGGACGACCACAGCACCAACGGCACGTACGCCGACGGACAGCGGGTGCGGCTGTCCTCGGTCGGCCCCGGCAGCGTGATCCGGTTCGGTGACGCGGACGACGGACCGCTGGCGGTCCTCAGCAGACCGGCGGTGGTGCACCCGGCGGAGGTCCGGCGGCCGTCGTCCGTCTCGCATCCCGCCGCCACCCGTACGTTCCGCCGGCCGAGTTCCGTGCGGCCGCTGCCCTCGACGGCCCGCACGGTGCGGATCGGCCGCGCTCCCGACAGCGACCTGGTGATCGACGAGCTGGTGGTCTCGCGCCGGCACGCCGAGCTGCGGGCGGGTCCTGACGGCTACGAGATCGTCGACCTGGGCAGCCACAACGGCACCTACCTCAACGGCCAGCCGGTGGCCCGCGCCCCGGTGATCCCCGGCGACATCGTCGGCATCGGTCACTCCGCCTTCTGCCTCGTCGGCGACGAACTCCAGGAGTTCGTCGACACCGGCGAGGTGTCGCTCGACGTGCAGGACCTGGCGGTACGGATCGACAAGGGCCACCGGACGCTGCTGGACGGGATCTCCTTCCCGGTCGGCGAGAAGTGCCTGCTGGCGGTGGTCGGCCCGAGCGGCGCGGGCAAGTCGACGCTGCTCAACGCGCTGACCGGGCAGCGCCCCGCGGACGAGGGCACCGTCCTCTACGACGGCCGGGACCTGTACCGGGACTACGCCGAGCTGCGCCAGCGCATCGGCCTCGTACCGCAGGACGACATCCTGCACTCGCAGCTGACCGTGCGGCGGGCCCTCGGCTACGCGGCGGAACTGCGCTTCCCCGAGGACACCGTCAAGGCGGAGCGGCAGGCGCGGGTCGACGAGGTGATCCAGGAGCTGGGACTCGGCCAGCGGGTCGGCCAGCCCATCCACAGCCTCTCCGGCGGCCAGCGCAAGCGGGTGAGCGTGGCGCTGGAGCTGCTGACGAAGCCGTCCCTGCTCTTCCTCGACGAGCCGACGTCCGGTCTCGACCCGGGCATGGACCGCTCGGTGATGCACATGCTGCGCGGCCTGGCGGACGACGGCCGCACGGTCATCGTCGTCACGCACAGCGTGCTGAGCCTGGACGTCTGCGACCGGCTGCTGGTGCTCGCGCCGGGCGGGAAGATCGCGTACTACGGGCCGCCGGAGGACGCGTTGGCGTACTTCGGGTTCGAACAGTGGCCGGAGGCCTTCGAGGCGTTCGAGAACGACGGGGAGCGCGACTGGTCGGGCCTGTACCGCGCCTCGCCGCTGCACCGGCAGTACATCTCGACGGAGTCCCGGCAGCCGCAGCACGTCCCCGGGCCCGCGCGGGTCCCGGTCGCCCCGCCGAAGCCGCAGAGCTGGGGCGCGCAACTGCGCACGCTGGTCCGGCGGTACGCGGCCGCGCTGACGGCCGACCGGACGTTCCTGATCATCATGGTGGCCCTGCCGTTCGTGATGGGCGCGATGGCCCACGCCCTGGCCGGCAGCAAGCTCACCCAGGAGACGGCGTTGAACGGGCTGCTGATCCTGTGCGTCGGAGCCGTGCTGACCGGCGCCGCGAACGCCGTACGCGAGCTCGTCAAGGAGCGGGTGATCTACCAGCGGGAACGGGCCGTCGGGCTGTCCCGGTCCGCGTATCTGATGTCGAAGGTGGTGGTGCTCGGGACGATCACGGTGGTGCAGGCCGTGGTGCTCACCATGGTGGGGCTGTTCGGCGTGGATCTGAACGCCCCTGGAGGGAAAGGGGTGTTCCTGCCACCACTCCTCGAAATCACCCTCGCCGTGGCGTTGCTGGCCTTCACCGCGATGATGCTGGGCCTGTTCGTGTCCGCGCTCGTGCGGAAGGAGGAGGTCACCATGCCGCTGCTGGTCCTCCTCGCGATCGTGCAGGTCGTGTTCTGCGGTGCGCTGCTGAAGCTGAACGGCGTGCCGGGGCTGGAGCAGCTGTCCTGGCTGGTGCCGTCCCGCTGGGCGCTGGGCGCCATGGCGGGCACGGTGGGCCTGCACCGGATCGTGCCGCAGGAACTCACCTCGGACCCGCTGTTCCGGCACTCGCCCGGGGTCTGGCTGCTGAACATGGGCATGCTGGTCGTCCTCTCGGCGGTGCTGGGGTTCCTGGTCGCCAGGCTGCTGCGGCGGCACGAACCCGCGATCATGCGGAAGTAGCGCCGAACGCCCCGCGCTTTCGTCTGCCATCCCCACCCGTACCCGTACCCGTACCCGTGCCCCGAGGAGCTGCCCGTGACTGTCGCTCCCGACTTCCTTCCCACCCATGTCGTCCCGCCGGAAGGCCTGATGACCTGGTCGGCACCGGACGCGACGCAGCCGAGCGGCCCGCTGGACCCGCTGCTGCCCGTCCAGGTCGTCGACCGCCGGGGGGACTGGGCGCTGGCGCTGTGCTCCAACGGGTGGTCGGCGTGGGTGGACGGCCGGCTGCTGCTGTCGGTCCCGCACGGACCGCCCGCCGCCGGGCAGCCGTCCGCCCGGACCGCCGACCCCCGGCCGCTGCTGGCCACCGTCGAGGCCGAGGTGGGCCGCTACCGGCGGCTGGTCGAGGAACTGGGCGCCGGGCAGCTGGACGGCGAGGAGTTCCGGGAGCGCACGCGCGGCATGCGGGTCGGTGTGGTCGTGGACGGCGAAGCGGTCTGGCTCTACGACCAGCGCCACGAGCGGTGGTGCTACTGCGACGGGGTGTCGCTGCGGACGTTCGCCGCCTCGCAACGGCCGTCGGCCGGGGGTGGCGACGGGAACGCGGACAGAGGCGGCGGGGCCGTACCTCCTGAAGAGGCGGCCGCCGGCGCCGACGAGACCCGGGTCGCCGAGAAGACGAGGTTCGCCGATGGGCCCCCGGCCGCCGGGAAGACCCGTGTCGTCCCGTCGGCCGACCATCCGCCGACGCGGTTCGGTGAGCCCCGGTGACCAGCCGGGACCCCTCACCCGACTCCGGACTGCGCGGGCACCGGATCGCGGAGTACCAGCTGGAGGACGAGATCGGCCGGGGCGGTATGGCGGTCGTCTACCGGGCGCGGGACCTGCGGCTCGGCCGGACCGTGGCCGTGAAGGTGCTGGCGCCGGAACTCGCCCGCAACGACAACTTCCGCAAGCGCTTCGCCCATGAGTCACGGGTGGCGGCGGCCATCGACCATCCGCACATCGTGCCGATCTTCGAGGCCGGTGAGACGGACGGCGTGCTCTACATCGCCATGCGGTACGTCGAGGGCAGGGACCTGCGGGCGCTGCTCGACCGCGAAGGGACGCTGTCCCTCGAGGCCACCTGCCGGGTGGCCCTGCAAGTGGCCTCGGCGCTGGACGCCGCGCACGCGCACGACCTCGTGCACCGGGACGTCAAGCCCGGCAACATCCTGTTGGCCGAAGGCACCGACAGCGACCGTCCCGAGCACGCCTATCTGACGGACTTCGGCCTGACGAAGAAGTCGCTGTCGCTGACCGGCTTCACCAGCGTCGGGCAGTTCGTGGGCACGCTGGACTACGTGGCGCCCGAGCAGATCTCGGGCCGGCCGGTGGACGGCCGGTGCGACGTCTACAGCCTGGGCTGTGTGGTCTTCGAGATGCTGACCGGGGCGCCGCCGTTCCGCCGCGACGACGACATGGCCCTGCTCTGGGCGCACCAGTACGACTCGCCGCCGGGCCTGTCCGAGCTGCGGCCGGGCCTGCCGCAGGCCGTCGACGCGGTGCTGGGCAAGGCCCTGGCCAAGGCCCCCGAGAACCGTTACGAGACCTGCCGGGGGTTCGTCACGGCGCTGCGGACCGCCGGCCGGAGCGGCCGGCCGGGGACGGCGGGGAGTCCGCCGGCCGAGCATGCCGCCACCCGGGTGAACTCGGGTGGCGGCGCGGAGGCGGACGGCCGGCGGCAGCGGACCGCGGCTCCGCCGCCACCACCGGGCTGGGCCGCGCCGGTGTTCCCGGCCCGCCCCGGCTGACGTTCACCGCCCGTCACCTCGCGGCCACGACCGCCCCCTGCCCGTCTCAGTCCGCCGTCGCGTCCTTCACGTCGCCCGGACGATGGCGTACGTGCCGGGCCAGCAGGCTGCCGAGGAACCCGGTGACCAGCCCCCAGAGCGCCGCCAGGACGACCAGCAGGAAGAGGTGCGGTTCCAGGGAGACCTCTCCGCCCAGACCGCCGCCGAGGTCTCCGATGCCGATCAGGGACAGCCCGTAGCGCGCGGAGATCCGGGTGGTCAGTCCGACGAGGAGCAGGGCGACGGCCGAGGCCACGGCCATGTCGACGGCGTGCCGCCACGCCGGCGTCCGGACCGGGGAACGTACCGCCGCGACGAACCCGGCACCGAGCAGCGCCACGGCGGCCACGGCCACCAGCAGCCAGGCCCGGCCGTCGTATTGGGTGAGCGAGCTCATGTCGAGGTTCCGGTCCACGCCCTTGCTGCGGAGCACCTGGTCGAGCATGTGCGGCATGGGCAGCCCGATGGCCTGGTCCACGTGCCCCTCCCACGTTCCGCCCATGCCGAGGCCGAGTGCGATCCAGACCAGGTTCGGCAGGCCGAGGAGCAGGACGGCGACGGTCTCAGCCGGATGGCCCCGCGTGATCAGGGTGACCAGCCCGGCGATCAGGCCGATCACCACATAGCCGAGCAGCACCAGCAGCATCGCGAAGGCCGGCGGCCGGACGGAGTTCTGGAAGTGCAGCAGCCGGGAGGGCAGCGGTGCCTTCCGGGAGACGAGGAAGGCGAGCGCGAGCACGGCCAGCACCCAGAGGAGGCCGAATCCGAGGGTCGGGGGGACGTCCGCGCGGAATCCGACCTGTGGCGTCGCGCCGAGCGCCTCGCCGAGGTCCTGCTCGATGCCGTTGCCCACCGGGATGCTGAAGGTGTGGCGGGCCGCGAGGGCGAGCAGCAGGAGCAGCAGCAGCCAGAGCACGGCCGTTCGGGCGACCCGGCCGAGCAGCTCTCCGACGTCGGTCACCGCCCTCGCGCGCAGCGGCAGCAGGAAGACGACGGCGGTCACGAGGGAGCCGGCCAGCGTCACCGACAGCGGAATGACGTCGATGGCGGCGTCCGTCCGGGCGAGGAACCCGGCGTCACCTGACAGTTCGACCGAGCCGCCGACCGCCATGACGACCACGGCCGCGACCACCGGGGGGAACGCGCCGCCGGGAAGGTCGCCCGCGCCCGCCGCCCACAGGCCGAGGGCGGCCACGACGAGCATGACGGCGGTCCCCGCCACGGCTGTGGCGAGGGCCTCTCCCCAGGCCCGGAGGGCGCTGGGAACGGGGCTTCGCGGCTGACTCACGCTGTCTCCTGCCGGGAACGGAGGCGATGCAGAACTTGCGGGCGACAGTGCACCGGATCACACAATGGACCAAAACTGATGATTACTGGGCAAATTTCTCACTGCGCCGGACGATCCGCGCGCCGGAAGAGGGACTCGTGACATCTGCACCGCCCCCCGAAAGCCACCCGACCGGCCCACCGTCGGGCCCGCTCGCCGCGCCGCGCCCGTCGGACCCGACGCAGGCCATGCCCCGGCAGCAGCCCGCCCCGTCGGGGCAGGGCGGCTCGCCGGGCGGCCCCGAGGACGGGAGCGGCGGCCGGGGCGGCGGAGGCGGCGGGGACGGGAGCGGGGGCCCGGGAGACCACCGGCCCTGGTGGCGGTCCGCGCCCCGGGTCGCCCTGATCGCGGTCGTCCTGGTCGCGGCCGTGGCTCTGGTCGTCTTCCTCACCCGTCCGGACAAGAAGTCCGCCGACACGAGCGGTTCCGACAGCACGGGCCCCGAGCTGTTGCTCCAGCCGGCAGCCGCCGCGGGCACCGCCCCCTTCACCCAGTCAACGGCGAAGGACTCCTCGGAGCCCGCCTCCGCCAGCCCGATGCCCAGCCTGCTGTCCAGCGGGACGGACGGCACCAGCACCGCGGACGGCTCGGCGCCCGGCCTGTACGGCGGCACGCTCAAGGTGTCGAGCTGTGACGTCGAACGGCAGATCGACTTCCTGACGGGCGACGCGGCGAAAGCCAAGGCCTTCGCCGGCGTCGAAGGCATCGAGCCGTCCGAAATCCCCGCCTATCTGCGCTCCCTGACGCCCGTACAGCTGCGCATGGACACCAGCGTCACCAATCACGGCTTCAAGGACGGCAAGGCCACCGCCTTCCAGTCCGTGCTGCAGACCGGCACCGCCGTCCTGGTCGGTGACCGCGGGGAGCCGCGCGTGCGCTGCGCCTGCGGCAACCCGCTCCAGTCGCCGGCACCCGCGCAGAACGCGAAGACGACCGGGCAGGCATGGCCGTCCTACGACCCGGCCAAGGTGGTGACCGTGGCGGACGCGAAGAAGGACGTGGACGCGTTCGTCCTCTACGACGCGCAGACGGACCAGTGGTTCAAGCGCCCGAGGGGCGACACGGGCGCCACGGACACCCTGACGAACCGTCCGGGCAGCGTCACCTCCACCCCGCCGACGACCACGCATTCGGCCACCCCGTCGCCGCACTCCTCGACAACGACCCACTCCCCCTCGCCGACCCCGACCCACTCGCCGTCGACGACGCCCACCCCCACACCCACCCCGACCACCACCGCACCCACCACCTCAGCCCCGGCACCCGAGCCCCTCACGTCCTGACGTCGTCCGGACGGCGTGTGGTCATCCGGCCTGTTCGGTGGTCGCGATCGCCCGCCGCAGGGTCTGCCGGGCGTGGCCCAACTCGTCCGCACGCCGGTCGAGTTGGGCGAGCTGGGCACGGAGTCTGTCCGATCACGGCGGACCACCGGTCGTCGTGCACGGCTTCGCCCCCACCACCGCTGGCGACCTGGCAACGCTGGCCACGCTCGCGCGCCGCCATCCGACCGCTGGGCCCCGAGGGCCTTGTGGAGAAGAGGGCGATGCCAGCACGGGAACCGGCAAGGGGTCGACTCCCGAAAGAGTCGACCCCTTGCCATCTGCGAACCTGACGAACAACCCAGCTTGCGGTAACGAACCGATCAGACGTTGAAGCGGAACTACCCCACAACGCTCTGACCTGCGGGTATGTGGGAGCATTCCAGCACCATCCCAGCACAGGATGCGCGACAAAATACAAGACCCGGGGTCGCCAACGGTACACAACAGCGTCGGCAAGGGGCTGAGGTCTGCGGGGCGTTTCCGCATCGTCTTCGACCTGATCGCGCTCGCCAACTCCCGTGTCTCGCCTGCGATCCGCCCCTCACAGCGGCCAAGCGTTCAGCAAGCCGCCGGGGCCGTAGGCGGCATCGGGCCTCGGGCCGTCGACTCTGCGGCGGGAGACCGCCACGACTGGGACGGGTTCGTCGGTGAGGGCGCCCCTTTGTCGATGGAGAGCTGCCAGGTCGTGCCGTCCATTCGCCGCACCCGTCCATTCGCCCCAAGGTCACTGTGCGCCGAGGGCTCCGTACAGCGCCTCGTCGGCGTCGGTGGCGGGCGGGCCCGCCGCCCACCACTGGCCGCGCTCCTTCTGGTACGGGTACCAGCACCCGTCCGAGCCCCAGCGCAGCTCGACGTCCTCGCCGACCAGCTGCAGGCGGCCACGGGTCCGGCGCGGCCTGGGCGGTCCTGACCGGCCTGGAATCCGTACCTGCAGCAGCCGCTCGCGTGCCGCGGCCTCAGTCTCGGGCGGCGGTACGAGTGTGCCGTCCAGGGCGCTCAGCGCCGCCGGGCCGCCGTAGCGCCAGGCGACGCTCGCCCGGGCGAGCTGGGTGCGGGCCCGGCCCGAGCTGTTCAGGAGGCGGGAGACCACCGGCAGGTCGCCGTCGGCGGCAGCAGCCCGGCGCACGGTGTCGTGCCAGGGGTCGCCGTCCAGCATCAGAAGATCGGCCGCCTGCGTCTGCGCGGCCCCGGCAGCCGCCGTTGTATCGGTGACATCCCGCTGGTCAACCGCCCACACATAGACCGCCGAAGCACGCCGGGCGGCATCGACAGCCAGCAGGTGCAGCGCTTCCGGGGCGACGGACTCGCCCACGAGCAGCACCGGCGTCATCGCCGCGGCCCTCTCCTGGCCCACGACAGGAGCCGGGACGGGAACAAGGAGGGGCGCGGGCAGCACCGGCAGTACGGCAGGACCGTCCGCCGCGCGGGCCCGGGCCCGCGCGAACGCCTCACCCGCCGGGACCCCACTGGGCCGCGCCGCCCGTACGGCCTCCTCGTCCGCCGCGGACTGCTCCCGCGCTCTGTGGCGTACCGAGATCTCGGTGGCTGCCTCGACAAGGTCGCGTCCGCGCAGTACGAGCAGCGCCTCGGCGCGGGTGTCCAGGGCCCGCGCGAACGCGTACGACAGCGCGGCGGCGTGCTTGCACGGGTCGCCCCAGTCGGGACAGGAGCAGTGGTAGACGAACGCGTCCGGCGGTGGGACCAGATCCGTCTCCGCCCGCACCGCGGCATCGACCGCGTGTACGCCGAGCCGACCCTGGGCGAGTTCGAGCAGCAGCTCCCGCCCGGCGGCGGTCCACTCCTCGAAGAGCTTGTCCCACTGCGCCTCGGACAGTTCGGGTACGTGGATCTCGCAGCGGTAGGGGGTACGGCGGCTGCCCTTGACGCGGGCGGCCACCGACCCCGGCCGCACCGTGATCTCGCCGACCGCCCCCTTGCGTGCGTAGGTGCGGGCGCGGGCCAGGCGGCTGTCGTGGCCCGCGGAGAATCCGTACCCGAACGACGAGGAAGGCGTCTGAAGGGAGTCGATCCACTCCTCGCCCCACCAGCTGCTCGCCATCTCCCGCTGCCCGCGCGCCAGTTGCGGCGCCGGGAGGGCGAGGGTACCGGTGCGGCGTCTCATCGGCGGCTCCTGTCGCCGTGGGCGGAGTGCAGGGAGACCAGATCGGCGAGTTCATCGTCGCTCAGGTCGGTGAGGGCGGCCTCGCCCTGCCCCCCGAGCACGGAGTCCGCCAAGTCACGCTTACTGCTGAGGAGTTGGGCGATCCGGTCCTCCACCGTACCCTCGGAGATCAGGCGGTGGACCTGGACGGGCTGGGTCTGGCCGATGCGGTACGCGCGGTCGGTGGCCTGATCTTCCACGGCCGGGTTCCACCACCGGTCGTAGTGGATGACGTGCCCGGCGCGGGTGAGATTGAGGCCGGTGCCCGCGGCCTTCAGGGAGAGCAGGAAGACCGGGGCCTCGCCGTGCTGGAAGGCGTCGACCATCTCCTCGCGCCGCTTCACCGGCGTACCGCCGTGCAGATAAAGGGAGTTGATGCCGCGCGCGGTCAGATGGTGTTCGAGGAGGCGGGCCATCTGCGTGTACTGGGTGAACAGCAGCACGGACGCGTCCTCGGCGACGATCACATCGAGGAGTTCGTCGAGGAGTTCCAGTTTGCCACTGCGGCCGGTCAGCCGGGTCGCGTCGGGCTCCTTCAGATATTGGGCGGGGTGGTTGCAGATCTGCTTGAGCGCGGTGAGGAGTTTGAGTACGAGGCCGTGCCGGGCGATGCCCTTCGCCTCCCGGATCGCGGCGAGCGACTCGCGTACCTGCGCCTCGTAGAGCACGGTCTGCTCCCTACTCAGCAGCACCCGCTCATCGGTCTCTGTCTTCGGTGGCAGCTCGGGCGCGATGCCCGGGTCGGCCTTGCGGCGGCGCAGCACGAAGGGGCGGATGAGCCGGCCGAGGCGCTCGGCCGCCGCACTGTCCTCCTCGCCGGCCGCACCGCCGCGCGCGGCACGCTCGGCGGCCCGCCCGTACCGCTGCCTGAAGGTCTTCAGGGAGCCGAGCAGCCCGGGGGTGCCCCAGTCCAGGAGCGCCCACAGTTCACTGAGGTTGTTCTCCACCGGCGTGCCCGACAGGGCTACGCGCGCCGAACTCGGCAGGGTGCGCAGCGCTTTCGCGGTGGCCCCTGCCGGGTTCTTCACGTGCTGCGCCTCGTCCGCGACGAGGAGCCCCCACGGCCCGGCTTCGGCGAGCGCCTGGGCGTCGCGGCGCATGGTTCCGTATGTGGTGAGGACGATCTCGCCCGGCTTGAGGCCGCCCAGATCGCGCCCCGGTCCATGGTGGCGGCGCCAGGGGGTGCCGGGCGCGAACCTGTCGATCTCCCGGCCCCAGTTGCCGAGCAGGGATGCCGGACAGACCACCAGAGCCGGCCTGCCCGCGGTCGCCGGATCCTCCTGGCGGCGCAGATGCAGGGCGATCGTGGTGATCGTCTTGCCCAGGCCCATGTCGTCGGCGAGGCAGGCGCCGAGCCCCAGCCTGGTCATCCGGTCCAGCCAGGCAAGTCCGCGCAGCTGATAGCCGCGCAGGGTGGCGTCCAGGGCGGCTGGCGCGGCCAACTCGGCCGCACTGGCCCGCTCGGGAGCGGCGAGCCTGTCGCGCAGCGCGGCCAGCCACCCTCCTGCCCGTACGGGAACGAGAACACCGTCGGGGTCCTCCACGCTGCCGGTGAGCGCGGCGGCCAGCGCATCGAGGGCGCCCAGTTCCTTGCGGGCCCTGCGCGCCTTGCGCAGCAGCTCCGCGTCCACCACGACCCACTGGTCACGCAGCCGCACCAGGGGGCGGCGGGCCTGCGCGAGCCGGTCCAGCTCGCCTTGCGTCAGCGTACGGTCGCCGACCGCGAACTCCCAGCGGAAGGAGAGGAGTTGCTCGGGCGAGAAGAACGCGGGGGTCTCGGCATCCTTCTCGCGCTCGGCCTCCTTGTCGGGCTCGATCACCGCGCGGGCCGTCATCTCCCGCGCCAGCTCCTTGGGGAGGTGGACGGCCACCCCGGCGGCCGACAGCGAGGCCGCCCCGCCTGCCAGGAGTCCAATGAACTCCTGGTCGTCCAGGGCGAGTTCATCTGGAACCGGCAGCGAGAGGATCCGGTGCAGCGGCGGCCACGCAGCGGCGGCCCGGCGCAGAACGTCCTCCACCTGGACGCGGGTACGCGGACCGAAACCGCCGCTCTCGCCACTGAAGACGCCGGCCGCGTCCGCGAGGAGCAGCGGATCGGCGAGCGAGTGCACCTGCACGACGGCCCGCACTGATGCACCGGCCACCTCCAGAGCAGCGTCGTACGCGTCCTCGTCGTACGCGTCGCCCTCGTCGTCCGCATATTCACGCATCGCGCCGCCCGGCAGTTCGAGCCGCAGCGAGACGCGTACACCGGCATCCCGGCCGTCGGCCACCTGCGCGGCCCACGCCCGCAGCCCCGGCAGGTGCTGCGCATCCCGCGAGGCGAACGGCCGCATCCCCGCGGCCGCCGATGCGGCAGGGGTACGCGGCAGCAGATCCGCCACCGCGTCCATGAACTCCCTCAACCGGGCGTAAGGATCGGGGAGTTGCAGCGGCGTACGCGCACTCCCCTCCCCCGCGGACTCCAGCGGTACGGCGTACGCGGCGGGCGGCATGACCTCGGCCAGCGCTCGCACCCAGGTCGCGTCCGCCTCCGCATAAGGGCCAAGCCGCCAGGCATCATGGTCACCGGCGCTGAGCCCCGGCAGCAGCAGCCCACGCCCCGCCAGGTGCAGGGCGTACAGAGCAGCATGCCGCCAGACTGCCGCCGTCTCACCGCACGGCGCATCCGCCTCCACGTCCACGGACAAGACCCAGGGCAGCACCTCGGCCAACGGCCGCACCACCGCCGACACCGTACGCCGACGCGCACCACGCCCATGCGCGGTAACGATCTCCACGTCCTCGGCCGGCAAACCCACGGGAAGCCGACCGCTCCCCGCGACATGAAACGCGACGCGCCCACTGCGCGGTGGATCCGCCGGCAGAAACACCGCCACACACCCGGACAACACCGCCCACTGCTCCCCGGCGAACGCCGGGGACGAAACCCTTTCCCGACCCCCCGCGGGCTCAACAGCCGCATGAGCTACGGCAACAGGGGGTACGGCAACACGGGATACGGCGCCACGGGCCGACCCGCGCACGACAGACAGCCGGGGGGCAGGGATCTCGCCCCCCGCCTCGTCGTAGTACTGCGTCCGAACCTCATGGCCGTCCTCGTCATCCACGGTCACCACCCGAAATACGGTGGCCATGCGCCGATCCCTTCGCCTGTCGGCAGACGGTGGCCCACCCGGATCCACCCCGCCCACCCCGGACAGGCAAGCCTACCGGGCCCGGTCGCGCCCCCTTGACAATCGCCCAGAGTTGGCCCCGGGACACGCCGATGTCGACCTCGACATCCAGCATCGTCTCCCTGTGCGCCTCAACGAGGCATCTGATCGAACAGGGTGCCTGGTTGGGTGATCTTGGCTGGGATGAGCAGCCGCTAGGCTCTCTGGTACCGAAATCCGTACTGGTGATGTACAGTTTTCAGTACCATTCGAGGGCGGCCGGAGCGAAAGGGACAACAGCAATGACGATCACTGGAACCGAGGCGCGGAGGGACTTCTTCCCGCTGCTGAAGAAGGTCAACGACGATCACGCACCGGTGCGGATCGCCTCCAAACAGGGAAACGCCGTCCTCATGGCAGAGTCCGACTACGAAGCGTGGACGGAGACCATGTACCTGCTCGGCAACGCGCGCACCGCCGCTGAGCTGATGGAGTCTGTTGCTGAGCTGGACGCCGGACGCGGCACTGTGCGCGACCTGATCGACCCGGAGGCGGCGGAGTGAAGGTCATGTTCTCCACCCGCGCATGGGAGCAGTACGCGCAGTGGGCCATGATCGACCGGCGCAGCCTCAAGCGCATCAACGTCCTGATCGCGGACATCCAGCGCAACCCCGATGACGGCAACGGCATCGGAAAGCCCGAGATGCTGAAAGGCGCACTCAAGGGCTGGTGCTCGCGGCGTATCACCGAGGAACACCGCCTCGTGTACCGGGTGAGTGGTGACGTACTGGAGATCGCCCGCGTCTACGGCCACTACACCGACCGCTAGCGGGTCAGCCCCGGATCGCGCACCGTGCGGTACCGCCTTCACGATCGATAGGAATACGGCTTCTCAACACCGAGACGCTGCGCGACTGGATCTGGGCCCGTTTCACCGAAGGTTCCCGTTCCGGTCATCGAGGAGTGGCTCGCGTTCGCAACCACGCACCTCCAACGCCTCATCGAGACCGCCTCAGCGCCAAAGCTCCCCACGCCGTCCAAACCCGGCGCCGCCGACCTTGAACCCTTCCTCCGCGGCTGGAGTCCGTACGGGCCCCGCCCGCAATGAGCCCCACCCGCACACTCACCCAGCACCGGCCCACAACCCAGCACGGGCGCCGCACGCCATCCCAGCACGATCCCAGCACGGTAGGGATGAGCAGGGGTGATGACAGGTGACGAGGGGTCAGCTATCCCAGCATCATCCCAGCACGGGAAAAAACAAAGGGCCCGACCCCGGAAGGCCGGACCCCTTCTGACCTGCATGTTTGTCAGATCAGTGACGTGGTGGTATGTCACCGGCTACACGTTGAAGCGGAACTCGACCACGTCGCCGTCCTGCATCACGTAGTCCTTGCCCTCCATGCGGGCCTTGCCCTTGGCGCGGGCCTCGGGGATGGAGCCGCAGGCGACGAGGTCGTCGAAGGAGACGATCTCGGCCTTGATGAAGCCGCGCTGGAAGTCGGTGTGGATCACACCGGCCGCCTCGGGGGCCGTGGCGCCCTTCTTGATGGTCCAGGCGCGGGTTTCCTTGGGGCCGGCGGTGAGGTACGTCTGCAGGCCGAGGGTGTCGAAGCCGACGCGGCCGAGGACGGCCATGCCGGGCTCCTCCTGGCCCATGGACTGCAGGAGCTCGAGGGCCTCCTCGTCGTCGAGTTCGATCAGCTCGGCCTCGATCTTGGCGTTCAGGAAGATCGCCTCGGCGGGGGCGACGAGCGCGCGCTGCTCGTTCTTGAAGTCCTCGTCGGTCAGCTCGTCCTCGTCCACGTTGAAGACGTAGAGGAACGGCTTGACGGTGAGCAGGTGCAGCTCGTGGAGGAGGCGGCCCTGCTCGGTGCCGGCGTGGATGCCGGCGGCGTAGAGAGTGCGGCCCTCTTCGAGGATCTTCTGGGCGTCCAGGACCGCGGCCAGGACGGCGGCCTTCTCCTTCTGGAGGCGGGCCTCCTTGGTGAGGCGCGGGACGGCCTTCTCGACGGACTGCATGTCCGCGAGGATCAGCTCGGTGTTGATCGTCTCGATGTCGTCCTTGGGCGAGACCTTGCCGTCGACGTGCACGACGTTCTCGTCCTTGAAGGCCCGGATGACCTGGCAGATCGCATCCGACTCGCGGATGTTCGCCAGGAACTTGTTGCCCAGGCCCTCACCCTCGCTCGCACCGCGCACGATGCCCGCGATGTCGACGAAGTCGACCGTGGCGGGGAGCAGCTTCTGCGAGCCGAAGATCTTGGCGAGCTGGGCGAGGCGCGGGTCGGGGACGCCGACGACGCCCACGTTCGGCTCGATGGTGGCGAACGGGTAGTTGGCCGCCAGCACGTCGTTCTTGGTCAGGGCGTTGAAAAGGGTCGACTTGCCGACATTCGGCAGACCGACGATTCCGATCGTGAGCGACACGTGGCGACTTCCCGTAACGAGAGGAGCGAGGAGAGTGGAGTGGTCCAGGGACCGATCCACCAGTCTACGGGGCGAGCGCGGGCCCGACCCGTCGCCGTCGAACAGAAGGCCAAGGACCGGGCAAAGGCGTGTCCTGCCAGGGTATGACCGGGGTCATCCGCCTACTTTGAGTGGGTGGAGCAACACAGTGCGCGCACCGGCACCAGGAACGGCACCAAAAACGACACCGGGAACGGCAGCAGAGACGCCCAGGGCAGGCCCCGGCTGCCCAGGCCGGCCCGCCCCACGGGCACGGTGGGGGGTTCGGTGGTCTACCGGTCGGCACGTCGCGGGCCGCTGGCCTCGCTCGCGCCCACGATCACGGCGCTCGCCAGGGTGGTGCGACTGCCACAGGCCCAGCCGAAGCTCACCGGGCTGGGGACGGGGCTGCTGACCGTCGTGGTCACGGTGACCGGCGGTGCGCTGGACGCCCTGCTCTTCGACGGGCCCGGGGTCTTCTTCGGGCTGGTGTTCATCGCGGTGTGCGTCACGGCGGGGCTGTACGTCCGGCCGTACGACCTGGTGGCGGCGCCGATCGCCGCCCCCATCGCGTTCGCCACCGCCATCGCGCTGACCGGTGACGACAACGGCGGCGGCTTCGTCGGCCATCTGCTGGGCATGTTCACCGGTCTGGCCCTGCTGACCGGCTGGCTCTACACCGGCACGCTGCTGGCCGCCGGCATCGTCGGCGTCAGAGCTTTGCAGCGTTCATGGCGGCTCCGACGATCCCCGCGTTGTTCTGCAGACCAGCAGGGACGATCTCGGCGCTGATCCCCTCGATCAGCGGCAGGAACTTCTCCGCCTTGCGGCTCACCCCGCCGCCGATCACGAACAGTTCGGGCGAGAACAGCATCTCCACATGGGCGAGGTACTTCGTCAGCCGGTGCGCCCAGTGCTCCCAGCTGAGGTCGTCCTCCTCGCGGGCCTTGACCGACGCGCGCTTCTCCGCGTCATGGCCGTGCAGCTCCAGATGGCCCAGCTCGGTGTTGGGCAGCAGGTGCCCGTCGACGAAGACCGCGCTGCCGATGCCGGTGCCCAGCGTCAGCAGGATCACCGTCCCGCCGCGGCCCCGGCCGGCGCCGAAGGTCATCTCGGCCATGCCGGCCGCGTCCGCGTCGTTCAGGACGGCCACCGGCATGCCCAGCCGCTCCGAGATCAGGGCGCGGGCGTCCTTGCCGATCCAGTCGGAGTCGACATTGGCCGCGGTCCGGGTCACCCCGTCCACCACGACCCCGGGGAAGGTCACGCCGACCGGCCCCGACCAGCCGAAATGCTCCACGACCTGCTGGACGCCGTCGAGCACGGCGTCCGGGGTGGCCGGATGCGGGGTCGACACCTTGCAGCGCACTTCCGCCAGATCGCCGCGCTCCAGATCGACCGGAGCGCCCTTGATGCCTGTGCCACCGATGTCCACGCCGAACACGTTCATGACCTCCACGCTAAGCGTGAACCGTTCGGCTCACCCCTCGGCACGTGAGCCGTTCGGCTCACCCCTGGGCAGATGCCCCGGGGGCGGTCTCCGCACGCAGGTCACGCCGCAATTCCTTCGGCAGCGAGAAAACGATGCTCTCTTCCGCCGACCGGAGGATCTCCACATCGCCGAAGCCGCGCTCGGCCAGCCAGTCCAGCACACCTTCGACGAGGATCTCCGGGACGGAGGCGCCCGAGGTGACGCCGACCGTGGTCACGCCCTCCAGCCACGCCTCGTCGCACTCGTCGGCGAAGTCCACCAGGTACGAGGCCTTGGAACCGGCCTGCAGGGCGACCTCGACCAGCCGAACGGAGTTCGACGAGTTCTTGGAGCCGACGACGATGACCAGCTCCGCCTCCGCGCCGATCTGCTTCACCGCGACCTGGCGGTTCTGCGTGGCGTAGCAGATGTCGTCGCTCGGGGGGCTGATCAGGTTGGGGAAACGCTCCTTGAGGGCGTCGACGGTCTCCATCGTCTCGTCGACGGAGAGCGTGGTCTGGGAGAGCCAGACGACCTTGCTCTCGTCGCGGACCTCGACGTTCGCCACGTCGGCGGGGCCGTCGACGAGCGTCATGCGCTCCGGGGCCTCGCCCATGGTGCCGACGACCTCTTCATGGCCCTCATGGCCGATCAGCAGGATGTCGTAGTCCTCGTTCGCGAACCGGACGGCTTCCTTGTGCACCTTGGTGACCAGGGGGCAGGTCGCGTCGATCGAGGCCAGGCTGCGCTGCGCGGCCTCCTCGTGGACGACGGGGGCGACGCCGTGCGCCGAGAAGATCACGATGGCGTTCTCGGGCACCTCCTCCGTCTCGTCGACGAAGATCGCGCCCTTCTTCTGCAGGGTCTGCACCACGTACTTGTTGTGCACGATCTCCTTGCGCACATAGATCGGCGCTCCGTACTGCTCCAGTGCCTTCTCGACGGTGATCACGGCGCGGTCCACGCCTGCGCAGTATCCGCGGGGGGCTGCGAGCAGGACGCGTCGGGCAGTCGTAGCAGTCATGTCAGCCATGGTACGGGGCAGCCGTCCGGTCCGAAGAAGGCCGCCCGGCGGCGCCGGGGGACGTGTCCGCCCGGCTCCGCTCCGTTCGTGGTCACGGCACCCTTCGCGCAAGCTGAGGGGCATGAGCGCACCGACCCCCGCTCCCCCGGACGACACGGCCCGCGCCGCCGAAGGCACCCTGCGGCGCAACCTCGGCTTCCGCGACCTCGTGGTCTACGGGATGCTCTTCATCGCCCCCATGGCACCCGTCGGCGTGTTCGGCGCGCTGGACGCCAGATCGCACGGGGCGGTCGCGCTGGTCTATGTGTTCGCGACGGTCGCGATGGCGTTCACCGCGTTCAGCTACGCGCAGATGGTGCGGGTCGTCCCGCAGGCCGGTTCGGTCTTCGCTTACGCGCGGGCCGGGCTCGGTGAGGGGCCCGGCTTCATCGCCGGCTGGATGGCGATGCTCGACTATCTGCTGATCCCCGCGGTGGCCTATCTCTTCTCCGGGATCGCGCTGCACGCGCTGGTGCCGTCGGTGTCGCAGTGGGTGTGGACGACGATCGCGGTCGTGGTGACGACCGGGCTCAACCTGTGGGGGGTGCGGGCCGCGGCGGCGGTCGGCTTCCTCGTGCTCGCCCTGGAGATCGTGGTGCTGCTGATCTTCGTGGTGTCCGCGGTCGTCGTCCTCGGCACGGACGGGGCGCAGCGCGGCTGGGCCTCGCCCTTCTCCGGCCAGGGCGCGTTCTCCCTGGGCGCGGTGCTGGGCGCCGTGTCCGTCGCGGTGCTGTCCTATCTGGGCTTCGACGCCATCGCCTCCTTCGCCGAGGAGGCGGCGGGCGGCTCGGCGAAGGTCGCGCGGGCCGTGCTGTTCTGCCTCGTCATGGCGGGTGTGTTGTTCATCGTGCAGACGTATCTGGCGGCGCTGCTCGCTCCGATGTCCGCTGCCGAGCTGGCCGCGAAGCCGGCCGGGCAGGGGTCCGCCTTCTACGACACCGTGGACGCGGCCGTCGGCGGCTGGCTGCACGACCTCGTCGCCGTCAGCAAGGCCATCGGCGCGGCCTTCGCGGCGCTCGCCGGGCAGGCAGCGGCGGGCCGGCTGCTCTTCGCGATGGCCCGCGACCGGCGGCTGCCGGGACCGCTGTCCAAGATCGACGCGGGCAGCGGGGTGCCCCGGCGGGCGCTGCTGTTCGCGGCGGTCGTCACCCTGGTCGCCGCGGTCTGGGCGGCCCGCCGCGACGACGGCCTGGACCGGTTGGTCTCCGTCGTCGACATCGGCGCGCTCACCGCCTTCTCGCTGCTGCACCTGTCGGTCGTCGGCTGGTTCGCCGTCCGCCGCCAGGGGGGGCCGCCCAGCGTGCTGCGCCACATCGTCGTACCGCTGCTCGGCCTCGCCATCACCATCGCCGTGATCGTCGAAGCCGCAGGATCGGCCCAGGTCGTCGGGGCCGTCTGGCTGGCCGCGGGACTGATCGTGCTGGCCGCCCAGCTCTCCCGGCGGCGGACCGCGGCGGAGCGATAACCGTCACCTTCGTGTCGCCGTACACAGCACGGCCCACAGCGCGGCCGGAAGGCAATCCCGCTGTCGGCGGCGGCCGATACGCTCGGCACATGGCTCTGAGTACGTCGGCGGATACGCCGATCCCCGTCGGCGAAGTGTCACGGCTGATCGGCGGGTGGGTGGACCGGCTCGGCGCCGTCTGGGTGGAGGGGCAGATCACCCAGCTGTCGCGGCGCCCGGGTGCGGGCGTGGTGTTCCTGACGCTGCGCGACCCGTCGCACGATGTGTCCATCTCGGTGACGTGCTTCCGGGCGGTGTTCGACCAGATCGCCGACGTGGTCGGCGAGGGCGCCCGTGTCGTGCTGTTCGCCAAGCCCGAGTGGTACGGCCCGCGCGGGCAGCTGTCGCTGCGCGCGACGGAGATCCGGCCGGTCGGCGTCGGGGAGCTGCTGGCCCGGCTGGAGCAGCTGAAGAAGGCGCTGGCGGCTGAGGGTCTGTTCGCGCTGGACCGCAAGCGCCCGCTGCCCTTCCTTCCGCAGTGCATCGGGCTGGTGACCGGCCGCGCCTCGGCGGCGGAGCGCGATGTGCTGGAGAACGCGCGGCTGCGCTGGCCCGCCGTCCGCTTCGAGGTGCGCAACGTGCCGGTGCAGGGCGCGCAGGCGGTGCCCCGGGTGGTGGAGGCGGTGCGCGAGCTGGACGCGCATGCCGAGGTCGACGTGATCATCGTGGCGCGCGGCGGCGGCAGCGTGGAGGACCTGCTGCCGTTCTCCGACGAGCAGCTGGTGCGGGCGGTGGCCGCGTGCGTCACCCCGGTCGTGTCGGCGATCGGGCACGAGCCGGACTCCCCGCTGCTGGACCTGGTGGCGGACCTGCGGGCGTCCACCCCGACGGACGCGGCGAAGCGGGTGGTCCCGGACGTGGGCGAGGAACTGACCCGGGTGGAGCATCTGGGGCTGCGGGCGCTGCGCGTCGTGACCGGTCTGCTCGACCGTGAGCAGCGCGGTCTGGACGCGGCGCTCAGCCGGCCGTCGATGGCCCGGCCGCACACGATGGTCGAGCACCGCGAGGAGCAGGTCGACGCGCTGCTGGACCGCAGCCGCCGGACGCTGCGGCATCTGCTGGACCGGGCCGACGACGAGCTGGAGCACACCCGGGCGCGGGTGGTGGCCCTCTCCCCCGCCGCGACCCTGCAGCGCGGCTACGCGGTGCTGCAGCGCGAGGACGGTTCCGTGGTGCGCGGCCCCGACGAGGTGGCGGCGGACGAGGAGTTGCGCGCCCGGGTCTCCGGCGGTGCGTTCCTGGTGAAGGTCACCGGCACTGTCGTACCTCCGGCCTAGGCTGTGACCATGGCAGAACAGGACACGCTGGGATACGAGCAGGCGCGGGACGAGCTCGTCGATGTCGTACGGCGGTTGGAGGCCGGCGGCTCGACGCTGGAGGAGTCGCTGGCGCTCTGGGAGCGCGGCGAGGAACTCG
Organism: Streptomyces fildesensis; assembly: GCF_016107395.1. Taxonomy (GTDB): domain Bacteria; phylum Actinomycetota; class Actinomycetes; order Streptomycetales; family Streptomycetaceae; genus Actinacidiphila; species Actinacidiphila fildesensis. The sequence continues at coordinate 333,525 of NZ_JAAIKO010000001.1, forward strand.
CGCGGGTGTGCCGGCGCTGGCTGGAGGGCGCGCGGGCCCGGCTGGACGCGGCGCTCGCCGAGGCGCCGGACGAGGAGTCCGCCGCCGAGTGACGTGGCGGGGCGGTCACTTGACGGCTCGAGCGACGGTCGAACCGGCATGGATGTGACGAGCGTCACCCCGGACCCAGGAATCGTTGAACTTTCACACAGGTTGATGAGAGTGTTCGCGACGTGCCCGATCGGCGCAAATTGCCACGATTCCGTAAGAGGTTCCCATGTCTCTCGTACTCGACGCCTCCGCCCAGGACCTGCTCTTCCGTGAGGCCCGCACGGCCAACACCTTCACCGACGAGCCCGTGACCGACGAGCAGATCCAGGCGATCTACGACCTGGTCAAGTACGCGCCGACCGCGTTCAACCAGCAGCCGCTGCGTATCGTCCTGGTGCGTTCCGCCGAGGGCCGCGAGCGCCTCGTGAAGCACATGGCCGAGGGCAACCAGCCGAAGACCTCCGCCGCCCCGCTGGTCGCGATCCTCGCCGCGGACAACGAGTTCCACGAGGAGCTGCCGACCCAGTTCCCGCACTTCCCGCAGGCGAAGGACCTCTTCTTCTCCGAGCGTTCCGTGCGCGAGCAGGCCGCCACCCTCAACGGTTCGCTGCAGGCCGGCTACTTCATCCTGGGCATCCGCGCCGCCGGCCTGGCCGCCGGCCCGATGACCGGCTTCGACGCCGCGGGCATCGACAAGGAGTTCTTCCCCGACGGTGAGCACTCGGTCCTCGCCGTGGTGAACATCGGCAAGCCCGGCACCGACTCCTGGTTCCCGACCCGCAGCCCCCGTCTGGCCTACGACGAGGTCGTCACGACCGTCTGATCTCCCCGCACACTCCCGAACGCCGGGCGCCCGTCACGGGCCGCCCGGCGCTCGCGTCCGGACAGGGTGAGTTTCGCGGGCCTGTGCGCCAGCGGGTCGGCGCGCCAGCGGGTCGGCGCGGCAACGGGTCAGGACGCCTTGAGCGCGGCCGCCAGTTCGGCGAGCTGCTCGTCGGGGGCGGTGCCGGTGATCATCGTGGTGACACCCTTCTCCACCCGCACCAGCGCGTTGTACTTCGGGCCCTTGTACCGGTCCCACGCCACCCCGGCGACGGTGACCGTACGGTTCCCGTCCCGCACCGCGCGCTTGCTCTTGTCCGCGATGAACTTCGCCGCCGGGCCGTTGCCCTGCTCCACGGCCGCGTACTCGTTCTGCGGATCGACGAAGCCCAGGTGCCATTCGACGGCCTTGGCGTCCTTGGCGTCGTACGTCACCGTCGTAGCGCGCCAGTCCTGGCCGAGCCCCTCGGGCGCGGCCACCGGGAAGGGCGCGTCGCGCCGCGCCTGGCTCAGCTCGGTCTGGAAGCCGATCGGCTTGACCGGGTCCGCGTTGGTGTCGTGCGGGATGAAGATGTAGATGAACGCGACGACGACGCCGAGCACCACCATCGACAGGACCAGGTCCCGCACCGTCTGATTGCCACGCTTGTTTGCCACGCTCCTATGGTCCCCCATGCCGGGTGGCGCTCCGGCCCGGGGGTCGGCCGCCGGGACGCCGGGGCGCACCGCGCGGGCCCGGCCCGGGACACGCCGACCAGGCCCGTGGGGGCGCCGCTCATGTGACGTGCGCCCTGCTCATATTCGCGATGACCCGATAAGGTCACAGCACCCTCTTTTCCGGCCGTCCTCGTACAGAAAGGTGCGCTGTGATGACCGAACAGCATTTGCCGCCCCAGCTCGAAGTGAGTCCCGAGGCCCCTGATCGCAACCTTGCCCTGGAACTCGTCCGGGTGACGGAGGCGGCCGCCATGGCCGCCGGTCGCTGGGTCGGCCGTGGTGACAAGAACGGCGCGGACGGCGCCGCGGTGAAGGCGATGCGGACGCTCGTCTCCACCGTCTCGATGAACGGCGTCGTCGTCATCGGTGAGGGCGAGAAGGACGACGCCCCCATGCTCTACAACGGCGAGCGGATCGGCGACGGCACCGGTGCGGAGTGCGACGTCGCCGTGGACCCCGTCGACGGGACGACCCTCACCGCCAAGGGCATGTCCAACGCGGTGGCCGTGCTCGCCGTGGCCGACCGCGGCACGATGTTCGACCCGTCGGCCGTCTTCTACATGGACAAGCTGGTCACCGGCCCCGAGGCCGCCGACTACGTCGACATCATGGCGCCCGCCGCGGTGAACATCCGCCGGGTCGCCAAGGCGAAGCACAGCGCGCCCGAGGACGTCACCGTCATGATCCTCGACCGGCCGCGCCACGACGGGCTGGTCAAGGAGATCCGGGAGACCGGCGCACGGATCAAGTTCATCGCGGACGGCGATGTCGCGGGCGCCATCATGGCCGTACGCGACGGCACCGGCGTGGACATGCTGATGGGCATCGGCGGCACGCCGGAAGGCATCATCGCCGCCTGTGCGATCAAGTGCCTCGGCGGCACGATCCAGGGCCGGCTGTGGCCGAAGGACGACGCCGAGCGGCAGCGGGCACTCGACGCGGGCCACGACCTGGACCGCGTGCTGCACACCAACGACCTGGTCAGCGGGGAGAACGTGTTCTTCGTCGCGACCGGCATCACGGACGGCGAGCTGCTCCAGGGCGTCCGCTACCGCGCCGAGACCGCCACCACCGAATCACTGGTGGTGCGCTCCAAGTCCGGCACGATCCGGCAGATCTCCTCCACGCACCGGCTGTCGAAGCTGCGCGCGTACAGCGCGATCGACTTCGACCGCGCGCGCTGAGACCTGGCGCATCCGCTCGAGCGCGCGGCCGGCACCCGGCACGCGCCGAGCACTCGCTGAACCGCCGCTGAGCGCCCTGGGCAGGCGCGAGGGCGGCAGGGAAAACGTACGGGCCGGGCCCGCCGACTGACGCGGCGGACCCGGCCCGTTCGCCTGTTCAGCCTGCGGCGGCGATCCGGTCCGTCCGCGGCAGTTCCGCCTCGCGGCGGCGCCTGCGGGCGAGTACGACCCGGCGTTCGGCGGCGGTCAGACCACCCCACACGCCGTACGGCTCTGGCTGCCGCAGTGCGTGTTCCCGGCATTCCAGCATCACCGGGCAGCGGGCGCACACCCGCTTCGCGTTCTCCTCACGGGACAGCCGCGCCGCTGTCGGCTCTTTGGACGGGGCGAAGAACAATCCCGCCTCATCACTGCGGCACGCCGCCTCCGAGTGCCATGGGCCTGCCAGATCCCGTGGGTGACTCGGCGGGAGGGCAGTGTCCTTGACGGGCTCGATCGGTTGAAGCACGGGATACTCCTGACGACGGCTCGGCGTTTGTCACCCTTGCCCGTCACCGCGGGTGAGCTCCACGCGTGCTGTTCCAGGGGGTCGCAACGGGGAGGAACCAGGCGGGTGACGTGGTCGGAGCCCTACCCGCTGTGCGCGTGTTCATGCGGACCGTGTTCGCCGCCAGGGCCTCTCAGTCGAACATCTGTCCGACTGGGGCGCGCATGGGCGATCGTCCGATCCGGACCACCGAACAACACCCCTGATGAACACTGGCCAGTGGCCAAAACCAGCCAGCTTGCGCGGGGCGTAAACCCGCACCATGCATGGCGTGAACGCGCGGCATGATGCGGGAGTGCGACAGCCCCATCCCTACCCGTCGAGGCGCTTGTTGATCCATTCCTTGAGGCGCTTCCCGCGCTTCGCCTTCGCCTCGACGCCGCCGAAGATGGCGGTGCCGGTGACGATGACGACCGGTGCGTTCGGATCCGGGGCCTCGTACGTCCTGACCTCGAAACCACCGAAGATCCCGGTCCCGCTGCCACGCAGAGTGACGTTCTCCGGGACGCGTACTTCGACGCCTCCGAAGATCGCGGTGGCATGGATGACGATCTGCTGATGCTGGAAGACGGCCTCGGTCAGATCGATCTCCACACCGCCGAAGCAGGCGAAGGCGTTGGTGCGCCGGCCGACGAGCCAGCGCCCCTTGCGGGCGGCGCCGCCGAAGACCGCGACGAGATTCTCGGCCACGACGGGCGACGACGGATCGGCCAGCGGCGCGAGCGGCCGCGGCCCGCCCTCCCGGGTGGCCGGCAGGTCCCGCACCAGCGGCTCCAGCTCGCCCAGCGTCTTGGCGGCATAGACATGGTCGAGGCGTTCCGAGTGCTCCTCCGCGCTCAACCGGCCCTCGGCCAGCGCATCGCGGAGAATGTCGGAAATGCGGTCACGGTCGGCATCGGACGCGCGCAGCTCCGCTTCGGTGGTCGGCTTGTGCATCGACACCGGCTGCTGCGACTTCTTCTGGAGCTGCGATTCATCCACCCGCCCACCGTACACAAACGCGATAGATCGCGACTAGTGCGGGTGAGCCTCACCTCACACCGATCGAGCGGCCGGCGGGCTCTACGCTGGACACCGTTCGTCGACGCAGCCGAATGACGCAGCCGAGTGAGGAAGCCCCCCAAAATGCCCGAGTTCTCCTATACGGATCTCCTCCCGCTCGGCGAGGACACGACGCCGTACCGGCTGATCACCTCCGAGGGTGTGAGCACCTTCGAGGCGGACGGGCGCACCTTCCTCAAGGTCGAGCCGGAGGCGCTGCGCACGCTCGCCGCCGAGGCGATGCACGACATCTCGCACTACCTGCGGCCGGCCCACCTCACCCAGCTGCGGCGGATCCTCGACGACCCCGAGGCATCGCCGAACGACCGCTTCGTCGCGCTGGACCTGCTGAAGAACGCGAACATCGCGGCGGCCGGCGTGCTCCCGATGTGCCAGGACACCGGCACCGCGATCGTGATGGGCAAGCGCGGCCAGAACGTGCTGACCTCCGGCGGTGACGAGGCGGCGCTGTCGCACGGCATCTACGACGCGTACACCAAGCTCAACCTGCGGTACTCGCAGATGGCCCCGCTGACCATGTGGGACGAGAAGAACACCGGCTCGAACCTGCCGGCCCAGATCGAGCTGTACGCGACCGACGGCGGCGCGTACAAGTTCCTGTTCATGGCGAAGGGCGGCGGCAGCGCCAACAAGTCGTTCCTCTACCAGGAGACGAAGGCGGTCCTCAACGAGGCCTCCATGATGAAGTTCCTGGAGGAGAAGATCCGCTCGCTCGGTACGGCGGCCTGCCCGCCGTACCACCTGGCGATCGTGGTCGGCGGCACCAGCGCCGAGTTCGCGCTGAAGACCGCCAAGTACGCGTCCGCGCACTACCTGGACGAGCTGCCGGGCGAGGGCTCGCCGGACGGGCACGGCTTCCGGGACAAGGGCCTGGAGGAGAAGGTCTTCGAGCTGACGCAGAAGATCGGCATCGGCGCGCAGTTCGGCGGCAAGTACTTCTGCCACGACGTGCGCGTGGTGCGGCTGCCCCGGCACGGCGCGTCGCTGCCCGTCGCCATCGCGGTGTCCTGCTCGGCCGACCGGCAGGCCGTCGCGAAGATCACCGCCGAGGGCGTCTTCCTGGAGCAGCTGGAGACCGACCCGGCGCGCTTCCTCCCGGAGACCACGGACGAGCACCTGGACGACGACGTCGTGCGCGTCGATCTGAACCGGCCGATGGCGGACATCCGCGCCGAGCTGTCCAAGTACCCGGTCAAGACCCGGCTGTCGCTGTCCGGCACGCTCGTCGTGGCCCGTGACATCGCGCACGCCAAGATCAAGGAGCGGCTGGACGCGGGCGAGTCCATGCCGCAGTACCTGCACGACCACCCCGTCTACTACGCGGGCCCGGCCAAGACCCCCGAGGGCTTCGCGTCCGGCTCGTTCGGCCCGACCACGGCGGGCCGGATGGACGCGTACGTCGAGCAGTTCCAGGCGGCCGGCGGTTCGTTCGTCATGCTGGCCAAGGGCAACCGCTCGAAGCAGGTGACCGACGCGTGCAAGGCGCACGGCGGCTTCTACCTCGGCTCGATCGGCGGCCCGGCCGCGCGGCTCGCCCAGGACTGCATCAAGAAGGTCGACGTCCTGGAGTACGCGGAGCTGGGCATGGAAGCGGTCTGGAAGATCGAGGTGGAGGACTTCCCCGCGTTCATCGTCGTCGACGACAAGGGCAACGACTTCTTCACCGACCCGTCGGGCCCGGTGCTCTCGATCGGCCGCCGGGGCTGATCCTCCGACCCTGGGAACAACAGCAGCACGAACGGGCCCCGGCGCTCCATCGGCGGGGCCCGTTCGTGTTCCGTCGCGAGCCGTTACGCGAAGCGCTGGCTCGCGGAGCCGTCGCAAGCCGCCAGTTTCAGCGGCGAACTCGCGGCGCTCTGGGTCACGCACAGGCCGGTGGCCGCCACCGGGCGGATGGTGCCCGCCGTCATGGTGAACCGCTGGTTGGTGCCGCCGTGGCAGTCCCACAGGATGAGGCCGGTCCCGGCACTGTAGTTCGAGGCCGGCACGTCCATGCACCGGTCCTGGCTGAGCGCGATGTGCAGCGACTGGTACTGGGTGTCGTACGCGAAGGACTGGTTGCGGCCCCCGTGGCAGCTCCAGCCGAGCAGCGCGGTGTTGTTGCGCGACGAGCCGCCGTTGGCGTCCATGCACTGGCCGGTGGCCGCGTTGGTGACCGGCTTGAACGCGTCGTCCCAGGCGCCCTGGTGGAGCACCGGAGTGCCGGTGCTGGCCGGGTCGGCGCAACCGGCTTCCTGGTAGCCGGAGTTGTAGAGCTGGGTCAGGCACGACGCGAAGGCGCCGTGGCCGCGGGCGTTCGGGTGGAAGGACTGGCGTACGGAGTTGGCGTCGGGCGGGAACGGGTTGGTGATGTTCACGACCAGGCCGCGCGCCCAGGTGTTGTCCGTGCACGCCTCATGCCCGTGGAAGAGCCGGGAGTTGTCGAGGTACACCGCCCCGGTGGCCTCGGCGGCCTGGCGCATGCCGAGCTCGAAGGCGGGCACCGCGGAGTTGCGGCCCCAGGCGAGGTCCGTGTCGTAGCCGGTGCAGCCGCCCGGGATCTTGCCGGGGAAGCCGGGGTTGTCGTAGATGTCGGGGCTCATCGGGCTGGGGTAGCCCATCACCACGAGCTTGTAGTCGGCGTCCGCGTAGCCGGCGTCGCGCATGACCGTCCGCAGGTCCTGCACGGTCCCCTCGACCTTGGGCACCAGTCCGTCGACGCGGGCCTGCCAGCCGGGCGCGTACTTGGAGTCGCAGCTGCCCTGGAGCAGGAACCAGCGCTCCACGCAGTCGGTGATGACCGGTCCGAACTGCAGGTCGTCATTGGCCCCCGCGACCAGCACCACCATCTTGATCTTCGTGTTGCGGGCCTTGATGGCGAGGCTGTCGCTCTGCACCAGCTCGTCCGCGTACTGCTTGCTGCCGCCGATCCTGATGTTGCCGGTGTACGCGCCCGAGCAGGCGACGTTGTACGTCTCGTCGGCCGGGATGCCGGTGCGGTGGATCGCGGAGTCCGGGGAGCGGTGGCACCAGTTCGTGGGGCCGTCCGTGCCCGCCTCGTAGGTGCCGACGCCCTCGCCGGAGATCTCGCTGTCCCCCAGCGAGATCAGCCCGGTCTTGCGGTCGGCCATCGGCCGGATCGCCGGACTCCCGTACAGCGCCGTCGCCTCGGCGGCGCGGACCTGCTCGAGGTCGGCGGAGAGCGGCTTGACGGTGCTGTTCTGCGGGGCCGCGGAGGCCGTGGTGGTCAGACCGGCACCGCCCGCGAGGACGGTCGCGAGGACGGCCAGTACCGTCCCGGCGGCACGACAACGTCTCTTTCTCGACATGCGCATACGTCGCTCCTTCCACAGGAATGAAATGGGCTACGGCACTGTCCTACTGATGGGTGTTACTTGGAAGTAGTACGACAATGGGAATGTTGTCGAGGAGTTGCCGAGGAGAGGAATCCAGCCATGCCCGAGGAGCAGTCCCAGGACCGGCCTTTCCGGATCGAGCACGATTCGATGGGCGAGGTACGGGTGCCCGCGGACGCGAAATGGCGGGCCCAGACCCAGCGGGCGGTGGAGAACTTCCCGATCTCCGGCCAGCGGATCGAGCGCGCGCACATCGAGGCGCTGGCCCGGATCAAGGCGGCCGCCGCCAAGGTGAACGCCGGACTCGGCGTCCTGGACAAGGACATCGCCGAGGCGATCCAGGAGGCGGCGGCCGAGGTGGTGGACGGCCGCTGGGACGACCAGTTCCCCATCGACGTCTTCCAGACCGGCTCCGGCACGTCCTCCAACATGAACGCCAACGAGGTCATCGCGACGCTGGCCACCGAGCGGCTGGGCCGTGACGTGCATCCGAACGACCACGTCAACGCGTCACAGTCGTCCAACGACGTGTTCCCGTCGTCCATCCACATCGCGGCCACCGCCGCCGTCACCCGCGACCTCGTGCCCGCGCTGGAGCACCTCGCGGAGTCCCTGGAGCGCAAGGCGGCCGAGTTCGCGGACGTCGTGAAGTCCGGCCGTACGCATCTGATGGACGCCACGCCCGTCACGCTGGGCCAGGAGTTCGGCGGCTACGCGGCCCAGGTCCGGTACGGCGTCGAGCGGCTGCGGGGCGCGCTGCCCCGGCTGGCGGAGCTGCCGCTCGGCGGCACCGCGGTCGGCACCGGCATCAACACCCCGCCCGGTTTCTCGGCCGCGGTGATCGCCGAGGTGGCGCGGACCACCGGGCTGCCGCTGACCGAGGCGCGCGACCACTTCGAGGCGCAGGGCGCCCGGGACGGCATCGTCGAGACGTCGGGGCAGCTCAAGACGGTCGCGGTCGGCCTGACCAAGATCTCCAACGATCTGCGCTGGATGGCGTCGGGACCGCGGACCGGACTGGCCGAGATCAACCTGCCCGATCTCCAGCCGGGCTCGTCGATCATGCCGGGCAAGGTCAATCCGGTGATCCCGGAGGCCGTGCTGATGGTCGCGGCCCAGGTCGCCGGCAACGACCTGACGATCACGATGGCCGGCGCCGCCGGGAACTTCGAGCTCAATGTGATGCTCCCGGTCATCGCCAGGAATGTGCTGGAATCCGTCCGGCTGCTCGCCAACGTCTCCCGGCTGCTCGCCGACCGCACCGTCGACGGCATCACCGCCAATGTCGAGCGGGCCCGTGAGTACGCGGAGTCCTCGCCCTCGGTGGTCACCCCGCTGAACAAATACATCGGTTACGAGGAGGCGGCCAAGGTCGCCAAGAAAGCCGTCGCGGAGCGCAAGCGCATCCGGGACGTGGTGATCGAGCTGGGCTATGTCGAACAGGGAAAACTGACCGAGGAGCAGCTGGACGCGGCGTTGGATGTGCTGCGCATGACCCATCCTTAAGGGCTGATCCGTAAGATCTGTTCATGACAGCCGACACTCTTCTTGACGGAAACGGGCCGGGTACCAGCGGCTACTGGTCGCCGGGTGAGCAAGTGTTGTGGCGTTATCGGGGCAACGGCACCGACGAGCTGCACATCTGCCGCCCGGTGACCGTCGTGCGCGATGACGCCGAGCTGCTCGCGGTCTGGATGGCGCCCGGTACCTCCTGTGTGAAGCCGGTGCTCACCGATGGCTCCCCGATCAACCGGGAGCCGCTCGCCACCCGCTATCTCAAGCCGCGCACTACGCGCGTCGAGCAGTGGTGGGGGGCGGGTGTGCTGAAAATCGCACACCCTGGCGAGCCCTGGTCGGTCTGGCTCTTCTGGGACAAAAGGTGGCATTTGAAGAACTGGTACGTGAACCTGGAGGAGCCGCGCCGGCGCTGGTCCGGCGGTCTGGACTCCGAGGACCACTTCCTCGACATCGCGGTCCGCCCGGACCGCAGCTGGCACTGGCTGGACGAGGACGAGTTCGCCCAGGCGCAGCTCGCGGGCCTTATGCCCGCCGAACGCGCCGAGCGGGTACGGTCGGCCGGACTGGAGGCGGCCGGGGTCATCAGGTCCTGGGGCCGGCCCTTCCGGGACGGCTGGGAGGACTGGCGCCCGGATCCCGGCTGGCCGGTACCGTCACTCCCGGACGACTGGAACCGTCCGGCAAAGTGACCTCGTGAGCCCCTTGATGCGCCCCGGGTCGTCAAACGTAGGATCGTGCTCCGCAACACCGCGCAATTCCCAACCAGCACCCAGAGCCTGACGCCAAGTCATCAAGCCACGCGCACCAAGGAGGACCGAGGCAGTGGGAACCGGCGGCTACGAGGACATAAAGCGGGACCGCGGCGGCCAGGCCGAAGCGTTCGACGCGATCGGCGACCGGTACGACGAGGCGTTCCCCCACAAGGACGGCCAGCTCACCGCGGGCCGGTGGCTCGCGGAGACGCTGCCCGCCGGATCGCGGGTGCTCGACCTGGGCTGCGGCACCGGCCTGCCCAGCACCCGGCAGCTCGCCGGGGCCGGACACCGGGTCGTCGGCGTCGATCTGTCCGCCGGCATGCTCGCGCTGGCCGCGCAGTACGTGCCGGAGGCCGAGTTCCACCAGGGCGACATCGCGGACCTGCGCCCCGGCGGCCCCCTCGACCTCGGACGTTTCGACGGCGTCGCGGCCTTCTTCTCGCTGCTGATGCTGCCGCGCGCGGAGATTCCCTACGCATTGCGCGCCATCCATGATCTGCTGGAGCCCGCGGGTCTCTTCATCCTCTCGATGGTCGAAGCGGATGTGGACGACTTCGCCATCCCGTTCCTTGGTAACACCATCCGGGTATCCGGTTATCTACGGGATGATTTGCACCAGGTAGTGGCGGACGCGGGCTTCGAGGTGATCGAGGAGGAGTCGTACGCCTATGCACCGGCGAGCACCGACGTGCCGCCGGAGGAGCAGCTCTTCCTCTACTGCCGACGACGCGCCTGACACGGCCCAATCCCCGCCGCGGCCAGCGCGTGGCGCACAACCGGATGGAACGACTCGCGTGACCACGGATCGCACGCCCCCGCCCCCGGCGCGGCAACCGGGACCGGATGCCGCCCTGCCGGCACCGCTGCCGGACCCGCGCGGCGGCTTCCGCCTGCCCCCGGGCTCCGACCGGGAGGACCAGCCCTCGCCGCCCCAGGCGCTCCCCGACGACCGTTCCGCACGGGACCGGCAGGCGGCGCAGGCCGCGGGCACGCCCCGGCGCGAAGCCGCCGCCGACGCGTCGTTCTCCAGCACCCCGCCGCGCGGGACCCAGGGGCCGGCGGGTGCCGCCATGGAGCCCGCCGGCCATCCGCGCCACGAGGAGCCCGCGGCGGCGCTCGCACCCACCCCCGCGGCGCCCGCGCCCCCGGGCTCCACGCCGCCCACCCCGCCCGGCGCCTCCGGCACCCTCGGCACCCGTACGGCGGTTTCCTCGGGCTCGGAGGCCGAGCGGCTGCGGTACGTCGGGGCGGCCACCCGGCGGATCGCCCGCGGTCTGGACCTCGACGAGATCCTGCTGGGCCTGTGCCGCTCCGCCGTCCCCGCGTTCGCCGACGCGATCCTGGTCTACCTCCGCGACCCGCTGCCGGTCGGCGACGAACGGCCGTCAGGGCCGCTCGTGCTCCGGCTGCGGCGCGCCGACGGCGGCCTCGACGAGCCCAGCGGGCAGTCCTACGTCGGCACCGTGCTGGCCCCGGTGCCCGCGGAGCCCGCCTACGGCGGCGCCGCCGAGAGCACCCTCGTCCGGCTGGACGGCCCGCTCGCCGAGGTGCTGCGCGGCGTACGCCCGGTCTTCGCGGAGCACCCGCAGTCCGCCGCCGCACTGGAGGAACTGCTGCGCTTCGGCGAGGGTCCTTCGGCCTCCGCCGGCGCGGGTCGGCCCGGAGAACGGCCCGGATTACACCCCGAGCCGGGTGCCGCCAGGAGCGACAGACCGCTGCACCCGCCCGTCCTGCCGACCGGACGCCGCGCGATACTCGCCCCGCTGCGCGGCCGCCGCCGGGTCATCGGCGCCGCCGTACTGCTGCGCCGCCCCGACCGGCCGCCGTTCGAGTCCGACGACCTCCTGGTCGCCGCCCAGCTCGCCACCCACACGGCGCTGGGCGTCGACAAGGCGGTGCTGTACGGACGCGAGGCGTACATCGCGGACGCGCTGCAACGCGAGATGCTGCCCGACTCCCTGCCGCAGCCCACCGGGGTCCGGCTCGCCAGCCGCTATCTGCCGGCCGCCGAATCGGCCCGGGTCGGTGGCGACTGGTACGACGCGATCCCGCTGCCCGGCAGCCGCGTCGCGCTCGTCGTCGGCGACGTCATGGGCCACTCCATGACCTCGGCGGCGATCATGGGCCAGCTGCGCACCACGGTGCAGACCCTCGCGGGGCTCGACCTGGCGCCGCAGGAGGTGCTGTACCACCTGGACGAGCAGGCCCAGCGGCTCGGCAGCGACCGCATGGCGACCTGCGTGTACGCGGTCTACGACCCGATCGCGCACCGGCTGGTGGTGGCCAACGCCGGCCACCCGCCGCCCATCCTGCTGCACGCCAACGGCCTGGCCGAGGTGCTGCGGGTACCGCCGGGCGCGCCGATCGGCGTCGGCGGGGTGCCGTTCGAGGCGGTCGAGCTGCCGGCGCCGGCCGGCGCGACCCTCGTGCTGTACACCGACGGCCTCGTCGAGTCCCGGACACGGGACGTCTGGGGCGGCATCGAGCTGCTGCGCGAGCGGCTGCACGACGCCGCGACCGTGCTGTCGCCGCCGCCGCTGGAACCGCTCTGCGACGAGATCCTGGAGATCCTCGGCCCCGGCGACCGCGACGACGACATCGCGCTGCTGGCCGCCCGCTTCGACGGGATCTCGCCGAGCGACGTCGCCTACTGGTACCTGGAGCCGCAGCCGCAGACCGCCGGCCGGGCCCGGCGGCTCGCCCGCCAGGCGCTGCGCCGCTGGGACCTGGAGCACCTGATCGAGCCGACCGAACTCCTGGTCAGCGAGATCGTCACCAACGCCGTCCGGTACGCCGAGCGGCCCATCACGCTGCGGCTGCTGCGCACCGACGTGCTGCGCTGCGAGGTCGGCGACGACGCGCCGCTGCTGCCGCAGATGCGGCACGCCCAGCCGCAGGACGAGGGTGGCCGCGGCCTGTATCTCGTCAGCCGGATGGCTCAGCGGTGGGGGGCCACAAGACTGAGTGCGGGCAAGGTCGTCTGGTTCGAGCTGGCGATTCCGTAGTTCCCGGCACCCGGGCCCGGGTGCCGGAGGCCGCGCGGCCTCCGGCGCCCCGCTGTCGCCCGGCGTGCCGAGCGGGAGGTTCGGTGCAAGGGTGGTCGAAGCGACGCCCCGGTACCGGACTCTCGACTCGAACGGGAGACACACGCGATGAGCACCCCGTACACCACCAACAACGCCGGTGTCCCGGCGGAGAGCGACGAGCATTCGCTCACGGTGGGGCCGGACGGCCCGATCCTGCTGCAGGACCACTATCTGATCGAGAAGATGGCCCAGTTCAACCGTGAACGGGTCCCCGAGCGGGTGGTGCACGCCAAGGGCAGCGGAGCCTACGGCAGCTTCGAGGTCACGAACGACGTCAGCCAGTTCACCAAGGCCGATCTCTTCCAGCCGGGCCGGCGCACCGAGATGCTGGCCCGCTTCTCCACCGTCGCGGGCGAGCAGGGCAGCCCGGACTCCTGGCGCGACCCTCGGGGCTTCGCGCTCAAGTTCTACACGGAGCAGGGCAATTACGACCTGGTGGGCAACAACACGCCCGTGTTCTTCGTCCGCGATCCGCAGAAGTTCCAGGACTTCATCCGCTCGCAGAAGCGCCGCGCCGACAACGGCATGCGCGACAACGACATGCAGTGGGACTTCTGGACGCTCTCCCCGGAGACCGCGCACATGGTCACCTGGCTGATGGGCGACCGCGGCATCCCGAAGAACTTCCGCCACATGAACGGCTACGGCTCGCACACCTTCATGTGGGTCAACGGCGCCGGGCAGCGGTTCTGGATCAAATACCACTTCATCACCGACCAGGGCATCGACTTCCTCACCCAGGCCGACGCGGACGCGCTGGCCGGCGAGGACCCCGATGCCTTCCGGCGCGATCTGTTCGAGACGATCAAGCGCGGCGAGCACCCTTCGTGGACGTTGAAGGTGCAGGTCATGCCGTTCGAGGACGCGTCCGGGTACCGGTTCAACCCGTTCGATCTGACCAAGGTGTGGCCGCACGGCGACTACCCGCTGATCGAGGTCGGCCGGATGACGCTGGACAGGAACCCGGAGGATTTCTTCGTCCACATCGAGCAGGCAGCCTTCGAACCGTCGAACATGGTGCCGGGCATCGGCCCGTCCCCGGACAAGATGCTGATCGGCCGGCTCTTCTCGTACCCGGACACCCACCGGTACCGGATCGGCCCGAACTACGCACAACTGCCCCCGAACCGGCCGCACTCGCCGGTCTACTCGTACGCCAAGGACGGCCCGATGCGGTACGAGCCGTCCCGTACGGCCGCCGTGTACGCGCCGAACTCCTACGGGGGTCCGGCCGCCGACACCGAGCGGTTCGGTGAGCCGGCGGGCTGGGCGAGCGCGGGCGAGATGGTGCGGGAGGCGTACGCGCCGCACCGCGAGGACGACGACTGGGGACAGGCCGGCACACAGGTGCGGCAGGTGCTCGACGACGCTGCCCGCGCCCGGCTGGTGACGAACGTTTCCGGCCATCTGCTGAAGGGTGTCAGCGCACCCGTCCTGGAGCGGGCGCTGCAGTACTGGCGCTCCATCGACAAGGAGGTCGGCGACCGGATCTCGGTCGCCGTCAAGAGCGGCTGACCCCGCCGCAGCACCTCCGCCCCTCGAAACCGCAGCCCCGGCGCACGTGTTACCCCCCTCCGTGCCCCGGGGCTGCATCGTCTGCCCATAGCTTGCGGATGATTAATGTGCTATCACTTTGCTAGGCGGGCGAATGAGCGCGCCGAGCACTGTGAACGGGGGACCCATGTCCGAGAACCGCACCACCGATCTCCAGTCCGAGATCCCTGAGATGCCTGCCCCGCATGTCACCGAACGGGTGGCCGTCGGCATGCCGGGGCTGCCCTTCCTGCTGATCGCCGTGCCGGTGCTGTTCGGCGGCATCGCGCTCTTCATCGTCGGCATCGCCCAGGCCAAGGACAGCGGCGGCGCGCTGGCGGGCGTCCTGATCGGCGCCGGTGTGCTGATCGCGATCGCCGCCTTCATCACCATGTTCGGCCTCACCCAGGTCGCCCCCGGCGAAGCCCGCGTCTGCCAGCTCTTCGGCCGCTACCAGGGCACCATCCGCCAGGACGGGCTGCGCTGGGTGAACCCGTTCACCAGCCGCCGCAAGATCTCCACCCGGATCCGCAACCACGAGACCGCGGTCCTGAAGGTCAACGACTCGTACGGCAACCCGATCGAGCTGGCCGCGGTCGTCGTCTGGCAGGTCAGGGACTCCGCGCAGGCGGTCTTCGAGGTCGACGACTTCGTGGAGTTCATCGCGATCCAGACCGACACCGCCGTCCGGCACATCGCGACGAACTACCCGTACGACGCGCACGATGTGGAGGGCCTGTCGCTGCGCGGCAACGCCGAGGAGATCACCGAGAAGCTCTCCGTCGAGATCGCCGCACGGGTCGGCGCGGCCGGCGTGAAGATCATCGAGTCCCGCTTCACGCACCTCGCCTACGCCCCCGAGATCGCCTCCGCGATGCTCCAGCGCCAACAGGCCGGCGCGATCGTGGCCGCCCGCCAGACCATCGTCGAGGGCGCGGTCGGCATGGTCGAGTCCGCACTGACCCGGATCTCCGAGCAGGGCATCGTCGAGCTCGACGAGGAGCGCAAGGCCGCCATGGTCAGCAACCTGCTCGTGGTCCTGTGCGGTGACCGCGCCGCCCAGCCCGTACTCAACACCGGGACCCTCTACCAGTGACGGAACGCACCGGCCGCGCCGCCCGCAAGCAGGTGCTGCTGAGGCTCGACCCCGCCGTCCACGACGCCATCGCGACGTGGGCGGCGACCGAGCTCCGCAGCACCAACGCGCAGATCGAGTTCCTGCTGCGCCGGGCGCTCGCCGAGGCCGGGCGCCTCCCCGGCGCCGCCGGGCCGATCCCCCGCCGCGGCCGTCCGGCCCGGTCGGCGGAGCCGTCCGCAGAGTCGCAGACAGAACCGTCGGCAGAGGGAGGAAAAGGGATCGAGAGCCGATAGGAGTGGCTTGACCTGCGATGATCCACTACACACCACGTCTATACACACCACGTATACACGTCATGTAGAGTGCTCGCATGTCAATCGGCCACACCCTGCTCGGGCTTCTTGAGTCCGGCCCACGCCATGGTTACGACCTCAAGCGCGCCTTCGACGAACGCTTCGGCCACGACCGCCCGCTGCACTACGGGCAGGTCTACTCGACGATGGCCCGACTCCTGAAGAACGGGCTCGTGGAGGTCGAGGGCATAGAGCCCGGCAGCGGCCCCGAGCGCAAGCGGTACGCGATCACCGACGCCGGACTGACCGACGTCGAGACGTGGCTCGCCCAGCCCGAGAAGCCCGAGCCGTATCTGCAGACGACCCTGTACACGAAGGTCGTCCTCGCCCTGCTGACCGGCCGCAGCGCCATCGACCTGCTGGACACCCAGCGCGCCGAGCATCTGCGGCTCATGCGGGAACTGACCCGTCGCAAGTCCAGCGGCGACCTCGCCGACCAGCTGATCTGCGATCACGCTCTCTTCCACCTCGAGGCGGATCTGCGGTGGCTGGAACTCACCGCCGCCCGGCTCGACCAGCTCGCGACGGAGGTACGCAAGTGACCAGCTCCACCCCTCAGCCCAGCACGCCGCTGCTCTCCGCCGACGCGCTGCACAAGACCTACGGCCCCACCCCCGCCCTGGACGGCGCCGACTTCACGATCCGCTCCGGCGAGGTCGTGGCCGTGATGGGCCCCTCCGGCTCCGGCAAGTCGACGCTGCTGCACTGCCTGGCCGGCATCGTGCGGCCCGACGCCGGCAAGGTCCTGTACCGGGGCGAAGAGCTGTCCGCCATGTCGGACGCCGCCCGCAGCGCGCTGCGCCGCGGTGACTTCGGGTTCGTCTTCCAGTTCGGCCAGCTCGTCCCCGAGCTGACCTGCGTCGAGAACGTGGCGCTGCCGCTGCGGCTGAACGGCGCCAAGCGCAAGGAGGCCGAGCGGCTGGCCACCGAGTGGCTGCACCGGCTGGAGGTCGACGACCTCGGGCACAAGCGCCCCGGCGAGGTCTCCGGCGGCCAGGGCCAGCGGGTCGCGGTGGCCCGTGCGCTGGTCGGCGGACCCCGGGTGATCTTCGCGGACGAGCCGACCGGCGCCCTGGACTCCCTCAACGGCGAGCGCGTCATGCGGCTGCTGACCGACGCCGCCCGGGACACCGGCGCGGCCGTCGTCCTGGTGACCCACGAAGCGCGGGTCGCCGCGTACTCCGACCGCGAGATCGTCGTACGCGACGGCAAGTCCCGTGACATGGAGCGGGTCGCGTGAGCACGCCCTCGGAGAACGCCCCGCGCACCACTCCTCCACGCACCCTGCCGCGCACCGACGCCCGTACCTGGGTCCGCGACCTCGCGCTCGGCGCGCGCTTCACGCTCGCCGGCGGCAAGGAAGGCTGGATCCGCAACCTGCTGACCGCCGTCGGCGTCGGCCTCGGCGTGGCGGTGCTGCTGCTCGCGTCCGCCGTCCCGGCGATGATGCAGGCCCGCTCGGATCGCAGCCACGACCGTGACGACATGTACTTCGGCGAGAAGCTGAAGCCGACCGCGTCGACCATGCTGATCAACAACACCGACACCGTCTACCACGGCGTGGACGTCTACGGCCGGGTCCTGGACCCCGACGGCGACAAGCCGCCGGTACCGCCCGGCCTGAGCAGGGTCCCGGCCCCGGGCGAGATGACCGTCTCCCCCGCGCTCGCCAAGCTGCTGGACTCCTCCGAGGGCAAGCTGCTCAAGGAGCGGCTCAACTACCGCGTCACCGGCACCATCGCCAAGGCCGGACTGCTCGGCCCCGCCGAACTCGTCTACTACGCGGGCAGCGACACCCTCACCGACGCACACGCCACCCGCGTCGACACGATCGGCGGCGCCCGGCGCAGCTCCGAGGGGCTGGGCGCGGTCCTGACCCTGCTCGTCATCATCGGCCTCGTGGTGCTGCTGATGCCGGTGGCCATCCTCATCGCCACCGCCGTCCGATTCGGCGGCGAACGCCGCGACCGGCGGCTCGCCGCACTGCGGCTGGTCGGCGCCGACACCCGGATGACCCGACGGATCGCGGCCGGCGAGGCACTCGTCGGCGCGGTCGTCGGGCTCGTGTTCGGCCTCGGGTTCTTCCTGCTGGGACGACACTTCACCGGGCAGATCGAGCTGTACAGGCTGAGCGTCTTCCCCTCCGACGTCCGGCCCGGCACCGGCCTCGCCCTGCTGATCGTGCTCGGCGTCCCGGCGGCGGCCGTCGCGGTCACCGTCCTCGCGCTGCGCGGTATCGCCATCGAACCGCTGGGGGTCGTCCGCAACGCGGCACTGCGCAAGCGCCGCCTGTGGTGGCGGCTGCTCATTCCGGTCGCCGGACTGGCGCTGCTGGCCCCGCTGTTCGGCGGCGTCCAGGGCAACGCGGACCTCAACGCGTACCAGATCTCGGCGGGCGCGATCCTGCTGCTCGTCGGTGTCACCGCCGTCCTGCCCTGGCTCGTCGAGATGATCGTCAACCGCTTCGGCGGCGGCCGGATCCCCTGGCAGCTCGCCACCCGCCGTCTGCAGCTCAACAGCGGCGCCTCCGCCCGGATGGTCAACGGCATCACCGTCGCGGTGGCCGGCGCCATCGCCCTGCAGATGCTGTTCAGCGGCATCGAGAGCGGCTTCACCTCCGACACCGGCAAGGACCCGAACCGGGCCCAGATGCAGGCGAGCGTCGATGTCACCGACGGCCCGCAGGCGACCGCCGCGTTCCAGGCCTACCGGACCACCCCCGGAGTGCGCTCAGCGCTCGGTCTCGTCCAGACGTCCGCCATCCCCGACGGCGCGGCGGCGAAGGCGAAGGCCTCCGGCAACCCCGACGCCGCGGGCGAGATCCTGGAGTTCCCGGTGATCGTCGGCGACTGCGCCGCACTCGCCGAGATCGCCGCCGTCGGCGACTGCGCCGACGGAAGCGTCTACCGCGTCCTGCCGGACGCGTCGTACACCACCCCGCCCGACATCTCCAAGGCCGGCGCCCGGCTGGACCTCAACGCCCCGCAGAGCGGCGTGCTGACCGGCCCGCCCCGGCCGTGGACCGTCCCGGCCACCGCCCGCACGGTCAAGTCCCGCACCAGCCCCAACGGCGACGTGCAGTGGGGCATCCTCGCCACCCCCGGCACCCTGGACGTGGCCCGGACGCAGCAAGCGCGCGCCACGGTGCTGATCAAGCTCGACGCGCAACGGCCGGACGCGGAGGAGTACGTCCGCAACACCACGGCCCGGCTGGGCGAGAGCGCGAACACCTACACGCTCGAAGGCACCCGCACGGTGCGCAAGTACACCAGCATCAAGCGCGGGTTGCTGATCGGCGCGGTCACCACCCTGCTGCTGATCGGCATCAGCCTGCTGGTCTCGATGCTGGAGCAGCTGCGCGAGCGCAAGAAGCTGCTCGCGGTGCTGATCGCCTTCGGCACCCGGCGCTCCACCCTCGGGCTGTCGGTGCTGTGGCAGACCGCGCTACCGGTCGCCCTCGGCCTGGCGCTGGCGGTGATCGGCGGCCTCGGACTCGGCTCCGTGCTGCTGAAGATGGTCGGCTCACCGATCCGCGTCGACTGGGCGAGTGCCGCGACGATGACGGGCGTCGGGGCGGGCGTGGTCCTGCTCGTCACGCTGCTCAGCCTGCCGCCGCTGTGGCGCATGATGCGCCCGGACGGTCTGCGGACCGAGTAACCCCACCGGATTCCGGCACCGACGCCGGCCGGACCTGCTTCCCTCAGGCCCGGCCGGCGTCGGCGTACTCCAACACGTCCGCCCCGTCCGTCACGTTCTCCGCTGCCTCCGCGTCCTCCGCGTCGAGGACGCGCACCGGCAGCGGCCGCAGCGCCTCGCGCAGCGCGGCCGCGAAGGCCGTGAACTCCTCCGCGCGGGCGGTCCCGCCGCGCATCGCGAGCGCGATCCGCCGTGACGGCGCGGGATCCGCGAAGTACCCGGTCGACAGCTGGTCGTTGCGCCCGGTCTCCACCAGCAGCGCGGTCCGCGGCAGCAGCGTCACCCCGAGCCCGCCCGCGACCAGCTGCACGAGCGTGGACAGCCCGGCCGCGGTGGTCGTCACCGGAACGCCGCCCGGCCGCCCGGCCTCCCGGCAGATGTCGAGCGCCTGGTCGCGCAGGCAGTGCCCCTCGTCGAGCAGCAGCAGGTCCATCTCCCGCAGCGCCTCACGGGGAATGGCCTGCCGTCCGGCCAGCCAGTGCCCCTGCGGTGCGACCACGGCGAAGTCCTCGTCGAAGAGCGGCAGTTCGGTCACCCCGGGCATCCCGAGCGGCACCGCGAGCAGCAGCAGATCGAGCCGCCCACCGGTCAGCCCCTCCAGCAGTGACGACGTCTGCTCCTCGTGCACCTGCAGATCCAGCGCCGGGTAGCGGACATGGACCAGCCGCAGCACCGTCGGCAGCAGATACGGCGCGACGGTCGGAATCACCCCGAGCCGCAACACTCCCGTGAACGGCGCCCGCGCCGCCTCCGCCTCCTCCATCAGCTCCCCCACGGCGTCGAGCACGCTCCGTGTCCGCGCCGCGATCCGCTCCCCCGCCGCGGTGAGCAGCACCCTGCGCGTCGTCCGCTCGACCAGCTGCACTCCCAACGTCTCCTCCAGCGCGGCGACCGCACCGGAGAGCGCCGGCTGACTGGTCCCGATGGACGCCGCCGCATCACGGAAGTGCAGGTACTCGGCCACGGCGGCGAAGGCCCGCAACTGGGACAGGCTGGGCTGCTTGCTCACTGACACTCCGGGCTACTGATAGGCGACTCCGATCAACGCCGTCGAGTCTAGCTATTTCTGTGATCAATAGACGCCATGGGAGGGTGGAATACGTCCAACCCTCTGGAAAGCCTCAAAAGGGATTTCCAATGTTTCAAGGAGAGCGCGTGCTCACTGTCGGTGACAAGTTCCCCACCTACGACCTGACTGCCTGCGTCGATCTCGACGCGGACAAGGCCTTCGCCCAGATCGACCACAAGTCGTACGAGGGCAAGTGGCGCGTGGTGTTCTTCTGGCCGAAGGACTTCACCTTCGTCTGCCCGACCGAGATCGCCGCGTTCGGCAAGCTGAACGACGAGTTCGCCGACCGCGACGCCCAGATCCTCGGCGTTTCCGGCGACTCCGAGTTCGTGCACCACGCCTGGCGCAAGGACCACGCCGATCTGCGTGACCTGCCCTTCCCGATGCTCGCGGACTCCAAGCACGAGCTCATGCGCGACTGCGGCGTCGAGGGCGAGGACGGCTTCGCGCAGCGTGCCGTGTTCATCGTCGACCCCAACAACGAGATCCAGTTCACGATGGTGACCGCCGGTTCCGTGGGGCGTAACCCCAAGGAGGTGCTGCGGGTGCTCGACGCCCTGCAGACCGACGAGCTG
Source organism: Streptomyces fildesensis (assembly GCF_016107395.1). Taxonomy (GTDB): domain Bacteria; phylum Actinomycetota; class Actinomycetes; order Streptomycetales; family Streptomycetaceae; genus Actinacidiphila; species Actinacidiphila fildesensis. The sequence goes on from NZ_JAAIKO010000001.1 coordinate 354,885, forward strand.
TGCCCGTGCAACTGGAGCAAGGGCGAGACGACCCTCGACCCGGTCGCGCTCCTCGCGGGCGAGTGATCCGGTATGTCGCTGGACAACCTCAAGTCGGCGCTGCCCGACTACGCCAAGGACCTGAAGCTGAACCTCGGTTCGGTCATCGGTAACTCCGAGCTTCCGCAGCAGCAGCTGTGGGGCACGGTGCTCGCCGTCGCCATCGCGTCGCGTTCGCCGCGGGTGCTGAGCGAGCTGGAGCCGGAGGCCAAGGCCAACCTCTCCCCCGAGGCGTACACCGCCGCCAAGTCCGCTGCCGCGATCATGGCGATGAACAACGTCTTCTACCGGACCCGGCACCTGCTGTCGGACCCGGAGTACGGCACGCTGCGCGCGGGGCTGCGGATGAACGTCATCGGCAACCCGGGTGTGGAGAAGGTCGACTTCGAGCTGTGGTCGCTGGCGGTCTCGGCCGTCAACGGCTGCGGCCAGTGCCTGGACTCGCACGAGGCCGTACTGCGCAAGGCGGACGTCTCGCGCGAGACGATCCAGGAAGCGGTCAAGATCGCCGCCGTCGTCCAGGCGGTCGGAACGACGCTGGACGCCGAGGCCGTCATCGCCGGCTGAGCAGCCGCACCGCATCACGCAGCGGGCCCCCGACCGATGGTCGGGGGCCCGCTGTACGTGTGCGGTTGTGCGTGCCCAGGTGCTAGCTCTCCTCCGCCAGGCCGCCGATCGGGGCGAGCTCCTCGACCGTGGCGCCGTGCGGGCCGGGCTCGGTGACCATGGCGGCCTCCCGGGCGTGGCTGCGGAGGTAGCCGACGACCGTGTTCGTCACGGCGACGAGCGGGACCGCGACGACGGCGCCGCCGATGCCGGCGATGAGCGAGCCGGCGGCGACGGAGAGCACCACGGCCAGCGGGTGGACGCGGACGGCGCGGCCGAGGATGAAGGGCTGCAGGATGTGGCCCTCGATCTGCTGGACCGCGAGCACCACGATGAGCACCATCAGGGCGGTGAACGGCCCCTCGGTCACGAGCGCGACGACCATCGCCAGCGCGCCCGAGGCGACCGCGCCGACCAGCGGGACGAAGGCGGCGACGAAGATGACGACGGCCAGCGGCACCGCCATCGGCACGTTCAGGAACCAGATGCCCACGCCGATGAAGACGGCGTCGATGAGGGCCACTATCACCGTGCCGCGCACGTAGAGCGTCAGCGTCCGCCAGGCGCGCGGCCCGGCGCCCGCCAGCCCGTCGCGGGCGGCGGCCGGGAAGAGCTTGAGGGTCCAGTTCCAGATGTTGCGGCCGTCGTAGAGCAGGAAGAGCGTGCTGAACATCGCGAGCAGCATGCCGGTGAGCAGTTCGACGATGACGGTGACGCCCTGGAGGCCGGCGTCGGTGACGGCCTTGGTGTTCGTGCTGATGGTGTCGGTGAGGTTCTTGGCGAGCTGGTTGATCTGGTCCTCGGTGACGTGGAACGGGCTGTTGAGCAGCCAGCGCTTCATCTCGGCGACGCCGTCGGTGAGCTTGGTGGACAGGTCGTCGACGTTGTCCATCACCTGCCACACGACGAACCAGCCGACCAGGCCCATCAGCACGAAGCCGCCGATGAAGGTGATGCCGGTGGCGAGGCCGCGCGGTACCCCGGCGCGTCTGAGCCGGCCCACGACGGGCTGGAGCAGCGCGGTGATGAGGAGCGCGGCGACGAAGGCCAGGACGACCAGTTGGATGGCGCCGATGATCCGCATCAGCACCCAGACGGTGCCGGCCAGTACCAGCAGCCGCCAGGCGACCTCGGCCGCGACGCGCATGCTCCACGGCACGACGCCCAGCGGGTCGGGCAGCTGTGCGCCGCCCGGCGCCTGCGGCGGATGGCCGGCGGCCGCCACGGCCTTGGGCGCGGGCCTCGGCTCGGACTCGGCTGCGGTCCCGGATCCGGCCTTCCGCGGGACATGCGGTCGCGGCCTGGTCTTCGGCGGCGGGGCGTCGGGCTGCTCGTCCTGCTCGGCCGTCACCTCCGCGCGCCGTTCGTCGAGGCGGTCGGCGAGCTTGGCCAGCTTGGAGGCAACCACCGCGCTCCAATGGCGCTTTTCCGACATCGCGTTCCCCTGCCCCTTCGTTCCGGCACCCGCACCGGCATCGGTGAGGAGGACGACGTTACTCGTGCCCGGGGTTGCCTCTCCTGCCGCCCGCCCTGTGCCGCTCCGCTCATGCGTGTGCCCCCCGACCGGCTGGGGTCGGGGGGCACACGGGGAAGCTCACCTGATACCGGGACGAACCGGCCGCCGTGACTCAGTACGAGTGGTGCTGCTGCCAGTAGGACCAGGCACCGCACGGGCTGTCGTACCGCTCGTTCATGTAGTTGAGGCCCCACTTGATCTGCGTGGCCGGATTGGTCCGCCAGTCGGCGCCGACGGAAGCCATCTTCGAGCCCGGGTAGGACTGCACGAGTCCGTACGCGCCAGAGGACTGGTTGGTCGCCGTGTAGTCCCAGCCGCTCTCGTGCTCCACGATGTTGGAGAAGCACTGGAACTGGCTGGAGCCGACGATCTGCAGGGCCATGGCCTTGACTTCGGCCGTCGTGTACGAGCTCTTGACCGCGAACGTCGCACGCTCCGCGGAACGGCTCGCCGCCGCCTTCGCCTCCAGTTCCCGGGCTTCCTTCGCCTTGGCGGCCGCTTCGTCGGCGGCCTTCTTCTTGGCGGAGGCGTCCTTGGCTGCCTGCTGGCGCGCGCTGTCCTCGGCTGCCTTCTTCGCTGTCGCGTCGGCGGCGTCGGACTGTGCCTGCGCCTGCTGCGTCAGTGAAGCCTGCTGAACCTGCTGGCCAGCGGGTATGTCCGCGAGTACGGTCGTCGCGCCGGCGGCCTCGACAGGCTGGTTGGAGCCCTGGTCAGCGCCTGCTGCGACGCCGACTACGGCGCCCACGGTGGTGACTGCGGTGGCCGAGGCCACTGCGAATCCCCGGACCGAGATCCGGCTCACACGGTTGTCCTTCCAGCACCGTCCGCGTGGTGACCTCGCGGACCGAATCGTGCCCCTGAACGCTGGCCTCCCCTTGTTCCGGACCGCGAACGGTCCGACTGGTCACGGGGGCACTGGCCCGGTGCGGGTCCCTGACGGGATTCCGCGTGGTGCTCGGGCGGCTTACGGCGGCAACGCTGTTCAGTTCTGGGGTTCCACACCGCTGGGGGTGTGGGTGTGCCGTAAGCGGGGCCTGACAGCGTCACACCCTAGCGGGAAGGGAAGGCCGTCAAGCAATTTACGGATGCGTGGCAAACGTCACACGGCTTCATGAGCGGAAAACCCCGGCGCGGCGCGCCCCACAACGCTAGGCTGCTGCGCCCCTTGGGGGCGCAGCAGCCTCAACTCACGCACGGTTACCGGGTCATACCCCGTTGTCCTCCAGCAACTCCGTCACCAATGCGGCGATCGGGGAGCGTTCGGACCGGTTCAGGGTGATGTGCGCGAAGAGCGGATGTCCCTTGAGCTTTTCGACGACGGCCACCACACCGTCGTACCGCCCGACCCTCAAGTTGTCCCGCTGTGCCACGTCATGGGTCAGAATGACCCGCGATCCGGCACCGATACGCGACAGAACGGTCAACAGGACGTTCCGTTCGAGCGACTGGGCCTCGTCCACGATCACGAACGCGTCGTGGAGCGACCGGCCGCGGATGTGGGTCAGTGGCAGCACTTCGAGCATGCCCCGCGCCACGACCTCCTCGATGACCTCCTTCGATGTCACCGCGGACAGCGTGTCGAAGACGGCCTGAGCCCAGGGGCTCATCTTCTCCGACTCACTGCCCGGCAGGTATCCCAGCTCCTGTCCGCCGACCGCGTACAGCGGCCGGAAGACCATCACCTTGCGGTGCTGCTGACGCTCCAGCACCGCCTCCAGGCCCGCGCACAGGGCCAGTGCCGACTTGCCGGTGCCGGCCCGGCCGCCCAGCGACACGATCCCCACATCGGGATCGAGCAGCAGATCCAGCGCGACCCGCTGTTCCGCGCTGCGGCCGTGCAGCCCGAAGGCCTCCCGGTCGCCGCGCACCAGCCGCACCCGGCCGTCCTCGGTCACCCGGCCGAGCGCCTTGCCGCGCTCGGACTGGAGGACCAGTCCGGTGTGCACGGGCAGGTCGCCCGCCTCGGGCAGGACGATGACCTCTTCCGCGTAGAGCCTGTCCACCTCCTCCGCGTCGACCAGCAGCTCCTCCATACCGGTCCAGCCCGACGTGATCGCCAGCTCGGCCCGGTACTCCTCGGCCGCGAGGCCGACGGAGGAGGCTTTCACCCGCAGCGGCAGGTCCTTGGAGACGACCGTGACGTCGTACCCCTCGGCCTGGAGGTTGCGGGCGACCGCCAGAATGCGCGAATCGTTGTCACCTAGCCGGAACCCGACGGGGAGCACCCCGGGGTCCGAGTGGTTCAGTTCGACGCGGAGCGTGCCACCCAGCTCGCCGATCGGGATCGGGGCGTCGAGACGCCCGTACTTGATCCGGAAGTCGTCGAGCAGCCGCAACGCCTGTCGGGCGAAGTAGCCGAGCTCTGGATGGGCCCGCTTGGCCTCCAACTCCGTGACCACCACCACCGGGAGCACGACTTCGTGCTCGTCGAAGCGGGTGAGGGCATTGGGGTCGGCAAGCAGGACGCTGGTGTCGAGGACGTAAGTGCGCCGGTCGTGCTCCCGGCGATTCTTGCTTTTCACCACGTGTGGACGAACCCCCTCGGGCAGAGGTCGGGGTGCGACAACGTCGCGCTGTACTGGGCCGGGACCGGGCGCGTGGGCCGGTCCGCGGCCCTCCGTAAACGGCACGTCCGTGGGCAATGGGCCTCCCGGGCGGACGAACCTGGGTGCCGTCCGCTGTTGACCGGTGTATGCCCTCGAAAGCGGGTGCCTATGCGACTGCATATGACAGCTGTGCCATCAATCCTGGCGCGGGCCCGAAAAAAGTGCGGCAGATGAACGGAAGATGCTGCGGCAGATGGCCGAAGGAGGCTACGGAGCGGCCACTCGGGGTCGGCCGCAGGAGGTACCCGGGATCGGCAGGAGGGGGTACTCGCGGTCGGCCGGACGTGGTCGTCGAGCCGGCCTCGGACGGCTACGAACCGTAGCGGCGGTGCCGCGCCGCGTAGTCACGCAGCGCGCGCAGGAAGTCGACCTTGCGGAAGGCCGGCCAGAAGACTTCGCAGAAGTAGTACTCGGAGTGGGCGCTCTGCCAGAGCATGAAGCCCGACAGCCGCTGCTCTCCGCTGGTGCGGATGACGAGGTCCGGGTCGGGCTGACCGCGGGTGTAGAGGTGCTCCGCGATGTGCTCGACGTCCAGCAGCTCGGCGAGGTCCTCGATGGACGTGCCGCGCCCCGCGTGCTCGTGCAGCAGCGAGCGGACCGCGTCCGCGATCTCCTGTCGCCCGCCGTAGCCGACCGCGACGTTCACGAGGATGCCCTCGACGCCATGGGTGGCCTGCTCGGCCTCCTTCAGCACCGACTGGGTGCGCGCCGGCAGCATGTCCATCGTGCCGACGTGGTGGACGCGCCAGCGGCCGGTCTCGGCCAGCCCGCTCACCGCGCCCTCGATGATGCCCAGCAGCGGGACGAGCTCCTCGGCGGGACGGTCCAGGTTGTCGGTCGACAGCAGCCAGAGCGTGACGACCTTGACCCCGGTCTCCTCGCACCAGCCCAGCATCTCGGCGATCTTGTCGGCGCCGGCCCGGTGGCCCTGCTCCGTCGTACCGCCCGCGGCCTTGGCCCAGCGCCGGTTGCCGTCCAGGATCACACCGATGTGCTTGGGTCCCTGGGCCAGATCGAGGCGGTGCTCCACTCGGCGGGCATACAGCCCATACACCAGGTCGCGCAGATTCATCGCGTACCAGCCCCTCCAGCGCTCGTCACCCGATCGCCACAGTACTGCGCGCGGCGGTGAGCACACGAACCGGGTGCCCGGCTTCCGGTTCGGATCCGGGGGCCCGGAGGCGTGATAGGCAGAGTGCATGAATAACCGTTCCCTCTACCGCGCCGCCGACGAGCGCTACGACTCCATGGAGTACCGCCGCACCGGCCGCAGCGGGCTGAAGCTCCCCGCGATCTCGCTGGGCCTGTGGCACAACTTCGGTGACGACCGCACCCTCGACTCGCAGCGCGCGATCCTGCGCCGCGCCTTCGACCTGGGCGTCACCCACTTCGACCTGGCCAACAACTACGGCCCGCCCTACGGCGCCGCCGAGTCCAACTTCGGGACGATCCTGGCGCAGGACTTCCGCCCGTACCGCGACGAGCTGGTCATCTCCAGCAAGGCCGGCTGGGACATGTGGCCGGGCCCGTACGGCGACGCCGGTTCCCGCAAGTACCTGCTCGCCTCGCTCGACCAGTCGCTGTCCCGCATGGGCCTCGACTACGTCGACATCTTCTACTCGCACCGCTTCGACCCGGAGACCCCGCTCGAGGAGACGATGGGCGCCCTGGCCTCCGCCGTCCAGCAGGGCAAGGCGCTCTACGTCGGCATCTCCTCGTACAGCCCCGAGCGCACCCGCGAGGCGGCCCGCATCCTGCGCGAGCTGGGCGTCCCGGCGCTCATCCACCAGCCCTCGTACTCGATGATCAACCGCTGGATCGAGGACGACGGACTGCTCGACGTCCTCGCCGACGAGGGCATGGGCTGCATCGGCTTCGTACCGCTCGCCCAGGGTCTGCTGACGGACAAGTACCTCGGCGGCATCCCCGACGACTCCCGCGCCGCCCAGGGCAAGTCCCTCGACCCGGGCCTGGTCAACAAGGAGACGGTCACCCGGCTCCAGGCCCTCAACGAGATCGCGCAGCGCCGCGGCCAGTCCCTCGCCCAGCTCGCGCTGAGCTGGGTGCTGCGCGACGAGCGCGTCACCTCGGCGCTCATCGGCGCGTCGTCGGTCAAGCAGCTGGAGGCCAACGTGGCGGCGGTCGGCGCGCCGAAGCTCACGACGGAGGAGCTGGCGGAGATCGACCAGTACGCGGTGGAGCCGGAGGGCGTGAACCTCTGGTCGGTGAGCAGCGAGGCGTAGGACTGACGTCGTCGCGGCGCGTTGCTTCGCGGCGCGTTGCTTCGCGGCGCGTTCCTTCGCTTTGCGTCGGGCGGGGTGGTGCCGGTGGTGGTCAGGCGGTCGCCAGCAGCACTCCGCCCAGCGCGCCGATCAGCATGAACGGCCCGAAGGGCAGGGGCGTCTTACGGTTCGCCCGGCGGGTGGCCAGCAGCACGAGCCCGGCGACGGCGCCGAGGACGAACCCCGCGAAGGTGCCCGCGAAGAGCACCGGCCAGCCGTACCAGCCGAGGGCGAGGCCGAGCGTCGGGGCGAGCTTCACGTCGCCGAAGCCCATGCCGGCCGGGTTGATGAGGAACAGCAGGAAGTAGACCGCCCCGAGGACGACCCCGCCGAGCAACGCCCGCGGCCAGGAGCCCTCGTGCCCCGGCAGCAGGGCGGCGGCGCCCAGCAGGGCGGCCGTGCCGGCCAGCACGGGGAGGGTCAGGACGTCGGGGAGCCGGAAGACGGCCAGGTCGATGCGGGCCAGCAGCACGCCGAGCGGCACGAGCAGCAGCCACACCACCAGTTCGGGACGCGCCCCGACGAGCGCGGCGAGCGCGGCGCAGGCCGTGACGCAGAGGAGCACGGTGCCGTACGGGCGCTGCCGTGTGCCCGTCCCACCGTTATCGCTGCTCCCACTGCTCCCGCTGCTCCCACTGCTCCCGCCGATCCAGCCGCGCGGGCCCGGGGGATACGGCAGGCCGTCCTCGTCGTCCGCGCGCACCGGTTCCCCGGACGCGACCGCGAGCCGGTGGATGGCGCGCGGCAACGCGAGGCCCGCCACGATTCCCCAGACGGCGGCGACTGCGGTGAGGTAGACAGACATCCGGGGTCCTCCCGTGCGGGACGGATTCGGCACGGCGCGGGAGGCGCGGCCCTGCGGGGTTTCGGGGGCCGAGGCTACACGGAGGTGCGGGACGGATGGGTCTGACGGGTCGGACGGTCCGGTGGCAGGACGGCGGCGGAACGTTGCGGCTCACCGCGCCGGAAGCGGTGGCGGCGGGAGAGGCCGGGGAATCAGCTGACGGCACGGGCCGGGAGCCGCTCCCGCCCGTACCGCTGGAGATCGCCGCTTCCTACCGGGCCAGGACCCGGGGACTGCTCGGGCGGGACGGACTGACGGGGGCGCTCCTGCTCACACCCGCGACGAGCGTGCACACCGTACGGATGCGCTTCGCGATCGACGTCGCCTATCTGGACCGCCGGCTGCGCGTCCTGGCGGTGCGCACCATGCCGCCCGGCCGCCTGGGGCGGCCCCGGCTGCGCGCGCGGCATGTGCTGGAGGCGGAGGCGGGCGCGATGGAGCGCTGGGGGCTGCGGCGCGGGGTGCGGGTGAAGATCGATGCCGGCTGACGTCCGCTGACCTCAGCTGACGTCGATGCTGTTGACGATCTGCCGCAGTTCATCGGGCCAGCCGTCGACGTCGGGTCCGGTGACACGGACGAGGACCGGGCGGCCGTGGCTGTCGGTCGTGGTGATCTCGACGGCCCGGTTGCTGCTGCCGTCCGCCGCCCGTTCCACGTACCGCAGCTGCTGGGCGGGCCGGCCGTCGATCGTCATGGCGTGTGCGCGGACGCCCCGCCGGGTGGCGCCGCCGGGCCACACGGTGATCTCGCCGACCGGGCGGCCGCCCGCGCCGCGGAGCACGGCGGAGGCCTGCGCGCCGGCGGTGCTCTTCCCTGCGGGCCGCGCTTCCTCCCACGCCTTCGGATGCGCGACGGCCACCGAGCCGCCGCGCAGCACCTTCCACCCCTCGGGCGCTCCTTCACCGGCGGAGCACGCGCTCAGCACGGCGGCCGCGCCGACCACGCCCGCTACATACCGAATAATCCCCTTTTCCCGCATGGCGCCAATCTAGGGTCAGCGCGCGGTGCGCAGCCGGTCAGCACGCCGCGCGAAAGTCGCCCCACCGCACAGCGCCCACCCTGACAAGGAGCCCGCCATGGGAGATCTGACCGGCAAGACGGCACTGGTGACCGGAGCCTCGCGTGGCATCGGGCGCGCGATCGCCCAGCGCCTCGCGGCGGACGGCGCCCTCGTCGCGGTCCACTACGGCAGCAACGAGACCGCGGCCAAGGAGACGGTCGACGGCATCCTGACGGCCGGGGGCCGGGCCTTCGCCCTGGAGGCCGAGCTGGGTGTCGAGGGCGATGTGGACACGTTGGTGCACGCCCTCGAACGCGGGCTGCGCGAACACACCGGCCAGGCACCCCGCTTGGACATCCTCGTCAACAACGCCGCGATCAACGCCGCCGGCGGGCCGATCGAGGCGGAGTCACCGGAGCGCTTCGAACGGCTCTTCGCCGTCAATGTGCGCGCGCCGTTCTTCCTTGTCCAGCGCGTGCTGCCGCTGCTCCGCGACGGCGGCCGCATCATCAACATCAGCTCCGCCGTCACCCGCATCGCGCTTCCCGAGACGATCGCGTACGGCATGACGAAGGGCGCGCTCGACGTCCTCGGCCACACCCTCGCCAAGCACCTCGGCCCGCGCAACATCACCGTCAACACGGTGGCCCCCGCCACGGTCGACACCGACGCCAACGCCTTCTGGCTGCGCGGCAACCCGGAAGCGCAGGAGCTGGTCGCCGCGGACACCGCACTCGGCCGCGTCGGCCTCCCCGACGACATCGCCGCCCCCGTCGCCTTCCTCGCCTCCGACGACGCCCGCTGGATCACCGGCCAGATCGTCGACGCGACGGGCGGCTGCCGGCTCTGAGGCTCCGGCGGGGGCGCGGGTGCGGCGGGCGCCCGGATGAGGGCAACAAAAAACGGGCCGGTTCGCAGGGGGGGAGAGCGAACCGGCCCGAGGGGGGGGAGTTACACCGTACCGCTTATGAGCACGTGCTCAGCACCTCACGCGGCGGACGGTGTGAACGTAATCTCCACCCGGCGGTTCTGACGGCGTCCCGCTTCGGATGAATTGTCAGCAATGGGATAGTCCTCGCCGTAGCCGCGCACCTGGAAACTGTGGCTTGCGCCACCGGCGGATCCGAGCGCCTGGGCCAAAATTTTGTAGACGGCGTCGGCGCGTTGCTTCGACAACACGTCCCCGTGCTCGCTGCTGCCCAGGTTGTCGGTGAACCCGAAGACCCGGATGGGTGACGAAACCTTCTTTGCGTTGATGTCGCCCGCAATGGCCTTGATCCGCGCCGCCGCGGCCGGCGACAGCACCGCACTGTCGATCTCGAACAGCACCTCCGACTGCAGCGCGTACGTGATCGAGGAGTTGGACTCCTCATGCCGCTGCTCCGGCTGACTCGCACTCGTCGACGACTGGTCCGTGACCGCCACGATGTCCAGCACCTTCGCCGGCGCCAGCGTCGCCCCTTCCGGCAACTTCAGCCGCGGCGAGGTCGGATCGACCTTCACCGGCGCCGAAGGCGCCACCGTAGAAGGCGAAGCCGACGGCCCCCCATCCGCCCGCGCGATCCCGACGGGCCCGGCGAACGTGATCGTGACAACCGAAAGCGTGAGCACGGCCGCACCGGCGGCACGTCGCTTGGTACGGGGCATGATCGCTCACCCCTCCGAAATCTGGATCTTGGCGGGCGGCATGGTGGGGAGCTGGAACTCCACGGAGGTGGTACCGGTGGGTGGAGCGGGGAACTGCGCGAAGATGGGACGGGTCTCCTTGGGCTGGATGAGGTTGAGCCCCATCGTGCAGAGGCACTTCCCTTCCGTGTCCCGGAGAACGTAATACCGCTTCTTTCCCGCTTGATCGACGAGGACGGCTCCGGCAAGGGAGGACCCGGACGGGACGAGAGCCACCTCGGCGCCCTGCCAGCTCCCGGCAGTGAATGCCTCGTCGCCGTTGTTGGTGACTGTGCCGGAGACGGTGACAAAGCCGCCTGCATCCCTGACGGCCGAGTTGATGGTGACGACGATGTTCTTCTCGCCCTTGATCTGCGCCAGCACCTGAGTGGGCTCCGGAGTCAGCGACTTACCCCCGGACGAGGAGCCCCCTTGGGGAGCAGCGGACTTGGTCGAGGGCTTGTTGTCAGAGGGCTTGTCGCCGCCCCCTCCGCCGCAGCCGGCCAGTGTCAAGACGGCGCCGGCCGCAAGAGCCACCACCATCCCGGCCCGGCGGCCTACCGTGCTGCGTCGAATTCCCATTGCTCCCCGATCCTCGCTTGCTCGGCCATCACTTGCTGAGGTGCACAGTGAAGAACATCGACAGATCCAGGACGAACCCGTTCTCTGTCGCGTCGACACTGAGATCCTCCCCGTTGCACTTGAACTTGACGGCTTTTCCGTCCTTGCCGTTCAAGACGCAGCGCGCTTCGACAACAGCCGTGGCGTCGGCCTTCGCGTGGATGTTCTCAGTGCCGTCGATCACCGACTTGCCCACAGTCCCCTTGGTGACGACGGCGACGGTCGAACCGGGCAGCCCGCCCGAGCGCGCACAGGTGGCGACCTCAGCGTCGTTCTGCGATGCCAGGGCTTCCGCGGCGGTGCATGCGCCCGCCCCGTTCATGCCCACTCCCCCGAGCAGTTGGCCCAGGTTCACCAGGTCCCCCGCGATCAAGGCGTCCTCAAAGGTCCCCTTCACCTCGTCACGGGTCTCCCGCGCGGCGGCCAGAGCCGCCGCGTCCGCGGCGGTCTGGGCGCCATTGCGCTTGGCGGACGCTTGGCCCACCGCGAAGAACGCGAACGCTAGGAAGAACAGCGCCGCCACAGCGACGATGTAGATGCCGAAGGTCTGCCCCTCGTCATGTCCCCGGCGCCTTACTTGCCGTTGCCGCCCGAGATCTTTCCGATCGCGTTGATGATGGCGGTACGGATCGTGGTTCCGATATCCGTCGTCGCCAACGCGCCGATAATCACCGCGATCACCACCGCGATGCCGAGGTACTCGAACGACGTCTGCCCCCGGTCCGTCGCCCTCTCGCGCATCCAGATCTGCGTGACCACGAGCCGCTTCACTGCCCACCTGCTCATGTCTGATCGCCCCATCCTTTGTCACCTGACGAACGCCGACCACGCCCGATGCGACGGCCGGTCCCTCGTTCACACGCTCACTACGACCGCAGACCTCGACGTCACCCTTCACGGCGCACCGCCTCTCACCGGTCCGGTCCGTACCGATCCGTTCTTGATTGCAGGTGCAAATATGGTTGCGTCTGCAAAGGTACACCCGAACCCCGTGCAACCGCAGCCCTTTACGCGCCAACTGGCGCATCCAATATGGCGGTTCCGTACATCACACATGTGCGGAATCACCCATTCCCCATGATCTGGTTGAAGTTGATCTGAGAACCCATGATCGTGCCGGTGAGCAGCAGGATCATGGTCGCGGGCACGAGCAACGTGGTGATCACGCCTGTGGCTTTGGGCACTGCTCTCGCCGCTCGCCGACGGGCGTTCTGCGCTTCGGTCCTGCGCATGTCCTGGGCTATCTGCAGAAGGGTGCGGGCGATCGGTGCGCCCAGCTCTTCGCCTTGCTGCAAAGTGCTCACGAATTGGCTTACCTGATCGCTTCGATTTCGCTTCCGCAATTGATCGAAAGCGTCGCGACGGCTCACCCCGACATCCATCTGCCGCAGCGCAATGCGGATCTCGTCCGACCACGGTCCCTTGTAGACCGTGTTGACGCGCTCCAGTGCCTGACGGAAGCCGAGACCCGCGCTCACCACCACCGCCAGCACGTCCAGGAAGTCGGGGAGGGTGCGCTCGATGTCGTCGCGGCGTTTGCGGACCGCGAGCCAGAGGCCGAGGTCGGCCCAGCCCCATGCGTAGCCGACCAGAATCAGCGCCAGGAACCAGTGGCCGCTCGTGAGGAGAGCGAAGGCCGCCAGCCCGCCCAGCGCCCCGTACACCGCCCGCCGCGCCGCATACCGTTCCACCGTCAACCCGTGCGGGTGGCCCGCGTGGTCGATCTTCATGCGCATTTTGGCGACGCGGGCGGGGCCCATCCAGCGGATCACCATCGGGGACCAGCGCATGCCGAGTTGGTCGACGGCGTTGCCGGTGCGGGTGGTTCGGGTGCGGCCTACTTCCAGGGCGAGCATCAGGTCGTCGGGGAGCTTGGCGTCGGAGCGCAGGAGGGCGATCGCGTGGACCACGCCGACCGCGCACAGTGCCAGGGCGAGGGCCAGCCCGAGGCCGATCATCACCATGAGCAGCTCACCCCTTTCATCAGTCGATTCAGACGTCGATCCGGGACATCCGGCGGATCATCCAGAAGCCCACCACGTACAGGCCCAGCGAGATCAGCACGCAGATGCGCCCGAGGTTGGAGCCGGTCATCGCGCTCAGCGAGCCCGGCATGATCTGGTTCAGCAGGAACAGCGAGCCGATGCCGATGACGGGGACGGCGTACGCGGTGACCGTGACCTGCGACATCTGGGTGCGGATCTCCCGCCGGGTCTCCTTGCGCTCCTCCAGCGTGACCGTCAGGTTGCGGAGCGACTCGACGACGGAACCGCCCGCGCGGCTCGACAGGACAAGGGTGGAGACCAGGACGATGAGCTCGCGGCTGGGCAGGCGTTCCTGGAGTTCGGCCAGCGCGTCCTCGACGGAGTGGCCCATCGCCATCGCGTCGGCGACCTTCTTGAGCTCCTCGCCCGCCGGCGCCTCCAGCTCGTCCGCCGCCATGCCGACCGCGGTGCGCAGCGCGAGGCCGGCCTGGGTGGCGTTGGCCAGGACGCGGGCCAGTTCGGGTAGTTGGGCGATGAAGCGTTCGGTGCGGACGCGGCGGCGCCACTCCAGGAAGGAGTACGCGGACCAGAACGCGAGGATCCCGGCGATCGGCCCGAAGAACGGGGCGAGGACGACGTCGGCGACGAGCCAGGCGCCGCCGACCAGGCCGACGGCCGCCGCGGTGAACTGGCCGGGGGTGAGGTCGGTGCCGGTGGCCGCGAGGCGGCCGGCGAGCCGGCGGCCCCAGCCGGTGGCGCGCACCCGGCGGTCCAGGGCGGCGAAGGGGACATGCCGCCCGGCGCCCGACCCCAGCTCGCCCGCGAGGCGTTCGACGAGGGCGGCGCGTTCGGCGCGGCCGCCGGACCAGGCGTGCAGGCCCCAGACACCCAGCGTCAGGGCGAGCAGGGTGGCTCCGATGACGATCAGCGGGAGCTGGTCGCTCACTTGGCCTCCCGGATGTCGAGTTCCAGTTCGCTGGAGCCGACGCCGAAGGCGGCCGGGACGTGTTCACCAGCCAGGTACAGGCGCTCCGCCAGCTCGCGGGGCAGCGGGTGGTGCTCGTACCAGCCGCGCACGATGCGGTCCGCACCGAGCGGCTCGGCGCGGAAGCGGGTGGCGCTGGTGAGCCGGAAGACGTCACGGCCGCGGGAGGAGAGCATGGCGATCTCGACGATGCGGCGGGTGCCGTCGACATGCCGGGTGAGCTGCACGAGCACGTCCACCGCGCTGTTGATCTGGTCGCGCAGCGCCTCGAAGGGGATCTTGACCTCGCTCATCGAGGCCAGCGTCTGCAGGCGCAGCACCGCGTCCTCGGCCGAGTTGGCGTGGACGGTGGCGAGCGAGCCGTCGTGGCCGGTGGACATCGCCTGGAGCATGTCGAGGGTCTCGCCGCCGCGGACCTCACCGACGATGATGCGGTCGGGCCGCATGCGCAGGGAGTTGCGTACGAGGTCGCGGATGGTGATGCGGCCCTCGCCCTCGACGTTCGGCGGCCGGGTCTCCAGCCGGATGACGTGGTCCTGCTGCAGCTGCAGTTCGGCGGCATCCTCGACGGTGATGATGCGCTCGCCCTCCGGGATCAGCCCGGACAGCGCGTTGAGCAGCGTCGTCTTGCCGGAGCCGGTGCCCCCGCTGACGATGATGTTGCACTTCGCGCGGACCAGCGAGGAGAGCAGCATCAGCATGTGCTCGTCGAGGGTGCCGAGGGCTATCAGTTCCTGCAGGGTGTAGGCGCGCGGGAAGCGGCGGATGGTGAGCGTCGGGCCGCTCAGCGACAGCGGCGGGATGATGACGTTGACGCGCTCACCGCTCGGCAGGCGCGCGTCGACCATCGGATTGGACTCGTCGACCCGGCGGTTGACGGTCGAGACGATGCGTTCGATGGTCTGCAGCAGCTGCTCGGCGGACGAGAAGCGGACGGCCACCTGCTCGACCCGGCCGCCCCGCTCGACGTAGATCTTGTCCGGTCCGTTGACCATGATCTCGGTGATGGTCGGGTCTTCGAGGAGCGGTTCGAGGACGCCGAGGCCGAGCGCCTCGTCCACGACGCGGCGGATGATGCCCGCGCGCTCCTTCGTCGACAGCACCGGGCCCTCGCGGCTGATGATGTGCCCGAGTACCCGTTCCAGCCGGGCCCGCCGCTCGGCGGTGGCGAGCGCCGACATCTCGGCGAGGTCGATCTCCTGGAGCAGCTTGGTGCGGTAGACGGCCACCATGTGGCCCTCTTGGGTCTGGGGGGTGGCCTCTTCCGTGACGGCGAGGCGGGCGCGCAGGCTCATGGCGTGGTGTCTTCTTTCGGCATGGTCGCGCTGCGCCGCACCGGACCGAAGATGCTCACGCCGGGGATGACGGACGGGATGTTGATGGTGGCGGTCATGGTGACGGAGTCGCCGTCGTCGGAGGCGGGCGAGATGACGGTGCCGTCCCGCAGCCAGTCGCTCACCGCGTTGCGGCCCGCTTCCCCCGCGTCCGGGTGCGGGGCGCGCAGCGCAGCGGTGCGGGCGGCGGTACGGGCGGCCGTGCCGGCCTGGTTGGCGGCGTACGCGACGAAGCCGAGCTGGATCCCGGCGAGGGCGATGAGCAGCAGGATCGGCAGGACGCCGAGGAACTCCAGGGACGCCGAACCGCGTTCACGCCACGTACGCGCTCTGCGCCCGGTCATCGCTTCGTCTCCTCGTCCACCGTGGACGCGTGGCCGTGCACCGTCAGCGGGAAGTCGATCGCGCCCGGGAACAGGACGGGGACCTGGAGGTTGACGGTGACGGTGACCTTGCCGTCGCTCCGGTCGACGGTCGTGGTGCCGTTCCACGCGCCCGGCAGGTCCCGCTGTGCCGCCGTCACCGCGTCCGCGTCCGTGCCCACCGCCGCCGCCCGCGCCGCCTCGTCCGCCGCGTGGCCGGCGAGCGTGAACGTGTAGCCCGCGAGCACCGCCTGCCAGACCAGGATCAGGGTGATGAGGATGATCGGCGTCATGCCGAGGGTCTCCAGGATCACCTGGCCCCGGTCGTCGCGCAGGCTGCGCCTGCCGCGCCGGGCCGCCTTGGGCAGCGCGTGGCCGCCGACGGCGAGGCCGAGTTCGGCCGCCAGCGCCCACAGGCCCTGCTTCACGGTGGAGCGGTTGTCGAGGTCGTGGAGGCGTCCCGCGTCGATGACGGACTGGAGTTCCTTGAACGCGGCGGGCACGACGGAGGCCGCGACCTTGGTGCCGGTGATGCGGGCGACGAGGGACGGCTGGATCTCGGTGCCGCGCGTGTAGCGGTTGACGACGGTCGTGGTGTCCTGCGGTTTGCGGATCTGCAGCCGGTCCCACATCCGGACCATGCGCTTGGCCGCGCGGACCGCGACGACGTCCGGGGTGGTGACCAGCAGCGCCGTGTCGGCGGTCTCGACGGCCACGGCGTTGGCCGTGGTCAGCTGGGTGCCGCAGTCGACGACGACCACTTCGTACCGCTGCCGGAGTGCGTGCAGGACCAGCCGCACCGACCGGTCCGTGACGTCCTCGCCGCGTTCGCCCTCGCCCGGGGCGAGCAGCAGGGCGGGCCCGGACTCGTGGACGTACATCGCGTCGTGCAGGACGCGCGACGAGATGTCGGCGATGTCGGCCAGGTCGGCCATCGAGCGGCGGAACTGGACGTCCAGGTACGAGGCGATGTCGCCGCCCTGCAGGTCCAGGTCGACGAGGGCGGTGGACCGGCCGGCGGCGTGCGCGGCCAGTGCGAGCTGGATGGCGGTGACGGTGGTGCCGACGCCGCCCTTCGCACCGGCGACGGCGACGAGGGTGCCGCCGGCCACGGCGGGCAGCGCGCGCTGCGGGCTGAGGTGGCGGCGGACCCCGCCGGCCCAGGCGGCGGCCGCCTCGACGCGGGCGCCCAACTCGTCGTACGACAGCGGCAGCCCGATGACGCCGCGCGCTCCGGAGTCCATCGCGGCGGAGAGCACGGCCGGGCTCGGGTCGGCGGTGAGCAGGACGACGCCGACGGCCGGGAAGCGGAGCGCGACCTCCCGTATCAGTTCCAGCGCGGGCATCGGGGTGATGCCGTCGTGCACGATGACGACCTCGGGCAGCTCGTCCATCCCCGCCTCGGCGGCCCGGGCGAGGGTGTCGAGCAGCAGCGTGGAGTCGGGCAGTGCGGGGCCCGGTTCCGCGCCGGGCAGCTGGTGCAGCAGACCGGCCAGTGCGCGGGCGGCATCCGGGTCACTGGTGCCGGACAGGATCCTCACGATCACCTCTTGCCTCCCGTGTCCCCCGCCAGGGTGTACGTGCGGTCGACAGCGGCCGGGGCGCTGTCGTCGCCCGGGGCGATCAGCGCCAGCCGGACGTGACGCGCGAAGGACTCGGAGAACGCGACGCGCTGGGCGTCGGCCGCGTCGAGCGCGAACGTGATCGGCACGCCCTGGGCGGCCTGCCGCTGGGAGTCCTGGCTCTTGTCGAACGCCTTGATCTCGCCGACGTCGATGACCCGCGCCCCGGTGACGATGATCTTCGAGACATCGGGGTCGGTGTCCTTCTTGCCCGCGAAGGTGGCGAAGATGTTGACCTTCGACCCCGGGGTGATCTTCCCGGCGACGCCGGTCTCCGCGTCGATCATGATGGCGATCTCCATCTGGCCGGACTGGAGCACCGGCCTGGCCGCGACCATGCCGGACTCCAGCAGCGAGCCGCGTTTCAGCGGGATCGCCGCGACCATCCCCTGGACGGAGGCGAGGTCGCGCACGGCGGTGTCGGGAAGCCACTTCTCCGGTATCCGGACCTTCTCCAACTGCCCGGACGTCACCGCCGTGTAGGCCGGCACGTCCTTGGTCAGCTGGTAGGCGGTGACCTTCGGGCCGACCTCCGACCGTGCGTTGCCGATGACCGTGACGACTCCCGCGAAGGCCGCCACCGCGCACAGCACGGAGACCACCAGGAGGACGACACCGCGTCGCTGACGTGAATTCATCGGCAGGCAGACCTATCGCTTATGGGGTTCGAGCTGGGGGCGGTTGGGGGTGGGCAGCACCCGCGACGGCGGTTCCTGCCGCTGGTGCTGCGGCTGGTACTGCGGCGGGCGCTGCTGCTGCGGCCGGCGTAACGGCTGCTCCTGGGCCGCGACCTGCTGCGTACGGTCGGAGCGGTCGGCGGCGCGGTCGGCACGGTCGCCGAGCCGCGTCGAGCAGAAGAGGCACTGGTCGCCGATCACCTCGAGGCCGCACCACGGGCAGGTGTCCCGGCGGACCGACGTGACCAGTTGGTACAGAATGCCGATGTCCGCGATGTACGCGGTGAACTCGACGAGCCGGCCGGTGCCCCACCACCGCGCCGACCCTTCCGGCAGCGGCACCTCGCGGATGTGCTGGGTGCGCCAGGCGGCGGCGAGCGGGCCGGTGACCCAGCCGGCGTCGAGGCCGTGCCCGGCGACCGCGAGCTGGGTGAGGAAGCCGGGACCCGGCGGGACGGCGTCGGGACCGGCCTCGGTCAGCCCCGGCTCCGGGTGGGCCATGACGGCGAAATGCCGCCCGGGGACCAGGGACTTGAAGTGCTTGCCGACGGTGACCGGCACCCGGTCGAGCTTGCTGACCGAGCCGAGCAGGGCGCCGGAGTACAGGTAGTACGAGAGCAGCCGGGCGGCGCCCGCGAGCACGCCTGGCCCCAGGTCGGTGCCGGCCAGCTGGCGCAGCTGCTCCCCGAGCAGCGCGGCGGCGAGCGGCGGCAGATCGACGGGGACGATCGCCATCCGGTCCGCTTCCAGCGCGGCACGCACGGTGTGCAGCCGGCGCCGGCCGGGGTCGGCGGGATCGGGCGAGGCGAGGGCGATGAGGTGCCCGTAGGCGTCGAGCGCCGCGGAGGTGCGCGCGACATGCTGCTCGAGCGGAAGCGCGAGATCGTCCGCTGTGACCGTTATGACGCTCGACATCCGCAGCCCTCCTGTCCCGCGCAAGGACCGTTCACCCGCCGGATCGCGTGCGCCAGCCTATCGATGTGTAGCGGAATGAGTGCGGAAAGTCGCGGATCAGGATCGGTAAACGCCTGGATGCGCCCCATGAACGACTGGTGAAGGCCAGAGGTCTTGACAACCCCATTGGTCTGGACCAGTTTGGTCGCACGCAGGGCACGCCGCCCAACCCTCATGCGCATTCCCCACCACCCCCCAACTCCTTGCCCCCAGGAGGCAGTCGTGGAACGTGCATCGCATGCTTATCGGAGACCGAAGGTCGCGCGTACGGCCCTCGCCACCGTGGGAGCCGCCTCGCTCGTGGCCGCAGGCTTCGCGATAGCCAACGTCGGGACCGCGCAGGCCGCCGACACCAATCTCGTCAGCAACGCCGGCTTCGAGAGCGGACTGTCCGGCTGGACGTGCACGGCGGGCAGCGGTGCGGCCGTCTCCAGCCCGGTGCACGGTGGGTCCTCGGCCCTCAAGGGCAGTCCGAGCAGCTCCGACAACGCCAAGTGTTCGCAGACCGTGAGCGTCAAGCCCAACTCCGCGTACTCGTTGAGCGCCTGGGTGCAGGGCTCGTACGTCTACCTCGGCGCGAGCGGCACCGGCACCTCGGACGTGTCGACCTGGACCCCGTCCGCCGGCTCGTACCAGCAGCTGAGCACCAACTTCACGACGGGCGCGAGCACCACCTCGGTCACCGTCTACCTCAACGGCTGGTACGCACAGCCCGCGTACTTCGCGGACGACGTCGTCCTGACCGGTCCCGGCGGCACTCCCACCACGCCCCCGACGACACCGCCCACGACGCCGCCGACCACCCCGCCGACGACTCCCCCCACGACACCGCCGACCACGCCTCCCACCACCCCGCCGACCACTCCCCCGGCCGGCAGCCTGCCCAAGCACGTCCTCACCGGGTACTGGCAGAACTTCAACAACGGCGCGACCGTCCAGACCATCGCCCAGGTGCAGAACCAGTACGACATCATCGCCGTCTCGTTCGCCGACGCCTCCGGCACGCCCGGCGGGGTCACCTTCAACCTGGACCCGGCGCTGAACTACTCCGTCGCCCAGTTCAAGGCGGACATCGCGGCGAAGCAGGCGGCCGGCAAGCGGGTCATCATCTCCATCGGCGGCCAGAACGGCACCGTGTCGATCAACGACTCGGCCTCCGCCACCAACTTCGCCAACAGCGTCTACTCGCTGATGCAGACGTACGGGTTCAGCGGCGTCGACATCGACCTGGAGAACGGGCTCAACTCCACGTACATGTCGCAGGCGCTGCGCAGCCTGAGCAGCAAGGCGGGGTCCGGCCTCATCATCACGATGGCGCCGCAGACGATCGACATGCTCTCCCCGTCGAGCGGCTACTTCGCCACCGCGCTGAAGATCAAGGACATCCTGACCGTCGTCAACACCCAGTACTACAACAGCGGTTCGATGAACGGCTGTGACGGCGGCGTCTACTCGCAGGGCTCCGTGGACTTCATCACCACGCAGGCCTGCACGGTCATCCAGGGCGGGCTCGACCCGTCCCAGGTCGGCCTCGGGCTCCCGGCCTCGACGAGCGGCGCGGGCTCCGGCTACGTCGACCCGTCGGTGGTCAACAACGCGATCGACTGCCTGACCAAGGGCACCGGCTGCGGCACCTTCAAGCCGGCCACCAAGTGGCCGACGCTGCGCGGTGCGATGACCTGGTCCACCAACTGGGACGCCAAGAACGGCAACCAGTGGTCCAACTCGGTTGGCGCCCACGTCCACGCCCTGCCGTAACGCCTGAATCACCCACCGCATGACTCACCGCGCCCCCCGGGACGGCTCACAGCCTCCCGGCGGGCGCGGTGTCATGCTGCGGCCGCTTCGGTGGGACGGCGTCTGCGCGACCACCACCGGTACCCGGCCAGCGCGAGGAGCCCCAGCGCCGCGGCGCCGCCCACCGCGGACCCCGCCTTCAGCCCCGGCGGGGTGAAGTCGCAGCTGATGGTGCGCGACGTGCCGTCCAGCGGGACCGACAGCAGGCCCAGGTGGTTACCGGCCGGCCGGGCGGCGGCGCCGCCCGTCGAGCAGCTCCACCCCTCGATCGCCGGGGCGGCGATCACGGCGACACCCGTGCTGCCGGGCGGCAGTTCGGCGGTCAGACGGCTGCCGGACACCGACACCCGCGTCGCACCGGTGGCCTTCAACGCGGCCACCCGGGCGGCGAGCTTCGCCGGGTCGAGGCAGCCGATCGGCTCCTTGGGGAGCGCTCCGGCGCCCAGCGCTATCAGGTCCACCCGCACATCGCCCGAGGCCGGCACCGTTCCCAGGGGCTGGACGGTCGCGCGGTTCTGCGGCGGGCGGGCGTCGAAGCGCACCCCGTCCGACACCCCGCGCAGCCCGCCCTGGCCGGCGAAGTCCGGCACCGAGAGGAACACCTCGCTGCCCGCCGGGCAGTGCGCCCGCAGCAGCTGCGTGGGCCCGCTCTTCCCCGCCTCGCGCGCCCTGACCCCGTACTGGCCGCCCAGCGTCAGCTTCGGCACGCTGCCGTCGGCGTCGCGTATCTCGACCCGCGGAACGGTGTACACAGTGACGCCGAGCAGCGCCTCCTGGTTGCGGAACGTGTTGTCGCCGTAGGACCGCGGTCCGCCGGCCGGGCGGACGGTCACCAGCGGGGGAACGTCCATCCGCGAGACCGACACCGTCGTCGTGTACGGGCCGCGCAGCGGGTGCCGGAACGGGTCCTGGTTGGAGTGCAGCCGGGCGCCGATCGAGAAGATCGCGTCGGTGACCGGCCCGTCGATGCTGCGCGGCGACCGGCCGCGCGAGGAGTAGCCGCCGCCGAGCGCGGTCAGCGTGCTCGCCCAGACCTCCGAGGTGAGGCTGCTGTAGTACTGGGCGCCCTGCCCGCCGACGACCAGCGGATCGTTGCCGACCGTCTGCCAGATGCCGGGATCCGTCCGGTACGCGGGCCAGCCGTCGGACCGGGAGACCGCGGCGCTCTGCACGTCCTGGCGCTGGCTCCACGGCCCGTAGTCGTCGAGCCGCCCGAGCCGCGCCTTGTCGTACGACGCCTCCGAGACCGCCGACTCCCCCACCTGCGCGCCCACCAGCAGCGCGGCTGCCAGCACCGGCGCCCAGCGGGCGGTACGCCGCCGGGCCTCCACCGACCGCAGCAGCACGAGGCTGCCGAGGACGGCCGTCAGGGAGAACGCCAGCAGCGGCACCGTCCAGGACTCCGTGACGACGCTGGTGCTTCCGATCGCGGTCACCAGCACGAGCAGCCCGACGCCGCCCAGCAGCGGCTTGAGCCGCGGCACACCCTGCGCGAGGGACAGCCAGCCGGCGATGACCAGCACCCCGCAGAGCACGAACGTCTGCCGGTAGGAACTGCCGTTGGGCGTGGCGAACGCGTGCCAGGCCAGGTGCGTGGGCTTCCACTGCATGGACAGCAGGACGATGAGAACGAGCGCACTCCAGCCGGCCCGCTCGCGCCGGGCGACCGCCGTGTTGAACGGCAGGGTCAGCGCGAGCAGCAGCGCGACCGTGCCGACCCAGACGGCCGGGGTCCCGAAGGTGTACGTGCCGGGCAGCAGCCGCGCCAGCACGTCGGGCATGGCGGACGGCGCGAACTCGTTGACGCGGCCGGGGTGCGCGAGCTTCGTCGCCTTGAACACGACGAGGATCAGCGGCGCCGCCAGCCCGATGCCGAGCAGCGTCGCCAGCACGGCCCGCCCCAGCACGGCGAGCTTGCGCCGCACGTCCTCCCGGCCGAGCAGCAGCCGCAGCAGCAGGACGAGCGCGGCACCGATCGTCGCCATGTACGCCGTGTAGAAGTTGGCCGTCCAGGCCAGGGCGACGACCAGCGGGCCGAGCACCGGGCGCCGGTTCGTCAGCGCCCACTCGCCGACCAGGCACAGCAGCGGGAACGCGATGAGCCCGTCCAGCCACATGAGGTTGTACGACGCCTCGGCCATCGACCAGCCGCACAGCGCGTACGAGGCGCCGAGCGTCCCGGCCGTCCACCAGCGGCCCTTGCGGAGCGTCAGCAGCAGGAACGCCATCGCGGCGCCCGCCGACGCCATCTTCAGCACGGTGATCACGTACACCGCGAGGTCGATCTCGTCCCGCGGGAAGAGCCCGACCAGCAGCGCGAAGGGGCTGCTCACATACGTGCCGAGGTCGGGAAGGAAGCTGGAGCCGTACCCGGACTGCCAGTTGACGAGCAGCCCGCCGTCGGCCCTGCCGTGCAGCAGGTCCCACAGGTGCGCGTGGAACGGCACGAACTGGTTGCCCAGGTCGCTGACGCTCCGGCTGTGGCGTCCGAACGGAAAGGTCGTCGCGACGGCGTCGCCGACGCAGAACGCCAGAGCCGTGATCAACGCGGCCAGGGCGGTGGCGCGGCGGCGGATGTGCGGTGCGGGGGCGGACCCCCGGTCCCCGGTCCCGGTGGCGGTGCTGGTGTCGCTGGTGTCGTCGGCATCACTGGTGGCGCTGTCACCGGCCCCTTTCAGGGCGGCTTCCTTCGTCGGCATGGCTTCCTCCGAAGGGGACGCTAGCCCGCCGGAAGACCGGATGCGCCCCTTGACCCGAAGTGCCCGTTCACCCGACGCCTCTGCTTCAGTGGGTGTTCATCGCGCGTTCCGTCGGCGCGGGGAACCGAAGAACTTCCGGATGTCTCCCGTCAGCCGGTCCGCGGCGCATCCGACGCTTCCGACCAGCGAAAAGTCCCCATCACGGCGTCGAACAGCTCCACCATCAGATCGGCCAGCCGGGGCTCGGCCACGGCCGTCGGCGTCGAGAACGCGGCGGCCAGACAGCGCCCGGGGACGTCCGGGACGGGCAGCACGTAGTCCACCCGACGGGCCTCGCCCACGACGTACTCCCGCCGCTCCTTCCTGCCGCCCACCGCCAGCTCCGACACCACGAACGACGCCGGCACCGGTGCGGCTCCGCCGCGCGGCCGTACGGGGAGGTAGAGGTCGAGCCCGGCGCCGTCCCGGCGCGCCGTGACCGCCAGCTCCCGCAGCCGGCCCTCCAGCCGGACCCGCACCTGAGCCACCGCGTCCCCGCGCGAACCATCGAAGGCCGACGTCACGATCCCCCGGATCGCGTCCTCGGTCCCCTCCCGTAACGGAATCCGCCCCCAGCCGGGCGGCAGCACCAGCCGGTATCCGCCAACCATCACAACTCACCCTTTTCCGTCGCCGGTTCATGCCTGTGACCTATGCCCGGCCAGATCGTTCCACAGGAACACAACCCCACAGGAGTCCGGACATATGTCCAACACATGCACCAGCGCTGCCGACTTGAAGGTCGACGGCCGCCTCCTCGACGCGTCGGAGCACTCCCTCAGCTCCATCCGCACCGCCCTCGAGCGCTGCCCCGCCACCCAGGACGCCCTCGCCCACGCCGTCGGCGCCCCGCGCATGGCCGAGGTCATGCACACCTTCGCCGACAACTGGAAGGACAACAGGAAAGAGACCCTCTGGAACCTCGGCCAAGTCCTCAACCTCGTCCGCGGGACGAAGGCGGCCTTCGCCGCCGTCGACCGCGACCTCGCCGCCCGAGCGAAGGGCTGAGCCCTCCCGATGCCCCACCGCCCCCGCGACTGGCACCCCCTGCGCACCGAGGACCCCTACGCCGACCCCACCCCCGGCTCCCCCGCCGACATCCGCACCGGCCGCCGGACCATGACCGACACCGCCATCGAGATCCGCACCCAGATCACCCGGCTCCGCGCCCTCTCCGACGGCACGGGGCTGAAGGGCGACTACGCCGACGCCCTCCAGGACGGCGCGGACCGCCTGCGCGACAAGCTCGGCAAGGTCGCCGACCGCTACGAGGCGGTCGCCGTCAAGGTCTCCGCCTGGGCCGAAGCCGTCGAGGACGCCCAGCACCAGACCGCCGCCGCCCACCGCGCCGCCACCGCGGCGCACGACATCATCACCCCGCTCGACGCCCTCCCCGAAGCCGATCTCACCCCCACCCAAAAGAGCGACCTCGACCACGCCCGCGCCTCACTCATCCGTGCACAGGCCGCCTTCGACGGTGCCGTCGGCGACTACGAATCCGACGCCCGTCGCCTCTCCGGCGCCATCGAGGACCTCCTCGACGACTCGCTGGAGGACTCGTGCTGGAGCTGGACCTCCAACCTCCTCGAACGCAACGCCGCCTGGATCAACGAAGCACTCGAGATCATCGGCTGGATCGCCACCGTCGTAGCCATCGCCGCCGTCCTCATCGCCTGCGCCCCCACCGCCCCCGCCTGGCTCGCCCTCGCCGCGTCCTGGGCCATCGCCGGAGCCGAAGCCGCCACCTACGGCACCGCCCTCGTCCACACAGCCCTCGCCGCCACCGGCAACGGCACGTGGGCCGACGTCGGCCTCGATGTCGTCGCGATCCTCACGCTGCGCATGGGCAAGGCGGCGGAACAGGGGGTAACGGCGGGCGTGGACGCCACGCGGGTTGCCTCGCGGCAGGCGGCGAAGGACGCCGTATCGGCGGCCCGGGCCGAACAGAGCGGAGCCCGGCAGGAGATCGCGCGCGAGCTGCGAAACCGGAGCATTTCGAAGCCGCGACGGCAGTACTTGCAGGGCCAACTGAAACAGATGGATGCGAAGGCCCGCGCGGCGGCGAAGTATCCGTCGCAGCATGAACCGGAGGTATCGGCGGCCGAGGTTCTTCGTGCGGGCGGATCAAGAGAGACAGCTGTAGCCAAGAAGGCGAGTGCGCATGAAAGTGCCAAGCATGCTGAAAGTTCAGCCGTTCAATCTGCGGATCGAGACGTCAATGGCAGTGCCGTGAAGAATTCCGCCGCCTTCGCAGTCGGCACATCAGTCGATCTTGCAGATAAATCCGCGGGCAACAGCGAAATCTTCGCCTCAAAGCCGAGCCTGGATGCTTACGGATCCGGCAAGGACTCCTTCAAGTTCCACACGAGCTGGCTCGATCCCGACCTCACAACTGGAGCCCCGAATTGAGCTGGGTGGATGTCCTCTACCGGCTAGACCTCTGGGTTGACATCACGGCTGTGCCCTCGTGGGAGGAGGCCGGATGGGGTGACCAGAACGCATGGGCGCGGTCATCCGCGGACACGATCCTTACCCTCCGGCGACAGCCGTACAGGTGGTTGCCCATGCGGCGGCTGTCCAAAGCCATCATCCGGTCCTATGACGCTCATGCCAGGCATCAACTCGGCATGTTCACGTACCTCCACATGGCTGACGATGCCCGAGGATCCTTCACCGTCTCGCTCGGTTACTACCCCGCCGAAGGCGATAAGCGCGGCGCGCTCCAGCGCCTGGTCCGCGCCGAGGACCCCGAGCTCCTCCGTCCACCCCAAGTGGACACCTTCCACGCCGGCCACCTCGGCGAGGGCCTAAAAGCCCTGGGGCACGTCGAGCTCGACGGCAACGAGATCGTCGCCAACCTCTGGTACGCCTTCCGCGACGAGCACCACGCCGTGGACGTCGTCGTGTTCGCGTCGACCGGGGATCTCGTGCGGCTCGGACAAGTGATGCCCGACATCGATGCGCTCGTGCACGGGATCAAGGTGCGGGCGGATGACGAGGACGGGTGGTGGGCGGGGGTTTCCGACGACATTCCCGCCCAGGCCGGCGCCGACGACTGATGGGGGTGGCCGGCCCCGCCGGGCCGGCCACCCCCATCCACCAAACCGCGCGCCTAAGGGCTTGCAGGGAATCAAGGTGTTGCTTCCCTGCAAGCCCTTAGATAACAAGGCTGAGCGACGCGGCCACCGCGAAGCCCGCCACCGAGAGGACGGATTCGAGGACCGTCCAGGACTTGAGGGTGTCGCGTTCGGAGATGCCGAAGTACTTGGAGACCATCCAGAAGCCGCCGTCGTTGACGTGCGAGGCGAAGATGGAGCCGGCGGAGATCGCCATGATGACCAGGGCCAGGTGGGCCTGGGAGAAGTCGCCGGCGGAGAGCATGGGGGCGACGATTCCGGCGGTGGTGACGATCGCGACGGTCGCGGAGCCCTGGGCGACGCGGAGGACCACCGAGATCAGCCAGGCGAGGACGATGACCGGCAGGCCGGCGCTGTCGAAGGCGTCGGCGAGCGCCTGAGCGACCCCGCTGCCCTTGAGGACGGCGCCGAAGACGCCGCCCGCGCCGACGACCAGCAGGATGTTGCCAACCGGCTTGAGCGAGGCCGTCGAGACGGTTTCGAGGGACTTGCGGGACCAGCCGCGGCGGATGCCGAGCAGGTAGTAGGCGAGGAAGAGCGCGATCATCAGGGCCACGAAGGGGTGGCCGAAGAACTCGATGACCGAGCGGCCGGTGCTCGGGTCCAGGGCGATGGAGGAGAACGTCGCGCACAGGATGAGCAGCAGCGGGGTGCCGATGATGGCGAGGACGGTGCCGAGCGAGACGGGGGTCTCGACGGGGGTGACGCCCGCGGCCTGCTGTTCGGCGGCGACGGCGGCCTTGGCCTCGTCGGCGGCGTCGACCATGTCCTGCGGGACGGGGACGAAGATGCGGTTGCCGATCCAGGCGGCGTAGACCCAGGCGGCGATGACGGACGGGATGCCGACGGCGGCGCCCATCAGGATGACCCAGCCGAGCTGGACGTGCAGCAGGCCGGCCGCGGCGACCGGGCCCGGGTGCGGGGGCAGGAAGGCGTGGGTCATGGAGAGGCCCGCGAGGAGCGGCATCGCGTAGAGGACCATCGACTTGCCGCCGCGCTTGGCGGCGGCGTAGACGATCGGCGCGAGGACGAAGATGCCGACGTCGAAGAAGACCGGGATACCGAAGATGAGGCCTGTCAGACCCATCGCGAGCGGGGCGCGCTTCTCGCCGAAGGCGTTGAGCAGGCGGGCGGAGAGGGCTTCGGCGCCGCCGGATATCTCCAGGATCGCGCCGAGCATCGTGCCGAGCGCGATGATGATCGCGATGTGGCCGAGGGTGCCGCCCATGCCGGTCTCGATGAGCGAGGTGGCGCTGGACTTCTGGACCGTGCCGAAGAGTTCGGTGACGGACAGACCCGCGGCGAGGCCGACGGCTATGGAGACGCCGAGCAGTGCGACGAACGGCTGGACGCGCGCCTTGATGATGAGGACGAGCAGCAGGCCGATGCCGAGGGCGGCGACGGTCAGCAGTCCGGCCGTGCCGTGGATCAGCAGGAGGAGGCCGCCGGTGTGCGGCGTCGGTGGGGGTGGGTCTGCCGCGAGGGTGGCGAGCGATGAGAACACGTGGGGACTCCGTATTCGGGGGAGGGCAGGGAGGACCGCGGCACGGCGCCCGTGGTGCGGGCGCCGCGCCGTGCGGCGGCTGAGGGTTGGTGGTGCGGTGCTGCAAGGAGACCTGTGGTGTCAGGGGGTTCGGGGGTTCGGGGGTTCGGGGGTTCGGGGGTGCGGGGGTTCGGGGGTTCGGGGGTTCGGGGGGACCGTCAGCCGAGGACGGCCAGCGCGTCGATCTCGATCAGCAGGCCGGCGGGGAGGCCGACGTAGACGGTGGTGCGGGCCGACGGCGCTTCCTTGAGGCCGGCGAAGTACTCGTTGTAGATCTCGTTGAACTCGGCGAAGTGCGCGGTGTCGGTGAGGTAGACGCGCGTCATGATGACGTCCTCCCAGGAGGAGCCGCCCTCTTCGAGGATCGCCTTGACGTTGGCGAACGTCTGGAGGGTCTGTTCGCGGAGCGTCGGGCCGGCGGGGGTGGGGGCCTGGCCGTCAACGGCGGGCAGGAAGCCGACCTGGCCGGCGACCTGGAGCAGGTTCCCCTTGCGCACGCCGTGCGAGAACCGGGCGGGCGGGGTGGTGTGGGTCGCCGGGGTGATGGCGGTCTTCTGGAGGGGGGACCCGTGGGTCCGGGAGTTGTCGCTCATGGGGTGTCCTTCGAAACGGTGTTTCCTGAGTACTCCCGGCTGATGGCCTCCGCGGTACGGAGGATCAGCGGGCGCAGTTTGAGCAGTTCGTCGGCGGTGACGACGACGTTCGGCGCGGAGACGGACATCGCCGCGGCGATCCTGCCGTCCGCGCCCCGGATGGGGGCGCCGACGCAGTTGATGGATTCCTCGTGGCCGCCGAGGTCGGTGGCCCAGCCCTGGTCACGTACCCGCAGGAGCTCGGTGAGGAAGGCGGCCGCGTCGGGTGTCGACCTGGCCGTGTACTTGGGGTATTCGAGGCGCTCGGCGATGGAGCGGCGCTCGGCCTCGGGGAGGTCGGCCAGGAGCAGCTTGGCGACGGCTGCGACGGTGATCGCGACGGGCTTGCCGATCCGCGAGTACATCCGGACGGGGTAGCGGCTCTCGACCTTGTCGATGTAGACGACCTCGCCCTCCTCGTAGACCGCGAGGTGGATGGTGTGGCCGATCTTCTCGTTGAGCGTGAGGAGGTGCGGGTGGGCGATCTCCCGCACGTCCAGCGTCTCCATGGCCTGCTGGGCGAGGGCGAAGAGCCGGGCGCCGAGCCGGTACCGCTGGTCCTCCTGGCGGTAGACCATGCCGTGTTCGTGCAGGGTGCGCAGCAGCCGGAGCGCCGTGGACTTGTGGACGTCGAGGCGGGTGGCGACCTGTTCGAGGTTGGCGGGTCCCTCCGCGAGCAGCGGCAGGATGCGCAGGGCGCGGTCGACTGTTTGGCTCATCTGTCCTTCTCCGTCCGTCCGGCCCGATCCGTCTGTCCGGCCGGTTCCGACTGCCCGGCCCGATCGGACTGCCCGGCCGGCTCCGGCCGCCGGACAGGTTCCGACTGCCCCGCCGGTTCCGTCCCGCCGGCCCGATCCGTGCCGTCGGCCCGATCCGTCCATCCGGGGCCCAGCCGCAGTGTCCCCCACGCGTCCTCGCCGAGGGCGACAAGGGCGTCGGCGTGGGCGCGCGCGGGCGGGGTGCCGAGGTCGCCGGGGACGGTGAGGGCGGCGGCGGCCATGACGTGCCCGTGGCGCAGCCGGTCGGCGAGGGGCAGGCCGCGGAGGGTCGCGGAGAGGAACCCGGCGGCGAAGGCGTCGCCCGCGCCGACCGGTTCGACGACGTCGACGGCGAGGGCGGGGACGAAGGTCGCGGTGTCACCCGTGAAGGCGGTGGCGCCCGTGCTGCCCTGCTTGACGACGAGGACGGCGGGCTCCGGGAGCGCGGTGCGGATGGCGGCCGCGTCGGCCAGCCCCCAGGCGTCCTGCGCCTCGTCCTCGCCGACGAAGACGATGTCGCAGCCGCGGGCGAGTTCGGCGAGCAGCCAGGGGTCGTCGCCGGTGCCCCACAGGGCCGGGCGGAAGTTCACGTCGTACGAGACGAGGGGCCGGCCGGGCTCGCGGGTGACGAGGGAGCGCATCAGGGCACGGCACTCGGGCGACAGCGCGGCGGTGATGCCGGACAGGTGCAGGATGCGGCCGGACCAGGCGTCGCGGCGGTGCACGGTCTCCGGTGACATGGCGGCGGCCGCGGAACCGGCGCGGTAGTAGAGCACGGCGGTACGGTCCGCCAGCTGCTCCTTGAAGTAGATGCCGGTGGGGCGGTCGGCGTCGCGCTGGACGGCGGTGACGTCGACGCCGGTCGCGGCGACGGCGCGGATCAGATGGTCGCCGAAGCCGTCGCCACCGACCCGGCTGATCCAGCGGGCGCTGTGACCGGAGCGGGCGAGGGCGCAGGCGACGTTGGACTCGGCACCGCCGATCCCGCGGTGGAAGGCGGGGACTTCGGCGAGGCTGCCGGGCTGCGAGGGCACGAAGGTGACCATGGATTCGCCAAGGCACGCTACGTCGAACTGCGGGCCGCTCGGGACTGCGGTCACGGTCGCTCTCGCTCCTCATGGGGCTGTCGGGTGGGGCGGTCGGACGGTTGCTGTCCGGGCTGTCGGACAGTTGCTGTCCGGGCCGGCCGGCGGGTGCTGTTCGGTTCGGCGAGGACCGCTGTTCCGGCCCGGCCGGTGCTTCACACACCGTTGACCCGGTGCTTGCCGGGATGTTAGACAGCAGGAAGCAAGACATGCAATGCACGTTGCATATGTTGCAACGCGAAGGTCCGCGCAGAGATTCTCCAGGAGGTTCCATGGACGTCGCGAAGACGACCGAGCGGCTGCACGAGGAGCGGGTCGGCCACCGCTTCAAGGGTCTGCCGCCGGACGCCGCGGAGCGGACCCTCGGCGAGCTGGCGGCCGAGCGGCGCTCGCTCTTCGACGGCGGCTTCACCACCCCGGTGCTCACGCTGTCCGCCGAGTCCCTGGAACACAACCTCGCGCTGATGGAGAGCTACTCCGAGAAGTACGGCCTCGCCTTCGCCCCGCACGGCAAGACGTCCATGGCGCCGCAGCTCTTCGCCCGGCAACTCGCCTACGGTGCCTGGGGCATCACGGCCGCCGTCCCCACGCAGGTCCGGGTGTACCGCGCCTTCGGCGTCCAACGCATCTTCCTCGCCAACGAGTTGGTCGACGCCGTGGCGCTGCGCTGGCTCGCCGCCGAGCTCGCCGCCGACCCGGACTTCCGCTTCGCCTGCTATGTCGACTCCGTACGCGGCGTGGAACTGATGGACGCGGCACTGGCGGACGCCACCCGCCCCCTCGACGTCGTCGTGGAGCTGGGCGAGGAGGGCGGCCGGACCGGTGTACGCGGTGCCGCGGCCGCCACCGAGGTCGCCGAAGCGGTCGGCGCGGCCCGCCATCTGCGGCTCGTCGGGGTCGCCGGGTACGAGGGCGAGATCCCCGTCAAGACCCAGGAGACCGTACGGGACTGGCTGAACCGGCTCGTCGCCCTCACCCGGGACTTCGACGCCGCCGGACGCTTCGCGGACGCCGACGAGATCATCCTCAGCGCGGGCGGCAGCGGCTGGTTCGACACGGTCGCCGAGGTGTTCCAGCCGGTCGAGGCGACGGACTTCTCGAAGCCGCTGCTCAAGCTGCTGCGCTCCGGCGCCTACATCACCCATGACGACGGCCACTACCGCGAGATCACCCCGTTCCACGACCGCATCCCCCAGGAGGGCGCCCTCCAGCCGGCGTTCCGGCTCTGGGCGCAGGTCGTCTCCAAGCCGGAAGGCGCGCTCGCCTTCCTCAACGCCGGCAAGCGCGACGCCTCCTTCGACCTCGGGCTGCCGGAACCCCAGGTCGTCCGTGGCACCGACGGCGCGCTGCGGTCGGCCGCCGGGCTGACGGTGACGGCCCTCTCCGACCAGCACGCGTTCGTCGCCATCGCCCCCGGCGCCGGCCTGGAGATCGGCGAATGGGTCGGACTCGGCCTCTCCCACCCCTGCACGGCGTTCGACAAGTGGAAGCTGCTGCCGCTGGTCGAGGCGGACGGCACGGTCACGGACTACATCCGCACCTTCTTCTAGACCCTTGAACCCTTTCGCCCAGTCCAGCAGACCGAGCACAGGAAAGGCACCGGCATGGATCTCGTGTTCCGCGACGTGAGCGTCATCGACGGAAGCGGGGAGGCCGCCTACCGGGCCGACGTCGGCATCGACGCGGGCCGGATCTCCGTGATCCGGCCCGAGGACGCAGCGCGGTTCGGGGACATCCGGCTGACCGGAACCCGCGTCGTCGATGCCGGCGGCCTGGCCCTGGCCCCGGGATTCATCGACATGCACGCGCACAGCGACCTGGCCCTGCTGCGGGACCCCGACCACTCCGCGAAGGCGGCGCAGGGTGTGACGCTGGAGGTGCTGGGGCAGGACGGGCTGTCGTACGCGCCGGTCGACGACCGCACCCTCGCCGAGGTCCGCGCGCAGATCACTGGCTGGAACGGCGACGGCTCGGACATCGACTTCGACTGGCGCAGCGTCGGTGAGTACCTGGACCGGCTGGACCGGGGCATCGCGGTGAACGCCGCCTATCTCGTCCCGCAGGGCACCGTCCGGATGCTGGCGCTGGGCTGGGAGGACCGCCCGGCGACGGCGGCCGAGGTCACCACGATGAAGCGGCTGGTGGCGGAGGGGCTGGAACAGGGCGCCGTCGGGCTGTCGTCCGGGCTGACGTACACGCCCGGGATGTACGCGTCGGACGCCGAACTCACCGAACTGTGCCGGGTGGTGGCGGCGTACGACGGCTACTACTGCCCGCACCACCGCTCGTACGGGGCGGGCGCGCTCCAGGCGTACGAGGAGATGGTGGCACTGACCCGGGACGCCGGCTGCGCCCTGCACCTGGCGCACGCCACGATGAACTTCGGTGTGAACAAGGGAAAGGCGCCGGACCTGCTGGCGCTGCTGGACCGGGCCCTGGACGCCGGCTCCGACATCTCGCTCGACACCTACCCCTACCTCCCCGGCTGCACGACGCTCGCGGCGATGCTGCCGAGTTGGGCGACGGAGGGCGGCCCGGAGGCGACCCTCGCGCGGCTGCGGGACGACGTGACGGCGAAGAAGATCCGCCACGTCATGGAGGTCGACGGGGCGGACGGCTGCCATGGCGTGCCGATGGACTGGTCGACGATCGAGATCTCCGGGGTGAGCGATCCCGGACTCGCGGGCTGCGTCGGCAGGACCATCGCGCGCAGCGCGGCCGAACGCGGCGAGGAGCCGTTCGTGACGGCCCGGCGCCTGCTGATCAACGACCGGCTGGGATCGACGATCCTGCAGCACGTCGGCCACGAGGAGAACGTCCGGGCGATCATGCGGCACCGGGTCCACACCGGCGGCAGCGACGGCATCCTGATGGGCTACAAACCGCACCCTCGTGCGTACGGGACCTTCCCCGAATACCTGGGGAAGTACGTGCGCGAGCTCGGCATCCTGACCCTGGAGGAGTGCGTCGCCCACCTCACCTCCCGCCCCGCCGCCCGGCTGCGACTGCCCGACCGGGGCCTGGTCCGCGAGGGCTACCGCGCGGACCTGACGCTCTTCGACCCGGCGACGGTGGCCGCCGGCTCCACCTTCGACGCCCCCCGCGTCCTCCCGACGGGCATCCCGCACGTCCTCATCGACGGCCGCTTCGTCATCGAGGACGGGCGGCGCACGGATGTGCTGGCGGGCCGCTCGGTGCGGCGGGAGCCGGCGCGGGCGCGGTGACGGGCGCTTTCAGCGGGATCGGCCGGTCCGTTCCCGGCTGAGCCGGTGCAGGAGGACGCGGACGTCCTCGAAGTCGGCCGTGATCGCCAGGGCGCCCAGCGCCGACGCCCGCGAGCGCCCCGCGAGAGTGACCCGTCCGGTGAAGAAGACCACCGGCCCGGTGTACCTCCCGTCGGCTCAAACGAGCAGTCCGGCCAGTTGTTCCGCGACCCGTCTCTCACCGAGCAGATCGCGTCCGGTGGCGGACACCGGCTCGTCGTTGAGGAGGGAGTACGGCAGCGATGAGGAGTGCGGAGAGTAGGGCGACGCCACCGTGTCAGTGTGGCAGCGCGGGCTCCGGCCGTCCCGACGTGGCGAAAAACACCGGGCGGGCAGCCGTACGCGCCCGTAAGGTGACGGGCATGCAGCAGGTGATCCAGTCCACGAAGCTCGCGAATGTCTGTTACGAGATCCGGGGCCCGGTCCTCGAAGAGGCGATGCGGCTCGAGGCGGCGGGCCACCGCATCCTCAAGCTCAACACCGGCAATCCGGCGCCCTTCGGTTTCGAGTGCCCGCCCGAAATCCTTGAGGACATGCTGCGCACCCTGGGCGACGCGCACGGCTACGGCGACGCGAAGGGCCTGCTCTCGGCGCGCCGGGCGGTGATGCAGCACTACCAGACGAAGGGCATCCCGCTGGATGTCGACGACGTCTACCTCGGCAACGGCGTCTCCGAGCTCATCCAGATGTCGATGCAGGCGCTGCTCGACGACGGCGACGAAGTGCTGGTCCCGGCGCCCGACTATCCGCTGTGGACGGCTTCGGTCTCGCTGGCCGGCGGCACCGCGGTGCACTACCGCTGCGACGAGCAGGCCGACTGGATGCCGGACCTCGCCGACATCGAGCGCAAGGTCACCGACCGCACCAAGGCCCTCGTCATCATCAACCCGAACAACCCGACGGGTGCGGTGTACGACGACGAGATGCTGCGCGGCCTCACGGACATCGCCCGCCGCCACAAGCTGATCGTCTGCTCCGACGAGATCTACGACAAGATCCTGTACGACGGCGCCACCCACACCCCGACCTCGGCCATCGCCCCCGACCTGCTGACGCTGACGTTCAACGGGCTGTCGAAGGCGTACCGGGTGGCGGGGTACCGCAGCGGCTGGATGGCGGTGTGCGGTCCCAAGTCGCACGCCTCCAGCTACATCGAGGGTCTGACGATCCTGGCCAACATGCGGCTGTGCGCCAACATGCCGGCCCAGCACGCGATCGCCACCGCGCTCGGCGGCCACCAGTCGATCAACAGCCTCGTCCTGCCCGGCGGCCGGCTGCTCGCGCAGCGCGACGCCGCGCATGCCGCGCTCACCCAGATCCCGGGCGTCACCTGCGTCAAGCCGAAGGGGGCGCTCTACCTCTTCCCCCGGCTGGACCCGAACGTCTACAAGATCAAGGACGACCGGCAGATGGTCCTCGATCTGCTGCGCGCCGAGAAGATCATGGTCGTGCACGGCACCGGCTTCAACTGGCACGAGCCGGACCACTTCCGCATCGTGACCCTGCCGTACGCCGACGACCTGACGGAGGCGTGCGCGCGCATCGCCCGCTTCCTGGACGGCTACAGCCAGCCGTAACGCTCGCGCCGGCGGAGGTTGTGCCGGCCGCGGCCGGCACAACCTCCGGCTGCTCGCCTGCCCCGCCGGAAAACACCCGAGGGCCCGGTCACGACGTGAGTCGTGACCGGGCCCTCGGCGTGAGGGTTGGCATCGGTCCGTCCGGCAGACGGTCTTGGTCGGGGTGCCTACCGGTCGGGCGCGCCGCGCCACCGGGCAGCCTCCCGCATCGCACATGCGGGAGGGCCGCCCGAGTTCAGGTTTTCCGAGCCCGGCGGGACCCCCGTGAGAGGGGATCCGCGCCGGAGGCGGGGGGGTCAGCCGAGGCGGGCGACCAGTGCGCGGTACTCGTCCCACAGTTCCTTCGGCGTGTGGTCGCCGAAGGTCTCGAGGTGGGCGGGGATCAGGCCGGCCTCGTCGCGCCACACGTCGAGGTCGACGGAGAGCAGCAGGTCCAGGTCCTCCTGCGAGATGTCGAGCCCCTCGGTGTCGAGCGCGCCCGCGGCCGGGAGGATGCCGATGGGCGTCTCGACGCCCTCGCCCTCACCGTTGAGGCGCTCGACGATCCACTTCAGGACCCGGCTGTTCTCGCCGAAGCCCGGCCACACGAAGCGGCCGCCGGCGTCCTTGCGGAACCAGTTGACGTAGTAGATCTTCGGCAGCTTGGCGGCGTCGGCCTGCTGGCCGATCTTGATCCAGTGGCCGAAGTAGTCGCCCATGTTGTAGCCGCAGAACGGCAGCATCGCGAACGGGTCGCGGCGCAGCTCGCCGACCTTGCCCTCGGCGGCGGCGGTCTTCTCCGAGGCGATGTTGGAGCCGATGAAGACGCCGTGCTGCCAGTCGAAGGACTCCGTGACGAGCGGCACCGCGCTGGCGCGGCGGCCGCCGAAGAGGATCGCGGAGATCGGCACGCCCTTGGGGTCCTCCCACTCGGGCGCGATGGTCGGGCACTGCGAGGCCGGGACGGCGAACCGGGCGTTGGGGTGCGCGGCCGGGGTGCCGGACTCCGGCGTCCAGTCGTTGCCCTTCCAGTCGATGAGGTGGGCCGGCGGCTCGTCCGTCATGCCCTCCCACCAGACGTCGCCGTCGTCGGTCAGGGCGACGTTGGTGAAGACCGTGTTGGCGTACATGGTCTTCATGGCGTTGGCGTTGGTGTCGTCGCCGGTGCCGGGCGCGACGCCGAAGAAGCCGGCCTCGGGGTTGATCGCGTAGAGCTGGCCGTCCTCGCCGAAGCGCATCCAGGCGATGTCGTCACCGACGGTCTCGACGGTCCAGCCCGGGATGGTCGGCTGCAGCATCGCGAGGTTGGTCTTGCCGCAGGCGGAGGGGAACGCGGCCGCGATGTACTTGGCCTCGCCGGTCGGCGGGGTCAGCTTGAGGATCAGCATGTGCTCGGCGAGCCAGCCCTCGTCGCGGGCCATGACGGAGGCGATGCGCAGCGCGTAGCACTTCTTGCCGAGCAGGGCGTTGCCGCCGTAGCCGGAGCCATAGGACCAGATCTCGCGAGTCTCGGGGAAGTGCGAGATGTACTTGGTGGTGCTGCACGGCCACGGCACGTCGGCCTGGCCCTCGGCGAGCGGCGCGCCGACGGAGTGCACGGCCTTGACGAAGAAGCCGTCCTCGCCGAGGTCGTCCAGGACGGCCTTGCCCATGCGGGTCATGGTGCGCATGGCGACGGCGACGTACGCGGAGTCGGTGATCTCGACGCCGTTGGCGGAGAGCGGGGAGCCGACCGGGCCCATGCAGAACGGGACGACGTACATGGTGCGGCCGCGCATGGAGCCGCGGAACAGGCCCTGCTCGCCCGAGAAGATCTCGTGCATCTCCGCGGGGGCTTTCCAGCGGTTGGTGGGGCCGGCGTCCTGCTCACGCTCGGAGCAGATGAACGTACGGTCCTCGACCCGGGCCACGTCGGTGGGGTCGGAGGCGGCGTAGTAGGAGTTCGGGCGCTTGTTGGGGTCGAGCTGCTTGAAGGTGCCGTTCGCCACGAGGTCGTCACAGAGGCGCTGGTACTCGGCCTCCGAGCCGTCGCACCACACGATCTCGTCCGGCTGGGTGATTTCGGCGATCTCGCCGACCCAGGCGATCAGGTCCTTGTGATTGGTGGGAGCCGCAATTTCGCGCGCCACGATCGCTCCGTCCCGCCGAATTTGCACAGATTCGGCGTCAGATTTGAGGGTTTTGCGGACTCTAGTCCTGCTGTCCGCATGGTGGAACTACCTCGGCCCCTTGGGGGCTGCGACCCGGACGCCACGTGGCCGCTCATCCGGTGCCGACCTCACTCATATGAGTGTCGGGGGAGAAAACCCGATCTGTCCAGGGCGCGAAGGGTGAGCATCGCCACTTCCACCTGCCATACCTACGGTGCCGTAACCTACGGCCCCGTAGGTAGCATTGACGCTATGGACCTCGTCGAGGAGACTTCCGCTGTGTCTCAAGCCGTAGAAGAGCTCGACCCGCCCGTACCGCTGAAGCCCCTCCTCAGAGGGTGGATTCATGCCGCAATGTTCCCCGCGGTACTGATCGCGGGAGTGGTGCTGACCGCTTTCGCGGAGAGCACTCGGGGTCGCATCGCGTGCGCCGTGTTCACCGTCACCGCCTGCGCGTTGTTCGGCGTGAGCGGCCTCTACCACCGAGGCAACTGGGGCCCGCGAGGCGAGGCGATCCTGCGTCGCCTGGACCACTCCAACATCTTCCTGATCATCGCGGGCAGCTACACGCCCCTCGCGATCCTGCTGCTCCCGTCGAGCAAGGCGACCCCGCTGCTGTGGTTCGTCTGGGCGGGCGCGCTGGCCGGCATCGCCTTCCGCGTCTTCTGGGTCGGCGCGCCGCGCTGGCTCTACACCCCCTGCTACATCGCGCTCGGCTGGGCGGCGGTCTTCTTCCTCCCGGACTTCCTGCGCACCGGCGGTATCGCGGTGCTGGTCCTGGTGGTCGTCGGCGGTCTGCTGTACAGCGCGGGCGGCGTCATCTACGGCCTCAAGCGGCCCAATCCGTCACCTCGCTGGTTCGGCTTCCACGAGGTGTTCCACTCCCTGACGCTGGCGGCCTTCGTCATCCACTACGTCGGGATCTCGCTGGTCGCGTACCAGCACGCATAACCGGGGCGGGGTCCTGGACTCCGGCTCATGCCCCGCTCAAGGCACCGCCCAACGGCCCGCCCCAGACTCACGTCAGGCGCCCGCGACCGATCCGGTCGCGGGCGCCTTTGCGTACCCGGTTCTGCGCACCCGGTCCTGTGTACGGCTCTGCATACCCGGTCCTGCGTACGGCTCTGCGTACCCGGTGCACGGTGGCGCGCACATCTGAATATTGACAGGCCCCATCTTTTGCGAGTTACTGTCACTTGATAGCAACTCTTAAAGATTTGACGGAGGAGTGTCATGACCGCACAGCTCGACCCCAGGCGCTGGTGGGCGCTCGGCGCCATGGTCGCGAGCATGCTCGTGCTCGGCTTCGACATGACGATCCTGAACGTGGCGCTGCCGACGATGGCCGGCCAGCTCGGCGCCACCACCGGCGAGCAGCAGTGGATGGCGGACGCCTATGTCGTCGTCTTCGCCGCCCTGATGCTCCCCGCCGGGCTGCTCGGCGACCGCTTCGGCCGCCGCCGGATGCTGGTGACGGGCCTCGGGATCTTCCTCGTCGGCTCGCTCGTCGGCTCGCTGGCCACCAGCGTCGAACCGGTCATCGCCGCCCGTGCGGTCATGGGCATCGGCGGCGCGCTGGTGATGCCGCTCGCCCTCGCCGTCCTGCCGTCGCTCTTCGCGCCCCAGGAGCGCACCAAGGCGGTCGGCATCGTGACCGCCGCCTCCGCGCTCGGGATGCCGCTCGGCCCGATCATCGGCGGCTTCCTGCTCAACCACTTCTGGTGGGGCTCGGTCTTCCTGATCAACGTCCCGATGGCCGCCCTCGGGATCATCGCCTGTGTCTTCCTGCTGCCCGAGACCCGCGACCCGGCGTCGCCCAGGGTCGACGCGGTCTCCACCGCGCTCACCGCGGCCGGTCTCGGCGCACTGATCTACGGGATCATCGAGGCGCCCGCCCGCGGCTGGTCCGACCCGGTCGTGGTGGGGATGCTCGCCGGGGCCGCCGTGCTGATCGCGACCCTCGTCCTGCGCGAACGCCGGATGGTCCGGCCCATGCTGGACATGACGCTGCTCGGCCACCGCCCGTTCCTGCTCAACATGCTCGCCGCGACCCTGGGCATGTTCATCTTCTCCGGGCTGATGTTCGTCCTCCCGCCGTATCTGACGGCGGTGCTCGGCAACGACGCCTTCGGCACCGGCCTGCGGCTGCTGCCGATGATGGGCGGCGTGATGTTCGCCGCCAAGGGCAGCGCGCCCCTCATCCAGCGGTTCGGCGCCCGCGCGGTGATCAGCGGCGGCCTGGTGGTGCTCGCCTTCGCGGCGTTCCTCGGCAGCCGCACCACCGTCGAAACCGGCTACGGCTTCACCGCCCTGTGGCTGTCCATCGTGGGATTCGGCTTCGGCTTCGCGGTGGTCCCCGCCATGACGGCGGCGCTCAGCGCACTGCCCGCGGACCGGGCGGGCAGCGGCTCGGGACTGCTGAGCACCGTACGGCAGGTGGGCGCCGCGATCGGGATCGCGCTGCTCGGCTCGCTGCTGGTCGGCGCCTACGCCGACCGGCTGCCCGCGGGGGCGCCGCACGCCGCCGCCGACTCCGTGGTCGCGGCCCACGTGGTGGCCGGCAGGCTCGGCGACACCCGCCTCGCGGCCGCGGCGGACGCCGCGTACGTGCACGGCATGACGACGGTCCTGCTGGTCTGCGGCCTCACCGCCCTCGTGGCGGCGCTGCTCACCGCGACACTGCTCCCCAGGACCGGTGCCGACGCCACCACCGGGTCCGGAACCGGAACGGACGGCGAGGCGCTTTCCGAGACGGGCGCCGAGACGGGTGCCGAGTCGAGTGCCGGGGCGGGCGCCAAGGCCGGAAACACATCCGGGGCCGTACCGCCGGTGGCCGCGCTGCCCGCCGATGCCGGACAATGACGGGCATGTCCGCACGTACGACGGCCGCCCCGACCACCGCCCCCTCCGGCGCTCCCGCCGGCACGCCGAAGATCGGCCTGCGGGAGCGGAAGAAGATCCAGACCCGCCAGGCGATCCGCAGGGCCGCGTACCGGCTCTTCGACGAGCAGGGCTACGACGCCACGCCCGTCGACCGGATCGCCGAAGCCGCCGACGTCTCCCCCAGCACCGTCTTCCGGTACTTCCCCACCAAGGAGGACATCGTCCTCACGGACGAGTACGACCCGCTGATCGAGGCCGCGATCCGGGCCCGGCCGGCCGACGAGTCCCCGCTCCGGGCGATCCGGCACGCCTTCCTGGAATCGCTGCGCGCCATCTGCGAGGACCCGCAGGAACGGGCGGACCTCAGCGCGCGGGCCCGGCTGCTGCGGGACGTGCCGGCCGTCCGCGCCCGCTCCATGGAGAGCATGTCGGCGACCGGCCGGATCCTCGCCGGCGTCCTCGCCGAGCGCACCGGCCGCCCGGTGGACGACCTGGAACTGCGGATCTTCACCGGGGCGGTGCTCGGCGCCTTCCAGGAGGCCACCATGCACTGGGGCGAGCACGACCAGCAGGGCGAACTCCTGGACGTCGTCGAACGCACCCTGGACGTGCTGGAGCGCGGCCTCACCCTCTAGGCGGTCTCACGCTCCGGGCGTGTTTCCCACCGACGCGGCCAGTGCGGCCGGATCGGTGGTCGGGGCGGCGCACACGAAGTGCCGGCAGACGTAGGCGGCCGGGCGGTCCCCGACGAGCGGGCGCTCGTGCAGCAGGGGGAACTCGTCGCTGCCGGGCGCGCCGGGCGCCACCACGGCGCCGGGGGCGGTGGCCAGCAGTGCCGTCCGGTGCAGGGCGGCGGTGGCCGGATCGTCGGGCGCTCCGACCACGGCGATCTCGCGGGGGCCGTCCAGGGCCGCCTCGGCGACGGCGAGCCCCCAGCCGATGAAGCGCGGCGCCCGCGGCGCCAGCGCCCCCACGACGCCCAGGGCGCGCTCCGCGGCCTCGCGGTGGGCGCTCGACCCGGTGTGGGCGGCATACGACAGCAGCGCCCCGGCGGCGGCCGTCCAGCCGGACGGGGTGGCGTTGTCGGTGGGGTCCTGGGGACGGCGGATGAGCGCCTCGGCGTCGTCGGCGGTGTCGTAGAGCGTTCCGTCGGGGGCGGTGAAGTGGTGCAGCACCGAGTCGAGGAACAGCCCGGCGAAGTCCAGCCAGACGCCCTCGGCGGTGACCGCGGCGAGCGCGAGGAAGCCCTCGGCGACATCCGCGTAGTCCTCCAGCACCCCGGAGTTGTCACCGGCGACGCCGTCGCGTGACGTGCGGGCGAGGCGGCCGGAGTTGTCCATGTGGACCCGCACCAGCACGTCGGCCGCGTCCAGGGCGGCCCTGACCAGGTCCGGGCGGTCGAAGTAGGCGCCGGTCTCGGCGAGCGCCGCGATGGCCAGGCCGTTCCAAGCGGCGACGACCTTGTCGTCACGGCCGGGCCGCGGCCGCTCCTCGCGCGCCGCCAGCAGCCGCTCGCGGACCGACGCGACACGGTCCGCGTCGCCGGGCGCACCGTCCGCCGCCAGTTGCAGTACGGAGGCGCCCTCCTCGAAGGTGCCCTCCGGCGTCACGCCGAAGTGCGCGGCGGCGAACGCCGCGTCCTGCTCGCCGAGCGCCTCGCGCAGCTCCGCGGGCGTCCAGGCGTAGAACGCCCCCTCGGCGTGCGTCCCGTCCGCGCGATCACTGTCGGCATCGAGGGCGGACGCGAACCCGCCTTCGTGCGTGCGCAGTTCGCGCACCATGAAGTCGGCGGTCTCCAGCGCGACGCGGCGCGCGAGCTCCGAGCCGGTGGAGCGCCACAGGTGCGCGTAGACGCGGCACAGCAGCGCGTTGTCGTAGAGCATCTTCTCGAAGTGCGGCACGGTCCAGGTGCGGTCGACCGCGTACCGGGCGAAGCCGCCGCCCAGTTGGTCGTAGATGCCGCCGCGGGCCATCGCCTCGCAGCTGTCGGCCGCCATCCGCAGGGCGTCCTCGGAGCCGGTGCGGGCGTGGTGGCGGAGCAGGAACTCCACGGCCATGGACGGCGGGAACTTCGGCGCCCCGCCGAAGCCGCCGTTGTCGGCGTCGTACTCCCGGACCAGACCGGCCAGCGCGGCGTCCAGCTCCTTCGCGCCGGGTGTCACCGACG
The DNA here is from genome assembly GCF_016107395.1 of Streptomyces fildesensis. GTDB lineage: Bacteria > Actinomycetota > Actinomycetes > Streptomycetales > Streptomycetaceae > Actinacidiphila > Actinacidiphila fildesensis. Next base: position 397,693 of record NZ_JAAIKO010000001.1, read on the forward strand.
CCCCGTAGGCGCTCTGCCGCTCGCCGAGGTCCTTGACGATCCGCGCGGCGACCTCGTCCACCTCGTCCCGGCGGTCCCGCCAGGCCGCGTGCACGCCTTCCAGCACCTGCTGGAACGAGGCCATGCCGTGGCGCGGCTCGGGCGGGAAGTAAGTGCCGAAGTAGAACGGCTCGGCGTCGGGGGTCAAAAACACCGTCATGGGCCAGCCGCCCTGCCCGGTCGCCGCCTGCACCGCCTCCATGTAGACGGCGTCGACGTCCGGCCGCTCCTCGCGGTCCACCTTCACCGGCACGAAGTGCTCGTTGAGGTACGCCGCGACCGTCTCGTCCTCGAACGACTCGTGCGCCATCACATGGCACCAGTGACAACTGCTGTAACCGACGCTGAGCAGCAGCGGTACCCCGCGCTCACGGGCCTCGGCGAACGCCTCCGCGCCCCACGGCCACCAGTCCACGGGGTTGTCGGCGTGCTGCAGGAGGTAGGGCGATGTCGCGGTGCCGAGTCGGTTCACGGCACCCACTCTGCCACGCGGGGCCACCGGTGGCGCGGCACGAAATCCCGGACCGTCCGACGCCTGGCGCGCCGGCCCTCACGCCAGGCCCTGTTGATCCGGAGCCCGTGAACAATACTTACGCAACCATGACGGATTCCTGCCCGGCTCCGTGCTCCTGACCACTCGCGGAATCCCTGCTTCCGCCGGCGGCGCACCCAACTGTGTGAGTGAAGAAACCTCAGTTCAGGCCGGGTTGAGGCGATGTCAGGGCCATAGGGCCACGGGAGGGCCGGTGCGCACGGCATCAGGCTCTGTGGCCACCGGCCCGTGCAGCGGTGCGCCCAGTCCGGCGCAGGCCGGCAGCGGGCAGGCCGACAGCGCCAGGAGCTGGCGGACCGCGCCCGGCAGCGGCCAGTTCTTGCGGGTCGCGTACCAGGCGAGCAGCGCCGACGCGAGCGCGGCGAAGACGAAGAGCGGCACGGCGGGACCGGCCGACCGGCGCGCCCCGAGCCACCCGGCGGCGACGACGGTCACCAGCAGGCCTGCCCCCAGCACCGCCTGCGCGCGCAGCCGGGCGCTCCACACACCGCCGTGCTCACGTGCCGCGGTGACCTGTTCGTCCAGGTCGGTGACGGTCAGCTCGCCCCACTCGCCGTCCCGGTGGTCGCGCAGGTAGAGCGTGGCGCCGTCCACGATGCCCGCGCCGGCCGGCGAGTCGCCGGGGGCCGGCGGGGAGCCCCCGGACTCGGCCAGCGACCACCGCCGACGCTCACAGAAGGCTGGTCAGCCATGGCGGGGTCCGCCCCTCTCGCTCGACACCTGCGCAGTCAAACACCGCCGCGGCCCCGGCCGGACGGTCGCGAACCCAAGTGAGCAGCGGTTGAGCAGGTTCTGAGCTGGGGAGAGACACCCGGCGCAGCACGGCTGCCGCCCGGCCCGGGTCACCGCTGACGGCTCGCCAACTCCCGCGCCCGCACACGGGAACAGGGTTGTCGGCCCGCCACCCGAGGTAAGGAGAGGTGGAGCGGCTGAGTGGATCGGCCGGGTATCCACCTCCTGCCCGGCTCCGCCCCGCGAGACCCACCGGAGGACGCCGGTGACGGGTGAGTGACCGCGAAGGGGAGCACCTTGAAAGAAGCGCCAGAGCCGGCGAAACCGTCCGGGAGGGACCGGGCGGAGGTCGAGAGCCGGCTGAAGCTGGCCGTGGTCGAGGAGGCACGCGGCAGTACGCCGGCGGACGCGGAGCGGCTGCTGCAGCGGGCGCTGGCCTCGCTGGACGAGATCATGGCGCAGGCCGCCGGGGAGTACGCGCTGTATCTGCGCGCCACCGGTGACGGGCCCGCCGGGCAGCCGGGGTTCGCCGGGCGGTTCCCGCGCGGGACGGTGACCACCGCCGCGATCACCGCGGGCGCGGTCGGGGTGACGGCGTTCGCGGTGGACGTCATCGGCCAGAACCTGTCGGCCGGGGCGTCCCTCACCACCGGGCTGGCCGCCGGGGCGGTCGGAGCGGTGGCCGTCGGACTCAGAGGCACGGCCACGCCCCTTCCCGACTCCCCCGCGGCGGCCGACGACCCGGCCCCGTACCGGCTGCGCTGGCTGGACGCGGTGGAGCAGCGCGGCATCCGGCCCTTCCTCGAACAGCACCGGAGCCGGGCGACGGCGGAGTCCGCCTCCTCCCGGGCCGCCTCCCCCGCCACGGCCAACGGCCGGCACCAGGTTCCGGCGCCGCGCCGCACCGACCGCAGCGCCGCAGCCAGGACCCGGGCCGTGCTGGAGCAGTCGTTCGGCCAACTGCCCTCCGCGGACGGCCCGTTCGCCGGGCGCCGCAAGCAGGTCGCGCAGATCGCGCAGTGGGTGCACCAGGCCCGGGTGTCCACGGAGAGCAAGCCGACCGTCGTCGTCCTGCACGGACCGGCCGGCGCCGGGGCGACCACCCTCGCGGTGCGCGCCGCCCGCCAGCTGCGCGACCAGTTCCGCGGCTCGTGCGTGGTGGACCTGCGCGGCGGGGCCCTGGACGAACGCCCGCTGCCGACCCGGGACGCGCTGCTGCACCTGCTCAACCGGCTCGGCGCGCCCCGCGAGCAGCTGCTGTTCCGGGAGCGCCCCAACCACGAGCAGCATCTGCGGCGGCTCGCCGACCAGTACCAGAAGCATCTGACGGGCACGCCGGTGACGATCGTGCTCGACGACGCCTCCGACGCCGAACAGGTGCGGATGCTGGTCCCCGAGCGGTCCGAGGCGCTGGTGCTGGTCACCGCCCGCGAGCCGCTCTCCCTGGACCTGCCCAACGCGTGGGTGCACAGCCTGCCCGTCGGCCCGCTCGGCGCCGCCGACACCCATGAGCTGCTGGGCGAGCTGGCCAGGACCGCGAAGGCGCCCGAGCCCACCTCGGTGGAGTCCGAGCGGCTGCGCGGCCTGTGCGACGGTCTGCCGATCGCGCTGCGGATAGCCGGCGCGGCGCTGCAGGAGCACGGCACGGCCGCCGGACTCGCCGCCGACCTGGAGGCCTACGGCCCGCAGGAGGCCGTCGAGCGGATCCTCGCGCTGCGCTACCACGACCAGCCCGAGCCGTCCCGGCGGCTGCTGCGCCGGCTCGCGCTCGCCGGGCGGGCCAGCTTCGGCGCGGCGGCCGCCGCCGCACTGCTGGCCACCGACGAGCAGGAGGCCGGCCGCCGGCTGGAGGAGCTGGCGCGGGCCGGACTGATCGAGCACATCCGCGGCAGCCGCTACCGGCCGCACGACCTCGTACGCCGCTTCGCGCACGCGCGGCTGCTCGACGAGGAGGACCCGGCCGAGCGCGCCGCCGCCCATGAGCGGCTGATCCGCAGCTACGCCGAGCTGGCCAACGCCGTGATCCGCCTCGTCGAGGGCAAGACGTCCACCCGGGCCGGGCGCTTCGGCGCACACGGCTTCGCCTCGCTCGAAATGGCGCTGCGCTGGCTCGACGACGAGTCGAGCTTCATCACCGCCGCGCTGCGGCACGCCGAGGGCGTGGACCGCACCGTCGTCCAGGCCCTGCTCGGCGCGCTGTGCGACTACTGCCTGCTGCGCGGCGACCTGTACCGGCTCGGGGAGATCAGCGAGCTGGCGCAGGCGTCCAAGGCCGCCCCGGACGAGGAGCAGAACATCCTGGTGCGGTCGGTGCAGTGGCGCACCGGCATCGCGGCCCGGCAGCTCGGCGAACTCGACAAGGCGCGTTCCACCCTCAGCTCCGTCGTCGACCTGTACTTCGAGGCGCAGCACCCGGCGGGCGCCGCCCGCGCGCTCGGCAGCCTCGGCATCACCCTGCACCACCAGGGCAGCCTGCGGGAGGCGGAGAGCAAGCTCCGCGAGGCCCTGGAGCTGCAGGCCGCACCGGAGCTCGGCGAGGACCGGGCGTGGACGCAGCACGCGCTGGCGGCCGTGCTGCGCGACATGGGCCAGCTCGGCAAGGCCCTGCCGCTGCTCCTGGAATCCCTCGAACTGCACCGGCAGAACGAGAGCGTCAGCGGGCAGGCCTGGGCCCACCTCCAGCTCGGGCAGGTCCATCTGCGGCTCGGCGCGGTCGACGAGGGCGAGGCCGAGCTGCGCAGCGCCGGCCAGTGCTACGCGCTGACCCGCGACCCGCGCGGCGCCGCGTGGACCCGCACCCAGCTCGCCCGCGCCACCCTCCAGCGCGGCAACGCCCAGGAGGCCGCCCGCGAACTGGACGAGGCACTCGTCCGCCACCGGGCCTGCGAGGACGCCCGCGGCGAGGCCTGGACGCTGTACTACCTGGGGCACGCGCTGGAGGAGTCCGGCAACGGCGACCAGGCGCTGCGCACCCTGGAGCGGGCCCGTTCCATGTTCAGCCGGATACGGGACGTGTACGGGCTGGCCTGCGCCCGCCACCACTCGGCCCGGGTCACCCGCGACCAGCGGGCCGTCCGCACCGGCAACCTCCGCAACAGCGGCTTCGCCCGCCAGCTGCTCCAGGACGCCCGGCAGGACTTCCGGCGGATCGGCGTCGAGCACGGCGAGGCCTGGTCCTGCCTGGAGCTCGCCGTGATCGACGCCGGGAACAACCGTTTCGTCGAGGCCCTCACGCTGCTGGACGAGGCCCGCGAGCTCTTCCACGGCCTCGGCGACCGGCGCGGCCAGGACTGGGCGGTGTTCCTCCGCTGCACCGTCCAGCCCCTGCTGTCCGACGACGGCGCCGGGCAGGCCGCCGACACGCTGCGCGCCCTGCTGGCCGCGCACTACCCGGGCCGGGACCCGGATCTGGAGGAGTACGCCGAGGCCTACACCGTCCTGCTGGAGCGCGGTACGGCCACCCACGGCGGCAGCTGGGAGGCGTGGCGGCTGGGCATGATGCCGCGGCGCTCCGCGCGCATGGTCATGGACCTGCTGCCGGCGGCGCCCTGAGGGCCGCAGGCAGGAGCGCCCGCCGGGCCGGTGTGCGGCCGGCCCGGCCGGCGCCCGGGCGCGTGACGAAGCCTGGTGGTCCTGGGACGCCTGGGCGCGTTACGAAGCCGGGTTGTCCTGGGAGGCCCGGGCGGCGGCCTGCGCCTCCCGGTGTGCCCGCAGACCCCGTGACGGCTTCGGGGCCGCCGCAGCGGGGTCCGGGGCCTCCTCGAAGTCGATCTTCTTGAACTGCTTGCCCATGTTCTTCATCAGCGCCCACAGCGACAGCGCGATCGCCGCGAAGATCACAAAGCCGATGAGACCGGGCGTCACCTTGTTGTTGTCCAGCTCCTGAGCGGCGAGCGGGACGTACTGGGTCAGTGCGTGGGAGGCAATCACGGTACCCATTGTGCGCTAGGCGGTGCGGATGCCCGCGAAGAGGTCGTCCTCGGGCAGTGAGGTGTCCACGAGCGACTTGGCGAGCTCGTAGTCCTCGGTCGGCCAGACCTCCTGCTGGATCTCCATGGGAACGTGGAACCAGGCGCCGTCCGGGTCGATCTGGGTGGCGTGCGCGAGCAGCGCCTTGTCACGGATCTCGAAGAAGTCGGCGCAGGGCACATGGGTGCTGATCTGCCGCTCGGGGCGGTCGAACTGCTTCCAGCGCTCCAGCCACTCCGCGTACGGCGACTCCAGGCCGCGGGAGAGCAGCGCCTCGTGCATGGCGACGGTGCGTGCCTTGTTGAAGCCCTGGTTGTAGTAGAGCTTCTGCGGCGTCCACGGCTCGCCGGCCTCGGGGTAGCGCTCCGGGTCGCCCGCCGCCTCGAAGGCGATCATGGAGATCTTGTGGGTCATGATGTGGTCGGGGTGCGGGTAGCCGCCGTTCTCGTCGTAGGTGGTGATCACCTGCGGCTTGAACTCACGGATCAGCTTCACCAGGGCGCCGGCTGCCTCCTCGACGTCCTGCACGGCGAAACAGCCGTCGGGCAGCGGGGGCAGCGGGTCGCCCTCGGGAAGGCCGGAGTCGACGAAGCCGAGCCAGGACTGCTTGACGCCCAGGATCTCGCGGGCCTCGTCCATCTCCTTGGCGCGGACCTCGTGGATGTGCTCCTCGATATAAGGGTCACCCTGGAGCTTGGGGTTGAGCACCGAGCCGCGTTCTCCGCCGGTGCAGGTGGCGACCAGTACGTCCACCCCCTCGGACACGTACTTGGCCATGGTGGCCGCGCCCTTGCTCGACTCGTCGTCAGGGTGGGCGTGGACGGCCATCAGTCGCAGCTGCTCAGTCAAGGCTGGATCCTCTAGTCATCGGTAGTAGCCCCCTCGTTCCATGTAAAGGGCGCCTCCTATAGTGACCGAAGCGAGGGGGCAATTAATTCCATGGCCCCCACCGGAAGGAACGATCATGGCTGCGGTGCGCGAGGGGCTGCCCGAAGGGCGCTACGGACGCGGCGCCGATGCGCGGGCCGACCGGCGACTGAAGATCATCGGCCTGGTGCTGGGCGTGCTGGCACTGGGCGGGGTCGGCTGGTTCGGCTGGCACTCGGTCGCGGGCACGGACGTGAGCGGCGAGGTCATCAAGTCCCGGGCCGTCTCGGACCAGGCCGTGGAAATCCATCTGGAGGTCCGTAAGGACGCCGGAACGGTCGCCGTGTGCACGCTGCGCTCGGTGGACAAGGACCACACTGAGGTGGGACGCATGGACGTGACCATGCGCGACCACAAGAAGCAGGTCGATACCGTGGTCACCATGCGGACCACCCACCGCGGGGAGACCGCTGAGCTGCTCGGCTGCAAGCCGGCGGACCAGGGCTGACCTGCCACGACGACACACTGACGATTTCCCGCTCCCGTGTGGGTGCCGGAATTGTTAAGCTCCAGGTTTCGCCCGGCCACGCGATGGCAAGGCACTCGACGCAGTCCCACGCAGTACCTACGAGGAGCACCAGTGACCCAGACCAGCCAGACCAGCGAGAGCGTCACCTGGCTGACCCAGGAGGCGTACGACCAGCTGAAGGCCGAGCTGGAGTACCTGTCGGGTCCGGCACGCGCTCTGATCATCGCCAAGATCGAGGAAGCCCGCCAGGAGGGCGACCTCAAGGAGAACGCCGGCTACCACGCGGCGCGCGAGGATCAGGGCAAGCAGGAGCTGCGGGTCCGCCAGCTGACCCAGCTGCTGGAGCGTGCCAAGGTCGGCGAGGCGCCGGCCGACACCGGCGTGGTCGCGCCCGGCATGGTCGTGACGATCGCCTTCGACGGCGACCCGGACGACACCATGACCTTCCTGGTGGGCTCGCGTGAGTACGTGAGCGACACCCTGGAGACGTACTCGCCGCAGTCCCCGCTGGGCAAGGGCGTGAGCGGCAAGAAGGCCGGCGAGGACGCCGTCTACGAGCTGCCGAACGGCAAGAAGTCCTCCGTGAAGATCCTCTCGGTCAAGCCGCACCGCGGCTGACCTTCCGGGACACACCTTCCTGGACACACCTTCCGGGACACCGCAGAACGGGCTCCCCGCCGTGGGTACGGCGGGGAGCCCGTTCCGCGTTACGGGTCAGGTCAGGCGGTCGTCCGGGTCAGGCGGTCGCGGAGCGGTACTTGCGCACTGCCAGGGTGCGGAACACCACGAGGATCAGGACGGACCAGAGCAGCGACGCCCACACGGCGTGCTGCATCGGCCAGGCGCTGGACTGCGAGACGCCCGGGTTGCCGAACAGCTGCCGGCAGGCCTGCACCGTGGCGCTGAACGGATTCCATTCGGCGATGTGGCGCAGCCAGGGCGTCATGTTGGTGGTGTCCGCGAACGCGTTGGAAATGAACGTCACGGGGAACAGCCAGATCAGACCGCCGGAGGTGGCCGCCTCCGGGGTGCGGACCGACAGGCCGATCAGCGCGCCGATCCAGGAGAAGGCGTAGCCCAGCAGGAGCAGCAGCCCGAAGGCGCCGAGCATCTTGGGGATGCCCTCGTGGACGCGCCATCCGACGATCAGGGCGACGACGGCCAGCACGACGACGGTCAGCATCGTCTGCACCAGGTCGGCGAGAGTGCGTCCGGTGAGGACCGCGCCGCGCGACATGGGCAGTGACCGGAAGCGGTCGATGAGGCCCTTGTTCATGTCGTCGGCGATGCCCGCGCCGGCGCCCGCCGTGGCGAAGGTGACGGTCTGGGCGAAGATGCCCGCCATCAGGAATTCCTTGTACGTGTTGGGATCGGTGCTGCCGCCGACCTTCATGGAGCCGCCGAACACGTAGGTGAACAGCACCACGAACATGATCGGCTGGATCAGCCCGAAAATGATCATCTCCGGGATGCGGGTCATCCGGATCAGATTGCGCTTGGCGATGACCAGCGAGTCCCGGACGGACTGCATGACCCCGCCGCCGGACCGCGGGGCGAGCGTGGTCGTGGGCTTCGCGTCGATGACGGCCATCACTTGGCCTCCTCTTCCGGTGCGGCGACCTCGGCCTCGTGGCCGGTCAGCGAGAGGAACACATCGTCCAGGGTCGGGCGGCGCAGCCCGATGTCGTCGATCTCGATGCCCCGGGCGTCGAGATCGCGGATGACCTCGGCGAGCAGCTTGGCACCGCCGTCGACCGGGACGGTGATCCGGCGGGTGTGATCCTCGGTCTTGGTGTCGCCCTTGCCGAAGCCGCGCAGGACGCCCTCCGCCTCGGCGAGCCGCTCCCGCTCGTGGACGACGACCTCGACGCGTTCGCCGCCGGTCTGCGCCTTGAGCTGGTCGGAGGTGCCGCGGGCGATGACCTTGCCGTGGTCGATGACGCAGATGTCGTGCGCGAGCTGGTCGGCCTCTTCGAGGTACTGGGTGGTGAGCAGCAGGGTCGTGCCGCCGGCCACCAGGTCCTGGATGACCTCCCACATGACCTGCCGGTTGCGCGGGTCCAGGCCCGTCGTGGGCTCGTCCATGAACATCACGGGCGGCTTGACGACGAGCGCGGCGGCGAGGTCCAGCCGGCGGCGCATGCCGCCGGAGTACGTCTTGGTGGGCCGGTCGGCCGCGTCCGCGAGGTTGAAGCGGTCCAGCAGTTCGGCCGCGCGGAGCTTCGCGTCACGGCTCTTCATCTGGTAGAGCTGGCCGACCATCTGGAGGTTCTCACGGCCGGTCAGATACTCGTCGACCGCCGCGAACTGGCCGGACAGGCCGATGTGGCGGCGGACTTCGTTGGGGTGCTTGAGCACGTCGATACCGGCCACGACGGCGTTACCGCTGTCCGGTTGCAGCAGGGTGGTGAGAACCCGTACGGCGGTGGTCTTGCCGGCGCCGTTCGGGCCCAGCAGTCCCAGAACCGTGCCTTCCGGGACGTCGAAATCCACTCCGTCCAATGCCCGTACGTCACCGAAGGTCTTGACCAGACCTTCGGCGTAGATCGCGCCTGGCATGTGACTACTCCCAATCCGGGGATAGGTCTCTGGTGTCGGTGTTCGCGAGGTTCGCGGGCGGCCGCGACCCGTTTCGGCCGGCGTCCGGGCCCGCACACACAGAGTCCAAACGCGACACATCGCGAGCATGGCGCATGCGATATATCGCGTCAAGACCAGGGCTCCCGAAATCTTCGGGCACCTCGGCCCGGAGCGGACGTCAGATGACCATGTAGCCGGCCCCCAGCAGAGCGGCCTCGACCGCCTCGCAGTGCTCCGGCCCCTTGGTCTCCAGGTGCAGTTCGACCTCCGCCTCCGTGAGTCCCAGCCGCGGGTCGGTCCGCACGTGGCTCACGTCCAGGACGTTAGCGTCCGCCTCTGACAACACCGCCAGTAGCGTCGCCAGCGCACCGGGACGGTCCGTCACCCGCAGCCGCAGGGACAGATAGCGGCCCGCCGCGGCCATCCCGTGCCGGAGGATCCGCTGCATCAGCAACGGGTCCACGTTCCCCCCGGACAGCACCGCCACCACCGGGCCCTCGAAGGAGTCCGGATCGGACAGCAGCGCCGCCACCGGGCTCGCCCCGGCCGGTTCCACGACCATCTTCGCCCGCTCCAGGCACAGCAGCAGCGCGCTGGAAAGAGCGTCCTCGGAAACGGTACGGACTTCGTCGACCAGTTCGCGAATGATTTTGAACGGGATGTCGCCGGGCCGGCCGACCATGATCCCGTCGGCCATCGTCGCCACCGCGCCCAGCGCCACCGGCTCGCCGGCCGCCAGCGAGGGCGGATACGCCGCCGCGCCCGCCGCCTGCACGCCGATCACCTTCACATCCGGACGCAGCGCCTTCACCGCCAGCGCGACACCCGCGGCGAACCCGCCGCCACCGATGCCGACCACGATCGTCCGCACCTCGGGGCACTGCTCCAGGATCTCCAGGCCCACCGTGCCCTGGCCCGCGATGATGTCCGGGTGGTCGAAGGGGTGGATGAAGACCGCGCCGGTCTCCTCCGCGTACGCCTTGGCGGCGCGCAGCGTCTCGTCCACCACCTGTCCGTGCATCCGCACCTCGGCCCCGTAGTCGCGGGTCGCCGCGATCTTCGGCAGCGGTGCGCCCACCGGCATGAAGACCGTGGACCGCACACCGAGCAGTGACGCGGCCAGCGCGACGCCCTGCGCATGGTTGCCGGCGCTCGCGGCGACGACCCCGGCGGATCGTTCCTCCTGCGTCAGGCCGGCGATCCGCACATACGCGCCGCGCACCTTGAACGAGCCGGTGCGCTGCAGGTTCTCGCACTTCAGATGCACCGGGGAGCCGACCAGACCGGTGAGGTACCGGCTGCCCTCCATCGGGGTCACCCTGGCCACCCCGGACAGCATCTTGTGGGCCCCGCGCACGTCGTCGAGCGTGATCGGGTGGGGTACTGCGGGCGCCGCTCTGTCCATGCGCCCAGTGTCCCAGTTCCGGTCCCGTGTCACCGCCGGAGCACGGTTTGTGCGGGATGGGTCTCATGGTGACCCTCTCCGCGTACTCTTCTCCCAACCTCCGCAGGACCGACAGAACGCGAGCTTCCGGCCATGCCCAATCCATCGGAGTCGCCCTCCTCTCCCCCCCTCGACGAGGAGGGGCCCACCGAACTCTTCGAGCGGCTCCAGCACCAGGTCGCTCTCTTCGCCCGGCGCGCGGAGCAGACCCGCCTCGGCGGTGTGGGCAAGGCCCGCAACTCCATGGACCGGGCCGCTTACCTGCTGCTCAACCGGCTCGACCGCGAAGGCCCGATGGGCGTGAAGGCGCTCGCGGAGGGCATGGGCATCGACTCCTCCACCGTCACCCGCCAGGTCGCGCCGCTCGTCGACACCGGCCTCGTCAAGCGCACCTCGCACCCCGAGGACGGCCGCGCCGTCGTGCTCGCCCTCTCGCCGCGCGGCCTCGGCCGGCTCGAAGAGGTCCGCAGCTCCCGGAAGCAGCTGATGGCCCAGGTCACCGAGGGCTGGAGCGAGAACGAGCGGGAGATGTTCTGCGATCTGCTCGGGCGTTTCAACCTGGCGCTGTCCGAGTGGCACGCGACGACGGTGCAGTCGGGACCGGCCGACGAGTAGGTCCCGACGCCCGGGCCGGCGCTCGAGCCGGTCCTGCCCGGCCGCCGCGCGCACCCCGCACCCGCAGAGCTCTTGACCTGAACCGCCTGCTTGACGTCCACTGGCGGCGTGGGCACGCGCCGGGCGGCAGCGGAGTACCAACGGGACGTCGAGTTTCAGGCGTTCACCGCAGGAGCGGCAGGACGGCTTCTGCACGCCGCCACCCTGCTCACCGGTGACCCGGCCGCGGCCGAGAAACTGCTGGGAACCGTCCTGGCGCACACGTACGCGAACTGGTTCCGGATGCGTTCCGAGGACCCGTACGACCAGGCCCGCACCGAGCTCGTACGGCGCTTCGCGTACCGGCCCTGGTGGCGCCGGCCGCACGGCGGGGCGCTGGACCGGCTCACCGCCCAGGAGCGGCTGGTGGTCGTTCTGCGGCTGTTCGAGGGCGTCGCCGAGGAACAGGCCGCCGCGCAGCTGGGACTGCCTGTGGAGCGCGTACGGGCCATCTGCAACCGTGCCACGGCCACCCTGCGCAGCCGCCCGGCGCCGGCTCCCGCCCGGTCGGTGACCGAGGCCCGTGCGGCGGCGGAGAAGGCCAGGAAACAGGCCGCGTCGGAGAACTCGCGCGAGAACCCGCCGGGGGGTCCGCCCGGGGGATCGCCGGGGGGTCCGCCCGGGGGATCGGCGGGGGGATCGGCGTCCTCGTCGGACACTCCGGCCGAGAGCTCTTCCGCGGCCGACGAGATCCAGGGAGCGGCGTCGTGATGCCCCCGGACCGCAAGGAGGAGGAGGTCCGCCGGGTCCTCGACACCCCGCACCCCTACGTCCCCGCCGACCTGGCGGAACGGGCCGCCGAGCGCGGCCGCCGCATCCTGCGGCGGCGCCGCTTCGTGCACCAGCTGCTGTGGCTGCTGCTCGTCGCGGCGATCGTGACGGGCGTGGTGTTCGCGGTGCTGGAGTGGCCCGACCCGCAGCCGCTCGACACCACGCCGCCGGTGGACACCTGGTAGCGGCTCGGCCGGCCACCAGGTGCCCTCACGACGGCTCGGGCACCAGGTGCCCACAGCGACGGATCAGCCGGTTCGGACGGATCAGCCGAGCGCCTGGGTCAGGTCCGCCAGCAGGTCGTCGACCGACTCGATGCCCACCGAGAGCCGTACGAGGTCCGCCGGGACCTCCAGCGCGGAGCCCACCACCGAGGCGTGCGTCATCCGGCCCGGGTGCTCGATCAGCGACTCGACGCCGCCCAGCGACTCACCCAGCGTGAACAGGCCCGCGCGGTTGCACACCGCGACGGCCGCCTCCTCGCCACCGTTCACCTGAAACGAGATCATGCCGCCGAACGCCTTCATCTGCTTCGCGGCGATCTCGTGCCCCGGGTGCTCGGCCAGCCCCGGGTACAGGACCCGCGACACCTTCGGGTGCGACTGGAGCATCTCGGCGATCCGGGTGGCGTTGGCGCTGTGCCGGTCCATGCGCACCGCCAGCGTCTTGATGCCGCGCATGACCAGCCAGGCGTCGAACGGCCCGGCGATCGCGCCCATCGCGTTCTGGTGGTAGGCCAGCTCGTCGCCGAGCGCCGCGTCACCGGTGATCAGCGCGCCGCCGACGACGTCGGAGTGCCCGCCCATGTACTTCGTCGTCGAGTGCAGGACGATATCCGCGCCGAGCGCGAGCGGCTGCTGCAGGTACGGGCTCGCGAACGTGTTGTCCACCACCAGCCGCACGCCGGTGCCGGCGCCGCGGGCGATCTCCGCCAGCGCCGCGATGTCCGTGATGCCGAGCAGCGGGTTCGACGGGGTCTCGACCCAGATCGCCTTGGTGTTCGGCCGCAGCTGCGCCCGCACGGCCGCCGGGTCGGACGTGTCGGCCACCGACCACTGGACGCCCCAGCGCTCGACGACCTTGGCGAACAGGCGGAACGTGCCGCCGTACGCGTCGTTCGGGATCACCACGTGGTCGCCGGGCGACAGGATGGTGCGCAGCAGGCAGTCCTCCGCCGCCAGCCCGGACGCGAAGGCCAGCCCGCGCCGGCCGCCTTCCAGTGCCGCGAGGTTCTCCTCCAGCGCGGTTCTGGTCGGGTTGGCGGAGCGGCTGTATTCGTAGCCGCCGCGCAGCCCGCCCACTCCGTCCTGCTTGTACGTCGACACCTGGTAGATCGGCGTCACCACGGCGCCGGTCTGGGCGTCCGCCGCCTGACCGGCGTGGATCGCGAGGGTTTCGAAATTCTGGTGCTGCTGGTCGTGGTCGCTCATTCCGCCGAGCGTAGTCGCCCGGGCCCGGTAACCGCCTGGTCCGGGTGCTGCCCCACGCCGTATGATCCCGCTTCGAGTTCGAACTCTTGTCCTGTGGGGGGACCTTCTTCAATGGGCGCAACCTTGCGCGCGCTGCGCGCTCTCGTGCTGCTCGCGGGCTTCTACGTCCTCAGTACCGGCCTGCTGGCCGTGCTGGCCGGAGTGTTCGGCGTGATCGTCTACGAGTCCTTCCAGGGGCACCTCGCCCTGCTCTTCCTCGGCAAGCTGCTCGTGGTGCCGCTGCTGCTGACCTTCCCGATCATTCGCGGAGTGTTCATGTTCCGCGGCGGCAAGGGCGACGAGGGCCCCCCGGGGCTGACCGTGGACGACACGCAGCAGCCGGAGCTGTGGGCCGAGGTGCGTGACCTCGCGCGGCAGGCCGGCACCCGCCCGCCCCGTGACATCACCCTCACCGGCCAGGTCAACGCGGGTGTCTCGGAGCGCGCCCATCTGCTGGGCCTGTTGCCCGGACGGCGCCGGCTGTTCCTCGGCGTACCGCTCATGACCGGGCTCGGCGTCCCCCACCTGCGCGCCGTCCTCGCCCATGAACTCGGCCACTACAGCAACCGCGACACCCGCCTCGCCGGCATCACCATGCGCGGCCGGGACAGCGTCGTCCGTACCATCGAGTCCTTCCACGTACAGGCCGCGGCGAACGACAGCGCCTCGCACGCGGTGCTGGCCAGGATCTACACCGGCTACGCCAAGCTCTACATGCGCGCCTCCCAGTCCGTCGGCCGCCGCCAGGAGCTCGCCGCCGACCGCGCCGCCGCACGCATCGTGGGCCGCGACGCGGCGGCCGGCGCACTGCGCGAGATCCCGGTCCTGGACGCCGCCTTCGACTTCTACGTCAGCCGCTACGCGACCCTCGGCTGGGACGTGGAACTGCTCCCGCCCACCGGCGAGTTCTACGGCGGGCTGCGGCATCTGCTGGCCGACCCGGACCGCCGCACCGAGCTGGCGGGACTGCGGGCGGAGCTCCCCGAGCCGGAGCACTCCCCCTACGACTCGCACCCGCCCATCGCCGAACGCGTCCGCCTGCTCGAAGCGCTCCCCGACGACGGTGTGCGCGACGATCCCGACGCACCGTCCGCCCTCACCCTGCTGCGCGACCCGGACGGGGTACTGGCCGCCCTGGAGACCGCGACGCTCGCGGCCGGCGCGGCAAGGATGCGGCACGTCAGCTGGGAAGCCCTCGCGAGCCAGGCCGGGCTCGCCACCTTCCGGGCTGGCGCGCGGCCGCTCCAGCAGGCCGCGGCGGGGGCCGGTCACGCCGCGGAGCGCGGCCTCGCGAGCCTCGACGAGATCCTGGACGCCATCGACGCCGGCCGGCTGTGGGCCATCGCCGACCGGCTCCCCAAATCCCCCGAAGCCGCCGCCGTCACCGGCCGCGCGGCCCGCGAATTCGCGCGGCCCGCGCTGCGCTCGGGCCTGTCCATGCTGACCTGCGTCACCCTCGCCGACGCCGGCAAGGCCGACTGGACGCTCTCCTGGTCCACCCCCGCCCGCCTCACCCTCCCCGACGGTTACGACGAGGCCCTCCCCGAGGCCCTCGACGCCGCCGTCACCGACGACCCCGACACCGGGCCGCTGCGCGAGCTCCTGGCCGGCGCACTTCCCCTCATCCAGGAGCCCTGAGTCCATGGCAGTAGCCTTGCTTGTCTTCCTCGTGCTCGGGCTGAGCCCCAGGCTCCGCCGGCAGTACCACCGGTTCATGACCAGAAGGGCGGTCAGCCGGCCGCCCGAGCCCGGCCTGGTGCCGAAGGATCAGCAGGACACGACCCGCCCGGGCCCCGACCCGGTGCTGGACGTCGCCCTGGCCGCGGGGCGGGCCGGCGACTGGCAGCCCGCCGCCCAGCTGCTCGCCGACACCGGCGACGACTGGGATCTCCGCGCCTACCGGGCCGAGCGGCTGGGCAAGCTCGCCGCCTGGGACAACACCTCGTTGAAGGCCTGGCAGGCAGAACGGCCGGACGACCCCACCGCGGCACTCGTCGAGGCGCACGGACTGGTCGACCTGGCCTGGAAGAGGCGCGGGGGCCACTACGCGCGGTACACCAGCGCGCAGGAGTTCCAGGGGTTCTTCGACCTGCTGACCCGAGCACGGGCCGCGGCCTTCCGCGCCGTGCAGCTGGCGCCCGAGGACCCCTGCGCGAGAATGCCGGAACTCTGGGTCGGGATCGGTTTCGGATACTCCCACCACGATTTCCACCTGATGTGGACGGAGGTCGACAAGCGTGCCCCGCACCACTTCCTCGCCCACAGCTCGGTGCTGCAGTACCTGTGCGCGAAGTGGTGCGGTTCGGGAGAGCTGGCGAACCGCTTCGCCGCCGACGCCGCGGCCGGCGCTCCCCTCGGCAGCCTGCTCCAGGCTCTGCCGCTGATCAGCTGGTACGAGCACGGCGGCTTGCAGGGTGTGAAGCGCGCCGGATACCGGGCGCCCTACCTGCTCGCCCGGGTCGACGCCCTGCTGGCCGA
The DNA here is from genome assembly GCF_016107395.1 of Streptomyces fildesensis. Taxonomy (GTDB): domain Bacteria; phylum Actinomycetota; class Actinomycetes; order Streptomycetales; family Streptomycetaceae; genus Actinacidiphila; species Actinacidiphila fildesensis. The sequence goes on from NZ_JAAIKO010000001.1 coordinate 413,778, forward strand.
CGTGGCCGCCGCCCGCGCGGACCACCCCCAGCTGCCCGAGGCCCGGCACCTCCTCGCGTTCTTCCTGTATCAGCAGGGGCGCTTCCAGGAGTCCGCCGAGCAGTTCCGGCTGGTCGACGGCTGGATCGACGCCCTCCCCTGGCGCTACCAGGTGGATCCCGCGGAGTTCTTCGTCGCCACCCGGAACAAGGCGATCCGGAAGGCACTCCAGCGGGCGAAATGAACCCGCACGGAATCCCGCGGGCCGTCCATACGTTCTCTCAGAGCGAGCCGACCCCGGAGGAGTAACCCCCATGTTCCTGAACCGCCACAAGAACCACCTGCCCTCCGCCGACGAGGCCCTCAAGGGCCGCCCGGAGCCGGAATTCGACGTGCCCGCGCGGCACACCGTGCTGGGCAAGCAGCTGACCGGCCCGTACCCCGCCGATCTGGCGGTCGTGGACTTCGGGATGGGCTGTTTCTGGGGCGCCGAGCGCAAGTTCTGGCAGACCCCGGGCGTCTGGACCACCCTCGTCGGCTACCAGGGCGGCCACACCCCGAACCCCACCTACGACGAGGTCTGCAGCGGTCTCACCGCCCACACCGAGGCCGTCCGCGTCGTCTACGACCCCGCGCTGGTGTCCTTCGCCGAGCTGCTGAAGGTCTTCTGGGAGTCCCACAACCCCACCCAGGGCAACCGCCAGGGCAACGACTCCGGCACCCAGTACCGCTCCGCGGTCTACACCCACTCCCCGGACCAGCTCACCGGCGCCCAGGCCTCCCGCGACGCCTACCAGCAGATCCTCACCAAGGCCGGCTACGGCGACATCACCACCGAAATCCTCCCGGCCGGCCCCTTCTACCCCGCCGAGCCCTACCACCAGCAGTACCTCGACAAGAACCCCGACGGCTACTGCGGCATCGGCGGCACCGGCGTCAACCTGGACTCCCCCTCGGAGACGAACTGGGGCCGCTCCTGCCCGACCGGAATCGCCCCGGCAGATGGCTGACCCACTCCCGCCCGGCGCGGATGTCGGTTTCGACAGCGAAGCCCTGTCCGCGCTGTGGCGGGAAAGACGGCCGCTGGGCCCGCCGGTCGCGCACCGACTACGAAGCGTCTACAACGACCGGTGGGTGCGCTTCCACAGCCTCCCCGGGGGGAAGCGCTACCCGGAGAACGAGCACGAGTACACCACCGTCCTGGACCGGTACAACACGGTCCTGGACGGGTTGTTCGTCGGCAGAGACGTGTACGTGGTGACCACGGCCTGGTCGGTTCCTCCCGCCGAAGCGGAGCACCCCGCAACCCGCCGCGACGCGGACCACGGCGCCTCCCGCTGGACCACGCTCACGGACGCGGAGGACCCCGATCTCGATTCCGACGTCCACACCCACCTCTACGTCAGCCGACGACCATGGCAGAGCGGCTGCATCGACACGCTGCTCCGGCACGTGGCGGATGACGAACTGGCCGGCGTGCTCGTAACCGATACGGATCTCCGCCGGATCCACCACCCCTACGACGGCGGGGCCGACGTCATCCTGGCAACGCCCCAGGAGCGGGACGCCCTACGCGACGAGCACAGGAACTGGCTGTCCAGCCATCCCTCAGGCTGCTGAGACGACGTGTTCGAGTACCACGGCTGGATCACGCTCGTAGGGAGTCCCGACCCCGAGGACGAGACTCCCTGCGACGCGTTCCTCGGCCAGGTGCGGACACTCCTCGATCGCATGGACAGTCCCTACCTGGCCGACCTGCGCGCGATGAACGGTCGCTGGATGCTGCACATCGCCGGCCACCCCAACCGTTCCGGACTGCACGGCCCGGAGATCATCGACCTGTTCACGGAAGTCGGCCGCATCGCGCCCGGCTCCTACGGTCTGCTCCACACGTACGACGACGAAGACCCGCAGAACCCCAACGCCTTCCGAGTCCACCGCCTCGCCCGCGGCGCCCTCACCGAGCGACCGGACCCGTTCCTGTCCCCCGTCCGGCCCACCATCGAAGATCCGTGACCACGATCACGGCTGCGCTTGTCCCGCACCACCGCCAACGACCCTCGCGATCCGGACGACCAGCGGTACCTTGACCGCAACGTTGACGGGTACTGCGGGCCGGGAGGCACGGGTGTTTCCATCCCCATCGGAGTCGTCACGACCGACAGACGACCCTCCGTGCTCCGATCCGATCTTCGGCGGCCGCTGGATCCATGAGGCCAATCTGCGGCCGTTCTGCGAGTCGGTTGCGGAGTTCTCGGGCTACCGCTTCGACGACTCGGACTGGGGGGCTATCGAGGGCGCCCTCCCAGGCACGGACGTGGAGAGGCCCGGGGGCTGGTACGACTACCCGTTGGCGGGCCGAATACCGCTGACCCTGCTGGTCGCGGCCGACCCTGGTTCCTCCGTCGTCTTCGTGCGACTCGAAGGGGAAGCCGACGACCGCACGAAAGCACAGATCGACGCGGCACTCCACATCTTCAGCAGGTACAACGCAAGCTGATTCTGTCAGTGCCAGGCACCAGAATCGTGACTATGGATGTGAGATCTGACTTCGCGTTGAAGTTGCAACTGGAGCGCGTGGCCGAGCAAGCCATCGATCCTGACGTCAAGGACGCGCTTGCATCGGTCTTCAAGCATATGAGCAGCGGAAAGGTCCCCTGCAGAGGAGGCCAAGCACTCGTCACCGTACTGAAGAACGTGCGCTCGGCAGCGGCAGCGGCAGACGAGTGGCACATCGTGCGACTGATACAAGACTCTCTGGACTACGCGGAAGGTCGGATCCTCCGACCGGACTTCGAAGAGCGATACCGCCTCTTTCAACGGTCGACACAACCGCTGAGCTCGCACCAGGACTTCCTGGCACGAACGATAGCCGCGAGTCTTGCCTTCTTCGCTCAGCTCGGCGATCAGTACCTCAGCGAGTATCCCGACGCGAGCCCGAGCGAGGTGCTTACTCACGTAGGGTCCGTCGCCCGGGACGCCCGTTACATGCAACAGTCGCAGGAGCAACCCAGCCGGTATCGAATAGTCCGTGGCTCTGCCGAGGTGGCCGCGTGGATGGAGCAAGTCCTACGCGAAAGAGTCGATTTGGAAGATCCGGAGAAATCTGCCCGCCACATCGTGATGTCTCCTGGCTCCTTGGCAATTTTGGCAGCGGACGAGGAGGGGCAACTGCTACTCCGGGCCGCCGAGATTCAAAAGCGTCGGAAGGATCTCAAGGCGTTGCGCAAGGTGGTGGAGGATCCGGAGGCGAGTGAGCTCGACTTGCAACGCGCGCTGGACGGTCAGCACTGGATCTTCGGTGGCCAGTTCGCGAGCCAAGCGGTCCAGCGCCGATTGGTACCAGGCGACGAGGTGGATATCCCCCTCATACGCGGGGATGGCGCACTACATATCGTCGAGTTGAAGCGTTCCATGAGCCTGCGCGGCCGCCTGGTCAAGGAACACCGAGGGTGCTGGGTACCGACGGCCGAAGTACACGACGCAGTGAGCCAAGCGGTCAACTACCTTGTCGGCTTGGATGAACACCGACTCCGCATTCGAGATGAACTGGGCATCGAGACTCGGCGAGCAAGCGCACTCGTGTTGATTGGACACCCTGCCGCGCAACCCGTTGTTGCCGAAGACGCGATCAACGAGGCCTTCCGCACCCTCAACACACACATCAGTCGCGTTGAGGTCATGACCTATAAGGAACTGGTCGACAACGCAGAGCGTGCATTGGACGGCTGGCAATGAAGGTACGCGCCACTGAACATGCACCTGCTCCCATGGCTGCGCTTCGCGAACCTGCTCGTGTACGCCGCGGAGGTCTCCTTGCCGACCGCCGTGTCGGGGCCGGGCCCTCGTCGGGTGGCCCGGCCCCGACAGCCGGCTAGGTCGCCAGGACCCGCTCCGTCACCGTGACGCGGCCCTTGCGGATGGTTGCCAGGCGGGGGGCGCGTTTGGCGATGGCGGAGTCGTGGGTGACGAGGATGAAGGTCAGGCCGCGTTCTCTCCACAGGCCTTCGAGGAGGCCCATGATGTCGTCGCGGGTGGCCTCGTCGAGGTTGCCGGTGGGCTCGTCGGCGAGGAGGACCTTGGGCTTCTTGACGAGGGCGCGGGCGATGGCGACGCGCTGCTGCTGACCGCCGGAGAGCTCGGAGGGGAGGTGGCTCAGACGTTCGTCGAGGCCGACGGACTCCAGGGCCTCGACGGCGAGGCGGCGGCGTTCCGCGGGCTTGACGCCCATGGGGACGAGGGCCGTCTCGACGTTCTCCTGGGCGGTGAGCGTCGGCATGAGGTTGAAGCTCTGGAAGATGAAGCCGATGTTCTCGGCGCGCATCCTGGTGAGCTTGGCCTCGCCGAGCCGGGCGAGGTCGACGCCGTCGAACTCCACCGAGCCCTCGGTCGGGCGGTCGAGGGCGCCGAGCATCTGCAGCAGGGTGGACTTGCCGCCGCCGGTGGGGCCCTGGATGACGAGCTGGTCGCCGTCCTCGATGGTGAGATCGACACCCCGCAGGGCCTCGACGGTGTCCTTGCCGCGTCGGTAGTGCTTGGTGACGCCGGTCAGCTGGTACATGGTCAACTCCCTTGAGACTGAAGGTGGGTGGCTATTCGACGCGGCGCAGGGCGTCCGCCGGGCGGAGCCTGGAGGCGCGCCAGCCGCCGAAGGTGCCCGCGATGAGGCCGCCGGCGACGGCGAGGCCGACCGACAGGCCGATGGTGCCGAGGCTGACGGGAGCGGTCAGCGCGATGTCCAGCGCCTTCGTCGCGGCCTGCCGCCCGGGCCCGCCGCCGAAGCCACCACCACCACCGCCACCGGAGGCGACCGACGCGGTCAGCGTCGGGCTGATGGCGGTGATGAGGTACGCGCCGCCGAGGCCGAGCGCGATACCGAGGACGCCGCCGATGAGGCCGTTGACCAGGGCCTCGCCCATCACCTGACCGGTGACCCGGCGGCTCTTCCAGCCCAGCGCCTTGAGCGTGCCGAACTCCCGCACGCGCCTGCTGACGGCGGAGGAGGTGAGCAGTCCCGCGACCAGGAACGCGGCGATCAACACGGCGATGGAGAGCCACTTGCCGAGGTTCGTCGCCAGGTCGGAAGCGGTGGCGAGCGAACCGGAGACCGTGGAGGCGAGATCGGCGGAGGTGGTGACCGTCGTGCCCGGGACGTTGTTCTGGATGGCGGACTTGACGCCGTCGATCTGCTGCGAGTCCGTGGCCTTCACATAGACCGTGGTGACCTTGTCCTTGGCGCCGGCCAGCGTCTGGGCCTGCGTCAGCGGGATGTAGACGTTGGCGGCGGAGTCGCCGCTGTCGGCGGTCGCGATGCCGATGACCTTGTACTTGACGGCCTTGATGGTGAGCGTGCCACCGACCGCGAGCTTGTTCTCCTTGGCGTAGGAGCTGTCGAGGACGGCCACGGCGGTGTTGGACTGCGCGCTCGTGAAGGACGTACCCGAGGTGATCTTCGAGGAGGTCAGCGGCCCGAGCGCCGGCTTGGCGACGTCCACGCCGTAGACCGAGTAGTTGTTGACGTCGAACTGCGCGCCACCGCCCTGCACCTCACTCGGCGGCTGCGCGCCGCCACCACCGCGCCCGCCGCCGGTGGTCTGGCCCTGCTTGACCTGCCCCCAGTCGAACTGCCCGCTCACCTTCAGCACCCGCAGGCTCAGCCCGCCGACGGCGTCGTCCACCCCCTTCTGCCCGGCGACCTGGGACACGACCGTGCTGGGCAGCGACTCGAAGCCCTGCACCATCACCTGGTCGCTGCTCTGCTCCTTGGAGTCCGTGGTGGCACCGAAGTTGAACTTCGGACGCCCGGTGGCCCCGGTACTGCCCTGCGCGGCGGCGGCCTTGGTGACCGTCATATCGGTCCCGAGGCCGTACAGGGACTGCAGGACCTTGCCCTGCGCCACCTGCATCCCCGCCGAGGCCGAGTTGACGGTGATGACCAGCCCGATACCGAGGGCCAGCCCCAGCGCGATGACCAGCGCGGCCTTTCTGCGACGTCGCAGCTCGCGCCTGAGATACGTAAAGAACATGCGATTCCTCGCCGTTGCCACCCCGGCCAGGATGCGGGGGGATGAATGGGGACGGCGGAAGTACGAGTGGATCGGAGGTCCCTCGTACTCCCGCTGCGCCGTCACGGTAGGAACCAGCGGTGATGAACGGGTGAGGCCGGACTGAGAGCCGGATGAGAAAGGTCAGCGGGCGCCGAGCAGGTGGTCCATCGCCAGCTGGTCGAGCTGCTCGAACGCCATGCCCTTCACCGCCGCCGCCTCGACGTCGAAGTCCTCGAACGACGCCCGGTCGCCCAGCAGATCACTGAGCGTCTCGCCCTCCCCCAGCGTCGGCCGGGCCAGCTCGTCCAGCCGGGACGCCCTGAGCGCCTCCTGCACGACCGGATCGGCACGGAACGCGGCGGCGCGCTCCTTCAGCAGCAGGTAGTTGCGCATGCACCCGGCGGCCGAGGCCCAGACGCCGTCGGAGTCCTCGGTACGCGGCGGCTTGAAGTCGAAGTGCCGGGGCCCCTCGTAACCGGCGGTCTCCAGCAGATCGACGAGCCAGAACGCGTCCCGCAGATTGCCCGCGCCGAAGCGCAGGTCCTGGTCGTACTTGATGCCGGTCTGGCCGTTGAGGTCGATGTGGAAGAGCTTGCCGTGCCACAGCGCCTGCGCGATGCCGTGCGTGAAGTTGAGCCCGGCCATCTGCTCGTGCCCGGTCTCGGGGTTCACCCCGACCAGCTCCGGGTGCTCCAGCTCGTTGATGAACGCGAGCGCGTGCCCCACGGTCGGCAGCAGGATGTCGCCGCGCGGCTCGTTCGGCTTGGGCTCCACGGCGAACCGCAGGTCGTACCCCTGCCCCAGCACATACTCGCCGAGCAGGTCGAACGCCTCCTTCATCCGGTCCAGCGCGACCCGCACGTCCTTGGCCGCCCCGGACTCCGCCCCTTCCCGGCCGCCCCACGCCACATAGACCTGCGCACCGAGCTCGACGGCCAGATCGATGTTCCGGACCGTCTTGCGCAGCGCGTACCGCCGTACGTCACGGTCGTTGGACGTGAAGGCGCCGTCCTTGAAGACCGGGTGCGTGAAGAGATTGGTGGTGGCCATGGGCACCACCAGGCCGGTCGCGTCGAGGGCCTGCCGGAACCGCTTGATGTGCGTCTCGCGCTCGACCTCCGTGGCGCCGAACGGGATGAGGTCGTCGTCGTGGAACGTCACGCCGTACGCGCCCAGCTCGGCGAGCCGGGTGACGGACTCGACCGGGTCGAGGGCGGGGCGGCTGGCGTCACCGAACGGGTCGCGGCCCTGCCAGCCGACCGTCCAGAGGCCGAAAGTGAACTTGTGCTCGGGGGTGGGGGTGAGACTCATGGCGCCGGCTCCTATTCGTAAGACCGTTGAACAAATTAGTATGCGAGGACCGCGATGGGAAGAGAAGGGGGTCGCTCAATGGAACCGACGGTCGTGATCGGGGTGGACAGCTCCACCCAGTCGACGAAGGCGCTGGCGGTCCGGGTGGACACCGGCGAAGTGCTGGCGCGGGCCAGATCGCCCCACACGGTCAGCGAGGGCGGAAGGCGCGAAACGGACCCGGAGGTCTGGTGGCAAGCCCTCAGAACAACCCTCGAAGCCCTGTCCCCACACCCGGCCTCGGCCATCTCCATCGGAGGCCAACAACATGGCTTGGTCACCCTCGACGCATCGGGTAAGGCCCTGCGCCCGGCCCTCCTCTGGAACGACGTGCGATCAGCCCCCCAGGCAGAGGCACTCGTCGCACGCTTCGGAGCCAAACACTGGGCCGAGCGCTTCGGCTCCGTACCCGGAGCCAGCTTCACCGTCGCGAAATGGGCCTGGCTGCGCGAGAACGAACCGGCCGTCGCCGCCGCGACGGCCGGAGTGCGCCTGCCGCACGACTTCCTCACCGAACGGCTGACGGGCCAGGCGGTCACGGATCGCGGCGACGTATCGGGAACCGGCTGGTGGGCCTCGGACACCGAGACCTACGACAACGCCGTCCTCACCACCGTCGGCCTCGACGAAGCCCTCCTCCCCCGCGTACTGGCCCCAGGAGAACCAGCAGGGACCACGCTCCCCGGCCTCCCCCTCCCACCCGGCATCCCGGTCGCCTCCGGCACCGGCGACAACGCGGCGGCCGCCCTGGGCCTCGGCCTGACCCCCGGCCGCGCCGCCCTCAGCCTGGGCACCTCGGGAACCGTCTACACCCCCTCGACCAACCGCCCCACCGACCCCACGGGAACGGTCGCCGGCTTCGCGGGGGCACACGGCGGCTGGCTCCCGCTCGCCTGCACCCTGAACTGCACCCAGGCGGTGGACAAGATCGCCGGCCTCCTCAGCCTCACCAGAGAAGCCGTGGAACCCAACAGAACGATCACCCTCCTCCCCTTCCTCGACGGAGAGCGCACCCCCAACCTCCCCCTCGCCTCGGGCACCCTCACCGGCCTGCGCCACGACACCACCCCCGGCCAGATCCTCCAGGCCGCCTACGACGGCGCCACCTACACCCTCCTCACCGCCCTGGACCTGGTCCTGGCCGTCGACGACCGGCCCTCCGACGAGCCCCTCCTCCTGATCGGCGGCGGCGCCCGCGGCACCGCCTGGCGGCAGACCGTCCGCCGGCTGTCCGGACGAGCGGTCCAGATCCCCGACGCGGACGACCTCGTCGCCCTGGGCGCCGCCGCGCAGGCGGCCGCCCTCCTCACCGGGGAAACACCCACCGACATCGCCGCCCGCTGGGGCACGTCGGCGGGCCCGGTCTACGATCCGATCGAACGGGACGAAACCACGCTGGAATCCCTGAGAGCGGCGCTGACCACCACCTGACGAACGACACGCAGGAGGCCAGGGCCCCCACCCCCCCCGGGTGGCTCGAACCGGAGGGGGACGGGTCCGCAGGGGTGGGGTTTCGAAATGCTGCCGAGCTATTTGTGGGCCCCTGGGGGCACCCCGGCCGAAGGTTGGGGGATCGTGAACAGTCGATTTCGAAGCCCCGCCCCGGAGGGCCCGGCCCCCGCCCCCACAGACCACAGAACGGACCGACCGTGGCAACCGGCACCAACCCCCAAGCCGCCCTGCGCCGCCGCAACCTGTCCGCCGTCGTGCACGCCGTCGCCGCCGGCGACAACCTCTCCCGGGCAGCCGTCGCCGCCGAGGTCGGCCTCACCCGGGCCACCGTCTCGACGCTCGTCGACGAACTCATCGCGGCGGGCCTCGTCACCGAGCTGGGCGCGCAGCGCCCCGGCACCGTGGGCCGCCCCGGCACCGCCCTCGCCCTCAGCCCGCGCGGCCCCGCCGGGATCGGCGCCGAAGTGGGCGTGGACCACCTCGCGGCCTGCGTCGTGGACCTGCGCGGCACCGTACGGGCCCGAGCGACCGTGGAGGCCCGCAACCGCGGCCGGGCCGCCGCGCAGACGCTCGGCGAGCTGGACGGACTCGTCCGGCAGGTGACGGAGGAAGCGGTGGCGCTCGGGCTGCGCCCGGCGGGGCTGACCGTCGCGGTCCCCGGCCTGGTGGGGAGGGACCAGCACACGGTGCTGCGGGCACCGAACCTCGGCTGGAAGAACGAACGCACCGAACTGACCGTGGAGAACGAGGCGAACCTAGGGGCACTGGCAGAACTGTGGCTGGCCGGCAGGGAGAAGGCGCTCCCCGCCACCGACACCCCACAAGGCGCTGCCCAAGCCCCCCTCACCGACTTCATCCACGTCTCGGCAGAGATCGGCATCGGCGCCGCCCTCGTCATCAACGGCAGCCTCTTCCGCGGAGCGCGCGGCTTCGCCGGCGAGCTCGGGCACGTCCCCGTCTACCCCGACGGTCCGCGCTGCTCCTGCGGCGCCCGCGGCTGCCTGGAGCAGTACGCGGGCGAGGAGGCGGTGCTGCGCGCGGCCGGTATCGCCCCGGAGCTGCCGGGGCGGCTCAAGGCGCTGCGGACGGCGGCCTCGGACGACGACGCGCCCGCGCTGGCGGCCCTGGAGGCCGCCGGCCGGGCGCTCGGGATCGCGCTGAGCGGCGCCGTGAACCTGCTCGACCCGCAGGCGGTGGTCCTCGGCGGCCCGCTCTCCGAGCTGGCCCCGTGGCTGCTGCCGGGGGTGCGGCGGGAGCTGGGGCGACGGGTCACGGGCGGCGGCGCGCTGGTGGTCGAGTCACGGCTGGGCCGGGACGGGGTGCTGCTGGGCGCGGCGTACAGCGCGGTGCGGGCGGTCCTGGACGACCCGTCCGAATGGACCGCCCGCTAGGGCGTGTTGTGAAAGGAGCGCCGTTCGCCCGGAGGGCGTGGTCCACGGCGTCCGGTGCGTGCGCTCGCAAGGCGGAGGGTCGTCCTCGTACTGGACGTACGTGGACGAGCCCGACAACGCGGCGAGGGCGCGTGCCAGACGCCGTGGGCCAGGCGGGACTTTCGCAACACGGCCTAGAGAGGGACCTTCGGGCCCCCGGCTCGAGCCGGCCGCAGGCAAACCCGCAGGATCAGGACGTGGCACCCAGCGCGGACCCGGCGGTCCAAGCGCTCCACGTCATGTTCCACCCGTTGAGCCCGTTGTCCGGCTTGATCGTCTTGTCGGGCGAGTTCTTCATCACGACCACGTCGCCGATCAGCGACTGGTCGAAGAACCAGGCACCCAGCGTGTCCGGGTCGTTGGCGCCCTTGGCGTCGCTCAGGCCGATGCAGCCGTGGCTGGTGTTGGCCGAGCCGAAGATCGACTTGTTGCCCCAGTAGTTGCCGTGGATGAACGTGCCCGAGGAGCTCAGCCGCATGGCGTGCGGCACGTCGGCGATGTCGTACTCACCCTTGAAGCCGACCGAGTCACCGTTCATCCGCGTCTGCTTGTACTTCTCGGAGATCACCATCTGACCGTTGTAGGTCGGGTGGTCGGCGGAGCCGGCCGAGATCGGGATGGTCTTGATGGTTTTGCCGTCGCGGACGACCGTCATCGTCTTGGTGGTGGCGTCGACCGTCGAGACCTGGGACCGGCCGACGGTGAAGTTGACGTCCTTGTTCTGGACGCCGTAGACGCCGTTGGAGCCCTCGACGCCGTCGAGCTTCAGCTTGACGCTGACGTTCGAGCCGGCCTTCCAGTACTCCTGCGGACGGAAGTCCAGCCGGGTGGAGTCGAACCAGTGGCCCACGACCGTCTGGCCGCTGCTGGACGCCACCTTGATGGCCGACTCGACGGCCTTCTTGTTGGTGACGGCCTTGTCGAACTTGATCGACACCGGCATGCCGACGCCGACCGTGGAGCCGTCCTCCGGCGTGAAGTAGCCGATGAAGCTGTTGCTCGCGGAGACCGTGCCGAAGGTGGAGGTCTCGGTGACGACGCGGCCCTTCGCGTCCTGCGCGGTGGCCGCGACCTTGTACTTCTTGCCGCGGTCGAGGGAGGCGTCCGGCTTCCAGCTGGTGCCGTCGGTGGCTATCGCGCCCTTGACGGCCTTTCCGCTCACGACCTCGGTCATGGCGACCGCGGTGAGTTTGCCGTCGGTCACGGCGATCTTGGTGCCGCTGCTGATGCTCGCGTTGCTGGTCCCCGTCTTCGGGGTGATGGCGATCTTGGCGTCCGAGGAGACGTCGGCGGCGGCCGCGTCGACGTCCGCCTGTGTCTTGCCCTTGTCCGTCGCGGCGGCGCCCTTGTCCGAGCCGCTGCCGCCGCACGCGGTCAGCGCGACCGCGCCGCCGAGCACGACCGCGACGGCCGCCAGGCCGGTGCGGCGCCTGCGCCGCGAGCGCGCGCGCTGGTCGGGCGTCATGCCGTTGACGGGGCCGGTTGCGGTGCCGGGGTCGGGCGACTTCACACAAATCTCCAATGCCTGCGGGCGCACGTTCCCTGCTCGCGTTCCCGCGAGTCCTGCCCGCGTCCCTGCGAGCGACGGATCCGGACGAGATGGATCCGGAAACGAGCCTCATCCATAACCAGAGGAACATGCGGGGCCGGAAGTCCGTTCCCTTTGTCCGGAAAGTGTGTCGAGGCACACGTGCGGAACCCCGGGCCGCGAAACGGCCCGGGGTCGGGGAAAAATGCAGGTCAGACCAGGATCAGGCGGAGCCGGACCGGGATCAGGCCGGCGTGGTGGCCTCCTCGACGTCCTCCTCTGCGGCATCGTCGTCGTCGTACATGTCCCACTCTTCGGAGTCGGGGTCGTACTCGGTGTGCGCGCAGGACCACGAGGCCTGCACGAGTTCGATCCCGGGGACCGTCGTGACCAGGTCGAACGGGTCGATCAGATAGGCCAGCGCCTCGGACTCGTCCTGCTTCACAGCCGCCTCGGCGTGCGTCCGCTCCTCGGCGGGCATCTCCGCGTCGGCGGCGATGTGCTCCAGTGCGGCGGCGGTCACTTCCTGCTGTCCGGTGACCTCGAGAACGAGCTCGACCTGGAGTCGGACATAGCGCGGGCCGCTGTCGCCACGGGGAATCTCAGTAGTGCTCATGCGACGGAGCGTAAACGCCGGAGCGCCAGCTTCCCACCAGGCACACCAGGTCACTAACATCGGCGTCTACGGTCAAGTCGCCGCACCCAATGGGGGATCCGTTGACCTCGCCTCTGGCCTCTCCACGCCCGTTCGTCGCCGCCGCCGCGGCTTCCGTACTGGCAGCGCTGTATTTCGTGCCGTCCGCCACCGCCAGCCCGGATCATGCCCCCGCTTCGCAGGTCAAGGCACCCGTGACGGCATCAGGACCGACGACGTCGACGACCGGGACGCTCCATCTCGCGGCCACCGGAACGGTGCACACCACGCCGTATCTGATCGGCGGGGCCGCGTTCCTCGTCGGCGGTGCGGGGCTGGTGCTGAACGCAGGGCGGCGCTCCCGCGCGCAGGCGCTCTGAAGCACCGAGGGACGCACACCCGCGGGTGTGCGCCCCTCATCATCGTCACGCTCAGCAGCGGCTCAGCAATCGCTCAGCAGTCGCGCGGCGCGCGGCGCCGGCCCCGCTGATCCGGCGTCAGGCCAGCGGCCCCGTCACCGATTCGGCCGCCGCGTTGAGGTTTCCGGCCCGGACGAACGCGTACGCGGCCTCCAGGTCGGGCGACAGGAAACGGTCCGGGCCGACTCCGTCGATGCCCGCCTCACGGACCGCCGCCACGATCGCCCGAGTGGCCGGGGCGGGCCGCAGACCGCCCGCGGTGAGCTTCTCGCGCATCTCGATGGCGCGGGTCGCGGCGAACAGCTCGACGGCGATGATCCGCGCCAGGTTGTCGACGGTCGTCCGCAGCTTGCGGGCCGCGGACCAGCCCATGGAGACGTGGTCCTCCTGCATCGCGGACGACGGGATGGAGTCCACGGAGGCCGGCACGGCCAGCCGCTTCATCTCGCTGACCAGCGCGGCCTGCGTGTACTGAGCGATCATCAGGCCCGAGTCCACGCCCGGGTCGTCGGCGAGGAACGCCGGCAGCCCGTGCGAGCGCGACTTGTCGAGCAGCCGGTCGGTGCGCCGCTCGGCGATGCTGCCGAGGTCGGCGGCGGCGATCGCCAGGAAGTCCAGGACGTATGCCACGGGCGCGCCGTGGAAGTTGCCGTTGGACTCCACGCGGCCGTCGGGCAGCACCACGGGGTTGTCGACGGCGGAGATCAGCTCGCGGTCGGCCACCAGCCGGGCGTGCGCCAGGGTGTCCCGGCCGGCGCCCGCGACCTGCGGGGCGCAGCGGATCGAGTAGGCGTCCTGGACGCGCGGGGCGTCGTCCTGGTGGTGCCCGGTGAAGCCGGAGCCCTCCAGCACGCGGCGCATGTTCTCGGCGCTCGCGGCCTGGCCCGGGTGCGGGCGGATGGCGTGCAGCTCGGGCGCGAGGACGCGCTCGGTGCCGAGCAGTGCCTCCAGCGAGAGCGCGGCGGTGATGTCGGCGGCGGTGAACAGCTGCGCGAGGTCCGCGCAGGCCATCACCAGCATGCCGAGCATGCCGTCGGTGCCGTTGATGAGGGCCAGGCCCTCCTTCTCGCGCAGCTCCACCGGCTCGATGCCGGCCTCGGCGAGCAGCTCGCCGGCCGGACGAATCGTTCCGTCGGGGCCTTCGGCCACGCCTTCGCCCATCAGCACCTGCGCGCAGTGCGCGAGCGGTGCGAGGTCACCGGAACAGCCGAGCGAGCCGTACTCGTGCACGACAGGGGTGATTCCGGCGTTCAGGATCGCCGCCATCGTCTCGGCGACGACCGGACGCACGCCGGTGCGGCCGGACGCGAGCGTCTTCAGCCGCAGGAACATCAGGCCGCGCACGACCTCGCGCTCGACGCTCGGGCCCATGCCGGCGGCGTGCGAACGCACCAGCGAGCGCTGCAGCTGTGCGCGCAGCTCCGGGCTGATGTGGCGGACGGCCAGCGCGCCGAAGCCCGTGGACACGCCGTAGACCGGCTCCGGCTTGGCCGCCAGCGCCTCGATGACCTGCCGCGACGCGGCGATCCCGGTCAGTGCCTGCTGCGACAGTTCGACCTTCGCGCCGCCGCGAGCCACGGCCAGGACGTCGTCCGCGCTCGCGCCGTCGGCGCCGATGACCACGTTATGCATATTCATATTCACGCACCCTAGAGAGTGAATCGCCGCCTGTCACTCCTTACCTTCGCAGGCGATCTTCGATGGCCCGCCCCGGTGATCTTCGCGGGCCCTACCCGACAACCGCTCGGGGCCGGGCACAGCAAGGCAACCGGGCCCGCCGGCAGGCCCGCCCGTCAGGACCCGTGGCGCCCGCGAATCCGCCGGCGTTCGCCCTCGGGCGCGGGCGGCTGGTCCGCGAGGCGTACGACGGGGTCGTCCGGGCCCCCGCGCCCCGCGACGACCGGAGTGGTCGAGCGCAGCGCCTTGGCCCGGTACTGGGCGGCGTCGGCGAGGCGGAAGAGCCGCCGGGCGGTCCGTACCGGCCCGATCGGGTCGCCCGTCGAGGCGACCCCGCACGCGACGCCTTCGCCCACCTCCAGCTCGGTGGCCCGCCGGCACAGCTCGTCCGCCGCGCCCACCACCTCGTCCGGGCTCTGGCCGACCGCGACGAGGCAGAACTCGTCGCCACCGAGCCGGGCCGCCAGGCTGCCCGGCAGCAGCGCGCCGCACAGCGACAGGACGGAGCCGAAACGTTCGAGCAGCTGGTCCCCGACCGCGTGCCCGAGCCGGTCGTTCACCTTCTTCAGACCGTTCAGATCGCACACCACCAGGCTCACCACGGTCCCCGACACCCGGTGCAGCTCCAGCGCCTCGTCCAGCCGGACGTCGACGGCGCGCCGGTTCCCGAGCCCGGTCAGCGGGTCACTGAAGGCCAGCCGCTGGACCTCGGCGAGCCGTTCGGTCTGCGAGATCCCGGCCGCGATCACGGCGGCCAGCACCGTCGCGAAGTCCGCGTCCGCCCGGTCGAAGACCGGCTCGCCCGCGCCCCGGGCCACGTACAGCTCGCCCCAGGCGCGCCCGTGCAGCACGATCGGCGCCACGACGCAGCAGCCGCGCCCGCGCCGTCGCAGGGCGGCGACCCGCTGGTGGCAGTACGCGCCCGGCCCCTGCGGGCCCTCCTCGGCCGTCTCGACCCAGGCGTGCGGTTCCCCGCCGCCGGCCCATTTCCCGTGCAGGAACTCGACGATCTCCGGGAAGTCGTTCACGGGATAGGTCTCGTCCCGCGGCTCCGGGTCCTCGCCGGGCGCCAGGTCGCCGTCGTTGACGAGCACCTTGAGCTGGCCCGATCCCCGTTCCCACGACGACAGCGCCGCGAAGGACCCGCCCATCGCCAGCCGCGCCCTGGTGGCGGCCGCCCGCACCGCCTCGCGCGGGTCCTGGGCGGCCGCCATCGCCTGCGCCAACTCCACGACCGCTCGCAGCCGTCGATCGGCCGTCCCGTCACCCATCCCACCAGATTAAGAACAAATGTCGCACTTGGGGCTGTTTGACTACTCCCTGGGCGAATTTACTGTTCCCCCGTCAGCCGCCCGCCGCCACCCGGGCCGGCGTCACTCCCCGGGCCAGTCCGGCGTCCGCTTCTCGTTGAACGCCGCCACGCCCTCGGCCCGGTCCCCCGAGAAGGCCACCGTCCGCCACGCCGCGTCCTCGACGTCGAGACCGGCCCGCAGATCCAGTCCGTGCCCGAGCCGCAGCGCCCGCTTCGCGGCCCGCAGGCCCACCGGCGAGTTCGCGGCCATGCGCTCCGCGAGCGCCAGCGCGTCCGCGCGGTCCTCGCCCGCGGCGGCCAGGACGTCGACGAGGCCCAGCTCACGGGCCTCCTCCGCCGCCACCCGCCGCGCCGTGAAGATCAGCTCGGCGGCCCGTGCCGCGCCCACCCGGCGCGGCAGCAGCTGGGTGCCGCCACCGCCGGGGATCACGCCCACCGAGACCTCCGGCAGCCCCACCACCGCGGTGGCGTCCGCCACGATCACGTCGCAGGACAGCGCCAGCTCGAAGCCGCCACCGAGCGCGAAGCCGTGCACCGCGGCGATCGACGGCATCGGAAGTTCCAGCACCGAGGTGTACGCGGCACGGGTGTGCGGCCGCTGCCGGCCGAGGTCGGCGTCCGTGAAGGAGTTGCGCTCCTTCAGGTCCGCGCCGACGCAGAACGCGCGCTCGTGCGTGGACGTCAGCACCACGACGCTGACCGTCCGGTCGGCGGCGAGCGCGGCACAGGCCGCCGCCACGTTCCCGGCCATCTCCGTCGAGATGGCGTTCATCGCCTTGGGGCGATCCAGCACCAACTCCGCGACGCGCGCGCCGTGCCGCCGCACCGCGACCCATTCCCCGAACCGCACTTCAGACTCCGTCATGCCCCGGATCATGCCAGCCGCGCCCGCCGCGCGGCAGGGGAGGTGGGGTCAGCTACGGCGTGTCAGCAGCCACGGCTCGACGACGCCGAGCCCACGCACCGGGCGGCGCCACATCGGCTGCAGGGCGAAGCGGTACTTGTCGTCCTCGGACGCGTCGACCTCGGAGACGGGGGCGTCGCCCGCCGCGCCGAGCGCCTGCGCGAAGTCACCGTCGACGAGGACGGCGTCCCGTGGCGCTATCGACGTCAGCCGGCTCGCGAGGTTCACGGTGGTGCCGAAGACATCGCCCATCCGGGTGGTCACGGTCCCGAAGGCCATCCCGACGCGCAGTGCGGGCATGGACTCGTCGCCGGTCATCGTCTCGATGAGCCGCAGCCCGATCTCGGCGGCGGTGCCGGGGTCGTCGGCGACGTACAGCACCTCGTCGCCGAGCGTCTTGATCAGGCGCCCGCCGTGTGCGGCGACCTGGTCGGCGCAGGTGGTCTCGAAGGCCTCGACGAGCTCGCCGAGTTCCTCCTCCTCCAGCCGCCGGGTGAGCCGGGTGAAGCCGACGAGGTCGGCGAAGCCCACGGCCAGCCGGCGGTCGATGGCCTCCTCGTCGTCGGACTGGACGACGCGGCTGGTGGCGGCGGCCAGCTGGCGCCGCCAGACGTAGATGAGGAACTCCTCCAGCTCGGGCAGGAGCAGTTCGACGAGCGGGTAGGCGACCTCGGCCCGCGTCATGCCGGGCTCGGGCGGCTCGGTGAGCCCTTCGAGGAAGGAGTCGGTCTGCCAGTCGGCGAGGCGGGCGGTGGTCTGGCCGGTGGAGCGGGCCACCTGAATGGCCATCGACTCGCTCAGCAGCCCGGCCTCGACGAGCCCGGCGAGCCGGCGCAGCGCCAGCACGTCGGCCTCGGTGAGGGCCTTCGCCTGGCCGATGTCGGCGAAGCCCATGGCACGCCAGAAGCGGGAGGCGAGATCCATGGAGACGCCGGCGGTGCGGGCCGCCTGGAAGGGCGTGTACTGGCGGCCGGCGCCGAGGATGAGGTGTTCGAGGCGCAGTGCGAGCGGATGCTCGGCGGGATCGGTGGAATCCGTGCCGGCACCGGGATCGGCGGGCGTCCCGGGGTCGGCGGAGCCGGCCGGATCGGCCGGCTGATCGGGGTCGATGCCGTCCGGGTCCGGGCCGGTGCCCAGATCCGTCGCGTACGGGGGAAGGTCCGCGTCGTCCACGCTCACCCTCCGCCCCCTGTCAGATCCCTGCGCAATGCCCGTCCGAGCCCTTCCGATCATCAAGCCGACACGCCGCCTCAACGATACGGCAGGTGTGCCGTAGCTCACGTCACCTGCCCGTGCCTACGTCAACGGGTCTCCTCCGCGCCCCCGCGGACGGGAGATCCGCAAGGGAGGACCGGGATCCGGACGGGCTGCCTCCACCGCCCGGCCCCGGTCCTACGCGCGGCGGATGTGGACGACGTCCCCCGCGCCCACCGCCTGCTCCCCGTCCGCGGTGGCGAGCACCAGCCGGCCGTCGTCGTCCACGCCGACCGCGGTGCCGACCAGCTCACGCCCGCCGGGCAGCTCGGCGCGGACCTCACGGCCGAGCGTGGCGCAGCCGGCCGCGTACGTCTGCTGGAGACGGGAGGCGGCCGGGTCGCCGCCGGCCGCCCGCCACTCGCCGTACCAGTCGGCGAGGGAGCGCAGCACGGCACGCAGCAGCGGGTCGCGGTCGGTGCCCTTGGCGCCGGCGAGGGCGAGGGAGCCCGCGGCGGGGACGGGCAGTTCGTCGGTGCGCAGCGACACGTTGATCCCGATACCGATGATCACGGCGTCGGTGCCGGCGCGCTCGGCGAGGATGCCGCCGGTCTTGCGCTCCTCGCCGTCGATGGTGACCAGCAGGTCGTTGGGCCATTTGAGTGCCGTGTCGACGCCGGCGGTCCGGGACAGCGCCGTGGCGGTCGCGACTCCGGCGAGCAGCGGCAGCCAGCCCCAGCGCTCCACCGGTACGTCGGCGGGCCGCAGTAGCACCGAGAGGAACAGGCCGGAGCGGGGCGGCGCCGACCACTGGCGGTCCAGCCGGCCGCGGCCCGCGGTCTGCTCCTCCGCGACGAGTACGGCGCCTTCGGGGGCACCGGCGTTGGCGCGTTGTGCGAGGTCACTGTTGGTGGAACCGGTGGCCTCGACGACGTCGAGGGACGTCCAGGGGCTGTCCGGCGCGATGACCGCCCGGCGCAGCGCGGCTTCGCCGAGAGGGGGGCGCTCCAGGTCGGACCAGCGGTTGGGAGTCGTCATCCGCCCAGATTAGGAGAAGACCTGTGAGCGGAGTGTGTCCAACGCCGCACTGCTCGGGAACCAGTCGCGCCGTTACGCTACGAAACAGCGTTACTCGCCAGTCAAGTAGGACCCGACAGGACCCACGAGAGCAGGAGAGCCGCCTCCATGGCCGAGCCGGAGCACGACATCCACACCACCGCGGGCAAGCTCGCGGATCTGCGCCGCCGTATGGAGGAGGCGACGCACGCCGGCTCCGCGCGCGCGGTGGAGAAGCAACACGCCAAGGGCAAGCTGACCGCCCGGGAGCGGATCGAACTGCTCCTCGACGAGGACTCGTTCGTCGAGCTGGACGAGCTCGCCCGGCACCGGTCGACCAACTTCGACCTGGAGAAGAACCGCCCCTACGGCGACGGCGTCGTCACGGGCTACGGCACGGTCGAGGGCCGCCCGGTGGCGGTCTTCTCCCAGGACTTCACCGTCTTCGGCGGCGCCCTGGGCGAGGTCTACGGCGAGAAGATCGTCAAGGTCATGGACTGGGCGATGAAGACCGGCTGCCCGGTCATCGGCATCAACGACTCCGGCGGCGCCCGCATCCAGGAGGGTGTGGCCTCGCTCGGCATGTACGGCGAGATCTTCCGCCGCAACACCCACGCCTCCGGTGTGATCCCGCAGATCTCGCTGATCGTGGGCCCCTGCGCGGGCGGCGCGGTGTACTCGCCGGCCATCACGGACTTCGTGGTGATGGTCGACCAGACCTCGCACATGTTCATCACGGGACCCGACGTCATCAAGACCGTGACCGGCGAGGACGTCGCCATGGAGGAGCTGGGCGGCGCCCGCACCCACAACACGACGTCCGGGAACGCGCACCACATGGCGGGTGACGAGAAGGACGCCATCGAGTACGTGAAGGCGCTGCTGTCGTACCTGCCGTCCAACAACCTGGCGGAGGCCCCGGCCTACCCGGTCGAGGCGGACCTGGCGACCAGCGCCGAGGACCTGGAGCTGGACGCGCTGATCCCGGACTCCGCGAACCAGCCGTACGACATGCACAAGGTCATCGAGCACGTGCTGGACGACGGCGAGTTCCTGGAGACGCAGGCGCTGTTCGCGCCGAACATCGTCGCGGGCCTCGGCCGGATCGAGGGCCGGCCGGTCGGCATCATCGCCAACCAGCCGATGCAGTTCGCGGGCTGTCTGGACATCGACGCGTCGGAAAAGGCCGCCCGCTTCGTCCGTACCTGCGACAGTTTCAACATCCCGGTCATCACCTTCGTGGACGTACCCGGCTTCCTGCCCGGCACCGACCAGGAGTGGAACGGCATCATCCGGCGCGGCGCCAAGCTGATCTACGCCTACGCGGAGGCGACGGTCCCGCTGATCACCGTCATCACCCGTAAGGCGTACGGCGGCGCCTACGACGTGATGGGCTCCAAGCACCTGGGCGCCGACCTGAACCTGGCGTGGCCGACCGCGCAGATCGCGGTCATGGGCGCGCAGGGCGCGGTGAACATCCTGCACCGCCGCACGCTGGCCGAGGCGAAGACGCCGGAGGCGGTCGAGGAGCTGCGCCAGCAGCTGATCACCGATTACGAGGACACGCTGCTGAACCCGTACGTGGCCGCCGAGCGCGGTTACATCGACGCGGTGATCATGCCGTCCGAGACCCGCTCGCACCTCGTCAAGGCGCTGCGGACGCTGCGCAACAAGCGCGAGAGCCTGCCGCCGAAGAAGCACGGCAACATCCCCCTGTAAGGAGCCGTCCCGTGGTGATCAAGGTAGAGCGGGGAAATCCGACCCCGGAGGAGCTGGCCGCCGTCGTGGCACTGGTCCAGGCGCGGGCCGCCGCGACGTCGGGCAGCGCCGACGGCCCGCACCCGACGGAGCAGTGGGCCGACCCGGCCCACAACGTGCCCCGCCCTGTCCCCGGCCCGGGTCCCGGCGCGTGGCGCACGTCCTTCTGGCCGCGCTGAACGAGCCGGCCCGGCCGCATCAGCGGAGCAAGCCGAACAAATAGTCATCTCCCGGCCCGCGCTTGAGTACCCGTACTCAGGCGCGGGCCTTTTCCCGGGCGCAACCTGGAAGACATGTTGTGGTCGGACCGCGACCGGCGCGACGAACCGCCGGAGGACATGCGGCAGGTGCAGGCGATGCTGCGGCGCGCGATGCTCGTGATCGCGCTGACCATTCCCCTGCTGATGCTGCTGGTCGGCTGGCACAGCTGACCGTCCGGCAGTGTCCCGCCCCGGCACCGCAGCGGCCGCGGCCCGAATTACGATGGCCCGATGAGCACCCGTCGCCCTCTCGTCCTGGCCTCTGCATCCCCCGCCCGGCTCAACCTGCTGCGGCAGGCCGGACTCGATCCCCGGGTCGTGGTCAGCGGGGTCGACGAGGACGCGCTGACCGCCGCGAACCCGGCGGAGCTGGCGCGGGTGCTGGCCGAGGCGAAGGCCGCGGCGGTAGCGGCCGGCCTGACCGGCGGCGAGCTGGTGATCGGCTGCGACTCCGTACTGGACCTGGACGGCGAGGCGCTGGGCAAGCCGGCGGACGCCGCGGAGGCGACCGCCCGGTGGGTGTCGATGCGCGGCCGCTCCGGCGTACTGCGGACGGGTCACTGCGTCATCGACACCGCGAACGGCAAGCAGGTCTCGGCGACCGCGTCGACCACGGTGCGCTTCGGCTCGCCGGACGACGCCGAGATCGCCGCCTACGTCGCCAGCGGCGAGCCGCTGTACGTCGCGGGCGCGTTCACCCTGGACGGCCGCTCGGCCCCGTTCGTCGACGGGATCGACGGGGACCCGGGCAACGTCATCGGCCTGTCCCTGCCGACGCTGCGGCGGCTGCTGGGCGACCTGGACGTGCGGATCACCGACCTCTGGACGGCGTAGCCGCCGGTTTCCGCCCGCCCCTGCCCGTAACGTCCTAGGCTGCGGCCGGGGCGGTCGGCGGCGGGACCTCGTTGCCGTTGCTCCCGGCGGCGGGTGCGCTGTCCTCGGTGTCGGGGTACAGCAGCAGAGTGCCGACAAGGAGCGCCAGGACGACCATCATGAAGACGAAGGCGGCCCAGCCGACGAGGCCGACCACCAGCGCACCCAGCAGGCCGTGAACGACCGCGCACACGATGAGCAGGATCTGCCCGAACCGGCCGGGCGGGCGGCCACGCAGCGCTACCCGCGCCGGGATGAGGGCACAGCCGATGAGGAAGAGCCCGAACAGAGCACCACCGACCCAGGTGCCGATGGCCATGCCGTCGGAGTCGAGTCCCGCGACGGACATGTTCTGGTTGCGCACGGCGAGGCCGAGCACCACATGGATGAACGCGATGACGAACGCCTCAAGGACGAGCACTACAGCCGTGGTCGCGGCCAGACCTCTGCGCACCTTTCCCCCTTCAACCTGCAACCGTTACCCCGGGTATCACGCATCGCGAACGCTACTAACGGGTACGCCGCGCGGCAAGGTCCATGACCCCACCACCCTTTCGGGGTGGCGGACCAGCAAAGATTCCACCCCCTATTCGTGGAGAACCCACAAAGGATCCGGCATCCTGCCCTTGGTCACTCAGAGAGACATGGGCCACACCAAGGCCCTTGGGGCACCCGGACGAATGGGGTCGTACCGTGGATTTAGCAGGCACTCGGGCGCTCGACCGGCGCTCGAATCACCCTCCGTGTGGGCAAGCTCACCTGTAGGGGTGACTCGGCATGAAGTGTCGTCAGTAACTAAACTCGGCTTGTTTCAAGGAGGGAGCCATCGTGCGCAAGGTGCTCATCGCCAACCGCGGTGAAATTGCAGTCCGCGTCGCCCGCGCCTGCCGGGATGCCGGGATCGCCAGCGTAGCCATCTACGCAGACCCGGATCGGGACGCGCTGCATGTCCGCGCGGCCGACGAGGCCTACGCGTTGGGCGGTGACACGCCGGCGTCCAGCTATCTGGACTACGCCAAGGTGCTGGCCGCCGCAGCCGAATCAGGGGCGGACGCGATCCACCCCGGATACGGATTCCTGTCCGAGAACGCCGAGTTCGCCCAGGCGGTGCTGGACGCCGGGCTGACCTGGATCGGCCCGCCGCCGCAGGCGATCCGCGATCTCGGTGACAAGGTGGCGGCGCGTCATATCGCGCTGCGTGCCGGTGCCCCGCTCGTCGCGGGCACCCCGGACCCGGTCTCGGGTCCTGACGAGGTCGTCGCGTTCGCCCAGCAGCACGGCCTGCCGGTCGCCATCAAGGCCGCCTTCGGCGGTGGTGGGCGCGGTCTGAAGGTCGCGCGCACCATCGAGGAGATCCCGGAGCTGTTCGACTCAGCGGTCCGCGAGGCGGTCGCCGCCTTCGGTCGCGGCGAGTGCTTCGTCGAGCGCTACCTGGACCGCCCGCGGCACGTCGAGACGCAGTGCCTGGCCGACAGCCACGGCAACGTCGTGGTCGTCTCCACCCGTGACTGCTCGCTGCAGCGCCGCCACCAGAAGCTGGTGGAGGAGGCTCCGGCGCCGTTCCTGACCGATGAGCAGAACGCCGAGCTGTACCGGGCGTCCAAGGCCATCCTCAAGGAGGCCGGCTACATCGGCGCGGGCACCGTGGAGTTCCTGGTGGCCGTGGACGGCACGATCTCCTTCCTGGAGGTCAACACCCGTCTGCAGGTCGAGCACCCGGTCACCGAGGAGGTCTCCGGTATCGACCTGGTCCGGGAGATGTTCCGGATCGCGGACGGCGAGGAGCTCGGCTACGGCGACCCGGTACTGCGGGGTCACTCGATCGAGTTCCGTATCAACGGCGAGGACCCGGGCCGCGGCTTCCTGCCCGCCCCCGGCACCGTCACCACCTTCCAGCCCCCGTCGGGCCCCGGTGTGCGGCTGGACGCGGGCGTCGAGTCCGGCTCGGTCATCGGCCCGGCCTGGGACTCGCTGCTCGCCAAGCTGATCGTGACCGGCGCGACGCGGCAGCAGGCGCTGCAGCGTGCGGCCCGTGCGCTGGCGGAGTTCCGCGTCGAGGGCATGGCCACGGCCATCCCGTTCCACCGCGCGGTCGTGGCCGACCCGGCGTTCGCCCCCGAGCTGGGCGGATCCACCGAGCCGTTCACCGTCCACACCCGGTGGATCGAGACGGAGTTCCAGAACACCATCACGGCGTTCGCGCCGGTCGGTGGCGAGGACGACGAGGCCCCGGCCCGCGAGACGGTGGTCGTCGAGGTCGGCGGCAAGCGCCTGGAGGTCTCCCTCCCGGCGTCGCTCGGTGTCGCGTCCATGCCGGTGGGCCTGAACAAGAAGGCGCCGCGCCGCGCCACCACCAAGAAGGCCGGTTCGGCCGCTTCCGGTGACTCCCTGGCATCCCCGATGCAGGGCACCATCGTCAAGGTCGCGGTCGAGGAGGGCCAGGAGGTCAACGAGGGCGACCTCGTCGTCGTCCTGGAGGCCATGAAGATGGAGCAGCCGCTCAACGCGCACCGCTCCGGCACCATCAAGGGCCTGACGGCCGAGGTCGGCTCCTCGGTCACCTCGGGCGCGCTGATCTGCGAGATCAAGGACTGATCTCCGGTCGGGTGAACTGACGATGCCGGGCGGGCCCGATCGGGCCCGCCCGGCATTTCGCTGTCCCGCACCCTCAGCGTTTCGAGGGCGCCCGTACGGCCAGGACGAGCAACAGCGCCAGGCCGGTGAAGACGGCGGCCGCCGCGAAGGCCGCGGTGGCGCCCGCCGTGAAGACCTCCCCCGCGCCCCCGCCGGCGTGCCGGGCCGCGGTGCCGAAGACGGTGACGAGGATCGACAGGCCCAGGCTGCCGCCGATCTGTTGCATCGTCTGCAGCAGTCCGGACGCCGAACCGGCGTCACGCGGCTGGACGCCCGTCAGGATGAGGGTGTTGAGCGGCATCATCGTGAAGCCGACACCCACCCCGATGAGGGCCAGCGGCCCGAGCAGCGCGCCAACGTAGCCGGTGCCCGCGTCGAGCTGCGAGAGCCACAGCGTCCCGCTGAGCGAGAGCAGGGCGCCGGCCGACGCGACGCGCTTGGCGCCGAAGCGGGCCAGTGCGCGCGGGGCGGTGCGGGCGGCCACGAAGAGCGGGGCCGCCAGCGGGAGGAAGGCGAAGCCGGTGCGCAGCGGGCTGTACCCCAGTACGCCCTGCAGGAACTGGGTGGAGAAGTAGAAGACCCCGAACATGCCCGCCGGAATGAGCAGCATGCAGCCGTAGGCGAGGGCCCGGTTGCGGTCCGCGAACAGCCGCAGCACGACCAGCGGGCGCTCGGCCCGTACCTCGTTGAGCAGGAACGCGGCGAGCAGCGCGGCCGCCGCGGCGAAGGTGGTCAGCGCCCGGGTGTCGCTCCAGCCCTGGTCGGCGACGCGGATGAACGCGTAGACGAGCGAGGCCATGCCGAGGGTGCCGGTGAGCGCCCCGGCGACGTCGAACCGGCCGCCGGGGTGGCGGGCCGTCTCGGCGACATAGCGCGGGGCCAGCGCGGCGATGGCGAGCCCGACGGGGATGTTGATGAAGAACACCCAGCGCCAGGAGCCCCATTCGGTGAGCATCCCGCCGACGATCAGGCCGACGGCGGAGCCGGCGCCCGAGATCGCGGAGAACACGCTCAGCGCACGGTTGCGCTCGGTGCCCTCGGTGAAGGTGGTGGTCAGCAGGGCAAGCGTGCTGGGCGCGGCCAGTGCGGCGGCGGCGCCCTGGGCGCCGCGGGAGACGAGCAGCAGCGTCGCGTCGGTGGCGAATCCCCCGGCCACCGAGGCGGCGGTGAAGGCCAGCACCCCGATGATCAGGGCGCGGCGGCGGCCGATGAGGTCGCCGATCCGGCTGCCGAGCAGCAGCAGGCCGCCGAACGTGAGGATGTAGACGTTCAGGATCCAGGACATGCCGGTGGAGGAGAAGCCCAGGTCGGCGCCTATGCCCGGCAGGGCGACGTTCACCACGGTCGCATCCAGCAGCAGCATCAGCTGGGTGCCGACGATGGCGGAGAGAGCGAGTAACGGGTGGTGCCGCCGGGTCGGGGCGGGGGCGGCGACCGGAGCCGTGCTCAAGGATGTGGACATGATGAGTAGACCTCCAGAGAGGCAGAAGCGGAGGGTGCCTCCGCAAACTATACGGAGGACGCCTCCGGTTCTACAATGCCATTCTGGGATCCTGGAATTCCGGGATCGGACCTTGGGAGGCAGGTGGCGATGCGGGCAGACGCGCAGCGCAACTACGACCGGTTGCTGGCCGAGGCCCGACAGGCCTTCATCGTGCACGGCACCGACGCGTCGCTGGAGGACATCGCACGCCACGCGGGCGTCGGCATCGGCACCCTCTACCGGCACTTCCCCGACCGCTACGCGCTGATGAACGCGGTCTTCGAGCAGGAGGTCGAGCTGCTGACCGTGCGCGCGGACGAACTGCTGACGGCGGACTCACCGACCGACGCACTCGTCCGGTGGCTGCGGATGGTCGCCGTCCACTCCACCATGTACCGCGGGCTGGCGGCGGCCATCATGGCCGCGGGCGACGCGAAGATGACCGCGTGCAAGGCACCGCTGCGCGCGGCGGGCGGGGCACTGCTGGAGCGCGCCCAGCGGGCCGGTGAGGTACGTGCGGACGCGACCATCGCCGACCTGCTCAAGCTGACGAACGCCATCGTGCTGGTGGCCGAGAAGGACCCGGAGCGCCAGGCGATCTTCGACCGGCTGATGGACCTGACCCTGCACGGCCTGCGCGCCCCGGCAGGAGTCACCGCGCAGGCGTGATGCCGGAGCTCCCGTGACCAGGCCTTTCCCAACCCCCAGGCCGTTCCGCGACCCGGGCCTGCCACGGCCCGGGCCCAGTCCGTCGGATCCCTTCCCGCGGCGTCCCTAACGGCGCCGCAGGTCGGCGATCCTGGCTGCCTGCTGGTCGGCCGCGATCGGCGCCGCACTGCGCAGCGGCGGCTGTCCCGGGTGCGGGTGCCTCCGGGGCGCGGGCATCGGCATCTCGCGGCGCGGCCGGCCGGCCGCGATGGCGTCGGCCCCCATCAGGGACGCGACGGCGACCTGCACTCCACGGTCCGCGAGGGCCTGGAGCTCGGTCGCGCTGCGGTCGTCACCGGGCGGCGGTTCGTCCGTCACCAGATGCGTGATCAGATCCGTGGGCACGGTCTGGAACATGGTGTCCGCGCCCAGTTTCGTGTGGTCGGCCAGCACGACGACCTCCGCCGCCGCCTGCACCAGCGCCCGGTCCACGCTCGCGGAGAGCATGTTGGACGTCGACAGACCGCGTTCCGCGGTCAGTCCGGCGCCGGACAGGAAGGCCCGCGACACCCGCAGTCCCTGGAGGGACTGTTCGGCGCCGCTGCCGACCAGGCCGTAGTTGGAGCCGCGCAGAGTGCCGCCGGTCATGACGACCTCGACCCGGTTCGCGTGTGCCAGCGCCTGCGCCACCAGCAGGGAGTTGGTGACGACGGTCAGTCCCGGGATCCGCGCGAGCCGGCGGGCCAGCTCCTGCGTGGTGGTCCCGGCGCCGACCACGATGGCCTCGCCCTCTTCGACGAGACTCGCCGCGAGATCGGCGATGGCCGTCTTCTCCGCGGTCGCTAGATGGGATTTCTGCGGAAAACCGGACTCCCTGGTGAAGCCACCCGGCAGAACCGCACCGCCATGCCGGCGGTCGAGCAGTCCTTCGGCCTCCAGAGCGCGCACGTCCCGCCGTACGGTCACTTCGGAGGTCTGGACGACACGGGCGAGCTCACGGAGCGAAACCGCTCCGTTGGCCCGCACCATTTCGAGGATCAATTGGCGACGTTCTGCAGCGAACACGGAACTGACAGTAACGCCAACGACCGTCTGCTTTCAGCACTTTGCGCCACTTAACCGAAGTCGTGCACAAAAGAGACCATCGGGTGGTAGAGCCTTTACGGCTCCACCACCCGGTTACCGTCCGGTCATCTCCCGGCCGCGACCGACGCCCGCGAGCGGCGGCCAGGCCGTGGCCTAGAGCTCGCTCGCGGTCTTGCGGGTGTGCAGCTGGCGCGCCACCTCGGCGATCGAGCCCGACAGGGACGGGTACACGGTGAACGCGTTCGCGATCTGCTCGACGGTCAGGTTGTTGTCGACCGCGATCGAGATCGGGTGGATCAGCTCACTGGCCCGCGGCGACACGACGACACCCCCGACGACGATCCCGGTGCCGGGGCGGCAGAACAGCTTCACGAAGCCGTCCCTGATGCCCTGCATCTTCGCGCGCGGGTTCCGCAGCAGCGGCAGCTTGACGCAGCGGGCGTCGATCCGGCCGCTGTCGACGTCAGCCTGGGTGTAGCCGACGGTGGCGATCTCCGGGTCGGTGAAGACGTTCGAGGAGACCGTCTTGAGGTTGAGCGGCGCGACCGCGTCGCCCAGGAAGTGGTACATCGCGATCCGGCCCTGCATGGCGGCGACCGAGGCGAGGGCGAAGACGCCGGTGACGTCACCGGCCGCGTACACGCCGGGCGCCGAGGTGCGGGAGACCTTGTCGGTCCAGATGTGGCCGGAGTCCTTGAGCTTGACGCCCGCCTCCTCCAGACCCATTCCGGTGGTGTTCGGGATGGCGCCCACCGCCATCAGGCAGTGCGAGCCGGTGATGACCCGGCCGTCCGCCAGGGTGACCTCCACCCGGTCGCCGACCCGTCCCTCCTCGCCCGCCTTCGGCGAGGAGGGTCCCTGTGTCGTAGCAGGTCCGGGAACACGCTTGGCGCTCGTGGCGCGGGAGCGCGCCATCACGTTCATGCCGCGGCGCCGGAAGACGTCCTCCAGCACGGCGGCGGCGTCCGGGTCCTCGCCCGGCAGCACGCGGTCGCGCGAAGAGACAAGCGTCACCTTCGAGCCGAGCGCCTGGTACGCGCCGGCGAACTCCGCGCCGGTCACACCGGAGCCCACCACGATGAGCTCCTCGGGGAGCTCGTCGAGGTCGTAGACCTGCGTCCAGTTCAGGATCCGCTCGCCGTCCGGCAGTGCGTCCGCCAGCTCGCGCGGGCGGGCGCCGGTCGCGATGAGCACCGCGTCGGCCGTCAGCGTCTCCGACGTGCCGTCCGCCGCCTCGACGACGACACACCGGGTGCCACCTGCGGTCTGGCAGCCCTCCAGTCGGCCGCGACCGCGCATCACCCGTGCGCCCGCACGGGTGACGGAGGCGGTGATGTCGTGCGACTGGGCGAGCGCCAGCCGCTTCACCCGCCGGTTCACCTTGCCCAGGTCCACGCCCACCACACGCGCCGCCTGCTCCAGCGGCGGGGTGTCGTCCGCGACGATGATGCCCAGCTCTTCGTACGAGGAGTCGAAGGTGGTCATCACCTCGGCGGTGGCAATCAAAGTCTTCGACGGGACGCAGTCGGTGAGTACCGACGCCCCGCCCAGACCGTCGCAGTCGACGACGGTCACCTCCGCGCCGAGCTGCGAGGCAACGAGCGCTGCCTCATATCCGCCGGGTCCGCCGCCAATGATCACGATCCGAGTCACGTACCCCATTGTCCCGCACGCGCCAAGCGTTCACTTACAGGGGGCTCACCTCCCTCCCGTACTCTCGTCCTCATGTCGCTCTACGCCGCCTACGCAGGCAACCTCGACGCGCGGCTCATGACCCGCCGCGCCCCCCACTCCCCGTTGCGCGGGACCGGCTGGCTGGACGGCTGGCGGCTCACCTTCGGCGGTGAGCAGATGGGCTGGGAAGGTGCCCTGGCGACCCTGGTGGAGGACCCGCTGCGGCAGGTCTTCGTGGGGCTGTACGACATCGCGCCGATCGACGAGGAGTCGATGGACCGCTGGGAGGGCGTACCGCTCAGCATCTACCGGCGTACGACCGTGCGGGTGCACACGCTGGACGGCGAGGTCGCCGCCTGGACGTATGTGCTGAACGACTACGAGGGCGGCCTGCCGAACGCCCGCTACCTCGGTGAGATCGCGGACGCCGCGGAATCGTGCGGCGCGCCCCACGACTACGTGATGGAGCTGCGCAAGCGCCCCTGCTGAACCGCCGGCACCAGGGCCCGTCACCCGTCCCGGCGGTGTCCTAACCTCCCGCCGGCACGGTCGTCAATCAGCGGATCATCCGAAATCCCGGGGACGCTCCGCTGGGACGTCTACGCGCGTAGGCCGGAACCGGATACCCTCGTGCGCGTGAACGCTTCTGTTAACCCCGACCCGTACGGCGCCGCCGATGCCGCCGCCGCCCGCCTGCGCGAGCTCACCGGCGCCGAGACCCATGACGTCGCCCTCGTCATGGGCTCGGGCTGGGTCCCCGCCGCCGACCAGCTCGGCACCGCCGACGCCGAATTCCCGATCACCGAGCTCCCCGGCTTCCCGCCCCCCGCAGTGGCCGGCCACTCGGGCAAGGTCCGCTCGGTCACGATCGGCGGCGTCCGCGCCCTGGTCTTCCTCGGCCGCAACCACCTCTACGAGGGCCGCGGTGTCGCCACCGTCGTGCACGGTGTCCGCACCGCCGTCGCCGCGGGCTGCAAGACCGTCGTCCTCACCAACGGCTGCGGCGGGCTGCGCCCGCACTTCCGCCCCGGCCAGCCGGTCCTGATCAGCGACCACATCAACATGACGGCGACCTCGCCGATCGTGGGCGCCAACTTCGTGGACCTCACCGACCTGTACTCCCCGCGGCTGCGCGCGCTGTGCAAGGAGGTGGACCCCACCCTGGAGGAGGGCGTCTACGTCCAGCTGCCCGGCCCGCACTACGAGACCCCGGCGGAGATCGGCATGGTCCGCGCCATCGGCGGTGACCTCGTCGGCATGTCCACCACGCTGGAGGCCATCGCCGCCCGCGAGGCCGGCGCCGAGGTGCTCGGCATCTCCCTCGTCACCAACCTGGCGGCGGGCATGACCGGCGCGCCGCTCAACCACGAAGAGGTCCTCGAGGCCGGCCGCGAGTCCGCCACGCGGATGGGCAGCCTGCTGGGCCAGGTCCTCGGCCGCCTCTAGGTCGTGCCGGCCCGAACGGGTCGATGCCCCTGACCGCCGGGCAGGCTTGCACCACAGGCCTGCCCGGCGGCACCTCCCGGACCCCGTCCGCGGCAGCATCCGTACGCACCTCCCCCCGATCAGGAGCTCTTATGGGAACCGACAGGATTCAGCTCACGCACGCCGCGCGCACCTGGCTCGGCGAGGACCCGGACCCGGACACCCGGGCGGAGCTGGAGGCGCTCCTGACGGCGGTGGAGGCCGGTGACGAGGCAGCTGCGGCCGGACTGGAGGAGCGGTTCTCCGGGACGCTCCAGTTCGGCACGGCCGGGCTGCGCGGCGAGGTCGGGGCCGGCCCGATGCGGATGAACCGTTCGGTGGTGATCCGGGCGGCCGCGGGCCTCGCCGGCTATCTGAAGGCGCAGGGGCAGACCGGCGGCCTCGTCGTCATCGGCTACGACGCGCGCCACAAGTCGTACGACTTCGCGCGCGACACGGCGGCCGTGATGACCGGCGCGGGCCTGCGGGCGGCGCTGCTGCCCCGCCCGCTGCCCACGCCCGTCCTGGCCTTCGCCATAAGGCACCTCGGCTCGGTGGCCGGCGTCATGGTGACCGCGAGCCACAACCCGCCGCAGGACAACGGCTACAAGGTCTACCTCGGCGACGGCTCCCAGATCGTGCCGCCCGCCGACGCGGAGATCGCCGACCAGATCGCGGCGGTCGGGTCGCTCGCCGACGTACCGCTGGCCGCGGACGGCTGGGAGGTCCTCGGTGACGACGTCATCGACGCGTACCTGACCCGGGCGGCCGGCGTCGTGGCACCGGGCGGACCGCGTGACGTGTCCGTCGTCTACACACCGCTGCACGGCGTGGGCCGCGAGGTCCTGATGGCGGCCTTCGCGCGCGCCGGCTTCCCTGCGCCGACCCCGGTCACCGAGCAGGCGGAGCCCGACCCGGACTTCCCGACCGTGGCCTTCCCCAACCCGGAGGAGCCGGGGGCGATGGACCTGTCCTTCAAGGCCGCGCAGTCCCTCGGCCCGGACATCGTCATCGCCAACGACCCGGACGCCGACCGGTGCGCCGTCGCCGTCCCCGACCGCTCCTCGGCGTCCGGCTGGCGGATGCTGCGCGGCGACGAGGTCGGCGCACTGCTCGCCATCCACCTGGTGAACAAGCACGCGACGGGCACCTTCGCCGCCTCCATCGTGTCGTCCTCGCTGCTCTCCAAGATCGCCGCCGCGGCCGGCGTGCCCTACGAGGACACCCTCACCGGCTTCAAGTGGATCGCCCGCGTCGACGGCCTGCGCTACGGCTACGAGGAGGCGCTCGGCTACTGCGTCGACCCCGGCGGCGTGCGCGACAAGGACGGCATCACCGCCGCCCTGCTCATCGCCGAGCTGGCCGCGTCCCTCAAGGAACACGGCCGCACCCTCGACGACCTCCTGGACGACCTGGCCCTCGACCACGGCCTGCACGCCACCGACCAGCTCTCCGCGCGCGTCGCCGACCTCTCCCTCATCGCGGACGCCATGACGCGGCTGCGCGAGAAGCCCCCGACGGTCCTCGCGGGCCTCACCGTCGCCACCGCCGAGGACCTCGCCGAGGGCAGCGAGCAGCTCCCGCCCACCGACGGCCTCCGCTACACCCTGGCCGGCGACACGGCCTCCGGTGTCGGGTCGGCACGGGTGATCGTGCGCCCGAGCGGCACCGAGCCCAAGATCAAGTGCTACCTCGAGGTCGTCGTCCCCGTCACCACCCTCACCGCGGCCCGCACCACCGCGGACACGGTCCTGGCCGCCCTCAAGAAGGACCTGGCGGCGGCCGCCGGCATCTGAGGGTCAGCCGAAGCGGCCGTTGACGTAGTCGGTGGTGCGCGGGTCCTGCGGGTCGCTGAACATGGCGTCCGTCGGACCGTGCTCCACGATGACTCCCGGCGTGCCCTGCTCGGCGAGGAAGAACGCGCAGGAGTCCGACACCCGCGCGGCCTGCTGCATGTTGTGGGTGACGATCACGATGGTGACCTCGGACGAGAGGTCCGCGATCGTCTCCTCGATGCGGCGGGTCGACGTGGGGTCGAGCGCCGAGCACGGCTCGTCCATCAACAGCACCCGCGGCCGCACCGCCAACGACCGCGCGATGCACAACCGCTGCTGCTGCCCCCCGGACAGCGCGCCACCGGGCTGCCGCAGCCGGTCCTTGACCTCGTTCCAGAGCCCGGCCCGCGTCAGACACTCCTCGACCAGATCGTCCCGCCCGGCCCGGGTGGACTTGATCCCGCCGAGCTTCAGCCCGGCGAGCACGTTGTCGTAGAGCGACATCGCGGGAAACGGGTTCGGCTTCTGGAACACCATCCCGATCTGCCGGCGAGCACTGGTGATGCGGCGCCCCCGGTCGTAGATGTCCTCCCCGTCGAGCAGCACCTGCCCGGCGAGCGAGGCGGACCCGATCAGCTCGTGCATCCGGTTCAGCACCCGCAGGAACGTCGACTTGCCACAGCCGGAGGGCCCGATGAGGGCGGTGACCTGGCGCGCGGGCATGGTCAGCGAGACCCGGTCCAGGACCTTGTGATCGCCGAACCAGGCGGAAACAGCATCGGCCCGCAGCGTGGCGGCGCCCGTCTCGCTGAGAACCGGAAGTACCTCGGTATCGGTCATGGTGCAGATCTCCGTTCTCAGAGCAGATTGGGAAGCAGACAGGTCGCGGCCCCGGACGCGGCGACCCCGAGCGCGGTGAGCACCGGAACGGCGGTGATCCAGGTCTGCCACCGCCCCCAGCGTCGATGCGTCCACACGGTGAGCAGCGCGGCCGCCAGCAGCGCCTGCGACCACAGATAGACCGACATCCAGGCACCGCTCTCGGTCCCGAGCGGCTTCTCGGCGGCATCGATCCACCCCGCCCGGCGCGGCCGGGGCGGACTCGGCTGTGTCTCCGACACCAGATCCGCATCCACCCGAACGACCCCCGACGGCGTATAGGCCCAGCCGGTCGCGGTGACCAACGTCAGCCGCCCCTTGTTCGTACCGAGAACCGCGGGCAGCGGATCGCCGTCCCTGCGGATCCCCGTGACCCGGTACTCAGCGGTGGACTGACCGGTCGTCACCTTGATCACAGCGCCCACCGGCAGCCGGGCAACATCGTTGAACGGCCCCCCGTACCCCCACGCCCGCCCCAAGATCTGACTGGTGCCCGCCTGCCCGGGAAACGGCGTATCCCGCCGGTGCCCCGGCCCGGACCGCAGCACACCCGACGTGGTCCCCTCGAAGACCACCTGCTTCAGCCCGAGCGCCGGAATCCGCAACAACGCCATGGGCGCGCCCGCTTCCAACGGTTTACCGTCGAACGTCGTCTGTCCCACCGGCGCGGTACCCATGGCGAGTTCGGCGCGCAGATCGTCGTACGCGGTGCGCTGGTCGCGCGCATGCTGCAGATGTCCCACGATCGTCAGGTTCGCGGCGAAGCCGAGCAGCAACGCCGCAAGAACACACAGCGCGGCACCCACCAGCGCGATACCGGGCGCGGGAGCCGGCCGTTCGGCAACGGGCTCGGGGGACCGGATGGCGGGCGGGGCGGGTGGGGCGAGCACGGTCACGGGGATGCGCTCCAAGTCGTTGAGAGAGGACCTGAGGGGCGGCCCTGAACGGCCACCGACGGAGACCGGCGGCTTGAACGGAAGGGGGACGGGTCCGCAGGGGTGGGGTTTCGAAATGCTGCCGAGCTATTTGCGGGCCGCCAGGCCCGTAAATAGTCGATTTCGAAGCCCCGCCCCGGAGGGCCCGGCCCCCGGCCCACCACCGGTCAGCGGCCGGCGGCCGGCGGTCAGCGGCCGGCGGCCGGCGGCCGGCGGCCGGCGGTCAGCGATGCCGCGGCGCACCGAACGTCAACAACCCACTCCGCCGCGCATGCCGCACGAACACGACACCCGCCACAGCCAGCACACCCGCGGCCACCCCCAACGGCAGCGCCGCCCCGGCACCGGTATGCGCAAGGCTCCCGTTGCCACCCGTCGACCCGCCGCCGGAACTCCCGCCCGTACCGCCATCACCGGACGTACCGCCGGCGCCCGACGTCGTGTCCCCCGTCGTCGCCGACGCACTGGGCGAACCCGTATCCGTCGCCGTAGGCGATCCCGTGTCGCTGGGCGACGGAACCCCGGTGTCCGTAGGGGTCGGAGACCCCGTATCCGTCGGTGACGGCGACTGCGTCGCCGCCGTGACCGTGTACGTCACCACCGCCGACGTCGACGCCACGAACGCCGCCGGATCCGCCGGCGTGAACCGCGCCGTCAGGTCATGCGCCCCAGCAACGAGCGCGGACGTCTTCACCGTGGCCTGCCCGGAGACCACGTCCGCCTCCCCCAACGCCGTCGCTCCGTCGAAGAACGCGAGCTTGCCGACGGCCCCCGCCGGGTCGACGGCGCCCGTCAGCGTCACCTCGGCGCCCGCGGCGGCGGTGCCCGCCGGGCTCGCCGTCAGGGTGGTGGCGGTGGGCACGGCCTGGGACTTCACCGTCCAGGTGTCACCGGTGCTGGTGATGGTGGTGGAGAAGGCGGCGGGCGCCGCGTCCCCGGTGCCGTTCCAGCACGTGACGCGCAGCTCGTGGTCCCCGTCGGCGACCGGCGCGCCGATGACGTCCGCCAGCGTTCCGCCGATCGCGTCGTAGGTGAGGGTGAACGGCCCGGTGTCGAACCCACCGGACTCCCGGGCGCCGGGGATGGTCACGGCGGAGCCGTCCGGCATGACGAACTGGAGGGCCGCCGACGCGCCGAAGCCCGCCGGGCAGCCCGCGGACGTGCGCAGGGACGTCAGGAACGGGTCGGCGGTGAGGTCACCGCCGGCGGGCGTCGGCGCGAACGTCCCGGCGCTAGCAGCGGACCCGCTCGCAGCGGCTCCGGCGTGCGCCGGCGCGGCCGCGCCGAACAGGGCGGCCGCGGCCGCGAGGAGGACCGCCGCCAGGGCGAACAAGACGGCCGGGACTTTCCGTGGTGCGATGACGATCATGGTGGCGATCCCCCCAAGGGATGTACCGCGGTCAGGACGGAAGCCGGGCGCCTGAGAGGCGCCCGGCCGTTGAACGAGGTGTCAGATCAGCTCCGGCACAAGGTCACTTCTCGCCCTTGACCGTGGTCGAGCCGCACGACGCGCCCAGCGAGCCGAAGCCGTAGTTCTGGATGACGGTGGTCTGGGCGCAGACCTTCGACGTCGTGCCGACGAAGGTGGAGGAGATGAGCGCGTCGGTCAGCTTCGCGGTCGGGACGACGTTGTAGACGTCGCGCACGATCGGGAAGGAGGTGTTCAGGACACCGCCGGTGGTCGGAGCCACGCCGTTGACGTTGCGCAGCACGGACGAACCACGACGGTTCGGCACGTTCGGCAGGCTCTTGCCCTGCGCGATGTACTGGGCGATCGAGTACGGCATGATCTGGCTGTTGTTGGTAAGGGCCAGGCCGTTGTTCTCCTGGATCGTGCCGTTGACGCACGAGCCGATCGTGGCGTCGGTCAGGCCGAGGGTGTTCAGCCAGAACTTCCGCGTGCCGGAACCGGTCTGCGGCAGCAGCGGCTGGATCGTCACGCCGTTGAGCGACGTCAGCGTGCACTTGTAGATATCGGTCAGCTGGGTCTTGGTGAGGTTCGTCGGCAGTGCGCTGAAGGAGCGCGTGGCGTAGGTGACGCCGTCCTTCGCGAACGGGATGAAGGTCAGGTCCGTGGTGCTGGTGTCCGACGGGCCGCTCGACGAGCGCGCGAAGTCGAGGCAGCCGGTGCTGTTGTCCACGGCGTTGTTCAGGGCGGCGATACCGGCCCCGGAACCGTCGGGGCGGGCAAGGGTGTCACAGCCCACCGCACGCGTCTTGATGGGGGACGTTCCGGTCGCGTCGTAAGAGGCGATGATCTTGCCGCTCGCGTTCGTGACGACGTCGCCGAGACCGTTCACCACGTCCTGGGTGGTGTCGGAACCGACCCCGGCGAGCTGCCGGTACTCGCCGGCCGGCGGGTTGGCCGCGGCGGGGATGGCCATGGCGGCGAGGCTGATGGCGGCAGTCGCGGTGATGAAGCCGATACGAGCGCGGGACTTGACGTTCACTTCTGTTCTCCTCCGAATAAACGGATACCGAATGGACGTGCAAGCAAAATCCGGACTTTCGTGCTGCCGACCCGTCGGCCGGCCACCGCAAACAATTCCCGAATTACGTTGCGGTGGCCAC
Organism: Streptomyces fildesensis; assembly: GCF_016107395.1. Taxonomy (GTDB): domain Bacteria; phylum Actinomycetota; class Actinomycetes; order Streptomycetales; family Streptomycetaceae; genus Actinacidiphila; species Actinacidiphila fildesensis. Next base: position 450,800 of record NZ_JAAIKO010000001.1, read on the forward strand.
CAATTGGGGCGGATGAAAAGGTTACGGGAGGGTTTCCAAGGCACCCCTTAGGAGATTCGCCACAGCGAATGCGACTGCTGGTATCCCCTTCAGGCACCACGAATCCCCCGGCATGCAACGGCCCTCCTCAGGACCGCCGGCGCCACACCCCCCACTGGAGCATCGCCGGGCCGGCCAGCGCCGAGCCGCCGCCCGCGACGAGGACCGCCAGCAGCACCCAGCGGATGGCGCCGAGCACCGCGCCCGGCGTGGAGCCGGTGGCGCGGACGACGTTCTGCTTCTGCGGATCGATGTGCTGGGCGGGGTTCACGGGCGGGGTGGCGGACGCCGGTGGCCCGCCGGACGTGCCGGCGGTGCCGCCGCCGGGACCGCCGGTCGTCGCGCCGCCGCCGGTGCCGGACGAGGTCCCGACCGTGCCGCCCGCGGATCCCGCGCCGGCCGTGGCGCCGCCGTCCGCCCCCGGCGGGTCCGTCGCCTTCTCCAGGGTGGTGGCGGCGGCGAGCGCCTGGGTGCGCAGCGACTGCGGCATGGGCGCGTAGCCGGGCGGCAGCTGGCCCGCCGACACGCCGGGCGTCTGGCCCGGCCCCGCCGCGTACCGCATGAGCCGGCTGTACGCCGCGCGGTCCGCCGCGGGCCGGCCGGTCGAGGCGGCGGCGTACGTGACGGTGGTCAGCGGGTACGCCCCGCCCCTGGCGCTCGCGGGGTCGGGGGTCAGCACCCCGGGGACGGCCGACGGCCGCATCGTGCCGACGCCCTTGGCGAGCGCGTCGTTCGTCGGCTTCACGAACGTGCCGTCGGCGGTGCGCAGCGCGGCGGTCCGCAGTCCGTACCGGGCCGCGGAGGCGGAGTCGACGAGGGCGATGACGGCCCGGTCGCCGGGCTTGGAGGCCTGGCTGACCAGCTTCGCCTTGTGGGCGTTGCTGTCGAGCTCGGCGACGATCGTCCGCCCGGTGTTGCCGCGCCGGGTGCGCTGGGCGCTGTCGTGCATGTCCTGGGTGTACGGGTCCAGGTCGGTGATCCCGTACTGGAGCGGGTCGTTCGGGGGTACGGAGAGCGCGGGCGACAGCGTCGGGTCGGACTTGGGGAAGTCGGTCAGGCCGGTGTCCTTGTCCAGGGTCAGGCTGCCGAAGTACGGATTGATCTTCGCGCCCCAGGGATCCGGCTTCCCGGCGAGGAAGTCCCTGGCCTCCGGGTCCGACCGCAGCCACTGCCAGACCAGGCGCGCGGTGTCGGTCTCGTCCAGCGGCACCAGCAGGGAAAGCGGCCGGGCCGCGTCGACCGCCCAGTTCTTGTACTGCGGATTGAGGGCGATGAATTCCGGGTCGTTGCGCAGGGACGCCGGATTCTTCGCCACATGTGCGGGCGGCTGCGCCAATTGCCAGCCCGGCACGTCACGGATATAGGAATGCGTGAGCATTTTCGCGACGAGCCGTGGCGTCAGTCTCATTTCCTGCAGTTCGCCGGAGCCCGGTGTCTCGATGTAGAACCCGAGGGTGAGGCCGGAGACCGCGACCGGCGCGTGCACGACGGGTGGCCCGCCTTCCGCGGCCTCCACCGGGTCGAGGGTGAAGGCCAGACCGGGGGCGGCGGCGGCCGCCGCCGTCACCTGGCGGCGGGCGTAGGGCTCGCCGCTCTGGCTGAACCCGAAGGTCGTACCGGTGCTCTGGCAGAGCGTGGGCTGCCAGGACGTGAGGGCGTCCGTCACCATCTCCGAACCGATGGTGCGGGACTCGGGCTGGCCGATCGGGCAGTAGGAGCCGGTGGCCAGGAAGTCCAGCCGGAAGACGAGCCGTTGTTCCCAGCTGGTGGTGGACAGCCCGGACGCGTCGACCTTGTCCCCGGCGGTCGCCGTCGTACCGTCCGTGTCGTGCGCCCCGCGCGGCACGACGACCAGCCAGCAGTGCCGCGGGCCGGCGGCCGTGGCGTCGCCGCAGCCGAGATGGGGCGCCTGGACGACGGTCTGCGCCTCGAAGACCGACTCCCCGGTGCCGTCGGCCCCGACGCGTACGAACGGCTGCTCGTTGGTGTCGATGGGCCCGAAGTAGGTGAAGTCCGTGGACGACTTGGTCGGCTTTCCCTTGACCGGGCGGAACGGCACGAAGGGGTTGTCGAAGGGGTGCGCCGGGTCCAGGACGTACGTCTTCTCGCCTGGGTCGACCTGGTCGGGCAGCGCCCGCTGGCCGGCCCACCGGCCGCCGGTGCCGCCGATGCCCGAGGCACCGAACTCGCAGTTCTCCCGGTCGGGCCCGTTCCGGCCGTCCCCCCAGCACTGCATGATCTGCAGATAGTTGGAGGTGAACTCGGTGTCGGTGGTCGGTGCCCCGCCGGTCCAGGTCACCCGGACGCCCTGCGCCCGCAGCTTCTTCGTCTGGTGGACGGTGACCTTCAGAGCGGAGAAGTCGTCGTAGCGGCCCTTGCTGCCGGAGAGCGTGACGGCCGACTCCTCGCCGTCGGCGGCGCTGGCCTGGGACGTGGTGACGGGCAGTGGCAGCAGGGCGATGACGAGGGCCGCGAGGAGAGCGGCGAACCCGAGGATCTGCCGGCCCGGACGCCTGCTCGCGCGCTTGCTGTTGAGCCTGTTCATGCGTCCGCTCCCTTGCCTGGGGTGCGGGCGGTGCGGCCGCTGCGGCCGCTGCGCGCGCCCAGTGCGCGGGCGGCGATCGGCGGGCCGACGACCACACCGAGCAGCAGGATCGCGGAGAGCGCCATCAGCGTGGTGCGCAGCGCGCCCTGCCCGTCGGCGGCGAGCGAGACGGGGTTGCCCGCCACGGTCGCGTCGCCGCCACCGCCGCTGTCGGCCGGCAGCTGCTCCCCGGTGTCCGGGTCGATGGCCGTGGCGCCAGTGGTGCCGGTCGTCGCGCCCGCCGTCGTGGCGCCGGCGGTGGTCCCGCCCGCCGCGGTGCCGCCGGACGTGCCGGCAGTCGTCCCGCCGGTGGTTCCGGACGAACTGCCGGACGAACTGCCGGACGAGCTGCCGCCGTTGGCGCCGGACTTCACCGGCGTCTGCTGGTTCCTGGCACCCGCCGTGCCCGTCGAGCACTGCGTCGTCCCGCGCTTGTCGCAGGGCTGCGGGTACGGGGCGTTCTTGGCGAGGGTGTTGGAGCCGTCGGAGGAGAAGGTGGGGTTGCGGCAACCCTTGATGTCGACGTTCTTGGCCTCGACGCCGGGGATCCGGCGGACCTGCGAGAGCCCGGCCTGCACCAGGTTGATGGGCAGCGGCGAGTAGCCGAGCTGGTCGGCCTGCTGCTGCCCCTCGCAGAGGAAGTAGTAGGCGAAGGCCCCGAGCGTTCTGCCCTTGTCCTCGGTGAACGGCGCCTCGTTCGTGGTCGGGACGATCATGTAGCTGTAGCTGGACAGCGGGTAGGCCCGGCGGTCACCGGAGCGGTAGACGTTGTCGAGGATCTGCGTCAGATAGTCCGTGGAGTTCTTGTCGTCGTTGATCCGGGCGGACATCAGGCCCACAGCGACGCTGGAGGCCGTCGGCTCGACGTAGTAGCCGCTGCTGTTGAGCAGCTTGGCGACGGGAAAGCCGGTCTTGATCGCGTACGAGTACTCGACGTACGTGATCGCGCCCTCCGCCTGGGGCTGCCGGACGTAGCCGGAGACGCCGAGCGAGCCGGACTGGGCGGTGAACCCGGAGCCGGGGATGACCGGGTAGTACGACGTCAGGCCGCAGGGCGTCGGCTTGCCGGCGCGGCGGCAGTAGTCGTTCCACAGGCCGCTCTGCTCCTTGGCCATCCAGGTGCTGAACTGCGCGGTGGTGCCGGAACCGTCGGAGCGGACGACGGGGATGACCCGGCGGGCCGGGAGCGTCAGGCCGGGGTTGTCGGCCGCGACCTCGGGTGCGTTCCACATGGTGATCTTCCCCGTGAAGATCTTGGTGAGCACCGCGCCGGACAGCCGCAGGTTGGTGACCCGCTTGCCGCCGATCTTGAGGTTGTACATGAACGAGGTGCCGCCCGCCACGATCGGCATATAGGCGTAGCCGCGCTTCGGCGGCGCCTCCTTCACGCCGAACTCGGTCAGCCCGTACGGGATTTCCGAGACGCCGAAGTCCGAGACCCCGTTCTTGAACTGCTCGCGCCCGACGGACGATCCGACCGCCGCGTAGTTCACCGTCATCCCGTACTGGGTGACGTTGCGGCGCCACTGGTCCAGCGCGTTGGAGCTCCAGGTGGACCCCGCCCCGCTGATCTTGGTGTACGAGTCGGCGTGCGCGGCGGGTGCCGCGGGCAGCTCGACGGCGAGCAGCACGCAGAGGAGCGCGAGGAGCGCGGCGACGGCGCGGGCGGCGCGGATGCGGCGGGCATCAGCGGGCGGTAGTACGGGTGCGGGTATCACGAAGCACTCCTGGTCGGGGCGGATGCACGGGAGCCGGAGTCGAGCTGTTCCTCGGCGCGGGCGGCGAACCGTGCGGCGAACCGGGCCGCGTCGCGGCGCGAGGCCAGCACACGGCGGTGTTCCTGGCGGCGGGTCAGCCGGCCTGGGCCGCGCCCGCCGATCACCCGGGCGGCGACGAACAGCAGCAGGACGAGCGCCATCAGCACGGCGGCCGTGCCGAATCCGCGGGCGATCATCGTCGGCTCGGGCGACTTGATGAACTCGAACGTGGCCAGTGGCAGCGAGACCTGCGGCCCCGACAGCGGATCGGTGTTGGTGACGGCGGTGAATCCGGCGGTGAGCAGCACCGGCGAGGTCTCCCCGATGCCGCGCGCGGTGCCGAGGATCACGGACGTGGTGAGCCCGGACCTGGCGGTGGGCAGCACCACGTGCCACACCGTCCGCCAGCGCGAGGTGCCGAGGGCGTACGCGGCCTCGCGCAACGGGCCGGGCACCAGCCGGATGACGACGTCGGCGGCGCGGATGATGATCGGCAGCATCATCACGGAGAGCGCGAGGGCGGCGGCCAGTCCTGAGCGGTCGAGACCGAGGGTGAGGATCGCGGTGGCGTAGATGAACAGGCCCGCGACGATCGACGGCAGGGCCGTCATGGCCTCCACGATGGTCCGCACGAAGCGCGCGAACCGGCCCGGCACCTCGTTGAGGAACACCGCGCACAGCAGCCCGGTCGGAACGGTGACCACCAGCGCGATCCCGATCTGCTCCAGCGTGCCGGTGATCGCGTGCAGGATCCCGCCCGCCGCCAGCGGGTCGAGGGGCCCGGCCGACGCCATGTCCTGCGTGTAGAAGTTCAGGTGCGGCAGCGCCTTGCGGCCCTCCCACAGGGTGTAGACGACGACGAAGGCGAGCGCGGCGAGCATCAGCAGGCCCAGGCTCTGGGCGAGGACGGCCGCCACCCGGTCGCGGACGGCGGGACCGTCCTCGTCGAAGGAGACCAGCAGCGCGTACAGCCCGAGGAAGAGCCCGTACGCCACGAGCGTGAAGCCGAGCCCGCCGCTGAACGGCAGCAGCCGGGTGAAGAGCAGCGCGGTGATGCTCAGCGAGGCCGCCGCGGCGCCCAGCACCGCGTACACATCGGTGGCACGCAGCAGCGCGAGCCGGCGGCGCGGCTCGCGGGGGCTCCCGGCGTCGGGTGACGTCGACTTCGAGGGAAGAGTGGTGCGCGGGGAGTTCTGGGCGCTCATGGCGTTGTCTCCGCGCGGCGGGGCGACGAGGGTCATCGGGCCTTCCTCAGGAGTCGCTGGCCGCGCCGGACCGGCTGCGGGCGACGATCGACGATGCGGCGAAGTTGACGACGAGGGTCATCAGGAAGAGCGCGAGGCCCGCGGCCATCAGCGCGGACATGCCGAACTCGCTGGCCTCGCCGTACCGCAGGGCGATCAGCGAGGAGACGGAGCTGGAGCCGTTCTGCAGGATGTGTGGCTGGACCGCGAAGACCGGCGAGATGATCAGGTACACGCCGATGGTCTCGCCGAGCGCGCGGCCCAGGCCCAGCATCGTGCCGCCGATCATGCCGCCCTTGCCGAACGGCAGCACGACGCTGCGGATCATGCCCCAGCGCGTCGCACCGAGCGCGTAGGCGCCCTCCCGCTCACCGACCGGCGCCTGCGAGAAGACCTCCCGCATCACCGAGCAGGCGATCGGCGCGACCATCAGCGCGACGACGATGCCCGCGACGAAGGTGGAGGAGGTGTAGACGGTGGCGGTCGCGAGCGGGTCCGACGGGTCGGCGCCGTCGACCTTGAACAGCGGGAACCAGCCGAAGTACCGGGCGATCCAGCGCGCCGTGCCCAGCACGTGCCCCTGGAGGAAGAACAGCCCCCACAGCCCGTAGACCACCGAGGGCACGGCGGCCATCAGGTCGACCAGACTGATCAGCGTCTGGCGCAGCCGGGGCGGCGAGTACTCGCAGATGTAGAGCGCCGTACCGATGGCGAGCGGTACGGCGAAGCAGATCGCGACGAGGGCGATGAGCACCGTGCCGGTGAGGACGGCCGCGATGCCGAAGTTCCCGGCGTCGGGCTCCCACGCCTCCGTGGTGAGGAACGAGAAGCCGGCTTTCGACAGCGCCTGCCACGCCCGGTAGAGCAGAAACCCGCCGACCAGCAGCATCACCGCCAGCACGAACCCCCCACCGCCCCGGGCCACCGCGCGGAAGACACGGTCGGGCAGCCCGGGATCCGCGTGCAGCCGCCTCGGTACGTCCTCGGCGGCGGCTGCCGCGGGTGGTCGGTCATGCGTTCGTGTCGTCACATGGCTGACGTTCACGGGGTGCGGTGGACGCGTGCGCAAGGCGATGTGAACGAGGGGCCCCGTAGAGGCAACTTCGTTTCACATGGCGTCAGTTACCGCACATCGGCTCCTTCGGAGAGACCGTTGTCCACCTGTTCGGTCCCGGCGGCACCCATCTCGGCAAGCAGCGCGCGGAAGCGGTCGTAGGCGGTCTGGCAGGTCGAGTGCCGCTCGTAGGCCCGCGACGAGACGGCGACCGTCTGCCCGTCCGCACCGCGCAGCCGCCACACCCAGCCGTTGCTGTCGGCGGCGTGCTGCACTCCCCCGGGCAGCCCCTCCGACCCGGCACACAACCGCCCGAACGCCCGCAGGCACTCCCCGTAGTCCGGGTAAGCGGTTGCGCCGACCGCTACCGTCCGCCCGTTCTGGGCGGTGAGCCGCCAGGAGTGAAATCCCTCGTCATCGATGTCTATCCGACAGCGCGCACCGACCCCGGCCGCGCCCCCCGTGTCCCCTGCTGCCATCCCCCACCCCTGCTGGCCGTCTCAAGGAAGGCTGCATATGCGGCAGACATGCAGCACACGCAATGTAATGAGACTGCGCAGACAAAGGGCGTACTCACAGGAGCACCACAGCATGCCTTCACCACGAAGTTGCCCCTCGTTCACCCCACCCGAGCAAGCGCTCTCCGCCCTCCGGTTCAGCGGATCCCGGAGCGGACCCGCTGACGAAGTCGCTCATCGGCAAGGGTCGGCGCGTCACGCCAAGCGAAGTCGGTCACCTCTTCGGCCTGCAGTTCCCTCACATCGGCCGCGGTGCGGAAGAGGAACCGGAAGTCGATGTGCCGGTGGCCGGGTTCGCCCTTGGCGGCGTTGGCCGGGATCGGATGAGTATCGATGTGAACGGGCCGGTCGCCGACCGAGGTGACCGATTCCATGGCGATACCCGTTTCCTCGGTGAGCTCCCGCAGGGCCGCGTCATGCAGCGTGGTGTCCTGCGGTTCGAGGTGGCCGCCGGGCAGCAGCCACGTGTCCAGAGCCAGATGGTGAATGTGCAGGACCTCGCCCTCCCGGTTGACGAGAACCGCGCCGGCCGTGGCATGCCCGCGGAACTCCTGACGGCTGCTGAGGTCGGCCCCGTCGTCAAGCAGCCCGAGCACGACGGACAGCGCGTCCTTCTCCTCAGGGTGCGCGTCCAGGTACGCGTCAACGGTGGCACGGATGTGTTCGGACGTGATGGCCAAGTCGATCACCTGTTGAAGTAGTTGAGCCAGATCGCCGCGATGGCGGCGCGGTCGGTCGCGCTGACCTCGTGCATACCGGATTCGAGATCACCGCGGGTGAGCATCCTGATGGCCGCCAGGATCTCGGCCTGCACCAGGAAGATGAAAGGCCCCACGCTGGCGCCGTGCAGAAAGTTGACGGCGTTGCCGCCGTTGGCCAGATAGAAGTAGTGGCCCGTGGTCCGGTAGCGGGTCACGTGCTCGCTCACCGTCGCTCGGGTGTAGACGTCCGGCAGTCCGAGCAGTTCCAGTTCATCCTCACTGCTCGTCACGGTGGCGACGTACGCTCCATTGCGCAAATGCGGGAAGTCCTCCCCGCGTAACGAGATCGCGCCCGTGGCGCAGAGCACCAGCCCTGCCCCGTTCAGCGCGCTCTCCCGGTCCCGGGCGACGGTGAAGCCCTGAGAAAGCGCCTGCGTCCGGCGGACGGGGTCGATGTCGAAGACGGTCACATGGACGCCCTTGGCGTGCAGCAGCCGGGCAATGCTCGATCCGAGCTTGCCGAACCCGATCACGAGGGCCGGGCGCCCGTGCAGGATGTCGCCCCGCCCGCGCATGTCGGGCCGGGCGTCGGTGCTGGCGCCCGCTCCGGATTCGGACGCGGACTCGGCCCTGAATCGCGACCAGACCACCTTGCCGATCGGTTCGCGGTCCTCGACGCCCCAACCGTCGGAGAGCTCATCGACGATCAGCAGGCCGCGCCCGGAGATGTCCGTAGAGCCGGACCGCCGAATGCGCGGCACGGTCCTACTGCTGTCGTGGACCTCGATTCGGACCCACCCACCGGCGGCGGCCACCTTCACGAGAAATCCGCGGCCGGGGGCGGCGGCGTGGGTGAGGGCGTTGGAGGCGAGCTCGGAGACGCAGAGCCGTACGTCATCGGCTCGTCCTGACAGGCCCCAGGCCGCCAGAGTTGTGGTCGCGAAGTCGCGGGCTATGGCGATCGATGCCGGTACGGCGTCGAAGAATCGTTGCGCGGCCCCCGACGGGACGGGCTCGGAATGCATTGGGTCCATCGATCCCCCTGCAGCAGTGCCTCGCAAGGGTGTTGCGAAGCTCACAGCAAACCTTAAGGCGAATCGACTTAAGGTTGCAAGGTGTCAGCAACTCCGCCTCCACGGCTCCTGGCGATACGTTGGAGGTCCGCCGATGGAAGGAACGGCCCTTGACGAACGAGGAATGGGAGAGCGAATCGACGCGGTACCTGACTCCCCGTGGGCAGGGCCGGTCGGACGCGTGGACGGAGGAGGCCGCGGAGAACAACCGTCGCGGCGGACAGCGACTTCTCGCTGCGGGGATGGTCGTGCCTCCGCTTGAAGTCGCCCGGGCCCTACGCCTCCCGGAGGGCGAGCAGGTGGTCGTACGACGACGCCTGATCCTGCTTGATGGCCTGCCCGTGGAGCTCGCGGACTCGTACTACCCGGCCCGCATCGCGGCCGGCACCGAGCTCGCCGAGCAGAGGAAGGTGCCCGGAGGAGCAGTCACGCTGCTCGCCCGGCTCGGCCATGTGGCGGGGCACGTCGAGGAATCGGTCACCGCACGTATGCCCACCGAAGTGGAACGGGAAGCCCTTCAACTCGGCGAACAGGACCCGGTGATCCTCCTGTCGCGGCTTATCCTCTCCGGTGACGATCAACCGATGGAGGCCTGCGTGATGACCATGACCGCAAGCGATCGCGTGCTGCGCTACCGGCTCCGGCTCGGCTGACGCATGCCCCACTGGAACGACACCCGGCCCGCCCATCAGCAGATCGCTGCGGAACTGCGTGACCGGATCATGGCGCGCCGATTGGAGCCGGGCAGCAAGCTGCCTTCCACACAACAGCTCATGAACGAGTTCGGCGTGGTCGGCACCACCGTCCAGAAGGCGCTCCAGATCCTGAAGGGCGAGGGCTTCGCCGTCGGGCATCCCGGAAAAGGGGTCTTCATCCGCGAGCAGCCGAACCACACCATTGTTCCGGCCTCGTACATCCCGCCGCCGGAGAGCGGCGCGCCGGATCGCTGGATGGAGCAGGCGGCAGCCCGTTCGCGGACCGGAGCGACCCGGATCCTCGATGTCGCGGAGGTTACGGCCCCGCATGATGTCGCGGAGGCGCTCGGACTGGCGGACGGCGGGACCGCCGTACTCCGGTCCCGGCTCATGCTGCTCGACGACGAGCCGGCGGAGCTCGTGCGCTCCTACTACCCGGTCGAACTGGCCCGGGGCACTCGTCTCACCGACCGCCGACGCATCCGCGGTGGATCACCGACGCTCCTCGCCGAGCTGGGCCATCCGCCCCGGGAGTTCGTCGACCGGGTCTCCGCGCGTCCGCCGACGTCCGAGGAATTCACCGTGCTGGAGCTGCCCGCCGAGGTGTGCGTGCTGCGCACCTTCCGGGTGGTCCACTCCGATGGTGGCCGCCCTATCGAGGCTTCCGTGATGGTGAAGGCAGGCCACCTGTACGAACTCGAATACCGCCTGCCCGTGATGCCCGTGATCTGACGCCGGCCGTCGGAGCGGCCGGGGGTCAGCCGATGACGAGGAGGACGGCCAGGACGATGGCGCCGGTGATGATCGGGGCGATGACCTCGTAGGCCCAGCGGACGCTGACCTCGCCCTGGGCGCCGGGCTTGGCGGCGTTGGTCTCGGCGAGCTCGCGGAGTTCGTCGACGGCCTGGTCGGACCAGGCGCGGGGCGGGATCTCCGGGGCGTTGAGGGCGGAGGACTGGCGGGCCGTCGCGGTGGCGGCGCGGGCGGTCTGGCGGGCGACGCGCTTGCGGGCGCGCAGCGAGACCGGGATCGCCCAGAGCTGGAAGCGCTGGCCGCCGGCGACGACCTCGGTGGAGTAGCCGGCCCGCAGGTGTTCCACGGCCGACCACGGCACGGTGATCGTCCGGAAGGGATTGCGGATGCGGAGCCGTTCCTCGCCCGCGAAGACGGCGGGCCGGATCGTGAAGGCCGCCAGCAGGGGCAGGGCCGCCAGGAGCCCGGCGAGGGTCAGCCACGGGGTGCGTCCCGAGCCGCGGAGCACCGCGTCGGCGCCGAGCCACAGGGAGAGCGCGATCAGCAGCGTGCCGGTGACGATGCCGGCCACCGACCGGTAGGCGCGGTCGTCGTACTTCGGCCGGTCGGGCTGCGGGGTCGGCGTGGGGTCGTCGGAACTCGTCATAAGGCCCGATTCTGCCTGACGGGTGCCGCGCGGCCGGTCGCGCACAGGTTGCGGTACGGCATCGGGACAGATCGGTACGGCGTCGGCATGGATCGAGAAAACAGCGCGGTAGCAGGAAGCGGTGGTAGGAAAAGGGGCCGGCCATCCCCCCTGTGGCCTTGCGGCGCGGGCCCTGTGCGCCCACCCGGCCCCACGGCCGCCACGGCAGCCGACACCGCAGCGCACACAGCCCCGGAGGCACCCGCCCGCCCCGCCGCGAACACGCCCGGGTGTGGCGAACGAATCAGGGGGGTGGTGGTGACAGGTCGCTACGCGCGTAGATATGCTCATGTGGTGACCATGCCCACTGTTCCCGCTTTCGGCCCAGAAGCCGCGGCCCGGCTGGCGACGATGGCGGACGTGACCGCCTCGGACACCGCACTCCGCCGCTTCCTCCACGGACTGCCCGGTGTCGATGCCGTCGGCCTCGAAGCCCGCGCCGCCACGCTCGGCACCCGTTCGATCAAGACGACGGCGAAGTCCTACGCCATCGACCTGGCGATCTCCATGATCGATCTGACCACGCTCGAAGGCGCGGACACCCCCGGCAAGGTCCGGGCGCTGTGCGCCAAGGGCATCCATCCGGATCCCACCGACCGCACGGCCCCCAAGGTCGCCGCGATCTGTGTCTACCCCGACATGGTGAAGACCGCGAAGGAGGCGCTGCGCGGATCCGGCATCAACGTCGCCTCCGTCGCCACCGCCTTCCCGGCCGGCCGCACCGCGCTGCCGGTGAAGCTCGCCGACACCGCCGACGCGGTGGCCGCGGGCGCGGACGAGATCGACATGGTCATCGACCGTGGTGCGTTCCTCACCGGCCGCTACCTGCAGGTCTTCGAGGAGATCAGGGCCGTCAAGACGGCCTGCCAAAGGCCGGACGGCAGCGCCGCCCACCTCAAGGTGATCTTCGAGAACGGCGAGCTGGCGACGTACGACAACATCCGCCGCTGCTCCTGGCTCGCGATGCTCGCCGGCGCCGACTTCATCAAGACCTCGACGGGCAAGGTCGCGGTCAACGCGACCCCGCCGAACACGCTGCTGATGCTGGAGGCCGTCCGCGACTTCCGCGACGCGGTGGGTGTACAAGTGGGAGTGAAGCCGGCCGGCGGCATCCGCACCACGAAGGACGCCATCAAGTACCTGGTGATGGTCAACGAGACGCTCGGCGAGGAGTGGCTGTCCCCGCACTGGTTCCGATTCGGTGCATCCAGCCTGCTCAACGATCTGTTGATGCAGCGCCAGAAGCTCAGCACCGGGCGATACTCCGGTCCCGACTACGTGACGGTGGACTGACCGACATGGCATTTGAATACGCACCCGCACCCGAGTCCCGCGCGGTCGTCGACATCGCGCCGTCGTACGGGCTCTTCATCGACGGCCAGTTCTCCGAGGCCGCCGACGGCAAGGTCTTCAAGACCGTTTCGCCCTCCTCGGAGGAGGTCCTCTCCGAGGTCGCCCAGGCCGGGGCCGAGGACGTCGACCGGGCGGTGAAGGCCGCCCGCAAGGCGTTCGAGAAGTGGTCCGCGCTGCCCGGCGCCGAGCGCGCCAAGTACCTGTTCCGGATCGCCCGCATCGTGCAGGAGCGCTCCCGCGAGCTGGCCGTGCTGGAGTCGCTGGACAACGGCAAGCCGATCCGCGAGACCCGCGACACCGACCTGCCGCTGGTCGCCGCGCACTTCTTCTACTACGCGGGCTGGGCCGACAAGCTCGGCCACGCCGGCTACGGCGCCGACCCGCGCCCGCTGGGCGTGGCCGGCCAGGTCATCCCGTGGAACTTCCCGCTGCTGATGCTGGCGTGGAAGATCGCCCCGGCGCTCGCCGCGGGCAACACGGTGGTGCTCAAGCCCGCCGAGACGACCCCGCTCAGCGCCCTGTTCTTCGCGGACATCTGCCGCCAGGCCGGGCTGCCCAAGGGCGTCGTCAACATCATCACGGGCGACGGCGCCACCGGCGCGGCGCTCGTGGAGCACCCCGACATCAACAAGGTCGCCTTCACCGGCTCCACCGAGGTCGGCAAGGCCATCGCCCGCTCCATCGCCGGCACGGACAAGAAAATCACGCTGGAGCTGGGTGGCAAGGCCGCCAACATCGTCTTCGACGACGCGCCGGTCGACCAGGCCGTCGAGGGCATCGTCAACGGCATCTTCTTCAACCAGGGGCACGTCTGCTGCGCCGGCTCCCGCCTCCTGGTCCAGGAGTCGGTGGCCGAGGAGGTGCTGGACGCGCTCAAGCGCCGTATGCAGACGCTGCGCGTCGGCGACCCGCTGGACAAGAACACCGACATCGGCGCCATCAACTCCGCCGAGCAGCTGGCCCGCATCACCGAGCTCACCGAGGCCGGCGAGGCCGAGGGCGCCGATCGCTGGGCCCCGGCCTGCGACCTGCCGTCCGCCGGCTACTGGTTCCGCCCGACGCTCTTCACGAACGTCACCCAGGCGCACCGGATCGCCCGCGAGGAGATCTTCGGCCCGGTGCTGTCCGTGCTGACGTTCCGCACCCCGGCTGAAGCCGTCGAGAAGGCGAACAACACGCAGTACGGCCTGTCGGCCGGCATCTGGACGGAGAAGGGCTCGCGCATCCTGTGGATGGCGAACCAGCTCCGCGCGGGCGTCGTCTGGGCCAACACGTTCAACAAGTTCGACCCGACCTCGCCCTTCGGCGGCTACAAGGAATCGGGCTTCGGCCGCGAAGGCGGCCGTCACGGCCTGGAGGCGTACCTCGATGTCTGAGAAGTCTGAAAAGTCCGAGCGGCTCAGCGTTTTCAAGACGTACAAGCTTTACGTCGGGGGCAAGTTCCCCCGCAGCGAGAGCGGGCGGGTGTACGAGGTGACCGACTCCAAGGGCAACTGGCTCGCCAACGCGCCGCTGTCGTCCCGCAAGGACGCGCGGGACGCGGTGGTGGCCGCCCGCAAGGCGTTCGGCGGCTGGTCGGGCGCCACCGCGTACAACCGCGGCCAGGTGCTCTACCGCGTCGCCGAGATGCTGGACGGTCGGCGTGAGCAGTTCGCCGCCGAGGTCGCGGCGGCCGAGGGCATCTCGAAGGCCAAGGCCGCGGCGCAGGTGGACGCGGCCGTCGACCGCTGGATCTGGTACGCGGGCTGGACCGACAAGATCGGCCAGATCGTCGGCTCGGCGAACCCCGTCGCCGGACCGTTCTTCAACCTCTCCACCCCGGAGCCGACCGGCGTGGTGGTCGTCCTCGCCCCCCAGGCGTCGTCGTTCCTCGGCCTGGTCTCGGTGATCGCCCCGGCGATCGCCACCGGCAACACGGTGATCGTCGTGGCGAGCGAGAACTCGCCGCTGCCCGCGCTGGCGCTGGGCGAGGTGCTCGCCACCTCGGACCTGCCCGGTGGCGTCGTCAACATCCTGTCCGGGCGGACGGCGGAGATCTCTCCGTCGCTCGCCTCGCACCAGGACGTCAACGCGATCGACCTGACGGGCGCGGACGCCGGCCTGGCGAAGGATCTGCAGATCGCCGCGGCCGACAACATGAAGCGCGTCCTGCGCCCCCGCGGCGCGAAGGACGGCGACTGGTCCGCCGACCCGGGCCTGGACCGCCTCAAGGCGTTCCTGGAGACGAAGACCGTCTGGCACCCGATCGGCGTCTGACCGGCCTGCGATCGACCTCAGGCGGAGATCCAGGCTCACGCACGCACCAGGGCGTGTGAGCAAGGTCTCCGTCCACCGGCACCCCTCGCGGGGCAGGCTTGACCCGCGGGGGGCGTTGCGTTTTCAGGTACCTGTTCACCGCGCCGCCGTGTCTCCCCGCGTCAGTGCGCCACCGTCGGAGGATCCCTGTGTGGGACGGCTTCACCGGGGTTCTTCCCTACGTCGCCTTCAGCGCGTTCCTGTGCTTCCTGGTGCCGTCCGTCCCGGTGTGGCTCGGGCGCCGCAAGGCCCGCGCGATCGCCGCCGGCCGGCCGATACGGATCCGCAGCCGGCTGCGCGTCGACGAGCCGCCGTCCGCATCCCCTGACACCGGCCCGTCCAGTACCTCCGAGCGCGGTGAACTGGTGGCGCTGCCCGGCGGGCCGCTGTACTTCCTGTCGTCGGACGGCCCGGTACCGGTGCTGGAACTGCCGCCCGGCGGCACCTTCGAGCGCACCCTGTACGCCCGCGCCGGCTCCGCGCCCGGCTCGGGCCGCCGGATCGTGCGGACCGCGCTCGTCCACCGCACGCCGTCGGGCGGCAGCCTCCGCGTCGAGACCGCCCGCGGCGACAGCCGTGCCCTGCGGGCCGCCCTCCAGGCGCCTCCCACCGGACGGCCGGCCCCACGCGCCCTGCCGGCCCGGCTGCCGGTCTGGTGCGCCGTCCTGGCCGTCCTGGCGCTGCTCGGCGCCGTACCGGTGGCCTCGATCGCCGTGTTCGGCAAGCAGGTCACCGCCCATGTCACGTCGAACACCGGGGACGACTACTGCGGTGTCGGCTGGGCCGACCCCTGGGACGGCTCCCGCAGGGACGCCGAGGTCGACTGCATCCGGGCGGACGACGGGCACTACCGGCGCGGCGACACCATCGACGTCATCGCCCTGCCCCGGCCGCTGCGCGGCAACGCCTTCGACACCGACAGCCTGCCGATCCTCGGCGTGCTCTGCGCGGCCGAACTGCTGGTGAGCGCGCTGGGCTTCGGGCTCTCGCAGCTGCGCTGGAGCCGCCACTGGCGGCCCTCGGAAGCCGTCCCCGCCACCGTCACGACACCCGAGCAGCCCGAGCGGCCGTCCACCGACCCGGTGCTGTCGCTGGCCCGGCCCCTCGACCGGCTGCTGGCCCGCCGTCTCCATCTGCCGCCGGACTTCCACGACTCGCCCTGGTGGCGGGTTTCCGTACTGCGGAAGCTGGCCGTCCGCGACGGCGTCTCGTTCGGCGGCCTGACGCTCCTCGGACTGGCCCTGGTGCTCCTGCGCGACCTGTGGACCCACGACAGCGACGCCACCGTCTGGATCATCGTGGCGGCGCTCACCGCTCTGGGGGCCGCCGCGCGCGTCGTGCACCGCGCCGTGGACGCCACCCGCGTCGTCCGCACCCTGCTGCGCGCCGTCCGCTCCGGCGACCCGCAGGAGGTCCGCTACGCCCTGCTGTACGTCGCGGAGGCCGCCGACACCAGCTGCCTGTGCCCGGACGACGCCGACGGCCGGCGCGCGGAAGTGGCCGTCGCGACGGCCTCGATCGGCATCGCGACCCCGGCCGCGGCCGTGCCGAAGGCCAGGAGCGGAGCGGAAGCGGGCACCGCACCCGGCCGGCAGGGGGCGGCGTACGTGGAGGAGGGTTCCTCAGCCGGGCAGGAGGGTGGACAGCTGGCCCACGAGCGGCAGCTCTGACACCGAGTCCCCCTGGGAGAGCGGCCCGGTCACGGCGCCCGTCGACACCGGCTTGAAGTCCGCCACCTGCGGGGTTACCACGTTGTCCAGCGGGTCCACCCCGGTCTGCGCCAGCGGGTTGATCGTCAGGTGCTTGACCGGGCCCAGCGCGTAACCCAGGGCGGAATCGGAACCCAGCGTCGAGCCGACGGCCGAATCGGAGCCGAGGGCCGAGTCGGTGAGGGCCGGCGCCGTGCCGGCCGACGCCGAGCCGCTCGCCGCGAGGGCGGCGGCCGCCGCGGCGACGGTGACGGTGGCCGCGGTGCGCAGCAGGGAGTTCAGCTTCGGACGGGCGTGGTTCGGCATGGCCACCTGCTTGGCATAGAAGTGCGGTGATCTGGTGGAACACGGCACGGGGACGCGTCCCGGCGACACTCACGGCGCGGCACCGCGGAGGATCGCCATTCGGCTACACAAGGTAGTTGGACGAGTGCACAGCGTCCAAACCTGCGCCCGGGGGGTCACCCGGTCGGCGCAATGCCGCACACTGTTCTCTCGTGAGTTCCTCTCCGTCCACCGCGCGCGTGATCCTGCTGGCCGGCCCTTCCGGGTCCGGCAAGTCGTCCCTGGCCGCCCGTACCGGGCTGCCGGTGCTGCACCTCGACGACTTCTACAAGGAGGGCGACGACCCGACCCTCCCCCAACTGGCGCACGGCGCCGGCACGGACTGGGACTCGGCGCTCTCCTGGGACGCGGACGCGGCGGTGGCGGCGATCAGCACGCTGTGCGCGACCGGCACCGCCTCGGTGCCCGAGTACGACATCGCGTCGAGCTCCATCACCGGCGAGATCCATGTCGAACTGACGGGCTCCCCCGTCTTCGTCGCCGAGGGCATCTTCGCGGCCGACATCACCGACCGCTGCCGCGAACTGGGACTGCTGGCGGACACCCTGTGCCTGCGCGGCAGTCCGGCCGTCACGGCCTGGCGGCGGTTCCGCCGCGATCTGGCCGAGGGCCGCAAGTCCGTGACGGTCCTGCTGCGCAGGGGCTGGCGGCTGATGCGCGGCGAGCGGGCGATCGTGGCCCGGCAGACCGCACTGGGCGCCTACCCGTGCGGCCAGGACGAAGCACTGCGCCGCATCACCGCGCTGCCGCTGCCCGCACCGCGCGCGGCGGCGGACCAGCCGACCGACATACCCGTGGACGCGTAACCGCCCCGAACGACGGCCCCGGCCCCCGCCCCGCACGCACAAACAGGTGCGGGACCAAGCAGTCCCCCCGGACTGCCCGGTCCCGCACCCACCGCGCTCCCCCGACCGCGGCTTTCCCCCGTACCCCCCGGTTTTTCCCCCGCTCCCCGTTCCCCCGTATCCCCCGTTCCCCCCGCTTCCCCGTTCCCCCCCGCCGGTCCCCCGACCGGCGTTCTGTGGACGGTCCGAATCGTCAGGCCACCAGCTCGCCGAACGACTCCTCCTCGTCGCGGCCGAAGCTCAGCGCCTCGTCCTCGCGCATCCGGCGCAGCGAGCGCCAGATGCTGCTCTTGACCGTGCCGACGCTGATGCCGAGGATGTCGGCGATCTCCGGGTCGGTGCGGCCTTCGTAGTAGCGGAGCACCAGCATGGTGCGCTGGGTCTCGGGAACCTTGGCCAGCGCCTGCCACAGCACGGCGCGCAGTTCGGTGCCGCCCATCGCGTCCGACTCGCCCACCGTCTCCGGCAGTTCCTCGGTCGGGTACTCGTTGAGCTTGCGGCGGCGCCAGGCGCTGATGTGCAGGTTGGTCATGGTGCGGCGCAGGTAGCCGCCGACGGCCGCCTTGTCGCTGATCCGGTCCCAGGCGCGGTAGGTGGAGAACAGCGCGCTCTGCAGCAGGTCCTCGGCCTCGTAACGGTCACCGGTCAGGTGGTAAGCGGTGGCGTAGAGGGAGGCGCGGCGGTCCTTGACGTAGGCGGTGAACTCCGCCTCCGCCAGGCTGTCGTGCCGCGGTACCGGAATGGTGGCCGTTGCGGTGGCCGTGGCGGCCGGTGCACCGGCGCCGCCCTCGATCGCCGTCATGTACGGCGGCCGGTTGCGGGTCACCTGGCCGGTGCTCTGTGCCGTCTGTCGTCCGGTGCCGCGAGCGCACCCCCGTCCGTTCGCGGCACCGGACTTCCCGTCGTTCCGGCCGGCGGTGTGCTGGCGCGGCTGAAGGACTGCGGTGGTGGTGGTGCTGTGCAGTGCGTTCATGTCGCGCCCCCGTCGGTGGAACCGTCTTGGTGATATTCGGCGTCGGTCTCCGTGTGGATGCCGCTGCCTTAGGTCCATAAGACTGCCGGGCCAGTTTCATGGCGCTGTCCGCCGAGTGTCACAGGCCCGTCACAGAGACTTCCGGTACACGCAGAGTGAGCCGGAGGCCGATCCTTGAGGTGAGATCCCCCAGTGCTCGATACATGGGCATCCGGTAGGTCACAATGACCGGCGTGCCTTTCCTGTTGCTTATCGAGGATGACGACGCCATCCGTACCGGCCTCGAACTCGGCCTGTCCCGCCAGGGCCACCGTGTGGTTGCCGCGGCGACGGGCGAGGACGGCCTGAAGCTGCTCAAGGAGCAGCGCCCCGACCTGATCGTGCTGGATGTGATGCTGCCGGGCATCGACGGCTTCGAGGTGTGCCGCCGGATCCGGCGCACCGACCAGTTGCCGATCATCCTGCTGACCGCCCGCAGCGACGACATCGATGTCGTCGTGGGGCTGGAGTCGGGGGCCGACGACTATGTCATCAAGCCCGTCCAGCCCCGGGTGCTCGACGCCCGCATCCGCGCCGTGCTGCGCCGCGGTGAGCGCGACAGCACGGATTCCGCGGCCTTCGGCTCCATCGTGATCGACCGTTCGGCGATGACGGTGACGAAGGACGGCGAGGATCTGCAGCTGACGCCGACCGAGCTGCGGCTGCTGCTGGAGCTGAGCCGCCGGCCCGGCCAGGCCCTGTCCCGGCAGCAGTTGCTGCGGCTGGTGTGGGAGCACGACTACCTCGGTGACTCGCGGCTGGTCGACGCCTGTGTGCAGCGGCTGCGCGCGAAGATCGAGGACGTTCCGTCGTCACCGACCCTCATTCGTACGGTCCGCGGTGTCGGGTACCGCCTGGACACGCCGCAGTGACGGACCGGTTCTTCGGCTGGGCCACCGGCATGCTGCGCTGGACCAGCCTGCGGCTGCGGCTGGTCGCGGTGTTCGCCGCGGTGGCGCTGACGGCCGCCGTGTCCGCCTCCGGGATCGCGTACTGGCTGAACCGTGACGCGGTGCTGACCCGTGCGCAGAACTCCGCGCTCAACGACTTCCGCGACTCGCTGCAGCGCAACGCGGCCTCGCTGCCGGTCAACCCGCCGTGCGAGGGGCTGAAGGACGCCGCCGACGAGATGGGCGGCCCCGGCAGCTACGCGGTGCTGCTCATCGACAGGACCCCGGACAACGGGCCGTGCGCGGCGCCGTCCAGCCGCGACGTCTTCACCCTGGACGATGTGCCGAAGGCACTCCAGGACGCGGTGAACACCCGGCACAAGCAACAGGACAACAAGTACCACCTGCACTGGCTGCGGATCTCGCTGCACGGCACGCCGTACCTGGTGGCCGGCGCGAAGATCATGGACGACGGCCCGACCGGCTACATGCTCAAGTCGCTGGACGCGGAGCGCAAGGACCTCAACTCCCTGGCCTGGTCGCTGGGGATCGCCACGATGCTCGCGCTGATCGGCTCCGCCCTGCTGGCCCAGGCCGCCGCCTCGACGGTGCTGCGGCCCGTCCAGCGGCTCGGTGTCGCGGCGCAGCAGCTCGGCGAGGGCCGGCTCGGCACCCGGCTGAAGGTGTCGGGCACGGACGAGCTGGCGGAACTGTCCAGGACGTTCAACAAGGCGGCGGAGGCCCTGGAGACGCGGGTGGAGGAGCTGAGCGCGCGGGAGGCCGCCAGCCGCCGCTTCGTCGCCGACATGTCGCATGAGCTGCGCACCCCGCTCACCGCGATCACCGCCGTGACCGAGGTGCTGGAGGACGAGGCCGACTCCCTCGACCCGATGATCGCGCCCGCCGTGCGCCTGGTGGTCAGTGAGACCCGCCGGCTCAACGAGCTGGTGGAGAACCTGATGGAGGTCACCCGCTTCGACGCGGGCACCGCCCGGCTGCTGCTCGACGAGGTCGACGTGGCCGACATGGTGACGGCGTGCATGGACGCGCGGGCCTGGCTGGACTCCGTCGAGCTGGACGCGCCGCGCGGCATCTTCGTCCGCCTGGACCCGCGCCGGCTCGATGTGATCATGGCGAATCTGATCGGGAACGCGCTCAAGCACGGCGGCTCCCCGGTCCGGGTGTCGGTGCGGACCGCCGAGGACCAGCTGGTCATCAGCGTCGCGGACAACGGTCCCGGCATCCCCGAGGACGTGCTGCCGCACGTCTTCGACCG
Source organism: Streptomyces fildesensis (assembly GCF_016107395.1). GTDB lineage: Bacteria > Actinomycetota > Actinomycetes > Streptomycetales > Streptomycetaceae > Actinacidiphila > Actinacidiphila fildesensis. The sequence goes on from NZ_JAAIKO010000001.1 coordinate 471,628, forward strand.
TTTCTACAAGGCGGACGCGTCCCGCGCCCGTTCGGAGGGCAGCGGGCTCGGCCTGTCGATCGCGATGGAGAACGCACACATCCACGACGGCGACATCACCGCCGCGAACGCGCCGGGCGGCGGCGCCGTCTTCACCCTGTACCTGCCGGTGCGGCCCGCCGAGGCACTGCCCGAGGGCGACGAGGACGGCCGACCGTGACGACCATGACGTCCCTCCTGCAGAACGGCCTGCGCTCCTCGCGGGCCGGAACACTCCGCACCGCCGCGCTGCTCGCGGCCCTCGTCACCGCCGCCACCTGCGGCTGCGGCATCCGGACGACCACCGTGCCGGTGGACGCGGGACCCGCGCCCACCCGGGTGTCGTGCGCCGTGCCCCAGGCGACCGTCCCGCCGGAGACGCCCGGCGCCACCGTCGTGAAGGTGTACCTGGTGTGCAGCGCGCTGGCCGCGCAGGTCACCCGGACCGTCACCAGCTCCGACGTCACCGGGGCGCGCCCCGCTCCGGCGAGCCGGCTGATCGCCGCCCATGAGCTGCTCGACCAGCTGAAGCGCCGGCCGTCGGCCGGGGAGGCGGAGGCCGGGTTCGCCACCGAGGTGCCCGGCAACCTGAACCTCACCGGCCCCAGGCCGGGTGATCCGAAGGACTCGCTGCGGCTGAACCTGTCGCTGGACGAACTGCCGTCCTTCGCACTGGCCCAGCTGGTGTGCACCTTCACGGCCGCGCCCGGTGTCGGCCTCGCGGACCGCTCCGTACCGCTCGGCGGTCCGGATGCCGCGGACCCCGTCAAGCGCTACCTCTGCACGTCCGCACTGCGCACCAGGCCGGACGCGGCGGACACGGCGGGAACCGTCGTCAAGTGAATGGCGTCATTCCCCTCGTGCAGCCTGAAGCCCCGATCCTGAAGGCACGCGCGATGGGCCTGGTGCTCACCGCCGTGCATCTGTCCTTCGTCGGATGGCTGATGCTCCGGCCGCACTACGTTCCCTGGGTGGCGGCGCCCAATCTGCGGCCGCTCGACACCATCCACGCCGACCTGGCCATGAGCCCGTTCGAGGCGGCCCGGCGGCTGCTCGCGGGACTGCTGCTGCTCGCCCCGCTCGGTGTCCTGCTGCCGATGACGGGCGGCCGGATCCGCACCCCCGGGGTCGGCTCCTTCGCCCGCACGGTCTTCGCCGGACTGATGGTGTCGCTGTCCGTGGAGTTCCTGCAGACGGTGGTGCCGGGCCAGATCTTCGACATCGACGCGCTGCTGCTGAACACGGCGGGCGTCGCCCTGGCGTATCTGGCGGTCGTCCCCGCGGCCCGGCGGCTGCTGCGCCGCCGCGGGTTCGGTGCCCTCACCGGGCCCGGACCCCGGGCCCGGTCTCAGGGGTCGTCCCCGACGACTCCCAGGGTCGGGATCGCCCCGTAGAGCGATGATTCGACAGGGTATGTACTCGTAGCGTTGGAGACATCGGAACACCGGAAACCTCCGGCATCCGACCTTCCGACAGGAGTACGAGATGAGCGCCCTCGCCCGCCCCACCAACGGCCGCATGATCGGCGGTGTCTGCGCCGCGCTGGCCAACCGGTTCGGCACCTCCGCCACGACGATGCGGGTGATCTTCCTGCTGTCGTGCCTGCTTCCCGGCCCGCAGTTCCTGCTCTACATCGCCCTGTGGGTGATGCTCCCGGCGGAGAAGTCCGCTACCGCCGCTTGGTGACCGGCGCGCCCAGCTTCTTCAGCTGCGCGGTGACCACCGCCGGCGGCACGTCGTAGCTCTTCGCCAGGGTGACGTCCGCGCCGCGGAAGATGCTGACGGTCGAGCCGGTACGGATCACGACGAAGTCCTGCCGTGCGCCGCTGCCGCCCGCCGCGAAGCCGAGCGCGAACCGCAGATCGTCGTCGCCCAGTTCGAGCGCGGGCCGCGGGGCGACCGCCACCGGCACTCCGGTGACGCCCCCGATGACCGGCTTGAAGCCGGCCGCGCACGCGTGAACCGCGGTCCGCAGGGCCGCGACCGCCTTCTGCGCTCCCCCGCTGCCATAGGCGGAGAGCGTGACGGTGACGCCCGCGCCGGGCATCTTCTGGCCGGCCGGGGCGAGCGCCCTCGGGACGGTCTCCTTGGCACCGGCCGGCGGACGCCCGGAGAGCAGATCGGCGAGCGGCTGGCACGCGCGCTTGTCGGCCGCCGTGGCGTCGGCGGCCGCACCGGCGGCATAGCCCGCCGTCACCGTGAAGCCCGGCACGTCCCCCGGCACGAGCGCCGTCCGCTCCAGCGCCGTGCGCGCGGGCAGCACGGCCGGCGTGGTGGCGCCCGGCCCGGTGGAGGCCCCGGCCGTGTCGCCGCCGGACGATCCGCTGCAGGCCGTGACCAGCAACAGGGGCGCGAGCAGCGCGAACCCGGCGATCCTCTGGGGAATGTGCACGCGCGGAGCGTAGCAAGAGCGACGGGCCGTACCCCGCCGGGAAGGCAGGGTACGGCCCGTCGCCGCGTCACGATGCGCGTAGCGGTCGCTGGTCGGTCCGCGGCTGGGCACCGCGGGGTCGGTGCTGTGGTGCGGGAGGGTCAGCCGCCGAGCAGGCCGCCGGGCAGCGCGTTGGTGGCCACCGGGCCGGTCGGCAGGCTGTTGGTCGTCACGCCCTTGGCCACCGGCAGACCGCCGAGGAGGCCGCCGACCGGGTCCTTCTGGGCCTCCGGCAGCGTGGAGCCGCTTCCGGTGAGCACCGTCTTGGTGGACTCGGTGGCCGTGCTGAGGCCGGGCAGGGTGTCGGTGACCTGGCCGGTCGGCAGCTGGCCGGCGAGCTGGCCGACCGTGCCCAGGGCGTCGACGGCGGGGAGGGCGGCGGCCGAGGCGGAGCCGGCGGCAGCGGCGGCGAAGGCGACGCCGAGAGCGGCGGCACCAAGGGTCTTCATGGTTCGGGTCGTCATGGCTCCGGAACGTAGTCATGACATCACGAAGGGTGCAAGCGGGGAAAATATGTACGGGCGTGGCCGTAACCCGGGGGTCACGGCCACGCCCGAAGGTTTTCCGATCAGCCCTGCGGTGTGGCAGAACCGCTGGCCAGCGCCGGTGTGGCGGCGGCCTGCTGGAACAGCCACTCCGCCTTCAGCTCGGCGTATCCGGGCTTGATTACGTCATTGATCATCGCGAGACGTTCATCGAAAGGGATGAATGCTGATTTCATCGCATTGACCGTAAACCACTGCAGGTCATCGAGGGAGTACGCGAAAGCCTCGACCAGGTGCTCGAACTCACGGCTCATGCTCGTACCGCTCATCAGCCGGTTGTCGGTGTTCACCGTGACCCGGAAGTGCAGCCGGCGCAGCAGCCCGATGGGGTGCTCGGCGTACGAGGCGGCCGCCGCCGTCTGCAGGTTGGACGACGGGCACATCTCCAGCGGGATCCGCTTGTCGCGGACGTAGCTGGCGAGCGGGCCCAGCTTGACCGCACCGTCCTCGGCGACCTGGATGTCGTCGATGATGCGCACCCCGTGGCCGAGCCGGTCGGCGCCGCACCACTGCAGCGCCTGCCAGATCGACGGCAGCCCGAAGGCCTCACCGGCGTGGATCGTGAAGTGGTTGTTCTCCCGCTTGAGGTACTCGAAGGCGTCCAGGTGCCGGGTGGGCGGGAAGCCCGCCTCGGCGCCCGCGATGTCGAAGCCGACGACGCCGTGGTCCCGGTAGCGGTTGGCGAGTTCGGCGATCTCCAGCGAGCGGGCCGCGTGCCGCATCGCGGTCAGCAGCGCGCCGACGCGGATGCGGTTGCCGTCCTCACGGGCCCGGCGCTCGCCCTCACGGAAGCCCTCGTTGACCGCTTCGACGACCTCTTCGAGGGTCAGTCCGGCTTCGAGGTGCTGCTCGGGGGCGTAGCGGATCTCCGCGTACACGACACCGTCGGCCGCGAGGTCCTCGGCACACTCGGCGGCGACCCGCACCAGCGCCTCGCGGGTCTGCATGACCGCGCAGGTGTGGGCGAACGTCTCCAGGTACCGCTCCAGGGAGCCGGAGTCGGCGGCCTCGCGGAACCAGGTGCCGAGCTTGTCCGGATCGGACTCGGGGAGACCGGCGTAGCCGGATTCGCGGGCGAGATCGACGATCGTGCCGGGACGCAGCCCGCCGTCGAGGTGGTCATGGAGGAGCACCTTGGGCGCGCGACGGATCTGGTCCGGGGTCGGGGTGCTCGTTTTCTGGCTCTGCATTCACGAACGATACCGCCTACGCGCGTAGATCACCTCCCGGGGCGGATTATTTTCCGCACGGACATGTAGCGCACACCCCTCCGTCTGCCATCGTTGGGCCATGGCTTCGCAAGCATTAACGGCGCGGGATGCCCGGCTCGGCCGGCCGGTCGCGCCGGGACTCGTTCCCGCCCCGCGGCGCGAGACCGGAGAGACGGTCCGCGCCGTCGTCCTTGTCCTCCCCGGCGGTGACGCCACCAGCACCCGCCGCCGCTCCCCGCTGGCCGCCGCCCTCATGTGGCCGCTCGCCCGCCATCTGGTGCGCGAAGGCCGGGCCGACGGCCTCGCCGCCCATGTCGTCCACTACCGCTACCGCGGCTGGAACGGCGGCAACGCCCATCCGGCGGAGGACGCCGCATGGGCCGTCGGCGAGATCGTCCGCCGCTACGGCGACGTCCCGGTCTGCCTCGTCGGCATGGACATGGGCGCCCGCGCGGCGCTGCACGCCGCGGGCCACCCCGCCGTCAACTCCGTTGTGGCGCTGTCCCCTTGGCTGCCGCCCGGCGAGGAACCCGATCCGGTGAAACAGCTCATCGGCCGCCAGGTCCTCATAGCCCACGGCACCGACGACTTCGCCACCGATCCCGAACTCTCCTACCTCCTCGCGGAACGCGCCAAGAAGGTCAACCGCGACGTGTGCCGCTTCGAGGTCCACACCGACGGCCACACCCTCCACCAACACCGCGCCGAGATCTTCGCCCTCACCACCGACTTCACCCTGGGCGCCCTCCTCGACCGCCCCTTCGCCCGCCCCATCGCGGACGCACTGGCGGCACCACCACCGCTGGGCCTGCGAATGCCACTCGCCTCCGGCTTCGGCCAGTCCCTCCACCACTAGGGCCTGGCCCTGGGCCGCGCCCTACCGCGGCAGCAGCTGTCCCCGGCGCGACAGCAGGAACTTCTTGAACGCCGCCACCGGCGCCGTGTCCGGATGCCCGTCCAGCCACGCCACCCCGATGTACCGCACCGCGCGCGGCGCCGACACCGTCAGCTCGACCACCCCCGGCCGCGGCACCGCCGGCGGCGGCAACAGAGCCACGCCCAGCCCCGCCGCCACCAACCCGCGCAACGTCTCCGCCTCCTCGCCCTCGAACGCGAGCCGCGGTACGAAGCCCGCCTCGGCGCAGAGGTCGTCGGTGATCCGCCGCAGCCCGTAGCCCGGTTCGAGGGCGACGAACAGATCACCCGCGGCCTCGTCCAGCCGGACCCGCTTACGGTTCGCCAGCCGGTGGTCGGCCGGGACCACCAGCCGCAGCCGCTGCTCGTCGAGCCGCCGGACCACCAGGTCCGGCGCGTCCGGCGGCGGCGACGTCAGGCACAGGTCCAGCTCGCCGGCGCGCAGCCGCTCCAGCATCGCCTCGGCGTAGTTCTGCACCAGCTGGAACTGCACGCGCGGATAGTCCGCGCGGAAGCCGCGCAACAGCGACGGGACGGTCTCGGACCCGAGCGTGTGCAGAAAGCCGAACGCCACCTTGCCCGTGTGCGGATCGGCGTCCACCCGTACCGCCTCGGCGGACCGCTCCACCTCGCCGAGCGCCCGCTCCGCCGACGCCAGGAAGGTGTGACCCGCGCGGGTCAGCTGGACGTTGCGGCCCCGGCGGGCGAACAGCGCGACCCCCAGATCCTGCTCCAGCCGGACCATCGCACGGCTCAACGTCGACTGCGGCATCCCGAGTTGCTGCGCGGCGCGCGTCACGTGCTCGTGCCGCGCCACGGCGGCGAACTGGGCGAGGCGCGGCGCCAGCACCGCCGCCCAGGACTCGCCGTCCAGGTCCGCGACGGTCGGCGCCGCGACCGGCGGCCGGCCTGTTACGGAAGTGTCTTTTCCGTTGCGGGGCGATGACATCGACCCCGCTGACCTCTTCTCATGCGTCACAGCATCAATACTGCACTGTTTGTGCATTGGACGCATAAAACCGGCGGTCCTAGATTCATGGCATGCCTCCCGCCGATACGGAGGCGTCCGCCGCACTGCGCGCGGGCGCCTCTGCTCCGCCGTCCCCCGACACCACCGCCAAGCTCAGCCCCGGCAGCCCCGGCTACCGCCGCGCCAACTTCGCGCTCTTCGCCGCCGGTCTCGCCACGTTCGCGCTCCTGTACTCCACGCAGGCACTGCTCCCCGCGATCTCCGCCGACCTCGCGCTGACCCCCGCACAGGCGAGCCTCACGGTCACCGCCACCACCGCCGCCCTCGCCATCGCGCTGCTGCCGGTGAGCGCGCTCAGCGAGAAGTACGGCCGTACGGCGGTCATGACCGCCTCCGTCTTCAGCGCGGCTCTCCTGGCCCTCGTGATCCCGTTCGCCCCGGACCTCACCACGCTCGTCGTGCTGCGTGCCGTGCAGGGCGTGGCACTGGCCGGGCTCCCCGCGACCGCCATGGCGTACCTCGCCGAGGAGATCCACCCCAAGGCGGTGGCCTCCGCGATCGGCCTGTACGTGGCGGGCAACAGCATCGGCGGCATGAGCTCGCGGGTGTTCTCCGGAGCGGTCTCCCAGGCACTCGGCTGGCGCACCGCCCTCTTCGTCGTCGGCCTCGTCGCGCTCGCCTGCGCCCTCGCGTTCCGCCTCCTGGTCCCGCCGGCCCGCAACTTCCAGCCCGGCCCGGTCAACCCGGCGGCCCTCCTCCGCACCGTCACCGGCCACCTCGGCAACGCGCTGCTGCGCAGGCTCTACGCGATCGGCCTGCTCTTCATGGCCGTGTTCGGCGCGGTCTACACGGTGCTCGGGTATCGGCTGATGGCTGAGCCGTTCGGGCTCTCGCAGACCGCGGTCGGCCTGATCTTCCTCGTGTACCTGGTGGGAACGGCGGCCTCGGCGGGATCCGGTGCGCTTCTTGGCCGGGTCGGCCGCCGGGGGTCGCTCTACGTCGCGGTGAGTCTGGCGGCGGCCGGCCTGCTGCTGACTCTGTCGACGTCGCTGGTTCTGGTGCTGGCCGGCCTCGTACTGATCACCGGTGGCTTCTTCACCGGCCACGCCGTGGCGTCGTCTTCCGTGAGCCGGACGGCGACGACGGGTCGGGCGCAGGCGTCGGCGCTGTACCTGACGGCGTACTACATAGGGAACAGCGTGGGCGGCACCGTGGGCGCTTCCGCTTTCAACGCGGCGGGGTGGGAGGGGACGGTGGCCCTCAGCCTTTCGGCGCTGGTTGGGGTGGCGGGGATCACCCTCTACGCCACGCGGCGCGCTGTGCTTACTGCTCGGGCCGGTGGTGGGTCGGGGGCCGGGCCTTCCGGTGCAGGGGTCCGAAATCGACTATTTACGGGCGTGGCCGCCCACAAATAGCTCGGCAGCATTTCGGACCCCTGCACCTCCAGCCCCGCCCCCCTCACGTCCAAGCCCCGGCGCCGGCTGAGCCCGGCACTTAGCCGACCGGGAACGATCCCGTGTCCAGCGTGATCGCGAACGGCGCGGGCAGCTCGATCGGATCGCCGAACTTCACGGCGTGGTGAGACCGGTAGACATCACCCTCCGGCTCGCTGAACAGGGTGACGGTCGGACCGCCAGGTGCCCAGGAGTCGATCAGCAGATACAGCCGCACCCCGGCGCACGCGTAGGCGGCGGGTTTGCTGATCCGGTCCTGCCCGGCGTTGCCCGGAGAGGTGATCTCGACGACCAGGTGGGCTTCGCTCGCAGAGATGAAATTCCCCGGTGTTGCCAGTGCCGCTTCGGGTGCGACCACCAGGTCGGGGATGTAGAGACCCTTGCGGAGGGGGATCGCGACCCCCAGCGTCTGGAAGATCCCCCACTCCTCAGGGATCACCTTGTACAGGTGGCGTTGGATCCGATGGGCAATGCTGTTGTGGTCATTGGCGTGCGGTGGTGCCACGGTGACGTTCCCTCGATGATCTCCACCGTGCAGCCCTCGGGTACGTCCGTCTCTTCCCAGATACGGACGAGGTCGTCCCAGCCGTAGCCGCTGTGCGACTCCGGCTCGACGTTGAGTGCGCTCATGGTGTGCTCCTCGTTCGGTACGTCACCGATCCCAGCATGCCGAACGGGATCGGTGGACGTCCACCGATCCCGTTCACCCAAACGAGGAAACCGCAGGCCAGGGCCTCATCAGCGGCGGCTGGGGTCGGCTGCCACCTGGGCCCAGACGAGTTTGCCGACGCCCTGGCGGGTGTTCACGCCCCAGCATCCGCGGGTGAGCTCCTGCACCAGCGCGAGGCCGCGCCCCCATTCGTCGTCCTCGGACGGCTGCCGCATCTCCGGCCGCTTCCCGTTCGCGTCATGCACCTCGATGCGCACGCCGCCGGCCAGCCGAATGACCCGCGTCTCGACCCGTCGCCCCGGCACCCGTCCGTGCACCACCGCATTCGTCATCAGCTCGGAGATGACGAGCACAGCCGGTTCGACGAGGCCTGCCAATCCCCAGTCGTTGAGCGTCTCCTCCAGCAGGTGCCGGGCCTGGCCGACCGAGCGGGGTGAGGACGGCCACCGCGTTGTCACCACGGAGGCCCCATCGCGAACTCCGCCCCTGGGCGGTACCTGTTGCATCGTCGTGCCTCCGTCGTCCCGGGGCCGTTACTCTCGGCGAAGTCGTGCGTGCTCTATGTGAGCAACCGCATGCAAGCGTGGCACTCCCGGCGCTACGGTGATAGCGCTCCAGCGGAATTCTGCCGTCAACTTTTCGCGTGAACTTCCTTGTCCCACCAGGGATTTCACACCCCACGACGACATCTCCCGCTGTGGCGCAGAAGGTTCCTTGCACGCGCGGAACCTTCCCCCACACACTGGAACACTGCGCGGAGGAGAAGCAGATGATCACAGACGTGGAGGCGGCAACGCCCGCTCTCTGCCGCCTCCAGTTAGGCAGCGAACTGCGCCAACTGCGGCTGGCCGCCGGCCTCAAGGGTGCCCAAGTGGTCAAGAAGCTGATCTGGAGCCCGTCGAAGCTCACCCGGCTGGAAACCGGGGAGAATTCGTCCGTCGAGACCCCTGATGTCATGGCTCTGTGCGAGATCTACGGAGCGGATACGGAGACCCGGGCTCGGTTGCAGGGATACGCGGCTGTCACCAAGACCAAACGCGACTGGTGGCTGATGCCTGAGTACCGCCCGGTCATCGGCCCTGGGATCAAGGCATTCCTGGACCTTGAGGCCACTGCAACCTCGCTCCAGAACTACGAGTCCCAATTCGTCCCCGGCCTGCTGCAGACCGAGGCGTACGTGCGCGCCATCCACCAACGCGCCCACCGGGAACGCCCAGCCGAGGACATCGACCGCGTGGTGTCGGTCCGCACCACCCGACAGGCGATCCTCAGTCGCGGAGACTCGCCCCTGAAGTTCACCGCGATCATCGACGAGGCGGTGCTGCTACGGAAAGTCGGCAGCCCGACCGTCATGCGCGATCAACTCAACCACGTCATCAACGTAGTTGAATCCCGGCACAATGTGAACGTGCAGGTTGTGCCCTTCCGCGTCGGCGCCCACTCGGGGATGAACGGATCGTTCTTCGTCATCCAGTTTCCGGAAAAGCTCGCGCTCAAGCCGATGGTCTACCTGGAGAACCTGACGGACGCCTGGGTCAAGAGAGGCGATAGTGCCGTGGAGCGCTACGGGGACTCGATCTCCGAACTCCGGGCCCTCGCTCCGGGACCGCAGGAGTCCTTGAACATGATCAAAGAAGCGATCAAGGAGCACTGATACCGATGACCACCACGGCTGACGTCCTCAAGCACACCAACTGGTTCAAGTCGAGCTACAGCAACGATCACGGCGGCGCATGCGTCGAGGGCGCCCGCCTCGCCGACGGATCGATGGCCGTCCGCGACTCCAAGGACCCGCACGGCCCCGCCCTGATCTTCACCGCCGACGCATGGCAGTCGTTCGCGTCCGCGACCCAAAACGGCGAGTTCCCCGCAGCTTAAGGAGCAGAGATGCCGATGCCCACCAGCGCCCGCGCCCTCAACAACGCTGCCTGGTTCACATCCAGCTACAGCGACAACCAGGGCGGCGCATGCGTCGAGGGCGCCCGCCTGGCAGACGGCTCGATGGCCGTCCGCGACTCCAAGGACCCGCACGGGCCCGCCCTGGTCTTCACCGCCGACGCATGGCGGTCATTCGCGGCCGCAGTCGGGTACGGCGAGTTCCCCGACGCCTGAGTACGGACGGAGGGGGACGGGGGCGGAGGGGGTGGGGTTCGAAATGCTGCCGAGCTATTTGTGGGCCGCCAGGCCCGTAAATAGTCGATTTCGAACCCCACCCCCGGAGTCACCGGCCCCCGGCCCGCCCGCGCACCCGCAGCGTTACGCGATCCGGTCCAGCACAATCGGCTTGGGCTCGAACGCCGCGCCCGGCGCCCCCACCAGCACCCCACCGTCCAGCGCGTCCAGCGCGTACGCGAACTTCTCCGGCGTGTCCGTGTGCAGCGTCATGAGGGGCTGGCCCGCCACGACGGAGTCGCCCGGCTTGGCGTGGAGCTCGACGCCCGCGCCGAGCTGGACCACGTCCTCCTTGCGCGCGCGCCCGGCGCCGAGGCGCCACGCCGCGATGCCGACGGCGTACGCGTCGAGGACTTCGAGGACGCCGCTCGTCGAGGCGTGCACGACGTGCTGTTCCCGCGCCACCGGCAACGTGGCGTCGGGGTCGCCGCCCTGGGCGGCGATCATGCGGCGCCAGACGTCCATCGCGGAGCCGTCCGCGAGGGCCTTCGCCGGGTCGGCGTCGGGCAGACCGGCCGCGTCGAGCATCTCGCGCGCCAGCGCCAGCGTGAGCTCGACGACGTCGGAAGGCCCACCGCCCGCCAACACCTCGACAGACTCCCGCACCTCCAGCGCGTTACCGGCCGTGAGGCCGAGCGGCGTGGACATGTCCGTCAGCAGCGCGACCGTGCGCACGCCGTGGTCCGTACCGAGGCCGACCATCGTCGACGCCAGCTCGCGCGCGTCCTCGATCGTCTTCATGAAGGCGCCGGTGCCGACCTTCACGTCGAGCACGAGCGACCCCGTGCCCTCGGCGATCTTCTTCGACATGATCGAGGAGGCGATGAGCGGGATCGCCTCGACGGTGCCGGTGACGTCGCGCAGCGCGTAGAGCTTCTTGTCGGCGGGGGCGAGGCCGTCGCCCGCGGCGCAGATGACGGCGCCGGTGCCGCGCAGCACGTCGAGCATCTCGGCGTTGGTCAGCGACGCGCGCCAGCCCGGGATGGACTCCAGCTTGTCGAGGGTGCCGCCGGTGTGGCCGAGGCCGCGGCCGGACAGCTGCGGCACGGCCGCGCCGCAGGCGGCCACGAGCGGGGCCAGCGGCAGCGTGATCTTGTCGCCGACGCCACCGGTGGAGTGCTTGTCGGAGGTGGGGCGCGGGAGGGAGGAGAAGTCCATCCGCTCACCGGAGTTGATCATCGCGGCGGTCCAGCGGGCGATCTCGGCACGGTCCATGCCGTTGAGGAGGATCGCCATGGCGAGCGCGGACATCTGCTCGTCGGCCACGACACCGCGCGTGTACGCGTCGATGACCCAGTCGATCTGCTCGTCGCTGAGGCGGCCGCGGTCGCGCTTGGTGCGGATGACGGAAATGACGTCCATGACAGGGGTTTCCTTAGCGGTTCAGGTCTTCGGAGCCGAAGGCGTCCGGCAGGACTTCGCTCATCGGGACGACGCCGCGCGGCGTGTCGACGAGGAGGCCGGGGCCGCCGTTCTCCCACAGCAGCTGGCGGCACCGGCCGCACGGCATGAGGAGGTTGCCGCGCAGGTCCACGCAGGTGAAGGCGGTGAGCCGGCCGCCGCCGGAGGCGTGCAGCGCGGAGACGAGTCCGCATTCGGCGCAGAGCGCGACTCCGTAGGAGGCGTTCTCGACGTTGCAGCCGACGACGACACGGCCGTCGTCGACGAGGGCGGCGGCGCCGACCGGGAAGTGCGAGTACGGGGCGTAGGCCCGGGACATGATGTCCTGGGCCTGCTTCCGCAAGCCCTCCCAGTCGACGGAGTCGACGGCCCCGGAGCCGGCCTCGGCACCAGCACCAACACCGGCCTCGGCACCAGCACCGGCCTCGGCACCCGCACCGGCACCGGCACCGGCACCCGCAGGCTCGTCGAAGCCCTCGGCAGGAGGATGCGTCACTTGCCCTGGCCCTTCCGGTACGGCTGGCCGTCGGCCGCCGGCATCCGCAGTCGCTGCGAGGCGAGCGCGAGCACCAGCAGGGTGACGATGTACGGCGTGGCCCCGACGAGCTGGTCCGGGACCGTGTCGGTCAGGGAGTACCAGACGACCAGCAGCGCGGCGACGGCGCCGCCCACCACGGCCGGCAGGTACTTCTTCTGGTAGAGCCGCCAGGCGGCCAGCGCGGCCAGGCCGACCGCGAGGGCGAGCAGCAGGGCGTGCACGGTCTCGCCGCCGTTGCGGAGCTGGAGGCTGTCGGAGTAGCCGAACAGGCCCGCGCCCATGGCGAGCCCGCCGGGCCGCCAGTTACCGAAGATCATGGCGGCGAGGCCGATGTAGCCGCGGCCGCCGGTCTGGCCCTCGTTGTAGATGTGCGAGGGGACGATGGCGAGGAACGCGCCGCCGAGGCCGGCGAGACCGCCGGAGGCGATGACCGCCAGGTACTTGTACTTGTAGACGTTGACGCCCAGCGACTCGGCGGCGATCGGGTTCTCACCGCAGGAGCGCAGCCGCAGACCGAACGCGGTCCGCCACAGGACGAAGAACGTGGCCACGAAGAGCGCCGCGGCCAGGAGGGTGAGCGACGACAGGTCCGTGACGAGGCCGCCGATGATCCCGGCGATGTCCGAGATCAGGAACCAGTGGTGGCCTTCGAGGGTGTGCATCCAGTCGGAGAGGCCGGGGACGGTGAACGACTTGATGTCGTCCATCGGCGGCGACTGCTTGGGACTGCCACCCGCGGCCGCGGCCTTGCCCATGCTGAACCAGATCTTGGCCAGGTACTGGGTGGTGCCCAGCGCCAGGATGTTGATCGCCACACCGGAGACGATGTGGTCGACGCCGAAGGTCACCGTCACGACGGCGTGGATGAGACCGCCGAGCGCGCCACCGAGGATGCCGGCGAGGACGGCGAGCCACGGGTTGGTCTGCCAGCCCGCCCACGCCCCGAAGAACATGCCGAGCATCATCATGCCCTCGAGGCCGATGTTGACGACGCCGGCCCGCTCCGACCACAGGCCGCCGAGTCCGGCGAGGCCGATCGGCACGGCCATGGTCAGGGCGCCGGAGATCTGCCCGGAGGACGTCATGTCGTTGGCGCCGGTGATGGCGCGTACGGCGGAGATGAGGATCAGCGCGCCCGCGATGATCAGCAGCACACGGGAGAACGTGAGCTTGGCGCGGATCTTCGCCGCGGGGCTCTTGGCGGTCTTGCCGGGGGTAGCCGTGGCGCTCACGCTGCCGCCTCCTGCTTGGTGCGGGCCTGGGCGGCGAGTTCTTCGCCGACCTTCTGTTGCTGGCGTTTGATGCCGTAGCGGCGGACGACCTCGTAGGCGATGACGACGCAGAGCACGATGATGCCCTGCATGACGCCGACGATTTCCTTGTCGTAGTCCTCGAACTCCAGCTTGCTGGACGCGATTTCCAACCAGCCCCACAGCAGCGCGGCCAGCGCGATACCGATCGGGTGGTTCCGGCCGAGCAGCGCCACGGCGATGCCCGTGAAGCCGATACCGGCCGGGAACTCGGTGCTGAACTGGTGCGCGTCGTTGAGCAGCACCGGCATGCCGACCAGCCCGGCGATGGCGCCCGAGAGCAGCATGCTGGTGATGATCATGCGCTTGACGTTGACCCCGCTGGCGCCGGCCGCGGACTCCGAGCGACCGACCGTCCGCAGGTCGAAGCCGAAGCGGGTGCGGGAGAGGCCGAACCAGTAGAGGACGCCGACGAGGACGGCGATGACGATGAAGCCCCAGATCGTGCCGTCCGTGCCCATGTCGAACCCGAAGAAGTGCCCCGAGGAGGGGATTTCCTTGGTGGAGACCGAGTTGGTGTCCGCGTGCAGCTGGGCGAGCCGGCCGGGGATCATGAAGTAGCCGATCACCGCGGTGGCGATGGCGTTCAGCATGATCGTGGTGATGACCTCGCTGACGCCTCGGGTCACCTTGAGCACACCCGCGATGCCCGCCCACATCGCGCCGACGAGCATCGCGGTGAGGATGATCAGCGGGATCTGGATGACGGAGGGCAGGTTCACCGCGCCGCCGACGACGGCCGCGAAGAAGGCCGCGAGGCGGTACTGGCCGTCGACGCCGATGTTGAACAGGTTCATCCGGAAGCCGATGGCCACCGCGATGCCGGCGAGGTAGTACGGCGTCGCCTTGTTGAGGATGAAGACCTGGCTGTCGCTTGTCAGGCCCTTGTCGAACATCACGTTGAACGCGTGGAACGGTTCCTTGCCGGTGGCCAGGAGCACGAGCGCGGTGAGGACGAAGGCGGCGACGATCGCCAGTACGGGAGCGGCCAGGCCGAGGATCAGCCGATCCTTGTCGAACTTCTTCATCGGTCCTCTCCTTCGGCGTCCGTGTGCTCGAGGTGGCCGGAAGCGGCGCCGGTCATGGCGGAACCCAGCTCCTCAGGAGTGATCGTGGCGGGGTCGGCGTCCGCGACCAGGTGGCCGCGGTACATCACCCGCAGGGTGTCGGACAGGCCGATCAGTTCGTCCAGGTCGGCGGAGATCAGCAGCACGGCGAGGCCCTCGCGGCGGGCCTGCCGGATCTGGTCCCAGATCTGCGCCTGCGCGCCGACGTCCACACCGCGGGTCGGGTGCGCGGCGATCAGCAGCTTGGGCAGGTGGCTCATCTCGCGGCCGACGATCAGCTTCTGCTGGTTGCCGCCGGAGAGGGAGGCCGCGGTGACCTCGATGCCGGGCGTACGGACGTCGTACTCCTTGACGATCCGTTCGGTGTCGCGGCGGGCCGCGGTCAGGTCCAGCAGCGCGCCGCGGCTGTTGGGCTTCTCGGTGACGTGGCCGAGGATGCGGTTCTCCCACAGCGTGCCTTCGAGGAGCAGGCCGTGCCGGTGGCGGTCCTCGGGGATGTACCCGATGCCGTCCTCG
The DNA here is from genome assembly GCF_016107395.1 of Streptomyces fildesensis. Classification (GTDB taxonomy): domain Bacteria; phylum Actinomycetota; class Actinomycetes; order Streptomycetales; family Streptomycetaceae; genus Actinacidiphila; species Actinacidiphila fildesensis. The sequence goes on from NZ_JAAIKO010000001.1 coordinate 486,846, forward strand.
CGCCGCTTGCGGGTGGGGGCGGTGGAGATGTCGGCGCCGTCCAGGGTGATCACCCCGGCGTCGGGGGTCCGCATCCCCATGATGGCCTCGACCAGTTCGGCCTGGCCGTTGCCCTCGACCCCGGCGATGCCGAGCACTTCGCCCTTGTGGATCGTCAGGCTGACGTCGCCGAGCACGGTGCGCTCGATGCCCTCGGCGTCGACGGCGGCCAGCTTCAGCCCCTTGACGTCCAGCAGGACCTCGCTGGTCACCGTGGACTCGCGGGTCTCCGGCGACGGCAGTTCACTGCCGACCATGAGCTCGGCGAGCTGCTTGACGGTGACCGACTTCGGGTCGGCGTCGCCGACCGTCGTACCGCGGCGGATGACCGTGATCGCGTCGGCGACCGAGAGCACCTCGCCCAGCTTGTGCGAGATGAAGATGATCGTCAGGCCCTCGGACTTGAGCTCGCGGAGGTTGGCGAAGAGCGCCTCGACCTCCTGCGGCACGAGGACCGCGGTCGGCTCGTCCAGGATCAGGGTGCGGGCGCCGCGGTAGAGGACCTTGAGGATCTCCACGCGCTGCCGGTCGGCCACCCCGAGGTCCTCGACGAGGAGGTCGGGGCGGACGCCGAGGCCGTAGGCGTCGGAGAGCTCCTTGATCTTGGCGCGGGCCTTGCCGCCGATGCCGTGCAACTGCTCGGCCCCGAGAACGATGTTCTCCAGCACGGTGAGGTTGTCGGCCAGCATGAAGTGCTGGTGCACCATCCCGATGCCGAGCCGGATGGCGTCGGCCGGGGTGTGCAGGTCCGCCTTCTCGCCGTCGAGGGTGATGGTCCCCTCGTCGGGGCGCTGCATCCCGTAAAGGATCTTCATGAGGGTCGACTTGCCCGCGCCGTTCTCGCCGACCAGGGCGTGGACGGTGCCACGGAGCACGGTGATGTCGATGTCGCGGTTGGCGACGACGCCGGGGAAGCGTTTGGTGATGCCGCGGAGTTCGACGGCGGGGGGACTGCTGGACGCGTTGATGACGCACTCTCCTCGCGGGGCAGAGCGGAGCGATGGGGGTGAACGTATCGCGAGGATCGGACTCTACGCGCGTAGCGGCGCCAGATCCACAGTTGTCGCGGGATACATACGGCACGGTGGCCGCACAAGGCACGAGGCCCGGCAGGGAGCGTGACGTTCCCTGCCGGGCCTCGCGTCGGTGATCAGCTGGTCGGAGTCGTCCGGACCGTCAGCGTGCCGTCGGTGATCTTCTTCTTCGCGGCGTCGAGCTGGGCCTGGATGTCATCGATGTAGCCACCGGAGGTGGCCAGGCCGACGCCACCCGCCTTGAGGTTGTAGACGTGCGTGCCGGTCAGCGGCTTGCCGTCCTTGACGCTCTTGATGACGTCGTAGACCGAACCGTCGACGTTCTTGACGGCGGAGGTCAGGATCGCGGTCTTCCACTGCGCCAGGCCCTTGTCCTGGTACTGGTCGCCGTCGACGCCGATCGCCCAGGTGCCCTTCTTGCCCGCGACGGCCTCGATGGCGCCGGAGCCGGAGCTGCCCGCGGCCGCGTAGATCACGTCGATGCCGCGGTCGAGCATGCCCTTGGCCTTGGCCTTGCCCTCAGCCGGCTTCGCGAAGCCGGAGAAGTCGCCGCCCTGGGTGATGTACTCGATGTCGACCGAGACGTCGGGCTTGGTGTCCTTGACGCCCTGCTGGTAGCCGGCCGCGAACTTCTTGATCAGCGTGGTGTCCACGCCGCCGATGAAGCCGACCTTGTTGGTCTTGGTCTTCAGCGCCGCGGCGACACCCGCGAGGTAGGAGCTCTGCTCCTCGGTGAAGTTGATGCTGTCGATGTTCGCGCCCTCGACCACGGAGTCGACGATCGCGAAGGTCGTCTTCGGGAACTTCTTCGAGACGGCCTTCACCGAGTCGGCATAGGCGAAGCCGACACCGATGACCGGGTTGTAGCCCGCACCGGCGAGGTCGTTGAGCTTCTGCTCGCGGTCCGCCTCGGTGTCGGTGTTCTTGGCGGTGAGCTCCTTGCTGCCCAGGTTGAACTCGGCCTTGGCCTTGTCCAGTCCCTTGGCGGCGGAGTCGTTGAAGGAGTGGTCGCCTCGGCCGCCGACGTCGTAGGCGATACCGACGCCCTTGTCCTTGCTGTCGTCGGAGCTGCTGCTGCCACACGCGGTGGCGGTGAGGGCGAGGGCCGCGGACGCGACACCCGCAGCAACGATCTTGGTAACCCGGCGCACGAGGGTCCCCTTCATTCGAAAGCGCCCCGTCCGGCGCTGGCTAAGCGGGAGCTTAACGCGCGTAGATGTCAGGTAAAGGCTGAATGAAGACCTGTTATCGGATCGACGCATTTCGGCCAGGTGAACCACCCGTAAGCACCACGCCACCCACCGTCAGACCAGCAGCGCAGCCCCTGCGAGCAGCTCGGCGCCGATCACGACCGGGTCCTCGGCGTCCTGGGATTCACCCGGATGGACGCCGTGTCGCGCCGGCCCGTCGGCGGGTCGCAGACCGAGCCTGGCGAGCGCTCCCGGCACGTGCTCCAGGTACCAGGCGAAATCCGCGCAGCCGAGGCTCTGACCGGTGTCCTCGACGGCGTGCGCGCCGCGGCTCAGCGTGATCGCCTCGCGCAGCAGCTCCGTCGACTCCACCTCGTTGACGACCGGCGGGACGACGCGCTGGTACCGGATCTCGCACTTCGCCCGGTACATGCCGGCCACCTGGTCGATCACCTCGTGCACCAGGTCGGGCGCGTCGTTCCAGGCCGCCAGGTCCAGGCAGCGGACGGTGCCCTCCAGCTCCGCGTGCTGCGGGATCACGTTGCAGGCGTGGCCGGCCTCGATGCGGTCCCACACGACCCGGACGCCGGAGCGCGGGTCCATCCGGCGGGCCAGCACGGCCGGCAGTTCGGTGGCCATCTTGGCGGTGGCCATCACCAGGTCGGTCGTCAGATGCGGGCGGGCGCTGTGGCCGCCCGCGCCGTCGAGCTTCAGGACCAGACGGCCGACGGCCGCGGTGATCGGGCCCTGCCGCAGACCGATCCGTCCGGCGTCGGTGTCCAGGTCGCCGTGCACGGCGAGGATCCGGCCGACGCCCTCCAGCACCTCCGCCTCGATGGCGCCGAGCGCTCCGCCCGGGGTCGCCTCGTCCGTCGGCTGCAGGATCAGCCGCACCGGGCGCGGCAGCCTGCCCTCGCGTTCCAGGGCGGCGAGCGCCAGAGCGGCGCCGAGCAGCACCGCGTCGATGTCGCTGTGCAGTGCCAGACGCGGACGGGCGGGGTCGGTGGCGCCGATGTCACAGACGATTCCGGTCCCGCCGGGCAGTACCCGCGGCCGTAGACCGTCCTGCTCCAGCCGGGCCAGAACGGCCGCGGCGGCGGCCTCGGCGTCGTGGGAGTCCGGCCGGCCCGTTGCTGGGCGGCGGCTCAAGTCCCGGCGGAACGCGATCAGTTCGGCGCGCAGCCCCGCGGGCAGCGCGCCGGATGGCACTGCGGGTGAGTCGTTCACCTCCGACAGCGTAGGCCCCATGGGAGATCCTCCAGCGTTGATCGAGAGAAATTCATTCCTGTTGAAGGAGAAGAAATCACCCGATCGGCGCATACCCAATCCCTCTGGGGGGTATCACGGCCTCTTGGGCCTTCACCACCCATCCCATCCTCGCTCAACGATCCATCGATCGCGAGGCAACGGCTCCGGCGCAGGGGGTGTCCCGTGCCACACCGGGGTCCGGTGGCCCGGAGCGTAGGGGCCGGGCATCGCGGCCCACTGGATCCGCGGGGGGATCCGGGCCTGGACACAGCCCCCTAAGCGGTCGCGGTGACGGAGGTCAGGCCGTGCAGGTCCCTGGCGGTGCCGGTGATGCCGGAGAGGAAGCCCTGCGCGCGGGGTGAGGCGGTGTGGGTGAGCCAGCCGTCGTCGATGTCGCGGACGACGACCTTGACCCCGGTGCCGGCCAGCGCGAGCGGCAGCGTGTGGACGACCGTGGACGGGAAGCTGAGCACGGTGTGACCGATCGGCCCCCGGCGGGCGACCAGTTCCAGCGGCAGGTCGGGGCGGACGATCTCCAGCCCGGTCTGGACGGCGAGCCGGTGCAGCTTGGCCGTGTCCTCGCGGCGGTGCGCGAAGTAGCGGGTGGCGCCGTGGGATTCGGCGAGGGTGGCGACCGCGGCGAGGTAACGGTCGAGGTCGACGACCCCGGTCTCGACGAGGGACGTGCCGATGATGTCGGTGCCGGCGGTGATCCGCGGCGGCCCGAAGCGCGACCGCGTCCACGCGAACCGGTTGGCGCGCAGCGCCATCCCGGCCGGCGGTGTCGCGGGCATCGCGCTGAAGAGTTCGACGGTGCGGCGGCGGCCGGGGGTCAGCCGGCGGCGGGCGGCCGAGGCGAAGACCGCGAAGGCCGCGTCGACGGGCGACCGGCGGCCCGCGCGGTGCCAGCGCACCAGACGGCCGCCCCTGCTCAGGATCTCGGTGAACTCCATGGTGGCGGTGCCGTCGTCGACCACGGTGATCTCCCGGGCCCGGCACAGCGGCAGGAGCACCTGCACCAGCCGGGAGAACGGATCACCGATGACGAGGTGGCGTACGCGCAGCAGCAGCGGCGCCAGGGTCATGGCGGTACGCAGCAGGCCGAGCCGGTTGCTGCGGGCCTCGAACCAGCGGACGGTGACGCCGTCGTCCCGGGCGAGCTCCGCCATGCGGCGCAGCTGCCCGCGGCTCATCGGGTCGCGGGGCGAGAGCACCACGACGGTGAGCGGGCCGGTGACCGGGCCGCCGCCCGGGGCGGCCGGAGCCGCCCCGGGACGCGGTGCGGCGACCGCGGTCGGGGGGTGTATGTGCGACCACTCCAGGACGTTGAGGAGCTGGACAGGGGACTCGACCAGTGCGAGCGGTCCCCGGCCGGTTGCGGGCGCGGTCATCCCGTACTCCTCGTTCTCATGGTTCGCGTGGTGCGCGGTGCCTCGGGTCATGGGGGCGTGCGCGGGGCCCGGCCGCTCGGGCCGGGGTGGCGCGGTCCGTCAGACGGAGGCGGTGGCGCGGTCCGAGCCCGACGCCTCGGCCTCGGCGACGACGCCGGGGACGCGGCGGAGCTTCTTCATCGGGCCGAGCTCGCCCTCGTAGACCTTCTTGACGCCGTCGCCGAGCGAGGTCTCGATGATGCGGATGTCGCGGACCAGGCGCTCCAGTCCCTGGGACTCGACGGAGGCGGCCTGGTCGGAGCCCCACATGGCGCGGTCGAGGGTGATGTGGCGCTCGATGAAGACCGCGCCGAGGGCGACGGCGGCCAGCGTCGTCTGGAGGCCGACCTCGTGGCCGGAGTAGCCGACGGGCACGTTCGGGTACTCGGCCTGCAGGGTGTTGATCATGCGCAGGTTGAGCTCTTCGTGCTTCGCCGGGTACGTGGACGTGGCGTGGCACATCACGATGTTGTCGCTGCCGAGCACCTCGACGGCGTGCCGGATCTGCTTCGGGGTGGACATCCCGGTGGAGAGGATGATCGTCCGGCCGGTGGCGCGCAGCGCGCGCAGCAGGTCGTCGTCGGTGAGGCAGGCGGAGGCGACCTTGTGGGCCGGGAGGTCGAACTTCTCCAGGAACGCGACGGACTCGACGTCCCACGGGGACGCGAACCAGTCGATGCCGCGCTTGCGGCAGTAGTCGGAGATGGCGTTGTAGTCGTTCTCGTCGAACTCGACGCGGTGCCGGTAGTCGATGTACGTCATGCGGCCCCAGGGGGTGTCGCGCTCGATCTCCCACTGGTCGCGCGGGGTGCAGACCTCGGGGGTGCGCTTCTGGAACTTCACGGCGTCGCAGCCGGCCGCGACCGCGGCGTCGATGAGCGCGAAGGCGTTCTCCAGGTCACCGTTGTGGTTGATGCCGATCTCGCCGGTGACGTAGACGGGCTGTCCGGTGCCGATGTAGCGGGTGCCGACCGGACGGAGGTTCTTCGGGGTCAGGGGGGTGCTGGTCACTGGGAGAGATCCTTTGCGGAGAGAGGTGCTGAGGGGACTGCTGTGAGGGGTGCGTAAGGAGGGTCGGTAGGAGGGGCGGCCAGATTCGGGCCGAGAATCCACCCGGCGATCTCGCGGATCGCGCCGCGGCCGCCCGGGGTGGAGGTGATGGAGCGGGCCGAGGCCCGTACGACGTCGTGGGCGTTGGCCACGGCGACGGGCCAGCCGGCGAGCGCGAAGCAGGGCAGGTCGTTGACGTCGTTGCCGACGTACAGGACCCGCTCGGGGGCGATCGTCTGCTCCTCGCACCACTGCTTGAGGGCGAGGTCCTTGCGGGCGATGCCGTGGAGCACGGGCACCTGGAGCTTCCTGGCCCGTGCCGCGACGACCGGGTTGGTCTCCGAGGACAGGATCAGTACGGGGAGTCCGGCGCGGCGCAGTGCCGCGATGCCGAGCCCGTCGCCGCGGTGCACCGCGACGGTCTCCCGTCCCTGGGCGTCGACCAGCACCGTGTCGTCGGTCTGGGTGCCGTCGAAGTCGAGTACCACCGCGTCGATGTCGTCGAGGGTGGGGGTGGAGCCGGCGTCGAGGAGCGGCGCGAGAGCGCGGGCCCGGACGAGGTCGTCCGGCTCGTCGATCTCCAGGACGCGGGCCGGTTCGGTGCGGACCAGTGCGGTGCGGCCGAAGAACCGGTGGCCGGCGGCTCGGAAACCGGGGGCGCGCATGGCGTACGCGGCGCCGGTCTCCAACAGGTCCTGGGGGCGGTCCTGGCGGCGCGGGCGGGTGGCCTTGTCGTGGTTGACCCCCTGACCGCCGTCCTCGCCCTCACGCCAGACGAAGCCGTGGAAGGGGGCGACGGTGTGCGCGGTGTCGGCGCCGTCCTCGATGACGGCGGCGGCGACGCCGTCGACCTCCTCGCGGGTGAGGAAGGGGCTGGTGCACTGCACGAGCAGAACGACGTCGAGAACGCCGCCGCGCATCGCCTCGTAGGCGTCCATCGCGTGCAGGACGGCGGCCTCGCTGCTCGCCGTGTCGCCCGCGATGGCCGCGGGCCGCAGGACGACCTCGGCGCCGGCGGCGCGGGCCGCCTCGGCGATGGCGGGGTCGTCGGTGGACACGGCCACGTCGGTGACCAGCCGTGCCGCGAGGCATTCGCGCACCGCCCGGGTCACCAGCGGGACGCCGCCGACGGGCGCGAGGTTCTTGCCGGGGACGCCCTTGGAGCCGCCCCGGGCGGGGATGACGGCGAGGACGCGGGCGCCCGCGGGAACGGGAACGGGAGTGGGCGCGGACAGTGGGGTGGTCACGGGTGCTCCGGTCGGTCGGTTCGTCACAGCTGGCCCCAGCGGCGGATGACGGGCGCGACGCGCTGCACGCCCTGCCGGTAGGCGGTACGTGCGGAGTTGCGCGCGGCGTCCCGCAGCGCCCGGCGCAGGGCACTGGGCTCGCGCTCGGCGACCGCGCCGGGCAGCGGCTCGCCCTTGGCGTCGAGGCCGTGCCGGGCCAGCACGCCCGGCAGATAGCCGGGGGCGGTCAGCGGGGTGTAGTACGGCGCGGGCGGCGGCAGTTCGCCGGCAGCGACAAGGGTGGTGACGCGCTCACGCAGGGCCCCGAACGGGTCTTCCGAGGCCACGCCCTGGGCGGCGAGCCAGCCGGGGTCGGCCTGCGGGACATGGCCCTCGTCGAGCTGGTCCCAGGAGGCGAAGCAGCCCGAGCCGAGGAAGTGGTGGTTGCCGAGGGACTCACGGATGCCGAGGTCGGTGAGGACGGCGGTGGGGACGGAGCGGTGCAGGGACTCCAGGGCCGCGGTGGAGCTGACGGTCACCAGGAGGTCCGTGCGGTCCAGGACCTCGCCCATGTGCCCGTAGACCAGCCGCAGGTTGTCGGGCGGGCCGAGCTTGGCGACGAGCTTCTGGTACGGGTGCTCCTCGATGTGCGTGGTGTGCTCACCGGGCTTGCTGCGCAGCTTGACCAGCACCTCGCGCTCCGGGTGCCGCCGGGCGTGCTCCACCGCGCGGCGGGCCAGATAGGTGCGGTCCGTACGGCCTTCCGGCGCGGACGGCTGCACGGCGAAGGTGACGGTGAACGGCCGCTCGTCCGACGGCCGGTAGGGCGCGCCCTCCAGGAACGGCAGCGCGGTCTCGACGATGCCTGCGGTGTCAGCGCCGACACCCGCGTAGGTGTCGCGGAACCGCTGGGCGTCGTGCGCGCTGTTGGCCAGCACCACATCGGCGCCGGCCCGCAGCAGCAGGCCGTCGGCGAGCTTCTCGTAGACCACGCCGACGTATCCGGTGACGACCACCGGGCGGCGGGTGCTGCCCTCCCAGGCGCGGGCCAGACCGTGCAGCATGGCCTGGACGGTGCCGCCGACACAGGCGAGTACGACCACGTCGCAGCCGCCCTCGGCGTCCTGGCCGTGGCCGGCCTCGCTCAGGAACTCGGCGGCGGTGACCTCGCGCATCGACTCCGCGGGTATGCCGATCTCGGCGAGCTGGCGGCTCGTCGGAGTGGCCCGGCCACGGAGCAGACGGGCATCGAGCCGGACATCGGACGAAATACGGCGCGCTGTCAGCGCACCCCATTTCCAACGGGTGTCCGAATCGGCGAGAACGGTGATCCGCAACGGACCGGAAGAACTTTTCGGCACGACGCAGACGCTAGGAATCCGTTCCGAGCAGCGTTCCAACGTTGAGCCAACGGACGGTAAACAGCGTGCCGCGAATTGCCCAACCATGCTTAAGGGGCGGCTGCTTCATGGTCCCGACATGTGCCGTTCACCTGAGGGTCCGCGCAATGTCGGCCGCCGAGTCCGGTCGGCCCCTAACGTTCAGCAGGTGGTCAAGCTCTCCGTCATTGTGCCGTTTTACAACGTGCAGGCATTCGCACCCGACATGCTCCAAAGTCTTCGTGCGAACTCCCGCCCGGATTTCGAATTCATCCTGGTCGACGACCGTTCGACGGATGACACCCCGAAAATCCTGGAGCGGGCGACACGCACCCTTCCCGGCTCCGTTCTCGTGGCGCGCGAGACCAATGGCGGCCTGGCCACCGCCCGCAACACCGGAATCGACGCGGCGCGCGGCGAGTTCCTCACCTTCCTCGACGGCGACGACTGGCTGGCCCCCGGCTATCTGTCGCAGCTGCTCGCGGCCATCGAGGAGCTCGGTACCGACTTCGTCCGTACCGACCATGTGCAGTGCACCGACCGGGTCCGCGTCATCACTCATGTGCCGCACGGCCGGCGCGGGGTGGTGCTGAACCCGCGGGAGGCGATCCTGCCCACCGCGCGGCCGACCTCCGTCGACTATCCCTTCGCCTGGGCCGGGATCTACCACCGCCGGCTCGCCGACGCGGGGCTGCTGCACTTCCCCGACGGGCTGCGGACCGCCGAGGACCGGCCGTGGATCTGGCGGCTGCACCGGGAGGCGGCGTCCTTCGCGGTGGTGGGCCTGCTCGGGGTCTTCTACCGGCGCGGCATCGCCACCTCGCTCACCCAGATCGGCGACGTACGGCAGCTGGACTTCATCCGCTCCTTCGACCAGGTGCTCGCGGAGACCGCCGCCGACCGGGACGCGGACCGCTTCCTGCCGAAGGCGGTACGGACCTACTGCGCGATCATCGCCCACCACCTCAACTCCATCGAACGCTTCGAACCGCAGGTCGCACGCCAGTTGAAGACGATGAGCGCCGCCGCCCTGAAGCGGATGCCGCAGGACATCCTCATGGAGGCGCTGGACTCGATGGGTGTCGACCGCAGCGTCCCGCTCCGCCGCCTGCGAAGGCGGCTCGCCTCCTCGACCGGGACGGTGGCCGCCTGATGGCCCGCGCACGCACCCAGATCCATGTGGCGTCGACGCTGTACGGCGCCGCCACCATCGCGGCGGCCCTGGACGCCGGGCTGTTCGGCCCCGCGGACCGGCGGCTGCTGCTGATCAGCAACAACTCCGCCGTTCCGGAGACCACGCCCGCCGTCGACGAGGCCCCCGGCTTCGGGGCGCTGCGCGGCCGGTTCTACCGGGTGCTGTCGTGGAACGAGACCATCGCGCCGATGCACCCCAGCGACTGGGCGCCGCGTCCGGAGGACGTCCCCATGTGGGAGCGGTATCTGCGGATGCTGTGGGACCTCGGTGACGACGATGTGGAACTGATCGTCGAGTCGATCCAGGTCAAACCCGCCGCCGCGCTGGTCCGGCTCTTCCCGGCCGCGCCGATCGAGGTCTACGCGGACGGCCTCATGTCGTACGGCCCGACCCGCGACAAGCTCGAACCGCTGGTGACCACCCGCATCAACCAGCTGCTCCATCTCGACCTGGTGACCGGACTGCGGCCGCTGCTGCTGACCGAGCACGGCATCGAACCGCGGATCGTGCCCGCCGCGGAGTTCACCAAGGTGCTGGCGGAACTCGCCGACGCGAGCGACGGGCCGGACGAGGCCGAGCTGTCCGCGGTCCCCGAGGACGCGGCGCTGCTGCTCGGCCAGTACCTGTCCGCGCTGGGGATCCTCACGGCCGTCGAGGAGGAGGAGCTGCACCTGCGGATGCTGCGCGGCGCGGCGGCCCTCGGGCACCGGCGGATCGTCTTCAAGCCGCACCCCATCGCCCCCGCGCACTGGTCGGAGCCGCTGGAGCGGGAGGCGGCCGCGCTCGGTGTGGAGCTGACGGTGCTGGACTCCCCCGTGCTGGCCGAGGTGCTGTACCAGCGGGCCCGTCCGGCGCTGGTGGTCGGCTGCTACTCGACGGCGCTGCTCACCGCCTCGGCGTTCTACGGGATCCCGGTGGCGCGGACCGGTACGGAGATGCTGCTGGAGCGGCTGTCGCCGTACCAGAACAGCAATCGCGTCCCGGTCACCATCGTCGACTCCCTGCTGCCCGATCTCGACGACGCCGAAGCCGTCCGCACCTGGTCCCCGCCGGCCCCCGAACGGATCGCCGGGGACCTCACGCCGCTGCTGCGCGCCGTCGGGTTCTGCATGCGGGCCGAGCTGTACCCGGAGTTGCGCGAGGAGACCGTCTCCTATCTGTCGAAGGAGCTGAACGCCCGTACCTGGCGGTACTTCAAGCGCCGCCGGCTCGCTTCGCTGGCCCTGCCGGGCGTGGTCCCTGCGCAGCTGGCGTTCCTGCCCCGCAATCCCCTGCTCCGTCGCGTCGCCCGCCGCGCACGCGCCTTGAAGAAGGCTGCCATCGGATGAGTCTCCAGCTCCAGCAGGTCACCGCTCAGGACCCGGCACCGGATGCCGCACCGGACGCGGTGGTGGCCGCCGCACCGCGGCCCGGCCGGCTGCGGGCGCTCGACGGGCTGCGGCTCGTGGCCGCGCTCATGGTGTGCCTCTACCACTACGCGGGGCGCGGCGGCGATGCCTGGAAGGCCTGGGGGCAGACGCCCGCGCTGGTCTTCCCCGAGCTGTCGAAGGTGGCCGTCTACGGGCCGCTCGGCGTCCAGATCTTCTTCGTGATCAGCGGGTTCGTCATCTGCATGAGCGGCTGGGGGCGCACCCTCAAGGGCTTCGCGGTCTCCCGGGCGACCCGGCTGTACCCGGCCTACTGGGCGGCCGTCCTGCTGGTCACCGCCGTCTTCGCACTGCCCGGTGTGGTCTGGAAGACCGTCTCGCCGAGCGATCTGCTCACCAACATGACGATGCTGCAGATGCCGGTCGGGGCCGACCGGGTGCTCGGTGTGTGCTGGACCCTGTGGGCGGAGCTGCGGTTCTATCTGCTCTTCGCGCTGGCCGTCGTGTGGCCGGGCGCCACCCGCCGCCGGGTGCTGGCGTTCTGCGGGCTGTGGACGATGGGCGCGGTGCTCGCGGACGCGTCGGGCGAGGCGTTCCTCAAGACCGTGCTGATGCCGGAGTACGCGCCGTTCTTCATCGGCGGCATCGGGATCTATCTGGTCCACCGCTTCGGCAACGACCCGCTGTCCTGGGGTGTCGTCGGGGTCGGCTGGCTGTTCGGCCAGCACTACGCGGTCAAGGGGCTGATCCCGAACGCGCATGCCGCGCACGTCTTCCAGCACCGCTCCGAGTCGGTGATCATCCTCATCGTGACCCTCGGCTTCGCGGCGGTGGCGGCGGTCACCCTGCTGCCCCGGGTCGCGGGCGTCGACTGGCGCTGGCTGACGACGGCGGGAATCCTGACCTATCCCTTCTATCTGGTCCATGAACACCTGGGCTGGGTCGTCATCTTCCAGCTGCACCAGCGCCTGCACATGCCGTCGTACGCCGTGCTGCCGCTCACCGCCGGGTCGATGCTGGTGCTGGCGTGGCTGTTGCACCGGTTCGTGGAACGTCCGCTGGCGCCCCGGCTCAAGCGCTTTCTGACGATGGTCCCGAAAGCTCCCGTCCGCTGACCGAACCTTGACCGTTTTCTCAACTACCCATGAAGCAAAGGGTCTTGGCTTCTGGAACCCGTCGGTACGCTCTGTCCGCATGGCACCCAACAGCGCCCACGACGTGGGCGTACTCATCGCCGGAGCAGGCCCCACCGGTCTGGCGCTCGCGGTCGACCTGGCCCGCCGGGGGATATCCGCCCGCCTCGTCGAACAGTCGGACCGGCTCTTCCCGGGCTCGCGCGGCAAGGGCTTGCAGCCGCGCACCCTGGAGGTCCTCGACGACCTCGGCGTGATCGACGCCGTCCTCGCGTCCGGCGGCCCGTACCCGCTGATGATGGGCTGGCAGGACGACCGGCGGCTCGGTGAGTGGGACCTGCTGGAGCGCTTCGCGCCGACGCCGCAGGCCCCGTACGGCGAGGTATGGATGCTCACCCAGTGGCGCACCCAGGAGATCCTCCACGAGCGACTGCGGGAACTCGGCGGCGGCGTCGAGTTCGGGACCGCGCTCACCGGCATCACCCAGGACGCCGACGGGGTCGACGCGGCACTGTCCCTTCCCGACGGCACGGCCGGCACCGTCCGGGCCCGCTTCCTGGTCGCCGCCGACGGCGGACGCGGCACCGGCCGCCGGGCGCTCGGCGTCGGGATGACCGGCGAGACCATCGACCCGCACCCGATCCTGATCGCCGATCTGCTCCTCGGCGGCATCGACCGCGACCACTGGCACGTCTGGCCCAAGGCGGAGGGCGGCACCGTCATGCTCTGCCCGCTGGCCGGCACCGACCACTTCCAGCTGCTCGCCCAGTACACGGACACCGGCAGCGAGCCGGACGGCACCGTCGAGGGGATCCGCGAGCTCATCGGGGCCCGGACGCCGATCGGCGCCGAGCAGGTCCACGAGGTGCTCTGGGCTTCCGCCTTCCACCCCAGCGCGGCCATGGCCGACCACTTCCGCGTCGGCCGGGTGTTCCTCGCCGGCGACGCCGCGCACATCCACTCACCGGCCGGCGGGCAGGGCCTGAACACCGGCGTCCAGGACGCGTACAACCTGGGCTGGAAGCTCGGCCAGGTACTGCGGCACGGTGCGGGACCCGAGCTCCTCGACAGCTACGAGGAGGAGCGGCTGCCGATCGCCGCCGACGTCCTGGGCATCAGCACCCGGCTGCACGGTGCGACCCGCGACGGCGACGACACCGCCGCCCGGCAGCGCGGCACCGACACCCACGGCCTGGAGCTGAACTACCGGGGTGGGCCGCTCACGCGGGAACTCCGGCCCGCAGCGCTACCCGGGGGAACGCTGCCTGACACGGGGCCGCGCGCGGGCGACCGGGCCCCGGACGCGCCGCTGGCCGGCGGCGGCCGGCTCTTCGACCTGTTCCGCGGCCCGCACTTCACCCTGCTCGCCCTGGGGACCGCCCAGCTGCCGCCGGACCCGGGGGCGTGGGCGGGCCCGGGGGCGGATCCGGGCCTGGTGCACGCGCACCGGATCGACGACGCCCCGGAGCACGGCGCGAACAGCGCGTACGCGGTCTACGGCGACGGGCTGTTCGTCGTCCGCCCCGACGGTTACCTCGGCCTGGCCACGGAGGATCCGGCCGATGTGGCCGGGTACCTTGCCCGCTTCACCGGCTGACCCTGCGGTGAAATGGGTCACGATCCGCCATAAAGGTGAGTTTGCCCCTGTACAGCGGGCGAAAGGCCCCCGCATCCTGGGCAGCTGCGGGGGGCTTCTCATCGGCGGACGACAGGACTGGCAATGGCGGAGATCGCAGCGGCGCGTACCGGTACCGGCGGGCCCCAGGAGGGCCGGAAGATCGTCGAGCACATCGTCGGCTGGACGCTCTGCATCGTCGTGGCGATGCTGATCACGCAGCTCCACCTGCTCTGACCGGCGGCCTCCGACCTCCAGGGCCCGCCTGCTCAGAACGCGTCGGTCGGGACGTACGTCCCCCACACCTCGCGCAGCGCGTTGCAGACCTCCCCGACCGTGGCCCGCGCGCGCAGCGCGTCCTTCATCGGGTACAGGACGTTGTCCGTGCCCTGGGCCGCCTTCTGCAGCGCCGCGAGCGCGGTGTCGACGGCGCCCTGGTCCCGGGTGGCGCGCAGCGTCGCCAGCCGCGCGGCCTGCTGGGCCTCGATGGCCGGGTCGACGCGCAGCGGGTCGTACGGGTCCTCCTCGTCGAGCTGGAAGCGGTTCATACCGACCACCACGCGTTCGCCCGCGTCCTGCTCCAGGGCGATGCGGTACGCGCTGCGCTCGATCTCGCCCTTCTGGAAGCCGTGCTCGATCGCGTTGACGGCGCCGCCCAGGTCCTCGACCTTCCGCATCAGGTCCAGCGCGAGGGCCTCGACCTCGTCGGTCATCGTCTCGACCACGTAGGAGCCCGCGAACGGGTCGACGGTCGCGGTCACATCGGTCTCGTAGGCGAGCACCTGCTGGGTGCGCAGCGCCAGCCGGGCCGACTTGTCGGTGGGCAGCGCGATGGCCTCGTCGAAGGAGTTGGTGTGCAGCGACTGCGTGCCGCCGAGCACCGCGGCGAGGCCCTGGATGGCGACGCGGACGAGGTTGACCTCGGGCTGCTGCGCGGTGAGCTGCACGCCTGCGGTCTGGGTGTGGAAGCGCAGCATCTGCGATTTGGGGTTCTTCGCGCCGAACTCGTCCCGCATCACCCGAGCCCAGATCCGGCGGGCGGCGCGGAACTTCGCGACCTCTTCGAGGATGGTCGTGCGCGAGACGAAGAAGAACGACAGGCGGGGCGCGAAGTCGTCCACGTCCATGCCCGCGGCGACGGCGGTGCGGACGTACTCGATGCCGTCGGCGAGCGTGAAGGCGATCTCCTGCGCGGGCGAGGCGCCGGCCTCGGCCATGTGGTAGCCGGAGATCGAGATCGTGTTCCACTTCGGGATCTCGGTGCGGCAGTACTTGAAGATGTCGGCGATCAGCCGCAGCGACGGCTTCGGCGGGAAGATGTACGTGCCGCGCGCGATGTACTCCTTGAGCACGTCGTTCTGGATGGTGCCGGTCAGCCGGTCGGCCGGGACGCCCTGCTCCTCGCCGACGAGCTGGTACATCAGCAGCAGAAGCGCGGCGGGTGCGTTGATCGTCATCGACGTGGACACCTTGTCCAGCGGGATGTTCCCGAAGAGCACCTTCATGTCGTCGACGGAGTCGATGGCGACGCCGACCTTGCCCACCTCGCCGCTGGAGATCTTGGCGTCGGAGTCGTGGCCCATCTGCGTTGGCAGGTCGAAGGCGACGGACAGGCCCATCGTGCCGTTGGCGATCAGCTGCTGGTAGCGGGCGTTGGATTCGACCGCCGTGCCGAATCCGGCGTACTGCCGCATGGTCCAGGGCCGGCCGGTGTACATCGACGGGTAGACGCCACGGGTGAACGGGTACTCCCCCGGCTCGCCGAGCTTCTCCGCGGGATCCCAGCCGTCGAGTGCCTCAGGCCCGTAGACCGGCTCGATGGGCAGTCCACTCTCGGTGGACCGGGCGGTGTCCGTCTCGCGCGCCATGGTTCACGCCTCCGCATCGCTGTCGCGTTACTGGTGGGTAATATCCTGTCTCCGGCACGGACTGTAGTTGCGGGCGTGCGAGCCGTGGAGGGGCCCGCGCTGGGAGCTTCCTCACAGTCTTGTCTCTCCGATGTCACGAAACAGTCTTGCTCCGGATCCGTGCAACTGCACGGGCGGGTTGAGTGTCTAGCCGGGTAACTGCAGATTCTGGGGGGCAAAGGGTGACTGTCTTGCGTACGAAGAGAACTCCGATAGCGATCGTGGTGGCCGCTCTGGCGGCAGCGGCTCTGGTGGGCTGTGGCCCGCAGGACAAGCCCACCTCGGGCGCCAAGCCGACGCCTGCCGCGTCGACCACCGCGAGTCCCACCGACTCCGCGAGCCCGAGTGACTCACCCTCACCCTCGGCGTCGAGCTCGACCACGGCCTCCGCCACCCCCAGCGCTTCCGCGACCACGTCCAAGCCCCCGGTCGTGCCCGCCGTCATGAAGCAGGGCTCCACCGGCGCGCAGGTCCGTGAGCTGCAGGCCCGGCTGGGCCAGCTCAACCTGTTCAGCCGTACGCCCACCGGCACCTACGGCTCGGTCACCGCGAACGCCGTGAACGACTTCCAGGAGCGTTACGGCCTGCCGATGACCGGCAGCGTCTCCGCGCAGACCTGGACCAAGCTGCGCGGCGTGACCAAGCAGCCGACGCACGCGGCGATGTACCCGCCCACCACCCAGCCGGCCAGCGCCAAGCTCGACCCGCGCTGCATGACCGGCCGTGTGCTCTGCATCAGCAAGACCAGCCGGTCACTGTCCTGGGTGATCAACGGCAAGGTGCAGACCACGATGGACGTGCGCTTCGGCTCCCAGTACACCCCGACCCGCGAGGGCCAGTTCAAGGTGGACTTCAAGAGCCGTGACCACGTCTCGACGATCTATCACACGTCCATGCCGTACGCGATGTTCTTCAGTGGCGGCCAGGCCGTGCACTACTCGTCCGACTTCGCGGCCCGCGGTTACGCCGGCGCCTCCCACGGCTGTGTGAACGTGCGCGACAAGGCCGCCATCGCCTCCCTCTTCGACCAGGTCAAGGCCGGCGACAAGGTCGTCGTCTACTGGTGACCCCGGGCCGGCCTGACGTGAGGTCCGAGAACAGGACCTAACGGCCGCTGTCCACGACGGGCCCTGTTCCGGATATCCGGGACAGGGCCCGTCGGCATGCCAGGAGCAGTTTCTCGTCGGCGCACACATCGAGGGTGCCGTAGTGGTCGCCCTCGTTGTTGTGCCGACGGACGGCCGCCAGTTCGTCGCGCAGCAGCGGGGCGGCGCCGGCCGCGGCGGGACCTATCCCGGCGAGGCAGCCGGCGATGACCGTGCGGGTGTGCACGTTCTCCGCCCAGGCGGACCGCAGGACGGGCAGCACAGGACCGGCGTCGCCGGAGACCCGCCACAGCGCGACCGCCGCGTCCACCCGCATCCACACCGCGGGGTCCGCGAGCAGCTCCCGCAGCCGCGGCGCCGCACCGGCCGCCGCGGGGCCTAGCTCGCCGAGCGCCTCGGCCGCCGAGCGCCGGGTGTGCGGGCTGTCGCTGTTCAGGTGCGCGAGCAGCACCGGCAGGACCGCGGTGTTCCGCTCGATCGCCCAGAGCGCGGACGCGGCCTCCAGGGCGATACAGGAGCCGGGATCGGCCACCAGCGCGCGCAGATCGGGCAGCGCGTCGCGGGCGGCGTCACCGAACCGGGCGAGCGCGCGGATCGCCGAACACAGCAGCCAGTCCCGGCGGGCCTTCGGCGCCCCGCGCAGAATCCGCAGCACCTCGGGGAACGCCTCGGCGGCCGCGATCGCGGCCACTCCCCTGAGCAGCGGCTCCGCCTGGTCGTACGCCTCCTCGTCGTTCAGCGTCACCTCGGCGAGCCTGCGGCGCAGCAGGGGTGCGAGCGGGACCGCCGCCGCGCCCAGGTGCTCGATGGCGAACCCCAGGTCCTGGGGTATGTCCGGCCGGTCCAGGGCCGAGGCCAGCGCGGGCAGCGCCCGTGGGTCGCCCAGCCGGGCGAGGGTCTTGACCATGCCGCCGAGGCTCGGCCGCCCCTGCGACCACTCCTGGACCCAGCTCCCGGGATCCGCCGCGACCGCCTCGGCGAGGGCGTCGGCTGCGGGTGCGGACAGTTCGTACAGGTTTTCCAGCACCGAGGCGGCGCCGTCGCGCAGCCGCTCCTCGGGGTCGGCGAGCTGCTGCCCGAGCAGGACGACCAGCTCCTCGTACGGTCCGCGCCAGCCGCGCACCAGGCCGCCGCTCATCCACACGGCGTCGATCCGCCGGCCCCAGTCCGGGCTGCGCAACTGGTCGATGACGAGCGCGATGCGGTCGGCGACCCGGTCGTCGAGCGCGGTGTGCAGCGTACGGAGCAGGTCGGCGGCCCAGGGCGCGGAGCGGCCGGCCTCGGCCCGCTCGCGCAGCTCCCGCAGATGGCCGACGAAGGTGGCGGGCACCTGGCGCTCGGCGGACACCTCCAGGGGAGACCGGCTGCCCGCCTCCTCGCCGCGCACCGCGCGGAGCAGGGCGACGGCGGTCGGCACGATGTCCGCCGGCAGCCGTTCGGGCGCGCAGCGGGCGAGTTGGGCGAGCGCGGCCAGCCGCAGGCCCGGGTCCGCGGAGAGCGACCGGCTGTCGGACGAGCGGTCGGCGGGGCCGTCGGCGCGGTTGCCGGCGAGCCGGGCCAGCCAGTCGGCGGCCTCGGCGGCCGGGCCGCCCGGGCGCAGCGCGAGGGTGCCGACGGCCTCGACGAGGGCCAGCCGGGTCTCCGTGTCCCGCTCCACCGGCAGCCGGTCGCGCAGGACGTCGAGTATCCGCGCGGTCTCCCCGTGCAGCGCGCCGAGCGCCACCGGGACCGCGCGCCGTACATCGGGATCGGGGTCCGCGACGAGCTCGGTGAAAACTTCCGCCTGGGCCCGTACGGCGGTGACGGCCATCGCGTAGTTGGCCCGCCAGGCGGCCGCCTCCGCGTCTTCGGAGGCCGCGGCCTCTTCGGCGTCCAGCAGTCCGAGGATGTCCTCGTCGTCCAGGGCGTCCGTCGCATCGCCGGACCCGCCGGAACCGGTGCCGGGAGCGTTTCCGGAACCGTCCCCCAGCGCGCTCCACGAACCTCCCGCGACCGGGCCCCCGGCCTCGATCACGATCTCGTCCAGGTACTCCTCCGCGACCTCGTCGCCGCCCCCGATGCTGGTCAGCAGGACGACGATCCGGCCCCGGTCCCGCACCGCCGGATCCGCCACCAGCTCGAAGAGAAAGGGGATGCAGGCGAGCGTCGAGTCGTACACATCGCCCTGGTGATGAACGGCCCCGTACATCGCGTCGAGGGCGGCCTCCCGCTCCCCCGCGTCCGCCGAGGCCAGCCCCCGCAGAAGTTCGGGGACCTCCTCCGCCGATCCGTAGGCATGCCCCATAGCCGCCCAGTCGATCTCGTACAGTCCTGCCAACATGGCGTACCTCCCCCGGTTTTGCTCTCCCAACCGAGTCTGCACCACGGCACCGACATTCGGCCGGGAGTTATCGGCCGACCGCCAGGACCCGCCACCGGCCGCCGCGGACCGCCACCAGCCACTTCCGGCCACCGCCATGGAACACCCGGCGGGCGCGGCCGGGTAGGGGGAATGCACCCGGCCGCGCCCTGGGCGCGGACCCACCCGGCACGGGGAGCACCGGGGTCCGCCGGGCCGATGACCAGTCGACCCATTACTTAAAGCGTCAACCAGCTGGAAAGTGTCACCGGACGCTTCCGGGCCCGCAGGTCAGACGGTCCGGAGAGCCGGGAATACGGTCGCCGGCGAACCGGCAGAACCTAGTCGTTCCGGCCGTCGCCCTTGGTGTGACCGCCGCTCGTGCCACCGGACTTGCCGCCGTCAGCGTTTCCGGCACCGCCGGATCCGGCCACGTAGGCGGCGGCCAGCACCCGCGCGCAGTATTTCGGTACGTCCCGTTTGCTGCCCGCCGCCGCCACGAGCCGGTCGGACGACGCGCCGTCCAGCCGGCCGCCCGCCTTGATGTAGGCGCGGCACAACTCCACGTTCTGCCGGTCGCGTTCCCCGTGCGTCCCCTGCGGTGCGAGCGAGTGGGCGGACGGCGGCGGCGTCGCGGACGGGTTCGCGGGCGAGGCCGGCCGGCCGGGGGACGGCGTCGCCCCGTGCCCCGGATCCGATGACGCTCCGTGCGGTGCGTCGGCCGTCCCGCCGGTGAGCGGCGAGGACCCGCCGTCCGGGCCCGCGGTGCCGGAGCCGTCCGGCATGGCGGAGCTCGGGGCGCCGCTGCGCACCGGCGCGGAACCGACGTTGTCGGCGTCGAACGGCAGCGGCAGGATGCCGGGGCTCGCGGCGAGCACCGCGGCGCACAGGGCCATGGCGACCACCAGCGCGCCGACCGACGCCTTCAGCGACTTCGGCGCTCCCGCCACCTTCCCCCGACCTTCGGCCGGGGGTGCCCCCAGCCGCCCCGTTCTCGGCGTCAGTGCGGTGCCCGGTGCGGTGACCGGCCGGCCCAGCCGGACCACCGACAGGAAATCGGCATCCCCGGAACCCTGCTCGGGACCGGCGCCGGAACCGTCCCGGGGGCCGGCCTTCGGAGCCGCGTCGAAGCTCGTCAGGAAGGCGGCGACCGCCGCCTCCTCGCGCTCCGGATCGGCCGCCGCCGGCGCGGCGGCTGCCGCCAGCAGCCGGGCCAGCCGGGCCGCCCCGGCACCGCCGGACATGACGGACTCGCCGCGCAGGAGCCGCTCCGCGGCGTCCTCGTCGAGCCAGTCGTCGTCACGATGTCCGTCGCATCGCCGGTTTTCCGTCATCTCATATCCTCAAAGCGTCTTCGCCGCCGAAAACGTCACACCCGCGGTGCGGCTCTCGTCGTCCAGCAGTTCGGCGAGCCGGCGCAGCCCCCGGTGGGTGGCCATCCGCACGGACCCCGCGCGCTTGCCCAGCACCTGCGCCGCGCTGCTGGAGTCCAGCCCCATGACGACCCTCAGCAGGACCGCCTCGGCCTGTTCGCGCGGCAGCGTCGCGATGGCCGCGAGCGCGCGGTCGGTGGCCACCGCGTCCAGGGCCTCGCCCGCGGTGTCCGTGTGCGCCGGCATGTGCAGCAGGGCGTCGACGCCGGCCGCGGTGACCGGCCGCCGGCTGCGCGCCCGCAGGTGGTCCAGTGCCCGGTTGCGGGCGATCCGGGCCGCCCAGCCGCGCACCGCGTCGCCGTCACCGGTGAAGCCCGGCAGGTCGCGGGCGATCTGCAGCCACGCCTCCGACGCCACGTCCTCGGCCTCCGCCGGTCCGACCAGGGTCCTCACGTACTGCAGCAGTTGTGGCTGCACCGCCCGGTACAGCACCCGGAACGCGGCGTCGTCGCCCTCCTGCGCGGCACTGACCGCGGTCCCCAGATCCACCGCTCGCTCCACCCCCTCGAACACCGGCACCATCCTGCCCCATTGCCGCGGTGACACTTCCGGCGCCCGCGACGCTGTAATAGACGGCGGCCGGGGACGCTCCTGTGGGGGGAGGCGGCCCCCGGCCGTCCCAGCTCGTGCCCCCACACCGATGGAGCCCACCGATGCCCCTGGCCCGTCTCCCCGACGGCCTTCCGCCCGGCCGGTTCCTGCCCGGTGACTCCCCCGGGTTGTGGCTCTCCTACGAACCCGTCGTCGCTCCCGGCCGGCTCTGGGCCCGCTTCCAGGCGCAGCAGGACGAGACGGGCTGGTGCCCGGTCCTCATGGCCTGGCCGTGCGCGACGGGCCGCGGCCACCGCACCGAGGACATCGACGGCGTGGACGTCGAAGCAACGATGACTGATTCCTGGGGGTCGTACCAGGATTTGCGCTCATTGCGGCCGCCGCATCCCGCGATCGACGAGGTCTGGCCCGAGGACGTCGCCCTGCTCCTCGACGACCCGGGCCCGCCGTTCACCCGCTGGCCCGGCCTCGCCCGCACCTCCCCCGCGCACCAGGGGCCCCCGCCGGACGCGGTCGCCCGCCAGACGGTGGGTCAGATGCTGCACTACTTCACCACCCGCTTCATCGCGCACATCGCGCTGGTCCCGACCCGCCGCAGCGCCGATGTCCCGGCCCTCCTCGGGTGGGAGTCCGACGCGCCGGCCCTGGAGTTCTCCGCGCTGCTGCGCACCTGGGAGACCCGGTTCGGCGCCCGCGTCATCGGCTTCGAGGGCTCCTCCGTCTTCCTCTCCGTCGCGTCCCCGCCGCTGACGTCGGAGCACGCCGCCCATGTCGCCCTCGAACACGTCCTCACCGGCGCCTCCCACCTCAACGACGGCACCTTCCCGTTCCCCGACTACGCCGAGGCGCTGCGCGGGGAGCGGCTGTGGTCCTTCTGGTGGGACTGACCACAACACTGGGACCGACCGCACCACCTGTGGCCGGACCGTCCGTCAGCCCACCTTGTCGGCCAGAGCTGTGAAGGCCGGCCAGGAGAGGGGCGGCGTCCCGGGGTACCAGAGCTTCTGCGCCAGCGCGTTCAGCGGCAGCCGGATGCCCCGCGCCACCTCGTCCTGCGACTGCGCGTCCGCCTGGTCGCACCAGACGGCGAACCTGCCGCCGAGCACCCGGTCGGGCGTCGCCAGCGAGGCGGCCACCGGGCTGGCGCCGCGCAGGACGGCGGGGGTCCACTCCTTGTAGATGCGCTCGCCCGTCGGATAGGTGAAGTCGTTCGGCTCGCCGAGCACGTAGTACAGGTACTCGTCGTTGAGGTTGACGACCTTGCGGCCGGCTTTGAGGTATTCCTCCGGCTCGCGGGCGCCCAGTTCCTTCCCCGTCCAGTACTCGACCTCGCGGTCGCGGTCGGGCACGGCGCGCGGGGTGGAGAGGAATCCGTCGTTCCACGCCTTGGTCCGCTTGCCGAACTTCTTCGCCACCGCCTCGCGGTCGTTGAGCCAGCGGGTCGTCGCCTCGGCGACGGTCCCGCCGGGCGGGACGAGCTGCGGATACGAGCTCTCCGGGTCGCTGACGACCAGCGCCTGGTACTCGTCGCCGCCCAGGTGCCAGTAGGGGCCGGGGAAGAGTGGCGCGAACTCACGGGTCAGATCGTCGACCATGCGGGCCGAGGCGGCCTTCGAGATGTCGATCGCCCCGGGCAGCGCCCGGCCGGAGGCGTTGACCAGCTGAAGGTCCGGGTGGGCCCTGATGACGGCGCCGAGGTGCCCGGGGCTGTCGATCTCCGGGATGACGGTGACGTGGCGCTGCGCGGCGAGGTCGATGATCGCCCTGAGGTCCGCCTTGCTGAGATGGTCCCGCGACACGATCTCCGGGTGGCTGCTGCTCTCGATGCGGAAGCCCTGGTCATCGCTGAAGTGCAGATGCAGCTGGTTGAGCTTGAGGTCGCCGAGCTGCCGGATCCGGTCCTCGATCCAGTCGCGTGCGAAGGGCTTCCGCGCGATGTCGAGGAGCAGGCCGCGCTGCGGCCGGTCCGGGGCGTCCTTGATGACGCCTTCGGGCAACCCGGTGCCGGCGCGCAGCGTCTGCAGGAGGGTGCGGGTGCCGTAGAACGCCCCCGCGTCGGTGGGCGCGTCGATGGTGACCTGCCCGTTCCGTGCGGTGAGGACGTACGACTCGTTCACGTTCGCGGCGTTCTTCGTGGTGCCGGCGCCGGGACCGTCGATCCGCAGCGTGATGTCTCCCGTTCCGGCCGGCCCGTCCCCGTCGCTCCTGTCGTCGTCGAACCCGAAGGGGACCTGCAGCTGTCCGGCGAGCAGCCGCGCCTCGTCCTCGACGGCGCTGCCGCGCCCGGCGCGCACCCGGGTCCCCGGACCGAGGTGGAAGACGCCGGATCCGGCCGGCCGGAAATCCCGTACGGAGGGGATGACCGGCAGTGTCCGGGTGGCCGGTGCCTCGTTGGGTGTGCCGACGGCCGGTGTGAGTACGGCGAGCGACAACGCCAGCCCTGTCCAGATTTTCCCCATACCGGACGTTATGGCAGACCATCCCCGTTCCGTCGTCCACTTCGTGACATATTTCGATCCCGTACGGGTGAAATCCACTCATCCGTCGGACGGAGTCGAACATGCCCCACTAACGTGTACCGCTTCCCCGCTTTTCCGACAGGAGTTCAGCGCTGTTCCCCGACACTCCGGCCCAGGGGCCCGTCCCCGCCGCCGGGCTCTCCCGGCTCAACGAGGCCCCCTTCGGCGCGGCGGAAGCCGCCCTGCGCGACTGCTGCGGAAGCCACCGCTGGGCCCGGCGGATGGCCCTGCACCGCCCGTACCCGGATCTTGACGCCCTACTCGCGGCGGCCGACGAGGCGGCGTACGACCTCACCCCCGGCGACCTCTCCGAGGCGCTGGCCTGCGAGGCCGCCACTCCGCTGCCGCACCGCGGCGGCCTGGCCGCGCACACCGCGCTGAGCGCCGCGCAGGCCGCGTACGAGAACAAGTTCGGCAATGTCTTCGTCATCGCCCTCAAGGGCGACGACCCGGCCAGCCTCCTCAACCAGGTCCTGACCGGAATCCGCGCCCGGCTCGCGAACGACGAGGACGAGGAACGGGTCGTCACCGCCGACGAGCTGCGCCGCATCACCCGGGCGCGGCTCGCCCGGCTGGTCTCGGAACGATCGAACGCGCAGACCACGGCGGAACTGCACCGCTAGCTCCGGGGAACAACACCTCCGCAGGTGTCTCCGCCCGTACGCCCACCGGCCTTTGGCCCGCACATCCGGTCGCCCGTTCATTCGTAGGTTCCCCCAGACGTTCACCCAGTCGTGCGGGATCAATCACACCTGGCCTACCCGGGCATACGGAGCCGACAACGCGTCGCTACGATGGCCAGGGCCGGTGGACCGTACCCGGCCGGGCCCGTCCGACACCGAAGCCGGCTGGCCCCAAACCGCTCCCGGAGGGTTTTCCGTGCCGGCAGGAACGCTGTACCGCGGCCGGGAAGGCATGTGGTCATGGGTGGCTCATCGAGTCACCGGTGTCCTCATTTTCTTCTTCCTGTTCGTCCATGTCCTCGACACCGCACTCGTGCGGGTCTCCCCCGAGGACTACGACAAGGTCGTCGCGACCTATAAGACCTGGCCTGTCAGCCTGCTGGAGTACGGCCTCGTCGCGGCCATCCTCTTCCACGCTCTCAACGGGCTCCGCATCATCGCCGTCGACTTCTGGTCCAAGGGCCCGAAGTACCAGAAGCAGATGCTGTGGTCCGTCCTCGGCGTCTGGATCGTGCTGATGATCGGGGCCATCTACCCGGTTCTCGGGCACGCCGCACGCATTCTGTTCGGGAGCTGAGAATGTCTACTGACTCCGTGGAGCTCAGCTCCTCCAGTGCCTCGTTCAGCCCGGAGAACCCGGCGCCGTTCATCGAGGCCCCGCGCGCCCGTACCAAGCGCACTCCGCGTGCCACCCGCACCAACTTCGAGCTGTACGGCTGGCTGTTCATGCGCCTGTCCGGTGTCGTGCTCGTCGTCCTGGTGCTGGGCCACCTGCTGATCCAGCTGGTCCTCGACGGCGGCGTGACCAAGGTCGGCTTCGCCTTCGTGGCCGGCCGCTGGGCCTCGCCGTTCTGGCAGGGCTGGGACCTGGTCATGCTGTGGCTGGCCATGCTGCACGGCGGCAACGGTCTGCGCACCGTCATCAACGACTACGCCGAGCAGGCGAACACCCGGTTCTGGCTGAAGACGCTGCTGTTCACCGCAACGGCGTTCACGATCGTGCTCGGCACGCTGGTGATCTTCACCTTCGACCCGAACATCCGCTAGGCCAGGGACGGACAGGGAAACAACCCCATGCAGATCCACAAGTACGACACCGTCATCGTCGGCGCCGGCGGCGCCGGAATGCGCGCGGCCATCGAGTCGACGAAGCGCAGCCGCACCGCCGTGCTGACGAAGCTCTACCCGACCCGCTCCCACACCGGCGCCGCCCAGGGCGGCATGGCCGCCGCCCTCGCGAACGTCGAGGAGGACAACTGGGAGTGGCACACCTTCGACACGGTCAAGGGTGGCGACTACCTGGTCGACCAGGACGCCGCCGAGATCCTGGCGAAGGAGGCCATCGACGCGGTCCTCGACCTCGAGAGGATGGGCCTGCCCTTCAACCGGACGCCCGAGGGCAAGATCGACCAGCGCCGGTTCGGCGGGCACACCCGCAGCCACGGCGAGGCCGCCGTGCGCCGCGCCTGCTACGCGTCGGACCGCACCGGCCACATGATCCTCCAGACGCTGTACCAGAACTGCGTCAAGGAGGGTGTGGAGTTCTTCAACGAGTTCTACGTCCTGGACCTGCTCCTCGCCGAGGTCGACGGGGTCCAGCGGACCGCCGGCGTCGTCGCGTACGAGCTGGCCACCGGCGAGATCCACATCTTCCAGGCGAAGGCCGTCATCTTCGCCTCCGGCGGCACCGGCAAGTTCTTCAAGGTGACCTCCAACGCGCACACCCTGACCGGTGACGGCCAGGCCGTCGCGTACCGGCGCGGGCTGCCGCTGGAGGACATGGAGTTCTTCCAGTTCCACCCGACGGGCATCTGGCGGATGGGCATCCTCCTCACCGAGGGCGCCCGCGGCGAGGGCGGCATCCTCCGCAACAAGGACGGTGAGCGCTTCATGGAGAAGTACGCGCCCGTCATGAAGGACCTCGCCTCCCGCGACGTCGTCTCGCGCTCCATCTACACCGAGATCCGTGAGGGCCGCGGCTGCGGTCCCGAGGGCGACCACGTCTACCTCGACCTCACGCACCTCCCGCCGGAGCAGCTGGACGCCAAGCTGCCCGACATCACCGAGTTCGCGCGGACGTACCTCGGCATCGAGCCCTACACGGACCCGATCCCGATCCAGCCGACCGCGCACTACGCCATGGGCGGCATCCCCACCAACGTCCAGGGCGAGGTGCTGAGCGACAACACCACCGTCGTCCCGGGCCTGTACGCCGCCGGCGAGGTCGCCTGCGTCTCGGTGCACGGCGCCAACCGCCTCGGCACCAACTCGCTGCTCGACATCAATGTCTTCGGGCGCAGGTCCGGCATCGCGGCCGCCGAGTACGCGGCGACCACGGACCACATCGAGCTGCCGGAGGACCCGGCCTCCCGGGTCGTCGCCCAGGTCGAGGGCCTGCGCAACAACACCGGCACCGAGCGGGTCGCGGACATCCGCAAGGAACTGCAGGAGTGCATGGACACCAACGTGATGGTGTTCCGTACGGAGCAGACGATCAAGACGGCCGTCGAGACGATCGGCGCCCTGCGCGAGCGCTACAAGAACGTGTCCGTCCAGGACAAGGGCAAGCGCTTCAACACCGACCTGCTGGAAGCCATCGAGCTGGGCAACCTGCTCGACCTGGCCGAGGTCATGGCCGTGTCCGCGCTGGCGCGCAAGGAGTCCCGCGGCGGTCACTACCGCGAGGACTACCCCAACCGCGACGACGTCAACTTCCAGCGGCACACCATGGCGTACCGCGAGACGGACTCCGCCGGCAACGAGTCGATCCGTCTCGACTACAAGCCGGTCGTGGTGACCCGCTACCAGCCGATGGAGCGTAAGTACTGATGAGCACCCCGACGCTCGACAAGTCCTCCGGACACTCGGAGGCCCTGGACGCCGCCGAGGCCGCCGCAGGTCACCTGATCACGGTCACGATGCGGATCCGCCGGTTCAACCCGGAGGTCTCCGACGCGGTCGAATGGGTCGACTACCAGTTCCCGATCGATCCCAAGGAGCGCGTCCTGGACGCCCTCCACAAGATCAAGTGGGAGCTGGACGGCACGCTGACGTTCCGGCGTTCCTGCGCCCACGGCATCTGCGGTTCCGACGCCATGCGCATCAACGGCCGCAACCGGCTGGCGTGCAAGACGCTGATCAAGGACCTCAACCCGGAGAAGCCGATCACGGTCGAGCCCATCAAGGGCCTGACGGTCCTGAAGGACCTGATCGTCGACATGGACCCGTTCTTCCAGGCCTACCGCGACGTCATGCCCTTCCTGATCACCAAGGGCAACGAGCCGACGCGCGAGCGCCTGCAGTCCGCCGAGGACCGCGAGCGCTTCGACGACACCACCAAGTGCATCCTGTGCGCCGCGTGCACGTCGTCCTGCCCGGTGTTCTGGAACGACGGCCAGTACTTCGGCCCGGCCGCGATCGTCAACGCGCACCGCTTCATCTTCGACTCGCGCGACGAGGGCGGTGAGCAGCGGCTGGAGATCCTGAACGACAAGGACGGCGTCTGGCGCTGCCGCACGACGTTCAACTGCACCGACGCATGCCCCCGCGGCATCGAGGTCACCAAGGCCATCCAGGAAGTGAAGCGCGCGCTCATCACGCGCCGCTTCTAGGACGTCCCGCAACTGAGGGCCCTCTCCGCCACGGCGGACGGGGCCCTCAGCCGTTCCCGCCGGCGGTTACTCCCACTCCCAGCGCAGCGCCTGGAAACCGGGCTGCGGGTCCTCGACGGAGAACAGCGCCCGGCCCGACGCGCTGATCCAGACCGGTTCGACCGCGGGCAGCGGCCCGCCCGCCGTGGTGCCGACGCAGCGGTGGCTGCGGAACGGCACGGCGTCCGGATGGAACTGCACTTCGAGCGTGTAGAGCCGGATGGGCACCGGAAAGCCGCGCCCGCACTCGGTGGTGCGGGCGCCCACCGTCGGCATGCGGTACGTGTACTCGACGACCTCGGTCTCGCCCTTGGCGAGCACCCGGTCCAGCAGCAGTTCGGCGACGACCAGCGGTACCGAGCTGTCGATGCGGACCCGGCCGGGGCGGGCGTTGCGCACCCCGGTGAGGACGGGTAGCTCCCGTTCCGGGTCGTCGCCACGGGTGATGATCATGCAACGGTCCACCCGTTCCTGCTCGGCCCGCAGGACCAGGGTCGTCGTCCAGGTCGCCTCACAGCCGTTCGCGTCGATCTCGTAGCGGTCGTGCACCGCCAGCCGGGCGAGCCCGTCGTCGGCGGAGCCCATCTCGCCGAGCAGTCCCGGCAGGCTCTCGTACTCCTGCCAGAGCCGGGCGGCGTCGAGGTTGGCGGGCGGGCGGTTGACCCAGCGGCCGCGCGGGCGTTGCGGGCCGAGCAGGGAGACCAGGGAGTCGGAGGGGAGGGCGAGCAGCTCTTCCAGCAGGCGAACGGCCTGCCGGGACTGGGGGCGTTCGGGCCGGCTGCGGCCGCGGCGCCAGTAACTGAGCGTGGTGACGCTCACCTGGACGCCCCGGGTGTCGAGCCGGTGCCGGATACGTTCCATGCTGAGTCCGCTGGCCCGGACGGCGGCGTCGAGGGCGGCTTCGAAGGGGCCGGTGCGGAGCGCATCGGCGATTTCTGGAGGCAGCGGTCTATAGGTCACAGGGGGTGGTCATCCGTCCTGCGTGCCGGGTGTGGGGGAGGCACATGTTAGCGACCGGCCGGGAAACGGCCGGTGACGCGCATCACGCTGTGAACAGTCTTACCCAAAGATTTAGCGTTCACAGAGGTTGCACAGCTTGTGGGCCAGGCTTTAACGAGTTGTTGTAACTCCCGCAATTAAACAGAGTTGGGAGTTCGTTGCCCCGGGTCACCAGGCGCCGCCATGCTCCCTGGCCATGAAACGATCTGTACTCGCCAGCACCCTCACCCTCGCGGTCAGCGGGCTCCTGATAGCCGGGGCGGGCACCCCCGCCAGCGCCGCGAAGAACCCCCGGCCCATCCCGCCGAAGGCGAGCGAAGCTCAGGCACTGCGCGACGCGAACTCCGCCGTCGCGGCCCACCCGCAGTTGGTCAAGGCCGGCGCTCACGACGTGTTCACGTCACGCGACGTGACCGTCGACGCCGACGGCTCGCGCCACGTACACCTCGACCGCACCTACCAGGGCCTGCCGGTCCTGGGCGGCGACGTCGTCGTCCACTCGGCTCCGGACGGAACCGCGCGCGACGCCTCGCTGACCCTGGCGGCGCCGCTGAACCTGTCGGTCACGCCGAAGATCACCGCCAAGCAGGCCATCGCCACGGCGGCCAAGAAGTTCAAGGGCGTCAAGCACGGCAGCACGGCCAAGCTGGTCGTCGACGCCACCACCGCCACCCCGACGCTGGTCTGGCAGGTCGTCACCAACGGCACCGCCCCCGACCAGTCGCCGAGCCACCTGCACGTCCTGGTGAACGCGCAGACCGGCGCCGCCGGCCAGTCGTGGAACAGCTTCATCAGCACGGCCGTCGCGGGCCAGAACCAGGCGACCGCCCCCGCCACGACCGTCGCGGGCGCCGCCGCCTCCGGCACCGGTCACGGCTACCAGGTCGGCGACGTCACGCTGGGCACCAGCAGCGTCAGCGGCGGCTACCAGCTGCTGGACCCGACCCGCGGTAACGGGGAGACGCGGGACGCCCAGAACAAGACGACGACCAACGACTCGCCGCCGGCCGGCTGGGGCGCCGCGTTCACCGACACCGACAACGTCTGGGGCGACGGCACCCTCACCAACCGCGCCACCGTCGCCGTCGACGCCCACTACGGCATCCAGGCCACGTGGGACTACTACAAGAACGTGCACGGCCGCAACGGCATCAAGAACGACGGCGTCGGCGCCCGCTCCTTCGTCCACTACGGCGTCAACTACGGCAACGCCGGCTGGGACGACGACAGCTTCTCGATGATCTACGGCGACGGCGCGGTGGGCGACAAGCCGTTCACCGAGCTGGACGTGGCCGGCCACGAGATGAGCCACGGCGTCACCGCCGCGACCGCCGGCCTGAACTACTTCGGCGACGCGGGCGGCCTCAACGAGTCCACCAGCGACATCTTCGGCACCCTGGTCGAGTTCAACGCCAACAGCCCGGCGGACAAGCCCGACTACCTCATCGGCGAGAAGATCAGCTCCACGCCGCTGCGGTACATGGACGACCCGAAGAAGGACGGCGTCTCGCAGTCCTGCTGGACCACCGGCACCAAGAACCTCGACCCGCACTACTCGTCGGGCGTCGGCAACCACTTCTTCTACCTGCTGGCCGTCGGCTCCGGCTCCTCCACGTACGGCAACAGCCCGACCTGCGGCGGCGCTCCGGCCGTCACCGGCATCGGCAACGCCGACACGGGCAAGATCTGGTACCGCGCGCTCTCCACGTACATGACGGCCGCCACCGACTACCCGGGCGCCCGCACCGCGAGCATCAAGGCCGCCAAGGACCTCTTCGGCGGCAGCAGCGCCCAGTGCGCCGCGGTCGAGAAGGCCTGGACGGCAGCCGCCGTCGCCGCGACCTCCACCACCTGCGGCGGCACCGGCACCACCCCGCCGCCGGACGGCACCAACCTGCTGGCCAACCCGGGCTTCGAGTCCGGTGCGACCACCTGGGCCCAGACCAGCGGCGTCATCACCAATGAGACCGGCGCCACCCCGCACGCCGGTTCGTACTACGCCTGGCTCAACGGCTACGGCACCACCCACACCGACACCCTGTCCCAGTCGGTGACCATCCCGGCCACCGCCGCCGCCCCGAAGCTCAGCTTCTGGCTCGGCATCACCACCAAGGAGACCGGCTCCACGGTCTACGACACCCTCAAGGCCCAGGTCGTCTCCGGCACCACGACGACCACCCTGGCGACGTACTCCAACGTCACCCCGAGCGGCTACGTCCAGCGCACCCTCGACCTGTCCGCCTTCAAGGGCAAGACGGTCACCATCAAGTTCCTGGGCGCCGAGGACTCCTCCGCGGCCACCAGCTTCCTGATCGACGACACCGCCGTCACCAACGGCTGACCCAACTGCCCCCCACGGGGTGGCGGCCCGGACGGAACGGCATAGGCCTTCCGCCCGGGCCGCCGCCGTTTCCGCTTCCGGCAGCCGGACGGGCACCTGACGAACGGCGCGTTCAGTGCTCCGGGTTGTTCTCCGCTCGGTCGGCGAAGACCTCGCGGGCGGCGGCGATGCCGTTGAGGGCGGCGGGGAAGCCCGCGTAGCCGGCCATCTGGGTGATGATCTCGACGGTTTCGTCCTCGGTGCCGCCGACGTTGAGGAAGCCGTGGAGGTGGACGCGGAGTTGCGGGGCGGCGTTGCCCAGGGCGGTGCACATGGCGACGCTGGCGAGCTCGCGGGACTTGAGGTCGAGGCCAGTGCGGGAGTAGATGTCGCCGAAGCTGTACTCGATCAGGTATCGGGCCAGGTCGGGGGCGATGTCCTGGAGCGAGGCGACGACGGCTTCGCCGGCGTGGCCGTCGATGCGGGCCAGCGCTTCCAGGCCGCGCTCGTAGCGGGTGGTGCCCGGCTCGCTGGGGGTGGCCGGTGCGACGGGGCCGGCGGCCGGGTCGTCCGACTCCTTGCGCGCGGCGAACGCCTCGCGGGCGACCGTGAGGGCGTTGAGGGCGGCCGGGAAGCCCGCGTAGACGCTGGCGTGGATGAAGGTCTCCACGATCTCCCGCCGGCTGATGCCGACGTTGAGCGCGCCGTCGATGTGGAAGCGCAGCTGCGGAGCCCCGTTGCCCATCGCGGCAAGGGCCGAGATGGTGGCCAGCTGGCGCTGCGGGAGCGTCAGGCCGGGGCGGGAGATGATGTCGCCGTAGCCGAACTCGACGGTGAACCGGGCCAGGTCGGGGGCGATGTCGGCGAGACTGTCGAGCACGGCGGGCCGCTCGGTGCCGGCGATCTGCTGCAGTACGGCGAGGCCGCGCGCGTAGCGCTCGGAGGGGGCGTCGGCGGCGGCGGTGTTCTTGTCTGTGGTGGCCATGGCATCGAACGTACGGGTTGGAGTGGGCTCTAACGCAAGCTCTGCACGTCCTCCGCCGCCAACAGGATCCGGCGCAGCAGGTCGGACAGCGTGCGGCGTTCGCCGGCGTCGAGCGCGCCGAGCAGCCGGTACTCCTCGTGGCCGAGCACGTCCATCGAACCGAGCCAGGTCGCCCGGCCCTCCTCGGTCAGTTCGATGTCGACCCGGCGGCGGTCCGTGGCGGAGGGGGTGCGGCGGACGAAGCCGCGGTGGGCGAGCGTGTCGAGCCGTCCGGTGACGGAGGCGGGCGCCATGTCCAGGTCGTTGGCGAGCTCGGAGGGGCTGGCCTTGCCGCCGCGGCCCGCGAGCGCGTGCAGGGTCTCGAACTCGTGCCGCTGGAGGTCGTAGTCGGCGAGCGACTGGTCCCGGAAACGGCGCAGATGGTGGGCGATCATCTTCATCCGGGTGACCGCGCCCTCGATGTCGGGGTCGAGGTCGGGGAGGACGGGCAGCCAGCGCTCGACGTGCTCGTCGGTCCGGTCCCGGTCTCCACTGCGACCGCTGCCGCCGCCGGCGTCACTAGGGCTCATGTCGTCACTCTACGCCCGTTCCGTCGGCATCGAATTATTCGTTGACGAAAGGTTCGGTACCGAAATACATTCTCCGCGTGACCCAACCACCCACGCACCCCCTCCGCCTGCACGCCTTCCGGCTGCTCTTCATCGGCCGCACCCTGTCCGCCCTCGGCGACGCCGTCGTCCCCGCCGCGCTGGCCATCGCCATCACCCGGGCGACCGACGGATCGGCCACCGCGCTCGCCGTCGTCCTCGGCTGCTCGATGGTCCCGAAGCTGCTCCTGCTCCCCCTCGGCGGCGTGTTCGGCGACCGCTTCGACGTCCGCAAGGTCGCGCTGACCACCGACCTCGTCCGGTGCGCCGCCCAGCTCTTCGTCGGCGCCGAACTCATCGGCAGCGACCCGCAGCTGCTGCACATAGCCGCCGCCGAAGTGGTCGGCGGCATCGCCTCCGCGTTCGCCATGCCGACCGCGTCGCCGCTGATCACCGGCACCACCGAAGGACCGGAACGGCAGAAGGCCAACTCCCTGATGGCCGCCGCGCGCAACGCCGCCTTCTTCGGCGGGCCCGGCGTCGCCGGGCTGCTGGTGTTCACCGCGGGGCCCGGCTGGGCCTTCGTCCTGGACGCGGCGACCTTCGCGGCCAGTGCGGCGCTGCTGGCCGCGATCCGGGTCCGGCGCACGCCCATCCCCCGCCGCTCGATGCGCGCCGACCTGGTCGAGGGCTGGTCCGAGGTGCGGTCCCGTGACTGGTACTGGACGAGCCTGATCGCGCACGCCACCTGGAACGGCGCCGCCGCCGTCCTCGCCACCCTCGGACCGATCGTCGCCCGCGAGCGGCTCGGCGGGGACGACGTCTGGATCTATCTGCTCCAGGCGGGTACCGCGGGCCTGGTCGTCGGCTCCCTGCTGGCCGGCCGCGCCAAGCTCTCCCGCCCCGTCCTGGTGGCCAACCTCGGCCTCGCGACCTACGCGCTGCCGCTGATCCTGCTCGCCCTGGCCGCGCCCGCCCCGCTGCTCATCGCCTCCTACGGCCTCGCCCTCTGCGCGCTCGGCTTCCTCAATCCGGTCTGGGAGACCACCGTCCAGCAGGCCGTGCCGGCCGGGGTGCTGGCCCGCGTCACGTCCTACGACTGGCTGCTCTCACTGGCCGCGATGCCGGTCGGCTACGCCGCCGCGCCGCTCGCCGCCAACGCGTGGGGGACGGCGACCCCGCTGGCGGTCGCGGCCGGCCTGGTGGCGGCGGCCTGCCTGGGGACGGCGCTGGTGCCGGGGGTGCGGCGGGTCGGCCGGGCCCCGGCGACGGCCGTGCAGCCGGTCCCTTCGACGGCCGGGTGAGCCGGAGCGGGCCTTCGGCGACAGGACCTAGCGTCCCGGCGCCGCCTCGCTCTCCACCACGAGTTCGGCCGGCCGGGCCGACGGGAGGGTGACGTGGACCGTGAGGCCGGTGCCCGGGGCGGTGTCGAGGCGGACGGAACCGTGGTGGGCGTCGACGGCGGCCTGGACGATCGACATGCCGAGGCCGGCGCCGCCGGTGTCCCGGGCCCGGTCGGGGTCGGCGCGGAAGAAGCGGTCGAAGGCCCGGGCGGCGTCCTGCGGGGACAGACCGGGGCCGGAGTCGGTGATCCGCAGCAGGACGTCCTCGTCCCGGCGGATGACCTCCACGGTCACCGGGGAGTCCGCGGGGGTGTGCACGCGGACGTTGCTGAGCAGGTTGCCGAGGATCTGCCGCAACTGCGCCTCGTCCCCCAGCACTTCCACACAGCCCGGCAGGATGAGTGCGATGGGCCGCTGCGGCTGCTGCATGGCGAGGTCGGCGACACCGTCCCTGACCAGCTGCGTGAGGTCGACAGGGCGCGGCACGAGCGCCGGCCGGTCCTCCAGCCGGGCGAGGGCGAGGAGCTCGTCGACGAGACGGCTCATCCGCAACGCCTCGGCGGAGACCCGGGTCAGGGCACGGTCCTTCTCGTCGGGGTCGAGCATGCCCTTCTCGTAGAGCTGGAGATAGCCGCGGACGGAGGCGAGCGGTGTGCGCAGCTCATGGGAGGCGTCGGCGAGGAACTGCCGGAGCTGGGCGGTGGCGCGCTCGCTGGTGGTGAGCGCCGTCTCGATCTGCTGGAGCATCGCGTTGAGGGCGGCGCTGAGCTGCTCGACCTCGGTGCTGCCGTGCGAGGCGGTGGCGATCCGCCGGGAGAGGTCGCCCTCGGAAATGGCGGACGCCGTCTCGACCATGTCCTCCAGCGGCTGCAGCCGCCGGCGGGCGGCGGTCAGCGAGCCCATGGCGAGCAGGCCCAGCAGCACGACGCTGTCGATGACCTCGACGATGAGGAGATGGCCGACCGCGCGCCGCACCCCGTTGAGCCGCATCCCCTTGACGACCATGGTGCCGTCGCCGAGCCGGGAGACCATCACCCGGTAGTAGCTGCCGTCGCTGTGCACGGTCGCGGCGTCGCCGGACGCCGCGAGGGCCTTCGGGTCCGGCATGGCCACCGCGAGACTGCGGCGCTCCTCGCCGAGGTTCGCCACGTTGCCCTCGCACACCGTGGAGATCCGGCCCTGGGGGTCGAGCACCAGGAAGAGGTCCTGGTCGAAGGCCTGGGCGACGACCTTGTTCCCGTCGTTGGTCTGCAGCATGCCGGCCATCGTGCAGAGCTGCTGCAGACCGCCGCTGGTGAACGGCGTGGAGGACAGCGCCTTCCGGGAGGTCTTCAGCGAGTCGTCTATCTCGCCGATCAGCATGGTGTACATGCCGATGAGGCTGGCGGCGCCCGCCATCACCAGGCCGATGGCCAGGAACGTGACGTTGGCCATCGTGAACCGCCCGCGCAGCGAGCGGGGGCGCGGCCAGAAGCAGCGCTTGCCGTCCAGGCGCGGCTTTCCACCGTCGTGACCACCACCTCCACCGTCGCGTCCACCGCCGTGACCACCACCTCCACCGTCGCGTCCACCGTCACGCCCACGGCCGCCTCCACCGTCGTACGTGCCGTATCCGCGCCGCGTTCCGGCTTCGCCCGCGCCGAACCCGAACGTCCCGAACCCGAGTCTCATGCCAGCGCCCGCAGCCCGTAGCCGATGCCGCGCCGGGTCTCGATCAGCGGCGGCCCGAGCCGGTCGAGCTTGCGCCGCAGGTAGCTGATGTACGTCTCGACGACGGTCGATTCGACGACCGTGTCGTACTGCCAGACGTGCTGCAGCAATTGCTCCTTGGTGACGATCCGCCCGGCGTTGCGCAGCAGGTGCCGCAGCAGGTTGTACTCGGTGGGGGTCAGGTCGACCGGCTCGCCCGCACGGCGGACGCTGTACGTCGCCTCGTCCATCTCCAGGTCGCCGTGGCGCAGCACCGGGTCGACGGCCTCCGGTTCGCGCCGGGTCCTGCGGAGCACCGCGTGCACCCGGGCGACGACCTCGTCCACGCCGAACGGCTTGGTGATGTAGTCGTCGCCGCCGAGGGCGAGCCCGCCGACGACGTCGCGCGGTGCGTCCCGGGCGGTCACGAAGATCACCGCGAGGTCGTCGCGTTCGGCGCGCAGCGTGCGGCAGACCTCCCAGCCGTTGCCGTCCGGCAGCATCACATCGAGCAGCACCAGATCGGGCCGGTGCTCGCGGGCGGCGATGACGGCCTGTCGGCCGGTGGCCGCGGTGTGCACCGTAAAGCCATGGTATTTCAGGGTAATTCGGAGAATGTCCGCGATGCCCGGCTCGTCTTCGACGATCAGTACGGTGGCCGGGCTCTCGGGGTTCTCCATGACTCGATTATCAGCAGTGCCGGCCCACAGACCCACTGGAGACAACTTGGGAGTTCCCTGAGAGATCCCGATTCACCTTGTAACGGCCCGGTCCCGGCACGGAGGCTGAACAGACTGCGGGAGATCCAACTCCGGCGGTGGACGTCGGCAGCGAGTGAAGGAGCTGGGACCGTGGCCTCATTGGCACGATGGTGCTTTAGGCGCAAGTGGCTGGTGATCGGGTTGTGGGTGCTCGTCATGGCCGGCTTCGGCGGCGCGGGCGGCGCCGCCGGGAGCGCCTACGCCAACGTCTTCGAGCTGCCGGGTACCGAGTCCGCGCAGGTTCTGAAGCTGATGGACAAGGCCTTCCCCGCTCAGGCGGGCGAGACCGACAACATCGTCTGGCACGTGGACCAGGGCTCCGTGCGGGACGCCGCGGTCCAGCAGAAGATGACCGCCGCTCTCCAGAGGATCAAGAGCGACGTGGCCGACGTCGGCACGATCGCGAGTCCGTACGCGCCGGAGGGCGCCGCGAAGATCAGCAAGGACGGCAGGACCGCCTACGCGGCCGTCACCTTCACCAAGCTCGGCAACGAGCTGGACAAGGAGGAGGTGAAGCAGCTCGTCGACATCGTGCACGACGCGGGGGGCAGCGGCCTGGAGGTCGAGGCCGGCGGCCAGGCGATCCAGATGGCCGAACAGCCTCCGCAGGGGCTGAGCGAGCTGGTCGGTGTCGCGGCCGCGGCCGTCGTCCTCTTCCTCGCGCTCGGTTCGGTCCTCGGCATGCTGATGCCGATCATCACCGCGCTGTTCGCCATCTTCACCGCCTCGTCCGCGATCCTCCTGCTCAGCCACGGCATGGCCGTCGCCGACTTCGCACCGGTCCTGGCCATGCTCGTGGGCCTGGGCGTGGGCATCGACTACGCGCTGTTCATCGTCACCCGGCACCGCAAGGGCATCCTGCGCGGGCTGACCCCGGAGGAGGCCGCCGTGACGGCGGTCAACACCTCGGGGCGCGCCGTGCTGTTCGCGGGCGGCACGGTCTGCATCGCGCTGCTCGGCATGTTCGCGATGGGTCTGAGTTTCCTCAACGGCGTCGCCATCGCCGCCTCGCTGACCGTCGTCCTGAGCGTCGCCGCGGCCATCACCCTGCTGCCCGCGATGCTCGGCGTCCTCGGCAACCGGGTGCTCTCCCGCCGCCAGCGGCGCAAGCTGGCCGCCAACGGCCCGGAGGCGAAGCTGGCCACCGGCGCCGCCGCCCGCTGGTCGTCATTCGTGGAGCGGCACCCGCGGGTGCTCTCCGTGATCGCGATCGCGATGATGGTCGCCCTGGCCGTGCCGGTGCTCTCCCTGCGCCTCGGCTCCTCCGACCAGGGCAACAACAAGGACACGACGACGACCCGCAAGGCGTACGACCTCCTCGCCGGCGGGTTCGGCGCGGGCTTCAACGGTCCGCTGACGATCCTCGCCGAAGTGAAGTCGGACACCGACAAGGCCGCCGTACAGACCCTGGTCGGCAAGCTCAACGCGACCAAGGGCATCACCTTCGCCGCGGCGCTGCCGATGCAGCCGGGCGCCGACATCGCCGTCATCCAGGCGGTGCCGGACACGTCACCGCAGGACAAGGCGACCTCGGACCTGATCGACCATCTGCGCGACGACGTCGTACCGGCTGCCGAGAAGGGCAGCACGATGCAGGCGTACGTCGGCGGCCAGACGGCGATGTACAAGGACTTCGCCTCGGTGCTGATGGGCAAGCTGCCGGTCTTCGTCGCGGTGATCATCGCGCTGGGCTTCGTCCTGCTGCTGATCGCCTTCCGCAGCCTCGTCGTTCCCCTGACGGCCGCGGTGATGAACCTGGCCGCGGCCGCCGCGTCCTTCGGTGTCCTGGTCGCGGCCTACCAGTGGGGCTGGGGCGGTGATCTGCTGCTCGCCAGCCGCGAGGGGCCGATCGAGGCGTTCCTCCCGGTCATCATGCTGTCGCTGCTCTTCGGTCTCTCCATGGACTACCAGGTCTTCCTGGTCAGCCGGATGCACGAGGAGTGGGTGCACACCAAGGACAACGCGCGCGCGGTACGCGTCGGCCTGGCCGAGACCAGCCGGGTGATCAACTCGGCGGCCGTCATCATGATCTGCGTCTTCACCGCCTTCGTCCTCAACGGGGAACGCGTCATCGCGATGTTCGGCGTCGGCCTGGCGGGAGCGGTCGCGCTCGACGCGTTCATCCTGCGGACCGTGCTCGTCCCCTCGCTGATGCACCTGTTCGGCAACGCCAACTGGTGGCTGCCGGAGTGGCTCGACAAGCGGCTGCCGCACCTGGCGGTCGAAGGTGCGCCGGACGAAGCCCCCGACGCTCCGGGAGCGGGTGTCGTCGTCCCGCTGCAGAAGGCCGGCGGCCCGTCCGTGCGCGGCACCGTCCGCGGGTCCTCAGGACTGCCGATCCCGCGCTCGGAGCTCACCCTGATCGCCGCCGACGGCCGCCAGGTCGGCCGGATCACGGCGGAGGAGGACGGTACGTACAGCCTGTCGACGCCCGGCAGCGGTTCGTACGTCCTGGTCGCCAACGCCGAGGGGCACCACCCGCAGACAGCGAGCGTCATGACGTCCGACCGTCCGGTCGAGTGCGATCTGCGGCTCAGCGGCACCGGGACCCTCACCGGCACGGTGCGCACCGCGAACGGCGAACCCGTCGACGACGCGCGGGTCGTGCTCCAGGACGCGGACGGCAAGGAGGTCGGCGTCGTCCACACGGGCAAGGACGGCGGCTACGCCTTCGCCGACCTCTACCCGGGCCGCTACACCCTGCTGACGATGGGCTACCCGCCCTTCCCGGCCACGGTCACGGTGGGCAGTGGTGAGGACGGCGACGGCGACGACAACCTCGACCTGGAGCTGAGCCACTCGCGCGACTGACCGGCCCCTCTCCTCTCTCGTAGAACCTTTCCGCAGAACCTCTCCGCCGAACGCCGGGCGGGCCTGATTCCTCAGGCCCGCCCGGCGTTCTTCGTTGCGCCGGAACTCGTGGTTGAACACGTTCAAAAATAGGTCTACAGTCATGCCTGTCAGAAGTTTTGAACACGTTCAAGTCTCTCGCAAAGGGATGGACCATGGACCTCACGGTCGTCGCGTACGTCGTCTACCTGCTCATCAGCATCGGGCTGACCATCTGGGTCGCGCGCACCCTCAGCACCAACGGGCGGATCTTCCTCGCCGACGTGCTGCACGGCAACGAGAAGCTCGCCGACGCCGTCAACCACCTCCTGGTGGTCGGCTTCTACCTCGTCAACTTCGGGTTCGTCGCCCTCTACCTCAAGAGCGCCGACGCGGTCGAGGACGCCCGCGGGCTCTTCGAGGCACTGTCGGTCAAGCTCGGGGTCGTCCTGCTCGTCCTCGGCGTCCTGCACCTCGGCAACGTCTTCATCCTCAACAAGATGCGCCGCCGGGGCATCATGGAGAAGGAGCAGATGCCGCCGGTGCCGCCGCAGGGCTGGGCCACCCCCGCCACCCCGGCGCTCTGACCACCATGACCGCCGACGCCACCCACGGCGCCCGCACCACCCACGCCGCGGAAGCCGCCCCGCAAGGGGCGGCGGCCCCCGCACCGGTCCGCCGGGACGCCCGTGTCCCGGTCCGCCGGCTGACCGTCCTGTACGACGCCGACTGCAGGCTCTGCACCTTCGTACGGGGCTGGCTCGTACGGCAGCGGCAGCTCGTCCCGCTGGACCTCGTCCCGGCCTGCTCCCCCGAGGCGCGCGGCCGGTACCCGGACCTCGACCACGCCTCGACCCTGAGCCGGATCACCGTCATCGGTGACCAGGGGCAGCTCTACACCGGCGACGCCGCCTGGATCGTCATCCTGTGGGCGCTCTCCGAGTACCGGCCGATGGCGCACCGCTTCAGCACCCCGGTCGGGGCGCCGCTCGCCCGGGCCGCGGTCCTGGCGGCCGCCAAGTACCGGGCGGCGACCAGCCCGTACGCCGGTTGGGGCCCCGCCCAGAACGGCCCGGGCCCTGCCCAGAACGGCTGGGGACCGGCCAGGACCGCCTGGGCACCGCCCAGGACGGACTGGGGGCGGGCCCGGAACCCCAGCACCGGAAGGCCGGTCATGCCGGCCCACGAGGACTGCGGCGATGCGTGCCGGCACGGCGGTTAGGCTCACCCTCGTGGAAGAAACTGACCGCCGCCCGTCCGACGACGCCGCCCCGGCCGCCGAACTGCCAGGCGGCCGGGCGCGACCGAAGACCGACAAGAGCGAGCTGACCCGGGCGCTCATCCTGGACACCGCGATGCGGATGTTCCAGGAGCGGGGCTACAACAAGACGACGATGCGGGCGATCGCAACCGAGGCCGGGGTGTCGGTCGGCAACGCCTACTACTACTTCGCGTCGAAGGAATACCTGATCCAGGGCTTCTACGACCGGATGACGCACGAGCACGCGGCCGACGCCCACGCCAAGATGGCCGGCGTCACCGACTTCTCCAAGCGCCTGGAGATCGCCCTCACCTCGTGGGTGGACTGCGCGGCGCCGTACCACGAGTTCGCGTCGCAGTTCTTCCGCACGGCGGCCGACCCGGACAGCCCGCTCAGCCCGTTCTCGAACGAGTCGCACCCGGCCCGCGCCACCGCCGTCGCCATCTTCGACGAGGTGCTGAACGGTTCGGACCTGGCCCCCAAGCTCGACGCCGAACTGGCCGAACTCCTCCCGGACCTGCTGTGGCTGCACCTCATGATCGTGGTGCTGTACTGGGTCTTCGACCGCACCGACGACACCGAACGCACCCGGAACTTCGTCAAGCGGTGCACCCCGCTGGTGGCGAAGGTCGTCAGCCTCTCGCGCTACCGGGTGTTCCGGCCGCTGGTCAGGGACGCCAAGGGGCTCATCCACGACTTCATCCTGCCGACGTTCATCTCGGCCCAGAAGTCGTCGGGAGGCGGCGGGGACGCGAAGACCTCCGGTACGGCCGGCACCGAAGCTCCCGCGGCCGGCACCGGACCCGCAGCCGCCGAACCCGTCGCGAAGGCACCCGTCAAGCGGGCGGCGAAGCGCGCCGCGAAGCGGGCGTCACGCGCGCAGTGACACCAGCTTCACGATGGTGATGTCCGACGGCGCCCCGACCCGTACCGGCGGGCCCCAGGCGCCCGCGCCGCGGGTCACGTACAACTGGGTGTCGCCGTACCGGTCGAGCCCCGCCACCGTGGGGTTCGCCAGCTCCGCGATGTAGTTGCCGGGCCAGAGCTGGCCGCCGTGCGTGTGTCCCGAGAGCTGCAGGTCCACGCCGTGCTTCACCGCTTCGTGGATCATCACCGGCTGGTGCGCCAGCAGGACGGCGGCCCGGGTGCGGTCCCGGTCACCGAGCGCCTTGCCGTAGTCCGGCGCGGCGTGGTGGTCCGCGCCGGAGATGTCGTTGACGCCCGCGAGGTCGAAGCCGGGCAGCTCCACCCGGGCGTTCTCCAGCGGGTGGACGCCCAGTTCCCGGACGAAGTCGACCCACGGTGCCGCGCCCGAGAAGTACTCGTGGTTGCCGGTGACGAAGAACGAGCCGTGCCGGGCCCGCAGCTGGGCGAGCGGCTCGGCGGCCGGCCCCAGGTCGGCCACGGTCCCGTCGACCAGGTCGCCGACGATCGCCACCAGGTCGGGGCGCGCGCCGTTGATCGTGTCGACGATCCGCTGGGTGTGCGCCCGCCCCAGGATCGGGCCGAGG
Source organism: Streptomyces fildesensis (assembly GCF_016107395.1). Taxonomy (GTDB): domain Bacteria; phylum Actinomycetota; class Actinomycetes; order Streptomycetales; family Streptomycetaceae; genus Actinacidiphila; species Actinacidiphila fildesensis. The sequence goes on from NZ_JAAIKO010000001.1 coordinate 529,225, forward strand.
TGGATGTCGCTGACCACCGCGATCCGGTAACCGTCCGCCCGTGCGGGCAGCTTCGCGAGCGGTACGGTCACGTTCTTCAGCCGGGGACCGCGCAGGACGCCGTACGTGCCGTAGCCGACGGTTCCGGCGGCCGCGGCACCGGCCGCGACGGCGACGGTGCGGGCGACGAACTGCCGCCGAGTGGCGGCGGCGGGCTCGTCGGTTGCTGCCGGGACCGCCGGTGGAGCTGTGGCCGTCGCTTCCGGTGCTGGTGCCGTTGCCGTTGCCGTTGCCGGTACCGCCACCAGAACCGCTTCCTCCGGTGCTGTCCGGGCCGCCCGGCGGTCGAGTGCGCGCCGCAGCAGGGGCCGTACCGCCTCGCCCACCAGCAGCGCGAACGTCAGATAGATCAGCACCGCGAGCCACAGATAGCCCGGCCAGGCCAGCCACCGCTCGCCCGCCAGCGGCAGGGCGCGGCCGCCGATCAGCGCGCCCAGGCTGGTCAGCGGGAGGACGAAGGCGAGCACCGTCCCGATCCGCCGGTACCGGCCGCGGGGTGCCGACACATCGCGGACCAGGCGCCGCCACAGGTAACGGTGCAGGGCGGCGAAGAGCGCCAGGACGGCCAGCCCGCCCAGGACGAAGACGACGATCACTAAACGGCGGCCGTGTCGGAGGGGTGCCGCCCGGCATCGGACCCGGCGGCCGTACCCACATCGGTCCCGGCGGCCGTACCGGCATCGGTCCCGGCCGTGGTCCCGGCGGCTTCGCGCTTCAGGATCCGCAGCGACCGCAGCCCGAGCGCGCCGATCGCCGTTCCCAGCAGGAACGAGGTGATCGCGAGCGTCAGATGCACCCAGAAGTACGCGGTCGGGGAGCCGTTGTCGAAGGCGAGCCCGCTGACGTCCTTCCACAGGTTCTTGACGAAGGTGGTCCAGACGATCCAGGACCACACGCCGAAGGCGACCAGGAACCAGGAGACGGGGCGGTTGAGCTTCATACACCCAGTATGGAGACTCCCGCACGGCAACGGCCGACGGGGTCCGGATGGTTCCACGTCAGGGGCGTGCGAATCCTCACCCGTCCGCAGGACAACCGAAGGGCGCGCGTTCCGCCACCAGGACTGTACGTTCGCCTGGTGTCCAAGCCTGCACCCGCCTTCCGCCGTTCCCTGCTGGTCCTGTGCGCCGCCGCGCTGGTGTCCGGCCCGCTCCTCGCGTCCCCTGCCCACGCGGACGGCAGAACGAAGGAGCCGGTGCCTCCTGCCACTATGTCGAAGGTCGGCGGCGACCGGCTCGGGGTGCCCGGCACCCAGGTGGAACCGGACGCCGGCAGCCCGCCGCTGCCGAAGCTCACCGCCCGTTCGTGGATCGTCGCGGACGCGAAGACCGGTGAGGTGCTCGCCGCGCACAACGCGCACTGGCAACTGGCTCCCGCCAGCACCCTGAAGATGCTGTTCGCCGACACCGTGCTGCCCAAATTCGAGAAGACCCAGGTGCACACGGTCGCCGACTCCGACCTGAGCGGCATGGGCGAGGGCAGCAGCCTCGTCGGCATCAAGGAGAAGCTCAGCTACACGGTCCACGACCTGTGGCTCGGGGTCTTCCTGCACTCGGGCAACGACGCCGTGCACGTCCTCGCCACCATGAACGGCGGCGTCGACAAGACCGTGCAGGAGATGAACGCCCAGGCCAAGGAGTTGCAGGCCGACGACACGCATGTCGTGTCGCCCGACGGCTACGACATGCCGGGGCAGGTCAGCAGCGCCTACGACCTCACGCTCTTCGCCCGGTCGGGGCTGAAGAACCCGGACTTCCGCGAGTACTGCGCGACGGCCGTCGCCAAGTTCCCCGGCGAGTACAAGGACCTCAAGACGGGCAAGCCGTCGAAGACGCGCTCGACCTTCGACATACAGAACACCGACCGCCTGCTGACCGGCCTGGGCGTCCGCCGCTACCCGGGCCTGCTCGGGGTGAAGAACGGATTCACCACCAACGCGGGCAACACCTTCACCGGCGCCGCCGAACGCGACGGGCGCACCCTGCTGGTCACCGTGATGCACCCGGCCGCGGGCAGCAACGAGGTCTACAAGGAGACGGCCGCCCTGCTGGACTGGGGCTTCAAGGCCGCCCCCACCGTGAAGCCGGTCGGCACCCTGGTCCCGACGCGGAGCGCCGCCAAGGCCAACGCCCCCGCCCCGGACCCGGACACGAAGGGCCCCGCGCAGGCCACGGTCGCCGGCACGTCCAGCTCGCACGGCATGTGGACCTTCGCCGGCATCGCCGCCGGCGCGCTGGCCCTGATCGCCGCCGCCGTCCTCCTGGTACGCCGCCGCCGCGCCACCCCGGCCCTGACCCTCCCGGACGACTCCCGCCCCTCCCGCCGCAAGTCGCGCGACGGAACCACCGACTGACCGAACCCGGACCACCGTCCGGGTTCAGGCGGGGTGGACGGCTCCGGGGTGGTCTTCCGTGGGCTTCGGCTCGGTGGCGGGCTCCGGCGCCGTCGCGGGGTCGTCCTTGGGCGGGACGGCTGTCCAGGAGGCGCAGAAGAGGAGCAGTTTGGCCATGAAGTTGAACCAGAGGAGCAGCGCGACGGGGACGCCGAAGGCGCCGTACATGCTCTTGGCGGCGACGTTCTGCAGATAGCCGCTGAGGACCAGCTTGAGGATCTCGAAGCCGAAGGCGCCGATGAGACCCGCGACGACGACCCGGCGGCGCGGGGGTTCGACGCCGGGCAGCAGGGTGAGCAGGACGACGATGAGCACGAAGTCCGCGACGACGGCGATGCAGAAGCCCGCGGCGGTGAGGAGGAACCGGCCGGGGCTGCTGTGTTCGAGACCGAGCGCGTCGGCGGCCCACCCGACGGCGGCGGTCGCGAAGGCGGAGGAGGCCAGCGACACGATGGCGGCGGCGCCGAGGCCGAGCAGGATCCCGCCGTCCTTGAGCCGGCCGATGACCGGGTTCTCGTCCTCGTCGTCCTTCTCCCAGACCGCGCGCAGGCAGTCGCGGAGCGACGCGACCCAGCCGAGGCCGGTGAAGAGCAGCAGCGCGCCCGCGATGAGGCCGACGGTGGCGGCGTTCTCGACCAGGCCGTTGATGTTCAGCTGGTCGGAGATGCCCGGGACCTGCTCGGAGACCTGCTTCTGGAGGTCCTGGAGCTGCTGGTCGGAGAGCAGGGCCGCGCCGATCGCCGCGGCGACGGTGATCAGCGGGAAGAGGGAGAGGAAGCTGGTGAACGTGACGGCCGCGGCCAGCCGGCTCCAGTGCACCTCCTGGAGGTGCTCGAAGGAACGCCAGGCGTGGGTGCGCATCAGCCGGGCGATCCACGGGCCGATCCACCGCAGTTTCGTCAGCCACTCCATGTGATCCACTCCATGTCTGCGCGCCTACCCTCCGTCAGCGCGCGCATTCCCGGGACGGGGCCGGGGCCGCGGACGGTCCCGGCCGTCCGAAGACGAAGGTCCGCGTCCCCCAGAAACGCAGCGCGGTGGCCAGTGCCATGCCGATGCCGGCGCCCGAGATCACGTCCGCGCGCGGGGTGGTGAGCCCGAGGACGTAGTGCGACAGGGCCAGGCACAGGAGCTGTACCACCGCGCCCGCCACGTTGAACGCGAAGAAGATGCCGTACTGCCGGGCGCGGCTCACGGACGGCGGGCGGCCGCGGTAGGTGCCCAGCGCGTTGCCGGCGTAGGCGACCGTGCAACCGGCGAGGAAGGACAGCGCCTTGGCGGTGAGCGGGCCGAAGCCGCCGGGGCCGCGCAGCCAGATGAACAGCCCGAGGTCGACGGCGTAGGCGGCGGCGCCGGCCAGCGCGAATCCGAGGATCTCGGAGCGCAGGACGGAACCGGTGCCGCGCTCGGTGCCGTGCTCCGCTCCGCGCCGCGGCCCGTCCGTCACAGCTCGGCCACCGCGAGGGCGTAGAGCGCCGCCCAGCCCAGGGCGATGACGAGCATCGGGCGGTCGTGCAGCACCACGTCCTCCGGCGCGCCGGCCGCACCCGCGTCCGCGAAGACGGCGTAGCGGAGCACGGAGAGGATGAAGGGGATCATGGACAGTTGCCGCCAGGGCAGCGAGCCGGTGGCGGCGGCGCCGGTCTCCATCGCCCACATGCCGTACGCGAGGACCGCGACGCCGGCCGCCAGTTGCCAGACGAACCGCAGATAGCCGGTGGTGTACGCGGTGAGCAGGGACCGTGAGGCGCCGGCCTCGCCCTCGGTGCCGGACATCAGGATCAGTTCGGAGTAGCGCTTGGCGGCGACCATGAAGAGCGCGCCGAACCCCGAGGTGATCAGGAACCAGCGGGACAGGTCGATGTCGAGGGCGAAACCGCCGGCCATGGCGCGCATGAGGAAGCCGGTGGTGACGACGACGAGGTCCACGACGAGGACGTGCTTGAGCCGCAGGCAGTACGCGAGCTGCATGACGAGGTACGCGGCGAGCAGCCCGGCGGTCGCCGCGTTGCACAGCACGTACGCGGCGACCGGCGCGAGGACGCCGAGCAGCGCGCCCGCCGCGTAGGCGACCGGCACCGGGAGCCGGCCGCTGGCGACGGGACGGTGGCACTTGACGGGGTGCGCCCGGTCGGCGTCGGCGTCGCGTGCGTCGTTGACGAGGTAGACGGCGGACGCGCAGGCGGTGAAGAGCACGAAGACGATGCCGAGCTGGACCAGCCCGTGATGGGAGAGCAGCCGCCCGGCGGCGACGGGGGCGGCGAGCACCAGGGCGTTCTTGACCCACTGCCTCGGCCGGGCCGTTCGGACCAGACCGCCCGGCAGGCCCGCGACGGTACGGAGCATCCCGGCGGCGGGGACGGCGCGCGGTGGCCTGGGTACGTCGTCGAGTACCGCCGAGGTGGGCTCAGCCATCGAGTCCTCCGCCCCGCAGCGACCAGGCCCGGCCCATCCGGGCGGTGGCGGCGCCCAGCATCGCGCCGGCGGCGACATCGCTCGGGTAGTGCACGCCCACGACCAGCCGTGCCGCGCACATCCCGGCGGCCAGCGGCGGGAACGGGCCGAACAGCCGGAACGGTCCCGGCAGCAGCGCCCCGAAGGCGACGGCCGCGGCGGCCGACGACGCCGCGTGGGAGCTGGGGAAGCTGTGCCGGCCCGCGGTGTTCACCAGGGGCCGCGCGCCGGGCAGTCGGGGACGGGGCCGGCGGACGACCCGCTTGACGCCCATGCTCGCGACGTGCGCGGCGCCGACCAGGGCGGTGGCGCGCAGCCAGGCGCGGCGGCGCCGCCGGTCCACGGACGCGCCCGCGACCCCGGCGGCGAGCCACAGCGCGGCGTGCTCACCGCTCCAGGACAGGGCCCGCGCGGTGCGGGCGACGTGCGGTCCGTCGCCGCACCGGCGCAGCGCGGTGAGCAGCCGGCGGTCCACTTCTGACACACGTGACGCGGCGGAGTCCGGAGTTCGCACCGGCGGGTTCTCCTTCGTTCGTGGTTCGCCCTTCCAGAACAAAAGGGGCAATGAGTTAATATGCCCACTATTGACTTTTGACTCACCATCAGTCACCCGTTTCAGTGAGAGAACCGGCATATACGGGCAATCAACACCTCTCGGGCGATAACGTCACCCGTATGCCTGCTCCCTCCGCCCTGACCACCCCCGTCTCCGGCTGGGGCCGCACCGCGCCCACCACCGCGCATGTGCTCCGCCCGCGCACCTACGAGGAGGCCGCCGAGGCGGTCCGGGACTGCGGGGGCCGCGGCGCCATCGCCCGCGGGCTCGGCCGGGCGTACGGCGACGCCGCGCAGAACGCCGGCGGCGCCGTACTCGACATGACGGGCCTGGACCGGATCCACGAGATCGACGCCATCAACGGCCTGGTGGTCTGCGACGCCGGGGTGAGCCTGCACCGGCTGATGCAGGTCCTGCTGCCGCTCGGCTGGTTCGTCCCCGTCAGCCCCGGGACCCGTTACGTCACGGTCGGCGGGGCCATCGGCACGGACATCCACGGCAAGAACCACCACCTCTCCGGGTCGTTCACCCGCCACGTACGCGCCATCGAGCTGCTGACGGCCGACGGCGGCACCCGCCTCGTCACCCCCGAGGACGAGCCCGAGCTGTTCTGGGCGACGGCCGGCGGCATGGGACTGACCGGCGTCGTGCTCGCCGCGACGATCCAGCTGCTGCCCGTGGAGACCTCGCTGATGAGCATCGACACCGAACGGGCCACCGACCTCGACGACCTGATGGCCCGGCTGACCGCCGACGACCACCGCTACCGCTACTCGGTCGCCTGGATCGACCTGCTCGCGCGCGGCGCGAGGACCGGCCGCGCCGTCCTGACCCGCGGCGACCACGCCCCGCTCGACGCCCTGCCGCCGCGCGCCCGCCGCGACCCGCTCGACTTCCGGCCCGGCCGGCTGCCGGGCGCCCCGAACTTCGTACCGGAAGGGCTGCTCGGCCGCGGCAGCGTCGGGCTGTTCAACGCCCTCTGGTACCACAAGGCGCCCCGCGAACGGCACGGCGAGCTGCAGAAGATCTCGACGTTCTTCCACCCGCTCGACGGGGTGCCGGACTGGAACCGGATCTACGGGCGCAGCGGTTTCGTCCAGTACCAGTTCGTCATCGGCAACGGGCAGGAGAGCGCGCTGCGCCGCATCGTGGAGCGGATCAGCCGCCGCGGCATCCCGTCGTTCCTCGCCGTGCTCAAGCGGTTCGGCGAGGCCGACCCGGGCTGGCTGTCCTTCCCGATGGCCGGCTGGACCCTCGCCCTCGACATCCCCGCGACCATGCCGGGGCTGGCCACCTTCCTCGACGTCCTGGACGACGAGGTCGCCGCCGCCGACGGCCGCGTCTACCTCGCCAAGGACTCGCGGCTGCGCCCCGAACTGCTGCCCGGCATGTACCCGCGGCTCGACGCCTTCCGGCGGCTGCGCGCCGAGCTCGACCCCCGCGGGGTCTTCACCTCGGACCTCGCCCGCCGCCTCGCCCTCTAGGACGGTCCCGGGCGGGCCCCCGCAGCGGGGCCCGTCAGACCGCCCCAGGCCCCCAGGCCCCCTAGGCCCACCAGGAGCTCCGCAGTGAAAGACGCCTTCGGCACCCCCCAGTCCCTGCTGATCCTCGGCGGCACCTCCGAGATCGCGCTCGCCACCGCCCGCCGCCTCATCGGCCGCCGCACCAGGACCGTCCATCTGGCGGGCCGCCCCTCCCCCGCCCTCGACGCCGCCGCCGAGCACCTGCGGTCGCTGGGCGCGGACGCGCATGCGGTGCCCTTCGACGCGCTGGACACCGCGTCCCACGAGGAGGTGCTCGGCAAGCTCTTCGCGGAGGGCGACCTCGACATGGTGCTGCTCGCCTTCGGCGTACTGGGCGACCAGACGCGCGACGAGCAGGAGCCGCTGTCGGCCGTCCATGTCGCGCAGGTCAACTACACCGGGGCGGTGTCCGCGTCGCTGGTGTGCGCGAGCGCGCTGCAACGGCAGGGGCACGGCTCGCTGGTCGTACTCTCCTCGGTGGCCGGCGAGCGGGCCCGGCGGAGCAACTTCATCTACGGGTCGAGCAAGGCGGGCCTGGACGCCTTCACCCAGGGCCTCGGCGACGCGCTGCACGGCTCGGGCGTGCACGTGATGGTCGTCCGGCCCGGCTTCGTCCGCACGAAGATGACGGCGGGGCTGCCGGAGGCGCCGCTGGCCACCACTCCCGAAGCGGTCGCGGAGGCCATCGAGACGGGCCTGCGGCGGCACGCGGAGACGGTGTGGGTGCCGGGCGCGCTGCGCTTCGTCATGTCGGCACTGCGGCACGTGCCGCGCGCGCTCTTCAGGAAGCTGCCGGTCTGAGGGCCGGCGGCCGCTTCATCCGAGGGCCGGCGACCTCTTCAGGACACCAGGGAATCAGCGGGTCAGGGGATCAGCGGGGCGTCATGGGTGGCGCGGGCGCCCTGCTGGTGCGGAACGGCACCACAGGTGTCGACGCCGAAAGGGTACTCACGCATCTTCCGCCAGACCCCGTCCCCGCCCTGCTCGTACAGGGCGAACCCGGTGGCCGTCCAGGTCGCCTTGAAGTCCGCGAGCGCCGCGTAGGCCCGGTCCATCGCCTCCTCGGCGATGCCGTGGGCGACGGTCACATGCGGGTGGTACGGGAACTGCAGCTCACGCACGACCGGTCCCGAGCGCACTTCGCCCTGCAGCTCGGTGCACTCACGGGTGCCGTCCGCCAGGTGCACGTAGACCACCGGGGACAGCGGGCGGAAGGTGTCCGTGCCGTCCAGCCGCATCGGGAACGGCCGGCCGGCCGCCGCGACCTTCGCGAGGTGGCGGCGCAGCGCGGGGAGGTCACCGGAGTCGATCTCGGTCGGCGGCAGCAGCGTGACGTGCGTGGGGATGGCGTACGCGGCCGGGTCACCGAAGCCGGCGCGCGCCTCCTGGAGCAGGCGGCCGTAGGGCTCCGGGACCGCGATCGAGACTCCGATCGTGCTGGTCCCCACTGCGTTCACCCCTCTTCCCCGGATCACGGGCGCCTCGCGGGCGCTGTTCGGTCTGCTCTCAGTGTGACGCGTGCGCGGGTCGCGCCGCGAGCGTCGTCGGACACACTCTGCCGGGACCTCTGACTCTGGTACCGCCCCGGCCGGGCCCTCCCGGTGCGGCGCTGCGCCGGTGCTCCGGTGCGTTTCAGTGCTTCGCGGGCAGGAAGCCGATCCGGTCATACGCGCTGGCCAGGGTCTCGGCGGCCACGGCGCGCGCCTTCTCCGCACCCTTGGCCAGGACAGCGTCCAACGTCTCCGGGTCGCCCAGGTATTCCTGCGTGCGCTCCCGGAACGGTGTGACCCACTCCACAAACTGCTCCGCGAGGTCCGTCTTCAGCGCACCGTAGCCCTTGCCCGCGTACCGCTGCTCCAGTTCCGGGATTCCGGTACCGGTGAGAGTGGAGTAGATGGTGAGGAGATTGCTGATGCCCGGCTTGTCCTTCTCGTCGAAGCGCACCACGGTGTCCGTGTCGGTGACCGCGCTCCTGATCTTCTTCGCCGAGACCTTCGGCTCGTCGAGAAGGTTGATCAGGCCCTTCGGGGACGACGCCGACTTGCTCATCTTCGCCGTCGGGTCCTGGAGGTCGTAGATCTTCCCGGTCTCCTTGACGATATGCGGCGCCGGGATGGTGAACGTGTCGCCGTAGCGGCTGTTGAACCGCCCCGCCAGATCGCGGGTCAGCTCGACGTGCTGGCGCTGGTCCTCACCGACCGGCACGGCGTTCGCCTGGTACAGCAGGATGTCCGCGACCTGCAGGATCGGGTACGTGAACAGGCCGACGGTCGCCCGGTCCGCCCCCTGCTTCGCCGACTTGTCCTTGAACTGCGTCATCCGGCCGGCCTCGCCGAACCCGGTCAGGCAGTTCATCACCCAGCCGAGCTGCGCGTGCTCCGGCACGTGGCTCTGGATGAAGAGCGTACAGCGGTCCGGGTCCAGGCCCGCGGCCAGCAGCTGCGCCGCCGCGAGGCGGGTGTTGGAGCGCAGCTCGGCGGGGTCCTGCGGCACCGTGATGGCGTGCAGGTCCACAACCATGTAGAACGCGTCGTGGGTCTCCTGGAGCGCCACGTACTGGCGGATCGCACCCAGGTAGTTCCCCAGGTGGAAGGAGCCTGCGGTGGGCTGGATACCGGAGAGGGCGCGCGGTGTAAGGGGCGGGGCGAAGTCCCTCGGTTGAGGGTGGTGGTGGGTGACGGGCGGGCGGTCGTTGGCCATGCCGTCATTCTCTCAGGTCCCCCGGCCCCGATCACCCCCTCCCCGGCACCGCTGCGGGGGTGCGCCCCGAACAGCGGATGCCGCAAGGTTTCATCGCATTGCGGCCGACCGACGATAGAAAGGGGCGTCACCCCGCCCCGAGGCAACAACTCCCGACGCACCACGAACGGAGCACGTACGTGACGACAACGGACACCAGCATCGCCGCCGCAGAGGCCCACAGCGCGCACAACTACCATCCGCTGCCGGTCGTCGTCGCCACCGCGGAAGGCGCGTGGATGACGGACGTCGAAGGCCGCCGGTACCTGGACATGCTGGCCGGCTACTCGGCCCTCAACTTCGGCCACGGCAACCGGCGGCTGCTCGACGCCGCCAGGGCCCAGCTCGACCGTGTGACGCTGACCTCCCGCGCCTTCCACCACGACCGGTTCGCCGACTTCTGTACGCAGCTCGCCGAGCTGTGCGGCATGGAGATGGTGCTGCCGATGAACACCGGCGCCGAGGCGGTCGAGACGGCGGTCAAGACCGCCCGGAAGTGGGGCTACAAGGTCAAGGGCGTCCCGGACGGGCGCGCGAAGATCGTCGTCGCGGACGGCAACTTCCACGGGCGCACCACCACGATCATCAGCTTCTCCACGGACCAGGAGGCACGGGCCGACTTCGGGCCGTACACGCCCGGGTTCGAGATCGTTCCGTACGGCGACCTCGCCGCGATCGAGGCGGCCGTCGACGAGCACACGGTCGCCGTCCTGCTGGAGCCGATCCAGGGGGAGGCGGGGGTGCTGGTGCCGCCGCCGGGCTATCTGGCGGGAGTGCGGGCGCTCACCCGGGACCGGAACGTGCTGTTCATCGCCGACGAGATCCAGTCGGGGCTCGGGCGGACCGGCCGCACCTTCGCGTGCGAGCACGAGGGTGTCGTGCCGGACATGTACGTCCTCGGGAAGGCGCTGGGGGGCGGTGTGGTGCCGGTGTCGGCGGTCGTGTCGTCCGCGGCGGTGCTGGGCGTCTACCGGCCCGGCGAACACGGGTCCACCTTCGGTGGGAACCCGCTGGCCTGCGCGGTGGCGCTGGAGGTCATCGCGATGCTGCGCACCGGCGAGTACCAGCAGCGCGCCACCGAACTCGGCGACCACCTGCACCACGAGCTCGGCCTCCTCACGGGCTCCGGGCCGGTCGCGGCGGTGCGGGGGCGCGGGCTGTGGGCGGGGATCGACATCGCGCCGGGGCACGGGACGGGGCGCGAGGTGTCGGAGCGGCTGATGGACCGGCGGGTGCTGGTGAAGGACACGCACGGGTCGACGATCCGGCTGGCGCCGCCGCTGGTGATCTCGAAGGAGGATCTGGACTGGGGGCTGGAGCAGTTGCGAGCGGTGCTCGCGGGCTGACCGCCAGGGCGTGGGGGTCGGGGGCCGGGCCCTCCGGGGCGGGGCTTCGAAATCGACTATTTACGGGCGTGGCCGCCCACAAATAGCTCGGCAGCATTTCGAAACCCCACCCCTGCGGACCCGTCCCCCTCACGTCCGGACGGCATGGGCGGGTGTCGTTCAGCCCGCCGGCGTTTGAGGCGATCTTTCAGCCCGGCCGGCGATTGAGGCCGGTCCGGGCGGGGCCGGGTCCTCCCGTCGTATCCCGTCCGGCGGACCTAAGGTCGGCGCATGGTCGTGGGAATGCTCTGCGCGCTCGGCGCAGCCGTGTGTTTCGGGGTTGCTTCGGTGTTCCAGGCGGTCGCGGCGCGGGCCGCTACGCCGGGGAGCGGGTCCGGGGTGGATGCCCGGCTGTTCGTGCGGGCGCTGCGGCAGTGGCGGTACGTGGCCGGGCTCGGGCTCGACACCGCCGGGTTCGCGCTCGAGCTCGTGGCGCTGCGGGTGCTGCCGATCTACGCCGTCGGCGCCGCGCTGGCGGCCAGCCTGGCCGTCACCGCGGTCGCCGCCGCGCGGACGCTGAAGGTGCGGCTGAAGGGCGTCGAGTGGGGCGCGGTGGCCGCCGTGTGCGGCGGGCTGGGGATGCTGGGGCTCGCGTCCGGGCCGGAGGGCGACGGAGTCGGGAGCACCGCGCTGCGGTGGGGCGTGCTGGCCACCTCGTTCGCGGTGCTGGGGCTCGGCGTGCTCGCCGGGCGGCTGCCGGACCGGGCGCGGGCCGCCGCGCTGGGGTTCGGCGCGGGGATCGGGTTCGGGGTCGTCGAGGTCGCCGTGCGGCTGGTCGACGATCTGTCGCCCGGCGCCGTGCTCGCCAATCCGGCGGCCTACGCGCTGCTCATCGGCGGCGGCGCCGCCTTCCTGCTGCTGACCTCGGCCCTGCAGCGCGGCTCGGTCACCGCCGCCACCGCCGGGATGGTGATCGGCGAGACCGTCGGGCCCGCCCTGGTCGGGGTGATCGCGCTCGGCGACCGCACCCGGCCGGGGCTGGAGCCCCTGGCGTTCGCGGGCTTCGCCCTGGCGGTGCTCGGCGCGCTGGTGCTGGCCCGGTTCGGGGAGGGCGGCGCGCCGCCGGAGAGCGCTTAGCGGGCGGCGGGCGAGAGCCGGGTGGTGACGCCGACCCGGTTCCAGGCGTTGATGGTGATGCACATGGCGATCAGACGTGCCAGCTCGGCCTCGTCAAAGTGCCGGGCGGCCTCGTCGAAGACGTCGTCGGGGACGCCGTGCTCGCCGAGGCGGGTGACGGCCTCGGAGAGGGCGAGGGCGGCGCGCTCACGGGCGGTGAAGAAGGGCGTCTCGCGCCAGGCCCCGATGCCGTGGAGCTTCTGCTCGGACAGACCGAGCTTGCTCGCGTCGTGGGTGTGCATGTCCAGGCAGAAGGCACAGCCGTTGAGCTGGGACGCGCGGATCTTGACCAGCTCGGCGACGACCGGGTCGAGGCCGTGGGCGGCGGCCTTGTTGAGCGCCAGGATCGCCTCGTAGACGTCAGGGGCGGCCTTCATCAGGTTGATGCGCTGGGCGGGAGCGGGGACAAGGGTCTGGTCGTTCGAAGTCATGGCTCCACGCTAAGCGGACAGTGGCCCCGTCGCATGGTCCACTTGAGAGATGAACGACTGGGCCATTTCCGGGGTCGACCTCCATCTCGACCTGACCGCCGGCACCGGTGCGAGGGCCGGTCTGGAGCGGGCGCTGCGCGAGGCGGTACGGGACGGCCGGCTCACCGCGGGGACCCGGCTGCCGTCGTCGCGGGCGCTGGCCAAGGACCTCGGCCTGGCCCGCAACACGGTCGCCGACGCGTACGGCCAGCTGGTCGCGGAGGGCTGGCTGGCCGCCCGGCAGGGCTCCGGCACGCAGGTGGCGGGCAGTGCGCCGCCGCCCCGCCCGGCCCGCCGCCGGGCCGTGCCCGAGCAGACCGGGCTGCTGCTGGGGAATCCGGCCGCCGACGGCTACCCCTACGATCTGCGGCCCGGCTCCTCCGACCTGTCGGCGTTCCCGCGCGGCGCCTGGCTCGCGGCGGCCCGCCGCGCCATGGCCGCCGCGCCCAACGAGGCCTTCGGCTACTCGGACCCGCGCGGGCGCCCCGAGCTGCGGGAGGCGCTCGCGGAGTACCTGGCGCGGGTGCGCGGGGTGCGGGCCGACCCCGAGCTGATCCTGGTCTGCTCGGGGTTCGTCCAGGGGACCGGGCTGCTGGCCCGCGCGCTGCGCGACCGCGGCGCCCGCCGGATCGGCGTCGAGGCGCTCGGCTTCCCCGACACCCGCCGGATCCTGCGCTCGGCGGGCCTCAGCACCGTCGAACTGCCCGTGGACTGCAGCGGCGCCCGGCTCGAAGAGCTCGGCCCGCACCACCGCCCCGCGGCGGACGCGGTGCTGCTGACGCCGGCGCACCAGTTCCCGGCCGGGGCGTCGCTCTCGCCCGAGCGGCGCACCGCGGTGGTGGAGTGGGCGCGGGCCACCGGCAGGACCGTGATCGAGGACGACTACGACGGCGAGTTCCGCTACGACCGGCAGCCCGTCGGCGCGCTCCAGGGGCTCGCCCCCGGCCAGGTCGTCTACGCCGGTACCGCCAGCAAGAGCCTGGCGCCCGGCATACGGCTCGCCTGGCTCGTCCTCCCGCCGGCCCTCCTCGACGCGGTGGTCGCCGAGAAGCGGTCCGCCGACCGCCACTCCCCCGTCATGGACCAGCTCACGCTCGCCGAACTGATCCGCTCGGGCACCTACGACCGCCATGTGCGGCGGATGCGGCTGCACTACCGCAGGCGCCGCGACCGGCTGGTCGCGGCGCTCGCCGCCCACGCCCCCCAGGTGCGGGTGTCGGGCATCGCGGCCGGGCTGCACGCCGTCCTCGAACTGCCGCCCGGCTCAGCCCCGATGAGCGACCTCGTCGCCCGCGCGGGCCGGGCGGGCCTCGCCCTCGCGGGTCTCGACGCCTACAACGGCCCGGCGGACGGTCCCGGCGCCCTGGTCGTCGGCTTCGGCACGCCGCCGGAACACGCCTTCAACGGCGCGCTCGACGCACTGTGCGCGCTGCTCGCCGAGGCAACCGGCAACGGCCGCTGATCAGCCGCTGTCGGACGGGCAGTGGCCGGTCGTGCAGAACGACGAGAGCAGGTTCCTGAAGACCTCCTGGTGCGCGGTCCAGTCACCGTCCGGGCCCGCCACCAGCAGCGCGTACTGGACGGTGCTGGGATCGGTGAAGGCCTGGACGACGACGTGCCGGACGGTGCCGTCGGTGCGGACGTAGGTGTACTCGAGTCCGGCGGCGTCACCCGCGCCGGAACCGAGCTGCACCAACCGGATCCGGTGGTACCCGGGGTTCTTCGACACCGTCTGCTCGGTCGCCACCAGGGACTCGTACGGCGTCGTCTCGGGACCCCGCAGCGCGAACACCTGGATCAGGCTGTTGCCGTCCGCCGTCCTGTAGAAGACGCTGTCGCCCTCCGTGCTGCGCTGCCAGCCCTCGGGAACGTCCAGGGAGAAACCGGCCGGGTCGGACGTCCGGACGTAGCCGGACGGCGCCGGGCTCGGTCCTTCGGTGCTCGGGCTGTACGAGGGCGAGTCGGCGGTCGACTCCGACGGGGCCCCCGTATCGGTCGTACCGTCGGTCGTGCTGTCGGTCGTGCTGTCGGTCGTGCTGTCGGTCGACGGCTGGTCGAAGGGCGGCGAACTCGACCCGGGCCGGGCGTCCTTGTTCCCATCGTGGTGGCGCAGCAGCGCCCAGCCGCCGAATCCGAGCCCGGCCACGAGCACCACCGACGCGACGACGGCCGTCAGCACGGTCGCGCGCGACCAGCGCTGCGGCGGTCCCGGGGGCGGGCCCGGGGGCGGGCCGGGCGGCGGGCCGAACGCGGGCCCCAGGACCGGTTCGTACCGTGTCGCGTCGTGCGTCATGCCGTGCATCGTCGGCCGGTAGGCCGGCGGTGGCGGGTACACCGGAGGCTCGTAGGGCTCCTCCGGCGGGTACACCGGGGGCTCGTACGGCTCCTCCGGTGCCTGTCCGGTCTGTGGGCCCCGCACCCACTGCTGCCGGTCCGCGTCCCAATGGCTCATGTCGGCCCCCTCCTCATCCGAGCGGCTGGGCGATGGCCTGGACGACGGCGAAGGCCGACGCCAGTCCGCCGGCCGCGGTGCTGCCGCTGATCAGCAGCGACCGCAGCCGCTCCAGCCGGCCGCGCTCGGCCCGCCCGGTCCGGTCGATCTCGCCCGCGACGTCCGCGAGCTCCCCCTCGACCTCGTCGAGACCATCGTCCTCCGACCGTGCCGGCAGCGGCAGTTGCGCGCGCAGGAGTCTGACGGCCGTCATCAGTTCGGGGGACGCGAAGACCAGCTGCTCGATGACCTGGCCGCGGAAGTCGATGTCGGGGTACACACCCGCGCACAGCAGGCGGGTGGCCTCCGTGCGGGAGCCACGGCGCACGGGACCGGACATTCGCCCCCCGATCGTCGAACTCACGTCCGATCAACGCGAGTTGAACGTAATCCGGAGTTCTCAGGATAAAGGACACGCCCGCTGCCCGGATGGTTCCGGCGTCATATTCCTGTACACGGCAACGGCCCGCCGCCGGCCCCTCTCGGGGACCGGCGGCGGGCCGTCGTGCGCTGTGCGCGGGGCTCAGATGAGGCCGAGGGCGCGGACCGCGTCGCGCTCCTCCTCGAGCTCCTTCACCGAAGCGTCGATGCGGGCGCGGGAGAACTCGTTGATGTCCAGGCCCTGGACGATCTCGAAGGCGCCGTCCTTGGTGGTGACCGGGAAGGACGAGATCAGACCGGCCGGAACGCCGTAGGAACCGTCGGAGACGATGCCCATCGAGGTCCAGTCGCCGGCCGCGGTGCCGTTGACCCAGGTGTGCACGTGGTCGATCGCGGCGTTCGCGGCCGAGGCGGCCGAGGAGGCGCCACGGGCCTCGATGATCGCGGCGCCGCGCTTGGCGACGGTCGGGATGAAGGTGTCGGCCAGCCACTGCTCGTCGTTGACGACCTCGGCGGCGTTCTTGCCGACGACCTCGGCGTGGAAGATGTCCGGGTACTGGGTCGCCGAGTGGTTGCCCCAGATCGTCAGGCGCTTGATGTCGGAGACCGTGGTGCCGGTCTTCTTCGCCAGCTGCGAGAGCGCCCGGTTGTGGTCCAGGCGGGTCATCGCGGTGAAGCGCTCGGCCGGTACGTCCGGGGCCGCGGCCTGCGCGATGAGCGCGTTGGTGTTCGCCGGGTTGCCGACGACGAGGACCTTGATGTCGTCCGCGGCGTTGTCGTTGATCGCCTTGCCCTGCGGCTTGAAGATGCCGCCGTTGGCGGAGAGCAGGTCACCGCGCTCCATGCCGGCGGTCCGCGGGCGGGCGCCGACGAGCAGGGCGACGTTCGCACCGGCGAAGGCGACGTTCGGGTCGTCGGTGATCTCGATGCCGCGCAGCAGCGGGAACGCGCAGTCGTCGAGCTCCATGGCGGTGCCCTCAGCGGCCTTGAGACCCTGCGGGATCTCCAGGAGGCGGAGGTTCACCGGCACGTCCGAGCCGAGCAGATGGCCCGACGCGATGCGGAAGAGCAGCGCGTAGCCGATCTGGCCCGCCGCTCCGGTGACGGTGACGTTGACGGGGGTGCGAGTCATTGCCTTCTCCTGGCCTTTTCCTGCGGGAAATCTGGCCGCCCCGGCAGCGTCCCTAGCCCCGGAACGTGGGTCTCTCGGCATCAAGAGACCCGCCGTCAGGCTATCGCGCCACGGCGGAACAGTTGACCCGCCCCGGTGTGGCCCCGGTCACCGCTTCGCGATTTCCGGGCCGGCGGCGGGATCAGCGCACCGAGAAGCGGATGATGTCCTCGAGGAACGGCACGTCCAGGATCGGATCCGGCTGCACCATCAGCGCCAGCAGCACGATGGCGGTACCGAGCACCAGGTACGTGATGACGTCGGTGAACCGGCTGCGCACGGCCAGCATGCCGACCGACGGCAGCGTGAACCGCATCGCACCGCCCACCAGCAGCGCCGCCCCGACGATCACCGTTCCCGCCCGGAAGTGGTCGGCCGCGGTCAGCACCAGGCCGAGCGCGACCCCGCCGAGCACCACCAGGATGGGCCACTGCCGGGCCGGCGCGGAGGCGTCCCGGCCGGCCGCCCGGCCGCCGCCCTCGGGGCGGGCGGTGGTCCGCGTCCACAGCGCGTACCGGTGCGGCCGGGGAGCGGCCGCCTCGCCCGCCGCCACCTCTCCGGGCTCCGGCTCAGCCGCCATGGCCCGCAGCCGCGCGCTCGGCAGCCTCGACGACATTGGCCAGCAGCAGCGCGCGGGTCATCGGGCCGACGCCGCCGGGGTTCGGGGAGATCCAGGCGGCGACCTCGGCCACCCCCGGGTCCACATCGCCGACGATCTTGCCTTCGCCGTCGCGGCTGACACCGACGTCCAGCACGGCCGCGCCGGGCTTGACGTCCTCCGGCTTGACCAGGTGCCCGACCCCCGCCGCCGCCACGATGATGTCCGCCTGGCGCAGCAGCCCGCTCAGGTCACGGGTGCCGGTGTGGCACAGCGTCACGGTGGCGTTCTCGCTGCGGCGGGTCAGCAGCAGCCCGATCGAGCGGCCCACGGTGATACCGCGGCCGACGACGACCACATGCGCGCCGTTGATCTCCACCTTGTGGTGGCGCAGCAGCTGGACGATGCCGTTCGGGGTGCACGGCAGCGGACCGGTCTCGTTGAGCACGAGGCGGCCGAGGCTCATCGGGTGCAGGCCGTCGGCGTCCTTCTCCGGGTCCATCAGCTCCAGGACCCGGTTGGTGTCGATGCCCTTGGGCAGCGGGAGCTGGACGATGTAGCCGGTGCACTCCGGGTTCGCGTTCAGCTCCCGGACGACCGCCTCGATCTCCTCCTGGGTGGCGGTGTCGGGCAGTTCGCGCTGGATCGAGCCGATGCCGACCTGCGCGCAGTCGCGGTGCTTGCCCGCGACATACCATTTGCTGCCCGGGTCCTCACCGACCAGCAGGGTGCCAAGACCGGGCACGATGCCCCGGGCCTTGAGCGACGCCACGCGGGACGTGAGATCGGACTTGATCGCGGCTGCGGTGGCCTTGCCATCGAGAATCTGGGCGGTCATGACCCCATCTTTCCGGATGGGGGGTCCCGCCGACGAATCCGGGCCTCGGATCGTTACCCGATGCCCGCACTCGGCCGCGCCCTGACGCGCCCTTGACTCCGTGGCCGATCCGCCGCCACCGCGCGCCTTGCGCTGCCACCACCGTGGCCACGACGATGTGCCCCTGCGTCCCCACGCTCCACGTCCCCGCTCGGAGGAAACCGCACGTGAGCTATCCGCCCGGCCCCAACAACCCTTACGACCAGCCGCAGCAGCCGCCCCAGTCCCCGCAGGGGTACGGCTACCCGCAGCAGCAGCCGCAGTTCCCGCAGCAGAACCAGGGCCCGTACGGGTACCCGCAGGGCGGCCTGCCGCCGGGGATGCCCCCGCTGGCGAGCTGGGGCGCGCGCGCCGGCGCCACGCTGCTGGACTTCCTGATCGTCAGCCTGGTGCCGTTCATCCTGATCATCGTCGGCTACGTCCAGCTCGCCAAGGTGCTCTTCGACGCGGCCGACCGGTGCAACACCAGCGGCACCAGCACCTGCCCCACCCCCTCGATGCCGGGCGGCGCCCTCGCGATGATCGCCATCGGCGGCATGCTGAGCCTCGCCGGCACCCTGTGGCTCTGCTACCGGGAAGGCTCCACCGGCCAGACCCCGGGCAAGAAGATCGCCGGGATCCACCTGCTGCGCGAGGCCGACGGCCAGGTGCTGGGCTTCGGGATGGCGTTCGTCCGCCGGCTGTGCCACGCCCTCGACGGGATGGCCTGCTACATCGGCTACCTGTGGCCGCTGTGGGACGAGAAGAACCAGACCTTCGCCGACAAGATCATGCACACCGTCGTGGTGAAGCGCCCGTAGACCGGCGACGGCCCGCACCCCCTCGGGGGTGCGGGCCGCGTTCGGCTCTGCGTCTGCGTCAGTGGAAGAAGTGCCGGGTCCCGGTGAGGTACATCGTCACGCCGGCCTTCTCCGCCGCCTCGACGACCAGCTCGTCACGGACCGAACCGCCCGGCTGGACCACGGCCTTGACGCCCGCCGCCAGCAGGATCTCCAGCCCGTCGGGGAACGGGAAGAAGGCGTCGGAGGCCGCGTAGGAACCCCGCGCCCGCTCCTCGCCCGCCCGCTCCACCGCGAGCTTCGCCGAGTCCACCCGGTTGACCTGCCCCATGCCGACGCCGACGCTGGCGCCGCCCTTGGCGAGCAGGATCGCGTTGGACTTCACGGCGCGGCAGGCGCGCCAGGCGAAGGCCAGGTCCGCCAGCTCGGCGGCGTCCAGCGCCTCACCGGTCGCCAGCGTCCAGTTCGCCGGGTCGTCGCCCTCGGCCTGCAGCAGGTCCTTGACCTGGACCAGCGCCCCGCCCTCGATCGGCCGGTACTCGCCCGAGCCGATCGGCGCGTCCGCGCAGCGCAGCACCCGGATGTTCTTCTTGCGGGCCAGCACCTCGACGGCGCCGTCCTCGTACGCCGGCGCGACGATGACCTCGGTGAAGATCTCCGCGACCTGCTCGGCGAGCTCCACGCTCACCGGGCGGTTGACCGCGATGACCCCGCCGAACGCCGACAGCGGGTCGCAGGCGTGCGCCTTGCGGTGCGCCTCCGCGACATCCGCGCCGACCGCGATCCCGCACGGGTTGGCGTGCTTGATGATCGCGACGCACGGCTCCGTGTGGTCGTACGCGGCCCGGCGCGCGGCCTCGGTGTCCGTGTAGTTGTTGTACGACATCTCCTTGCCGTGCAACTGCTCGGCGCCCGCGAGGCCCTTGCCGCTGCCGTCGCTGTAGAGCGCGGCGGGCTGGTGCGGGTTCTCGCCGTAGCGCAGCACGTGCTGCCGGGTGAGGGCGACGCCGGTGAAGTCCGGGAACGGGCTCTCGTCGGCCGCGTACCCCTCGGCGAACCAGATCGCCACCGCCAGGTCGTACGAGGCGGTGTGCTGGAACGCCTCGGCGGCGAGCCGCTTGCGCTGCGTCAGGTCGAACCCGCCGTCCTTGACGGCCGCGATGACGTCCGCGTAGTGCCCGGGGCTGGTGACGACCGCGACCGAGGGGTGGTTCTTGGCGGCGGCGCGCACCATCGAAGGACCGCCGATGTCGATCTGCTCGACACACTCGTCGGGCGACGCGCCCGAGGCGACCGTCTCCTTGAACGGGTACAGATTCACGACCACCAGCTCGAACGGCTCGATGCCGAGCTCGGCCAGCTGCCGCTGGTGGTCGTCAAGACGCAGGTCCGCGAGGATCCCGGCGTGCAGCTTGGGGTGCAGGGTCTTGACCCGGCCGTCCAGGCACTCCGGGAAGCCGGTGACGTCCTGGACCGGCGTGACGGGCACCCCGGCGGCGGCGATGCGCGCGGCGGTCGACCCGGTCGACACCAGTTCGACGCCCGCCTCGTGCAGTCCGCGCGCCAGCTCCTCCAGCCCGGTCTTGTCGTACACACTCACCAGCGCGCGGCGGATCGGCCGCTTCGTACCTTCGGCGCTCATGCCGGAATCAATACCTTTCGTCCCTCAATGCGATACCCGTCGCGAGCCAGCCGCCCCACGACGTCGACGAGCAGCCCTCGCTCGACTTCCTTGATGCGCTCATGGAGCGCTTCCTCCGTGTCATCCGGCTCGATGGCCACCACCCCCTGGGCGATGATCGGGCCGGTATCGACGCCGTCGTCGACGAAGTGCACGGTGCAGCCCGTCACCTTCGCGCCGTACGCGAGCGCGTCCCTGACGCCGTGGGCGCCCGGGAAGCTCGGCAGCAGCGCGGGATGCGTATTGACGAACCGTCCCCCGAACCGCGCGAGGAACTCCTTCCCCACGATCTTCATGAAGCCGGCCGAGACCACCAGGTCCGGCCGGTGTTCCGCCGTCGCCTCCGCGAGCGCCAGGTCCCATCCCGCCCGGTCGGCGTAGTCCTTCACCTTCACCACGAAAACCGGCAGCCCGGCTCGCTCCGCCCGCTCCAGGCCGGCGATGCCGTCCCGGTCGGCACCGACCGCCACGATCCGCGCGCCGTACGCGGGATCGCTCTCGATGACATCGAGCAGCGCCTGCAGATTCGTCCCCGAACCGGAGACGAGGACGACTAGACGAGCCGGGGTTTGCGCAGCCACTGGCGGGGCTCTCTCTCGAGACCGTGCGGATTTGGAGGATCGTATGAGCCGACGGATCCCACGATTCGGGGAACCCTACGAGGCCGTCGACCGTCAGCAACGATACCGGCACGCGAAGGTCCCCCCACGGGACGGGGGAGCGCGCGGACGGTAGCGTCTTCCGGAGGAACAGCAATCGCGCGCCCTGCGCGTGACGCATACGACATGAGGAGTCGACGGCAAGGGGATGGCGCTACCAATCATGAGCAGCCGACAGATCACTATCGCGCTGCGTGCGCCCGAGGGCGATCAGCAGGACAACCCGTTCGCCCCGCCGCCCGAAGGCGCCCCCGAACAGCCCTGGCAGCCCCGGCGCCCCGAAGGCACGCCCGAGGACGGCGACAGCACCCCGCCGCCTCCGCCGCCGCCCGGCTGGGGCGGCCAGTGGAGCAACCAGCAGCCCGGCCGCCAGGACGGCTTCGGCCATCGCCCCAGCGGCCCCGAAACCCCGCCGCAGCCCAACGGCTCACGCTTCGACCCCACCGACCCCGCCCAGCGCCGCTCCCGCTACGCGCTGGTCTGCGGCGGCTGGGCGCTGATCTTCGCGATCCTCCACTGGACCGAGCTCGGCCTCCTGCTCGGCGCCCTCGCCCTCTACTGGGGCATCAGCGCCCTGCGCATGAAGCCCGAGACCCGCGCCGCCGCCCGCGCCGAAGCGGCCGCGGCCCTCGCCGCATCCGGCGCCGACACCCCCCGCCCCAACCCCTCCGCGAACCCCGCCTCCCAGCGGTCCTTCGCGGCGGCGGCCTGGAGCGGCATCATCACGAGCGCGGTCGCCCTGGCGATCGTCGCCGCGAGCTTCACCCTCCAGTTCGTCTACAACGACTACTACACCTGCAAACGCGACGCCCTCACCACCCCGTCGAGCGAATCCTGCAAGGACCTCCTCCCGAAGCCGGTCCGCTCCTTCCTGGGCAACGACGGGTAGTCCTCCGGACGGGCGGAATGCCTGCCGGCGGGGGCGCGGGCCCGTGAACCCCCCCGCCCCGTCACGCCTGCGGCGGGCTTTTCGCCTACCGGCGGGGGTGCGGGCCGCGGACCCCCACAGCACCGTTGCGCCTGCGGCGGGCTCTTCCCCACCCACCCGCCCTTTCGCCTACCGGCGGGGGTGCGGGCCCTGCGCCCCGAGAAACGCGTGCCGGCGGGGATTGGGGCACGTCGACACCCGCCCCGCCGTTGCGCCCGCGGCGGGCTTTGCCCCACCCACCCCTTCGCCTACCGGCGGAGGCGCGGGCCCTCGGGCACCCGCAGCACCGTTGCGCCTGCGGCGGGCTTTTCCCACCCACCCCTTCGCCTACCGGCGGGGCCGGACTGCTGCGGGCCCGCGGTCGAAGCGGACTTCCCGCCCGCCCCGGGGCTGTTACGCGAGGGGACCGGGGCCGTTGGGGGCACCCCCGGCCGGAGGTTGGGGGAGGGGTACTTCGAAATGCTGCCGAGCTATTTGTGGGCCGCCAGGCCCTGAACAGTCGATTTCGAACCGCCGCCCCGCAGGGCCCGGGCACCGACCCAGCTACTCCGCCGGCGGTACCAGCGGCATAGGCGGAACCTCCGCCACCTCGGCCGCAACCTCCGGCTCAGACCGCGACCACGACCACCGCCACCGGAAAACCCCCCGCACGCTCCCCCACCGCTCCCCCCAAGACACCGGCTCCGCCGGATCCCGCACATGCCACCACCGCACCCCCACCGCCCCCGCCGCCCCCACCACCAGCGTCCACCCGAGCGCCGCACCCCCCGCCGCCCACCACCGCGGCCCGAAGTCCGCAAGGACGGCCGAGCCCATCGGGCCCGCCGACCAGCCGGCGAGCAACGCGGTGGCCGCGCCGCAGCCGAGCGCGGCGAGGGCGGCGACCAGCGCGGTGCGGGCGGGGCGCCAGGAGCCCGCCGCGGCGGCGCCGCCGACGAGCCAGGCCGCACAGACCCCGGCCAGCACAGGAAGACCGAACACCGCCCAGCTCAGCGGCGTCGCGCCGGGCGCCGGAAGCGCCGCCAGCAGCGGAAAGTTCGGCAGAACGTCAGGCCCGGATCCGGGCCCCGGCCCGAGCGCGCCGAACCCGGACGCGCCCAATCCGGCTGGAGCCACCACACTCCCGGCGCCCACGGCGAACCCCGGCCCCAGCGCATACGACGCACCCCACACAGCCATGTTCGGCACCAGCGCCAGAGCGACCAGCAGCACCGCACACCGCCCCGAGAGCGGAGCGCTGAGCTGCGCGAACGAATGTCCGACCAATCGTTCATGCCAGACGAGCGAGGCCCCGCCGAGCACCGCGCCACCCCCGACGAGCACGGCGGTGGAAGCCGCGGCGGCGCGGAGGGCGGCCGGCAGGCCGCCTTCCGGAAGGGTCAGCCACCGCGGCAGCGAGAGTTCGTCGAGCCAACGGCGTACCGCCCGGGGAAGCGCGACCGCAGGTCGCCCGCACCCGGACCACGCGCCGGCCCCGGCCGCCAACGCGGCCACGACCGGCAGATGGAGCAGCGCGCTGAGCGGAACGCTGCGCACCTGCCCGTAGGACGTGTAGAGCACGGCGGCGACGCCGACCAGCAGATATCCGGCGACGAGCCAGCCCGCGGCGGCAGCCGCGACCCGAGGCTCCGTCCGCGCACCGGAACCGTCACCGACGTCACCCTCCCCCGACCCCTCGGGAGGAGCAGCCGCATGCGCCGCGGCCCGGTACAGCAGCCACCCGGGCAGCACGGTGAGCAGCAGGGGCGTGACGCCGATCGGGGCGGGCAGCCCGGACAGCGTGTCGGTCCGCGACAGGCTCGCGCCGTGGGCCAGCAGCCACAGATCCGCGGCGATACGCAGAGCGCCGTCGAGTCCGCTGTCCGGGAACGGTGCGCTGATCCACAGGAAGAGAACAGTGACGGCGAGGGCCCCGAGCCCGAGACCGGCCGCGACCACCCCGCCACCGAACGCGGCGGCCGCCGCGGATGCGCGGCGGGAGTTCGCGGCACGCTCGGGCAGGCCGGGAAGGTGGTCCGTCATGTGGGTCACGTCGACCCATGGTGCCAAGAACACGCCGATTTGAGGCGGTAGCGGGCGAACGCCCGCCGTGTCGCGCAATATGACTTTATGCGTCTTTTCACACAATCGTGCGTACGGGGATTCGAAGGCGGTCGGAGCGGCTGTGTGAGGTCGGGCACGTGACGGCGCGGAAGGCGGCGAAGCAGGCCTCTACCGCCAAGAAGGCCGCGAAGACGGTGAAGACCTCGGCCGAAGAACGTCCCCAGCGCGCCAGGACCCGCACACGCGCCGGCTCACCGGCGCCCAAGCCCCAACCAAAACCCCAGCCCAAGCCCCAGCCCAAGCCGGATCCCCAGCCCGAGTCCCAGTCCCGACAGTCCCCGTCCCAGCCCGCCTCCCCGTCCCCGTCTCCACCCCCCTCCGCACCCAGGACGAATGCTCCCGAGTCTTCACACCTCGTCACCCGCGCGGCCCGGCCCGCCGTTTCCCCTGCCGAGCCGGCGCCCATCGCGCCCCTCCCCGAGCGCCCGGAAGTCGCCGTCAAGCGCGCTCCCAAGCCGGCCAACACCCCCCAGCGGCGTGCGAAGGCGCGCCCACCGGCGATCCCTGTGGCCGCCGACCCGACGCCTCCGCCACCGCCGGCACCACCGCGGACGCCGAAGCCCAAGCCATCACCACCCCCGCCACCCGTACCTACCGCTCCGCGGGCACCGACCACACCGATCCCACCGGCACCGACCGCACCGACCTCACCAGCCCTGTATCCCGAGGCCGCCTTCGACAGTCTGTACACGCACAGCGTGAGCGGCCTCGTGCGGCAGGTGGACCTGATCACCGGGAATCCGGGCTTCGCGCGGCATGCCGTGCGCCGCGCGTTCGATCTCGCGTGGCAGCGGTGGCCGGAGGTCGCGGCGGATCCGGATCCGGTCGGCTGGGTGCGCGCGGCGGCGTACGAGTACGCGCTCGCGCCGTGGCAGCAGTGGGTGCCGGGGCACCGTACGCATCCACGGGCCGCCGCGCGGACGCTGCGCGGCTCCGAACGGGACGGCGCGGTGCGGGCGGCGGTGCTGCGGCTGTCGCCTTCGCAGCGGCAGGCACTCGTGCTCTACGACGGGCTGGGGCTCGATCTGCCCGTGGCCGCGGCCGAGAGCGAGGCGAGCACGGTCGCGACGGCGAGCCGGATCACTCAGGCGCGGGCGGCGCTGAGCGCGGCCGTCCCGGAGCTGGGCGACCAGGCACCGGCACGGCTGAAGGCCATCCTCACGGAGCCGGAGCAGGACGCGGAACCAGACCCGAAGACGGGTACGGGAACGGCTGGCACCCAAGAGGTCCCGGCGGCCCGGGTACGCGTTGCGAGCGAGCGGGGCGTGCGCCGCAGGACGCTGTCCGCGGTGGCACTGACCGCGCTGATCGCCGGGGCGACGGGCGCCGCGCTGGTGGTGACGTACGACCGCGTCGGCGAACTGCCGCACCGTACCCAGCCGACGCCGGTGACCGCACCGCCCTCCGCCACTCCGGGGCAGGGCGTACCGGAGGCGGGCCGCATCGGCCGACCGGGCCCCGCCAAGCCCACCCAGCAGACGACCGCACCCAGCAAACCCGTCAAGCCCACCAAGCCCAACAAACCGGCCGAATCTCCCGCACAAGCCCCCCGTTTGCCCCCTGAGCGCTGAGCCGCCCAGGGCCGCACAGGGTCGCACCGGCGGCGGCACCGGCCGCACAAAGCAAACGCGGGCCCGCCCCCCGAAGGGGACGGGCCCGCGTCGTCACGCGTGACGGCCTCTCAGCCGTCAGCAGACGAACGTCAGCCCGCGAGGATGGCGCGCGCCAGGCGAGCCGTCTCCGACGGGGTCTTGCCGACCTGGACGCCGGCGGCCTCGAGGGCCTCCTTCTTCGCCTGGGCGGTGCCCGACGAACCGGAGACGATGGCGCCCGCGTGGCCCATGGTCTTGCCCTCGGGGGCGGTGAAGCCCGCGACATAGCCGACGACCGGCTTCGTCACGTGGGCCTTGATGTAGTCCGCGGCCCGCTCCTCGGCGTCGCCACCGATCTCACCGATCATGACGATCAGGTCGGTGTCGGCGTCCGCCTCGAACGCGGCCAGCGCGTCGATGTGGGTGGTGCCGATGATCGGGTCGCCACCGATGCCGACGGCGGACGAGAAGCCGAGGTCACGGAGCTCGTACATCATCTGGTACGTGAGCGTGCCGGACTTCGAGACCAGGCCGATACGGCCCGGCTTCGTGATGTCGCCCGGGATGATGCCGGCGTTGGACTGACCCGGGGTGATGAGACCGGGGCAGTTCGGGCCGATGATGCGGGTCTTGTTGCCCTTGGCGCCGGCGTGCGCCCAGAACGAGGCGGAGTCGTGCACCGTGATGCCCTCGGTGATCACGACGGCCAGCGGGATCTCGGCGTCGATCGCCTCGACGACGGCGTCCTTCGCGAACTTCGGCGGCACGAAGATGACGGTGACATCGGCACCGGTCTTCTCGATCGCCTCGGCGACGGAACCGAACACGGGCACCTCGGTGCCGTCGAACTCGACGTTCGTGCCGGCCTTGCGCGGGTTGACGCCGCCAACGATGTTGGTGCCGTCCGCAAGCATGAGCTTGGTGTGCTTCATGCCCGTGGCGCCGGTCATCCCCTGGACGATGACCTTGCTTTCCTTGGTCAGGAAAATAGCCATGGTGTGGTGACCTTGTCCCTTACTTCGCAGCCGCGAGCTCGGCGGCCTTGTCGGCCGCGCCGTCCATGGTGTCCACACGCTGCACGAGCGGGTGGTTGGCGTCGGTCAGGATCTTGCGACCCAGCTCCGCGTTGTTGCCGTCCAGGCGGACGACCAGCGGCTTGCTGACGACCTCACCCTTGGACTTGAGCAGCTCCAGGGCCTGGACGATGCCGTTGGCGACCTCGTCGCACGCGGTGATGCCACCGAAGACGTTGACGAAGACGGACTTGACGTCCGGGTCGCCGAGGATGATCTCCAGGCCGTTCGCCATGACCTCGGCGGAGGCGCCGCCACCGATGTCGAGGAAGTTGGCGGGCTTGACGCCGCCGTGCTTCTCACCGGCGTACGCGACGACGTCGAGGGTGCTCATGACGAGACCCGCGCCGTTGCCGATGATGCCGACCTCACCGTCGAGCTTGACGTAGTTGAGGTTCTTGGCCTTGGCCGCGGCCTCCAGCGGGTTGGCGGCGTCCTTGTCCTCAAGGGCCGCGTGGTCCGGCTGGCGGAACTCGGCGTTCTCGTCGAGCGAGACCTTGCCGTCGAGCGCGATGATCTTGCCGTCACCGGACTTGATCAGCGGGTTGACCTCGACGAGGAGGGCGTCCTCCTTGATGAAGACGGTCCACAGCTTCTGCAGAACGTCGGCCACCTGGTCGGCGATCTCGGCCGGGAACTTGGCCGCGGCGACGATCTCGGCGGCCTTCTCCGGGGTGCAGCCCTCGTTGGCGTCGACCGGAATCTTGGCCAGCGCGTCCGGGTTCTCCTCCGCAACGATCTCGATCTCCACGCCGCCCTCTACGGACGCCATGGCGAGGAAGGTGCGGTTGGTGCGGTCCAGCAGGAAGGAGACGTAGTACTCCTCCGCGATGTCCGCGGTCTCGGCAAGCATCACCTTGTGGACCGTGTGGCCCTTGATGTCCATGCCGAGGATGGCGTCGGCCTTCGCGACCGCGTCTGCGGGGTCGGAGGCGAGCTTCACGCCGCCGGCCTTGCCTCGGCCACCGACCTTGACCTGCGCCTTGACGACCGCACGGCCACCCAGACGTTCGGTCACCTCACGAGCCGCCTCGGGCGTCTCGATGACTTCACCGGCCAGCACCGGTACACCGTGCTTGGCGAAGAGATCCCTCGCCTGGTACTCGAACAGGTCCACGCGCGTCCGTCCTTGGTGATCGCGGTTTGTTTTCTACGCGAACGTGCCGATACGGGAAGCGTGACTACGCGGTCACAAGGAGGGCGCACACGGTCACCGAAGTACGCGGCATGTCCGTCTCGCAGGTTATCCCCGTGGGACGTAGGTCCCTAAATCGCAGGTCACATGTGAGCGGTGAGAACGGTCACAGAGCGCGTTGTCAGGCTCGCGTCAGGCTTCTGGTACGGGCAGCGCCCGTTTCTCTATCGCGGCCGCCATCACCTCGGGAAACAGGTCCGGTGTGCAGGCGAAAGCGGGGGCTCCGAGCGCGGCCAGCGCGGCCGCGTGCTCGCGGTCGTAGGACGGCGCGCCCTCGTCCGACAGCGCCAGCAGGGCCACGAACTGCACTCCCGCGCCCTTCATGGCTGCCACCCGTTTGAGCATCTCGTCCCGGATCCCGCCCTCGTAGAGATCGCTGATGAGGACGACCACCGTGTCCGCCGGCCGGGTGATCAGGGACTGGCAGTACGCCAGAGCGCGGTTGATGTCGGTGCCGCCACCGAGTTGTGTGCCGAAGAGCACATCCACCGGATCGTCCAACTGGTCCGTCAGGTCGACCACCGCGGTGTCGAAGACGACCAGCTTGGTGTCGATGCTCCGCATCGAGGCCAGCACGGCCCCGAACACGGAGGCGTAGACGACGGAGGCGGCCATCGAACCGGACTGGTCGATGCAGAGCACCGCATCCTTCTTCACCGCCTGCGACGCCCTGCCGTACCCGATCAGCCGCTCGGGCACGATCGTGCCGTGCTCGGGGAGGTAGTGCTTGAGGTTGGCGCGGATGGTGCGGTCCCAGTCGATGTCACGGTGCCGGGGGCGGCTGATCCGCGCGGACCGGTCGAGGGCGCCGGTCAGGGTCGCGCGGGTGCGGGTGGCGAGCTTCTTCTCCAGGTCCTCGACGACCTTGCGGACCACGGCCCGCGCCGTCTCCTTCGTCGTCTCCGGCATCGCCTTGTTCAGCGACAGCAGCGTGCCGACGAGATGCACGTCCGCCTCGACGGCCTCCAGCATCTCCGGCTCCAGAAGCAGCGCCGCCAGCCCGAGCCGGTCGATCGCGTCCCGCTGCATCACCTGGACGACGGAGGACGGGAAGTACGTACGGATGTCGCCGAGCCACCGGGCGACCTGCGGCGCGGAGCCGCCGAGACCGGCCGTCCGGCCGGCCTTGCCGTCCGCGCCGCCGCTGTCCCCGCCGTAGAGCGCGCCGAGAGTGCGGTCCATCGCCGCGTCCCGTCCGGTGAGGTCGCGGCCGGTCCCGTCGGCGGCCCCTCCACCGAGCACCAGCCGCCAGCGGCGCAGCCGTTCATCGGCGGCCGTCGTCCCACCGGTCGTCGTGTCGTCGGTCATCCGTTCTCCCCCGTCGTGCCGGACCCCGTCGTGCCGGATCCCGTCGTGTCGGATCCCGTCGTGCCGGACCCCGTCGTGCCGGACCGGTCGGACCGCCCGGCATCGTCTGCGAGCCCTTCGTCCGTGTGCCCCAGCAGCAGCCGCAGCACCGGCAGTGCCGCCGCGACCCGCTCCTCGTCGAACCCGGCGCCGAAGCCCGGCACCGCCTCCCCCGCGGCGGCCGCGGACCGGCCCGCGGAGCCGCCGCGTCTGACCAGCTCGCCGACGGTGCGGCGGACGCCGGACTCGAACTCGCCGAACGTGCGCCGCAGCAGCGGCAGTACGTCGTTGAACGCGGCGGTCGGTACCGCGGCGAGCCAGCTGTCGACCAGCGCGAGCAGCCGCTCGTCGTGGATGAGGAGCATGCCGCCGCCCGCGAGGAAGCCCTCCAGCCACGCCGCGGCCTCGGCCGACGGCGTCCCCGGTGACAGGGCGAGCGCCATCAGCCGGGCGGCGGCCTCCTCGTCGAGCCGTCCGTCGTCCGTCAACAGCCGGGTGGCGCTGCCACGCAGCAGCCCCGGTATCGCCCCGTCGCGCTCGGCGATGCCCCGCAGCATCACCGCCCACCGGTCGAGGAGGCCGTCGGCCTGCAAGAGGCCGATCGCCCGGTGCGCCGCCTCGGCGTGGCCGCGCATCTCGGCGGCGCCGTCCGCGTCCAGCCCGACGCAGGCGGGCGGCAGCCCGATGCAGACCCGTTCCGCCAGCCCCTCGGCGACCTTGTGGAGCGCCGCGGAGTCCGTACCGCGCACATCGCCGTAGCGGGCGGACCGTACGAGGGCGGGCAGCGCCTGGGCGAGATGGCCGACGTCGGTCTCCAGGGCGGCGCGGTCGGCCAGCACCCGCATCACGACCGGCAGCGCGTCCGGTAGCCCCGCGACCAGGCAGCGTTCGGCGAGCGCGGTCACGTCGGCGAGTGCGGCGGCGTGCACCGCCCCTTCCTCGGCCTTCGCCGTCGCCGCGGAGAGCAGCGTCGTGCCCCAGACCCCGGCCTCGGCGACCCGGATCGCCAGTTCCGGCTCCCAGCGCAGCCGCCAGCTCTCCCGGAACGTCCCGGTCCCGGCGCGCGAACGGACCTGCTCCCCCCAGTCGATGCCCAGCAGCCGCAGCCGGTGCAGCAGCCGGCTGCGGCCCGCGTCGGTCTCCTTGCGCAGGTCCAGTTCCAGCTCGCGTTCCAGCGCCTCGGGCTTGAGCCGGAGCCTGCGCTGCTCCCGGGTCAGATCCCTGGCCAGCGGCACGGCGGGCGCGCTGTCCGGCACTTCGCCGAGGACGTCCCCCACGACGAGGCGGTCCCTGATGAGGGCGAGCGGTACGTCCGAGCCGTCGCACATCACCGCCCGTATCGCGTCCGTCGTCTCGCTCAGGCCGGCGAGCGGGCGGCCCCGCATGGCCGCGAGGGTGTCGGCGAGCCGCACCGCCTCGATGACATGCGCGGAGGAGACCGGCAGGTCCTCGGCACGGAGCAGCCCCGCGACCTTGGTCATCCACCGGGTGACAGGCCGGTCCCGTGCCCCGAACAGATGCCCGTACCAGCCGGGCGAGTCGATCCCCGCGCCGTATCCGCTGTGCCGCGACAGCCGTCGGTGCGTCCACGGCACCCACGTCATCTCGACCTTCACCTTGGGCAGCCCCCTGAGCAGCTGGCGGTCCGCGGTGGCGGTCACCGGCCGGGCGAGCGCCGGGACGTGCCAGGCTCCGCAGACCACGGCGACACGGTCGTGCGTCCGCCGGGCGTCCCGGATCCGCAGCCGCATATGGGCCTCGCGCGCCGGGTCGTCCGCATGGCCGCCGTCGCCGTACAGCTCGCGCAGCGCGCCCATCGCCTCGGCGAGCGCGGCGAACGGTGCCAGTGGGTCGGCACCGCTGCTGCTCCGGTGTTCGACCGCGTCCTCCCACCAGCGCTCCGGGTCGTCGTACCCGGCGGTTTCCGCGAGCACGGCCAGCGGGTCGATACGCAGCGCCTGGACCGCCTCGTCGCCGTCCGAGGATCCGTCATCCGGGGATCCGTCGTCCGGGGATCCCTCGCCGGGGGGTTCGTCCTGCTCGTCCGGTGTCGTGCGCAGGGCGAGGGAATGTGCGGCGGGCAGGTCGATGAAGGTGACCGGTACGCCGTGCCCGGCGGCCCACCGGATCGCCACCCATTCCGGCGAGAACTCCGCGAAGGGCCAGAACGCGGCCCGCGCCGGGTCGTCCAGGACGTGCGCGAGCAGCGCGACGGGCGGCCGCATGCCGTCCTCGGCGGCGAGCCCGACGAGCGGATCGGCCTCCGGCGGCCCCTCGATCAGCACCGTCCCCGGCCGGTACGCGTCGAGCGCGGCGCGCACCGCCCGCGCGGAGCCCGGTCCGTGGTGCCGCACCCCGAGCAGGGCGACCCCGGACGGCCCGGCGGCGGGCGGCACCGCAAGTGGTGCGCCGGATGTCATGACGTCCGGCGCACTCATGCGCTCGCCTCCCGGCAGGCGCGGTAGAAGTCCTTCCAGCCCTCGCGCTCGCGCACGACCGTCTCCAGGTACTCCTGCCAGATCACCCGGTCGGCGGCCGGATCGCGGACGACCGCGCCGAGGATGCCTGCCGCGACATCGCCCGCCCGCAGCACCCCGTCGCCGAAGTGCGCCGCGAGCGCCAGGCCGTTGGTCACCACCGAGATGGCCTCGGCCGTCGACAGCGTGCCGGACGGGGACTTCACCTTCGTCCGGCCGTCGGCGGTCACACCGGCGCGCAGCTCCCGGAAGACGGTGACGACCCGGCGGATCTCGTCGGCGCCCTCGGGGACGGCCGGGAGGTCGAGTCCGCGGCCGAGCTGGTCGACCCGGCGGGTGACGATGTCGATCTCGTCCTCCGCCGAGGCGGGCAGCGGCAGCACGACGGTGTTGAACCGGCGGCGCAGCGCGCTGGACAGCTCGTTGACGCCACGGTCGCGGTCGTTGGCGGTCGCGATCAGGTTGAAGCCCCTGACGGCCTGGGTCTCCGACCCCAACTCCGGTATCGGCAGTGTCTTCTCGGAAAGGATCGTGATGAGGGAGTCCTGCACATCGGCCGGTATCCGGGTCAGCTCCTCGACCCGGGCGATCCTCCCCTCGGCCATCGCCCGCATCACCGGGCTGGACACCAGGGCTCTGCGGCTCGGGCCGTTGGTGAGCAGCTCCGCATAGTTCCAGCCGTAGCGGATGGCCTCCTCCGGCGTGCCGGCCGTGCCCTGGACCAGCAGGGTGGAGTCACCGCTGATCGCCGCGGCGAGATGTTCTGACACCCACGTCTTGGCGGTGCCCGGCACACCGAGCAGCAGCAGCGCCCGGTCGGTGGCGAGGGTGGTGACGGCGACCTCGACGATGCGCCGGGGACCGACGTACTTGGGCGTGATGACGGTGCCTCCCCCAGACTTCGTCCGGGAGGTGCCCCCAGGCAGCGTCCCACCGAGGATGTACAAAGCCACCGCCCACGGCGAGAGATTCCAACGGGACGGCCGCGGACGGTCGTCGGCCGCCGCGAGGGCCTTCAGTTCATGGGCGAAGGCCTCCTCCGCGTGCGGCCGCAGAGCACCTTCCGGAGCATCCTCGATGTCGGTGGGCATGACTGCCATGAATCCCCCTGTCCAGTCCCGCGGAACCCCTCGGTCCCGCGGTGATTTCCACCATGCACCACGCCACTGACAACGGGTGAAGCCGCAGGTCGGACGCATTGTCAGTGGCGGCACCTACGGTCGTGTCATGGAGGAACGGTGGACTACGGATCAGGTGCTGGCGCTCGCTCCTGACGCAGCGTCACAGAAGGCCGGGGCCAGGCTCGCGATGCCCGCGTCCTGGTCCGGTACGGGTACGGCGGAGGCCGCGGTGTGGGGTCTGTGCGCAGGCAGCGGCAGCAAGCCGTACCGGACGGTCGTGGACACGAAGGGCCCCGGCTACCAGTGTGCTTGTCCGAGCCGCAAGTTCCCGTGCAAGCACGCGCTCGGGCTGCTGCTCCTGTGGTCCGAGGCGGCGGGCGGCGCCGTCGGGCCGGCGGTGGCGCCGGACTGGGTGACCGAATGGCTCGACAGCCGGCAGGAACGGACCAGGGCCGCCGCGGCCGGGCCGGCGAAACCCGCCGACCCGGAGGCCGCGCGGCGGCGTGCCGAGCGGCGCGCCCAGCGGGTGACGGCGGGCGTGACGGAGCTGGAGCAGCGGCTGACCGACCTGCTGCGCGGCGGCCTGGCCGGCGCCGACCGGGAGGGCTATCAGAAGTGGGACGAGATCGCGGCCCGGATGGTGGACGCCCAGGCACCGGGACTGGCCACCCGGGTCAGGGAGTTGGGCGCCGTCGCCGCCGGTGGCGGTGACTGGCCCTCGCGGCTGCTGGAGGAGTCCGCGTTGCTCCATCTGCTCACCCGGGGCTACCTCGGCGAGCAGCGGCTGCCCGGCCCGCTGGCCGCCACGGTGCGCACCCGCGTCGGGTTCACCACGGACGCGGCCGAGCTGCTGGCCGGGCCTACCGTCCGGGACCGCTGGCTGGTGCTCTCCCAACTCGACACGTCGGACGACCGGCTGACCACCCGTCGGATCTGGCTGCACGGCGCCCGGTCCGGCCGGGTCGCGATGCTTCTCTCCTTCGGCGCCGCGGGCCGCGCACCGGAACTGGCGCTCCCGCTCGGGCTGAGCCTTGACGCCGAGCTCGCCTTCCACCCGTCGGCCCGGCCGCTGCGTGCCGTGCTCGGCGAGAGCCACGGCCCGGCCGCACCCGGCCCGGTGCCGGCCGGGGTCCCGGTCGGCCCCGCCCTCGCCGCCTACGGGGCCGCCCTCGCGGACGACCCGTGGCTCGACGCCTGGCCGGTCGTCCTGTCCGGTGTCGTCCCCATACCCGGCTCCGATGCCGGCGGCTGGCAGCTCGCCGACGCCGACGGCCAGGACGCGCTGCCGATCGCCGGCCGCGGCCCCTGGCGGCTCGCCGCCGTGTCCGGCGGCCACCCCGTCACGCTCTTCGCCGAGCTCGGCCACACCGGCGTCCGCCCCCTCACCGCCTGGGGCCCGGACGCCACCCCCGTCCCGTTGTAGGGCCTGACCCGGTCCGGGCCCACGGCGGGCGCCATCGAGGAGGAACGCGGAGGAATGATGAACGCCAGCTGGACCGACCTGGTCGGGAGCGCACTGCTCGGCACGGACCGCCGCAGACCGCCGGCGTCCGGCGGCCCGCACCCGGCCCTGGACCCGGCGACCGAGCTGCTCGACGCGGCGGCGATCGGCACTGTGAGCCGTCGTGCGGGTCTACGGCCGGCCGCGGCACGGGAGCGGCCGGCGCCCGCCGCGCCGGACGGGCGGCCGGTGCTGCCCGAGGCGGCACGCCGCAGGCTGGGGCTGCTGCTGGCGGACCGTTCGGCGGGCGGCGGCTCGTCCGGAAGGCGTGGCACGGCCCCGAACCTCGCCGAGCTGCTCCCGCAGTGGCTCGCCGCGGCGGGTCGGTACGGCTATGCCGCGCCGCCCGCCCTGCTCCCGGACCTGCTGGACGCCGCCCGCGCCAGAACGGATCTGCGGGCCGACGCCCTGGCGCTGGCCGGGCCCCGCGCGCTGTGGCTGGCGGAGCTGAATCCGGAGTGGCGGTTCGCTTTGCGGGCCGGGGTCAGGGGCCTGGAGCCGGCGGCCGGGGATCCCGCGGCGATCCGGCAGCTGTGGGACGAGGGCCTGTTCGCCGAAAGGGTGGCGCTGCTGACCCGGCTGCGCGGCCAGGACGCATCGGCCGCACTCGCGCTGCTGCGGTCGACGTGGACCGGTGAGCGGGCCGAGGACCGGCTGATGTTCCTCGATTCGCTGCGCGCCGGGCTGTCACCCGCCGACGAGCCGTTCCTGGAACAGGCGCTGACCGACCGCAGCCGCAATGTCCGGGCGACCGCGGCCGAGCTGCTGTCCGCGCTGCCCGGCTCCGCGCTGGCCGCCCGGATGGCCGAACGGGCCCGCAGCTGCGTCTCGCTCGGCACCGGGGAGAACGTGGCGGGGATCGGCATCCTCGTGGAGGCGCCGTACGAGTGCGACGCCGCGATGGAGCGGGACGGCGTCGCCCCGCATCCGCCCACCGGTCGCGGCGAGCGCGCCTGGTGGTTCGGTCAGCTGGTGGAGGCGGCGCCGCTGGCCACCTGGACGGCCCGGTTCGGCGGCCGTGATCCCGAGGAGATCATCGCGCTGCCCGTGGCGGACGACTGGCAGCCCGATCTGCACGCCGCCTGGTGCCGGGCCGCGGTGCGCCAGCGCGACCCCGCCTGGGCCCGCGCCCTGCTCGGCCCCCCGCCGGCGCCCGCGTCACCGGTCGCGGCGGTCGGCGACCCGGCCAAGCTGCTCTCCATCCTGCCGGAGGAGGAGCGCGCGGAGTGGGTGGCCCGGTTCATCGCCACCCACGGGCTGTCCGAGGCGTTCCAGATGCTCGGCGTGTGCGCCGTCCCCTGGGCCGGGCCGCTGGGCCGGGCCGTGGTCGACGCGCTCGACATCGCGCGGGACGCCGGCAGCTATCCATGGAGTTTCAGCGGGGTGATGGGCCTGGCCGAACGGTGTCTGGACCCGGCGGAGGCCGAGCGGCTCACCGTCCTGACCGCCGCGACCGAAGAGCCGGACGACGGGTCGCCCGGAGCGGGCAGCTACTGGGCGGAGGCGTTCCAGCGGCTGGTCGGCACGCTGCGGCTGCGGGCCGTGATGCTCGCGGAGCTCGAACCGCCGGCGCCGGCCGCCCCGGCCTCATGATCCGGCCGGGGGGCGGAGCGGCGGGCTTTCCGGGAGCCGCCTCCCGGGAGGCGGCTCCCGGGAGGGATCAGGCTTCGGCGCCCTGGCGGACATTGGCCCGGACCCAGGCCACCGCGTCCGTGGTGGGCGTGCCGGGGGTGAAGATCTCGGCGACGCCGAGTTCCTTGAGGGGGGCGATGTCCGCCTCGGGGATGATGCCGCCGCCGAAGACCTTGATGTCCAGGGCGTCACGGTCCTTCAGCAGGTCCAGGACCTTCGCGAAGAGCGTCATGTGCGCTCCCGAGAGGATGGAGAGCCCGATCGCGTCGGCGTCCTCCTGGATCGCGGTGTCGACCACTTGTTCGGGGGTCTGGTGCAGGCCGGTGTAGATGACCTCCATACCGGCATCACGCAGCGCTCTGGCGATGACCTTGGCCCCGCGATCATGACCGTCGAGACCCGGCTTGGCCACCACCACGCGGATCGGACCGGACACTCCCATCACTGCCTCCATGACATTGCCGGCGCCATCGCCGGCCGAGCGGGACCTCAAGTGGGACCGAGTGTGAACGAACGTTATCTCCAGCATCCCGCACCCGACAGTTTCGCGGTGCGGAGCGAGGGGGAAATCACACGGTGGGACACGTTCGCAACACGTTGGGCCTGCCGCCGCCCTCCGTTCCACCGGAGGTGGCCAGCGGGCCCGATGGGTTCCCGGGGAGCCGGGGTCCGCTGTACGGCTCTCCGGACTAGGGCACACGGGGGACGGAGCTGTCTCCCGTCGTGCCGCACGGGAGGTGGGCCATGAGCGCCCTGTCGTTCGGAGCCGTCGCCACGGGCCGCTGGCTGCGCAGCGCGGTGGCCATTCGCGCCGCGGTTCTCGAGCTCGTCATCCTGACCGGCCATCTCTTCCTCTATCCGACCGGCATCCTCCCCGAGCGCGACCGGCCCGACGCCGGCACCGGCCCCTCCGCCGACCCGGACCACGACCCCCACACGGACTCGCACAGCGGCTCGTACACGGAAACGGACGCGGATTCCGGTACGGCACGACTGCGGGCCGTCGCGGCCGCACACCCTCCCGTTCTGCTGCTGCACGGCTTCGTCGATAATCGTTCGGTATTCACCCTTCTCCGCCGCTCCCTGCGAAAGCACGGCTGGACGCACGTCCAGGCTCTGAATTACTCCCCGCTGAGCTGCGACATCCGTACGGCCGCCGCGTTGCTCGGCCGTCATGTCGAGCAGATCTGCGAACAGACCGGGCAGCGGCAGGTGGACATCGTCGGCCACAGCCTGGGCGGTCTGATCGCCCGCTATTACGTACAGCGTCTCGGTGGTGACAGCCGGGTACGCACGGTGGTGACGCTGGGAACGCCGCACTCCGGCACCCGCGCCGTCCCGCTGCTGACGCCGCACCCGATCGTGCGGCAAATGCGCCCCGGTTCCGATCTCATGAACGAATTGACGGAACCGGCCCCCGGTTGCCGCACGCATTTCGTCGCCTTCTGGAGCGACCTGGACCAATTGATGATCCCGGTGGAAACCGCCCGCATCGACCATCCCGACCTGCTGGTACACAATGTGCAAGTCGCGGGAATCGGGCATCTCGCACTGCCGGTGCACGCCGCCGTGGCCGCCGGAATCCGGCAGTCCCTGACCGGCGAGGAGCTCGCGGTGGGGGCCGAGAACGCGGCATAGCCGTCGAATTCAATTCGAACACAAGGCATTGTCCGGATCCGGAGCCTGCCGAAGATTGTCGCCGTCGGGGGTAGGGGGCTACAGTCACCGCTAATTCTCCTGCTGCCGAGGCGAAAGAGAAGTAGGCGGTGAACGATCGTCACCCGTCGGGGTACGCCCCCGACTACGGTGCTTACGGCTACGACCCTTATTCAACGGGCTCGTACCAGAACATCGGCACGACCTTCGCGGACGGCGATCCGCTCTTCGGAGCGATGACCGGCACCGCGGACACGGGCGCCACGGGCAGCTATGCGTTCGTCCCGCAGCCGGCGCAGCACGGCTACGACGCGTCCGTCTCCGAGACGGGCAGCTACGACGCGAGCGGCTTCTGGCAGGCCCAGACCGGCAGCTACCCCACGTACCCCGAGCAGTCCCAGCAGCAGCCCCACGTCCCGGCCCAGCCGCAGCCGCAGTTCCACCAGCAGGAACAGCAGCAGCCGCAGCAGAACTGGGACTCCGGCCAGTACCCGGCGTACGGCTACAACGCCCCTGGTCAGGACACCGGCAGCTACCCGACCGGCACCTACGACGCGATGTCCTGGGACACCGGCGTCTACACCGTGCCCGCGCAGGCCGCGCCCGTCGAGCACACCTACGCACCGGAGCCCGTACCCGGATACGCCGGCCCGTCGGCCGAAGCACCGCACTACGGGAACGGGAACGAGTACGAGAACGGGTACGGCGCCGACTACACCACTCAGTTCGCGTACGAGCCGGAAACGGCGCCCGCGCACGAGTCCGGACCCGACGCCGACCTCCACCTCGATCACGACCTGGACCCCGCACTCGACCTCGACGCCGAGACCGGGTCCGAGACCGGGTCCGAGACCGGGTCCGAGTCCGAGACCGAGACCGATGTGGTCCACGTCCCGGCGGCCCCGCGCGGCGGCGGGAGCGGCTGCCGCCGCAAGCGGCCCGCGAAGCGCTCCGCGCTCCTGACCATCGCGGTGCCGTCCGTCGCGGTCATGGGTGTGGCGGCCTGTGCCGCCGCGGCCATCAGCGACGTGCCCGGCGCCCATGCGACGACGCAGACCGAGGCCTCCGGCAAGACCGCCACGAACGCGCCCGTCTCGAAGCTCGACACGCAGCTCGCCGGAGTCACCTCCGACGCGGACGACTTCGCGACCCGCGCCAGCCGTACGCAGGAGCGGATCGACCTCAAGGACCGCGAGGCCGCAGCGAAGAAGGCGAAGGCCGACGCGGCGGCGCGCAAGGAGGCCCTGCGGCCGAAGTTCCTGCTGCCGGTGTCGGAGCGCGGACTGAGCGCGTACTACGGCCAGTCCGGCGTCAACTGGATGGCGCTGCACACCGGCATCGACTTCCCGGTCGACACCGGCACTCCCGTGTCGTCCGTGACCGACGGCACCATCCGCACGCAGTGGAACAGCTCCTACGGCAACATGGCCATAGTGACCGCCGCCGACGGCACCGAGACCTGGTACTGCCACCTCAGCAGCACCAAGATCCGCTCCGGCTCGGTCAAGGCCGGCCAGGTCATCGCGTACTCGGGCAACACCGGCAACACCACCGGCCCGCACCTGCACCTCGAGGTCCGGCCGCACGGCGGTACGCCGATCGACCCGCTGCCGTGGCTGCTGGCCCACGGGCTCGACCCCCGCTGACCGCACTCACCCGACCCGCCTCCGGCCCTCGCCGGAGGCGCGCGAGGCCCCCCGTCAGAGCTTCTCGACCGGCGCGTACCGCAGCAGCAGCCGTTTCGGCTTCTCCTCGCCGAAGTCGACCGTCGCCTGCGCGTCGGACCCGGTACCGCTGACCCCGACGACGGTTCCGAGGCCGAACTGGTCGTGCGTGACCCGGTCCCCGACCGTCAGCGCGATCACCGGCCGGTCCGTGGCACGCCGGGTCGCGAAGCCCTTCGGGCCCGCCTTGGCGCGCGAGGACGACAGCGACGACGCGGCGGCCGACATCGCGGCCCCCGGCGCGGCCACCGGGCCGGTCCGCTTCCAGTCGATCAGCGTGGGCGGGATCTCCTCCAGGAAGCGCGAGGCCGGGTTGTACGAGGGCTGGCCCCACGCACTGCGCATCGTCGACCGCGTCACGTACAGCCGCTCGCGCGCCCGTGTGATGCCGACGTACGCCAGTCGCCGCTCCTCCTCCAGCTCCTTGGCCTGGCCCAGGGCCCGCATGTGCGGGAAGACCCCGTCCTCCATGCCGGTGAGGAAGACCACCGGGAACTCGAGGCCCTTGGCGGTGTGCAGCGTCATCAGCGTTATGACGCCGCCCCCCTCCTCGTCGTCCGGGATCTGGTCCGAGTCGGCGACCAGCGCGACGCGCTCCAGGAACCCGGAGAGGGTGCCGGGCTCCGCGTCCTCGGCGGCGGCCCGCTCCTGCTCGAACTCCAGGGCCACGGCGGCGAGTTCCTGAAGGTTCTCGATACGGGTCTCGTCCTGCGGGTCCGTGGAGGCCTGGAGCTCCGCCAGATAGCCCGTGCGCTCCATCACCGCTTCGAGGACGGTCGCGGGACCGGCACCCGACTCGACAATGGTGCGCAGCTCCTCCAGCAGCTCGTTGAACTTCCTGACCGCGTTGGAGGAGCGGGCGGCCATGCCGTACGCCTCGTCGACCCGGCGCAGCGCCTGCGAGAAGGAGATCTTCTCGCGCAGCGACAGGGCGTCGATCATCGCCTCGGCCCGGTCGCCGATACCGCGCTTGGGCACGTTCAGGATCCGGCGGAGCGGGACGGTGTCCTCGGGGTTCGACAGCACGCGCAGGTACGCGAGGATGTCGCGGACCTCCTTGCGCTCGTAGAAGCGCACCCCGCCGACGACCTTGTACGGCAGCCCGACGCGGATGAAGACCTCTTCGAAGACACGGGACTGGGCGTTGGTCCGGTAGAAGACGGCGACGTCACCGGGGCGGGAGTCGCCCGCGTCCGTCAGCCGGTCGATCTCCTCGGCGATGTACTGCGCCTCGTCGTGCTCGTGGTCGGCGACGTAGCCGGTGATGATCGGGCCGTCGCCAGCGTCGGTCCACAGGTTCTTGGCGCGGCGGCCGGCGTTGCGCTCGATGACGGCGTTGGCGGCCGTGAGGATCGTCTGCGTGGAGCGGTAGTTCTGCTCCAGCAGGATCGTCGTCGCCTGCGGGTAGTCCTCTTCGAACTGCAGGATGTTGCGGATGGTGGCACCGCGGAAGGCGTAGATGCTCTGGTCCGCGTCACCCACCACGCACAGCTCGGCGGTGTGCTCGCCGGTGCCGACCAGCTCGCGGACCAGCGTGTACTGGGCGTGGTTGGTGTCCTGGTACTCGTCCACGAGGACGTGGCGGAACCGGCGCCGGTAGTGCTCGGCGACGTCGGGGAACGCCTGGAGCAGGTGCACCGTGGTCATGATGATGTCGTCGAAGTCCAGGGCGTTGGCCTCGCGCAGCCTCGCCTGGTAGAGCGCGTACGCCTCGGCGACGTGCTTCTCGAAGGGGTTCTCCGCCTGCCGGGCGTAGTCCTCCTCGTCGATCAGCTCGTTCTTGAGGTTCGAGACCTTCGCGCTGAACGCCTTCGGCGGGAACTGCTTGGGGTCGAGGTCCAGGTCCCGGCAGACGAGCGCCATGAGCCGCTTGGAGTCAGCGGCGTCGTAGATCGAGAAGCTGGAGGTGAAGCCGAGCTTCTTGCTCTCGCGGCGCAGGATCCGCACGCACGCGCTGTGGAAGGTCATGACCCACATCGCGTTGGCGCGCGCGCCGACGAGGTCGCCGACGCGTTCCTTCATCTCGCCCGCGGCCTTGTTGGTGAACGTGATCGCGAGGATCTCGCCCGGGTGCGCCCCGCGGGTACCCAGCAGATGCGCGATGCGGTGCGTCAGCACCCGCGTCTTGCCGGATCCGGCGCCCGCGACGATGAGCAGCGGCCCGCCCGCGTGCACGACGGCGGCGCGCTGCTGCTCGTTCAGCCCCTCCAGGAGCTGCGCGGGGTCGACGACGGGGCGGGCGGCCCCGTCCCGGTAGTACGCGTCCCGGCCACCCTGCGGGGGCTCGTTGAAGCGCCCGCCGAAGAGGTCGTCCGCGGCATCGTCCGGCCGGTGCGCGGACCCGTGCTCCGGGGGCGGCGGGACGGATTCCGACGCGTGGTCGGGGGCCTGGAGGTCGGCCAGGAAGCTGTCGTCAAAGAGGCTGCTCATCGCTTCCCGAGTCTAGGCGCCCCCACTGACACCTCACACTCCGCTTGGCGGAGTCCGTCCGGACGTGGACCGATCCTGAAAGAGTCGTCACTCTCCGCGACCGGATCCGACCGCTGCGCACAGATCACGAAATGGTTTCGGGCCTATCGGACACCGGCCTTCCCACCGGACACGAGAGTTGGCTACCGTGCCGGCCAGGCGGTCCGTCCTCCACCTCGGCAACACGCCGTCACGGACCGTCTCCGCTGAGTGCGGCCGAGAGGCCGCAGCCGGGGACCCACTGGAACCACTGGGGTGAATCGGTCCGCACGGATGTTCCGCAGAGGACGTTCCGCACGAACCGTAGGGCGACCTTCCGACAGCCCGAACCCGACAGCTAACCCGGTAAGCGGTTTACGGAAGGACTTCCCGCCTTGGCGTCGCACCGCAAACCCCGCCCCGGCATACGCGCCGGCCTGCTCACCACGACCGGCCCCCGCGCGGCCGTCGGTCTCACGGCGGCGCCACTGGCCACCGTCACCCTGCTCGGCGAGACCGCGAGCGCGGCACCCGCGCAGCCGCAGCCGCCCTCCATCGAAGAGGTCCAGGCGAAGGTCGACGCGCTCAACCACGACGCCGAGGTCGCCACCGAGCGCTACAACGGCGCGAAGGAGCAGGCCGACCAGCAGAGCTCCAAGGTCGAGGCGCTGCTGAGCCAGGTCGCGCAGCGGACCGAGTCGCTCAACGACGCGCGGCGCGTCCTGGGCCAGTACGCGGCCGCCCAGTACCGCAGCGGCGGCGTCGACACGACGAGTACGTTCCTGCTCTCCGCCGATCCGCAGCAGTTCTTCGACCAGACGCACCAGATGAAGCGGATGACCAGCAACCAGAAGGAAGCCGTCGAGAACTTCCGCACCCAGCAGGCCACGACGACGCAGAAGCGCTCCGAGGCCGTGAAGGGCCTCGACGCGCTGAACGCGTCGCGGACGAAGCTGGCGACGGAGAAGGAGACCGTCAAGGAGAAGCTCGCGGCGGCGCAGACCCTCCTCAACACCCTCACCACGCAGGAGAAGGCGCGGCTGGCGGCGCTGGCGGCCAAGAAGGCGGAGGAGGACCGCAAGCGCGCCGCGGCGATCGCCGCGAAGGAGAAGGCCGCACGGGACGCCGCCGCCAAGGAGGCCGCGAAGACCGGCTCCGGGACGACGCCGGGGACCGGCGGAACCGGTTCGCACAGCACCGCGTCGCAGGCGGAGAA
This sequence comes from Streptomyces fildesensis, assembly GCF_016107395.1. GTDB lineage: Bacteria > Actinomycetota > Actinomycetes > Streptomycetales > Streptomycetaceae > Actinacidiphila > Actinacidiphila fildesensis. The sequence continues at coordinate 572,549 of NZ_JAAIKO010000001.1, forward strand.
GGCCATCGCCTTCGCCCGCAACGCGATCGGCAAGCCGTACGTGTGGGGCGCGACGGGTCCGAACTCGTACGACTGCTCAGGGCTCACCCAAGCGGCCTGGAAGGCGGCCGGCGTCTCCCTGCCGCGCACCACCTGGGACCAGGTGAAGGCCGGCGAGCGCGTCTCGATGTCGGACCTGCGGCCCGGCGACCTGATCTTCTTCTACGACGACATCAGCCATGTCGGCCTCTACATAGGCGGCGGCAACATGATCCACGCCCCGCACACCGGCACGGTCGTCAAGATCGCACCGATCACCCAAATGCCGGTTTACGGCGCTTCCCGCCCTTCCTGAGTCCCCCGTCCCGAATGTCACGGATCGACAGACGGACCGACAGGTCCCGGCTGTCGGCCCGCCATTCGGACGGACGGTCACAATAGGTAAGGTAACGAAGCGATTTCGCTCACCTTCTGATGGAAACTTCCCAAGAGTCACTCAAGTTGACTACGGTGGCCCGCTAGGCAGCTCGTTCCACAAGCCGGCGCAGTGCCGACGGCGAGCTGCCTCCGCTGAATCCGACCGCAAGGCCGGAACCGGGGACCCACGCGCACGACTTGGGGTGAATCGGGGCGAACGTCCGCACAACGGACGCGAGCACCGTAGGGCGGCCTTCCATCGCCCGAACCCGTCAGCTAACCCGGTAAGCGGTCCACGGAAGGAATGTCTGCCTTGGCGTCGCACCGCAAACCGCGCCCGCGAATACTCGCCTCCACCGGCCCGCGTGCCGTGGTGGGCCTGACGACGGTGGCGCTGGCCACTGTGACTCTGCTGAGCGAGTCCGCGAGCGCCGCGCCCGCGAAGCCCTCCATCACCGAGGTCAAGGCGCAGGTCGACGACCTCCGCGAAAAGGCCGAAGCCGCCACGGAGCACGTCAACGCGGCGAAGGAGAAGACCGACCAGCAGCGCGCGAAGGCCGATCTGCTGCTCGCCGAGGTCGCGAAGAAGACCCAGAAGCTGAACGACGCGCGGGAGACCCTGGGCCAGTTCGCCGCCGCCCAGTACCGCGAAGGCGGCGTCGACCAGACCACCGCCCTGCTGCTCTCCGACAACCCGGAGAAGTACCTTGAGCAGTCCCACCTCGTGGACCGTGTGTCGGCCACGCAGGAAGAGGCCATCAAGGAATTCCGCACCCAGCAGACGGCCGCGACGACCGAGCGCGCCAAGGCCGCCGCGAGCGTCGCGGACCTGGCCGCCGCGCAGACCAAGCTGGCCGCCGAGAAGAAGACCGCCGCGGCCAAGCTCGCCGACGCGCAGAAGCTGCTGACCAGCCTCACCGCCGAGGACCGCAAGAAGGTCGCCGCGCTGGACACCCAGCAGTCCGGCAGCGCCAACAGCGCGTCCTACACGTACAACGGCCCCGCCAGCGGCCGCGCCGCGCAGGCCATCGCCTTCGCCCTCGCCGCGCGCGGCAAGCCGTACGTCTCCGGCGCCACCGGCCCGAACTCGTACGACTGCTCGGGACTGACCCAGGCCGCGTACCGCTCGGCCGGCATCAGCATCAGCCGCACCACGTACACCCAGATCAACGACGGCACGCGCGTCTCGCAGTCCGAGCTGCGCCCCGGCGACCTGGTGTTCTTCTACTCCGGCATCAGCCACGTGGCCATCTACCTGGGCAACGGCGAGATCGTGCACGCCCCGCACCCCGGTGGTGTCGTCGAGGTCGGCAAGATGAGCTGGATGCCGTTCGCCGGCGCTGTGCGACTCGCCTGACACCTTGGCCCGGATCACCGGTCGGCCGGTCCTCCTGCTCGCCACCGCCGCGATCGGCGGTCTGGTCCTCGCGGCCGGTGCGCTGCGAGCGGGTGGCGGCCGGTCGGTGCTCGATCCGCCGGACGGCTCGGGCCCGCTCTCGTACCACGGCGGGTATCTGCTGCTGCTGGCCCTGGCGTGCGTGGTGGGCGGCGCGCTGCTCGCCGCGCGCTACCGCCGGGCCGTGCAGCACATCGACAGCCCGGACCCGGTGGCCGAACGGCTCAAGGACGCGGCGCTCCTGCTGCTGACCGCCGCCACCGCGGTGGTGCCCGTCGCCGTGCTGCTGAGCCACCGGAGCAGCCCGGCCGGCACGGAGCCGCGGACCGACCAGAGCCTCCCCACGGAGACGGCGAGCGGGCCGCCCGTCACCGAGGCACCGACACAGCCGCCGTCCTCCACCGGGCAGGCGACCGCCGGATCGTCCTTCGATCTGTTCCATCTGCTGCTCGTCGTCGGAGCGGTACTGGCCGCGGTCGTGGTCGTCGTCGCGCTCGTCCGCTGGCTGCGCTGGTACCTGGCGGGCAAGGCCGGACCCGGCCTCCAACTGATCCCCGGCAACCCGGACAGCGCCGAGAGCGCGCTGGCCGGCGCCGTCGACTCCGGCCGCCGGGCCCTGCACGGTGAGGACGCCCGTGCCGCGGTGATCGCCTGCTACGCGGCGATGGAGACCACCCTCGCCCGGTCAGGGATCGCCCGGCTCGAATCCGACAGCCCGACGGACCTGCTGCACCGCGCGGTCGCCGGCGGGACGCTGACCGGGACCGCGGCCGGGGACCTGACCCAGCTCTTCCGCGAGGCGCGGTACTCCAGCCACCCGATGGACGACGGCCATCTGCGGCGGGCCGGCACCGCCCTCGACACGATCGCGGCCCAACTGGCCGCCGTGGAAGCCCCGGAGGCCGTGCCAGCCGTAGGAGTAGCGACCACCGGCGACCGGGCCCCGGCGGGCGACCGGTGACCCCCGGCTCCACGCGCCACACGCTGCTCGTGCTCGGCACGGTCGCGGCCGGCACCGAGGCCGCCCTCGCCCTGGCCGGCGGATTCGCCGCGGCCGGCACCGGCGCCGTGCTCATCGCGGCGGTCGCCCTGCTCACCGCCCGCTACGCGACGGGCTTCGACTCCCAGGACCACGGCTACCGCAGACCGGTCCGGCTGCTGGGCAGCAGAACACCCCGGCTGGGCGACTGGGGCCGTGCGGTCGCCCAGGGGATGTCGTCCGAGGACGGTTTCACCCACACCCTGAGACCCGGCCTCCAACGCCTGTACGCGGCCCGGCTCGCCGAACGGCACGGGATCTCGCTGCGCGCCCAGCCCGACCGGGCCGCCGCCGTCGTCGGCCCCGAGCTGTGGCCCTGGATCGATCCCCACCGGCCCGCCCCGGAGGGCACCATCCCGGCACAGGTCCTGCGGGCCGTCGTCGACCGCCTCGACGAGCTGTGACGGTGACCGCCGACCCCCTCGGAACCACTGAACCGCCGAACGTCCTCCCAGGAGCACCGTGACGACCATTCAGCCGGCCCAGCCCGCCGCTCAGCCCAGTTCCGCCCAGGCCCCTTCCGCTCAGCCCAGTTCCGCCCAGGCCACTTCCGCCCCGGCCCCCGCCACCAAGGTTCCTGCTCAGGCATCCGCCGCTCGGTCCGCCGCCGCGTCCCCGGCCGCCCTGACGCCGCGCGAGGCCGGAGAACGCGCCCGCCAGGTGCTCACCGAGATCGAACGCGCCGTGGTCGGCAAGCCCGACTCCCTCGAACTGGTCATGCTCGGCGTCCTCGCCGGCGGCCACATCCTCATCGAGGACCTGCCGGGACTCGGCAAGACCCTGCTCGCCCGCTCCTTCGCCACCGCGCTCGGACTCGACTTCCGCCGGGTCCAGTTCACCCCCGACCTGCTGCCCTCCGACGTGTCCGGAGCGCCCTTCTACGACCAGCGCAGCGGCGAGATGGTCTTCCGGCCAGGACCGCTCTTCACCCATCTGCTGCTCGCCGACGAGATCAACCGCACACCCCCCAAGACCCAGGCGGCGCTGCTGGAGGCGATGGCCGAGGCGCAGGTCTCGGTCGACGGCGTCACCCGGCGGCTGCCCGAGCCGTTCGTGGTCATCGCCACCGCCAACCCGATCGAGTACGAGGGCACGTACAGCCTGCCTGAGGCCCAGTTGGACCGCTTCCTGCTGCGGGTCAGGATGGGTTACCTGCCGCCCCGCGACGAGGCGTCGATGCTCCGCATCCGGCTCGACCGGGCCGCCCCCGAAGCCGTACTGAACACCCTCAGCACGCCCGCCGAGGTGCTCGCCATGCGCTCCAGCCTGGAGAGCGTCGAGGTGGACGACGATCTGATCGCGTACGTCGTCGCCCTCATCGGCGCGACCCGTGCCCATCCGCAGATCCAGGTCGGCGCCTCGCCGCGCGGCGGACTCGCGCTCGTACAGCTGGCCCGCGCCCGCGCGGTGCTCGACGGCCGCGACTACGTCACCCCGGAGGACGTGAAGGCGCTGGTCGTCCCGGCCCTCGCGCACCGCGTCACGCTGCGGCCCGAGTTGTGGGTGCGGCAGATCAACGCCGACGACGTCATCGCCGAACTCGCGCGGTCCGTACCGGCGCCGCAGACCCTGCCCGAGGACAAGCGCTCCGACGGCGCCGAGGACAGGCCCGGCGCGTTCCGGCGCCCGGCAGCGCGGCCGTGACCGCGGACCGACAGCCGCCGGGCCGGCCCGCAGCCCGCCCGGTCGCGGTCCCCACGCACATCGCGCGGGCACTGGGCGGCTCCCCGGACGCCACCGCCGGCGAGGCGGCGGAACCGGCCGAACCGCCGTCCCCGCCGCCGCCCGGCTGGCGGGCCGGCGAGCGCGCCCTGCGGCTGCTCACGGTGGCCGCCGTGGCGGCCGCCGCCGCGCTCCTCACCGGCCACGCGTGGCTGCTGGCGCTGGCCGCGGGCCCGGTCGTCCTGCTCGTACTCGCCGGGCCGGGAGCGGTGGGGGGAGCTGTGCTGACGTCCGGCCGGCCGAGCCGGCTGAGCGCCGCCGTCGAGACCGGGCCGGGCCGCTGCTTCGAGAACGAGGACATCGCCGTCCGCATCCGGCTGGACTTCGACGGCGCCGCGGGCTGGATCGACCCGGGCATCACCCTCGGGCCGGGCGTCGAGCTGACCTCGCTCGCCGTGGCCGGCCCCGTCGTCGAACTCGCCCTCACCGCCCGCCGCTGGGGTCGCTGGAGCCTGGGCACCGTCGATGTGGACGTCTACGACACCGGCGGGCTCGCCCGTCGCACCGTGCGGGCCGAACTCGGTGAGATCCAGGTCTTCCCGGTGCCCACCCAGGCCTCTCTCACCCCCATCCCGGTCCGGCTGCCGGACCGCCTCGGCGAGCACACCGCCCGGCAGAACGGCGACGGCATCGAGGTCGTCGGGGTGCGCCCGCACATCTGGGGCGAACGGCAGCGGCGCATCCACTGGCCCTCGACCACCCGGCGCGGCAGCATCCAGATCAACCAGTTCGCCGCCGAACGCACCGCCGACACCGTCGTGCTGGTCGACGCGCTCGTCGACTTCATCGACCCCGCGACCAGGGCCTCAGGACTCGACGAGACGGTGCGCGCCGCGGCCGGCCTCACCCGCGCCTATCTGCGCAGCCACGACCGGGTCGGCCTGGTGTCGATCGGCGGCACGCTGCGCTGGCTGCAACCGGGCTCCGGCGGGGGCTACTTCTACCGGATCGTCGAGAGCGTGCTGGAGGTCCGCAAGGACCTCGGCTACTCCGTCCCCGCCCTCCAGCGCCTGCCGCCGCCCGCGCTGCCCCGCGGCGCCCTCGTCTACGCGATCACCCAGCTCGCCGACGAGCGGATCCTCGAAGTGCTGGGCGATCTCGCGCAACGCGGCAACCCTCTCGTCGTCATCGAGATCCCGACCGGCGCCCCGTACATCGCGCCCGGCGACACCGTCGGACACCTGGCCCGGCGGCTCTGGCTCGCCGACCGGGCGGCGATGCGGTTCGCGCTGCGGGAACGCGGCATCCCGGTCGTCGCCCAGTCGGCCGGCAAGAGCCTCGACCTCGCCCTCGCACCGTTGCTCCGCACCCGAATCCAGGGCAGGACCCGATGACTCCCTCCCTGTCCCCGGAACCCGCCACGGTGTCCTCGTCCCCGTCCTCCGCCATGACCCTCCCCCAGGTCCCGGTCCGGCCGGTGCGCGGCCTCGGCGTCGCACTGGCGCTCGCGGCCTGCGATCCGGCCGTCACCGGCTCCCCCACGATGGGCGACGTACTGACGCCGCTCGCCGCGGTCGTGCTGGCCTGGTGGGCGGCCCCGCCGCTCGTCCGGCGCCCGGTCCAGTACTCGGCCCGTAAAGCCGCGCTGCTGTCCCAGCACCGCAACACGGTCTTCGCCGTCGGCTGCGTCGTCCTCGCCGCGTTCAGCGCGCCGCCCGTCTGGCTGGCGTCGTGCGTCACGGCCCTGCTGCTGACCTATCTCCTCATCGTCGACGCCTGCGCCGCCGGCCCGGCGGGCATCCGCCAGCTGCGCTCGCGCCACATCCCGCTGACCGCGTACGGCGCGAGCGGCCTGGTCCTCTTCGCCGCGTTCGCCCCCTCCGACGGCAGTGCCTGGGGCCCGGCGGTCGCGGTGTCCGCCGTGTGCGCCGCGGCGTACGCGGTCGGAACGGCTCTGTGGCCGCGCAGGCCGCGGAGATCGGCCACGCCCCATAGCAGGGACGAGTCGCCCACGGAGTGACAACTGCCCCATCGGTCAAGGCCGTTCTGCAAGTGGCCATGTCACCCGTCGAACACTGATCAATGACGATCACCCAACGGCCGATTGGGACCAGACCTGCTCTACGCCGTACTCCTCCGTACCCCCCAGGTTTAGCGTCCTCCTCCAGGTGGCCGAACCCCACTGCCGTCGGACCCGACGGCACGGCCACCCCCGCCGAAGATCCGGCGGTGTTCCGCTTCCCCGTGCGGACGCCGCCGGATCGAGGTCTCAGCAGGCGGGCACCAGCTAGGCACAAAGGAGTGACGGCCGCGTGGCGTCGCACAGAAAGCCCAAGCAGCGCTCACTCACCGGAACCACCGCACGAACCGCGGCCACCCTCGCCATGGCGGGAGCCGCGTCGGTCAGCGCCTTCGGCGAGACCGGCCACGCCGACCCGCAGCTCAGCGTCGGCGAGGTCAAGACCCGGGTCGACGCCCTGTACGAGCAGGCGGAACAGGCCACCGAGCAGTACAACGGCGCCAAGGAGGCGGCCGACACCGCCCGCGCCGACGTGGGCAGGCTCCAGGACGAGATGGCCCGCAAGACCGCCCGGTTCAACGCCACCCGCGACCAGATCGGCGCCATCGCCGCCGCGCAGTACCGCTCGGGCGGCATCGACCCGGCCATGCAGCTCGCCCTGGACTCCACCCCCGACACATATCTCGAACGTGCCGCCCTCATCGACCAGGTGAGCGGCCGGGAGGCCGACATCCTGCGCACCCTCGGCGAGCAGCAGCGGGAGATCACCACGACGCACGACGCGGCGGACGCCAAACTCGCCGCCCTCAGCGACGCCCAGACGAAGCTCGCGGAGCACAAGCTCACCATCGAGACCAAGCTGCACGACGCCCAGGTCCTCCTGGACCGCCTCACGGCCGCCCAGCGGGCCAGTGTGGACGACGGCGGCGACGACACCGGGACGACATCCGGCACTCAGCACGCCGACCGCTCCACCGACCGCGTCCCGATCGCCCCCGGCGCCGTCCAGGCACCCTCCGCCCGCGCCGCCCAGGCCGTCGCCTTCGCCTACAGCGCCCTCGGCCTCCCGTACGTCTGGGGCGCCACCGGACCGTCCTCCTACGACTGCTCCGGCCTCACCCAGGCCGCCTGGAAGGCCGCGGGCGTCTCGCTCCCCCGCACCACGTACACCCAGATCAACGCCGGCCAACGCGTCTCCGAGTCCCAACTCCAACCCGGCGACCTGGTGTTCTTCTACTCCGGCATCAGCCACGTCGGCCTCTACATCGGCAACGGCCAAATGATCCACGCCCCCCACCCGGGCGCCCCGATCCGCATCGCCCCGATCAACGAAATGCCCTTCGCGGGCGCGAGCCGCCCGTCGTGAGTACGGCCCCTGCGAACGCTGCTCGGGGTCAGGTGCGGCAGGTGGGGCGGCGCGGCGTGGGCGCGTTCGTCCCGTACCACCGGCCGCTCGGGTGGTTCTGACGGCGGATCAGCCTGGGGTGCGCGGAAACCGTTCTTCCCATGGGCCGAGAACTGGGCCGACAGCACCAGCCAGACCGTCTTGGTACCAGGTCCGGCTCTCCGACCTGGTCATCGACGGCCTCGCGGACCCGGCCCCGGCCGCCTGAGCCGTAGGGCCGCGTCCGCGCCGAGGCCGTTGAACCCGACGGCCTCGGACCCGCCGGCCCTCAGACCAGGCGCCGTGCCGTCGCCCACCGCGTCAGCTCGTGCCGGTTGGAGAGCTGCAGCTTTCTGAGCACCGCCGAGACATGGGACTCGACCGTCTTCACCGAGATGAAGAGCTGCTTGGCGATCTCCTTGTACGCGTAGCCGCGCGCGATGAGCCGCAGCACTTCCCGTTCCCGCTGGGTGAGGCGGTCCAGGTCCTCGTCGACCGGCGGGGCGTCCGTCGAGGCGAAGGCGTCGAGGACGAAGCCGGCCAGCCGCGGGGAGAAGACGGCGTCGCCGTCGGAGACCCGGAAGATGGACGACACGAGATCCGGCCCGGTGATGGTCTTGGTGACGTAGCCACGCGCGCCGCCGCGGATGACGCCGATGACGTCGTCGGCGGCGTCGGAGACCGACAGCGCCAGGAAGCGGACCGGCCGCTCCGCGTCGCCCATGAGCGGTGCGCAGCGCCGCAGCACTTCGACACCGCCGCCGCCGGGGAGGTGCACGTCCAGGAGGACGACCTCGGGACGGGTCGCGGTGATGACCGTGACGGCCTGGTCCACGTCGGCGGCCTCGCCGACGACCTCGACACCCGTTCGTTCGGTCTCGCCGATCTCGGCCTGTACACCGGTCCTGAACATCCGGTGGTCGTCGACGAGCACGACCCTTACGCGTCGGTCCTCAGTCATGACGCCACCCTCTCCATTTCGAGTTCCACTTCCGTGCCCCCGCCCGGTGCGCTGCGCAGGCGCGCCTCGCCGCCGTTCCGCTGCATCCGGCCGATGATCGACTGCCGGACGCCCATGCGGTCGTCCGGCACCTGGTCGAGGTCGAATCCGGGCCCCCGGTCCCGTACGGACACGAAGACCTTGCGCTCCTCGACCTCGGCGTACACCTGAACCGCCTCGTCGCCACCGTACTTGGCCGCGTTCACCATTGCCTCGCGTGCGGCTGCCATCTGTGCGACCAGATTGTCGTCCAGCGGGCAGTCACCGACGCAGACCACCTCGACGGGCACCCCGTGGGCGTCCTCCACCTCGGCGGCGGCCTTGCGTACGGCGTCGGCGAAGTTCGTCGGCTCGTCCTCCTTGCCGGTGCCCTCCGGCCGGTACAGCCAGGCCCGCAGCTCGCGCTCCTGGGCGCGGGCGAGGCGGGCGACCTCGCGCGGGTCCTCGGCGTTGCGTTGGATGAGGGTGAGGGTGTGCAGTACGGAGTCGTGGACGTGCGCGGCGACTTCGGCACGCTCCTGGGCCCGGATACGCATCAGCCGCTCGGCGGACAGGTCCTGGGTCAGACGTACGAGGTAGGGCCCGGCGATCAGTGCCACCCCGACCAGCACGGCGAGCGCCGCCTGCAGGATGCCGCCGAGGTGGCTGCCGGAACTGCGCACCACGAGGAAGCCGGTGACCCCGGCCCCGACCAGCAGCACACCGGCGGCGCCACGGGCGATCGGCCAGAACCGTTTGCCCTGGCTCATCTCGACCCAGCGGCTGCGGCGGGCGTTGTCGGCCTGCCGCCAGACGAGGGCGACGCCGAGGCCGATGACGAGCAGCGGCCAGATCGCGGCGTTGGCCGCGCCCAGGTTCAGATTGCTGACGAGGACGCCGAGGCCGATGAACAGCGCGATGAGCGCGAGGATCTGGCCCTTGTCGGGCCGCCGTCCGGCCAGCCAGGACTTGGCGTCGCGCGGCTCCTTGGCCTCGCTCACCCCGCCGACGCCGAGCGGCACGAAGAACCAGAAGAGCGCGTAGAGCAGGATGCCGAGGCCGTTGAACGTCGCGAGCACCACGAACACCACACGCACCCACGACACCGGCAGCCCGAGGTGCCCGGCGAGCCCGCGCGCCACTCCGCCGATCATCCGGCCCTCGGAGCTGCGGTAGAGCTTGCGCGCCAGCGGGTCCGCCGGGTCGGGCGGTTTTAGGTAGGACGCGCCCGTCGCAGGAGCAGGGGTGGTGGCTGGCATACCCCGATCGTCACACGCCGGGGCCGCCCGGGGCATCAGGGTTCCTCCCGGAGGTCACCCTGACCCCCTGGGACCAGGGGCCCGGGTGGCCAGGTGCCCAGGGGCCCGGGTGCCCCAGGCCCCACCCGGACCGGGTGATGGGTCGGAAGCCCGGCCCCTGGGGGCCGGCTCAGGGATCGGCCAGGGTTGTACCTGGTGCCGGAGAGTGCCCGCGGCCGCCACCATGGAGGCATGACGCAGGACAGCAGGCCGGCCTTCGAGGCCGAGGCCGACGCCACCCCGGATCTTCCGGACTCACCGGAGCCCCCGGCCCGGCGCCGCATCGTTCGCAGCCGCCGCCGGGTGGTCGCGGGTGTGTGCGACGGCGCGGGCCGCTACTTCGAGCTCGATCCGGTGATCTTCCGGATCGTGCTCGCCGTGCTGTCGCTCACCGGCGGTATCGGCCTGATCGTCTACGGCATGGCCTGGCTGGTCATCCCGCAGGAGGGCGAGGACCAGAGCGAGGCGCACCGACTGCTGTCCGGCCGGGTCGAGGGGACGGCGCTGACCGCCGTGCTCGTCGCGCTGGTCGGCTGCGGCCTGTACGCGTCGATGCTCGGCAACGGCACCGACCAGGGGTTCTCGATCCTGCTGCTGGCGGCCGTGGTGGGCGCCGTCTACTGGTCGCAGCAGCGCCGCCGGGCCCAGCTCGACGGCGAGGCGAGCGCGGTGGCGGCCGGTCCGGCCGCCGACGCCCCGCCGGCCGCGCAGGCGCCGCCGAGCCCCGTGACCCCTTCGTGGTGGCGCGATCCGCTGACCAAGGACTTCTCGGCCGGCGTGAGCAGCTCCACGGGCTACCTGTGGGGGCCGGACGACGGCCCGTACCAGGAGCAGGACCGCAAGGCCTGGCGGGCCAGGAAGTCCGCCGCCCGGCGGGAGTCGTCCTGGCTGGGAGTGCTGGCGTTCTTCGTTGCGCTGATGGCGGGCGCGGTCGGTACGGCGGCGGCCTGGCACGGGCACCCGCTCGGGACGGCCCTGGAGATCGGGCTGGCGTCCGCGCTGGCCGTCTTCGGGCTGGCGTTCGTCCTGAGCGCCTGGACCGGCCGGGCGAGGGGCGGTACGGCCTTCTGGGCCGTGCTGACGATCGCGCTGCTGGTGGGTGCCGCCGCGGTTCCCAAGAGCATGACCACCGAGTGGGCGACGACGGACTGGCGGCCGGTGGCCGTCTCCGACCTCCAGCCGCACTACGAGCAGGGCACCGGACACGGCCTGCTCGATCTGACCGCGCTGCCGCTCGGCGGGAAGACCGTCACGACCAAGCTGGAGGTCGGCGCCGGCCGGGCCGAGGTCCGGCTGCCGAGGAACGCCACCGTGCGGCTCAACTACCAGATGGGCTTCGGCGAGGTGCAGCTGCCGGGCAAGGTCAACCACGGTGTGGACCTCAGCTCGGACACGCGCAGCCAGGTGGTCTTCGAACCGGACGCGGGCATCCCGTCGACCGGCACGATCGAACTCGACGTCGAGGTGGGCGCGGGACAGATGAGGGTGGTCCGGTGAAACGGCATGGATTCGAGCCCGCGTCCCTCGTGATGGGACTGGTACTGCTGGGCCTCGCGGCGGTGTTCCTGCTGGACGCCGCCGGCGGCTGGGATCCCTCCCGGCCGCTGACGGTGGCCCTAGCGGCGGGCGGTCTGGCCTGCGCCGCGGTGACGTCGGTGATCAGCCGCCTGGTCCGACGGCGGCAGCGGGGCGACACCGGACCGGCGGCGTGAGGCGATGAGCCCGTCGGCGGACAGCAGCGGGGTGCCGGCGAGGATCAGCGGCAGCCAGGCCATCAGGTACACTAGGTCGTTGCCGTAGTAATAGGGATCGGTGGCCCAGCTGACCGTCAGCCACAGGCTGAGCGAGATCGCTGCGCCGCCGAGCGCGGCGAGGCGGCCGAACAGGCCGATCAGTATGCCGATGCCGACGGCCAGCTCACCGAAGGCGATGGCGTACCCGAAGGCGTGCGGCGCCTTGAGCGCGAGATCGACCATCTGCGGGATCGCCGCGCTGTCACGCACCGCGTGCAGGGTGCCGACCAGCGATCCCGGCGCGGAATCGGTGAGGAACACGGAGCCGGTGAGCTTGTCGAGCGACGCGTAGACGAAGGTGACGCCGAGGAAGATCCGCAGCGGCATCAACGCATAGCGCGACGCGGTCTCCCGCCAGATTCGGAGCATGCTGTCCCGCCTCTCCCGTCGTACGCGCCCCCCAGGAATGGAAACGATTCTTCACGTACGACTCTCTCACCGGGTGGTACGTAGACCGCAAGGATCCGACTCAGTTCCCGGCGAATCCGGCCGGATCCCCGCCCGGTCCCACCGCGGCCGGCCCCGCGGCTAGCCGAAGAGATCGGGCTCGCTGCGCGAGATCTGCTGGTAGAGCGGCTGATAGTTGATCCAGGCGACGAGATCGTTGCCCAGCTGGCCACGGGTGTGGACGGCGCTCTCGTGGTCGATCAGCACCGGCTTCCCGGCCGCCCGGGCGGTCAGCTGCACCTGGCAGGAGCGCTCCATCGTGATGAACCACCACGCCGCCGCGTCGACCGAGTCGCCGACCGTCAGCAGCCCGTGGTTGCGCAGGATGACGGCCTTGTGCGGCCCGAGCGCCTCCGCGATGCGGCGGCCCTCCTCCTCGTCGACCACGACGCCCGTGTAGTCGTCGAACAGCGCGTGGTCCTCGTAGAACGCGCAGACGTCCTGGGTGATCGGGTCCAGCAGCTCCCCGAGCGACGACAGCGCCCGCCCGTACGTCGAGTGGCTGTGCGCGGCGGCGATCACGTCCGGGCGTGCCTGGTGCACCTGCGCGTGGATCGCGAAGGCCGCCTGATTGACGTGGAAGCGGCCCTCGACGACCTGGCCCGCGTGGTTGACCAGGATCAGATCGCTGACGGTGACGAGCTTGAAGCTCATCCCGAACGGATTGACCCAGAAATGGTCGGTGAACTCCGGGTCGCGCGCCGTGATGTGCCCGGCCACGCCCTCCTCGAACCCGAACCGCCCGAACAGCCGTAGCGCGGCCACCAGCCGTTCCTTGCGGTGCTGCCGCTCGTCGTCGGTGTTGGTGAACGTCTGCGGCAGCGCGAAGTGCAGCTGCTCGGTGGGTATCGGCTGCGGCGGCGTGCGCCCTTGCGAGGGCTGCGGGAGGAAGTCGGCCATGCAGCGGAAGCTACCGCGCGGTAAGCGAGAAGAACAGAGTGCGGAGCGGGTCAGGGAACGACGGCGCCGCCCCTCCCAGCAGGCAGGAGGGGCGGCGCGGCGGCCGTGCGGGACACGGTCCAGGGCTCAGCGGGAGGTCACTCCCACTCGATGGTGCCCGGCGGCTTGCTCGTCACGTCGAGGACGACGCGGTTGACGTCGGCGACCTCGTTCGTGATGCGGGTGGAGATCTTGGCGAGGACGTCGTACGGCAGCCGCGACCAGTCGGCGGTCATGGCGTCCTCGGAGGAGACCGGGCGCAGCACGATCGGGTGACCGTAGGTGCGGCCGTCGCCCTGGACGCCGACCGAGCGGACGTCGGCGAGCAGCACGACCGGGCACTGCCAGATCTCCCGGTCCAGGCCGGCCGCGGTGAGCTCCTCGCGGGCGATGAAGTCCGCCTCGCGCAGCAGGTCCAGGCGCTCCTTGGTGACCTCGCCGACGATGCGGATGCCGAGGCCGGGACCGGGGAACGGCTGGCGCTGGACGATCTCCTCCGGCAGGCCCAGCTCCTGGCCGACCATCCGGACCTCGTCCTTGAAGAGCTTGCGCAGCGGCTCGATCAGCTCGAACTCGATGTCGTCGGGGAGCCCGCCCACGTTGTGGTGCGACTTGATGTTGGCGGTGCCGGTACCACCGCCGGACTCGACGACGTCCGGGTACAGGGTGCCCTGCACCAGGAAGGCGACGTCCTCGCCGGCCGCGCCCGCCTCGGCGACGAGCTCGGCCTGGGCCTGCTCGAAGACGCGGATGAACTCACGGCCGATGATCTTCCGCTTGGTCTCCGGGTCGGTGACGCCGGCGAGCGCGGTCAGGAAGCGCTCCTCCGCGTCGACGACCTTCAGCTGGACGCCGGTGGCCGCGACGAAGTCCTTCTCGACCTGCTCGGACTCGCCCTTGCGCTGCAGCCCGTGGTCGACGTACACGCAGGTCAGCTGGGAGCCGATGGCCTTCTGCACGATGGCCGCGGCCACCGAGGAGTCCACGCCGCCGGAGAGCCCGCAGATCGCGCGCTTGGTGCCGACCTGGGCGCGGATCGCCGCGACCTGCTCCTCGACGACGTTCGTCGTCGTCCAGTCCGGCGCGATGCCCGCACCGCGGTACAGGAAGTGCTCCAGGATCTGCTGGCCGTGCGTGGAGTGCAGCACCTCGGGGTGGTACTGGACGCCGTACAGCTTGCGGGCGTCGTCCTCGAAGGCGGCGACCGGTACCACGTCGGTGGAGGCGGTGACGGCGAAGCCGGCGGGCGCCGCCGAGCACGCGTCGCCGTGCGACATCCACACCGACTGCTCGGTGGGGGTGCCCTCGAAGAGCGTCGAGCCGGGCTTGCTGACGGTCAGCGCGGTGCGGCCGTACTCACGGGCACCGTTATCGTCGACGGTGCCGCCGAGCGCCACCGCCATCAGCTGGAAGCCGTAGCACATGCCGAAGACCGGGACCCCGGCCTCGAAGATCGCCGTGTCGAGCGAGGGGGCGCCCTCGGCGTAGACCGACGACGGACCGCCGGAGAGGATGATCGCCTTCGGGTTCTTCGCGAGCATCTCGGCCACCGGCATGGTGCTGGGGACGATCTCGCTGTAGACCCGGGCCTCGCGGACGCGTCGGGCGATGAGCTGGGCGTACTGCGCTCCGAAGTCCACTACCAGGACGACGTCCGGGGTGTGGTCGGGGGCGGCTGGGGTCGCTGATGCCACGGGCGGCCTTCCGGCGTTATGTACGAGGGATCGGACCCTGATTCTACCGTTTCCACGAGGGCGCTCCCGTCTCACCATCCGGTCGCCGGCTGGCTACCCGGCGTGCTCGTCGCCATACTGGTCCGCATGTCCTCGAACACGCACTACGCGATCTTCGCGTTTACCTATGGCACCGGCTGGTCCGGCTGCCATGGTCGTGCTGCTTGAGCTACTGACAAGCGACTTCCCAGGCGCCCCGGACCTTTCGGTCCGGGGCGTCTGTCGTCTCCGGGCCCGGTCCGGCCCAGTCATCACAGGAGACATCACGATGAGCACCCAGACGGCAGCAGTCACCACGGCCCCCGCTCCCGCCGGGACCGGAGCACGCACGGACGAGGCGGTGGCCCTGATCACGGGGGCGCGCGGCCGGATCGACGATCTCGACACCCGGATCATCGCGCTGGTCACGGAACGGATGGCGGTCTCGGCGGAGATCCAGCGGGCCCGCATCGCGTCGGGCGGCCGGCGGGTGAGCCTGTCCCGCGAGATGGAGGTGCTGAACCACTTCAGCGATGAGCTGGGCCGGCCCGGGACGACCCTCGCGATGACCCTGCTGGAGCTGTGCCGCGGCCGCGTGTGACGTTTCTGCGGATCGCCCGTTCGGGCGGCATCACCCGTACGGCACGTGACCGGCCCGGGGGCCCCTTCGTTGGATGGGGTGTCCGTGCCAGCCAGGGGCGGTCGACCACAACCACGCGTGGACGAACAGGATGCCGCTCAGACGCAGCTGGGCGGGGTATCAATTCGGAGCGATGAGGCCTGCCCATTCGTGCGGCAGGCCGTGGGACCTCGCTCCGGGCTCCGTGACCGGGCAGCAGGGGACAGCTGCTCGGTCGCAACTCCAAAGAGGCGGTCGGCTCCCAGGACGCTGGGATCCGGCCGCTCTGCGAAACCCACCCTACTCATCCGCGCCCCCGGGAACGGAGTACCGACGCCCGATCGGAGTACGGCCTGTCCTCCCCGGCCGGCGCGGTGTCCGGCGTCCCCGTCCGGTGACATACCTCACGCCGCCACAGGTCGCGCCCGGACCTGCTGCGCCCGGACCTGCTGCGCCCGGACGTCTCCACTCGAACCCTTCTCCACTCGGACCCTTCCCCCTCGGACCCTCTTCCGCTCAGACGTTCTTCGGCGGGATCGGCGGCACGGGCAGCAGCGGCAGTCGCAGCGCGGCGAACGCGTCCTCCGGGACGGCCGGGGTCCGCGGCTCCACCGCCGGCAGGCGGACGTAGGCCTCGCCCTGCGTCGGGCGGGTGTCCTCGTCCCCGTTGTTGGGCCAGAACGACATCGCCCGCTCGGCCTGCGCGGTGATCGTGAGCGAAGGGTTCACCCCGAGGTTGGCGGAGACGGCGGCGCCGTCGACGACATGAATGCCCGGGTGCCCGTAGAGCCGGTGGTACGGGTCGATCACGCCGTGCTCGGCGTCCTCGCCGATGGCGCAGCCGCCGAGGAAGTGGGCGGTCAGCGGCGTCCCCATGAGCTCGCCCACGTTGCTGCCCGCGAAGCCGTTGATCTCCTCGGCGATGAGCCGCGCCGCCTCGGCGCCCTCGGGGATGTGCTCGGGGTTGGGCGCGCCGTGGCCCTGCTTGGCCGTGAGCAGTCCCTTGCCCAGGCCCTTGGGCTTGCGGTACGTGGTCAGCGAGTTGTCCAGCGACTGCATGACCAGGCCGATGATGGTGCGCTCCGACCAGCGGCGGTTGGACAGCGAGCGGAGCGTGAGCATCGGGTGGCGCGCGCAGGCCGCGGCGAAGGCGATCCCCTTGGGGGCGCGGGTGCCGTGCGGGACCTGCAGGATGGTGAGGGCGCCCATGGAGTTGGAGCCCTTGCCGTAGCGGACCGGCTCGATGTGGGTGTTGTCGTTGGGGTGGATCGAGGACGTGATCGCGACGCCCTTGGTGAAGTCGACCTTCGCCGCGCCGTGCGCCTTGCGGTAGCGGCGGTTGTCGGTCTGGGCGCCGACCAGGGCCTCGGAGTTGGTGCGGGTGAGCTCGCCGAGCCTCGCGGAGATGCCCGGGAGTTCGCCCGCGTCGCGCATGGTGTGCAGCAGCGTCTGGGTGCCGTACGTGCCGGCGGCGACGACGATCTGCCGGGCGCGCAGCACGGTTCGCTTGCCCTTGCGCTTCTTGTCGGTGGGCGCGGTCGCGACACGGTAGCCGCCCGCGGGGTCCTCGGAGAGGCCGACGACCGTCGTCATGGGGTGGATGACGGCGCCGGCCTGTTCGGCGAGGTGCAGGTAGTTCTCGTTGAGGGTGTTCTTGGCGCCGTGCCGGCAGCCGGTCATGCACTCACCGCACTCGGTGCACGCGCGCCGGGACGGGCCCGCGCCGCCGAAGTACGGGTCGGCGACCTCGCCGCCCGGCTCGGCCTTCGCCTCTCCGCCGGCGTCCTGGCCGTCCCCGAAGAAGACGCCGACCGGCGCCATGTGGAAGGTGTCACCGACGCCCATCTTCTCGGCGGCGGCCTTCAGGTGCACGTCGGAAGGGGTGAGCGTGGGGTTGAGCCGGACGCCGAGCATGCGCTGGGCCTGGTCGTAGTACGGCTTGAGCTCCGCCTGCCAGTCCGTGATGTGGCCCCACTGGCGGTCGTCGAAGAACGCCTTCGGCGGCACGTACAGGGTGTTGGCGTAGTTCAGCGATCCGCCGCCGACGCCCGCGCCGGCCAGCACGAGGACGTTGTTCAGCAGGTGGATGCGCTGGATGCCGTAGAGGCCGAGCGACGGCGCCCAGAGGAAGTTGCGGACGTCCCAGGAGTTCTTGGGCAGCGTCTCGCGCGTGAAGCGGCGCCCGGCTTCGAGTACGCCGACGCGGTAGCCCTTCTCCGTGAGGCGCAGCGCGGACACCGAGCCCCCGAAGCCGGAGCCGATGACGATGACGTCGTAGTCGTAGCCGGGCAGGTCACGCGACACAGGTTCCTCCGTAGCGGATGTTGCCTTCGAACTGCCGTCAGAAATGCCGTCACACAGGCCGTCGCACAGGGCCCTCACACAGACCGGCCCCATGCCGTCGCCGGCGCCGCACTCGGTGGGTCAGCGCAGCCGGAACACCTTCATCGCGCGCAGCGAACGGCTCATGAAGGCGGCGTACTTCTCGTCGTCCATGCCCATCGACGGCGCCATCGGCAGCAGCCGCTGCGTCGCGACGGTCTGCGCCTCGGTGAACTTGAGGATGCCCTCGGAGCCGTGCCGGCGGCCGAGTCCGGAATCCTTCATGCCGCCCATCGGCGCCTGGACGCTGCCGTACGCGGGGGCGTAGCCCTCGTTGACGTTGACGGTTCCGGAGCGCAGCCGCGCGGCGATGCGGCCGCCGCGGCGGGTGTCCTTGGTCCAGACGGCCGAGTTGAGGCCGTACGGGGTCGCGTTGGCGCGCTCGACGGCCTCGTCCTCGTCGCGGAAGCGGTAGATGGAGACGACCGGGCCGAAGGTCTCCTCGGTGCAGACCGACATCGGCGCCTCGACCCCGTCCAGGATCGTCGGCTCGTAGACGTAGGGGCCGATGTCCGGGCGGGCCTGGCCACCGGTCACGACGGTGGCGCCTTTGGAGCGGGCCTCGTCGACGTGCCGGCTGACGGTCTCCAGCTGGCGCTCGCCGGCCAGCGAGCCCATGCCCGCGCCGAAGGCGAGGGCCGTGCCGAGCTTGAGCGCCTTGGTGCGGGCGGCGAACTTCTCCAGGAAGGCGTCGGCGACGGTCTCGTCGACGAAGAGCCGCTCGATGGAGACGCAGAGCTGACCGGCGGAGGCGAAGCAGGCGCGGACGGCGCCTTCGGCGGCCTTGTCGAGGTCGGCGTCGCGCAGCACGAGCATGGCGTTCTTGCCCCCGAGTTCGAGGGAGACGCCGATCAGCCGGGCGGCGGCGCGCTGGGCGACCTCGCGGCCGGTACGGGTGGAACCGGTGAAGGAGACGTAGTCGGCGTGCTCGACGAGGGCCGGGCCGATGACCGGGCCCTCGCCGATCACGATCTGCCAGACGTCGGCGGGCAGTCCGGCCTCGATGAGCTGCTCGCGCGCCCACAGGGCGGTGAGCGCGGTCTCGGTGTCGGGCTTCATCACGACGGCGTTGCCCGCGGCGAAGGCGGGGAGCGCGTCACCGACCGACAGCTCGAACGGGTAGTTCCAGGGCGCGATCTGCCCGACGACGCCGCGCGGCTGGCGCAGCTCGACCACCTTGGTCAGGACGGGAACGGCACCGCCGTGACCCTTGGGCTTGAGGTACGCGGGGGCCCGGCGCCCGTAGTGGCGGGCGGACATGACGACGGCCTGGACCTCTTCGTGGGCGTGCAGCCGGGCCTTGCCGGTCTCCAGCTGGATGAGGTCGAGGACCTCGCTCTGCCGGCTGAGCACCAGGTCGTGGAAGCGCAGCAGCACGGCGGCGCGCTGCCGTACCGGCGTGGCGGCCCAGGCGTGCTGGGCGGCGCGGGCCCGCTCGAAGGCGGTGGCGACCTCGTCCGGAGTGGCCTCCGGGAGGTCGGCGAGCTTCTCGCCGGTGAGCGGGGTGTGGTTGCTGGTCCGGCCGCTGCCGATGACGCCACGCGTGAGCCGCGCGACGAGGTCGGGGGTGACGACGTCCTGGGCTCCTCTGGCGGTGGTGGGGGCCGCCGGGTTGCCGTCGGTGGGGCGCGTGGTGCCGAGCGAGTCCGTCATATCGGCGAGATTACGGCTGATGGGCGCCGCTGGGTACCCATCAGTAGCTACTTTTCACCTGACGAGCACAATTAAGCCAGCAATCGCTGGCGCGATCTTGATTTCCGCAGCTCAGAGCATGCCGCGCCCGCTCAGCGCGGGGTGAAGGTGTTCCGCGCCGTGTCGAAGGTCTGCCGTCCCTGTTCCGACTTCTCCACCGGCGACGAGACCCACATGTCGTACTGCCGCCCGTTCCCGGTCCAGCACAGGTCGAACGTACGGCGCGCGCCGCCGCCCGGGTAGCCGTCCCAGGTGAACTCCCAGAGCGCGGCGGGTCCGCCGTCCTTCGTCGTCCCGGTGACGAAGCCGTCCCGGTACCCCTTGTACGCGGCCGCGCCCGAGCGGTGCTGCGCGGTCATCACCGCCATCGGGCCGCTCGGGTCCGGCTTCTCGTTGCGGACGCCGAACCGGAACTCCTTGCCGGGCGAGTAGTAGTAGATCCGCGGCGGATCGACCGACCGGTCGTAGCCGTCGGGGAGCACGACGGAGAAACCCGACGAGTCGGTGACGGTACGGAATCCGGCCGGGACCGGGGTGGGGGTCGGTGTGACGGGCGGCGTGGTGTGCGCGGACGTCGGAGGGGGCGAGGAGGGTCGCGTCGCGGTGTCCGCGCTGCCGTCGGCACCGTTCATCGTCAGCACGGCGGCGGCCACGCCACCCCCGACGACCAGCGCGAGCAGCGCGCCCACCAGCACTCCCCTGCGGGACTTCCGGCCCGTGGAGGACGCGAGCTCGGACGCGACAGGGAACGGGGAGGGGGTCAGGGGCGGGGTCGGGTCCTGAGCCGGTTCCATGCCGGGATCCGGCGGGACCACGGTGTCCTGGGCGACGGTCGGGACGTGTCCCGTGTCGGTCGCCTCGCCGGTCTCGGCGTACGTGCGCAGCCACAGCTCCGCCGCGAGCGCTCCCATCCGGCGGCCGGTGTCGCGCTCCAGCAGCGCGGAGACCACCGGCAGCAGCGGGCCGGCGCTGGCGGGCGGGCGGATCTCGTCGTAGACGACGGCGTGCAGCACCCCGCCGATCGAATCGCGGCGGAACGGCGAGTGCCCGTCGACGGACGCGCACAGCAGCACGCCCACCGACCACAGGTCGGACTCCGGCCCCGCCACCGCCCCGGACATCCGCTCCGGCGAGGTGTACTCGGGCGAACCGACGAACACCCCGGTCTCGGTCAGCGTCGTCGTTCCCGACACCCGCGCGATCCCGAAGTCGGTGAGCACGACCCGCCCGGTGTCCCGCTCGATCAGGACGTTGGCCGGCTTGATGTCCCGGTGCAGCACCCCGCGTTCGTGCGCGGCATGCAGCGCGCCCGCCACCGCGGCGCCGATCCGGGCCGCCTCGCGCGCATCCACCGGACCGTCCTTGGCGAGCACGTCGGACAGCGAGCGGCCGTCGATCAGCTCCATCACGATCCACGGCCGGCCGTCCTGCTCGACCACGTCGTGCAGGACGACGACATGCGGATGCCGGATCTGCGCCACACTCCGGGCCTCGCGCAGCGCGCGGTCCCGGTACAGCTGCTGCTCGGCCTCGGACAGATCCTCGTTGAAGTGCAGCTCCTTGACCGCGACCTGCCGGTCCAGCAGCTCGTCGGTCGCCCGCCACACGGTGCCCATACCGCCGCGGCCCAGCCGCCCGGTGATCCGGTACCGGCCGGCGACGGGTCCCGGCAGGCCGGACCGATACGGGGACATGCCGTGTCCCCCGTCGCTCGCCATGCGCCCATCATGCCGCACGGGCCCGCGGCCTTGTCCGCGGACCGACAGGTCAACGGAACCGCTGCGGCAGCCGGCCTTCCTCCCACAACGCGTCCAGCCTGCGCAGAAACGCGTCGAAATCCCGCGACAGGGCGTCCCGCTCCGTCGCGGACAGCTCCTGGAGCGGATCGTCGAAGCCGAGGTCCCCGAGATCCGGCCCGGTCCACCCCTTGTGCCGGCGGCAGGAGGCACACCAGCTGTAGGTGATCAGCACCGGCCGCGCCGGCGCTCCCCGGCGGTCGACATACGTGCGCACCGCCTGCTGCCCGCACGCGGGACAGACCCGCTCGGCAGGATCGTCGACGAACCGCGCCCCGGCCAGCAGCTGCTCCACCTGACCCGAGTCGAACTCCTGCACGTTCAGCCCGCCGGGCGGTACGTCTCGGCGGCCTTGTCGAAGATCCGCTGGACGTCGGCCCGCTGGTCGTCCGGGCCGATCACCAGGACCAGGTGGTACTTGCCGTCCTGGAGCAGCGCGAGATTGCGGGCGTAGACCTGGTGGCCGCTGCCGTCGCGCCAGCTGTACTCGCCCTCCGCCGCGGGCGATCCGCCCACGTCGAGCGTCCGGAGCGCGCCGGCCGAGGCCCATTGCGAGGCGCGGAACGGGGCCAGTTCGGGTTCGTTCGACTGGTACGCCATCGGGTCGCTGCCCGCGTCGGACGCCGCGTCGCGGCCGGGGACCACGATCAGCTGGAAGTCACCGCCGGTGTACCGGATCTGGTCCTGGGCGTTCTTGCCCTGCCGCTGCCAGCCGGTGTGCACGGCGACCGTGAAGCCCGCGTCGTCCGTGCGCAGCACGAAGTCGCCGCCGAGATCGGTGGCCGGCGGGGCGCTCGTCGCCGGGGGCCGGGTGCTGGGCGGCGGCTTCGCGGACGTCGGTGCGGTGGTCGGCGCCTTGCTGCCGGTCTTGCCGTCCGAGCCGGAGCCCGGCATCTGCGCCGGGACGGTCCGGGTCGTCGCACCGGCCTGGCTGCCGTCGTCGGTGGTGTTGTGCGGCATCATCACCAGCGCGTACGCCACCACCGCGACCAGCAGGAGCAGCACGAGGATGAGCAGCCGCGCGCCCAGGCTGCGCGGGGCCCGTTCCTTCGACGTCTTCTGCTGCGGCCCCTTCGTCCGGGTCGGCTGCGCCTGGTTCACCTGCCGGGCGGACCGCTCCTGCTTCGCCCGCGCATGGCGCCGGTGGGTCGTCCCGGACAGCCCCTCGGCGGAGGCGGCCGCGGCCGCCGCGGACCTGCGGCGGCGGACCAGCTCGCCCCGGCGCCGGACGATCGGCAGCTTGCGGGGATCCGTCGGGACCGGCACCGTCCGCAGGCCCAGGTCGGGTTCGGGCGCGGACCGGATCAAGGAGCGCAGCCAGCCCTCCAGTTCGTCGAAGTCCGGGCGCTCCTCGGGATCGGGGCGCAGCAGCGACTCGACGATGGGCCGCAGCGGTCCGCTCTCCTCGGCGAAGGCGGGCGGTTCCGCGCAGACCAGCTGGACGAGCTCCGGGGTGCTCTCCTCGGGGAACGGCGGGTGGCCCTGGACGCTGCGGAAGAGCAGCGAGCCCAGCGCCCACAGGTCGGCCGCGGGGCCGACGGGCGGCGCCAGCTGCCAGTTCTCATGGACGGGGGTGGCCTGTTCCGGTGCCCAGCGCTCGGTGACCGGGCCGACGACGGTGATGCGGGCCTGCCGGGCCCGCTCCTGCTCCAGCGCGGAGTCGGGTCCGCCCCAGCCGGCGCCGTTCCCGCCGGCCATCACCTCGGCCGGGACCGGGTCGTAGCCGCAGAGCGCCTCCTGCGCGGCACCGGCCGCCAGGCCGGACAGCATGGCGCGGCCGTCGTCGCAGACCAGGACGGTGCTGGCGGTGACGTTGCGGTGGGTCCAGCCGTAGGCGTGCAGGACGCGCAGCGCCACCAGCACGTCCGAGGCGACCTCGGCGGCGCGGTAGTGGCCGAGCCGCTTGTCGACGAGTAACGACGCGAGCGGCCGGGCGTTGACGAGCTCGCTGGCGATCCAGAGGCTGCCGTCCTCGACGAAGATGTCGAAGACCTGCACCAGGCGCGGGTGATCGGGTATCGCGGCGGCGGCCCGCGCGGCGTCCAGCGCGCGCTGCGCGCTGTCGCTCGTGCGGTCCTGGCCGTGGCCCGGCTGGTCACCGTACGGCCCCGGCCCCATCAGTTCCGCGCTGACGATCTCCGGCAGCAGCACCTGGCGGACCAGGACCTCCTGGCCGCTGTACGTGTCGAAGGCGCGCGTTTCGACCAGTTCGTACTCGTCCGCGGGTGGCCGGGGCAGGCGGTAGCGGTCGGCGAGTACGCGACCCGCGTATTCGTCCACGACGCCTCCCCAAAAGCGTCAGATCCGGTCCGGTCCGGATGGAATCTGGCTGCGGACAGTCCGCGAGCTTTCACGATACGTGCCGGAGGCATGCCCCGTGACCCGCTCTGCGCAGATCAGTTGGACGGCTTGAAGGTGGCGAAGAACGTCTGGCGCATCTGCACGATGGCGGGGGTGTCCCACTGGTCGGCGGGCGCGGAGAACATGATGGCGAAGCCCTGGTGATCGTTGACGACGAACCCGCGGTTCAGGACCCGGCCCTTGAGGCCGCCCTTCTCGGTCCGCAGGAAGTCCCAGTCGGCGGCGCTGGGGTAGCCGTTGAAGGCGACGTTGCCGATCGACACCCGGTGGTAGCCGCTGCTGGCGGAAGCCACCGCGGACTCGTGCGCGAACCAGTCGGCCGCCGCGTTGTTGCCCGGCTCGTCGGTGAAGTCGATCTGCACGCGCGGGAAACCGCCGTCGGCGCTGAATATGAAGCTGTCGGCGCCCGCGCTGCCGGTCTTCTTCCAGCCCGCGGGCAGCGCGATGGAGAAGTGGCCCGCGGTCACGACGTTGTAGCCGGCCGGCACCTTGTTGTCCGTGCCCGCCGGCGGGTTCGCGCCGCCCGTGCCCGCGGTGGTACCCGCGCTCGTGCCGGCCGTGGTGCCCGCGCTCGTCGCCGCGCCCGGGTTGGTCGACGGCTGCTGTCCGGTGCCGCCGGTGCTCCCCTTCGGGGTGGTCGGCGCCGTCTTGCCGTCGCCCGTCTTGCCCGGGGCGGAGGACGCGGAACCCGGCTTGGAGTCGGGCGCGTTGTCGCCGTCCCCGCCGTTGGCCAGTGCGAAGCCGATCGCGGTGCCGATGACGGCGAGGGCGACGGCGACGAGGGCGATGAGCAGCACCCGGCGCGGTACGACGTCGGTGATCGGCGCGCGCGGCGCCTTCGGCTTGGTGCCGGGCTCCCCCGGCTCGGCCGCCGGTCTCGGCTTCGCTGCCTTCGCCGCCTTCGCCGCCTTTGTCGCCTTGGCTGCGGTGGCGGTACCGGCGGCCGTGGCGGCGCCGCGCACCGAGCGCAGCGCGTTGCGGACCCGGGCCTGGTCGGCGGCGGCCTTACGGGTGGCGGGCGGTGCGTCGGTCGGGGTGGGCTGCGGGTCCGGGGGCAGCGCGATGGTGCGGGTCGCGGAGGCCCCCGCGTCGAGCGCCGGACCGGCCGGGTGCTGCGGCGCGTGGGCGACGCGGGTGAGCAGGGTGCGGACGCCCGCGTCGTCCAGGCGCTCCGCCGGGTCCTTGATGAGCAGGCCGTGGATGGCGTCCGCGAGCGCGCCCGCGTTCTCCATGGGGCCGACCGGCTCGGTCATGACGGCGGTCAGGGTGGCGATGGCCGAGCCCTTGTCGTAGGGCGGGCGGCCCTCGACCGATGCGTAGAGCAGGGCGCCGAGCGACCACAGGTCCGCCGGCGGGCCCGGCTTCTGGCCGCGGGCGCGCTCCGGCGAGATGTACGAGGGGGCGCCGACGAGCATGCCGGTCGAGGTGACGGAGGGGTCGCCGTCGATCTGCGCGATGCCGAAGTCGCTGAGCACCACGCGGCCGTCGTCGGCGATGAGGACGTTGGACGGCTTGACGTCGCGGTGGAGGATGCCCTCCTTGTGCGCGGCCTTCAGCACGTCGAGCACGACCAGGGCCACCTCGGCGGCGCGCTTGGGCGTCAGCGGGCCGTCCTCACGGATGGCGTCGGACAGCGAGCGGCCCTCGACCAGTTCCATGACGATCCACGGCCGGTCGTCCTCCTCGACGACATCGAACACGGTGACCGCGCCGGTGCCGCGGATCCGCGCGGTGGCCTTGGCCTCGCGCAGGGTCCGGGTGACCAGCCGGCGCTTCTCGTCCTCGTCGACATTTCCGGGGAAGCGCAACTCCTTGACGGCGACGGTCCGGCCGAGGGTTTCGTCCTCCGCGCGCCAGACCGTTCCCATGCCGCCCTTGCCGAGGACCTCGCCGAGCCGGTACCGGTCGGCGAGGAGACGTCCGTCGGTGCCTTGCGCCTGGCCCATGAATTCCCCTGCGGTCACTGGTGATGTGGGTCCCATCATCGCCGACCGGAGGCCTCGGAAGCGAACCCGGCTTACTGCGCGGACGGCCGGAAACCGGCCACGGCGTTGTCGAACACCGGCTTGTACTCGTCCCATTGGGACTTGGGAGCGGAAAGGTAGATGGCGAACTCGCGTTCGCCTTCCTTGCCGAATCCCAGATCTATGGCCCGATAGTCGCGTTTACTGCCTTTGAACGTGAACTGCCAAATAGCGGCGTTCTGTCCGAATACGGTCGTCGGCTGCATGCGCTCCTGGTGATAGCCGGCCAGGGTGTCGCGCACCTTGGTCTCCAGGGACTTGAAGTGCGCGAGGTGGTCGGGACCGGCGTAGTCCAGGACGCTGAACTTGAGCCCCACGAGCCCGGTGGGATCGATGTAGTTGACCTCACCGTCCGCCACCGAGCGCCGCCAGCCCTTCGGCACCGGCACGGTGAAGCCCTTGGCGGCCTCGGTGGCCAGCCGGTAGTTCTTCGGGAGCGGCGGCGGCTCCGCGGTCGTGGACGTCGAGGGGCTGAGCGTCGTGGTCACCGGCGGCGCGGTGTGCTTCTTGGACGCGGTGGGACTGCCGCCGTCGTCCCGGAAGTACGCGAAGGCCGCGGTCCCGCCGCCCGCGACGGCGGCGGCGGTGAGCACCGCGACGACCCACCGGGCCCGGCGCCGCGGCCGGGGAGCGGCGGTTGGCGTGCCACCGGGGCCGGCCGTGGAGGCGTCGGGGACCGGCTCGGCGCCGTGGCCGACCGTCACCTGGGCGGTGGGGCGGGCGGGTTCGGCCGGCCGGGCGGATCCGGACCCGGCGGGCGGGACGGTGGTCGACGCGGTGCCGCCGCGCTCGAAGCGCGTGGTGTCCGCCTCGGCCGCCGGCAGCCGCAGCAGCCGTTCGGCCTCCTCCGCCGACATCCGCTCGCGCGGATCCTTGGCGAGCAGCCCGGCGATGACGTGTTCCAGCGGCCCTGCGTTGGCGGCGGGCAGCACCGGGTCCTCGGAGATGGCGTACGCGGTCTCGATCGCGGTGTCCCGGCGGAACGGCGAGTTCCCCTCCACCGCCTGATAGAGCGTCGCACCCAGCGCCCACAGGTCGGCCTCCGGGCCGGGCGACTGGCCCTTGATGCGTTCCGGCGACAGGAAGTCGATGGAGCCGATCAGCTCGCCGGTGCGGGTGAGCGTCGAGGTGCCGGACGCCTGGGCGATGCCGAAGTCGGTCAGCACCACCCGGCCGTCCCCGCCGAGCAGGACGTTGCCCGGCTTCACGTCGCGGTGCAGCACCCCGGCGCGGTGCGCGGCCCGCAGTGCGGCGACCATGCCGCGGCCGATCCGCGCGGCCTCCACGGGCGGCAGCGCGCCGTGCTTCTTCAGCGCTTCGCCCAGCGTCATGGACGGTACGTACTCCATGACGATGGACGGCAGGCCCTCGTCGTCCACCACGTCGTGCACGACGATGACGTTCGGGTGGCTGATCCGGGCGGCGGCGCGGGCCTCCCGGCGGGTGCGCTCGAAGATGGTGGCCAGTTCGTCCTCGTGCAGATGGGGCTGCGGGGGGTGCAGCTTCTTGACCGCGACCTGGCGGCCGAGCAGTTCGTCCTCCGCGCGCCAGACCGTGCCCATGCCCCCGCGGCCTATCCGCTCCACGAGCCGGTACCGGCCGGCGACGAGTCGCCCCGCCTCCGCGTGATCAGACACCATGCGCCCCTCTGCTCCCCCGTTGGTCCCTAGAGAGGCACGATATCCGGCGCGCCCAGCCGTGCCGCGTCCGCGGTCGTGTCGTCGGGCTGCCGCTGCGACTCGCGCTCCGCCTCGACGCGCTTCTGGTAGTGCTCGACCTCCTTCTCGATCTGCTCCTTGTCCCAGCCCAGGACGGGCGCCATGAGCTCGGCGGCCTCGCGGGCGCTGAGGGTGCCGCGGTCGAACGTCTCGATCGAGATACGGGTTCTGCGGGTCAGCACGTCGTCGAGGTGCCGGGCGCTCTCGTGCGACGCCGCGTACACGATCTCGGCCCGCAGATAGTCCTCGGCGGCGGGCAGCGCGTCGCCCAGCGACGGATCCTCCACGATGAGCTGCAGGACCTCCTCGGCGAGCGCGCCGTACCGGTTGAGCAGGTGCTCGATCCGGGCGACGTGCAGCCCCGTACGGGCCGCGAGCCGGGCCCGGGCGTTCCACAGCGCGTGGTAGCCCTCGGCGCCGACCAGCGGCACCTCCTCGGTGATGCACTCCGCGACCCGGTGGTCGAGCCCGTGGACGGCCTCGTCCACCGCGTCCTTCGCCATCACCCGGTACGTCGTGTACTTGCCGCCCGCGACGACGACCAGCCCCGGCAGCGGGTGCGCCACGGTGTGCTCGCGTGAGAGCTTGCTCGTCGCGTCCGACTCACCGGCCAGCAGCGGCCGCAGCCCGGCGTACACACCCTGGACGTCGTCCCTGGTCAGCGGGACGGAGAGCACCGAGTTGACGTGTTCGAGCAGATAGTCGATATCGGCGCTGGACGCGGCCGGGTGCGCCTTGTCGAGGTCCCAGTCCGTGTCGGTGGTGCCGATGATCCAGTGCCGTCCCCACGGAATCACGAAGAGCACGCTCTTCTCGGTCCGCAGGATCAGCCCGGACGAGGAGTGGATGCGGTCCTTCGGCACGACCAGGTGGATCCCCTTGGACGCCCTGACGTGGAACTGTCCGCGCTCGCCGATCAGCGCCTGGGTGTCGTCCGTCCAGACCCCGGTCGCGTTCACGACCTGCTTGGCCCGCACCTGGTACTCGCGGCCGCCCTCCACGTCCTGCACCCGGGCGCCGACCACGCGTTCGCCCTCCCGCAGGAAGCCGACCACCCGCGCCCGGTTGGCGACCTGGGCGCCGTACGCCGAGGCGGTCCTGACCAGCGTCGTGACGTAGCGCGCGTCGTCCATCTGGGCGTCGTAGTACTGCAACGCGCCGACCAGGGCGTCCTTCTTGAGGGCGGGGGCGACCCGCAGCGCGTGCTTACGTGTCAGATGGCGGTGCACGGGCAGCCCGCGGCCGTGGCCCGACGAGAACGACATGGCGTCGTACAGGGCGACGCCCGAGCCGGCGTAGAACCGCTCCCAGCCCTTGTGCTGCAGCGGGTACAGGAACGGCACCGGCTTCACCAGGTGCGGTGCGAGCCGCTCCAGCAGCAGGCCGCGCTCCTTGAGCGCCTCACGCACCAGGGCGAAGTCGAGCATCTCCAGATAGCGCAGACCGCCGTGGATCAGCTTGCTGGAGCGGCTGGAGGTGCCGGACGCCCAGTCCCGCGCCTCGACCAGGCCGGTCGACAGCCCGCGGGTCGCCGCGTCGAGCGCCGTACCGGCCCCGACGACGCCGCCGCCCACGACCAGGATGTCGAGCTCCTCGTCCGCCATCCGGGCGAGTGCCGCCTCGCGCTCGGCCGGGCCCAGTGTTGTCGTCCGCATTCGTGCCTCCTGTTGTGGAGCAGGTGCGTGCGCCCCGTCACTCGATAGTGACCGCCACAGGGGCCGACAGCCACCTTTGCACGCCCGGGCGCCCCCGGACCGGCGCCGGATCCGTGGACGAGTACCCCGCAGTACCGGCGCGCCGTGCGGTCATATCAGCCTTATGTCTGGTTAGCCTGTTTTGAAGCCATTCGTGGCTGCTAGGGAGAGGACTGACCCCCATGCCCGCAGACCTCGCCGTCATCGGACTCGGCCGCGCCGGGATCCTCCTCGCCCAAGCGGCAGCCGCCGCCGGAATCGGCGTCATCGGATACGACGCCGACGAGAACACCGCCGCGGACATCAACGCCGGCCGCGTACCGGCCGGCTCCCTCGCCGCCGCCGACATCCGCCGGATGCTCGCCACCGGATTCCGCGCCACCTCCGACCCCTCCGTGCTCGGCCGGGTCAGGACCGCCGTGATCTGCGCCCCGACCCCGCTCGGCGCCGACCGCGCCCTCGACCTCAGCGCCGTGGCGGCCGCCGCACGGGCGCTCGCCACGCATCTGCGGGCGCACACCACCGTGGTGCTCGAATCCACCGCCTACCCCGGCACCACCGAGGAATTCCTCCTCCCGATCCTGGAGGAGTCCGGCCTGCGGGCCGGCCGCGACTTCCATCTCGCCTACTCCCCCAGCCGCGTCGACCCCGGCAGCCGCGACCACCACATCCCCAACACCCCCAAGGTCATCGGCGGTTACACCTCCGCCTGCACCGAGGCCGCCGCCGCGTTCTACGGGCGCTTCGTCGAACGCGTCGTCCGCGCCCGCGGGCTGCGCGAGGCCGAGACCGTCAAGCTGCTGGAGACCAACTACCGGCACGTCAACATCGCCTTCGCCAACGAGATGGCGGTCTTCTGCCACGACGTCGGCGTCGACCTGTGGGACGTCATCCGCTGCGCCGAGACCAAGCCGTTCGGCTTCCAGGCCTTCCGCCCCGGCCCCGGCGTCGGCGGACCGGGCGTCGCCCTCGACCCCAACTACGTCGCCACCCGGGCCCGCACCCCCGGCTACCCGCTGCGCATCGTCGAACTGGCCCAGGAGGTCAACGGGCGGATGCCGCGCTACGTCGTCCAGCGCGCGGCCGCCCTGCTGAACGAGCACGGCAAGTCACTGCGCGGCGCCCGCGTCCTGCTGCTCGGCGTCACGTACAAGGCCGATCTGGCCGACCAGGAGAACGCCCCCGCCCGCGAGATCGGCTCCCGCCTCATCGAACTGGGCGCCCAGATCTGCTACCACGACCCGTACGTCCCCGAATGGCGCGTCCTGGACCGCCCCATCCCCCGCGCCGACTCCCTCTGGGAAGCCGCCGCCGACGCCGATCTGACCCTCCTGCTGCAGCATCACCGCACCTACGATCTCCAAGGCCTCGCCGTCAAGGCCCAGTTGCTCCTCGACACCCGCGGCGCCACCCCGGTAGGAGCCGCGGCCCGCTTGTAGCGGACCGGTAGCGGTCGCGTAACGGCCCGCTGAAACGTCTTGTCGCACTGTCATATCCGGCTGCTAGCCTTCGGGGCCATTGTTCGCACGCCACACTTCTGTGCGATGCAAACCTTCCATCCCCGGGGGACCCCACCATGAGCCAGTCGTACCCACCGCCGCAGCCGCCGCAGGGCGGCAACCCCTACGGCCAGCAGCCGGGCGTCGTCCCGCCGCAGGGCGGCAACCCGTTCGGCCAGCAGCCGCAGCAGCCGGGCGGCTTCGGCGGCTACCCGCCGCCCGCCCCGCTGCCGCCGGCCACCAACAACGTGGGCCTCGGCATCCTCGTCGGCATCCTCGCGATGATCGTCGGCGCCCTGGCGTACGGCGGGCTCATCAAGGTGACCGAGCACGAGATCGGCTACGCGGCCCTGGGTGTCGGCGCGCTGGTCGGTGCCGCACTCGGCAAGGTCGGCGGCCGCAACCCGGTCCTGCCGGTCATCGGCATCCCGCTCGCCCTGCTCGGCGTCTACCTCGGCCAGGTCTTCGGCATCACCCTGCTGCTCGCCGACTCCCCGGGCGCCCCCGGCGTCATGACGATCCTCACGGATCACTACGACATCGTGCAGCAGGCCTGGAAGGAGTCCCTCGGCGGCATGGACATCCTGTTCTTCGGCATCGCCGGCCTCGAGGGCTTCGTCATCGCCAAGCGCGTAGCGAGCTGACGCAGCCCGCAGCAGCAGATGTGACGCAAGGGGGCCGGGACCGTCCCCCCTCACCCTCCCGCACAGGATGTGGTGACGTGAGGGGGCCGGGACCGTCCCCCTCCCCTCCCGCACAGGCACGCTTGGACGTGAGGGGGACGGGGCCGCAGGGGTGGGGTTTCGAAATGCTGCCGAGCTATTTGAGGGCCGCCAGGCCCTAAATAGTCGATTTCGAAGCCCCGCCCCGGAGGCCCCGTCCCCCGACCGCACCACAAACGCAAAGGGGCCCGGACCGCTGCACCACAGCGATCCGGGCCCCTTCACGTCACAACGTCAGCGCGTCACAACGTCAGCGCGTCAGCGACGATGCGCAGGCGACACCGTCACCTCGACCCGCTGGAACTCCTTCAGGTCCGAGTAACCCGTCGTGGCCATCGAACGGCGCAGCGCCCCGAAGAAGTTCATCGACCCGTTCGGCGCGTGCGACGGACCGAGCAGGATCTCCTCGGTGGTGCCGGCGGTGCCGAGGTTCATGCGCTTGCCGCGCGGCAGCTCCGGGTTGACCGCCTCCATGCCCCAGTGGAAGCCGCGCCCCGGCGCGTCCGTGGCGCGGGCCAGCGGGGAGCCCATCATCACGGCGTCGGCGCCGCAGGCGACCGCCTTCGGCAGGTCGCCGCTGGAGCCGAAGCCGCCGTCCGCGATGACGTGCACGTACCGGCCGCCGGACTCGTCCATGTAGTCGCGGCGGGCGGCCGCGACATCGGCGACCGCGGTCGCCATCGGCACCTGGATGCCGAGCACGGCGCGCGTGGTGTGCGCGGCGCCGCCGCCGAAGCCGACCAGCACACCGGCGGCGCCGGTCCGCATCAGGTGCAGCGCCGCGGTGTACGTGGCGCAGCCGCCGACGATGACCGGCACGTCCAGCTCGTAGATGAACTGCTTCAGGTTGAGCGGCTCGTGCGAGCCCGAGACATGCTCGGCCGACACGGTGGTGCCGCGGATCACGAAGATGTCCACGCCCGCGTCCACGACGGCCTTGGAGAACTGCGCGGTGCGCTGCGGGGAGAGCGCGGCGGCGGTCACGACACCGGCGTCACGCACCTCCTTGATGCGCTGCCCGATCAGCTCTTCCCGGATCGGCGCCGAGTAGATCTCCTGGAGGCGGGCGGTCGCGGCCGTCTCGTCCAGTTCGGCGATCTCGGCGAGCAGCGGCTCCGGGTCGTCGTACCGGGTCCACAGACCCTCGAGGTTGAGCACGCCCAGGCCGCCCAGGTTTCCGATGCGGATCGCGGTCTCGGGCGAGACCACGGAGTCCATCGGGGCGGCGAGGAAGGGGAGCTCGAAGCGGTAGGCGTCGATCTGCCAGGCGATCGAGACCTCCTTCGGGTCCCGGGTGCGGCGGCTGGGGACGACGGCGATGTCGTCGAATGCGTACGCCCTGCGGCCGCGCTTGCCCCGCCCGATCTCGATCTCAGTCACTGTTGGCCCTTCTTCGCTGGTCTACCCGCCCAGTATCCCCGAGCGGGCAAGCGGAAGCCCGCAGACCATCGGTCTGCGGGCTTCCGCTGACGTTCTCCCGCAGGTCAGCGCCCGTGATAGTTCGGCGCCTCGACGGTCATCTGGATGTCGTGCGGGTGGGACTCCTTGAGGCCGGCGGAGGTGATCCGCACGAAGCGCCCCTTGGTCGCCATCTCGTCGATGCTGGCGGCGCCCACGTAGCCCATGGTCTGGCGCAGACCGCCGACCAGCTGGTGCAGCACCGCGGAGAGCGGGCCGCGGTACGGGACCTGGCCCTCGATGCCCTCGGGGACCAGCTTGTCGTCCGAGGAGACCTCGGCCTGGAAGTAGCGGTCCTTGGAGTACGACATGCCCTGGCCGCGGGACTGCATCGCGCCGAGCGAACCCATGCCGCGGTACGACTTGAACTGCTTGCCGTTGATGAAGAGCAGCTCGCCGGGGCTCTCCTCACAGCCGGCCAGCAGGCTGCCGAGCATCACGGTGTCGGCGCCGGCCGCGAGGGCCTTGCCGATGTCGCCGGAGTACTGCAGGCCGCCGTCGCCGATGACCGGGACGCCCGCGGCCTGGCAGGCCACCGCCGCCTCGTAGATCGCGGTGACCTGCGGGACGCCGATGCCGGCGACCACGCGGGTGGTGCAGATGGAGCCGGGGCCGACGCCGACCTTGACGCCGTCGGCGCCCGCGTCGATCAGGGCCTGGGCACCGTCACGGGTGGCGATGTTGCCGCCGATGACATCCACCGAGACGCTCGACTTGATCTTGGAGATCCAGCTCAGCGCGTTGCTGTTGTGCCCGTGCGAGGTGTCCACGATCAGGAAGTCCACACCGGCCGCGACCAGGCCCTGGGCGCGCTCCAGCGCCTCCGGGCTGGCGCCGACGGCCGCGCCGACCAGCAGCCGGCCCTCGGCGTCCTTGGCGGCGAGCGGGTACTTCTCGGCCTTGACGAAGTCCTTGACGGTGATCAGGCCCTTGAGCCGGCCCTCGTCGTCGACCAGCGGAAGCTTCTCGATCTTGTGGCGGCGCAGCAGGCCGATCGCGTCCACGCCGGAGATGCCGACCTTGCCGGTGACCAGCGGCATCGGCGTCATGACCTCGCGCACCTGGCGCGAGCGGTCGCTCTCGAAGGCCATGTCGCGGTTGGTGACGATGCCGAGCAGCTTGCCCGCGGCGTCGGTGACCGGGACACCGCTGATGCGGAACTTGGCACAGAGCGCGTCCGCCTCGGCGAGCGTCGCGTCCGGGTGCACGGTGATCGGGTCGGTGACCATGCCGGACTCGGAGCGCTTCACGAGGTCGACCTGGTTGACCTGGTCCTCGATGGACAGGTTGCGGTGCAGCACGCCCACGCCGCCCTGCCGCGCCATGGCGATGGCCATCCGCGCCTCGGTGACCTTGTCCATGGCGGCGGACAGCAGCGGGATGTTGACCCGGACGTTGCGGGAGATCCGGGAGGCGGTGTCGACCTGGTTCGGGAGCACCTCGGAGGCGCCCGGCAGCAGCAGCACGTCGTCGTACGTGAGGCCGAGCATCGCGAATTTCTCGGGTACCCCTGCGGCGTTCAGAGTCATGACACCTTCCCAATGGTCTTGCCCGGCGAGTTGTTCAATGCTAGTGGACTCCGCGGGCATTCCCGGCGCCGAAGCCGGGACCCCGGGGAGCACCACCGGCGCTGGGACAGGTCCTACGCGCTGAGACCTCGGGGATCGCCGCCGGTCGACGCCTCCGCGGACTCCTCCGCGATGGCGCGCAGCCTGCTGAGGGCACGGTGCTGGGCGACCCGGACGGCTCCGGGCGACATCCCCAGCACCTGCCCGGTCTCCTCGGCGCTGAGGCCGACCGCGACCCGCAGCAGCACCAGTTCCCGCTGGTGCTCGGGAAGGTTGGCGAGCAGCTTCTTGGCCCAGGCCGCGTCGCTGCTGAGCAGTGCGCGCTCCTCGGGGCCGAGCGAGTCGTCCGGCTTCTCCGGCATCTCGTCGGAGGGCACGGCGGTGCTGCCCGGGCCGCGCATGGCGGCCCGCTGCAGATCCGCGACCTTGTGGGCGGCGATGGCGAAGACGAATGCCTCGAACGGCCGCCCCTGGTCGCGATAGCGCGGCAGCGCGCACAGCACGGCGAGGCAGACCTCCTGGGCGAGGTCGTCCACGAAGTGACGAGCATCACCGGGCAACCGGGACAAACGGCCGCGGCAATACCGCTCGGCCAGCGGGTGCACCAGGGCCAGCAGATCATGGGTCGCCTGCTCGTCACCATCGACCGCACGGCGGACGAGGGCGCCGAAGGCTGCGTTGTCGCCGTTGGCCTCGTCTCGCATCGGTCCATGGTGCATGGCCGCAGGACGTTCTGCCGCATCGCGTGAGTCCTTGTGCACCGAAGCGTTATGCGCGGGGGCGTCGGCCGCCTTCACGGCGTCCCCCCGCTGCCCCGCCCGCCGATCCCCGAGGAAGTCCATACGTCAAGCATGCGTCCTCGCTCGGGAAACCGGTACGAGCGGGGCGGCTCCACCCGTAAGCCCACCGCCCATGGCCCTGGTTCCTAGGCCGGGTCTGACAAATAGCGGCGTCCGCCCGAAGGGCGGGGCCCGGGGCGTCTGGTGCGTGCGATCGCAAGGCGGAGGGTCGTCCTCGTACCGGGGTACGTGGATGAGCCCGACAACGCAGCGAGCGTGCGTACCAGGCGTCCCGGGCCAGGCGGGATTTGTCAGACACGGCCTAGCGGACCAGGCCCCAGCGGAACCCGAGCGCCACGGCGTGGGCCCGGTCCGACGCACCGAGTTTCTTGAACAGCCGCCGGGCGTGCGTCTTGACGGTGTCCTCGGAGAGGAACAGCTCGCGGCCGATCTCGGCGTTGGACCGTCCATGGCTCATGCCCTCGAGCACCTGGATCTCGCGCGCGGTCAGGGTCGGCGCGGCGCCCATCTCGGCGGAGCGCAGCCGGCGCGGGGCCAGCCGCCAGGTCGGGTCGGCGAGCGCCTGGGTGACGGTGGCCCGCAGTTCGGCGCGCGAGGCGTCCTTGTGCAGGTACCCCCGGGCACCGGCCGCGACGGCGAGCGCCACGCCGTCCAGGTCCTCGGCGACGGTGAGCATGATGATGCGGGCGCCCGGGTCCGCCGAGAGCAGCCGGCGCACGGTCTCGACACCGCCGAGGCCGGGCATCCGGACATCCATGAGAATGAGGTCCGAGCGGTCGGCGCCCCAGCGGCGGAGGACTTCCTCGCCGTTGGCCGCGGTCGTTACACGCTCGACGCCGGGCACGGTCGCGACCGCGCGGCGCAGGGCCTCTCGGGCGAGCGGGGAGTCGTCACAGACGAGGACGGAAGTCATGCCCGCCCTCCGCAGCTGAACCGCGTCACGTTGAGCCTCCAGGCTGTACGAAACTTCACCGTTGGGGCTGACGGCGTCGGGCACCTGCCCGAATCGTTCGTCCGCCAACCACTTCCGCACTCTCAACGACCCTCACTCGAAAGAGTTACGGAGTTTGGCTGCCGTAGCCAGCACTCTACGTGAGGGAACGAATACGGATCAGCCGCATCGCAGGTCCAGAGGGCGCACTGGGATCGGGCCCGGAAGCACTTCGCGCGCCCACTTGCCGGACATGCATCCCGCCGAACGGGTCTTATGTCGGAGTTTGCACTATTTGGATGCTCTTTGGCGCATTGCACGGTGTTCGCGGCTAAATTTGTGATGAGTCATATTTACATCTACTTAGACAGTAGATGTACGGTCGAGAGCACCTGGAGCGTGTCCAGCCGGCAGCGACCGGACTCGGACGGTCCGGGCAGCGACCGGACAGGACCCTGGCTCCTCAACACACCCTTCGAGGGGATGAGCAATGGCAGACTTCTCCCGCCTTCCGGGCCCGAACGCCGATCTATGGGACTGGCAGCTCGTCGCGGCTTGCCGCGGCGTCGACAGCTCCCTGTTCTTCCACCCAGAAGGCGAGCGCGGCGCCGCCCGAAGCGCCCGCGAGGCCTCCGCCAAGGAGGTCTGCATGCGGTGCCCGGTACGCGCGGAGTGCGCGACGCACGCGCTGGCCGTACGGGAGCCCTACGGAGTGTGGGGCGGGCTGACGGAGGATGAGCGCGAAGAGATGATGGGCCGCTCGCGGCACCGGCTGCTCACCATGCAGCCGACGAACTGAAGAATCGTTTCTTCGGCGCGTATGCGCGTCCCGCGCGGGTTCGGCACGTCCCGTGCGCGACGTCGGCGCCTCCGGCGCGCGGCTTCGTCGCCTGTGGCCGGCTTCCGCACTCGTCCGCGCGGCTACGGGCACAGCCGTGCCTGCCAGGCCCGGGCGGGTGTGACGCCCTGACCTACCGCAGGCCCGCCCGCGCGAGGCGGCCGAGCATCATGTCCACGGCCGGCACATGGGCCAGGTCGGGCAGTGTGAGGGCCACCACCTCACGCTGCACGGCCGGAAGCACCTCCAGCACCGCGACGCCCTTGGGGCGCACCGCCTCCAGCGCCAGCTCCGGCAGCACCGCCACCCCGAGCCCGGCCGCGACCAGGCCCACCACCGCCGGATAGTCGTCCGTCGCGAAGTCGATGCGCGGGGTGAAGCCCGCGCGCTCGCACACCTCCACCAGATGGCGGCGGCAGCGCGGGCAGCCCGCGATCCACTCCTCCTCCGCCAGCTCCTCGATGCGCACCGGCCGGTCCCCGGCCGCGAGCCGGTGCCCGGCGGGCACCAGGCCGACCAGCCGGTCGGTCAGCAGCGGCCGGACGACCAGGTCGTCCCACTGCTCCTCCGCAGCGGTCGGCAGATCCACGTAGCGGAACGCCAGCGTGATGTCGCAGTCCCCCGCACGGAGCATCTCCACCGACTTCGGCGGCTCCGCCTCCACCAGCGAGATCTTCGTGCCGGGGTGCGCGGCGCGCATCCCCGCGACCGCGGTGGGCACCAGCGTCGAGCTGCCCGACGGGAACGACGACAGCCGCACCCGTCCGGCGCGCAGCCCCGCGATGGCCGCGACCTCCTCCTCGGCGGCCGTCAGGCCCGCCAGGATCCCGGCCGCGTGCCGGACCAGCGCCTCGCCGGCCTCCGTCAGCCGCATCTCCCGGCCGGTCCTGATCAGCAGGGTGGTCCCGGCGGACAGCTCCAGGGCCTTCATCTGCTGACTGACTGCGGGCTGGGTACAGCCCAGCTCCCGGGCGGCGGCGGAGAACGAACCGGTCCTGGCCACGGCGCGGAGCACCCTGAGATGACGTGCCTCGATCATACTTCAACCATAAGCGATACTTGGGGATACTTCGAAGTTATTGGTCGTGGACTTTGAGAGCGGGGCGCGGCAGGCTCAGGAGGCATGGACTCCCTACCGAACTCCGGGCCGGCCGGCGGCGCGTTCTCCTCGATCGCGCCGGGCATCACGTACCTGAACACCGCCACCATGGGGCTGCCGCCCACCCGGACGGCCGAAGCCCTGCGTACCGCCATCGACGACTGGGCCGCCGGGCGGCCGCCCCTCGACCGGTACGAGGCCGCCGTCGGCGCCGCCCGCGCGTCGTTCGCCCGGCTGCTGTCCACCTCCGTCGACCGGGTCGCCATCGGCTCGACCGTCTCCACGAGCGTCGGCAAGATCGCCGCGGCGCTGCCGGCGGGCTCCGAAGTGCTCGTCGCCGACGGCGACTTCAGCTCCCTGGTGAACCCGTTCGCCGGCCGCGGTGACCTGGCCCTGCGCTCCGTCCCGCTGGCCGGCCTGGCGGCCGAGGTGCGGCCGGGGACGGCGCTCGTCGCCGTCAGCGCCGTCCAGTCGGCCGACGGCCGCGTCGCCGACCTCCCGGCGATCCGCGCCGCGGCCGCCGCGCACGGCGCCCGCACCCTCGTCGACGCCACCCAGGCGGCCGGCTGGCTCCCCCTGCGCGCCGACGACTACGACTACCTCGTCTGCGGCTCCTTCAAGTGGCTCCTCGGCGCGCACGGCGTCTCCTTCCTCACCGTCCGCCCCGGCACCGAGGACGGCCTCTCCCCCGCGTTCGCCGGCTGGTACGCGGGGGACGACCCCTGGGCGGAGTGCTACGGCCCGATC
Organism: Streptomyces fildesensis; assembly: GCF_016107395.1. Lineage (GTDB taxonomy): Bacteria > Actinomycetota > Actinomycetes > Streptomycetales > Streptomycetaceae > Actinacidiphila > Actinacidiphila fildesensis. The sequence continues at coordinate 611,562 of NZ_JAAIKO010000001.1, forward strand.
GCCCGACTGGCGACGACGGCGCGGCAGTTCGACGCGTCGCCGGCGTATCTGGGGTTCGTGGCGGTGGCGGAGTCGCTGGCGCTGATCGAGGAGGCGGGGGTGGAGGCGATCCACGCGCATGACGTGTCGCTGGCTACGGCGTTCCGGGACGGGATGGCGGAGTTGGGGTTCCCGGCGATCGGGGAGGGTGGGTCGGCGATCGTGTCGGTTCCGGGGTTGCCGGGTTGGGTGGCGGGGCGGTTGGAGGAGGCGGGGGTGGAGTTGGCGGCGCGGGCGGGGAATCTGCGGTTCGCGTTTCATCTGTACAACGGGTCTGCGGATGTGGAGCGGGTGTTGGGCGTTCTGCGGGCGGGGTGACGGAGTCGGGGGCCTCACGTCACAGCCCGTCTGTGCGGGTCGTGGGCGGGAACACCGCCCTCGGGTCCCTTGCGCCTGCGCGCCGAGTCTGCGGACGGGTGCCGACGCGCATCCGCCCATACGAGCAAGGGGCGGGGGGTGGAGAAAGCCCGCCGCAGGCGCAACGGCGGGACAGGCGCCGACGTACCCGCACCCCGCCGGCAGGCGTGTGGCGCAACGGCGGGGCGAGGGCTGACGTACCCGCGCCCCCGACGCCTATCGTCGAAGCATGCTGCTGCTATCTGTCAATGTGGGCCGGCCGCAGGCCAATCCCTGGAAGGGAATCGCCGCGACCGGCATCGACAAGCGTCCCGTGACCGGCCCGGTGGCCGTGGCGGCGCCCGGGGCGAAAGGCACCGGGGCCGTGGGGCTCGCCGGGGACCGCGTCCATGACGTGAAGCATCACGGTGGGAACGATCAGGCCGTGTACGCCTACGCACGGGAGGACCTCGACGGGTGGGAGGGCGAGCTCGGGCGGAAGCTGCCCAACGGGGTGTTCGGGGAGAACCTCACGACATCCGGGGTGGATGTGAACGGCGCGCTCATCGGGGAGCGGTGGCGGGTGGGGGCCGGGGTGGTGCTGGAGGTGTCGTGTCCGCGGATTCCGTGTGTGACGTTCGAGGGCTGGCTGGACCGGCCGGGATGGCTCAAGCGGTTCACCGCGGCCGCGGTGCCCGGGGCGTATCTGCGGGTGGTCACGGCGGGCGAGATCTGCGCGGGGGACGCGGTGGAGGTCGTCGGGCGGCCGGAGCACGAGGTGACGGTCGCGCTGGCGTTCCGGGCGCTGACCGGAGAGCCGGAGCTGCTGCCGCGGCTGGTCGTCGCGGACGCGCTGCCCGCCGGGGATCTCGAGCGGATCCGCAGGAGGGTCGCCGGACGGGGGCCGCGAACGTAAGGTGCTTTGCATGTCGCGACTCCTGTCACTCAATATCGGCCGCCTGATGGCCGTCGGCTACTCGGATCGTGGGACGACCGGGATCGACAAACGGCCCGTCGACGGCCCGGTGGCGGTGGCCGACCCCGGGCCGCAGGGAGTGGCGGGCAGCGGGCTGGCGGGGGACGACATCATCGACCGGCGGTTCCACGGCGGGGACGACCAGGCCGTGTACGCGTTCGCGCGGGAGGACCTGGACCGGTGGGAGCGGGTGCTCGGGCGGGAGCTGCCCAGCGGGGTGTTCGGGGAGAACTTCACGACGGCCGGGGTGGAGGTCAACTCCGCGGTGATCGGGGAGCGCTGGCGCGTCGGTGAGGTGGTGCTGGAGGTGACCTCGCCGCGGATACCGTGCCGCACCTTCGCCGGGTGGTTGGACGAGAAGGGGTGGGTCAAGCGCTTCACCCAGGACCGCAGGCCCGGTGCCTTTCTGCGGGTCGTCGAGCCGGGTTCGGTGCGGGCGGGTGACGGGATCACCGTGCTGTCGCGACCCGATCACGAGGTGACCGTCGAGTTCCTGTTCCGGGCGATGACGACGGAGTCGGAGCTGCTGCCGCGGACGCTGGTGGCGATCGACCTGATCAACAGGTCGTACGCGGAATCGATCCGCAAGCGGCTCGGCTAACTTCATGGCATGACGACTTCACTGATCACCGGCTCGACGGCAGGGGTCGGCGCCGCCTTCGCGCGCCGGCTGGCGGCCGATGGGCACAACCTGGTGCTGGTGGCCCGGGACGCCGAGCGGCTGCGGAAGCAGGCGGCCGAACTGCACGATCGGCACGGCATCGAGGCGGAGGTGCTCTCCGCCGACCTGTCGCGGGACGACGGGATCGCGGCCGTCGAGTCACGGCTCGCGGACCGGTCCGATGCGGTGGATCTGCTCATCAACAACGCCGGGTTCGGCAACAAGGGGCGCTATCTCGAGGTCTCGATGGCCGATGAGCTGACCATGCTCAAGGTGCACTGCGAGGCGGTGCTGCGGCTGACGAGCGCGGCGGCGGACGGCATGCGGGAGCGGGGACGTGGCGGCGTGGTGAACGTCGCGTCGGTCGCCGCCTTCGTGCCGCGCGGGACGTACGGGGCGAGCAAGGCGTGGGTCGTGCAGTTCACGCAGGGCGCGTCGAAGGATCTGGCGGGGACCGGCGTACGGCTGATGGCGCTCTGCCCCGGCTTCGTGCGGACCGAATTCCATGAGCGTGCCGGGATGGGGACGGACAACATCCCGGGCTGGATGTGGCTGGACGCGGACAAGCTGGTCGCGACGGCGCTCAAGGACCTGGCCCGCGGGAAGACGCTGTCCGTGCCGGACCCGAGGTACAAGACGCTGATGGGCCTGGTGAAGCTGGCGCCGCGCGGCCTGCTCGGCGGGGTCACCTCCAGGACGGGCCGCAAGTACGGGCCGCAGTAGCCGCTGCCCGGCGGTATCTGCGGAAGGCGCATTTCTCACTAAAATGGACGTATCCCACCCGGCTCGGGAGGTACGCCATGCACTTCACGCAGATCATCGACTTCAAGACCGACCAGTTCGACGACATGAACCAGCTCATGGACCGCTGGGTCGAACAGACCAAGGGCAAGCGGACCGCGAGCCACAGCGTCATCGGCAAGGACCGCGCCGACGCGTCCCACTACGTCGAGATCGTGGAATTCCCGTCGTACGAAGAGGCGATGAAGAATTCCCAGCTCCCGGAGACGGAGCGGATCTTCCAGGAGATGGTGGCGCTCTGCGACGGGATGCCCACGTTCACGGACCTGGACGTGGTCCGGGACGAGCAGCTCAACAAGGCGGCCTGCCGCCGGTTCTTCGAAGAGATCGCCAATGACGGCAATCTGGACGCCATCGAGGAGATCTTCGCGGCCGACTACCGCGATCACGACCCCAACAACGAGACGCCCACCATGGGAACCGCCGCCCTGCGCGAGGAAGTCGCCGGATACCGGGCGGGATTCGACTTCCGGTTCACGATCGACGACCAGCTCGCCGAAGGGGACCGCGTGGCGAACCGGTGGACCTGGACCGCCACGCACGTCGCGGAGTTCCGCGGCATGCCGGCCACCGACCGGCAGGCCCGGATGACCGGCCAGACGGTCTTCCGGTTCCAGGACGGGATGATCGTGGAAGCCTGGTGGAACCACGACATGCTCGGCCTGCTGACCAAGCTCGGCGTGATCGAGATGCCTCACTAGCGCCCGGTACGGCGAAAGGCCCCTGCTCCCGCCGGGCGGCGGGAGCAGGGGCCTTCGTGCGACAGAGCGCGGCTACGACGTCAGTGCGAGTGGCCGTGGCCGCCGTGGCCGGCGTCGCCCTCGTCCTCGGCCGGCTTCTCGACGACCAGGGTCTCGGTCGTGAGCAGCAGGGCCGCGATGGAAGCGGCGTTCTCCAGCGCGGAGCGGGTGACCTTGACCGGGTCGATGACGCCGGCCTTCACGAGGTCGCCGTACTCGTTGGTGGCGGCGTTGAAGCCGTGACCGGCCTCCAGCTCCGCGACCTTGGCGGTGATGACGTAGCCCTCGAGGCCCGCGTTCTCCGCGATCCAGCGAAGCGGCTCGACGGCGGCGCGGCGGACGACCGCGACACCCGTGGCCTCGTCGCCGGACAGGCCGAGGTTGCCCTCAAGGACCTTGACGGCGTGGACGAGAGCGGAGCCACCGCCGGAGACGATGCCCTCCTCGACCGCGGCGCGGGTCGCCGAGATGGCGTCCTCGAGACGGTGCTTCTTCTCCTTGAGCTCCACCTCGGTGGCCGCGCCGACCTTGATGACGCAGACGCCGCCGGCGAGCTTCGCGAGGCGCTCCTGGAGCTTCTCGCGGTCCCAGTCGGAGTCGGTGGCGGCGATCTCGGCCTTGATCTGGCCGACACGGCCGTCGATCTCGGCCTTGTCACCGGCACCATCGACGATGGTGGTGTCGTCCTTGGAGATGGTCACGCGGCGGGCGGTGCCCAGCAGGTCGAGACCGGCCTGGTCGAGCTTGAGGCCGACCTCTTCGGCGATGACGGTCGCACCGGTGAGGGTGGCGATGTCGCCGAGCATGGCCTTGCGGCGGTCACCGAAGCCCGGGGCCTTCACCGCGACGGCGTTGAAGGTGCCGCGGATCTTGTTGACGACGAGGGTGGAGAGCGCCTCGCCCTCGACGTCCTCGGCGATGATCAGCAGGGGCTTGGACGCGCCGGCCTGGATGACCTTCTCCAGCAGCGGCAGCAGGTCCTGGATCGAGGAGATCTTGCCCTGGTGGATCAGGATGTACGGGTCGTCGAGGACGGCCTCCATACGCTCCTGGTCGCTGACGAAGTAGGGCGACAGGTAGCCCTTGTCGAAGGCCATGCCCTCGGTGAAGTCCAGCTCCAGGCCGAAGGTGTTGGACTCTTCGACGGTGATGACACCGTCCTTGCCGACCTTGTCCATCGCCTCGGCGATGAGCTCGCCGACCTGCTTGTCCTGGGCGGACAGCCCGGCGACGGCCGCGATGTCTTCCTTGCCCTCGATCGCGCGGGCGGTCTTCAGCAGCTCCTCGGAGACAGCCTTGACCGCGGCGTCGATGCCCTTCTTCAGGGAGGCGGGGGAAGCGCCGGCGGCGACGTTGCGCAGGCCCTCGCGGACCAGTGCCTGGGCCAGCACGGTGGCGGTGGTGGTGCCGTCACCCGCGATGTCGTTGGTCTTGGTCGCCACCTCCTTCACGAGCTGGGCGCCAAGGTTCTCGTACGGGTCGTCGAGCTCGACCTCACGGGCGATGGTGACACCGTCGTTGGTGATGGTCGGCGCGCCGAACTTCTTGTCGATGACGACGTTGCGGCCCTTGGGACCGATCGTCACCTTCACGGTGTCGGCAAGCTTGTTGACGCCACGCTCAAGGGCGCGACGGGCGTCCTCGTCAAACTTAAGGATCTTCGGCACTGCGTCCTACCTCGTCTTTTCCTCGTCAAAGACCAAACCCCGGGCGCCGGGTCAGTAGACACGGATACCCGGGGAAGGTCACGGCTGCTGCTAGTGGTGAAGCAGACCTACTTCTCGATGACCGCGAGAACGTCGCGGGCCGAGAGGACGAGGTACTCCTCGCCGTTGTACTTCACCTCGGTGCCGCCGTACTTGCTGTACAGCACGACGTCGCCGACGGAAACGTCGAGCGGAAGACGGTTACCGTCCTCGAAGCGGCCCGGGCCCACGGCCAGGACGACGCCCTCCTGGGGCTTCTCCTTGGCGGTGTCCGGGATGACCAGGCCGGAGGCCGTGGTCTGCTCAGCCTCGAGCGCCTGGACCACGATGCGGTCCTCGAGCGGCTTGATGGCAACCTTGCTGCTGGCGGTCGTCACGTTCCGACCTCCCCCTTCAAAGGGCTAACGGGAGTGTCTGTCTGGGTGGCGACCTGGTAGGCCCGTCGTCGCGGGTGCCGGACCTGCCCGTCGCTGTTGTGCTGGCACTCGGCAGTGCTGAGTGCCAGCACCGAGACTAGGACGGCTTTAGCACTCGGTCAAGCGGAGTGCCAACGGAGCGCCGCCGGAACGGTGCCGGACGCCTCCGGACTGGAGGACAATCGAAGCGTGGATCTTGACGCGTTCTCCTACCTGCTGACCCCCGCCGGGCAGGCCCTGCTGGGGTCGCTGCGCGACTACGACCCCGCCCGCGAACTGGCGGAGGCGACCCGGCTGCGGCGTGAACACCCCGCGGAACTGGTGTCGGCGGCGCTCGGCCAGGCCCGGCTGCGGCAGCGCGCGGAGGCGAAGTTCGGGGCGGACGCGTACCGGATGTACTTCACCCCCGACGGAGTGGAACAGGCCACCCGCACCGAGGTGGCGGAGTACCGGGCGGAGTGCTTCACAGCGCTGGGCGTACGGCGGCTGGCCGATCTGTGCTGCGGGATCGGCGGGGACGCCATCGCGCTCGCCCGGGCCGGCGTGGCGGTGCTGGCGGTCGACCGGGACCCGCTGACCTGCGCGGTCGCACGGGCCAACGCGGAGTCGCTGGGCCTCGCCGACCTCATCGAGGTGCGCTGCGCCGATGTGACCGAGATCGCCACCAGCGGCTACGACGCCGTCTTCGTGGATCCTGCCCGGAGGGGAGGCAGATCAGGAGGGGTCTCGCGCAGCCAGTCGGTGAGGGGTGGTGGCCGGGCGACGGGTGGGCGGATCTTCGACCCTGAGTCGTACTCGCCGTCGCTGTCCTGGGCGATCGGGGCGGCCCGCGAGGTGCCGGTGGCGGCCCTGAAGGTCGCGCCGGGCATCCCGCACGAGGCCGTACCCGACGACGCCGGGGCGGAGTGGATCTCCTACCGCGGTGATGTGAAGGAGGCCGTGCTGTGGTTCGGGAAGAACCCCGGCTCGGTGAGCGCGACCCTGCTGCCGTCCGCGGGCACCCTGTGGACCGGCGCCCCGCTCCCCGACCCGCCGGCCGGCCCGGTCGGCCGGTACCTCCACGAGCCGGACGGCGCGGTGATCCGCGCGCACCTGGTCGCCGAGGTCGCGGAACAGGTCGGCGGCCGGCTGATCGACGAGACGATCGCGTACATCACCGCCGACGAGCTGCGCCCGACACCGTTCGCGACGGCGTACGAGATCACCGACGTGCTGCCGTTCGGCCTGAAGAAGCTGAAGGCGCTGCTGCGGCAGCGCGGTGTGGGCGTCGCCGTCATCAAGAAGCGCGGCTCCGCCATCGAGCCGGAGGACCTGCGCAAGAAGCTGAAGCTGGAGGGCCCGCACTCCGTCACGGTCTTCCTCACCCGCGTGGCGGGCGCACCGTCGATGCTGCTGGGCCGGCCGGTGAACGAGCCGTAGGCCGACCGGTGTCGGGCGGCACCGGGCATCGCCTGACGCGGCATCATCCGCGCCGGTAGCCTGCAGCCGACTGCTGATGAACCGGGGGGCCGGGATGGATGAACTGAGGCCGGGCGACCCGCGCAGGGTCGGACCGTACGAGCTGCAGAAGCGGCTCGGCGCGGGGGGCATGGGCGAGGTGTATCTCGGCCGGTCGCGCAGCGGCCGGGCGGTCGCCGTCAAGCTCGTCCGGGCCGAGATCGCCGCGGATCCCGGCTTCCGCAGCCGGTTCCGCCGGGAGGTGGACGCGGCACGCGCGGTGTCCGGCTTCTGGACGGCGTCGGTCGTGGACGCCGATCCGGAGGCGGAACGGCCCTGGGTGGCCAGCCAGTATCTGGAGGCGCCCGACCTCGGCGTCCTGGTGCAGCGGGACGGACCGCTGCCGGAGGCCGAACTCCGGGCGCTGGGCGCGGGGCTGACGGAGGCGCTGGCCTCGGTGCACGCGGCCGGCCTGGTGCACCGCGACCTCAAGCCGGGCAACGTGCTGATGGTCGACGACGGACCGCGGGTCATCGACTTCGGGATCTCCAAGGCGCTGGAGGGCGCCACGATGCTCACCGGGACGGGCGCGGTGATCGGCACGCCGGGGTTCATGTCCCCCGAGCAGGCCACCGGCGGCCGGGTGGGCGCGGAGAGCGATGTCTTCTCGCTCGGCTCGGTCCTGGTGTTCGCGGCCACCGGCCGGGCGCCCTTCGGGACGGGGACGGTTCCGGCGCTGCTGTACCGGGTGGTGCACGACGAGCCGGATCTCAGCGGGGTGCCGGACGCCCTGCGGCCGGTGGTCGCCGCCTGCCTCGCCAAGGACCCCCGGGAGCGCCCGGGAACGGATTCCCTGATCGATACGCTGACCGCCGCCCGCGAAGCCCCGCCGGCACACCGGCCGACCGTCGTGGCACCGGCCGCCACCCCACCCGCCGCCGTCGCGCCCGTCGTCGTACCCTCGGTCGCCCCAGCCGCCGCCGCGCCGACCGCCACCGCGCCGCAGGTCGCCGAGCGCAAAGCCGGGCCGGTCCGCGCCCGGGCCAAGACGCCGGCTCCGGGCAGGTATGAACTCGCGCAGCAGGCACCGGTGTCCGGCGGACCGGGCCTGGCCGGCAACGCGGGGATCTTCACGATCGCGCTGGTCCTGTCCTCGGTGGCCGAGGTGGGGTTGATCGGCAACCAGGTGACCATGATGAGCCTCATCGTGGTCGCGCTGCTCACCACGGTCCTGACGTGGGCGCTGCGCGCCCTGGTCAGGGCTCGGCGCACGGCCGCCGTCTCGGTCGGCCTGGACGCGGCCGGGCTGCGACTGCGGCACGGCAGGGCCGAATGGTCCCGGCCGTGGTCCGAGGTGCAGGAGGTCGCGCTCGTCCGTACCCGGGCCACGGTGAGCCGGCGCGCCGGCTTCCTCCTGCGGGCGACCGTTCCGGCCGGCAGCCTGCGGGCCGTCCCGCCCCAGGAGTTCGGTGTGGATTCCGGGGCCGCGGGCGTCACCGTCGCGGCGGCGCGGCGCAGCGCGGGGCTCACCCTGCGGCTGGACCCCGCCGAGGCGCGGGAGCTGTCCACGGCGCTGCGGCGGTACGCGAGCCGCGCCTACCGGCCCGAGCCGGAGAGCAAAGGCTGACGGCTCAGACGTAGTCCTCGAGGCGCGCCACGGTGAAGCCCTGCTCGGAGATCATGCGCAGCATGTTGGCGGTCATCTCCGTCATGGAGGTGCCCTTGAGCTCGGACGGGCCGCGGAAGTGGGCCAGGATGATGTCGCCGGGGTGCAGTTTCTTGTCGGCGCGCTGGTACTGCATGCCCTTGATCTGCATGGACTCGCGCCACAGGATGAGCGCCTGGAGTCCGCAGGACTTCGCGGCGGTCTTGGTGGCCTCGTTCAGGTTGCCGTAGGGCGGCCGGAAGAGGCGGGGCGTGGTGCCGTACTCGGCCTTCAGCTTCGTCTGCTGGGTGCATATCTCGTGACGCTGGGCGGACTCCGACTCGGTCCGCAGGTTCGGGTGCGTCAGCGTGTGGTTCTGTATCGGGTTGCCGAGCTTCTGGAGCGGCTTGAAGTAGCCGTAGTCGCTCCGGATGATGTCGTCGGTCAGGAACATCGTGAAGGGGATCTTCAGCTCGCCCATCATGGTGACGAACTTTGGGTCCTTCTCCGCGCCGTCGTCGAAGGTGACGAAGACGATCTTCTCCTTGGTGGGGATGTCGCTGACCACCGGCGGCGTACCGGAACCGGTCTTCACCGGCTTCACCTTCGGCGGGGCCGGGGCCGGTGCCATCGGCTTGATCTTCCACTTGCGGAACGCGGCGGCGGTGTCCGCACCGTCGCCGGGGGCGGTGCTCCCGTCGGACGACGGGGCGGCGGAAGGTCCGGTCCCGGAAGTCGCCGGCGCGGCCTTCGGCGTGGACGAAGCCGTCGAGCACCCGGTGACGAGCAGGAGACCGGAAACGATCAGTCCCGCCGCTTTTATGTGCATATGTGAACCCTATGCTGTTCGTTCAAAACGCCATCTGTGTACTGAACGATGCAGAAAAGCGGCCGGGGGTTCCGCCAGCTCGGGCAACTCGGCCTCGTAGGGCGCGTCCCACCAGGTGATGACGAGCACCCGGTCACCAGGTGCGGAGAAGTGCTCGCGGCGCAGCGGGGCCGGTGCCAGCTCCTGGGCGCGGACCCATTCCAGCAGCTCGGCACCGCGCCCCTCGGCGGCCCGCGCCTCCCACATCAGGGCGACGGTCATCAGTACAGGTTGTCCTTGCTCAGCTCGTGCACATGGTCGTGCGAGTGGGTGTGCTCCTCCGGGTGCGGGTGCGAGTGGCCCGGTACGGAGACCTCGGTGACGGGCAGGGAGGAGTCGGCCGGCAGGTCCCAGGTCGAGGACGGCCGGTTGCGCGCCACCATCTCCGCGCCGAGCGCCGCGACCATGGCGCCGTTGTCCGTGCACAGTGCCCGGCGCGGCACCCGCAGCACGATGCCAGCGTCCTCGCAGCGCTCCAGTGCCAGAGACCGCAGCCGTGAGTTCGCCGCGACCCCGCCGCCGATCATCAGGTGGTCCACGCCGTGCTCCTTGCAGGCCCGGATCGCCTTACGGGTCAGCACGTCCACCACGGCCTCCTGGAAGGACGCGGCGACATCCGCCACCGGCACGTCCAAGCCGTCCCGGCGCTGCGCCTCGACCCAGCGCGCGACGGCCGTCTTCAGGCCGGAGAACGAGAAGTCGTACGGCGCGTCGCGCGGGCCGGTCAGGCCGCGCGGGAACCTGATGGCCTTCGGGTCGCCGTCGCGGGCGTGCCGGTCGACGGCCGGGCCGCCGGGGAAGCCGAGGCCCAGCACCCGGGCGACCTTGTCGAACGCCTCGCCCGCCGCGTCGTCGATCGTCGAGCCCAGCGGCCGCACATCACTGGTGATGTCCGGGGCGAGCAGCAGCGACGAGTGCCCGCCGGAGACCAGCAGCGCCATCGTCGGCTCGGGCAGCGCGCCGTGCTCCAGCTGGTCCACGCAGATGTGCGACGCGAGGTGGTTGACGCCGTAGAGCGGCTTGCCGAGCGCGTAGGCGTACGCCTTGGCGGCGCTCACGCCCACCAGCAGCGCGCCCGCGAGCCCGGGGCCCGCGGTGACGGCGATGCCGTCGAGGTCGCTCGCGGCGACCCCCGCCTCCTTCAGGGCGCGCTGGATCGTGGGGACCATCGCCTCCAGATGCGCCCGGCTGGCGATCTCGGGCACCACGCCGCCGTAGCGCGCGTGGTCGTCGACGCTGGACGCCACCGCGTCGGCGAGCAGGGTGTGCCCCCGGACGATGCCGACACCGGTCTCGTCGCAGGAGGTCTCGATGCCGAGGACAAGCGGCTCGTCAGCCATCAGTAGTGGTTCCTTGTACGGAGGAGGGTTCGGTCATACGCATCACGAGGGCGTCGACGTTGCCCGGTTGGTAGTAACCCTTGCGGAAGCCGATCGGCTCGAAGCCGAAGCGCTCGTAGAGCCGTTGGGCGCGGAGGTTGTCGACCCGGACCTCGAGCAGCACCTCGTGGCACTCGAAGGCCGTGGCCTGGTGCATCAGGTCGGCGAGCAGCCGGGCGCCCAGGCCGGTGCCCCACTGGTCGCGGGCGGCGGCGATGGTCTGCACGTCGCCGGTCCCGGCGATCGCCGCGAGTCCCGCGTAGCCGACCAGCCGGCCCCCACCGCCGGTGACGGCGGCAGCGTCCTCGGCGACGTCTTCAGCGACGTCCTCGGCCACGATGTAGTGCCTGGTGGCCAGCGGGTGCCGCGCGTCGGCCAGCTCGGACCAGAACATGCCGCGCGACCAGGCGTCCTCGGGGAAGAGCTCCAGTTCCAGCTCCATCACCCGGTCCAGGTCCCACCAGCGCATCTCGCGCAGTGTCACCGTCACTTGGGCAGGACCGCCTTGTAGCCGGCCGGCACCTGCGCGTCGGGCCGCCGCAGGTACAGCGGCAGCGGGGGCGCGAACTCCGCGCCCTCCGCGAGCCGCAGGGCACCGAGCGCGGCCAGCGCGCCGGCGGACTGGTGCTCAGGCGCCCGTACGTCCGTGAAGACCTCCGGGTACAGCGCGGCCCCGGCGCCGACGGCGGGCAGCCCCGCGACCGCCTGCGCGATATCGGCGGGACGGTCGACGGCGGGCTCGGTCACAGGCTCGCGGGGGCTGTCGTAGCGGGCCCAGTAGACCTCTTTGCGGCGGGCGTCGGTGGCCACCACGAAGGGGCCCTCGACGCCGGCCAGACCGGCCGCGTACGCGATCCCGTCCAGGGTGCAGATGCCGTGCACCGGCACCCCGAGCGCGTCGCCGAACGCGGCGGCGGTCACCAGGCCGACCCGCAGCCCCGTGTACGGCCCGGGGCCGGTCCCGACGACGATGCCGGTCACATCGCCGATCGCCGCCCCGGCCTCGCCCAGCACCCGGTCGACGGCCGGCATGAGGAGTTCTCCGTGCCGCCGGGCGTCGACGACCGTCGATTCGGCGAGCACCCGCCCGCCGTCGTGGAGCGCGGCGGTCACAGCGGGCGTAGCGGTGTCAAAAGCAAGCAGAAGCACGGTGACACCCTACGGCCCCGCCCCATCCCCCGGGTCGGCCGCGGTGGCGGTGGGGGCGGTGGCCCAGGCCGCCACACCGGGCACAACACCCGGCCGCCCGGCGCCCGCTCGCGCGGTCATCGGGCGGGCCCCGGCTGCTAACGTCGACCACAGCCCGCAAACCCCTCCGGAGGAGCGAACCAACCGTGCCAAGGATCGGGTCGGGGACCCTCGTGACAGGCCTCACCGCTGCCGCGCTCGCCGTCATCGCCGTACTGGCCGTCCAGGCCTCCGGTTCCGCGGCGGACCACCCCGTGACGGCCCGCCCCTCGAGCCCGGCCGCCACCGCGCCCACGGCCAAGGTGCCGCCGGTCACCCAGGTGCCGGTGCTGCCCGCGAACACCGGCAGCGGCAAGCGCGTGGTCTACGGGCTGGCGGCCAAGCGGGTCTGGCTGGTGAACGGCGCCAACAAGGTGGTGCGCACCTACGTCGTCGCGCCGGGCAGCGTCGATCCGGCCCCCGGCCGCTACAAGGTCACCTCGCGCACCGCGCGCGGCACCGGCGGTGACGGGATCGCGATCGAGCACGTCGTGCGGTTCGCGACCGTCGGCGCCACCGTCATCGGCTTCAGCGCGGCGGTGGACGCCTCGATGCCCAGCCCGGACCCGCAGAAGAAGACCGGCGGTATCCGTGAGACGCCCGCCGACGGTGACGAGCTGTGGAAGCTCGCGGTGATCGACACCAAGATCGTCGTCGTCCGCTGATCAAGCGCTCAAGGACGCGAATTCCACCGTTCGAGTGAAGGGCGGCCGGCTGTTACGCCGCGTCGCGGCGTTCCCCGTCGTTCTCGTCGGGCGGGGTGGACACAGCCGTCGCCGCCGCACCCGCGGCCAGCAGCTCGCTCATCGACGGCAGTGCGGGGATCGCGGGACCGGTGGGAACTCCGGGGACCACGGGGGCAGCCGGGACCGCGGGGACTGCGGCGGGCTTCGGCGCGTCCGAAGTGCCATGAGCCGGCATGCGTGCCTCCTGAGGGAATGTAGGCAGCCTCGACCAACATCTGCACTCCCATGCGACCACGCCGGGCCACCCGCGCGCAACATCTTCCCGACACGCTGTCGGAACGCCTCCCCGCCGGGCTAGGCCCCGAGCGGTGAAAGGTCCTGGTTGACCCAGCGTCGGCCGATACCGGTGACGGTCACCTCGCGCACGTCGTCGACATCGCTCTCGGCGTCGACGTCGGCGCCGGGATCCGCGTCAGCGCCGGCGTCGTGCTGCCCGGCCGTGCCGAGCGTCCGGGAGATGACGACCTGCAGCCGGGCCTCGGACAGCTCCTCGACCTTGCCCTCGCCCCATTCGACGACCACCACCGATTCCGGCAGCGAGACGTCGAGGTCCAGGTCCTCCATCTCGTCGAGCCCGCCGCCCAACCGGTACGCGTCCACGTGCACCAGGGCGGGCCCGCCGCTGAGCGACGGATGCACCCGGGCGATCACGAAGGTCGGCGAGGTCACCGCCCCCCGCACCCCGAGGCCCTCCCCCAGGCCGCGGGTCAGCGTCGTCTTGCCCGCGCCCAGTTCGCCACTGAGCAGCACCAGGTCACCGGGGAGCAGCAGACCGGCGAGAGCCCGGCCCAACTCCCGCATACGGTCGGGGGTCCTGACCGTGAGACGGACGGATACGGGGTCGTCAGCGGTGTGCTGACCGTGCAGCGGTTCCATGTCCGCGAATGCTACGCGGCGTGGCGGAGGCGAGGGCCTGGCCGGCCGATCATGGGCGGGCAAGGCGTCGTCTGGTGCGGTGCCTCGCAAGGCGCCGGAGCACCTGCATACCGGTCTGTATTCAGGTGTTTCGGCAACGCCGCGAGGGGCCGTGCCAGGCGGCGAAAGGGCCGCTCGTGATCGGCCGGCCAGGCCCTATGCCTCCTGTGCCGCCTGCTGCACCTCTTGAGAGAGCCCCAGTTCTCTGACCGTCTGCGGCAGCGGGGCCTGGACGGCGTCCGCCGCGCGGGCCAGCAGGGCGGCCAGATGGGCGTTCACCAGTTCCGGGTACTCCAGCATCACCAGGTGACCGGCGTTCTCGACGATCACCAGTTCCGCGGCCGGCAGCCGCTCCGCGATGTCGGCGCTGTGGTCGCTCGGGGTGAGCAGGTCCTTGTCCCCGGCCAGTACGAGCGCGGGCTTGCCGTCCAGGACGGCCAGCGCGTCCGCCTTCTCGTGCTGGATGAACGCCGGGTAGAACTCGGCGACGACGTCGATCGGCGTCCCCTCGATCAGCCGCTCGGCGAACCGGCCCACCGACGCGTCGACGTCCGAGGCGAACGAGTACCGCTTCACGATGCCCGCGAAGAGGTCCGCGGTGGCCCGCCGCCCGCGTTCCACCAGATCCACCTGCGTGCCGAGGATCCGCAGCACGCCGGGCGCCAGCGCCCGGAACGCCCGTGCCCCGGCGGCCGGCAGCCCCATCGTCATCGCCGCCAGCTTCCCCGCTGACGTGCCGATGAAGGCGACCCCGGCCACCCGTTCCGTCACCAGATCGGGGAACTGGTCGGCCAGCGCCATGATCGTCATGCCGCCCATCGAGTGCCCGACGAGCACCAGCGGGCCGTTCGGCGCGGCGGCGTCCAGCACCGCCTTGAGGTCGCGGCCGAGCTGGTCGATCGTGGCGGGCTCACCCGCGAGCTGGTCCCGGCCGCGCTCGGAGCGCCCGTGGCTGCGCTGGTCCCAGTAGACGGCCCGGACGCTGCCGCGCAGGGCCGCGCGCTGGAAGTGCCAGGCGTCCTGGTTGAGGCAGTAGCCATGGCAGAAGACGACGGTGAGCGGCTGCGGCTCGGCCCCGCCGCCCCGCTTGAAGAGGCCCGTCCAGCCGCGCCGCGGCACCGCCACCGGCTGCTCCACGACGTCCTCGACCTCGTAGTACAGCTCGGTGCCGTCCTCCGCGGCCACCGAACCCGGTGTGCCGCGCAACGCTCCGTACGGCCCGGCCGCGTCCAGCGCGAGCCGCGCCTTCCTGCGGATGCCCCGGCCGACCGTGAGCCGCTCCAGCGCGACGCCAGCGGCGGCGCCCGCCGCCACCACGCCGATCGCCGCACCGACGAAGCCGGCGCTCTTGCCGGCCCGCTCCCACTTCGCTCCGCTGTCCATGGTCATCGTGTTCCCGCTACTCCCCTGGTACGCGTCTCCCGTTGTCGACATAGACGCGCGGCACCCGGGTCCCGATCCGCGTGACGATCTCGTAGGCGATGGTGCCCGCGGCCAGCGCCCAGTCCTCCGCGGTCGGCTCGCCCCGGTCACCCGGCCCGAACAGTACTGCCTCGTCGCCCGGTTGGGCCGCGTCGCCCCCGAGGTCGACGACGAACTGGTCCATCGCGACCCGGCCGGCGACCGTCCGCCACTTCCCGGCGACCAGGGCGGGCCCCGAGCCCGAAGCGTGCCGGGGGACGCCGTCCGCGTAGCCCAGCGGGACGAGCGCCAGGGTCGTCTCACCCGGGGTGATGTAGTGATGGCCGTAGCTGACCCCGTGCCCGCCCGGCACCCGCTTCACCGACGCCAGCCGCGCGGCCAGCGTCATCACCGGCCGCAGCCCGAAGTCGGCGGGGCCGCCGACCTGCGGCACCGGCGAGATCCCGTACATCGCGACGCCGGGGCGCACCAGGTCGAAGTGCGACTCCGGAAGGGTCAGGGTGCCCGGCGAGTTCGCCATGTGCCGCACCTCGGGGTCGAGGCCGGCGGCCGCCGCGCCCGCCAGGGCGGTGTGGAAGGCCGCCAGCTCGGCGGCGATCGACGGATGGCCCGGCTCGTCGGCGCACGAGAAGTGCGACCAGATGCCGGTGACCTTGATCAGCCCGTCGGTCTCGGCCGCCCGCGCCGCGGCGGTCAGCTCCGGCCAGTCGGCCGGCTGGCAGCCGTTGCGGCCCAGGCCGGTGTCCGCCTTCAGCTGCACCCTGGCCGTGCGGCCCGCCTCGCGGGCCGCCGCGCACACCTCGCGCAGCGCCCACAGGGCGCTCACCGTCACATCGATGTCGGCCTCGACCGCGGCGCGCCACGGGCCGCCGGGCGTCCACAGCCAGCACAGCAGCCGGCCGCCCACCCCGGCCGCGCGCAACGCCAGCGCCTCCTCGGGCGTGGCGGTGCCGAGCCAGGTCGCCCCGGCCTCCAGCGCGGCCCGCGCGCACGGCACCATGCCGTGCCCGTAGGCGTCCGCCTTGACCACGGCCATCAGCCCGGCGCCGGGGGCACAGGCCCGCAGCGCCGTCACATTCGCCCGGAGCGCGGTCAGATCGATCTCCGCCCAGGCACGCATCGCAGTGTTGTCCATCGAGCCCAGTCTCTCAGGCCTGTGGCTCCGCCCCGCGCCTCCGCCCCGCGCGACCGGCGGAACGGGCCCGCAACCAGGCCGTCCTCCGGCGCGAGGACGGGGTTCAGCCGCCCGTCACCTGACGCCACGCGGCCGGAAGGGTGGCCGCGATGTCCTGGGCCGAGACGGGCGCGCCGACACCGGCGGCGGAGCCGGAGGCCAGCCGGGCGGCCAGGCCGTGGAGGTGGGCGCCGACGGACGCGGCGTCGCGGGGGGCGAGGCCGGCGGCCAGCAGGGAGCCGGTGAGGCCGGACAGGACGTCGCCGCTGCCCGCGGTGGCGAGCCACGACGTGCCGGTCGGGTTGACCCGCACCGGTACGGCCCGGTCGGGGTCGGCCACCAGCGTCGTCGAGCCCTTGAGGAGCACCGTGGCGCCGTACTGCTCGGCGAGCTCCCGCACGGACGCCAGCCGGGCCGCCTCGACCTCCTCCCGGGACCGCCCCAGCAGCGCCGCCGCCTCCCCCGCGTGCGGGGTGAGGACGGTGGCCGCGGTGCGCGCCCTGACCTGCTCGCGGGTGATCAGACGCAGCCCGTCCGCGTCGACGAGGACGGGCACCCCGGACGCGAGGACGTCGTCGACCGACCGCCGCGCCTCCGTACCGTCGCCGAGACCAGGACCGACCACCCACGCCTGGACGCGACCCGCTTCGGACGGCGGGCCGGTCGTGACGAGCGTCTCGGGGAAGCGGGCCAGCACGGCCTCCCCTCCGTGCCCGGCGTACCGCACGGCGCCCGCGCCGCCGCGCAGCGCGCCCGCCACCGCGAGGACGGCCGCGCCCGGGTAGCGGTCGGACCCGGCGACCACGCCGACGACACCGCGCCGGTACTTGTCGCTCTCGGTGGCCGGCACCGGCAGCAGCGCGGCGACCTCCGCGAACTGCAGGGCTTCGAGCGCCGGGGCCGGCAGACCGGGGCCGAGGCCGATGTCGATCAGGCGCGGGGCTCCGACGTGACCGGCGGCCGGGTCGATCAGCAGGCCCGGCTTGTAGGTGCCGAAGGTGACGGTGACATCGGCGTGCACGACCGGGCCGGTGACCTCACCGGTGTCGGCATCGACACCGCTCGGCAGGTCCACGGCGACGACCGTGGCGCGGGAGTCGCGCGCGGCCCGCGCGAGCGGCACGGCCGCCGGCCGCAGACCGCCCTTCCCGCCGATGCCGACGATCCCGTCCAGGACGAGGTCGGCGCGGCCGATCAGCGGCAGCGCCGCGTCGGCGGTCACCGTACGCCCGCCCGCGGCCCGCAGGTCCGCCAGCCCGCCGCCGTGCGTACGGTCCGGCGCGAGCAGCACAGCGGTGACGGCGGCGCCGCGCCGCGCGAGCCTGGCCCCCGCGTACAGCGCGTCGCCCCCGTTGTCACCGCTGCCGACGAGCAGAACGACACGGGCGCCGTACACCCGCCCGAGCAGCCCGGCACAGGCAGCCGCCAGCCCGGCGGCCGCCCGCTGCATGAGCGCCCCCTCGGGCAACCGCGCCATAAGAGCGCGCTCCGCCGCCCGTACGGTCTCGACGGTGTGTGCGTGCCGCATCCGTTGTCCTCTCGTTTCCCGCCCGCGGGCGGGCGGTTCAACCCTCCGCGATCACCACAGCGGAAGCGATCCCCGCGTCATGGCTGAGCGAGACGTGCCACCCCCGCACCCCCAGTTCCGCCGCCCGCCGGGCCACCGAGCCGGTCACGGTGAGCCGTGGCTGGCCGGTGTCCTCGGTGGTCACCTCGGCGTCCAGCCAGACCAGCCCCGCCGGGGCGCCGAGCGCCTTGGCGAGGGCTTCCTTGGCGGCGAAGCGGGCGGCGAGCGAGGCGATGCCACGGGGTTCGCCGCCGGGCAGCAGCCGCTCGTTCCTGGTGAAGAGCCGGTCGGCCAGGCCCGGGGTGCGCTCCAGGGACGCGGCGAAGCGCTCGATCTCGGCGACGTCGATCCCGACCCCGATGATCATTCGACGGTCACCGACTTGGCGAGGTTCCGCGGCTGGTCGACCTCGTTGCCGCGGGCGGTGGCCAGCTCGCACGCGAAGACCTGCAGCGGCACGGTGGCCACCAGCGGCTGCAGCAGCACCGGGGTGCGCGGGATGCGGATGATGTGGTCCGCGTACGGGACGACCGCCTCGTCGCCCTCCTCGGCGATGACGATGGTGCGGGCGCCGCGGGCCCGGATCTCCTGGATGTTGGAGACGATCTTGTCGTGCAGCACCGACCGGCCGCGCGGCGACGGCACCACCACGACCACCGGCAGGTCCTTCTCGATGAGCGCGATCGGCCCGTGCTTGAGCTCACCCGCCGCGAAGCCCTCAGCGTGCATGTACGCCAGCTCCTTGAGCTTCAGCGCGCCCTCCAGGGCGACCGGGTAGCCGACGTGCCGGCCCAGGAACAGCACGGTGTTCTTGTCCTTCAGCGACCGCGCGAGCGCCCGCACCGGCTCCATCGTCTCCAGCACCTGCCCCACCTGGGTGGAGATCTCCGACAGCTCACGGATCACCCCGGTGATCTCGTCGCCCCACTTGGTGCCGCGTACCTGCCCCAGGTACAGCGCGACCAAATAGCAGGCGACGACCTGCGTCAGGAACGCCTTCGTCGAGGCGACGGCGACCTCGGGCCCGGCGTGCGTGTACAGCACGGCGTCGGACTCACGCGGGATCGTCGAACCGTTGGTGTTGCAGATGGCGAGCACCTTGGAGCCCTGCTCACGGGCGTGCCGCAGCGCCATCAGGGTGTCCATCGTCTCGCCGGACTGGCTGATCGCGACGACGAGCGTGCGCTGGTCCAGGATCGGGTCCCGGTACCGGAACTCGCTCGCGAGCTCCACCTCGCACGGCATCCGCGTCCAGTGCTCGATCGCGTACTTGGCGATCATCCCGGCGTGGAACGCCGTCCCGCACGCGACGATCACGACCTTGTCGATCTCGCGCAGCATCCGGTCGGGCATCCGCAGCTCGTCGAGGGTCAGCCGGCCGTCCGTGCCGATCCGCCCCAGCAGCGTGTCGGCGACCGCCTTCGGCTGCTCGGCGATCTCCTTGAGCATGAAGTAGTCGTAGCCGCCCTTCTCGGCGGCCGAGACGTCCCAGTCGACGTGATAGGGCCGCACCTCGGCCGGCTTGCCCTCGAAGTCGGTGACGGTGACGCTCTCCCGGCGCAGCTCGACGACCTGGTCCTGGCCCAGTTCGATCGCCTCACGGGTGTACGCGATGAACGCGGCGACGTCCGACGCCAGGAAGTTCTCGCCCTCCCCGACGCCCACCACCAGCGGTGAGTTGCGGCGCGCCCCGACCACCACGTCCGGCTCGTCCGCGTGCACCGCGACCAGCGTGAACGCCCCGTCCAGCTGCCGGCACACCTGCCGCATCGCCTCGGCCAGGTCCGCCGACGAGGAGAAGTGCTCGGCGAGCAGATGCGCCACGACCTCGGTGTCGGTCTCGGACTCCAGCGCGTGGCCGCGCTCGGCCAGCTCCGCCCGCAGCGCGGCGAAGTTCTCGATGATGCCGTTGTGCACCACCGCGACCCGTCCGGCGTTGTCCAGGTGCGGATGCGCGTTCACATCCGTCGGGCCGCCGTGGGTCGCCCACCGCGTGTGCCCGATCCCGGTTCCGCCGGCCGGCAGCGGCTGCCGTTCCAGCAGCGCCTCCAGATTGGCGAGCTTGCCGGCTTTCTTGGCGGCGGCCAGACCGCCGTCGGCCAGCACGGCGATACCCGCCGAGTCGTAGCCCCGGTACTCCAGCCGCCGCAGCCCGGCGACAACGACCTCGAGAGCGGACCGGCCGCCCACATACCCCACGATTCCGCACATGCCCGCCACCCTATGGCCGTACCGCCCCGCCGTCCCAGAGGCCCTCCGGGGGCGCCCGGCGCCCCCCGAGGTGAGCCGGGCGCGGCGCGGCAGCACAATGGGGCGTGTGCCGACCACCGATCAGCAGCAGCGCCGACGCGCCGAGATCAGCCCGTACGTGGACCTCAGCCGCGCGGAGTGGAGCGCGCTGCGGGAGCGGACGCCACTGCCGCTGACCGCCGACGAGGTGGAGCGGCTGCGGGGCCTGGGCGACGTCATCGACCTGGACGAGGTCGTGGACGTGTATCTGCCGCTGTCCCGGCTGCTCAATCTGTACGTGGCCGCCCACAGCGGCCTGCGG
Source organism: Streptomyces fildesensis (assembly GCF_016107395.1). Classification (GTDB taxonomy): domain Bacteria; phylum Actinomycetota; class Actinomycetes; order Streptomycetales; family Streptomycetaceae; genus Actinacidiphila; species Actinacidiphila fildesensis. Next base: position 632,168 of record NZ_JAAIKO010000001.1, read on the forward strand.
GGCGCCCTGAACACCTTCCTGGGCGACGCGGGCAACGGGCAGGGCGAACAGCCCGGCACCCCGTTCGTCATCGGGGTGGCGGGGAGCGTCGCCGTCGGGAAGTCGACCACCGCCCGTATCCTGCGCGCGCTGCTGGCCCGCTGGCCCGAGCACCCGCGGGTCGAGCTGGTGACCACCGACGGTTTCCTGCTGCCCAACGCCGAACTGCACCGCCGCGACCTGATGTCGCGCAAGGGCTTCCCGGAGTCCTACGACCGGCGCGCGCTGACCCGCTTCGTCGCCGATGTGAAGGCGGGCAAGGACGAGGTGACCGCACCCGTCTACTCGCACCTGATCTACGACATCGTCCCCGGGGAGCGCCTGACGGTGCGCCGGCCCGACATCCTCATCGTCGAGGGCCTGAACGTGCTGCAGCCGGCGCTACCCGGCAAGGACGGCCGCACCCGTGTCGGCCTCGCCGACTTCTTCGACTTCAGCGTGTACGTCGACGCGCGTACCGAGGACATCGAGCAGTGGTACCTCGGCCGGTTCCGCAAGCTCCGTGAGACGGCGTTCCAGAACCCGTTCTCGTACTTCCGCAAGTACACGCAGGTCTCGGAGGCGGAGGCGATGGAGTACGCCCGGCTGATGTGGCGGACCGTCAACAAGCCCAACCTGCAGCAGAATGTGCTGCCGACGCGCAGCCGCGCCACGCTGGTGCTCCGCAAGGGCCCGCAGCACAAGGTCCAGCGGCTGTCGCTGCGCAAGCTCTGAACTCACCGCGCACCGAACGCGCGCCGCCCGCCCGGGAATCCGGGCGGGCGGCGCTACTTTCGCGACACGCCCTAGCCGAGGACGGACTTCACGACGTCGGCCAGCCGGCCCGCGACCGCGCGGGCGTGGTCGATGTCGGCGGCCTCGACCATGACGCGGACCAGCGGCTCGGTGCCGGAGGAACGCAGCAGGACCCGTCCGGTGGTGCCCAGTTCGCGCTCGGCCTCGGCGACCGCGGCCGCCAGCTCGGGAGCGGTGTTGACCCGGCTCTTGTCGACGTCCGGAACGTTCACCAGCACCTGCGGGAGCCGCTGCATGACGCCGGCCAGATCGGCCAGCGTGCGGCCGGTGGCGGCGACGCGGGCGGCCAGCATGAGGCCGGTCAGCGTGCCGTCGCCGGTCGTGGCGTGGTCCAGGATGATGACGTGGCCGGACTGCTCGCCGCCCAGCGCGTAGCCGTGCTCCTTCATCGACTCCAGCACATAGCGGTCACCGACCGCCGTCTCGACGAGGTGGATGCCCTCGCGTTCCATCGCCAGCTTGAAGCCGAGGTTGGACATGACGGTGCCGACCACGGTGTTCTCCCGCAGCCCGCCCCGCTCGCGCAGGTCCAGGGCCAGCACGGCCAGGATCTGGTCGCCGTCGACCTCGTCGCCGTCGGCGTCGATGGCCAGGCAGCGGTCCGCGTCGCCGTCATGGGCGATGCCGAAGTCCGCGCCGTGCTCGACGACGGCGGCCTTGAGCAGTTCGAGGTGCGTGGAGCCGCAGCCGTCGTTGATGTTCAGGCCGTCGGGCTGGGCGCCGATCGTGATGATCTCGGCGCCGGCCCGGGAGAACGCCTCGGGCGACACCCAGGCGGCGGCGCCGTGCGCCTCGTCCAGGACGATCTTCAGTCCGTCGAGGCGGTTCGGCAGCACCCCCATGAGGTGCGCGACGTACTGGTCGAAGCCCTCGGTGTAGTCCTTCACGCGGCCGACGCCGGAACCGGTCGGCCGGTCCCAGGGCTCGCCCGCGCGGTGCTCCTCGTAGGTCTTCTCGATGCGCTCTTCGAGCTCGTCGTCGAGCTTGTGGCCGCCGCGGGCCAGGATCTTGATGCCGTTGTCCGGCATCGCGTTGTGGCTGGCGGAGAGCATCACGCCGAGGTCGGCACCCAGCGCACCGGTGAGATACGCCACCGCTGGGGTGGGCAGCACACCGACCCGCAGGACGTCCACGCCCGCGCTCGCGAGGCCCGCCACGATGGCGGCCTCCAGAAACTCCCCCGAAGCACGCGGATCGCGTCCGACCACGGCCACCGGCCGATGACCCTGGAACGAGCCCGCCTCAGCGAGCACATGAGCCGCCGCGACGGACAGGCCGAGCGCCAGCTCGGCGGTCAGGTCCGCGTTGGCGACGCCGCGCACGCCGTCCGTGCCGAAGAGTCGTCCCACTGTTATTCCTCCGAGTATGGGAACCATGGGCGTTACCGACAGATATACGCCCTGGGCACTAAAAAGCGAACGCCCCGGAGGCGCACAAAGTGCCTCCGGGGCGAACGCCGAGCGTGATTAGCGCTTGCTGAACTGCGGCGCCTTACGGGCCTTCTTCAGACCGGCCTTCTTGCGCTCGACCGCACGGTCGTCACGCGTCAGGAATCCGGCCTTCTTGAGGGCGGCGCGGTTGTTGTCCGTGTCCGCCTCGTTCAGCGCACGGGCAACACCCAGGCGCAGCGCACCGGCCTGGCCGGAGATGCCGCCGCCACCGATACGCGCGATGACGTCGTAGCGGTTGTCCAGCTCAAGGAGCTTGAACGGCTCGTTGACTTCCTGCTGGTGCACCTTGTTCGGGAAGTAACCCTCGAGGGTGCGACCGTTGATCTTCCACTTGCCAGAGCCCGGCACGATGCGGACACGGGCGATGGACTGCTTGCGGCGGCCGGTGCCGGCTGCCGGCTGCGGGTCGCCGAAGCGGCCCGCGAGAGACTCGGAGGTGTACTCCTCCGGAGCCTCGGACTCCGAGGTGTACTCCGTAGGAGCCTCCTCGGACCCGAAGGCCTCAACGGTCTCGGTGGTGTCGTCAGCCTCGACGACGGGGGCCTCGGTAGTGGTCTCAGCCACGATTCTCCTCAGATGCTTTCTGCTGGTAGCTGGTGGCCGGGACTACTGCGAGACCTGGCTGATCACGAACGGGACCGGCTGCTGCGCAGCGTGCGGGTGCTCGGCACCCGCGTAGACCTTCAGCTTCGAGAGCATCTGACGGCCCAGGGTGTTCTTCGGGACCATGCCCTTGATGGCCTTCTCGACGGCCTTCTCGGGGTTCTTGTCGAGCAGCTCGTCGTAACGGACGGAGCGCAGACCACCCGGGAAGCCAGAGTGGCGGTAGGCCATCTTCTGGGACTTCTTGTTGCCGGACAGGTGAACCTTGTCGGCGTTGATGATGATGACGAAGTCACCGGTGTCAACGTGCGGGGCGTACACAGGCTTGTGCTTGCCCCGGAGAAGGTTCGCGGCCTGAGAGGCCAGACGGCCCAGGACAACGTCCTGCGCGTCGATGACGTGCCACTGGCGAGTTACATCGCCGGGCTTGGGGCTGAACGTACGCACGGTCGTAGCCTTCGCTTCTTCAGAGAGTGGAGTCCTGACAAGGCCACCCGGACGATCACGACAGCCCTGGCGGTACTCGGGGACGCAACCCGGTACTGCCGCTGGTGTTCGGCCCGGCGGACCGGCGTAAGGGCCTCTCACGTGAGAACGAGCAAGCCAATACGCATAACGAACTCGCAGAATACCCGGCTTCGACCGTACGGGTCAAAACGCGGCCCAATGCCCTGGTCAGGAGCTTGTCGTCAGCCGTCCGTCACCTGGTCGTCACCGCCCGCGGCCCTACCGTTTGCGCTCCACCCGGCGCTCGTCCCAGACCGGCTCCGTCGACTCGCGGACGAATCCGTCCGAGCCGAAGACCAGATAGCGGTCGAAGGACCGGGCGAACCAGCGGTCGTGGGTCACCGCGAGCACCGTGCCGTCGTAGGCCTCCAGGCCCTCCTGGAGGGCCTCGGCGCTCTCCAGGTCAAGGTTGTCCGTCGGCTCGTCCAGCAGGAGCGCGGTGGTACCCGCCAGCTCCATCAGGAGGATCTGGAAGCGGGCCTGCTGGCCCCCGGAGAGGCTGCCGAAGTTCTGGTCGCCCTGCCGTTCCAGCTCGTAGCGGCGCAGCACGCCCATCGCCCGGCCGCGGTCGTGCGCGTTCTCGGTCCACAGGATGTCGACCAGCGAGCGCCCCTCCAGCTCCGGGTGCGCGTGGGTCTGCGCGAAGTGGCCGGGCACCACCCGGGCGCCGAGCTTCCAGGAACCGGTGTGCCGGACGTCCTGGCCGGCCAGCAGCCGCAGGAAGTGTGATTTACCCGACCCGTTGGAGCCGAGCACCGCGACCCGCTCGCCGTAGTAGATCTCCAGGTCGAACGGCTGCATCAGCCCCGTGAGCTCCAGCCCCTCGCAGGTCACCGCCCGCACCCCGGTACGGCCGCCGCGCAGCCGCATCTTGATGTCCTGCTCGCGCGGCGGCTCCTGAGGGGCACCCGCGTCCTCGAAGCGCTTCAGCCGGGTCTGGGCCGCGTGGTACCGCGACGCCATGTCCGGACTGATCGCGGCCTGCTGGCGCAGCCGGAAGACCATCTGCTTGATCTTGGTGTGTTCTTCCTCCCACCGGCGCCGCAGCTCCTCGAACCGCGCGAAGCGGTCCTTGCGCGCCTGGTGGTACGTGCCGAAGCCGCCGCCGTGCACCCAGACGTCGGAGCCCGCGGGCCCCGGCTCGACGCTGACGATGCGCTCCGCGGAGCGGGCCAGCAGCTCCCGGTCGTGGGAGACGAACAACACGGTCTTCTTGGTCTGCGCGAGCTGTTCCTCCAGCCAGCGCTTGCCGGGTACGTCCAGATAGTTGTCCGGCTCGTCCAGCAGCAGCACCTCGTCGGTGCCGCGCAGCAGGGCCTCCAGCACCAGGCGCTTCTGCTCACCGCCGGAGAGCGTCTTGACCTCGCGCCACTGCGCCCGCTCGTACGGGACGCCCAGTGCGGACAGGGTGCACATGTCCCACATGTTCTCGGCCTCGTAGCCGTGCGCCTCCGCCCAGTCGCTGAGCGCGTGCGCGTAGGCCATCTGGGCCGGTTCGTCGTCCTGCGCCATGATCGCCAGCTCGGCCGCGTCCACGGCCTTCGCGGCCGTCCTGATCCGCGCCCGCGATACGGAGACCAGCAGGTCCCGGACCGTCCGGTCGTCCCGGACCGAACCCACGAACTGCGGCATGACGCCGAGCCCGCCGCTGATGGTCACCGAGCCGCCGTCCGGCTTGAGCTCTCCCGAGATCAGCCGCAGCAGGGTCGTCTTGCCCGCGCCGTTCGCCCCGACCAGAGCGACCTTGGCGCCTTCTCCCACCCGGAACGAGACGTCGCCGAGCAGCACCCGTCCATCCGGAAGGTAGTACTCCAGGTGTGCCGCCTCTACATGTCCCATAGCTCTGGATTCTCGCCCCTGCCAGGGCCCGGGCCCAAACCGATTTCCAGCACCCGGACAGCGGTGCCCGGGACCGCCCGGATCGGGCGTCCGCGTCACCCGTTCGCCGAATATGATGCGCGTCATGACTGATGGGCCCACGCCTCCCCACGACCCGCGCCAGGGCTTCACGGCGCCCACCCCGCCCGAGTCCGGGGGCGAGGGCCGGCGCGAGGTGCTGGAGGGGCGGGTCATCCCGTCCCGGCCGCTCCCCTACCAGGCCGGGCCGCCCGCGGCGGGCGCCCCGCAGCCACCGCGGATACCCGACGGCACGGCACCGCAGGCACCGGCGCAGCCGGACCCGTACGGCCCCGGAGCACAGGCCCGGCCCCCGGCCGGCGCCCAACAGCCCGAGCGGGCTCAGCAGCAGGCCCAGCAGCCCCCGCAGGGCGACCCCGGCGCACCGCAGGCTCCCGCCTGGGCCCCGCCGACGAGCGGCCTCGGCGCCGCCGGCGCCCCGCCGGCCTTCCCCCAGCAGTCGCAGGGCCCGGCGGCCGGCCCCGGCGCCTTCCCGCAGGCCCCGCAGTCCAACGCCCCCGACTGGGGAGCGCTCGCCGCGCAGCGCGAGGCCGCGGCGAAGCGCCGCAAGCTGTTCATGGTCGGTGGCGGAGCGCTCGCCGCGGTGGCCGTCGCGGGGATCGTCGCGGCCGCCGTCGTGGCGTCCAACAAGAGCGACGGCAAGCCGAAGGCGGGCCCCACCACCACGGCGCCCTCCCAGCCGCTGCCGCCCGAGCCGTCCTTCTCCTCGGTCGCGCCGCCGCCCCCGAAGAACCCGCTGGACTACATCTCCACGGCCAAGAAGGACACCGCCCCCATCAGCGCGGAGACCCTCTTCCCCGGCAAGCTGATGACCATCGCGGGCCGCACGTACACCAGGACCGCCGGCACCCAGACGACGAGCTGCGCCGCGGCGGCCACCGACGGCCTCGCCACCGCGCTGCCGCAGAACCACTGCCGCCAGGTGATCCGGGCGACGTACGTGCTGGGCGGCTCGGCGGTCACCGTCGGCGTCGCGGTCTTCGACGACAAGGCGCCGGCCGACAAGGCCAAGGCCACCCTGCACTTCCTGCTGCCGCTGAACGGCGGCGGAGTCGCCGCGTTCTGCCACAACGTGTCCTGCTGGACGACCTCCAACGCGGTCGGCCGCTACGCCTACTACACGATCTCCGGGCCCAAGAACGGCACGACCGCGACCAGCGCCGACACCGCGTCCAAGCAGGCCGGGATCGACGCGTCGAACTTCGCCTTCGAGCGCATCGTGCAGCGCGGCAAGGACGCGGCGGCGCGCGACACGGCCGCCGGGAACTGACGGCGGCCGCTCAGAGGCAGCCGGGCAGCGTCCGCAGATTGCGGGCCAGCAGGTTGCGGGCCGCGAGCTGGTCGTCCGCCGGGTAGCCGACCTCCTCCAGCGTCAGCCCGTGCGGGCGCACCACATTGACCGCGGAGTTGCGGACCCCGGCGGCCAGCACCTCGCCGGGGAACTCCGCCGGCCGGTGCCCGTCCCCGACCAGCAGCATGGAGCCGACCAGCGCCCGCACCATGTTGTGGCAGAACGCGTCGGCCCGCACGGTCGCGACGGCGATCCCGTCGGGCGTGCGCTCCCAGTGCAGATCGAGCAGCTTGCGGATGGTCGTCGCACCCTCGCGCTTCTTGCAGTACGCCGCGAAATCGTGCTCGCCCAGCAGCTTCCCTGCCGCCTCGTTCATGAGGTCCACGTCCAGCGGCCGGTCGTGCCACAGCACGTGCCCGCGCAGCAGCGGGTCGACCCCGGCCTGCTGGTCGCCGACCCGGTACGCGTAACGCCGCCAGACGGCCGAGAACCGGGCGTTGAAGGCCCGCGGGGCCACGGCGACCCGCCACACCCGCACGTCCTGCGGCAGCTTGCCTGCGAGCCGTCTGAGCAGCTTCTCGCCGTGCTCGGCCCACACGTCCTCGGCCAGGTCCAGGTGCGCGACCTGGCCGCGCGCGTGCACTCCCGCGTCCGTGCGGCCGGCCACCGTCAGGGAGACCGATTCCCGCAGCCGCATGACGGTCTGCAGCGCCGCCTCCAGGTCGCCCTGCACGGTGCGCCGGGTCCGCTGCTTCGCCCAGCCGGAGAATTCGGCCCCGTCGTACGACAGGTCCAGCCGCACCCGTACGAAACCGGGCTCCACCTCGTCGCTCACCGTGCGGTCCTCTCGTGCCGATGGTGCTGATCATGCCGTGCATGCGGAACGGGCCCGCCCCCAGAAGCTGGGAGCGGGCCCGTCCGTAGTACGCCGAACGCCTGGATCAGGCGTCCTTCGACTCCTCGTCGGCCTTCTCGGCCGGCTTGGCGTCCTCGACGACCTCGTCGGACTTCGCCTCGACGGCGTCGTCCTTCTTGAGGGTGTCTTCCTTCACCGCGCGCTTCGTCGCGGCTTCGGCCTCACCGGTGGCGGCCTGGGCCACGGTCAGGGCCTCGACCAGCTCGATGACCGCCATCGGGGCGTTGTCGCCACGACGGTTGCCGATCTTGGTGATACGCGTGTAACCACCGGGGCGGTTCTCGTAGCGCGGGCCGATCTCCGTGAAGAGCGTGTGCACGATGCTCTTGTCGGTGATGGTGGCCAGCACCTGGCGACGGTTGTGGATGTCGCCCTTCTTCGCCTTGGTGATGAGGCGCTCCGCGACCGGACGCAGACGACGCGCCTTGGCCTCGGTGGTGGTGATGCGGCCGTGCTCGAACAGCGCCTTCGCAAGGTTCGCGAGCAGGTGACGCTCGTGCGCGGCGCTGCCGCCCAGACGGGCACCCTTGGCGGGCTGAGGCATGGTCTTTCTCCTTCTTTTCTGCACCGGCCGGATCAGGTACCGGTGTCAGTGTCCGACGGGCGTGTGCCTGCCAGAAGTCCTTGCCGAACCGCGCGGAGGCGGGGACCAGCGGGGTGAACCGCGGTCGGGCCCGCCTCCGCGACGGAGTCGGATCAGTACTGCTCGGTCTCCACGAAGCCGGCGTCCACGTCGTCGTCGGCGCCGAAGGCGTCGGCGGCGGCGGTGGGGTCGAATCCGGGCGGGCTGTCCTTGAGGGCCAGGCCCATGCCGGCCAGCTTCGCCTTGACCTCGTCGATCGACTTCGCACCGAAGTTGCGGATGTCGAGCAGGTCGGCCTCGGAGCGGGCGACGAGCTCACCCACGGAGTGGATGCCCTCGCGCTTGAGGCAGTTGTACGAACGAACGGTGAGCTCGAGCTCCTCGATCGGCAGCGCCAGATCGGCGGCCAGAGCGGCGTCCGTCGGGGACGGGCCCATGTCGATGCCCTCGGCGTCGACGTTGAGCTCGCGGGCCAGGCCGAACAGCTCGACCAGGGTCTTACCGGCCGACGCCATGGCGTCGCGCGGGCGCATGGCCTGCTTGGTCTCGACGTCGACGATCAGCTTGTCGAAGTCGGTGCGCTGCTCGACACGGGTCGCCTCGACCTTGTACGTGACCTTGAGCACCGGGCTGTAGATGGAGTCGACCGGGATACGGCCGATCTCCTGGCCCTGCTGCTTGTTCTGGACGGCGGAGACGTAGCCGCGACCGCGCTCGACGGTCAGCTCCATCTCCAGCTTGCCCTTGGCGTTCAGGGTGGCCAGAACCAGGTCGGGGTTGTGCACCTCGACACCGGCCGGGGGCGCGATGTCGGCGGCGGTGACGACACCCGGGCCCTGCTTGCGCAGGTACATCACGACGGGCTCGTCGTGCTCCGAGGAGACGACGAGCTGCTTGATGTTGAGGATGACGTCGGTCACGTCCTCCTTGACGCCCGGCACGGTGGTGAACTCGTGCAGAACGCCGTCGACCCGGATGCTGGTGACAGCGGCACCGGGGATCGAGGAGAGAAGCGTGCGGCGAAGGGAATTTCCGAGGGTGTAGCCGAAGCCCGGCTCCAGCGGCTCGATCACGAACCGGGAGCGGAATTCGTCGACGACCTCTTCGGTCAGCGACGGACGCTGAGCGATAAGCATGATGTTCCTCCAGTCATCGGCATCCGCTATTTGATGCCGAGGGGTACTGCAAGGGTACGGGCGGCAGGACCCGGTTGGGTTCTGCCGCCCGTATCGCTGAGCTTTCGCTCCAAGGACTACTTGGAGTAGAGCTCCACGATCAGCTGCTCCTGGACCTGCGTGTCGATAACAGGCCGCTCGGGCAGCGAGTGCACGAGGATCCGGAGCTTCGACGGGATCGACTCGAGCCACGCGGGCACGGTCTTCTCGCCGGCCTCGGCGGCAGCGACCACGAACGGGGTCATCTGACGCGAGGACTCACGAACCTCGACGATGTCGTTCACAGCCACGCGAGCCGACGGGATGTCGGTCTTGCGGCCGTTCACGGTGATGTGTCCGTGACGAACCAGCTGACGGGCGTGGTCGCGGGACTTGGCGAAGCCGGCCCGGTAGACCACGTTGTCGAGACGGATCTCAAGGATGCGCAGAAGGTTCTCACCGGTCTTGCCGGACTTCTGGTTCGCTTCCTTGTAGTAGTTCACGAACTGCTTCTCGAGTACACCGTAGATACGGGCACACTTCTGCTTCTCGCGAAGCTGAAGGAGGTACTCGCTGTCCTTGGTGCGCCCGCGGCCGTGCTCACCCGGGGGGTAAGGACGGATCTCGATCGGGCACTTTGCGCTCTCGCACTTGCTGCCCTTGAGGAACAGCTTCTGCTTCTCCCGACGGCAACGCTTGCAGTCGGCCCCGGTGTAACGCGCCATATTGTCTTGTCTCCTACTTCAGGTGGTCAGACGCGGCGGCGCTTGGGCGGGCGGCATCCGTTGTGCGGAGTGGGGGTGACGTCCTGAATCGAGCCGACCTCGAGGCCAGTGGCCTGGAGGGAGCGGATCGCGGTCTCACGGCCGGAGCCGGGACCCTTGACGAAGACGTCGACCTTGCGCATGCCGTGCTCCTGCGCGCGACGGGCAGCCGATTCGGCAGCCATCTGTGCGGCGAACGGAGTCGACTTGCGCGAGCCCTTGAAGCCGACATGGCCGGCAGAGGCCCAAGCGATCACGTTGCCCGAGGGGTCCGTGATCGAGACGATCGTGTTGTTGAACGTGCTCTTGATGTGGGCGTGCCCATGAGCGACGTTCTTCTTTTCCTTGCGGCGCACCTTCTTGACTGCGCCCTGACGGCCCTTCGGAGGCATGTATTACTCCCGTGGAGGTGGTCGGTCCTGAGCGAACCGCTTTCTTCTGCGGAGATCCGGGGTCGCCCCCCGGCGGCACCGCAGTTGCGTCCGCTAGGACTACTTCTTGCCCGGCTTCTTCTTACCGGCGATGGCGCGACGCGGACCCTTACGGGTACGAGCGTTGGTGTGCGTGCGCTGACCGTGGACCGGAAGGCCACGACGGTGACGCAGACCCTGGTAGCAGCCGATTTCCACCTTGCGGCGGATGTCGGCCTGCACCTCGCGACGGAGGTCACCCTCGGTCTTGAAGTTGGCGTCCACGTAGTCGCGGAGCTTGACGAGGTCTTCCTCGGCAAGGTCGCGAACGCGGATGTCGGGGTTCACACCAGTGTTCTTCAGGGTCTCCTGGGCACGGGTGCGACCGATGCCGAAGACGTAGGTGAGGGCGATCTCCACGCGCTTCTCACGCGGGAGGTCAACGCCGGAAAGGCGTGCCATTCATGGCTCCTGTTGATTCGGAGGTCTTCCGCAGTACCGTTCCCGGCCGCCGTACGAGGTACGTTCCGGGTCCTCGGCCCCCGCCGAAGGTGTCGTCCCGGCGTACCGGGACGGGTGACTGCGTAATTACTGTGTGTGCGTCGCGGGAAGAACTGCGAGTTGCAGGTCGTGCGTCAGCCCTGGCGCTGCTTGTGGCGCAGGTTGTCGCAGATGACCATGACCCGACCGTGACGGCGGATCACCTTGCACTTGTCGCAGATCTTCTTGACGCTCGGCTTGACCTTCATGTGATGTCAGGTTCTCCGGGTCGTGCCATCGCCCCACGGGAGCGGGGCAGCAGCGAGATCTACTTGTAGCGGTAGACGATCCGTCCGCGCGTCAAGTCGTAGGGAGACAGCTCCACAACGACCCTGTCATCGGGAAGGATGCGGATGTAGTGCATACGCATCTTGCCACTGATGTGCGCGAGGACCTTGTGACCGTTCTGGAGCTCCACCCGGAACATCGCGTTCGGGAGAGACTCGATCACGGTGCCCTCGATTTCGATGGCACCTTGCTTCTTGGCCACGCTTCGCCCTTCGAATCGGCTACCTTGATCGGCCCAGGTAAATCACGCAGACGTGCGGGTATACATGAGCCGACGTGTCAGTCTACGGCAGGCACCCCGGAATGACGAATCCGGGGTAGATGCCCACGTTGGGTGATCGTTACTCCACCCGGCCCAACAGCGTCCGACGATCGTCCGGACTCACCCGAGCGGGTCGAATCCTCTTCATGCCGCTCTCGCGGGCTCGGCGCCGGAGCGCCTCACAAGCTTCGAGCGGCTGCGTCCGACCCCGTCCGCCGGGGCCTCGGCTCACCCGAGCGGGTCGGGGGCCGCCGTGATCCCGTACTCCGCCAGCTTCGCCTTGCCGCCGTCGACGGCGGTGAGCACCAGCGGGCCCTGCTCGGTCAGCGCGATCGAGTGCTCCCAGTGACTGGACCAGGACCCGTCGTCGCTCTTGACCGTCCACTCGTCCTCGAGGACGTGGGTGTGCGGGGTGCCGAGGGTGACCATCGGCTCGATCGCCAGGCAGACACCCGGCACCAGCTTGATGCCCCGGCCGCGCTTCTTGTTGACGTAGTTCAGCAGATGCGGGTCCATGTGCATCTCGGAGCCGATGCCGTGGCCGCCGTACTCCTCGACGATGCCGTACTTGCCGGACGCCGGCCGCGGCTGGCGGCGGATGTAGCCCTCGATCGCCGCCGAGACGTCGGAGAGCCGGTTGCCCTTCTTCATCGCGGCGATACCGGCCCACATGGACTCCTCGGTCACCCGGCTGAGCTCGATGAGCTCCGGAGCGTGACCGGTGCCCACGAAGGCCGTGAAGGCCGCGTCGCCGTGCCAGCCGTCGATGATGGCGCCCGCGTCGATGGAGATGAGGTCGCCGTCCTTCAGGACGGTCTCCCGGTCCGGGATGCCGTGCACCACGACATCGTTGACCGAGGTGCAGATGTTGCCGGTGAAGCCGCCGTACCCGAGGAAGTTCGGCTTGGCACCGTGCTCGGCGATCACCTTCGCGGCGATCTCGTCGAGCTCCTTGGTGCTCACGCCCGGAACCGCGGCCTCGCCGCACGCCCGGTGGATGGCCGCGACGACCAACCCCGCCTCGCGCATCTTGGCGATCTGCTCCGGGGTCTTGATCTCGACCATGCCTGTGGCCCTCTCTGAAAAAGTCGTCACTCAAACAGTACGGCCGCGGTGCCACCTGGGCACCGCGGCCGACCTGTGTACGTGTGGGTACTACGCGCTCTTGTTGCTCTTCAGTGCGTCCATCGCCCGCTGGGTGACTTCCGCGACCGGACCGAGCGCCGAGATCGTCGCCACCAGGTCCTGCTGCCGGTAGTAGTCGATGATCGGCTCGGTCTCCCGGTGATAGACGGCGAGGCGGTTGCGCACGGTCGCCTCGGAGTCGTCGTCACGCTGGTAGAGCTCGCCGCCGCACTCGTCGCACACACCCTCGACCTCGGGCTTCTTGTACGTGATGTGGAACGTGTGCGCCGTGTCCTTGCGGCAGGTGCGCCGGCCGGCGATGCGCTTGACGACCTCGTCCTCCGGGACCTCCAGGTCCAGGACCCCGTCGAGCGCGATACCGCGCTCGACCAGGAAGGCGTCGAGCGCCTCGGCCTGGTGGACGTTGCGCGGGAAACCGTCGAGCAGGAAGCCGCCCTCGGTGTCCGGCTCGTCGAGCCGGTCCTTCGCCATCCCGATGGTCACTTCGTCGGGCACCAGGTTGCCGGCGTCCATGTAGGACTTCGCCTGCTTGCCCAGGGCGGTGCCCTGGCTGATGTTCGCGCGGAAGAGGTCGCCCGTCGAGATGTGCGGGATCGACAGGTTCTTGGCGAGGAACGCAGCCTGCGTACCCTTGCCGGCCCCAGGCGGCCCGACGAGGACGATTCGCATCAGCGGAGGAACCCTTCGTAGTTGCGCTGCTGGAGCTGGCTCTCGATCTGCTTCACGGTCTCCAGGCCGACACCCACGATGATCAGGATGCTGGTCCCGCCGAACGGGAAGTTGGTGCTGCCGTTGAACAAGGCGATGGCAACGGTGGGAACGAGAGCGATGAGCCCCAGATACAGCGATCCCGGCCACGTGATCCTGTTCAACACGTAGCTCAGGTATTCAGCAGTAGGTCGACCGGCCCGGATGCCCGGGATGAAGCCACCATACTTCTTCATATTGTCGGCGACTTCCTCGGGGTTGAACGAGATCGCGACGTAGAAGAAGGCGAAGAAGACGATCAGCAGGAAGTAAGCGGCCAGGTAGGCGGGGTGATCGCCCTTGGTCAGGTTGACGCTGACCCACTGGGCCCACGGTGCTGTCGACCCGCTGAACTGAACGACGAGGGCCGGAATGTAGAGCAACGACGAGGCGAAGATGACGGGAATCACACCCGCCTGGTTCACCTTGAGCGGGATATACGTGGACGTTCCGCCGTAGGACCGCCGGCCGATCATGCGCTTCGCGTACTGCACCGGGATCCTGCGTTGCGCCTGTTCGACGAAGACCACAAGGGCCACCATCACCAGGCCGATCAGGATGACGATGAAGAACTCGAACCAGCCGCCCATGATCTTGCCGGAGCTCTTGATGGACCACAGGGCGCCCGGGAAGCCGGCCGCGATCGAGACGAACATCAGGATCGACATACCGTTGCCGATGCCGCGGTCGGTGATCAGCTCGCCGAGCCACATGATCATCACGGTACCGGCGGTCATCGTGACCACCATCGTGACGGTGGTGAAGATCGACTTGCTGGAGATGATGTCGTAGCGCTGGGTGCAGCTGGAGAAGAGGCTGCCGCCGCGGGCGGTGGCCACCAGGCCGGTGCCCTGCAGGATCGCCAGCGCCACGGTCAGGTATCGGGTGTACTGCGTGATCTTCGCGGTGCCCGCCTGGCCCTCCTTCTTGAGGGCTTCGAGGCGTGGGATCACCACGGTCAGCAGCTGCAGGATGATGCTCGCCGTGATGTACGGCATGATCCCGAGCGCGAAGATGGTCAGCTGGAGCAGTGCACCACCGCTGAAGAGGTTGACCAGGCTGAAGAGGCCCTGCCCGCCGCCCGCGTCCTTGATGCACGCGTTGACGACCTTGTAGTCCACCCCTGGCACCGGGACGTGCGCCCCGAGCCGGAACAGCACCATGATGCCCAGCGTGAACAGCAGCTTCTTGCGCAGGTCAGGCGTTTTGAACGCCTGGGCGAACGCGGTGAGCACGGTGCCTCCTGCACCTTCCGCGCAGCAGGGCGGAAGGGTCGGTCGAGATGGTCTGTCACGGACGGCGGATCACCGGCCGGGATGGGGCGCGAGGACAGTCTGCGGGCAGTTTCGCCAGTCGACCCAACGGACTCTAACAGCGCGTGGCGGTCCGTATGAAGCGCGTGTCTCCCCCAGTTGGCGATCGCCACCCGGTAGAGACACGTCAGGGTCGTACTTGCGCAGTTTGTCCTTCGGTGCCTGCTACCGAATCGGGCCCGTCCCTCCGAGGAGGAACGGGCCCGATTCGGTCGCTGTCAGCAGCAGTCGCCGAGACTCAGATGAGCTCGGTGACGGTGCCGCCGGCAGCAGCGATCTTCTCCTTGGCGGAGCCGGAGACGGCGTCAACCGAAACCTGCAGCGCCACGGTGATCTCGCCGGTGCCGAGCACCTTGACGAGCTGGTTCTTACGTACCGCGCCCTTGGCGACCAGATCGGCCACCGTGACCTCTCCACCCTCGGGGTAGAGGGCGGTGAGCTTGTCCAGGTTCACGACCTGGAACTCGACGCGGAACGGGTTCTTGAAGCCCTTGAGCTTCGGCAGGCGCATGTGGAGGGGCATCTGCCCACCCTCAAAGCGAGCCGGAACCTGGTAACGGGCCTTCGTGCCCTTGGTACCACGACCAGCGGTCTTACCCTTGGACGCCTCGCCACGACCCACACGGGTCTTGGCGGTCTTGGCACCCGGGGCGGGACGCAGGTTGTGGACCTTCAGGGGGTTCTGCGGGTTCTCAGCACCCATGTCAGTCAACCTCCTCGACCGTGACGAGGTGGCGGACGGTCTGGACCATTCCGCGAATCTCCGGACGGTCCTCCTTGACCACCACGTCGTTCAGGCGCTTGAGCCCGAGCGAACGCAGGGTGTCACGGTGGTTCTGCTTGCTACCGATGTAGGACTTGATCTGCGTGACCTTGAGGCGAGCCATCAGGCACCCACCCCGGCACGTGCACGCAGCAGAGCTGCGGGCGCGACGTCCTCCAGCGGCAGGCCACGACGGGCAGCGATCTCCTCGGGGCGCTGAAGGCCCTGAAGCGCGGCCACCGTGGCGTGCACGATGTTGATCGCGTTGTCCGAGCCGAGGCTCTTGGACAGAACGTCGTGGATACCGGCGCACTCGAGTACGGCGCGCACCGGGCCACCGGCGATAACACCGGTACCGGGGGAAGCAGGCTTGAGCAGAACGACGCCCGCGGCCTTCTCGCCCTGGATCGGGTGCGGGATGGTGCCCTGGATGCGGGGAACCTTGAAGAAGTTCTTCTTCGCTTCCTCGACACCCTTGGCGATGGCGGCCGGAACTTCCTTGGCCTTGCCATAACCGACACCGACGGTGCCGTCACCATCGCCCACCACGACCAGCGCGGTGAAGCTGAAGCGACGACCACCCTTGACTACCTTGGCGACGCGGTTGATCGCGACAACACGCTCGACGTAGGCGGTCTTCTCGGCCTGCTGGCCGTCCCGCCCAGACTTACGGTCACGCCGCTCGCCGCCACCGGCACCGCTGCCGCGGCGCTGGGGTCCAGCCATTGGAATTACCTCTCTTCGTTGATCCGCTAGCTGCGGGACGAACTCAGAACTCGAGTCCGGCTTCGCGGGCGGCGTCCGCAAGGGCGGCAATGCGCCCTGCGTACTGATTGCCGCCACGGTCGAATACGACAGTCTCAATACCCGCGGCCTTGGCACGCTCGGCCACGAGCTGGCCGACCTGCTTCGCCTTGGAGGACTTGTCGCCTTCGCCGCCACGGATGGACGGGTCGAGGGTCGACGCCGACGCGAGGGTGTGCCCCGCGAGGTCGTCGATAACCTGCGCCACGATGCCGCGGTTGGACCTGGTCACGACGAGACGCGGACGCGCCTCCGTGCCCGAGATCCGCTTGCGGACGCGGATGTGGCGACGCTTGAGAGCCGCG
The DNA here is from genome assembly GCF_016107395.1 of Streptomyces fildesensis. Taxonomy (GTDB): domain Bacteria; phylum Actinomycetota; class Actinomycetes; order Streptomycetales; family Streptomycetaceae; genus Actinacidiphila; species Actinacidiphila fildesensis. The sequence goes on from NZ_JAAIKO010000001.1 coordinate 648,766, forward strand.
CCCTTGTAAGCCTTGCCCTTGGCGATCTTCACACCGTATGCCATGGCTACTTACCAGCCTTTCCGACCTTGCGGCGGATGACTTCGCCCGCGTACTTAACACCCTTGCCCTTGTACGGGTCGGGCTTCCGCAGCTTGCGGATGTTCGCGGCTACCTCGCCGACCTTCTGCTTGTCGATTCCCTCGACACTCAGCTTGGTCGGCGACTCCACCTTGAACGAGATGCCCTCCGGCGGCTCGATCACGACGGGGTGGCTGTAGCCCAGGGCGAACTCCAGATTGGAGCCCTTCGCCTGGACGCGGTAGCCGACGCCGTTGATCTCGAGCGCCTTGCTGTAACCCGCGGTCACGCCAGTGATCATGTTCGCCACCAGCGTGCGGGACAGGCCGTGCAGGGCCTTCGAAACACGCTCGTCGTTAGGACGCGACACGATGAGCGTGCCGGTCTCGTCCTTGGCGACATCGATCGGGGCAGCGACGGTGTGGGAAAGGGAACCCTTGGGGCCCTTCACCGAGACCGTACGGCCGTCGATGGTGACGTCCACGCCGGCGGGAACCGGGATGGGCAGCTTGCCGATGCGCGACATTGCAATGCCTCCTGTTCCCGATTACCAGACGTAGGCGAGGACTTCCCCACCTACGCCCTTCTTGCTGGCCTGCTGGCCGGTGAGGAGACCGTGGGACGTGGAGATGATCGCCACGCCCAGGCCGCCGAGCACCTTGGGCAGATTGGTGGACTTTGCGTAGACCCGAAGGCCCGGCTTGCTGATGCGCTTGATGCCGGCGATCGAGCGCTCACGGCTCGGACCGAACTTCAGCTCGAGGATGAGGTTCTTGCCAACCTCGGCATCCTCGACCTTCCAGCCGGTGATGTAACCCTCCTGCTGGAGGATCTCCGCGATGTGCGACTTGATCTTGCTGAACGGCATCACGACGTCATCGTGATACGCCGAGTTCGCATTACGCAGACGGGTGAGCATGTCTGCGATGGGGTCGGTCATGGTCATGAGTTGGCCCTAGGCCTCTCTCGCCGGGGTTTCCATTGCGCCATCCTTCTCCCCGAGCAAAGTCGGGACGGGTGCGGCGCGGGGACCTACGGCGTAGTAAGTCGGTCATGGGCGACAGGGCGCCCAACCCCTCTACCTTACGGCAGACGGGGAGGGCATCCTGCCGTCCAGATGCTTACCGAGAGTTCCTGGTCACCGGATTCCCCGAAGGGAACCGGATCTACCAGGAGCTCTTGGTCACGCCCGGCAGCTCGCCACGGTGAGCCATCTCACGAAGGCACACGCGGCAGAGGCCGAACTTGCGGTAGACAGAGTGCGGCCGGCCACAGCGCTGGCAGCGGTTGTAACCGCGCACAGCGAACTTGGGCTTGCGAGCGGCCTTAGCGATCAGAGCCTTCTTCGCCACGGTCACATCTCCTTGAACGGGAAGCCGAGGTGACGAAGCAGGGCACGACCCTCGTCGTCGTTGGTCGCCGTGGTAACCACGGTGATGTCCATGCCCCGGACCCGGTCGATCTTGTCCTGGTCGATCTCGTGGAACATGACCTGCTCCGTGAGACCGAAGGTGTAGTTGCCCCGGCCGTCGAACTGCTTCGGCGACAGGCCGCGGAAGTCACGGATACGCGGCAGTGCGAGTGACAGCACGCGGTCCAGGAACTCCCACATACGGTCACCGCGGAGGGTGACGTGGGCGCCGATCGGCTGGCCCTCACGCAGCTTGAACTGCGCGATGGACTTGCGGGCCTTGGTGACCTGCGGCTTCTGGCCGGTGATCGTGGCGAGGTCGCGAATCGCGCCCTCGATCAGCTTGGAGTCGCGGGCGGCGTCGCCCACACCCATGTTGACCACGATCTTGGTCAGACCCGGGATCTGCATGACGTTCTCGAAAGAGAACTCCTCGTGCAGCTTGCCCGAGATTTCCTCGCGGTAGCGCGTCTTCAGACGCGGCGTGGTGGTGGCAGTCATCAGATGTCCTCACCCGTCCGCTTGGCAACGCGGATCTTGTTGCCTTCGTCGTCGAAGCGGTAACCGACGCGGGTAACGACCTTCTTGCCGTCCTTCTCCACGATCAGCTGAACATTGCTGATGTGAATCGGGGCCTCGGTCGTGATGATCCCACCGGTCTTGCTACCGCGGTCGGACTGGCCGGCCTTGGTGTGCTTCTTGACCCGGTTGACACCCTCGACGAGGACACGGCTCTCAGTGGGGTAGGCCACAATGACCTTGCCCTGCTTGCCGCGGTCCTTACCGGTGATGACCTGGACCAGGTCGCCCTTCTTGATCTTCATCGGTTACAGCACCTCCGGCGCGAGAGAAACGATCTTCATGAACTTCTTCTCGCGCAGCTCACGGCCCACCGGGCCGAAGATACGGGTGCCGCGGGGGTCGCCGTCGTTCTTCAGAATGACGGCGGCGTTCTCGTCGAACCGGATGTACGAGCCGTCTGCGCGACGGCGCTCCTTGACGGTCCGGACGATGACCGCCTTGACGACCTCGCCCTTCTTCACGTTGCCACCGGGGATCGCGTCCTTGACGGTGGCAACGATGACGTCACCGATTCCCGCGTAGCGGCGACCCGAACCACCGAGAACACGGATGCAAAGGATTTCCTTCGCACCAGTGTTGTCGGCGATCCGCAGTCGCGACTCCTGCTGGATCACGTCTATCTCCTGTTTGTCGCGTCGGTTCCCGGTAGGGGCGGGTTGCCCCGCCCCTACCGAGCCTGACGGAACGGTCCTGAGGGAAAGCCCTCAGGGATTACTTGGCCTTCTCGAGGATCTCCACGACGCGCCAGCGCTTGGTGGCAGAGGTCGGCCGGGTCTCCATGAGGAGGACACGGTCGCCGATGCCGGCAGCGTTCTGCTCGTCGTGCGCCTTGAGCTTGTTGGTGCGCCGGATGACCTTGCCGTACAGGGCGTGCTTCACACGGTCCTCGACGGCGACCACTACGGTCTTGTCCATCTTGTCGCTGACCACAAGGCCCTCACGGGTCTTGCGGAAGCCGCGCTGCTCGGAGGTCTCAGTCACATTCTTCTCGCTCATCAGGCGCTCTCCACCGTCTCGATGCCCAGCTCGCGCTCGCGCATCAAGGTGTAGATCCGGGCGATGTCCTTGCGGACGACCTTGAGCCGGTTGTTGTTCTCGAGCTGTCCCGTGGCCGCTTGGAAGCGGAGGTTGAACAGCTCCTCCTTGGCTTCGCTCAGCTTGGCGAGGAGTTCCTCGTCGCCCAGCGTGCGCAGCTCGGTGGCCTTAGTGGTGCCGGCCGCCATCACGATTCACCTGCCTCGCGCCGCACAATGCGGCACTTCATCGGAAGCTTGTGGGCGGCGCGGGTGAGCGCCTCCTTGGCAACCTTCTCGTTCGGGAAGGACAGCTCGAACATCACCCGACCGGGCTTGACGTTCGCGATCCACCACTCCGGCGAACCCTTACCGGAACCCATGCGGGTCTCAGCAGGCTTCTTGGTCAGCGGACGGTCCGGGTAGATGTTGATCCAGACCTTGCCGCCGCGCTTGATGTGACGGGTGATGGAGATACGAGCGGACTCGATCTGCCGGTTCGTCACATAGGCCGGGGTGACGGCCTGCAGGCCGTACTCACCGAACGCGAGTTCGGTGCCGCCCTTGGCCATGCCCGAGCGCTTCGGGTGGTGCTGCTTGCGGTGCTTGACCCTGCGGGGGATCAGCATTGGGTCAGGCCTCCGTTCCGGGAGTGTCCGCAGCCGGAGCCTCGACAGCGGCGGGGGCCTCGGCCTTGGGAGCCGAACCGCCGTCCGTCTGGGGCTTACGGCCGCGGCCGCCGCGCTCGCCACCGCGGCGCTGCGGACGGTCGGTTCCACCGGCGCCGGGACCACGCGACGGGCGGTTGCCCGCACGGGCCGCGGCGTTGTCGGCGCGAACCTCTGCGATGTTCTTGACGTTGCCCTTGTAGATCCACACCTTCACACCGATGCGGCCGAAGGTGGTCTTGGCCTCGAAGAAGCCGTAGTCCACGTTGGCGCGCAGGGTGTGCAGCGGCACACGGCCTTCGCGGTAGAACTCAGAGCGGGACATCTCGGCGCCGCCGAGACGGCCACCGCACTGGATCTTGATGCCCTTGGCGCCGGCCTTCATGGTGCCCTGCATGCTCTTACGCATGGCACGACGGAAGGAGACACGCGAGGAGAGCTGCTCGGCGACGGCCTGGGCCACCAGCTGAGCGTCCATCTCGGGGTTCTTGACCTCGAGGATGTTCAGCTGCACCTGCTTGCCGGTCAGCTTCTCCAGGTCGCCGCGGATGCGGTCGGCCTCGGCACCACGACGGCCGATGACGATGCCGGGACGCGCGGTGTGGATGTCCACACGCACGCGGTCACGGGTGCGCTCGATCTCAACCTTCGAGATGCCGGCGCGCTCCATGCCCTGCGTCATCATCTTGCGGATGGCGACGTCTTCCTTGACGTAGTCCTTGTACAGCTTGTCGGCGTACCAACGAGACTTGAAGTCCGTGGTAATTCCGAGCCGGAACCCGTACGGGTTAACCTTCTGGCCCATTACCGGGTCCCTTCCTTGCTGCTGACGACCACGGTGATGTGGCTGGTCCGCTTGCGGATCCGGTAGGCACGGCCCTGGGCACGCGGACGGAACCGCTTCAGGGTCGGACCTTCGTCGACATACGCCTCAGTGATGACGAGAGACTCGGCATCGGAGTGGTCGTAGTTGTGCGCGGCGTTGGCAATGGCGCTGTCAAGCACCTTGCCCACCGGCACGCTCGCGGCCTGCGGGGCGAAACGCAGGACCGCCTGAGCCTCCGTGGCATTCATGCCACGGATGAGGTCCACCACGCGGCGGGCCTTCATGGGCGTGACGCGGATGTACCGCGCCTGGGCCCTGGCTTCCATGGTTGTCCCTTCGGTGTCAGTCATAGTCTTCGCACTCCGCCGATCAGCGACGCTTCGTCTTGCGGTCGTCCTTGACGTGGCCGCGGAACGTGCGGGTCGGCGAGAATTCGCCGAGCTTGTGGCCGACCATGGACTCGGTGACGAACACCGGGACGTGGATCTTGCCGTTGTGCACCGCGATCGTGTGGCCCAGCATCGCCGGAATGATCATGGAGCGGCGGGACCAGGTCTTGATGACGTTGTGGGTGCCTGCCTCGTTCTGTACGTCCACCTTCTTGATGAGGTGGTCGTCGACGAAGGGCCCCTTCTTGAGACTGCGCGGCATCTAAACCTGCTCCTAGCGCTTCTTGTTCGTCTTGCGGCGGCGGACGATGTACTTGCTGCTTGCCTTCTTCGGCGAGCGAGTACGACCCTCCTTCTGACCCCACGGGGAGACCGGGTGGCGACCACCGGAGGTCTTACCCTCACCACCACCGTGCGGGTGGTCGACAGGGTTCATCGCGACACCGCGGACGGTCGGGCGGACGCCCTTCCAGCGCATACGGCCGGCCTTGCCCCAGTTGATGTTCGACTGCTCGGCGTTGCCGACCTCGCCAACAGTGGCGCGGCAGCGGACGTCGACCAGGCGGACCTCACCGGACGGCATACGAAGGGTGGCCATGGAGCCCTCCTTCGCCAGCAGCTGGACCGAAGCACCCGCGGAACGGGAGATCTTCGCACCGCCGCCGGGACGCAGCTCGATAGCGTGGATGGTCGTACCCACCGGGATGTTGCGCAGCGGGAGGTTGTTGCCCGGCTTGATGTCGGCCGTGGGGCCGTTCTCAACCCGGTCGCCCTGGCTCAACTTGGCCGGGGCAATGATGTAGCGCTTCTCGCCGTCTGCGTAGTGCAGCAGCGCGATGCGTGCGGTGCGGTTCGGGTCGTACTCGATGTGAGCGACCTTCGCCGGAACGCCGTCCTTGTCATGACGACGGAAGTCGATGACTCGGTAAGCACGCTTGTGACCGCCACCCTGGTGGCGAACAGTGATGCGACCCGAGCTGTTACGCCCGCCCTTGCTGTGCAGGGGGCGGACCAGCGACTTCTCCGGCGTGGACCGCGTGATCTCGACGAAGTCGGCGACGCTGGAGCCACGACGGCCCGGCGTCGTCGGCTTGTACTTGCGGATACCCATTTCTCAGTCCTCGTCCGATATCGGACGACACGGACTCCGTTAGGAGACCGGGCCGCCGAAGATGTCGATTCGGTCGCCCTCAGCGAGGGTCACGATGGCGCGCTTGGTGTCCTTGCGCTTGCCGAAACCGGTCTTGGTGCGCTTGCGCTTACCCTGCCGGTTGATCGTGTTGACCCCGGTGACCTTGACCGAGAAGACCGCCTCGACGGCCTGCTTGATCTGGGTCTTATTGCTGCCCGGCGCGACGATGAACGTGTACTTGTTCTCGTCCAGGAGCGCGTAGCTCTTCTCGGAAACCACCGGCTTGACCAGGATGTCACGGGGGTCCGTGAAGGTCTTGCTGGTGACGACCGCGGCGGTTTTGGTCTCACTCATCAGGCGTCGTTCCCTTCGAGCTCATCCTCGGAGGCAACGGCCTTGGCGGACGCGGCGGGACCCGCCACGAAACGCTCGAAGGCATCCTTCGTGAAGACCACTTCGTCGGAGACGAGCACGTCGTAGGTGTTCAGCTGACCGGCTTCCAGGATGTGGACCTGGGGCAGGTTGCGGGCGGACAGCCACGCGGCCTCGTCAGCGCGCTCGACGACCAGGAGCACGTTCTTACGCTCCGAGATCTTGCCGAACAGCGTCTTGGCGGACTTCGTGGAAGGCGTCGTGCCCTCGATCACGCCGGAAACGACGTGAATGCGGGAGTGACGCGCCCGGTCGGTCAGGGCGCCGAGGAGGGCGGCCCGGATCATCTTCTTCGGCGTCCGCTGGGAGTAGTCACGCGGCTTCGGACCGTGGACGACGCCACCGCCCGCGAACTGCGGAGCGCGGGTCGAACCCTGGCGGGCGCGGCCGGTGCCCTTCTGGCGGTAAGGCTTGCGCCCACCACCGCGGACCTCGCCGCGACGCTTGGTGCTGTGCGTGCCCTGACGGGCGGCAGCGAGCTGCGCCACGACGACCTGGTGGATCAGCGGAATGCTGACCTTGGCGTCGAAGATCTCGGCGGGAAGCTCAAGGCTCCCGGTCTTGTCGCCCGCGGGCGACAGGATGTCAATGGTGCTCATATCCTCAAGCCCCCTTGGCCGCGGTACGGACCAGGATGAGGCCGCCGTTCGGACCAGGTACCGCTCCCTTGATGAGGAGCAGGCCCTTCTCCGCGTCAACGGCGTGGACGGTCAGATTCTGTGTGGTCACACGCTCTCCACCCATCCGGCCGGCCATCTTCATGCCCTTGAAGACACGACCCGGGGTGGCACAGCCACCGATGGAGCCGGGGGAACGGTGCTTGCGCTGAACGCCGTGACCAGCGCCGAGACCCTTGAAGTTGTGACGCTTCATGACACCGGCGAAACCCTTGCCCTTGCTGGTGCCGGTCACATCGACCTTGACACCGGACTCGAAGGTCGCAGCGGTGATCTCCTGGCCCAGCGTGTACTCGCCGGCGTCAGGCGTACGAAGCTCCACCAGGTGGCGGCGCGGGGTTACGTCGGCCTTGGCGAAGTGACCCTTGAGGGGCTTGTTCACCTTGCGCGGGTCAATCTCGCCGAAGGCGATCTGAACCGACTCGTAGCCGTCGACGTCGTTGGTGCGGACCTGGGTCACGACACACGGGCCGGCCTTGATGACGGTCACCGGCACAATGCGGTTGTTCTCGTCCCAGACCTGCGTCATGCCGAGCTTCTCGCCCAGGACGCCCTTAATGCTCTTAGCCATCTCGCGCGTCACCTCAGAGCTTGATCTCGATGTCGACGCCAGCCGGGAGGTCGAGACGCATCAGCGAGTCAACCGTCTTCGGCGTGGGGTCGAGAATGTCGATGAGCCGCTTGTGGGTGCGCATCTCGAAGTGCTCGCGCGCATCCTTGTACTTGTGCGGCGACTTGATGACGCAGTACACGTTCTTCTCAGTGGGCAGCGGCACCGGGCCTGCGACGTGCGCACCAGTACGCGTCACCGTCTCGACGATCTTCTTCGCCGAGGAGTCGATGACCTCGTGGTCGTACGCCTTGAGCCGGATGCGGATCTTCTGTCCCGCCATGGCTACTCCGTAGTCCTTTGTCTCGTAACGCTCTGGAACCCGGTCGGTAGTGACTCTCCGCCGACCCACGCGGTCGGGCGTGTCGCACCCCTTCTCATAAATTTCCGCAAGCGGAAATCCCTCGGAGAAGGAAGCGCGGCGCTCTGACCGCAGGATGTGGTGAAGACTCCCACCGGGTGCCTGGCCGGAACCGCACTAACGCTTCCCGGAAGATTCCCGTACGTCCGTCATGCCACCAAGAGGCGGATCATGACGACGAGTACTGTGGGACTCGCTTCCGGTCCTCCCGACGGGAGGCGCGCAGCATCGGCGCTCGACCGAGCAACTTGGCTAGTGTGCCATATGGGGCACACTCCACGCCAATCGAGCCGGTGACACTACCACCTGGGCAGGCGGAGCAACCAAAGGCTCCCCCGGACGGTCCTCATCTGCGGAGTTCCCTGACATGGCGGGGACACGTCGGACGAGAAAGAGTGTTCGTTGAAGAGGCTGCCCCGTCTGGTACTGCTCACGGTCGTCCTCGCGCTGTTCGCCGGCGCGTGCGGCACCCCCGGCACCGGAGCGCTGACCCCGCCCGCCAGGACTCCCCAGGCCGCCCCGCCGCTCGACATGGACAACTGGTCGGTGACGGAGGAGAACCGGCGGCCCGGCAGCACCGCCTGGCGGCTGCGCGACCCGGGGCCGTCCGACGCGATCGAGGGCTTCGCCGACCACGTGAGCGTCACCTCAGGAGAATCGTTTCGGCTGTTCGTCTCCACCACCGCCAGGAGCTTCCGCGTCGAGGCGTACCGGATGGGCTGGTACCAGGGGAAGCAGGGCCGCAAGGTCTGGTCGTCGGCATCCCGGCCCGGTGAGCGGCAGGCGGGCCCGAAGACGGTGCCCGGCATATACCTGATCAGCGCGCCCTGGAAGCCGTCCCTGACGGTGAGCACCAGGAACTGGCCGCAGGGCAGCTATCTGCTGAAGCTCGTCTCCAGCCAGGGCCACGACCGCTGGGTGACGCTGACGATCCGCTCCACCTCCACCGTCGGCCGCACCGTGTTCGTGAACGCGGTCACCACCTGGGCCGCGTACAACAAGTGGGGCGGCGGCACCAATGTCTACGGCGACTCCCGCGGCACCACGGGACCCGGCTACGACAAGCGCTCGCGCAAGGCCGGCTTCGACCGGCCGTACGACGGCAAGGGCTCGCCCTTCAACTGGTACGAGCTGCCGATGCTCAGCATCGCGGAGCGGATGCGCATACCGCTCGCCTACGAGACCGACACCGACCTCGACAACTCGGCGGAGCTGTTCCGCGGCGCCCGTGCGGTGATCTTCCCCGGGCACGACGAGTACTGGTCGGCGGGCATGCGCGACAACACCCTCACGATCCGCGACGCCGGCGTGAACATCGCCTTCTTCTCCTCCAACGCCGCCTACCGGCACATACGGCTGGAGCCCAGCTCGCTGGGCAAGGACCGCGTGGTGGTGGTCTACAAGGACCCCGCCGAGGACCCGATGATCCTCAAGGACCCCAGCCAGGCCACCCAGCAGTGGCGGCTGCCGCCCGACCCGCGCCCGGAGAGCGTCCTGACCGGCGTGCTGTACGAGTGCAACCCGGTCTACGCGCCGTTCGTCGTCACCGACCCGGACGCGTGGATGTTCCGCGGCACCGGCGCCAGGGCCGGCAGCAAGTACATCGGACTGGTCGGCGTGGAGTCGGACCGGCTGATGGCCGGCGTCCCGGTGCCGCGCCCGATCCAGGTCGTCGGGGACTCCCCGCTGACCTGCCGCGGCGCGAAGACCCGGGCCAACGCCGCCTACTACACGGTGCCTTCGGGCGCCGGGGTCTTCGCCACCGGCACCATGAGCTGGGCCTGCAGCGTGTACGGCAACACCGGCTGCCGGGACCAGGCCGGCGAGCAGCGGGTGCCCGAGGCGTCCGGGGAGTTCGCCCGCCAGGTCTCCGAGAACATCCTGCGGGTCTTCGCCGCCGGACCGGCGGGCCGTACGTACCCGGCGCAGGACAACTACGCCCGGTACGTCTCACCGCCCAGCAGGATGTCCTTCGCGCACTGAGACTGAGGGCCTGTGGCCGGGCGGGCGGGGAGCGCTCAGCGCACCACGCTCGGCCCGTAGGCGCCCGACACCATCAGCTCAGGCCGGCCCGAACCGTCCGCGGGCTGCTTCCACACGTCGAAGGCGCTGCTGCCGGTCGGCAGGGAGTAGGCGATGGTGCGGTCGTCCAGCCAGTCGCCCTGGTCGTCCACGCTGCGGGTCTCGGCGAGCGCCGTCTCCCGCAGGGTCGCCAGGTCCAGCACGTACAGCCGCCACGGCTTGGACGGGTCGTCGGAGATCTTCTTCTTGAAGACCAGCCGGGTGCCGTCGGGGGAGAGCGACGGGCACTCGACGTTCTCCCGCAACACGGTCATGGTGCGGGCCGCGAAGTCGCCGCGGACCAGGAACGTTCCGCCGCTGGAGGAGCTGCCCAGCGTCGCGTAGAAGGTGTTGTCGTCCTTCAGGAACGACACCCCCCAGAAGTTCCGGTCCGGCGGTGTGAAGTCCTTGCCGTTCCGCCGGACCTCGAACGTCTCCAGGGTCGGCACCACCGTGTCGGTGCGCGAGTCGTAGATGCCGGTGCGGGTGGAGAAGCCGGCCGAGGTGTACGAGTCCCCGTAGACGAACGCCGTCCAGGCCGCCATCCGGCCGTCGGCGGAGAGCCGGGCGCGGCTGGGCAGGCCGGGCAGCTGGATCCGCTTGAGCAGCTTCATCCGGCTGTCGCGCAGCTCCGCGTAGTGGTGCACCACCAGGCCGTTCTGGCCGGCCAGGCAGAGCAGCCGGCCGGCCGCCGCGTAGCTGCGCTCGCAGGCCTGCGTGTCGACCTTCCGGCCGCCGCCGGGGCTGCCCACCCGCACCTCGGCCAGCCGGCCGAAGCCGGGGCCCTTGGCGGTGTCGCGGAAGATCAGCCGGGCACTGCCGCCCGGGGTGAGGTCGACGGCGCCGGCGACCGGGCGCACTCCCTCACCGCCCCCGGCGCGGGCCTTGTCGCGCTGCAGGGCGTACACCGTGTACCCGATGGCCACCGAGGCCAGCACGGCCACGCACACCGCGAAAACTATGATCCGGTTCTTCATACGTCGGCCACCTCGGGACCGTGGGCGGCACCCGGCCGCAGCAGCACCATGCACAGCAGCACGGCGGCCGTCAGAGCGACGGTGAATCCTTGGATGGTGTTCTCCGGGCCCCAGCGCATCCAGGCGGCGCCGAACGCCACGGAGGAGACGGAACGGCCCAGGGTCTGGGTGGTCTGCAGCACGGACAGCCCGCTGGTGCGCAGCTCCTCGGGGATCAGCGGCCCGGCGTGCGCCATCAGGACGCCGTCGGTCGCCGCGTAGAACAGCCCGTGCAGGGCCAGGACGATGAGGATCAGGGCCGTGCCCCGCAGGTCCAGGACGCCGCCGATCAGCAGATAGGCGCCGATCAGGCAGGCGTGCCCGGCCAGGAAGATCTTCCAGCGGCCGATCCGGTCGGCCAGCCCGCCCAGCGGCACCGCCGCCAGCAGGTACACCCCGGTCGTGCCCAGCGGGAGCAGCGGGAACCAGGAGATCGCCAGGTCGGTGCGGTTCTGCAGCGCCAGGTAGATGAACGCGTCGGAGACCGTCGCCAGGCCGAGCAGGCAGGCCCCGATGCAGGCCCGCCGGAACGCCGCGTTGCCGAGCATCCCCAGCCCGGCGCGGAGCGAGACCGCGACCCGGGCGGTCTTCTTCCGCGTGAACGGGTCCCTTACGAACAGCGCGAGGGCCACCACGCCGATCGCGCCGATGCAGAAGCTCACCACGAACACGGCGTCGTACGCGGTGCCCAGCGAGGTGCTCATCATCGACATCAGGGCGAAGGCGATGACCGGGCCGATGAAGGCGCCGACGGTGTCCATCGCCCGGTGCACGCCGAACGCCCGGCCCTGCGACTCCGGCGGGGTGGACAGCGAGATCAGCGCGTCCCGCGGGGCGGTTCTGATCCCCTTGCCCGCCCGGTCGACGGCCATCATCATCCCGATGCCCGGCACCGAGGCGCCCACCAGGGGGAATCCCAGCTTCGTCACCGCCGACATGAGGTAGCCGGAGCCCGCCACGGCCTTGCGTGCGGTGAACTTGTCGGCGAGGTAGCCGCCGACGATCCGCAGCAGGGCCGTCGACCCCGAGTACACGCCGTCCAGGAAGCCGAACTGCAGCATGCTCAGACCGAGTCCGGTCACCAGGTACACGGGAAGGACCGCGGTGACCATCTCCGAGGAGATGTCGGTGATCAGGCTCGTCATCCCGAGCGCGAAGACGTTCGCCGACACCAGACCGCGCAGTCCCCGGCGGCGGCCCGGACGTTCGCCCTCGGACCGGGCCTTGTCACTCGCCCGGGTCTCCGACAGATACACGCATCGCTCCCTTAACGCCCTGGTAACCCGACGGACCACCCTAGGTCAGCCGGCGTGCAGGTTCTCGCACGCAACCTCGGAGCCGTCCGAACGCTCCTATCTGTTGTGAGCGTCTCTACGAGGCGAAGGTTGTCCCGCAGGGAACTACTTGTCGCCACAGCCCTAGCAACCGCGGCCGCGGCAGCCGGCTGCACCAGCACGCCGTCCGACGCGAAACCGGTCACCGGTTCCGACCCGAGCGCGGTCCAGGCCTACCGGCCCGGCGCCAAGCCGCTGCTCCTCCAGGTCCTCGCGCACCCGGACGACGACCTGTACTTCATGAACCCCGACACCCTGCACGCCGTGCGCAGCGGCGTCCCGGTGGTCTCGGTCTACGTGACGGCGGGCGAGTCCGTGGGCGTGAACCACGCGCCGCGCACCCCCACGCCCAAGGCCAACCGGCAGGCGTACTCCTCCGCCCGGCACCAGGGGCTGCGCCAGGCGTACGCGACCATGCTCGGCCTCGACAAGTTCACCCCGTGGCGCCATTCCGCGCTGCGGCTCACCGGCGGCCTCACCGTCGAGCTCGACCAGCTGGCGAACGGTGAGCGCCGGGCCGATCTGGTCTTCGTGAACCTGTCGATGGGCGAGGGGAACCCGAACCTGATGGGACTCCCCCATCTGTGGGCGGTCCCCGGCATCACCCTGGACACCGTGGTGGCCACCGGTTCCCCCGTCGGAAGGTCCACCAAGGTGAGCCACCGGACCCTGGTGGACTCGCTGGCCGCGCTGCTGGAGCGCTACCAGCCGACCCTCGTGCAGACCCTGGACCCCGATCCCGACATCCAGGTGCACGACGCGGCCCACCACCAGAACAGCGACCAGAACGGCTACTCCGACCACCGCGACCACACGCCCGCCGCGCTCTTCGCCTGGAAGGCCCTCGCCCAGTGGGTGGCCGACAGCGCGAAGGCGGACGGTGACGTGCCGCGGTTCGTGACCACCTCCTACCGCGGCTACTACAACCAGCGCTGGCCCCGCAATCTCCCGCAGTCCGTGGTCCGGGAGAAGAACGAGTACCTCCTGCCGTACGGCGGAGATCCGGAGTGGGACTGCGGCAACGCCGCCGGCTGCGGGGACTACGGAGTCGGCCAGAACACCCCGCTGACCAACCCCAAGGGCTGGGTCCGTTCCACCCACTACCGCTACCCCGGCGCCCGGCCCGCGACGTTCACCGGCGCCGACGGCCGGCTGGAGGCGTTCAGCGTCCTCGGCACCCGGGCCGTGCGCTGGCAGGAGAGCGCCCCCGGCAGCGGCCAGTGGAGCGATCCCCAGGACCTCGGCGGCGGGCCGCTGGCCCCCGCGCTGGCCGCCGTGAAGGACACCACGGGCCGCCGGCTGCTGTTCGCCCTGCGGTTCTCCTCCCTGCAGGGCCAGGGCGGGCACAACTCACGCGAGATCGTCCTGCTGGAACAGAGCTCCCCCGACGGCGCGTTCCGGGCCTGGACCGGTATGGGCAACCCCGAGCGCACCGAGGACAACGGCCGCCGGATCGGCTGCCCGGTCGCGATCTCCACCCCCGACGGGCGGGTCCACCTCTTCGTCCGCAGCGCCGCCAAGGGTGTCTGGACCAAGGTCAGGGAGCCCGGCGGGAAGTGGGGCGACTGGCGTGACCTCGGCGGCGACGAGGTGCAGGACGGCCTGGCGGTGGTGCTCGACGGCCAGGCGCGGATCCATGTCTTCGCCGCCGGCCGCGAGACCGTCCACCACTGGACGCAGCCCGCGCCCGGGCAGCCGATGGCCTTCCAGGCGCTGAAGGGCATGCCGCAGCCCGGTGAGCCCCCGTCCGCGGCGCTCGCCCCCGACGGCTCCCTCACGGTCGCCTACCGGCGGCCGGTGACCGGCGAGCTGGTACTGCGCACGGTCGACGGCACGGCGTCACGGGACGGCGTGCTGACGCCCGCGCAACTGAGCGGGTACGGCGGCTACGCCGATGTCGCGGTCGGCGCCGCGCCGGCCCGCAGCGGGCACCGCGGCCTGCTGCTGCTCGGCAAGGAGCTCGACGGCACCGTCAAGCTCGTGGACACCACGCAGCCCGGCCGGCCGCTCAAGCGGCCGCCCTTCGCGCTCCCGGTCGGCACCCCCACGCTGCTGCACGGCGCCGACGGCCGGGCGTACGTGGTCGGCCTGGACTTCGCCGCGACCCCGTGGGTGTGGCGGGCCGAGACGCAGTCCACGGCGTAACCGCCCGGGGGACCTCCCCGCAGATACGTTCTGGAAAAAGGCCAAGGGCCCTGCCCCACCGCGAACGGTGGGACAGGGCCCTTGGTGTGATGCTCGCCAGGACCTGTCCGGCCAGCCCAGGCCGGGCCCGCGACGCCTGGCACGCACGCTCGCTGCGTTGCCGAAACGACCGGATAGCTCCGCTATCAGGACGCTCCGGCGCCTTGCGATCGCACGCACCAGACGCCGCGGCCTATCCGACCCAGACCGGCCGGACAGGCCCTAAGCGTCAGATCACTTGGTGATCTTGACGACCTGGCCGGCGCCCACGGTACGGCCACCCTCGCGGATGGCGAACTTCAGGCCCTCTTCCATGGCGATCGGCTGGATCAGCGCGACCGTCATGGCGGTGTTGTCGCCCGGCATGACCATCTCGGTGCCCTCGGGGAGGGTCACAACGCCGGTCACGTCGGTCGTCCGGAAGTAGAACTGCGGACGGTAGTTGTTGAAGAAGGGGGTGTGACGGCCACCCTCGTCCTTCGACAGGATGTAGGCCTGGGCCTCAAACTCGGTGTGCGGCGTGACCGAACCCGGCTTGATGATGACCTGGCCGCGCTCGACGTCCTCGCGCTTGATGCCACGGAGGAGCAGACCGACGTTCTCGCCCGCCTGGCCCTCGTCGAGCAGCTTGCGGAACATCTCGATACCGGTGACCGTGGTGGTGGTCTTGGTCTCCTTGATGCCGATGATGTCGACAGTCTCGTTGACCTTGAGGACACCACGCTCGATACGACCGGTGACGACGGTGCCACGACCGGTGATCGTGAAGACGTCCTCGATCGGCATCAGGAACGGCTTCTCGACGTCACGAGCCGGAGTCGGGATCGCCTCGTCGACGGCCGC
The DNA here is from genome assembly GCF_016107395.1 of Streptomyces fildesensis. Classification (GTDB taxonomy): domain Bacteria; phylum Actinomycetota; class Actinomycetes; order Streptomycetales; family Streptomycetaceae; genus Actinacidiphila; species Actinacidiphila fildesensis. The sequence goes on from NZ_JAAIKO010000001.1 coordinate 664,365, forward strand.
CATGAGCTCGAGGAGCTTCGCGCCCCACTCCTTGTCGCCCTCAAGAGCCTTGAGCGCCGACACGCGCACGACCGGAAGGTCGTCGCCCGCGTACTCGTACTCGGAGAGGAGCTCACGGACCTCGAGCTCGACGAGCTCCAGGATCTCCTCGTCGTCCACCATGTCGGCCTTGTTCAGGGCCACGACGATGTACGGAACGCCGACCTGGCGGGCCAGGAGCACGTGCTCCTTGGTCTGCGGCATCGGGCCGTCGGTCGCGGCGACAACGAGGATGGCGCCGTCCATCTGCGCCGCACCCGTGATCATGTTCTTGATGTAGTCCGCGTGACCGGGGCAGTCGACGTGCGCGTAGTGACGCGACTCCGTCTGGTACTCGACGTGCGCGATCGAGATCGTGATACCGCGCTGGCGCTCCTCAGGAGCCTTGTCGATCTGGTCGAAGGCCGAGGCCTCGTTCAGGTCCGGGTACGCGTCATGCAGCACCTTGGTAATCGCCGCGGTCAGCGTCGTCTTACCGTGGTCGATGTGACCGATGGTGCCGATGTTGACGTGCGGCTTAGTCCGCTCGAACTTCGCCTTCGCCACTGGGGTCCTCCTGGGGAGTTGTTCTGTACGCCTTGCTTCATCGGCGCCAGGTGATCTTTGCTGGAATGCGGGCTGCCGGGGAATCCGCCACGCTTCTCAGGGCCGAAGCCCCGGTGGATTGCGACGAATGCCCCGATGCCTGCTATCAAGCCTAAGGGTTGAGCAACACTGCGAAAATTGAGCGCTACTCGCCCTTGGCCTTCGCGATGATCTCCTCAGCGACGTTCCGCGGAACCTCGGCGTAGGAGTCGAACTGCATCGAGTAGCTTGCGCGACCCGAGGTCTTGCTGCGGAGGTCTCCGACGTAGCCGAACATCTCCGACAAGGGCACGAGACCCTTGATGACACGGGCGCCGCTGCGCTCCTCCATGGCCTGGATCTGGCCACGGCGGGAGTTCAGGTCGCCGATGACGTCGCCCATGTAGTCCTCGGGCGTGGTGACCTCAACGGCCATCATCGGCTCGAGCAGTACGGGGCTCGCCCTGCGAGCACCCTCCTTGAACGCCTGCGAACCGGCGATCTTGAAGGCGAGCTCGGAGGAGTCGACCTCGTGGTAGCCACCGTCGAGAAGGGTGATGCGAACACCCACCATCTCGTAACCGGCCAGGATGCCGAACTTCATGGCTTCCTGGGCGCCGGCGTCCACCGAGGGGATGTACTCACGGGGGATGCGGCCACCGGTGACCTTGTTCACGAATTCGTACGAGGCGTCGCCGCCCTCGATGGGCTCCATCGAGATCTGTACCTTCGCGAACTGGCCGGTACCACCAGTCTGCTTCTTGTGCGTGTAGTCGATCCGGTCGACAGTCTTGCGGATCGTCTCGCGGTATGCGACCTGGGGCTTGCCGACGTTCGCCTCGACGCGGAACTCGCGCCTCATGCGGTCGACCAGCACCTCGAGGTGGAGCTCGCCCATACCACCGATGATGGTCTGGCCGGTCTCCTCGTCGGAGTGAACCTGGAACGAGGGGTCTTCCTCAGCGAGACGCTGAATCGCGATACCCAGACGCTCCTGGTCACCCTTGGACTTGGGCTCGATGGCGACCTGAATGACCGGGGCCGGGAAGTCCATGGACTCCAGGATGACCGGCTGCTTCTCGTCGCACAGCGTCTCACCGGTGGTGGTCTGCTTCAGGCCCATGACGGCGATGATGTCGCCGGCGCCCGCCGTCGGGATCTCCTCACGCTTGTTCGCGTGCATACGGTAGATCTTGCCGATGCGCTCCTTCTTGCCCTTCACCGAGTTCAGCACAAAGGTGCCGGTCTCGAGGCGGCCCGAGTAAACCCGGACGAAGGTGAGCTTGCCGAGGTGCGGGTCGCTCATGATCTTGAAAGCAAGACCGGAGAACGGCTCGTCCTCGGACGGCTGGCGCTTCACGGCTACCGACGAGTCCTTGACGTCGTGGCCTTCGATGGCCTCGATGTCCAGGGGGGAGGGCAGGTAACGGACCACGGCGTCGAGCAGGGGCTGTACGCCCTTGTTCTTGAACGCGCTGCCACAGAACACCGGCGTGAAGGTCGGCTTGCCCTGGTGCTCCGAGTCGGTCGAGGCGATGGTGGCGCGACGGATCGCGGCCATCAGCTGCTCTTCGCTGGGCTCCTGGCCCTCGAGGAACAGCTCCATCATCTCGTCGTCGTGCTCCGCGATGGTCTCGAGGAGCTTGCCGCGCCATTCCTGGGCGGCTTCGACGTGCGTGCTCGGGATGTCGACAGTGTCGTACATCTCGCCCTTGGTGGCCTCGGCGGACCACACCATCGCCTTCATGGCGACGAGGTCGACGACGCCCTTGAAGTCCATCTCAGTGCCGATGGGGATCTGCATGACCAGCGGAACCGCACCGAGGCGGTCCACGATCATGTCGACGCAGCGGTGGAACTCGGCACCGGTCCGGTCGAGCTTGTTGACGAAGCAGATGCGCGGAACGCCGTAGCGGTCCGCCTGACGCCAAACGGTCTCGGACTGCGGCTCAACACCGGCGACACCGTCGAACACCGTGACGGCACCGTCGAGGACGCGGAGCGAACGCTCCACCTCGACCGTGAAGTCGACGTGCCCCGGGGTGTCGATGATGTTGATCGTGTGATCGACATCGTTCAGCGGCCAGTGGCAGGTCGTCGCGGCCGACGTGATCGTGATGCCGCGCTCCTGCTCCTGCTCCATCCAGTCCATGGTGGCTGCGCCATCGTGGACTTCACCGATCTTGTACGAGACGCCGGTGTAGAACAGGATCCGCTCGGTGGTCGTCGTCTTGCCCGCGTCGATGTGGGCCATGATCCCAATGTTGCGGACCTTGGCCAGGTCAAGCGAAGTGGTGGCCATTAGGCTCAGTCTTCTCTCGGTCTCGATGTGGGTGGTGACTACCAGCGGTAGTGCGCGAAGGCCTTGTTCGACTCGGCCATCTTGTGGGTGTCCTCGCGACGCTTGACCGAGGCACCGAGACCGTTGCTGGCGTCCAGCAGTTCGTTCATCAGGCGCTCGGTCATGGTCTTCTCGCGGCGGGCGCGGGAGTAACCCACGAGCCAGCGCAGCGCGAGCGTGGAAGCACGGGCGGGGCGAACCTCGACCGGCACCTGGTAGGTCGCACCGCCGACGCGGCGGGACTTGACCTCCAGAGTCGGCTTGATGTTCTCAAGAGCGCGCTTCAGGGTGATGACCGGGTCGGTACCGGTCTTCTCCTTGAGGCCCTCGAGGGCGCCGTAAACGATCCGCTCGGCGGTGGAACGCTTGCCGTGCAGGAGGATCTTGTTGACCAGCGAGGTCACCAGAGGAGATCCGTAGACCGGGTCGATGATGACCGGGCGCTTCGGGGCAGGACCCTTACGAGGCATGCTTACTTCTCCTTCTTGGCGCCGTAGCGGCTGCGGGCCTGCTTGCGGTTCTTGACGCCCTGGGTGTCCAGGGAGCCGCGGATGATCTTGTAGCGAACACCCGGCAGGTCCTTCACACGACCGCCACGCACGAGCACGATGGAGTGCTCCTGGAGGTTGTGGCCCTCGCCCGGAATGTAGGCGGTGACCTCAATCCCACTGGTCAGACGCACACGGGCCACCTTGCGAAGCGCCGAGTTCGGCTTCTTCGGGGTGGTCGTGTACACACGCGTGCAAACACCGCGGCGCTGAGGGGAACCCTTCAGCGCGGGTGTCATATTCTTCTTGACCTTGTCCTGCCGGCCGTTCCGGACCAGCTGCTGGATCGTAGGCACCGTTTCTCCGGTTTCTGTGTGCCGATCTCGATAAAACTAACCTGGGGCACCGACCCACGCGGTCGGGTGTGTCGCGGACCCCGCACGTCCCCGTGGAGCAGAGAACGTACGTATGTCGGGTGTCGCGGCCTCGGTGTCCCCGTGCGATATCGGTGACCTCCCGGCCAGAGGCTGGGGGCACGCGCAAGGACCCGGGCACACCCCAGGCACAAGGTCAGATCGTACCTATCGCATCGGCTCCGGTCAAAACAAATGCATCAGCGCAGGACACGCCGCCCTTCCGGCGCGAACTCTCAGCCGGAACCGGAGACCATTCCGATCATCACGAAGAGCATGATCAGACCCAGGAAGCCGGACACGATCCAGCCCAGCACCAGGCCGGCGACCGCGAACCCGTCCCCCGCCTCGCCGCTGTTGCGGATCTCCTTGCGGGCCTTGTGCCCGAGGATCACCGCCGGGATCGCCGTCACGAGGGTGAAGGTGCCCGCCAGACCGCAGACGAACGAGGCGATGGCGGAGGTGTTCGTACGCGGCGGGGCCGGCAGGAAGGTCCGCGGCACATAGCCCATCGGCGGGGACATCTGTGCGGACATCGGCGACGGCCCCTGCGGGAGGTCGCGCACCAGCAGCTGCAACTCACCGTAGGTACGCGCCTGGTAGGCGGTGGACATCCGGTGCTCGTACTCCTGCTGCTGCAGCCGCCCCTCCGCGAACGCGGCCTTCAGCACGTCCACCGTGCGCTCACGGTCGGCGTCGGCCGCCAGCATGCCAGGCACCTGGCCGGACTGGGGCAACCGCCCGTTGCCCCACGGATCGAGCGACACGCGCGACACCTCCCCGCCTTGGAATGGTCTCTCCATACTGACGGACGCACGGCGACCGTGCGAAGTTCCGCGAAAAGCCGCAAGGCGGCCATCCCGGGAGGGGACGGCCGCCTTGCGGATCAGACTCTGTGGGACACGACTCAGCCGTTGTAGGGGCCGTAGTCGTAGTCCTCCAGGGGAACGGCCTGGCCGGAGCCGGTGCCGAAGGGCGAGTAGTCGATGTCGTCGTAACCGACGGCCGAGTACATCGCTGCCTTCGCCTCCTCGGTGGGCTCCACCCGGATGTTCCGGTAACGGGCAAGACCCGTACCGGCCGGGATGAGCTTACCGATGATGACGTTCTCCTTCAGGCCGAGCAGCGAGTCCGACTTGGCGTGGATCGCCGCGTCGGTCAGCACTCGGGTCGTCTCCTGGAAGGAGGCGGCCGACAGCCAGGACTCGGTCGCCAGCGAGGCCTTGGTGATACCCATCAGCTGCGGACGGCCGGAGGCGGGGTGACCGCCCTCGGAGACCACACGACGGTTCTCGGTCTCGAAGCGGCCGCGCTCGACCAGCTCGCCGGGCAGCAGCTCGGCGTCGCCGGACTCGATGATCGTCACACGGCGGAGCATCTGCCGGATGATGATCTCGATGTGCTTGTCGTGGATCGACACGCCCTGGTTGTTGTAGACCTTCTGCACTTCGGCCACCAGGTGGATCTGAACCTGGCGCTGGCCGAGGATACGCAGCACGTCGTGCGGGTTGGTGGCACCCACGGTCAGCTTCTGGCCGACCTCGACGTGGTCGCCCTCGCCCACCAGCAGACGGGACCGCTTGGAGATCGGGTAAGCGATCTCCTCGCTGCCGTCGTCCGGGGTGACGACGAGCTTCTTCGTCTTCTCGGTCTCCTCGATGCGGACCCGGCCGACAGCCTCGGAGATCGGGGCGACACCCTTGGGGACACGGGCCTCGAAGAGCTCGACGACACGCGGCAGACCCTGCGTGATGTCGTCACCCGCCACACCACCGGTGTGGAAGGTACGCATCGTCAGCTGGGTACCGGGCTCACCGATCGACTGGGCCGCGATGATACCGACGGCCTCACCGATGTCCACCAGCTTGCCGGTGGCCAGCGAGCGTCCGTAGCAGAAGGCACAGGTGCCGACCGTGGACTCGCAGGTGAGGATCGAGCGGGTCTTGACCTGCTCGACACCGTGCTGGATCAGCTGGTCGATGAGCACGTCGCCCAGGTCCACGTTGGCCGGCGCGATCACCTTGCCGTCGATGACGACGTCCTCGGCGAGCATGCGGGCGTAGACGCTGGTCTCGACGTCGTCCGTCTTACGAAGGACGCCGTCCTCGCCGCGCGCACCGATCTGCAGCTTGAGGCCGCGCTCGGTACCGCAGTCCTCCTCGCGGATGATGACGTCCTGCGAGACGTCCACCAGACGACGGGTCAGGTAACCCGAGTCGGCGGTACGCAGGGCGGTGTCCGCGAGACCCTTACGGGCACCGTGGGTGGAGATGAAGTACTCCAGCACGGACAGGCCCTCACGGAACGAGGCCTTGATGGGACGCGGGATGGTCTCGTTCTTCGCGTTCGACACCAGACCACGCATACCGGCGATCTGACGCATCTGCATCATGTTTCCTCGGGCACCCGAGTCAACCATCATGAAGATGGGGTTCGTCTTGGGGAAGTTCGCGTTCATCGCCTCGGCAACCTCGTTGGTCGCCTTGGTCCAGATCGCGATGAGCTCCTGCGTGCGCTCGTCCTTGGTGATCAGGCCGCGCTCGTACTGCTTCTGGACCTTCTCGTCCTGCTCCTCGTACCCCTTGACGATGGCCTTCTTGGCCTCGGGGACGACGATGTCCGTGACGGCCACGGTGACGCCGGAACGGGTGGCCCAGTGGAAGCCGGCCGCCTTCAGGTTGTCGAGCGTCGCCGCCACGATGACCTTCGGGTACCGCTCGGCGAGGTCGTTGACGATCTCGGAGAGCTGCTTCTTGCCGACCGCGTAGTCGACGAACGGGTAGTCCTCGGGCAGCAGCTCGTTGAAGAGCGCGCGCCCCAGGGACGTCCGCAGCCGGAACGTGTCGCCGACCTGGTAACCCTGCTCGCCCTCTTCCTGGGCGGGCGGGGTCCAGCCACGCGGCGGGACGGTGCCGACCGGGAAGCGGATGTCGACCTTCGACTGCAGCGAGAGCTCGCGGTTGTCGAACGCCATGATCGCTTCGGCGGTGGAACCGAACGCCCGGCCCTCGCCGATGAGCACGCGCTCTTCCGGCTCGGTGGTGAGGAAGAACAGACCCAGCACCATGTCCTGGGTCGGCATGGTGACGGGACGACCGTCGGCCGGCTTCAGGATGTTGTTCGAGGACAGCATCAGGATGCGGGCCTCGGCCTGCGCCTCTGCCGACAGCGGCAGGTGCACGGCCATCTGGTCACCGTCGAAGTCCGCGTTGAACGCGGTGCAGACGAGCGGGTGGATCTGGATGGCCTTGCCCTCGACCAGCTGGGGCTCGAAGGCCTGGATGCCGAGGCGGTGCAGGGTCGGTGCACGGTTCAGCAGCACCGGGTGCTCTGCGATGACCTCTTCGAGGACGTCGTAGACGACGGTGCGGCCGCGCTCGACCATGCGCTTGGCCGACTTGATGTTCTGCGCGTGGTTCAGGTCCACCAGGCGCTTCATCACGAACGGCTTGAAGAGCTCCAGCGCCATGGCCTTCGGCAGACCGCACTGGTGCAGCTTGAGCTGCGGGCCGACGACGATGACCGAACGGGCCGAGTAGTCGACTCGCTTGCCGAGCAGGTTCTGACGGAAACGACCCTGCTTGCCCTTGAGCATGTCGCTCAGGGACTTCAGCGGGCGGTTACCGGGACCGGTGACCGGGCGACCACGGCGGCCGTTGTCGAACAGCGCGTCGACGGCCTCCTGCAGCATCCGCTTCTCGTTGTTCACGATGATCTCGGGGGCACCGAGGTCAAGGAGACGCTTGAGGCGGTTGTTGCGGTTGATCACGCGGCGGTACAGGTCGTTCAGGTCGGAGGTCGCGAAGCGGCCACCGTCCAGCTGCACCATCGGACGCAGGTCCGGCGGGATGACCGGGACGCAGTCCAGCACCATGCCGTTGGGCTTGTTGGTGGTCTGCAGGAACGCCGAGACGACCTTGAGGCGCTTGAGCGCACGGGTCTTCTTCTGGCCCTTGCCGGTACGGATGATCTCGCGGAGACGCTCGGCCTCCTCCTCGAGGTCGAAGGTCTCGAGGCGCTTCTGCAGCGCCGCGGCACCCATCGAACCGGAGAAGTACGTACCGAAGCGCTCGCGCAGCTCGCGGTAGAGCAGCTCGTCGCCCTCGAGGTCCTGGACCTTGAGGTTCTTGAAGCGGGCCCACACCTCGTCGAGGCGGTCGATCTCGCGCTGGGCGCGGTCACGGAGCTGCTTCATCTCACGCTCGGCACCTTCGCGCACCTTGCGGCGCACGTCGGCCTTGGCGCCCTCGGCCTCCAGCTCGCCGAGGTCCGCTTCGAGCTTCTTCTGCCGGTTCTCGACATCGGAATCCCGGCGGTTCTCGACCTGCTGGCGCTCGACGGAGACCTGCGCCTCGAGGGAGGGCAGATCGCGCGTACGGCGCTCGTCGTCGACCCACGTGATCATGTAGGCGGCGAAGTAGATGACCTTCTCGAGGTCCTTCGGGGCGAGGTCGAGCAGGTAGCCCAGCCGCGACGGAACGCCCTTGAAGTACCAGATGTGGGTCACGGGAGCGGCCAGCTCAATGTGGCCCATCCGCTCACGACGCACCTTGGCGCGAGTTACCTCGACGCCGCAGCGCTCGCAGATGATGCCCTTGAAGCGGACACGCTTGTACTTACCGCAGTAGCACTCCCAGTCCCGGGTCGGACCGAAGATCTTCTCGCAGAAGAGCCCGTCCTTTTCCGGCTTGAGCGTGCGGTAGTTGATGGTCTCCGGCTTCTTTACTTCGCCGTGCGACCAGGTCCGGATGTCGTCCGCGGTGGCGAGGCCGATCCGCAGCTCGTCGAAGAAGTTGACGTCGAGCACTTGTCGTCAATCCCTCTTTCAGGGTCGAGTGTCAAACATGGTCTGAACGGTCCGGGGCGGCCGGGACTCCGGTGAGGGAGTCCCGACCAGGCCCGTCAGACCTCTTCGACGCTGCTCGGCTCACGCCGGGACAGGTCGATACCGAGCTCTTCCGCAGCGCGGAAGACATCCTCGTCCGTGTCGCGCATCTCGATGGACATACCGTCCGAGGACAGCACCTCCACGTTGAGGCACAGCGACTGCATTTCCTTGATGAGCACCTTGAAGGACTCGGGAATGCCGGGTTCGGGGATGTTCTCGCCCTTGACGATCGCCTCGTACACCTTCACGCGGCCGAGCACGTCGTCAGACTTGATCGTCAGCAGCTCCTGGAGGGCGTAGGCGGCACCGTATGCCTCAAGTGCCCACACCTCCATTTCACCGAATCGCTGGCCACCGAACTGCGCCTTACCACCCAGCGGCTGCTGCGTGATCATGGAGTACGGGCCGGTGGAGCGGGCGTGGAGCTTGTCGTCCACCAGGTGGTGGAGCTTCAGGATGTACATGTAGCCGACCGAGATCGGGTCCGGGAACGGCTCGCCGGAGCGGCCGTCGAACATCCGGGCCTTACCCGAGGGCAGCACCATCCGGTCGCCGTCGCGGTTCGGGATCGTGGCCTCGAAGAGGCCGGTGATCTCGTCCTCGCGCGCACCGTCGAACACCGGGGTGGCGACGTTGGAGCCCGCGGGCACCTTGTCGGCTCCGATGGACTCCAGCCGGCGGGCCCACTCGGTGCTGATCCCGGAGGTGTCCCAACCCTGCTGGGCGAGCCAGCCGAGGTGGATCTCCAGGACCTGTCCCGGGTTCATTCGGGACGGGACACCCAGCGGGTTGAGGATGATGTCGACCGGGGTGCCGTCCTCCAGGAACGGCATGTCCTCGACCGGCAGGATCTTCGAGATGACGCCCTTGTTGCCGTGACGTCCGGCAAGCTTGTCACCATTGTTGATCTTGCGCTTCTGCGCGACGTAGACGCGGACCAGCTGGTTCACGCCCGGCGGCAGCTCGTCGCCCTCTTCGCGGTCGAAGACGCGGACGCCGATGACCTTGCCGGTCTCGCCGTGCGGCACCTTCAGCGAGGTGTCGCGCACTTCGCGCGCCTTCTCACCGAAGATCGCACGGAGCAGGCGCTCCTCCGGGGTCAGCTCGGTCTCGCCCTTGGGCGTGACCTTTCCGACCAGGATGTCGCCGGCGACGACGTCGGCACCGATGCGGATGATCCCGCGCTCGTCGAGGTCCGCGAGGACCTCCTCGGAGACGTTCGGGATGTCCCGGGTGATCTCCTCCGGGCCGAGCTTGGTGTCACGGGCGTCGACCTCGTGCTCCTCGATGTGGATCGAGGAGAGGACGTCGTCCTGGACCAGCCGCTGGCTGAGGATGATCGCGTCTTCGTAGTTGTGGCCTTCCCACGGCATGAATGCCACGAGGAGGTTCTTGCCGAGGGCCATCTCGCCCTCGTCGGTGGAGGGGCCGTCGGCCAGGACCTGGTTGGCGACGACGCGAGCGCCCTCGTCGACGACGACCTTCTGGTTGAAGGAGGTGCCCTGGTTCGAGCGGCTGAACTTCGCCACCCGGTACGTGGTGTAGGTGCCGTCGTCGTTGGCGACCGTGACGTAGTCCGCGGAGACCTCCTGGACCACACCGTCCTTCTCGGCCTTGATGACGTCACCGGCGTCGACCGCGCAGCGGTACTCCATGCCGGTGCCGACCAGCGGGGCCTCGCTCTTGATGAGCGGCACCGCCTGGCGCATCATGTTCGATCCCATGAGCGCGCGGTTGGCGTCGTCGTGCTCGAGGAACGGGATCATCGCGGTCGCGACCGACACCATCTGGCGCGGCGAGACGTCCATGTAGTCGACGTCGGCGCCGGGGATGTAGTCGATCTCGCCGCCACGGCGGCGGACCAGGACGCGGGCCTCTTCGAAGTGGTTGTCGTCCGTCAGCGGCGCGTTGGCCTGCGCGATGACGAAGCGGTCCTCCTCGTCGGCCGTCAGGTAGTCGACGTCATCGGTGACGATGCCCTCGACGACCTTGCGGTACGGGGTCTCCACGAAGCCGAAGGCGTTGACCCGGCCGTAGGAGGCGAGCGAGCCGATCAGGCCGATGTTCGGGCCTTCCGGGGTCTCGATCGGACACATGCGGCCGTAGTGCGACGGGTGAACGTCACGGACCTCGAAGCCGGCGCGCTCACGGGACAGACCACCCGGGCCCAGCGCGGACAGACGACGCTTGTGGGTCAGACCCGACAGCGGGTTCGTCTGGTCCATGAACTGGGACAGCTGGCTGGTGCCGAAGAACTCCTTGATGGAGGCGACGACCGGCCGGATGTTGATCAGGGTCTGCGGCGTGATCGCCTCGACGTCCTGGGTGGTCATCCGCTCGCGGACGACGCGCTCCATACGAGCCAGGCCGGTACGGACCTGGTTCTGGATGAGCTCGCCGACGTTGCGCAGACGACGGTTGCCGAAGTGGTCGATGTCGTCGGTCTCGACGACGATGTTCCGGCCGTCCTCGCCCACGGTCTCGGTCTCACCGGCGTGCAGCTTGACCAGGTACTTGATGGTCGCGAGAACGTCGGCCGTGGTCAGCACGCCGGCGTCGAGCGGCTTGTCGCTGCCGAGCTTCTTGTTCACCTTGTAGCGGCCGACCTTCGCGAGGTCGTAGCGCTTCGGGTTGAAGTAGAGGTTCTCGAGCAGCGTCTGCGCGGCCTCGCGGGTCGGCGGTTCGCCCGGACGCAGCTTGCGGTAGATGTCGAGCAGCGCGTCGTCCTGGCCCTGGGTGTGGTCCTTCTCCAGGGTGGCGCGCATGGACTCGTACTCGCCGAACTCCTCGAGGATCTGCTCGGTCGTCCAACCGAGAGCCTTGAGGAGCACGGTGACCGACTGCTTGCGCTTGCGGTCGATGCGGACACCGACCATGTCGCGCTTGTCGATCTCGAGCTCGAGCCAGGCACCGCGGGACGGGATGACCTTCGCCGAGAAGATGTCCTTGTCGGACGTCTTGTCGATCGAGGAGTCGAAGTAGACGCCGGGCGAGCGGACCAGCTGCGACACGACGACACGCTCGGTGCCGTTGATGCAGAAGGTGCCCTTGTTGGTCATGAGCGGGAAGTCGCCCATGAAGACCGTCTGCGACTTGATCTCGCCGGTCTCGTTGTTGGTGAACTCGGCGGTGACGAAGAGCGGAGCGCCGTACGTGAAGTCGCGCTCCTTGCACTCGTCGATCGAGTTCTTCGGAGGCTCAAAACGGTGGTCGCGGAAGGTGAGCGACATCGACCCGGAGAAGTCTTCGATCGGAGAGATCTCCTCGAAGATCTCTTCCAGACCCGACTTCCTGGGGACGTCCTGGCCACTTTCCAGAGCCGCCTCGACACGAGCCTTCCACGCGGCGTTGCCGAGCAGCCAGTCAAAGCTCTCGGTCTGCAGCGCGAGGAGGTTCGGTACCTCGAGGGGTTCCTTGATCTTCGCAAAAGAGATGCGCAGCGGTGAAGTGCTGGCACCGTTGTTCGTATTGGCAGTCGAGGCGTTGCGCGAGGCGGCCAAGAGGGGGTCCTTCCGAGGGCTCGGACTCACTACGCGCATACCGGTGTCCGCCCCCGAGCACACGGGGATGTCCACAGACGGGACATCTCTTCATTCCGTGCTCAGGCTTGGGGCTGTCCCTGGTGACGGGCCAGGCTACAGCTAACAGGCAGCGCAAAGGGTCAGTGTAGCCACTCGGCACACTGATGTCCAGGCAGAGATTCGGAGTACCGAATCATTGCCCCCTCGCCACTGTTGTCGACCCGGTCTCGGCACCGGATCTGTGCTTGACGCTAGGCATTCCCGCATCGCGCTCGATCCATGCCTCGGACCCCGGATCGAACTTACGACGCGTCCTGAGAATTGCGCGCCGCGTGCGGTTCGTCAAGGCCCCAGCCCCCCGGAGATCCGCACGGCCCCCCTGGCCCGGCGGGGATGATCACCTTACCCCCGGGCGGCTACAGGCCCCCTGGAGGACTCCGGGAACGACCGAGGGCGGCCACCCTTTCGGGTGGCCGCCCTGCGGCTGTTCAGCCCCTTGTGGAGGGGCTGGGAGTTACTTGACCTCGACGGACGCGCCAGCGGCCTTGAGGGAGTCCGCAGCCTTCTCGGCAACGTCCTTGGCGACCTTCTCGAGGACCGGCTTCGGAGCGCCGTCGACGAGGTCCTTGGCCTCCTTCAGACCCAGCGAGGTGAGCTCACGCACAACCTTGATGACCTGGATCTTCTTCTCGCCGGCGCCGGTGAGGACGACGTCGAACTCGTCCTGCTCCTCCGGGGCGTCGGCGACGGCGGCAGCGCCACCGGCGGCGACGGCGACCGGGGCGGCAGCCTTGACGTCGAACTTCTCTTCGAACGCCTTGACGAACTCAGAGAGCTCGATGAGGGTCAGGGTCTCGAACTGCGCGAGCAGCTCTTCCTGGGACAGCTTCGCCATGATGGCGTCCTTCCACTATTCGGCAGGTGCCGGGTGTACATGAAGGCGGGCGTGAGGCGCCCGCTGCGACCAGGGGCGGAGGGTTACTCCGCCACCTCGGCCTCGGCGGGAGCCGGCGTACCGGCACCGCCCTGCTCGACCTTGGCGCGAAGCGCGTCCGCAGTGCGGACGAACTCCGTGAGCGGGGCCTGGAAAGTCGCCGCGGCCTTGGCCATCGACGCCTTGATGCCACCGGCCACCTTGGCGAGCAGAACCTCGCGGGACTCGAGGTCCGCGAGCTTCTTGATCTCATCAGCGGTCAGCGCCTTACCGTCAAGGACACCGCCCTTGATGATGAGGTTGGGGTTGTCCTTGGCGAAGTCACGCAGACTCTTCGCCGACTCCACCGGGTCACCGGTGACGAAGGCAACCGCCGTCGGACCTGCGAACAGGTCGTCCAGCGTGCTGATCCCGGCCTCGTTGGCCGCGATCTTGGTCAGCGTGTTCTTCACCACGGCGTACTGAGCGTTCTCACCGAGCGAACGGCGCAGCGTCTTGAGCTGCGCCACGGTGAGACCGCGGTACTCGGTCAGCATTGCGGCGTTGGAGCTGCGGAACTTGTCCGTCAGCTCGGCAACCGCAGCAGCCTTATCGGGCCTCGCCATGAGTCTCGGCCTCCTTCCGGGTGATTCGGACCGCACGGAAGGGGCTGGGCAACACGAACGCCCCGGCGCAGGCGCACGGGGCGTTACTCAACCAGAATGAATTCCAGGAGTTCTTCCACAGCAACCTGAGCGGGTCGTCCGCAGCTAGCGGATCCTTCGGCCGCCGCGCTCCTCAACGAGGGCACAGCAGCGACCAGCGGTCTTTGGCTTCTTCGATAGCGTACGCGAACGGGTCGCGATCCGGCAAATCGCCTCAACGGGCCGCTCAGCGGCCGCGTTCGGGCCGGAACGCCGTGGGGGCGCCGGCGCCCCCGTCCGGGCGGGACAGGGGCGTACAGGGCCGGGACAGCTGACAGGCCGGGCCCCGCTCCGGAGAGGAGCGGGGCCCGGCCCGAGTCGCGTACGCGGCGGCGTCGTCAGAATCAGACGGCGGCCGGGTCCTCTTCGACGAGGAGGTTGCGGGTACGACTCTGGTCCACCGGGATACCGGGGCCCATCGTGGTGCTGATGACGGCCTTCTTGATGTACCGGCCCTTGGAGGCGGACGGCTTCAGACGAAGGAGCTCGTCCAGGGCCGCGCCGTAGTTCTCGACCAGCTGCGCGTCATCGAACGACACCTTGCCGATGATGAAGTGCATGTTCGAGTGCTTGTCGACGCGGAACTCGATCTTGCCGCCCTTGATCTCGGTCACGGCCTTGGCCACGTCCGGGGTCACGGTGCCGGTCTTCGGGTTCGGCATCAGGCCACGGGGACCGAGCACGCGGCCGAGGCGGCCGACCTTGCCCATGAGGTCCGGGGTGGCGACGACGGCGTCGAAGTCGAGGCGGCCCTTGGCCACCTCTTCGATGAGCTCGTCGGAGCCGACGATGTCGGCGCCGGCGGCACGCGCGGCCTCGGCACGGTCACCGGTCGCGAAGACCAGGACCCGGGCGGTCTTGCCGGTGCCGTGGGGGAGGTTCACGGTGCCGCGGACCATCTGGTCGGCCTTGCGCGGGTCGACACCCAGGCACATGGCGACCTCGACGGTCGAGTCGAACTTCGTCGCTGCGGTCTCCTTGGCGAGACGGACGGCCTCGAGCGGGGCGTAGAGCTTCTCCCGGTCGATCTTCGCGTCCGCAGCGCGGAGAGTCTTGCTGCGCTTCACTGCTGCTCCTCAATGGTGAGTGGAGTCGTGGTACGGACCGCGCGCGGCCCTTCCACAGACGTGCTTCGGGGTGGGTGTCAGCCCTCGACCGTGATGCCCATGGAACGGGCGGTGCCGGCGATGATCTTCGACGCGGCGTCCAGGTCGTTGGCGTTCAGGTCCGGCATCTTGACGGTGGCGATGTCACGCACCTGAGCGGCGGTGAGCTTCGCGACCTTCTTGACGTGCGGCTCGCCGGAGCCCTTCTCCACGCCCGCGGCCTTGAGGATCAGCTTCGCGGCCGGCGGAGTCTTGGTGATGAAGGTGAAGGAGCGGTCGTCGTAGACCGTGATCTCCACCGGCACGACCATGCCACGCTGCGACTCGGTCGCGGCGTTGTAGGCCTTGCAGAACTCCATGATGTTGACGCCGTGCTGGCCCAGTGCGGGGCCGACGGGCGGGGCGGGGTTGGCCGCGCCCGCGTTGATCTGGAGCTTGATAAGCCCCGTGATCTTCTTCTTCTTGGGAGGCATTGCTCTCTCCGGGTCCTAGTGAGAGTTGTTTCGCCTGCTAGCAGGCATACCGCACCACGATAACGGGTATCGCGGCGTGGCCTGAAACCAAACAGGCCAGACCGGCGATGAAATCCGGTCTGACCTGGTCGGACGTGTAAAAAAGTCAGTTCTTCTGGATCTGGTCGAAGCTGAGCTCGACCGGGGTCTCACGGCCGAAGATCTCGACGAGGCCCTTGATCTTCTTCGAATCCGGGTTGATCTCGTTGATCGTCGCCTGCAGCGTCGCGAACGGGCCGTCGGTGACGGTGACCGAGTCGCCGACCTCGAAGTCCAGCACCTGGACCTCGATCTTGCGGGCCGGACCCGTGCCGTCCGCGGCGGCGGCGGCCTCGGCGGCCGCCTCGACCTCGGGAGCGAGCATCTTGAGGATCTCGTCCAGCGTCAGCGGGTACGGGTCGTACGCGTTGCCCACGAAGCCGGTGACGCCCGGCGTGTTGCGGACGACACCCCACGACTCGTTCGTCAGGTCCATGCGGACGAGCACATAGCCGGGAAGCTTGTTCTGCTTGACCGTCTTCCGCTCGCCGTTCTTGATCTGGGCTACTTCTTCCTGGGGCACTTCTGCCTGGTAGATGTAGTCCTCGACGTTCAGCGAGACGGCGCGCTGCTCCAGGTTGGACTTCACGCGGTTCTCGTAGCCGGCGTACGTGTGGATGACGTACCACTCGCCGGGCAGAGTGCGGAGTTCCTCGCGGAAGGCGGCGACGGGGTCGACCGGCTCCGGCTCCTCGACGGGCTCGGCGTCCTCGGCCAGCTCGGCGTCGGCCTCGGCAAGCACGGCGTCGGCCTCTTCGTCGACGGCCGCCTCGGTCTCGTCCTGGGCGTCCTCGGCGACTGCCGCACCGGTCTCGTCGATGACGTGGACGGCGGCCTGCTCGGCGGCTTCGCCCGCGGCTTCATCGGCAGCTTCGGCCTGGTCGATGTCGCCGTCGGCTGCCTCGACGATGTCGAGCGCAGTGTCGTCGCCCTCGACGGACTCGTCGGCGTCGTACACGTTCGGGTCAGACACGGTGACTGCTTCTTCCTGACTTCAAGGGGTGGAACATGCGGAAAGGCGCCGCAGGGGCGTCGTCCGCAGGATCATCCGAAGACGTACGAGACGAGCTTCGCGAAGCCAAAGTCAATCACGGACACAAGCCCGATGACGACGACAACGAAGACAATTACGACGCTCGTGTACGTCGTGAGGTCGTGACGCGAAGGCCAGACGACCTTGCGGAGCTCGGCGACGATCTGCCGGTAGAAGAGGCCGAGACGGGCCAGGGGGCCCTTCTTTCCGCGCTTACCTCCGCGGCGGGCCTTCTTGTCCTGGGATGCGTCAGGCTCAGGGACCTCGATGGAGTCCGTGATTTCAGTCACTCGTCTTCACCTGACTCCGGGTCGTGGCCATACCGCGCCCGTCGCGCGGTACGGCGAGTGCAATTACCTGCCCGCATCCTGGTGAGGACGCGTGTAGCAGGGCCGGAGGGACTTGAACCCCCAACCGCTGGTTTTGGAGACCAGTGCTCTACCAATTGAGCTACGACCCTTTGAAGACGCCCCTCAACGTACCGCAGTTCGCGAGAGGGCCATCGACGGATGAGTGTACGTGTTCACAGGCCGGTCGTCGAACGGCTCCGCCGCAGGCCCCGCCGTCCACTCCGTAAACACCGGGGTGTCCACTCCGCAAACCGCGGTGCCGGGGCGGTACGCCGTCTGGGACCATGCACTCATGACCGCTGCCACTCCCCCCGTACAGTCCCCCTCCGACCGTCGGGTGTCGGCCCGCGTCGGGTCGATCTCCGAGTCCGCGACACTCGCTGTGGACGCCAAGGCGAAGGCCCTCAAGGCCGCCGGGCGTCCGGTCATCGGCTTCGGTGCCGGCGAGCCCGACTTCCCGACCCCCGACTACATCGTCGAGGCCGCGGTGGAGGCGTGCCGCAACCCGAAGTTCCACCGCTACACCCCGGCCGGCGGGCTGCCGGAGCTCAAGGCCGCCATCGCCGCCAAGACGCTGCGCGACTCGGGCTACGAGGTCGACGCCTCCCAGGTGCTGGTCACCAACGGCGGCAAGCAGGCCATCTACGAGGCCTTCGCCGCGATCCTCGACCCGGGCGACGAGGTCATCGTCCCGGCGCCGTACTGGACCACCTACCCCGAGTCGATCCGGCTCGCGGGCGGCGTGCCCGTCGACGTCGTCGCGGACGAGACGACCGGCTACCGGGTGACGGTCGAGCAGCTGGAGGCGGCCCGCACCCCGCGGACCAAGGTCGTGCTCTTCGTCTCGCCGTCCAACCCGACCGGCGCCGTCTACAGCGCGGCCGACGCCGAGGCGATCGGCCGCTGGGCCGTCGAGCACGGCCTGTGGGTGCTCACCGACGAGATCTACGAGCACCTCGTCTACGGTGACGCGACCTTCACCTCGCTGCCGGCGGTCCTTCCCGAGCTGCGCGACAAGTGCATCGTGGTGAACGGCGTCGCCAAGACGTACGCCATGACCGGCTGGCGCGTCGGGTGGATGATCGCCCCCAAGGACGTCATCAAGGCCGCGACGAACCTCCAGTCGCACGCCACCTCCAACGTCAGCAACGTCGCCCAGATCGCCGCGCTGGCCGCGGTCTCCGGGAACCTGGACGCGGTCGCCGAGATGCGCACCGCCTTCGACCGGCGGCGGCAGACCATCGTGCGGATGCTGAACGAGATCGACGGTGTGGTGTGCCCCACTCCCGAAGGCGCGTTCTACGTCTACCCCTCGGTGAAGGAGCTGCTCGGCAAGGAGATCCGCGGCAAGCGCCCGGCGTCCTCGGTCGAGCTGGCGGCCCTCATCCTGGACGAGGTCGAGGTCGCCGTGGTCCCGGGTGAGGCCTTCGGCACCCCCGGCTACCTGCGGCTTTCCTACGCACTGGGTGACGAGGACCTGGTCGAGGGCGTCTCCCGGATCCAGAAGCTGCTCGGCGAGGCCCGCGACTGACGGCTCTCCCTCTGACGGGCCCCCGGCTGCTGCCGGGGGCCCGTTTCTGTTTTCGGGCAAGTCCCCGTTCGGTGAAACCGGTACCGGACAGCGTCACCCGTACGGCAGGATCTTCGGATGGCACGTGATGTCCGTCTGCTCCCCAAGGCCCATCTCCATCTGCACTTCACCGGCTCCATGCGGTCCGAGACCCTGCTGGACCTCGCGGACCAGCACGGTGTGCACCTCCCCGAGGCGCTGACCTCGGGCGAACCACCGAAACTGCGGGCCACCGACGAGCGGGGCTGGTTCCGCTTCCAGCGGCTCTACGACAGCGCGCGCTCGTGTCTGCGCACCGCCGAGGACATCCAGCGGCTGGTCCATGAGGCCGCCGAGGAGGACGCCAGGGACGGCTCCGGGTGGCTGGAGATCCAGGTCGACCCGACGTCCTACGCACCCCGGCTGGGCGGCCTCATCCCGACCATGGAGATCATCCTGGACGCGGTGGCGACCGCCTCCCGGGACACCGGCGTCGGGATGGCCGTCATCGTCGCCGCCAACCGCATGAAGCACCCGCTCGACGCCCGCACCCTCGCCCGGCTCGCGGTGCGCTACGCCGACCGGGGCGTCGTCGGCTTCGGTCTCTCCAACGACGAGCGCCGCGGGCTCGCCCGCGACTTCGACCGCGCCTTCGCCATCGCCCGGGACGGCGGGCTGCTCGCCGCCCCGCACGGCGGTGAGCTCGCCGGGCCCAGCAGCGTCCGCGACTGCCTCGACGACCTGCACGCGGGGCGCGTGGGGCACGGCGTACGGGCCGCCGAGGACCCGCGGCTGCTGAGACGGCTCGCCGAGCGGCAGATCACCTGCGAGGTCTGCCCGGCGTCCAACGTGGCGCTGGGCGTCTACGAGAAGCCGGAGGACGTGCCGCTGCGCACGCTCTTCGACGCGGGCGTACCGATGGCGCTGGGCGCCGACGACCCGCTGCTCTTCGGCTCCCGGCTCGCCGCGCAGTACGAGATCGCCCGGGACTCGCACGCCTTCACGGACGAGGAGCTGGCGGAGCTGGCCCGGCAGTCGGTACGGGGCTCGGCGGCGCCGCCGGAGGTACGGGAGCGGCTGCTGGCCGGCATCGAGGACTGGCTGGCGCTGCCGGCCTGACCGCCCGCCGGACGGTTTACTCGACGGCCCGGCCCCCGCAGTACAGTCGTGCGCCGTCGGGGCGGTGAGTGTTACGGGGGCGGGGATGGCCGAGGCCGAAAAGCGGGTCACCTGGGCGGAGTTGTTCTTCGACCTGGTGTTCGTGTTCGCGATCACGCAGGTGAGCGCGCTGCTGCACGAGGACCACTCCTGGGCGGGCGTCGGGCGGGCGCTCATCGTGTTCGTGCCGCCGTACTGGGCCTGGGTGGGGATGTCCCTGCACGCCAACCGGCAGGACGTCGACAATCCGCTGGACCGGATCGGGATCTTCGCCGTCGGACTCAGCGCGCTGTTCATGGGGCTGGCGCTGCCGCTGGCCTACGACGGGCGCGGAGTGCTCTACGGGGCCTCGTACTGGGCGGCCCGGCTGGTGCTCTGGGCGCTGGTGCTGCGCTGGCAGGACGTACGGCTCAGCGCCTTCGCCGTCGGCGCCTGCCTCACCGGACCGATGCTGCTGGCGGGCGGCTTCCTCGACGGCCCGGCGCGCACCGCCCTGTGGGGGTCGGCCGCGCTGATCGACCTGTCGATGCCGTTCCTGCTGCGCCGCCGGCTGTCCCGGGTGCGGTTCCACCCCGGGCATCTGCCGGAACGTTTCGGGCTGTTCCTGATCGTGGCGCTCGGTGAGTCGATCGTGGCGATCGGCGCCCCGGCGTCCGCTGCCGCGCACCTGGACGCGGCCGAGCTCACCGCCGTCGCGGCGGCCTTCACCCTCGCGGCCGGCCTGTGGTGGGTGTACTTCGCGTTCGCGGCGAGCGCCATCCAGCACGCCCTGGCCACCTCCGACCGGCAGACCGACACCATCCGCGAGGTGCTGTCCTACGCCCACGTCGGATTCCTCGGCGGGGTGATCGCGGTGGCGGTCGGCATGCACGACGCGGTCGCGCACCCGGCGGCCCGGCTCGGCACGGGCGTGGCCGGGCTGCTCTTCGGGGGCTGCGCGCTCTTCCTGGCCGTCTTCGGTTACACCCGGTGGCGGATGTTCCGCCTGTGGTCGACGACGCGGCTGGCGGCCTCCGCCGTCGTCCTCGCCGTGCTGCCGCTCGCGGCGCGGCTGCCCGCGGTGGGCGCGCTCGGGCTGCTCGCGCTGCTCATAGCCGCCCTCAACGTCCTCGAATGGGAGCGGGTGCGCCGCGCCGGCTCCCTGTAGCGGCGGCGCGCCGGCCGCCCGCCCGGGGTCTCGTCCGCTTCTTCATGGGCCACAGCAGGACGTACGCCGCCGACACGGCCGCGAACGAGAGCCGGATCAGCCCCTGCGCCGACTCCGACGGGACCAGCAGCGCGCTCCCGTAGAGCGAGAGCAGCGCGATCCAGCTCCACCAGGGCACCAGGCGGCGCTGCCCGACCGCGTCCCACAGCAGCGTCCCGAGCAGGACCGACGCGCTGTAGTACGTGTAGACGCTCGGGTCGAGGGCGATCCTGGCGTCCGCGCCGAGCAGCACGACGGCCGGCCAGCGGCCGCGCAGCACCGCCACCGTGCCGAGCGCGAGGCCCAGCAGGGCCTGCGCGGGACGGTCCCAGCCGGGGGTGACGGCATCGGCCACCCCGAACCAGCGCAGCGCGGACGCGGGCTGGTTGGGGATCGCGAACCGCGCGGCGGCGGCCGAGCCGAGGTGGGTGACGTAGAACGGCAGCCAGGCCACCGCGACGAGGGCCACCAGCCAGCAGGCGGCGCGGCGCCAGTGCGCGCGCGGCAGCGCCAGCAGCAGCGGGAGGAAGGACAGCGCCCAGGGCTTGGAGTCCACGGCCAGCGCCAGCAGGATGCCGACGGCGGCCGGCCGGCCGCGGACCAGGGCGCGCACCGCCAGGGCGGTGAAGAACAGCGCCAGTACGTCGTCCAGGTGCGCGAACCGCACCGAGACCTCCACCCACATCGGGATGAAGGCCAGCCCGGCTATGAGCACCCGCTGCTGCAGCCTGCGGTGGTTGATGCCGGTGCCGGCGTAGAAGTCCGCGGCCGTGCGGCCCACCACGACCAGCATGTACAGGCCCAGGCCCGACATGAACGCCTCGGCCAGCCGCTCCCCCACTCCCGGCGGGAAGGGCTCGAAGAGCGCGGCGGTCAGAAAGCTGACCGGGCCGATCTGCAGCTCCGGGTGGTTCTGGTAGATCGCGAGCCCGCCGCCCGGGCCGCCGCCGGTCAGCAGCCGGCCACCGGTCCTCAGGTAGTGCCAGGAGACGCCGCCGTTGCGGGACGTGACCACGAACCAGCAGACGGTCCAGAGCGTGAGGGCCACGGTGTGCCGCCGGACGGGCCACCGGCCGAACCACGCCGCCACCCCGTCGGTGGCTCCGGTCGCGGCCCTGGTCGTCCCCGCCCTGCGCACATTCCGCCCTTACCGTCAGCTTCCGTCAACTGCGTTCGCCGGGGCGGCAATTCCCTCTCTCGGACCTCGTCACCAGCCCGCGCGGAAACCGCCGGGAGGTCTCTCCGAGACTCTTCCCTGCTTCACAGACGGGTTCCGACCATGACCGGTTCATTGACGAGCGTGACTCCGAAGGCGGATCGCACTCCGTCGCGGACCTCACGGGCGAGGGCCAGCAGGTCCTCGGTCTTGGCCTGGCCGCGGTTGGTCAGCGCCAGGGTGTGCTTCCCGGAGATGCGGGCCGGGCCGTCCCCGTACCCCTTGGCGAACCCGGCGCGGTCGATCAGCCAGGCAGCCGACGTCTTCCGCAGGCCGTCCCCCGCGGGGTAGGCGGGCGGTTCGGTGTCCGCGCCGAGCCGGTCGTGCACCCGGCTCACGAACTCCGCGAACTCCCGCTCCGTCAGGATCGGATTGGTGAAGAACGAACCCGCCGACCAGGTGTCGTGGTCGGCCGCGTCCAGCACCATCCCCTTGCCGGCGCGCAGCGCCAGCACCGTCGTCCTGGCGGTGGCCACCGGGACCCGGTCGCCGGCCTCGACGCCCAGGGCGCGGGCCACTTCCGCGTACTTCACCGGCGCCGACAGCCCGCCGGCGTCCTCCAGGCCGAAGCGCACCCGCAGCACGACGTACCGCTCCGGGTCGGCCTTGAATCGGCTGTCGCGGTAGGCGAAGCCGCAGTCGGCGGCGGGGATCGTCACCGTCTCGCCACTGCGGCGGTCGTACGCGACGACCTCGGTGACGGTCGCCGAGACGTCCTGCCCGTACGCCCCCACGTTCTGGATCGGCGTCGCCCCGGCGGATCCGGGGATGCCCGCCAGGCACTCGACACCGGCCAGGCCGGCCTCGACGGTCCGGGCGACCGCGTCGCTCCACACCTCGCCGGCCGCCAGTTCCAGCGCCGTGCCGTCGAGGGTGAAGCCGGTGGTGGCGATGCGCAGCGCGGTGCCGTCGAATCCGGCGTCCCCGATGACGAGGTTGCTGCCGCCGCCGATCACCAGGAGCGGCGTGCCGGCGCGGTCCGCCGCGCGGACCACCTCGACGACTTCGGCGTCGGTGGTGGCCGTCACGAGGCGGGCCGCGGGGCCGCCGAGCCGGAAGGTCGTCAGGGGGGCGAGGGGGGTGTCGTGGGTTACGTGCACGCCGTCCACCCTACGGGGACACCCCCCGGTGACCGGTCGGCCGGTCCCCAGGGGGTGTTCTCTCCGCGTGCTCCCCGCCGGTCAGGCGACCGGCTCCAGGGTGCGCTGCGGCTGGGCGTCGGCCGGGGTGGCCGTCGCCTTGCGCCGCCTCGGGATGAGCACCGCGGCGACCGCCGCGAGGCCGACCGCGACCGCGCCGACCCACAGTGCGGGCACCAGGCCGTCCACGTAGCGGCCGGCGGACTCGTAGCCGCCCTGGGAGGAGAAGACGGAGGCGAGGATCGCGACGCCGAGGGCGCCGCCGAGCTCACGGAAGGCGTTGTTGGCGCCGGAGGCGATGCCCTGTTCCTCGGGGCGGACGCTGGACATCACGACGTTGGCGGTGGGGCCGAAGTACATCGCCATCCCGATACCGCTGATGATCAGCGCGGGCAGCTGGGCCGTGTAGGAGACGTCCGTCGTGACCACGAGGGCGAAGAGCGCGAGGCCCACGGCCTGGAGCGCCAGCCCGGCGGCGATGATCGGGCGGCCGCCGATGCGGTCGGAGAGGATGCCCGCGATGGGCGAGACGATCATCGGCATGGCCGTCCAGGGGAGCATCCGGACGCCGGCTTCCATCGGCGAGTAGCCGGACACGTTCTGCATGAACTGGCTGAGCAGGAAGATCGAGCCGAACATGCCCAGGAACATCAGCAGGCTGGCCGCGTTCACCGCGCTGAAGGCGCGGTTGCGGAAGAGCCGCATCGGCAGGATGGGGTGCGCGGCACGGTTCTCGTAGGCGACGAAGGCGACTATGAGCGCGGCGCCGGCGATCAGCCCGGTCAGGACGGAGGGGCTGGTCCAGCCGTCGGCGTTGCCGCGGATGAGGGCGTAGACGATGCCGAAGAGGCCGGCGCTGGCGAGCGCGGTGCCGGGGACGTCCAGCCGGGAGTTCGGGCCGCGGCTCTCGTTCAGGCGGAGCCGGGCGAGGGGCAGCAGGAGCAGCCCGATCGGCACGTTCAGCCAGAAGATCCACTGCCAGGAGAAGTGCTCGGTGAGGGTGCCTCCGATGAGCGGGCCGGTGGCGACGGCGAGACCGTTGACCGCGCTCCAGATGCCGAACGCCATACCGCGGCGCTCCGGCGCGACGGTGGCGGAGAGCAGGGTGAGGGTCAGCGGCATCATGATCGCGGCGCCGACGCCCTGGGCGGCGCGGGCGGCGATCAGCTCGCCCATGCCGGGGGCGAGCGCGGCGGCGGCGGAGGCCGCGGTGAACAGCCCGAGGCCGACGGTGAAGAGCCGGCGGCGGCCGAACCGGTCGCCGAGGGCGGCGCCGAACATCAGGAGGACCGCGAAGGTGAGGGTGTAGGCGCTCACCGTCCATTCGAGGTCTTCGAGCGCCCCGCCGAGGTCCTTGCGGATGGAGGGCAGCGCGGTGGTGACGACGAGGTTGTCGAGGCTCGCCATGAAGCCGGCGAGGCTGGTGATGATCAGGGCCCATACGGCGGTACCGCGCCGGGGTCCCTTCTCCTGTCCTGCCTCTTGCTGCTGGTGCTCCTGCTCCTGCATGACCCCTCCCGGGGATTAGTTATCAGTCACTAACTTCTGTGGGTACACGTGTGCGGCGATCTGCGCTGATCTGCTGCTGTCCGCCGGAGGTCCGGCGATCCCGGGGGTCAGGGGGGTCCGGGGGGTCAGGCGGCCGGCTCTGCCGGATCAGCCGGCCCGGCCGACTTGTTCGACTCGGCCGGCTCCGCCTGCTCGGTCGACTCGTCGAACGGGAAGCCCAACCAGCAGCGGTCGTCCGAGGGGATCCCCAGCGACACCAGCGTGTTGATCAGCATCCCGGTCGAGAAGAACTTGTTCATCCACTCGTCGTCGAGACCGGTGCGGGCGCGCACCATGTCCCACATGTCGAGCCACCGGCGGCGGACCAGCTCGGCCACGTCACCGTCGCCCGACGCCGCGGCGGCGACGTAGAGCTGCATCTGCATGAGCAGGACATCACGGTCCTCCTCGATCATCTCGCCGTAGGCCTGCCCCATGGCCTCCAGCGCGCCCTCCCCCTCCAGGCCCTCCGCGGCCTGCTCGAAGGTGGCGATGGTGCGGTCGAAACAGCGGTTCGCGGCGGCCTTGAACAGATCCACCTTGGTGGGGAACAGCCGGAACAGATACGGCTGCGAGACCCCGACCCGGCGGGCGATCGCTTCCGTGGACGTTCCGAAATAACCGCCCTTGGCGAACTCGGTCATCGCGGCGCGGGTGACACTCTCGCGCCGGTCCTCCGCGCTCATCCGCATGCTCGTCTTCGCCATGTCTCTAAGGTAGTGACCACTAACTAACTTCGTCAAGCGGAAAACGGGAGGACTTCCTTTCCGAGGAAGCCCTCCCGTTCCGGAGCGTGTTCAGGCCAGTCGGACGACGGCGCGGGACAGGCCCAGCACCTTCTGGCCGGCGGCGGTGGCCACCAGGTCCACGCGGACCGTGCGGGCCTCGTCGTCCAGCTTGACCGCGACCTTGGCCGAGACCTCGATCACCGCGCCCTTGTCGTCGTCCGGGACGACGACGGGCTTGGTGAACCGGACGCCGTACTCGGCGACCGCACCCGGGTCGCCGACCCAGTCGGTGACCACACGGATCGCGGCGGCCATCGTGAACATGCCGTGCGCGATGACGTCCGGCAGTCCGACCTCCTTCGCGAACCGCTCGTTCCAGTGGATCGGG
Organism: Streptomyces fildesensis; assembly: GCF_016107395.1. GTDB lineage: Bacteria > Actinomycetota > Actinomycetes > Streptomycetales > Streptomycetaceae > Actinacidiphila > Actinacidiphila fildesensis. Next base: position 690,188 of record NZ_JAAIKO010000001.1, read on the forward strand.
TTGAAGTCACCGGACGCACCCGCGTACCGCACGAGCGTGGCGCGGCTCACAGGAAACGTCTGCGCCGGGAGCTCGGTGCCGACCTCGACCTCGTCGTAGGAGATCTTCGCTGTCATCCGGATCACACCCCTTCCTGCGCGCGGGCCACGAGCATCGTGTACGCCGTCACGACATGCTCACCGTTCTCGTCGTGCACCTCACCACGGACCGACAGGACGTCGTTCCCCGCGAGGGACTTGATCGAATCGATGTGCGAGACGACCGTGAGCCGGTCCCCGGCACGCACCGGGCGCGAGTGGACGAACCGCTGGTCGCCGTGGACCACCCGGCTGTAGTCCAGCCCCAACTCGGGGTCCTGCACGACCAGGCCGGCCGCCTTGAACGTGATCGAGAACGCGAACGTCGGCGGCGCGATCACATCCGGGTGCCCGAGGGCCCTGGCGGCGTCGGGGTCGGTGTACGCGGGATTGAGGTCGCCCACCGCTTCGGCGAACTCGCGAATCTTCTCCCGGCCCACCTCATAGGGGGCGGTGGGCGGATAGCTCCGCCCGACGAAGGACTGGTCCAGTGCCATCGGTACCTCCGGCTACGGGATGCTGATCGGGGTGGCGGTCATCATCATGGCGGCCATGATGACGACACTGACGTTCGGGGTGCTGACGTTCGGGGCGTGCTGACGTTCGGGGTGCTGACGCTCGGGGCGTGCTGACATCAGGGGTGCTGACGCTCGAGGTGATCATGCCGCCTGCGGGCGGGCGGATCAACGCCACGAGGCCGCCCCCAAGAATGGGGACGGCCTCGTGGTGTGTTACGGCCTGTTGTTAGCGCGTTTCGCGGTGCGCGGTGTGCGCGTTGCAGCGCGGGCAGTGCTTCTTCATCTCAAGACGGTCCGGGTCGTTACGCCGGTTCTTCTTGGTGATGTAGTTCCGCTCCTTGCACTCCACGCAGGCCAGCGTGATCTTCGGGCGGACGTCGGTGGCGGCCACGTGAGTGCTCCTTGACGAACGGATGGGTATATGAACACAACGAGAGTAGCCGATTGAAGGACTAAACCCACAATCGACTACGACTACGCAGGGTAGCGGTGACCGGACTTGAACCGGTGACACAGCGATTATGAGCCGCTTGCTCTACCAACTGAGCTACACCGCTGCGATGAACTGACCCCCACCAAGCGGTGGATGGCCGATCCATCAGAGCCCCAATGCGGAATCGAACCGCAGACCTTCTCCTTACCATGGAGACGCTCTACCGACTGAGCTATTGGGGCGAGCGAGGAAGACATTACACGGTCCGCAGCCGAAGGTGAAATCCATATCTCACGACACACTTCGGGCTCTTCCGTCGCTCTTCAGGAGCCCGTCCGGAGCACCTTCCGACCCCTTCCGAGCGCGCCGCGAGGCTCCCCCGAGGACCCAGCGAGACAGCCTCGATCGACCACGCCAGTACGACTATTGGCCTCCTCCCGGACCCTGCGTGAGCTGCCCCATAGGCTCGCCCCGTCCCTGCGTGATCTTGCCTCCCACCCGAGAGCCGCAGTACCGGAGGAGCGCGATGACCGAGAACCAGCGCGGCACCGCCGCCGAGACCACCACGCTGCTGCTGTGTGGTGCGCATCTCACCGACGGCCGCACGGTCGACGTGCGGCTGAGCGGCACCCGTATCGAAGCCGTCGGCACCGCCGGCAGTCTCACCGCCGCCCCCGACCACAGCGACGCCGACGGAACCCGCATCGACCTGCGCGGCTACCTCCTGCTGCCCGCACCCGCCGAACCGCACGCCCACCTCGACGGCGCCCTCACCGCCGACGCGAGCGTCGCCTCGGGCCCGCCCTCGTACGAACCCGAGGACGTGCAGCGGCGCGTCACCGAGGCCGCGCTCCTCCAACTCGGCCATGGCGCAACGGCGATCCGCACCCACGTCCGGATCGGCGACATCCAGGGACTCGGCACCCTCGCCGCCGTGCTCCAGGCCCGCCGCGCGCTGCGCGGGCTCGTCGATCTGCACGCCGTCGCCGTCCCCCGCCTCCTCACCGGCGTGGCCGGCGCCGACGGGCTCTCCGCGCTGCGCGACGCACTCAAGATGGGCGCCGGCGTCGTCGGCGGCTGCCCCGACCTCGACCCGGACCCGAGCGGCTATGCAGAGGCCGTCCTCGCCGTCGCGGCCGAATTCGGCCTCCCCGTGGATCTGCACACGCAGGGTGACGATCCGGCCCGGCTGGCCCGGCTCGCCGCCATGGCCGGCGGGCTGCGCCCCGGCGTCGTCATCGGCCCCTGCAACGGCCTCGCCCGCCTCCCGCAGGCCGCCGCCGCCCGCGCCGCGGGCCAGCTCTCCGCGGCCGGCGTCTCCGTGGTGGCCCTGCCGCAGGGCGGCTGCGGCGCGCTGGAGTCCTCCCGGCGCGGCGCCGCGGGGCTGCTCGCCCCGGTACGCGAACTGCGCGCGGCCGGCGTACGGGTCGCGGCGGGCAGCGGCTCGCTGCGCGACCTGGCCAACCCCGTCGGACGCGGCGACCCCCTGGAGGCCGCCTTCCTCCTCACCTCCTACGGCGAATGCGGCGCGGCGGACGCCTACGACGCGGTCAGCGGCCAGGCGCGGGCGGTCCTGGGGCTGCCCGAGGTCCGGGTGGAGGCGGGCTTCCCCGCCGAACTGCTCGCCGTACGCGGGGAACGGATCGAGGGCGTGCTCTCCCTCGCGTACAGCCGCATCATCATCCACCGCGGCCGGGTGGTCTCCCGCACCAGCGCCGTCCGCGAGTACTGCGACTCGGCGACCACCGCCGCCCTCGACCTGCCCCGCCAGTCACGGAGCGACGGCGGCCTCGCCTGAGGCCTTCTGACGATGCGCCAGCCCCACGGGGCAGGCCGCCGTCGCGAGCGCGGCAGACGATTCCGGGCGTCACCCGATGGTGATCCGTTCACGCCGTGCACGCGCGCGGGACGCCCGGCGGGCGTAGCGTCGCAATCATGCGCATTGTGATCGCAGGTGGACATGGAAAGATCGCGTTGCGGCTGGAGCGACTGCTCGCCGCCCGCGGAGACGACGTGGCGGGCATCATCCGCAAACCCGAGCAGGCCGACGACCTGCGGGCGGCCGGCGCCGAGCCGATCGTCTGCGATCTGGAGTCGGCCACCGTCGACGAGGTCGCGGCGGCCCTGCGCGGTGCGGACGCGGCCGTCTTCGCGGCGGGCGCGGGGCCGGGCAGCGGCCCGGAGCGCAAGCACTCCGTCGACCACGCCGCGGCCGTGCTCTTCGCCGACGCGGCCGAGCGGGCCGGGGCCCGCCGCTACATCATCGTCTCGTCGATGGGCGCGGGAACCGAACCGGCCCCCGGCGCCGACCCCGTCTTCGCCGAGTACCTGCGCGCCAAAACGGCGGCCGACGTCGACCTGAGCGCCCGCAAGGACCTCGACTGGACGATCCTGCGCCCGGGCGCCCTCACCGACGACCCCGGCACCGGCCGTCTCCAGCTGGCCGCCAAGACCGGCCGCGGCCCCATCCCCCGCGACGACGTGGCCGCCGTCCTCGCCGAACTCCTGGACACGCCGTCCACGGCCGGCCTCACCCTGGAAGTCATCTCGGGCCCCACCCCGGTCCCGGTCGCGGTAAAAGACATCTCCGGCAACTGACCCCGGGCGACCCTCACCCACCCCAACGAAGAAGGGTCCCCCGGACCGCGTTTCCGCGGTCCGGGGGACCCTTCTTTACCGTGGCGGCGGCGCCACGCCCGTCGTCCACGGCTCGTCCAGCGCGGGCGGCCCTTGGTGGCCCCGCCCCTTGTGCTCTGCTGGCGCCGATACAGGCCGAAGACCCGATCAACGTCGCGTGTGTAGCCCCTTTGTTTCGGAGCACCGCGCGTGGTAGCCGGGGGATGATCTCCCTTGTGACAAAAGAAGCAGATTCTGGCGCGGGTGTGGACGAAGTCCACACATGGGACGCGCGATTGGACTGGGCGTACGGGCTGATAGCAGATGATCCTTCCGAGCGGACCGCAGCGCTGGCCCGGCTGACTATCGCCAAGAGGAACGTCGGCGATGCCCTCATGCAGTTCAACAATGTGTGGTCATCCACGCAGTCGCCGGGCAGGCAGTTGCACTACCGGGATCCAGCCCTCCAGCAGGCAATCGAGGTGCACCGCGATGCCGCACGGCATTCGCTGCCGGACGCGTTGTGGAACCGCCGGTGTGCGGACATCAGGGAATGGCCAGGTCTGCCGTATGCGCTGCTCTTCCTGGAGTGGGAGGCAAGGTACCCGCAGGCATGGACCCAACATGCCAAGAAGTGGGGTACGAAAGAGGACCTCCTACGGGACATGGCGGTCGCTGGCCATAACAAAATCGTCAGGGCGAAGCTCACCGATCTGATTGAGATCGTCATCCAGCGGCCCTACCGCTGCAAGGACCGCGATTACGTGCGCGTGGCTCGGGCCGTCGACAGCGCGGATCTGCGCGAAAGGCTCGGCACCGCTGCCGAGTCGGACAACCCATGGGCGCGGCGCCATGCCGGCTATGTCCTCTGGCTGCTCGACCGCCCCGAACTGCCAAACTCTCTCCATGTCTGGCGGAAGTGGATCGGCCTCCCCAGGTGAACCCTGGCCGACGGCACGCTGAGCCCCGCCGACTCCCTACGCTCAGTCGAAGCGCTGACCACGTCGCCGTCGCGGCACCACAGGTGGACGTTACGCGGCCGTTTCACTTCATCACAAGGCCAAGTGGAGTGGTGGTCACTGGTAGTTGAGGTCAACAATCACCACTATGTGGGACACGGTCTGGACAGCGGTCTCTGCTGTCGCCACGGCGCTCGCCTTCTTGGTGGTTGCCTGGCAGTCAATCCTCACCCGTAGTGCGCTGAGCGTCGCGCACACCGCCCTCACCGTCTCCGAAGCTGTGGCTCTGGATGCCGCCCGAGCGCGGCTGGACGATCAGGCCCCTGAGGTGACCGTCGTCATCGACGACGTTCCGTGGCCTCCTCTGGCGTGGTCGCACATAGGCGTGCCCGTACATCCGTGGCCTCCCGGCCATGAATGGCCCTTCCCGGAGAAGGAGCACGAACGGATCGTCCTTCAGGCGCTCGTGTGGCTGGACAACCCGAGTAGTCGCAGTGTGTGGGTGACATTCAGCGGAGACCTGGTTGTTAACCGGGAAAACCGGTTCCACCCAGCCCCGCACATCCCCCTTGAACCTGGTCAGCGGTCTGGGCTGTATCTGAACAAGGACTTCACCATTAAGGAGCTAGCGGGGAACTACGCGGCACGCGAGGAGGGACACCCTCTTCCACACCGCGTCCAAGGCACCGTGACGGTGCACGACGATCGCGACAACGGCGTCACGGACACCTGGAACCTGGAACTCACCGGGTGTCCCGTCGAGCCGCACGAGACCCGCGGCAGTGTGTGGAGGGTAGTGGGTCACCACGTCACCGAAGGAGATGGATCACGCAGCTTGGAATACATCCCGCGTCCGACTCGCCGACGCACGTACTGGATCTCCCGGGAAAACGAGATCCGGCTGCCAGAACCTCGATTCTCCAGCACCACTCCCGGCGTTCAGGGCTAGCCAGGCACCACATCAGCTGGCAGAGGGACCCCTGCGGTTCATGTGTACCTGGCGCTCGACCAGTGCGGCGGCTGCCTGACGGTCCCCGCGAAGGGCGCGCTCCCCATAGGCAACCGCCCCTTCGAGGTCGCCCTCGCGGGCCGCCGCGACGCCGAGCGTGATGCGGGCTTCCGCGTTGCGCATGGGCGAGTGCTCGGTGTCGTCGAAATCCGTGCCGACTCGGATGACTTCCTCCGCGAGGTTGCGCGCCATGCAGTCTTCGCCGAGGAGCCGATAGCAATCCATCGCGTAGAAGCCGCCTGTCGGAACACCACCACCCGGCCTCGCCGTAGGAGTAGCGCTCTCGGCGCCGTTGGGACCCGCATCCAACGTCCAACCCCAATGGCGCCCAGAATTCACGAATAACTGGCACTCACCAGGCCGGTCGCGGGTCCTGACGTTCCGTCGAGAGGTCGGCCCCGGGGCGAAGTTCTGTGTCCGCCAGCCACAAATAACCGGGGCTGGGCGGGAACTCATCTGTCGGCGGAGCTGGGCTGTGGTATCGCTGGGTGCCAGGGAGCGGAACCTCGACCAGTGCGCCGTCCTGCATCGTCCACAGGCCGTAGACGTCGTCCTCCTCGTCATGGATCAGAACCTGTACCTGCCCCGGGTTGGGCCAGGGAAGTGATGCCAGGTGCTTCAGAAGCCCGGAGCGCGGCCGTTCCCTGGAGTACTCGATGACCCACCCGCCGGCGAACAAATCGAGCGGCTTGAACGTGCCCTTCCAACTGCGCGACTCGTCCGGACGCGTCAGAGGTTCCATGACCTCGTCCGCATACAGCGCCAACACGATGACCTGCGCCATTCTGCTCATGCCGGAGTATCGCGGTGCGCCGTACCTCAAGGCCAACCCAATTTCGACACCAGGACCGACCGGTCTGCACCGTTCCGGTCGACAGTTCCTTTCGACGGTTCCTTGGTTCAGCGTGACGAGGCCCAAGCGCTGACGGTGTGCAGCGAAGGCCGGCAGGGCAGCCCGAGAGGACCCATCTGACGAGGCGAGCGATGCACATCGACGTGATCCCGGTCACTCAGTCGATCTCTGCCCTGAGGAGCGGGACCACCCGCCTTGAGCTCTGTCCCACGAATGCCCCACAGCCGCTGGTCAGGCCTGAGAATCCCGTCCACAGCCCGTCCAGAACCCCTGGTAGAGAGCGTGCGAGAACGGGACCGAGTGAGACAGTCCGGCACTCCAGGGGCAGAAAATCGAACGGCCCCTGATCCGCGTTTCCGCAGATCAGGGGCCGTTCCAATACCGTGGCGGCGCCAGGGTTCGAACCTGGGTAGGCTGAGCCGGCAGATTTACAGTCTGCTCCCTTTGGCCACTCGGGCACACCGCCAGGGAAGCCGCCGCAGGTCACTTTTGAGGGTGGTCTGTGGCAACGACGTAAACGATACCTGATGCGCGGGGGTGGTTCGCCACCTGATGGATCAGTGTTCGGGGCGGGTGCGGTGGCTAGGCTGGGAGGGCGGCCCGGGGACGGGTCGCGGTACTGACGGATCACAGCCAAGGAGCCAACTCAAGATGGCCGACTCCAGTTTCGACATCGTCTCGAAGGTCGAGCGGCAGGAGGTCGACAACGCCCTCAACCAGGCCGCGAAGGAAATCTCGCAGCGCTACGACTTCAAGAACGTCGGGGCCTCGATCGACTGGTCGGGCGAGAAGATTCTGATGCAGGCGAACTCGGAGGAGCGCGTCAAGGCGATCCTCGACGTTTTCGAGACCAAGCTGGTCAAGCGGGGTATCTCGCTCAAGTCGCTGGACGCCGGCGAGCCGCAGCTCTCCGGCAAGGAGTACAAGATCTTCGCCTCAATCGAGGAGGGGATTTCGCAGGACAACGCCAAGAAGGTCGCGAAGATCATCCGCGATGAGGGCCCGAAGGGCATCAAGGCGCAGGTCCAGGGCGACGAGCTGCGGGTCAGCTCGAAGAGCCGGGACGATCTGCAGGCCGTTCAGGCGCTGCTGAAGGGCAAGGACTTCGACTTCGCTCTGCAGTACGTGAACTACCGCTGACCCGTTGGGGGAAGCGGTGGAGTGGTGAAGTGGATGAGGGCGGCCGCCGGGACAACCCCGGTTGCCGCCCTCACCGCGTTCCTCACCGCGTTCCTCACCGCGTTCCGGAGCCGCGGTTCACCGGTGGGCCCTGCCGGACGGCGCGCGGGGAGGCGCCGAGTTCGCGGCGGCAGGCCTTGTTGAAGGCCTGGAGGTCCGCGATGCCGACCGAGGTGGCGACGGCGGGGATGGAGAGCGTCGACTCCACGAGCAGATGCCGGGCGCGTTCCAGGCGGCGTCGCCGGATGTAGGTGACGACCGTGTCGCCGGTCGCGGCGCGGAACAGCCGGGTGAGGTGGTTGTGCGAGACGCCGGCCGCGCGGGCGACGCCGGGGACCGTCAGCGGGTCGGCGAGGTGCGACTCGATGTGCGCGATGGCGGCGGCCACGGCGGGGTGCGGGCCGTCGGACGCGGCGGGGGCCGTGAGGTGGGCGACGCGCCACAGGACGGCCCAGATCTCGGCCGCCGTCCTGGCGGGGCTGCCGGGCTGGGCGGCCACGGCCTGCAGCATCAGGGCGGAGAGCATGGGCAGTTGTGCGCCCGCGTCCTGGATGACGGGGACGCTGCGGGGCTCGCCCGCCTCCGGGATGCGCAGATGGGCGTAGAGGTGCTCGGAGCGGCCGCGGTAGCGGTATCTGACGGTCGCGCCGGGCGGGACGAGGCTGACGCGGCCGGGCCGGATGGCGTGCGGGGTGCCGTCGACGGTGAGATCGGCCGTGTAGCGGTAGAGGTGCAGCTGCCACAGGTCGGGGAGCCGGAAGACATCGGTGTGGCCGGCGGGGCCGTGGACACCGACTCCGAGGTTCACCACCCGAGGTGGCTCGTCGAGGTGGAGGGCGACGGCATCCATGGTGAAAACGTACCAGTAGTGGTGAGTGTGACCCACGCGCTGCCAGGGGTTTCCTTCCTACCGTTGGCGCATGGAAACCAGCACGGAAGCCAGCACTGAGAACAGGGGCCTGTTGAGCTCCGTCCAGATGGCGCACTTCGTGGCGCACGGCTCGCTGCGCATGGACGCGGTCGTACCCGAGGAGATGAACGAGCGGGCGATGGGCGTCCTGGCGGCCGGGATACCGGAGGTGCCGTACGGGACGCCGCTGGAGGAGGCTTACGAGCGCGGGTCGTTCGCCCGCGACCTCGTCGAACTCCCGTTGGTGGCGGGCGCGTTGCGCAGCCTCGTGGGGCCCGGGCCGACCGTCGACCATCACGCGGTGCACATCCGCCGGCCCCGGGACGGGCAGGCGCAGCCGCTGCACGCCGACGCGATCATCGACGTACGGCCGGACGCGTTCGACGTACAGCTCATGTACTACCCGCAGCCGGTGACGCTGGAGATGGGCGGCACGCTGAGCGTGCCCGGCAGCCATCTGCGGCGCACCAACGAGAGCGACACCGGCCGCTACCAGAACCTCCGCGGGCAGACGCGGCTGGTGTGCCCGGCCGGGACCGTGGTGTTCCTGCACCACGGGATCTGGCACGGCGGACGGCGCAACGACAGCGACGCCGCGCGCTACATGTTCAAGATCCGGTTCAATCCGACGGTGCGGCAGCTGCGGCTGTGGGACACCGGCGATCTCGCCGACCCGGCGGTCGCCGCCGAGCTGGGCACGCGCTTCCCCTGGTACGAAGCGGCCGCCGCCCGGCTGGAGTTCCACAACCGGATCAAGCTGTGGCGGGCGCTGACCGGCGACAGCACGTACGACCTGGACCACTGGATGACGCGGGTCGCCAACCGGCCGCAGCGCGTCGTCCCCGCGCACCTGAGGAGCGAGGCATGAGCACCACCTTCGACCCCACCTTCGACCCCACCATGGGCGCCACCAGCACGCTGCGGCAGCGGGTACTGGTGCTGTACCTGGCCACGTCGGCGCTGGACTCCCAGGTCGTGGGGTGGTCCGCCTACGACGGGACCGGCACGACGTCGCCGACGACCGGGGACAGCGACGAACCGCCGTACGGGACGGGGGTGGCCGCGCTGTGCGACGGCTGGCGGCTGTTCCAGGCGGCGCAGCTGATCCCGCCGTATCCCGGGCACGAGTACGACACCTCGTTCCTCAAGCACGAGTTCTTCTTCGAGAAGCTCGTCGACACCGCCCGCCAGGGCGACTGAGGGCTGAGGAGGCCGGGGGCGATCGCTCAGCGTGTGGCGAACGGCCGGTCGGTGGGGACGATCTCCCGGCCGAGCGGGACCAGCGAGAGCGGGATCATCTTGAAGTTCGCGATGCCGAACGGGATGCCGATGATCGTCAGGCACAGGGCGATCCCGGTCACGATGTGGCCCAGCGCCAGCCACCAGCCGGCGAAGACGATCCAGATGATGTTGCCGATGAGGGAGCCCGCACCGGCGTCGTGCCGTTCGACGGTGGTGCGGCCGAAGGGCCACAGGGCGTAGTTGGCGATCCGGAAGGAGGCCACGCCCCACGGGATCGTGATGATGAGGATGCAGCAGACCAGGCCGGCGACGGCATAGGCCATCGCCATCCAGATACCGCAGAGCACGAGCCAGATGATGTTCAGGATCGTCGTCATGGGCGGTGTCCTGCCATCTGTTCGAGGCGCGCGATGCGCTCGGCCATCGGGGGGTGGGTGGAGAACAGTTTCGACGTGGTGCCGGGCCGGAACGGGTTCGCGATCATCATATGGCTGGCGGTCTCGAGGCGCGGCTCAGGCGGTAGCGGCAGCTGCTTGGTGCCCGCGTCCAGCTTGCGCAGCGCGCTGGCGAGGGCGAGGGGGTCGCCGGTGAGGCGGGCGCCGGAGGCGTCGGCCTCGTACTCGCGGGAGCGGCTGACGGCGAGCTGGATGACGGAGGCGGCCAGCGGGCCGAGGATCATCAGCAGCAGCATGCCGAGGATGCCGGGGCCCTCGTCGTCGTTGGACCGGCCGACGGGGATCAGCCAGGCGAAGTTGACGAGGAACATGACGACGGAGGCGAGCGCGCCGGCGACCGACGAGATGAGGATGTCGCGGTTGTAGACATGGCTCAGCTCGTGGCCGATCACGCCGCGCAGCTCGCGTTCGTCGAGGATCTGCAGGATGCCGTCGGTGCAGCAGACCGCCGCGTTGCGCGGATTGCGCCCGGTGGCGAAGGCGTTGGGCGCTTCGGTGGGTGAGATGTACAGCCGCGGCATGGGCTGGCGCGCCTCCGTGGAGAGTTCGCGGACCATGCGGTAGAGCGCGGGGGCCTCGAACTCGCTGACGGGGCGGGCACGCATCGCGCGTAGAGCCAGCTTGTCGCTGTTCCAGTACGCGTAGGCGTTGGTGCCGATCGCGATGACGAGCGCGACGATGAGCCCCGTCCGGCCGAAGAAGCTGCCGATGACGAGGATGAGTGCGGACAGACCGCCGAGGAGTACGGCGGTCTTCAGCCCATTGTGCCGGCGGTGCACGGTGCGCCCTCCAAGGTGTGCGGCGGGGGAACCTTCTCCCCTCTTAGGAGAACCTCCTGTACTGGTCAACGCCACCGGAAGGCCGCTAGTTCCCTTGTGCACACGCCCCGGGCGGGGTCAGAGCAGCGCCCCCGAGGCGTAGCGGAGGACCAGCTGCGGGACGCCGGAGAGCACGATGCCGGCGACCGCGGTGAGGGCGATGGCGGCGGTGAGCGGGGCGGGCGTCCGGGTGGCGGGCACCGCCACGGCGACCGCACCGGCAACCGCTCCGGAGACCGTTCCCGTGCCGTCCGCCGCGCCCGTGGCCGCCGCCGGCCCGGCCTCCGGCTTCGCGAACAGGAGCGCGGTCCAGCGCAGGTAGTAGACGAGCGCGATGACCACGTTGACGGCCATGACGACGGCCAGCCAGGCCGGTCCCGTACCGACGATCGACGAGAAGACCGCGACCTTGGCGAAGAGTCCGATGACGCCCGGCGGCAGCCCGGCCAGGCAGAGCAGGAAGAACGCCAGCGCGAGAGCCGTCAGCGGGCGGTTCGCGTAGAGCCCCCGGTAGTCGGTCAGGCGGTTGGCGGGGGCCGTTCGGGCGACGAGGGCGGCCACCGCGAAGGCACCGAGGTTCACGGCCGCGTACATCAGGGCGTACGCCACGGTGGTGCCGATCTGGTGCTGCGGGTCGTCGGAGTACGCGGCGGCCGCGATCGGCACCAGCAGATAGCCCGCCTGGCCGATGGAGGACCAGGCCAGCAGCCGGACCGCGCTGTGCGCGAACCCGGCGCGCTGGCGCAGCGCGGCGACGTTGCCGACCGTCATCGTCAGGGCGGCCAGTACGGCGACGACCGGGCCCCAGACGTCGGCGTACGGCTCGAACGCGATCACGGTGATGAGGATGAGGCCGGAGAAGCCCGCGGCCTTTCCGACGACCGAGAGGTACGCGGCGATCGGCAGCGGCGCGCCCACGTAGGTGTCGGGTACCCAGAAGTGGAAGGGCGCGGCGGCGAGCTTGAAGGCGAAGCCCACGAGGGTGAGGACCGCGCCGACCTTGGCGAGCGTCGCCAGCTGCGGCTGTACGTCGCCCAGACCGTCCGCGATCGACGCCAGGTGGAGGGTGCCGGTGGCGGCGTACACGAAGCTGACGCCGAGCAGCGTGACGGCGGTCGCCGCCACGGAGGAGAGGAAGAACTTGAGCGCGGCCTCGGACGAGAGCCGGTCGCCGCGTTTGATGCCGACGAGCGCGAAGGCGGGCAGCGTCGTGACCTCCAGGGCGACGACCAGGGTCGCCAGGTCCCGGGAGGCGGGCAGCAGCGCGGCTCCGGCGGCCGAGGACAGCAGCAGGAACCAGTACTCGCCGGCCGGGTACTTCTCCATGTCGTGCATCGACAGCAGCGCCGTCAGCAGCGCGCCGCCGATGACGAGGAGCTGGATGACGACGGTGAAGTGGTCGGCCGCGTAGGAGCATTCGCCGGGGTCGGTGGTGAGGCAGAACGTCTTGCGGTGGCCGGCCCGGAGCGGGCCCAGGGCCAGCCCGGCCAGGGCGAGGCCGGCGATGGTGACCCAGCCCAGCAGGGCCTTCTTCTCCTTGGGGAGGAAGAGGTCGGCCACCAGGACGACGAGCGCGACGGCCGCGGGGATCGCCGCCGGGGCGATGGCGATCCAGTCCACGGACTGCACGAGGGAGCCGACGGCGTCCGCCGCGAGCGTTCCGGTCGCGTGGGAGGAGGCGTGGGAGCCGGTGACGGGGATGCTCATCAGCTGCCTCCGAGGAGCGAGCGCACGGCCGGGTCGGTGAGGCCGAGGAGGGCCGCGGGCCACAGGCCGGCGAGGACGGTGAGGGCGGCGAGTGGGGTCCAGGCGGCGAACTCGTAGCCGTGGACGTCGGACAGCACCGGCTGCCCGGACTCCGCGGTGCCCTTGTCCCCCATGCAGACGCGGCGCACGACGGCCAGCAGGTACGCGGCGGTGAGCAGGGTGCCGAACGCGGCGACCGCCGTGAACACCAGGTAGGTGGGGCGGCTGAGCCCGTCGGCGGGTTTGAAGGCGCCGAACATGGCGAGCATCTCGCCCCAGAAGCCGGCCAGCCCCGGCAGTCCGAGGGAGGCGACGGCGGCGAAGGCGAGCAGGCCGCCGAGGCGGGGGGCCCTGCCGTACAGGGCCGCGCCGTTCTCCCCGGTGAGGCGGTCGAGGTCGCTCGTTCCGTAGCGGTCCTTGATGGCGCCGACCAGGAAGAAGAGCAGGCCGGTGATGAGGCCGTGGGCGACGTTCGCGAAGAGCGCCCCGTTCACACCGGTCGGGGTGAGGGTCGCGATGCCGAGCAGCACGAAGCCCATGTGGCCGACGGAGGAGTAGGCGATGAGGCGCTTCAGGTCGCCGCCGGCTCCCTTGCGGGCCAGTGCGAGGCAGGCGAGGGACCCGTAGACGATGCCGACGACGGCGAACGCGGCCAGGTAGGGCGCGAAGGTGTGCATGCCGTCCGGGGCGACGGGCAGCGCGATACGGACGAATCCGTAGGTGCCCATCTTGAGCATGACGCCGGCCAGCAGCACGGAGCCGACGGTGGGCGCGGCGGTGTGGGCGTCCGGGAGCCAGCTGTGCAGCGGCCACATCGGGGCCTTGATCGCGAAGCCGATGCCGATGGCGAGGACGGCGAGCAACTGCGTGGAGTGACCGAGCGACGACCCGTTGTCAGTGGCGAGTGCCACCATGTCGAATGTGCCCGCTTTCACCCCGATGAGCAGCAGGCCGAGCAGCATGATCACGGAGCCGAGGAGGGTGTAGAGGATGAAGCGCAGCGAGGCGGCCTCGCGTCCGGCGCCGCCCCAGCGGGCGATGAGGAAGTACATCGGGATGAGGACGGTCTCGAAGGCCAGGAAGAAGAGCATCAGGTCCAGCACGGCGAAGGTGCTGAGGGTGCCCGCTTCGAGGACGAGGAGCAGGGCGACGAAGGCCTTGGGGGACGGGCCCGCGGGCCTTTTGAAGTAGCTGTGGAGCGCGCAGAGGAAGGTCAGCAGCGCGGTCAGGACGAGGAGGGGGAGCGAGATGCCGTCGACGCCGAGATGGATGTGGATGTTGAGGGCGGGGATCCACTTGAGGTCGGTGCTGGCCTGCATCGTCGCCGGGTGGTCGTGGTCGAAGCCGGCCGCGAGGACGATCGCGAGGATCAGTACGGCGCCGGTGACCGTGACGCCGTGGCGGAGCACGGCCTGGTCCGGGTTGCGTCCCCGGAGGCCGGGCGGCGCGGGGAGCAGGGCTCCGACGGCACCGAGCAGGGGCAGGACCACGATGCCTGCGAGCACGTACTGGAGGGCGGTGTCGTTCACGGCTCACGCTCCGACGGCGACGAGGACGGCGAGTACGACGGCACCGGCCAGCAGCGCGCTGAGATAGGTCTGGACATTTCCGGTCTGGGCGCGCCGGACGGCCGCGCCGAGCAGGCGCGGCGCCGCGCCCGCTCCCCGTACGTAGGTCTCGACGACCTCGCGGTCGAGGAAGCGGACGAGGTTCGCGGCGGCGAGCACCGGTCGGACGAAGAGCGCCGTGTAGACGGCGTCGAGGTGGAAGCCGCTCGCCGCGTGGCGGTGCAGGCGGCCGAGGAGCAGCCGGCCCGGGTCGGCCGGGTCGTCGGACGACGCGATGTCGCCGTAGACGGCGGTGTGCGCGGCGATGGCGGTCGCTTCCGCCTCGGCAGGCTCGGCGCCCGAGTCGGCGCCGATCGCGCCGAGCGGGGCGGCGGACCGGCGGGCGGCACCGGCCGTCCAGGCGCCGTAGGTGACGAGGACGCCGACGAGGGCGAGGCCGATGCCGAGGACGGAGGTGAGGAGGGTCGGGGTGAGCTCGGTGCCGTCGAACCACTTCGGGAGGTCGAAGACCGACGGGACGAGGGCGATCATGCCGAACGCGACGCTGGGGACGGCGAGCACCCACAGGACGGCGTTCATGATCGCGGGCTCACGGCCGTGGTCGGCGGCGCGCGGCCCGCTGCCCCGGAAGGCGAGCAGGAAGAGCCGGGTGGCATAGCCGGCGGTGAGCACGGCGGTGATCAGCCCGGCGGCCAGCACGGTCCAGCCGACCGCCGACGGCACGCCGTCGGTGTGGCCGCCGGAGGCGTGCTCGGCGGCGCGCAGCACCGATTCCTTGGAGAAGAAGCCGGAGAAGGGAGGCAGGGCGGCGAGCGCCGCCAGGGCGATGCCCATCGTCCACATGGCGTCCGGGGCGCGCTTGCCGAGGTCGCCCATACGGGACATCGCGGAGAGCGAGTTGGTGCCGGCCGCGTGGATGACCACGCCCGCTCCGAGGAAGAGCAGCGCCTTGAAGGCGCCGTGGGACAGGAGGTGGAAGACGGCGGCGCTGCGGTCGCCCACGGCGAGCGCGCCGGCCATGTAACCGAGCTGGCCGATCGTCGAATAGGCCAGTACCCGTTTGATGTCGTCCTGGGCGAGGGCCGCGAGACCCGAGCCGATCATGGTGACGGCGGCCATCACGGCGAGGACCACGAGCGCGGCCGCGCTGGCGGTGAAGACGGGCAGCAGCCGGGCGACGAGGTAGATGCCGGCCGCGACCATGGTCGCGGCGTGGATCAGCGCGGAGACCGGCGTCGGGCCGGCCATCGCGTCGGGCAGCCAGGTGTGCAGCGGGAATTGGGCGGACTTGCCCGCGACTCCGGCGAGCAGCAGCAGCGCGACGATCGTCGGGTGCTGGAGCTGGCCGTGGGTGGCGGCGGTGAGGATCCCGTTGATGCGGAAGGTGCCCGCGTCGGTGGCGAGCGCGAAGACGCCGATGATGAAGGGGACGTCGCCGAGCTTGGTGACGAGGAACGCCTTCATGGACGCCGCGCGGGCGACCTCGGTCTCCCAGTAGTGGCCGACCAGGAAGTACGAGCAGATGCCCATGATCTCCCAGCCGACCAGCAGCACCATCAGGTCGCCGGAGTAGACGACCAGGAACATGGCGGCGGTGAAGAGGGAGACCAGGGCGGCGTAGGAGGGGTAACGGGGATCGTCGCGCAGGTACGCCGTCGAGTAGAGCTGGACGCAGGTCGCCACGAGGCCGACGAGCACCGCGATCAGGACGGCGAAGCCGTCCAGGTGCAGGGCGAGGTCGATGGGGACCGAGCCGGTCGGGGTGAGCCGGGTCGCGGCGTCGGTGGGCGCGCCGCTGCCCTGCCGCACGGCGACGACCGCGGCCAGCACGAAGGCCGCCGCGGTCGGCAGTACGGCGAGCGGCCGGACGAATCCGGGGGCCCGCCTGCCCAGCAGCAGTCCGGCGGCCGCGCCGAGGAACGGGAGGATGGGGACCAGCGCGGCAAGGGTCGTGAGGGTCACGCGGTGGCCTCTGCCTTCTCGTCTGCCGCCGCGTCCGGCGTGCTGCCCGCGCCGGCCGGACCGGTTCCGGCGAGGCCGTTCTCGGCGAGGTCGGTGAGCCTGTCGACGTCGGAGCTGCCGCGGTTGCGGTAGACGAGCAGCACGATCGCCAGACCGATGCCGATCTCGGCGGCGGCGATGGTGATGGTGAAGAGCGTCAGCGCCTGGCCGGCGTGCAGGGTGTCGCGGAGCCAGACGTCGAACGCGACGAGGTTGAGGTTGACCGCGTTCAGCATCAGCTCGACGGACATCAGGACGAGGATCGCGTTGCGGCGGCCGAGGACGCCGTAGAGCCCGATGGAGAAGAGGAGGACCGCGAGCACGGCGGGATAGGCGAGGTGCATCAGCTCTCCTTGTCCTGGTCCTGGTTCTTGCGGGACAGCACGATGGCACCGACCAGGGCGGCGAGCAGCAGCACCGACAGCGCCTCGAACGGCAGCACCCAGTGCTGGAAGAGGGTCTGCCCGGTGACCTTGGTGGAGCCCTGGACCGAACCGTCCAGCTCGATCCACGTGGTGCGGAACGCGTCGACGACCACCCAGACCAGGGTGATCGCGGAGGCGGCCGCCACCGTGACCGCGACCCAGCGGTTGTCGGAGTCCGCGTCCGGGGAGCGGCCGATGGGCGCCCGGGTGAGCATCAGCCCGAACAGGATCAGGACCACGACGGAACCGACGTAGATCAGCACCTGCACCCAGGCGATGAACTCCGCCGTCAGCAGCAGGTACTCGACGGCGAGCCCGCCGAGCGCGACCACCAGCCACAGCGCGGCGTGCACCAGCTGCTTGGTGGTGACGGAGATCAGGGCGGCGCCGAGGGTGGCGATACCGACGAGGACGAAGGCGATCTCGACCCCGGTCGGGGACAGGAATCCGGAAGGGGCCGCGGCGGCGGCTGCGAGGCTCATGCGCCGCTCTCCGGTGGTGTCTGCCCGGCCTGTCCGGCCTGTCCGGCCTGTCCGGCCGACTGGGCCTGCGCCGCCTGCTCCGCCTGCTGCGCGGCGATGAGCTTGTCCGCCGCCTTGCGGGCGGCGGCGATCTCCTTGGGCTCCTCGGCACCGGGGTCGAGCGCGGGCGGGGCCGGCACCGTCCACATCCAGTCGCGGAGCTTGTCGCGCTCATGGGTCAGTTCGAGGATGTCGGTCTCGGCGTACTCGAACTCCGGCGTCCAGAACAGCGCGTCGAAGGGGCACACCTCGATGCAGATCCCGCAGTACATGCAGAGCGAGAAGTCGATGGCGAAGCGGTCGAGCACATTGCGGCTGCGCTCCCGCCCGCCGGGCGCGGTGGCGGGCGTCGTCTCCTTGTGGGAGTCGATGTAGATGCACCAGTCGGGGCACTCGCGCGCGCACAGCATGCAGACCGTGCAGTTCTCCTCGAACAGCGCGATGACGCCGCGGCTGCGCGGCGGCAGATCGGGCTGCACGTCGGGGTACTGCGCGGTGACGGAACGGCGCGTCATCGCCTTGAGGGTGACGGCAAGGCCTTTGGCCAAGCCGTGGCCGGGAAATCGAGAGGAGCTCCCGGAGGGAGTCGTTGGAAGGGCGGGGGTGGGAGACGGGTGGGCCACTACGAGATCACCACCTTGACGACGCCGGTGAGCGCGATCTGCGCCAGGGCGAGCGGAATGAGGACGGTCCAGGCGAGCTTCTGCAGCTGGTCCTCACGCAGCCGCGGATACGTGACCCGGAGCCAGATGACGACGAAGGCGAGCACCGCGGTCTTGAGCAGCGTCCACACCCAGCCGACGCTGTCGGCCCACGGGCCGTGCCAACCGCCGAGGAAGAGAACGGTGGTCAGCCCGCACAGCACGACGATGCCCGCGTACTCCGCGAGCAGGAACAGCGCGAAGCGCAGACCCGTGTACTCGGTGTACGCACCGAAGATGATCTCCGAGTCGGCGACCGGCATGTCGAACGGCGGGCGCTGCAGTTCGGCCAGGCCCGCGATGAAGAAGACGAGGGCGCCGACGATCTGCCACGGCGTCCACCACCACTGGTACGCGTCGACGATCCCGGGGAGCGAGAGTGTGCCCGCCGCCATCGCGACGGAGGCCGCCGCCAGCAGCATCGGCAGTTCGTAGGCCATCAGCTGCGCGGCCGTACGCAACCCGCCGAGCAGCGAGAACTTGTTGGCCGACGCCCAGCCGGCCATCAGCGACCCCAGGACCCCGACGCCCATCACCGCGAGCACGAAGAACAGCCCCGCGTCGATGGCCTGTCCCACGAAACCGTTCGGGCCGACCGGAATGGCGATGAGCACCAGGAGATAGGGGAGCAGCGCGACGGCCGGCGCCAGCTGGAAGATCCGCCGGTCGGCCTCGGCCGGGACGATGTCCTCCTTCTGCGCGAACTTCACCCCGTCGGCGACCAACTGGGCCCACCCGTGGAAGCCGCCCGCGTACATCGGGCCGAGCCGGCCCTGCATATGGGCCATCACCTTGTGCTCGGCCTGGCCGACGAGGAGCGGGAACGTGAGGAAGACGACGAGAACGGCGACGAGCCGCAGCGCGACATCGAGGATGTCGTTCACGGGGTCGGTCCTCCCTCGGTGTCGGGGGTCTCCGGCGGGGTGGCCGGGGCGGGTTGAGCAGGTTCAGCGGGCGGTGCGGGTTCGGCAGGCGGAGCGGTCTCCGTAGCCGGAGCCGGTTTCCCGACAGGCGCGGGTTTCTCGGTCGGCGGTGCCACCGGTGCGGGTTTCTCCGCCGGGGCCTGCTGCCACGGGGCGTCGGGCTGGTCGCTCGCCGGGCGGGGCCGTCGGGCCGGCCGCTCGGCGGCGGCACCCGCACCGGCAGCAGCCGCACCGCGCGCGGCACCGGCCGCGCCCGCCGCCCGCGGGGTGCGGGCGGGGCGGGCCGGGGCCGGCGGGAGCTGGCCCTTGAGCGGGCCCCATTCGTTCGGGTCGGGGACGCCCGGCGGGAGCATCGTCCGGCGCTTGGGCCCGCCGTGCTCCGATTCGCCCGGCTCCTTGGCGCCCGGCCATGCCTTGGCGACGCGGGCCGCGAGGACGAAGTCCTTGCGCAGCGGATGGCCCTCGAACTCGTCGGGGAGCAGCAGCGGCACCAGGTGCGGGTGGCCGGTGAAGTCGATGCCGAACATCTCGTGGGTCTCGCGCTCGTGCCAGCCGGCGCCCGCGAAGACGTCGATAGCAGTCGGCAGCACGGCCGCCGAGTGCGGGACGGTGGTGCGGACGAGCAGCCGCCGCACCATGCGGCCGTCGGCCGCGGCACCGGGCAGCGACACGAGGTGCGCGCAGACCCGGAAGCCCGCGGCGGCCTCGTCGACGGCGCTCAGCCAGTCGAAGTAGGTGCAGCCGAGCTTGTCCCTGGCGATCTCCAGCGCGGCGATCCACGAGCCGACCGGAACGTCCACGGTCAGCAGACCGAACGCCTCCACGGCCGTGGCCTCGGCCCCGAAGATCCCGGCCGCGGCACCGGGCAGCCACCCGACGGCCGGCTCGGCGGGAACCGGCGCGACGGCCGGCGGTTCGGCCGCGGCCGGCTCGACGGCGGCCGGAGCAGCGTCTGAACTCGCGCCGGGTTCAGCGCTCGGCGCCGTGCCCGGCTCGACACCCGGCGACGGCGGCCGTTCAGCACCGGTTTCAGCGTCAGGAGTCGTGCCCGGCTCCGACGCCGCCTCGGCGTCCCGCTCTGCCGCCGGCACGGCGCCCGGCTCTGCCTCCGGCGCACCCGGTTCCGAGGTCGTCATCGCTGGTCCTCCCCCGGCGTCGGCGGTGCGGCGATCAGCTTGCTGCTCAGGGCCGCCACGGACGGGCGGGCCACCGGGCCGTCGGCGTACCGGTCGGCGAGGGACTCGCGGGCGATCTTCTCCTGGAGCTTGAGGATCCCCTGGAGCAGCGCCTCGGGCCGCGGCGGGCAGCCGGGCACGTAGATGTCGACGGGGATGATCTGGTCGACGCCCTTGGTGACGGAGTAGGAGTCCCAGTACGGGCCGCCGCAGTTGGAGCAGGCGCCGAAGGAGATGACGTACTTCGGCTCGGGCATCTGCTCGTAGAGCCGCCGCACGGCCGGCGCCATCTTGTCCGTGACGGTGCCGGAGACGATCATCAGGTCGGCCTGCCGGGGGCCGGGGGCGAACGGGATGACGCCGAGCCGGATGAAGTCGTGCCGGGCCATCGACGCCGCGATGAACTCGATCGCACAGCAGGCGAGTCCGAAGTTGAAGACCCACAGGCTGTAGCGGCGGCCCCAGTTCAGGATCACCTTCATCGGTTCCGGCGCGAGCCGGGCGAGCGTGCCCAGCCGGCGCGGTTCCGGCAGGTACTGGACCTCGCTCCCGTCCGGACCGGAAGCACCGGAGGCACCGGGACCGGACGTCGCGGGAGTCACGGGGGTCACGTCCATTCGAGGACGCCCTTCTTCCAGGCGTAGAGCAGGCCGACGGCCAGGAAGCCGATGAAGACGAACATCTCCACCAGCGTGGTCGCGCCGAATCCGGGTGCGGCGAAGACCGTCGCCCAGGGGAACAGGAAGATCGTGTCCACCGCGAAGATGACGTAGAGGAAGGAGTACACGTAGTAGCGGATCTGGGTGTGCGCCCAGCCCTCGCCGACGGGGTCGACCCCGCACTCGTACGTGAGCATCTTTTCCTGTGTCGGCACGACCGGCCGCAAAAGCCGCCCGGCGCCGAAGGCCACGGCCACGAAGAGCACCCCGACCACCGCGACCAGACCGACGACCGAGTAGCCGTGGAAGTAGTCCACGTCCGTCCGCCCCTCGTTCCCTCGTTGTCCAGCGATCCCAGTGGATCTTTAGACGATCTATACGGAGGGAGTCTAGGCCCTGACTTGAGCGCGGGAAGCGGCCGTGCAGGCGTCAGGGGGGTTAACCCCACCTTGTCCCGCCCTATGAACCCCATGGCGCTCCGGCCGCCCCTACCGGCAGGCTGGGAGCATGAGCCCGAGTCCTGCTGTCCCGACCTCCGCCGAACCCGCCCCGCTGCCGCCACCGCGGCTCGCGTACGGCGCGGTGACCTGGAAGGAAGTCGGGTATCTGCTGCTGAACCTGCCGATCGTGATCATCGGCTTCGTCTTCGTCGTGACGATGCTGGCGATCGGTATCGGGCTGTCGGTCACGGTGATCGGACTGCCCCTGCTCGCGGGCGGGCTCGTCGGCTGCCGGCTGCTCGGCAAACTCGAGCGGGCGCGCGCCCGGGAGCTGCTGGGTGTGGTGATCGACGATCCCCGGCCGATGCGGCCGAGCACCTTCGGCTTCCTGCCGTGGCTGTGGGCGACGCTCAAGGACCCGGTCGCCTGGCGGCACGCGCTGTACTTCGCCATCCGGCTGCCCTGGGGCATCCTCACCTTCACCGTCACCTTCGCCTCGCTCTTCGTCGCCTGGCCCGCGCTCGGCTTCATCGCGCGCGGGCTGACCACCGTGGACCGGGTGATGGTGCGGGGGCTGCTGCAGCCGTCGGACGAGCTGGAGCGGCGGATCGCCGAGCTGGAGTCGGACCGGGGGGTGGTCGTGGACCATGCGGCGGCCGATCTGCGGCGGATCGAGCGCGATCTGCACGACGGGGCGCAAGCCCGGCTCGTCGCGCTGGCGATGGACCTCGGGCTGGCCAAGGAGAAGCTGCTGGAGGACCCGGAGGCGGCGGCCAAGATGGTGGGCGAGGCGCACGGCGAGGTGAAGATCGCCCTCCAGGAGCTGCGTGATCTGGCCCGCGGCATCCATCCGGCGATCCTCACCGACCGCGGTCTGAACGCCGCGCTGTCGTCGGTCGCCGCGCGCTGCACGGTGCCGGTCCAGGTCGGTGTCGACCTGGACGCCCGGCCCGCGGCGGCGATCGAGGGCATCGCGTACTTCACCGTGTCCGAGCTGCTGCAGAACATCAGCAAGCACAGCGGCGCGCGCACCGCCAGTGTCGACCTGTGGCGTTCGCAGGAGCGGCTGATGATCCAGGTCAGGGACGACGGGAACGGCGGCGCCGGCACCACCGGCGGTACGGGCCTTGCCGGGCTGACCGAGCGGCTCGACTCCGTCGACGGCCTGCTCGTCGTGGACTCCCCCGTCGGCGGCCCGACGACCATCACCGCCGAACTCCCCTGGCGCGACCGCGAGCAGACACCGCCCCGGACCGGGTCCGCACGCCAGGGCCACCTCGCGGGGTAGGGATATCCCCCTCCCGAACACGCCGATCCGCACCATGGGCGGGGAGGCGCCGTTCGACCAGGCTGTATGTCATAAGGGAGCAGAAACCAGAGGACGGACGGAACCATGGCCTACGATTTTTCGCCGGCACCGCGCGAGCACCGCGTCCCAGCGGTGCTTCGCGCGCCGTTCGAGGCGAGGACCTGGCGTGAGTTGGCATACCTGCTGCTGAACCTGCCCATGGGCATCTTCAGCTTCGTCTACGTCGTGACGATGCTCTCGGTCGGTGCGGGCCTCCTCATCACCTTCCTCGGCCTGCCGGTCCTGGCCGCGGGCCTCGCGGGCTGCCGGGGCATCGGCATCATCGAGCGGGCCCGGGCGCGCGCGCTGCTGCGTCACGACGTGCCGGAGCCGGGCCCGGTCCGCGCCGCCAAGGGCGGCTTCATGGGGTGGCTGGGCGCCCAGCTCAAGAGCGGCGTCTCCTGGCGGCACGCCCTCTACTGCTTCCTGCACTTCCCGTGGGCGGTCTTCAGCTTCTGCGTGTCGATCTCGTTCTTCTTCTACGGCTGGGGCTTCCTGACCTACCCGCTGTGGCGGTGGATCTTCCCCGTCTACCTCGGCCAGGCGGGGCTGCAGCTGGACGGCGACGCCAACGGTGGCGGCTGGTACCTGCACACCGCCGGCGACATGGTGCTCACCTCCAGCGTCGGCCTGGTCCTCGTCATCGCCGCCCCGTGGATGTTCCGCGGCATGGCGCACGTCGACCGGCTGATGGTGTCGGGGCTGCTCGGCCCGTCGAAGCTGGCCACCCGCGTCACCGAGCTGGAGTCCGACCGAGGAGTCGTCGTGGACCACGCGGCGGCCGACCTGCGGCGCATCGAGCGCGATCTGCACGACGGCGCGCAAGCCCGGCTCGTCGCACTGGCGATGGACCTCGGCCTGGCCAAGGAGAAGCTGCTGGAGGACCCGCAGGCCGCGGCCGTCATGGTCGGCGAGGCACACGGCGAGGTGAAGATCGCCCTCCAGGAGCTGCGCGACCTGGCCCGCGGCATCCACCCCGCGATCCTCACCGACCGCGGTCTCGGCCCGGCCCTGTCGGCGGTCGCCACGCGCTGCACGGTGCCGGTGAGCGTGACCGTGGACCTGCCGGCCCGCCCGGTGCCCGCGATCGAGGGCATCGCGTACTTCACGGTCTCCGAGCTGCTGCAGAACATCAGCAAGCACAGCGGGGCCTCGAAGGCCCAGGTCGACATCTGGCGGTCGGCGGACCGGATGATGCTGTACGTCTCCGACAACGGCGTCGGCGGTGCCGACACCGCGGCCGGTTCGGGGCTGGCGGGGCTGATGGAGCGGCTCGACGCCGTCGACGGTGTGCTGGCCGTCGACTCCCCGCCCGGCGGCCCGACGCGCATCACCGCCGAGCTCCCCTGGCGGGTGTGACACCCGCCGGGACCCCCGGCAGCGGCCGGGCCACCCCTGGGACTCCCCGGATTCCCCGCGGCCTCCGCCCGCTGAATCCGCCCCCACCCCACGCCCCTCATCGCCGGCCGGACCCGGAAATCCGGGACCGTCCGGCGATTAGGGGCGGCAGGCTCCCCATCCCGGGTCCCGATACTGGAATGCTGGGGTGGTCACATCGAATGTGGGGGGCTGGAACACGTGGGAGACAGGGTGCGGGTCGTCATCGCCGAGGATTCGGTACTGCTTCGGGAGGGCCTGACCCGGCTGCTGACCGACCGGGGTCACGATGTCGTCGCGGGAGTGGGCGACGCCGTGGCGCTGATCAAGGTCATCGGAGAGATGGCGGACGAGGGCAATCTCCCCGATGTGGTGGTGGCGGACGTCAGGATGCCGCCCACCCATACGGACGAAGGTGTGCGGGCCGCCGTTCAGCTGCGCCGGGAGCATCCCGGGGTGGGTGTGCTGGTGCTGTCGCAGTACGTCGAGGAGCAGTACGCGACGGAGCTGCTGGCCGGCAGCAGCCGCGGCGTCGGCTATCTGCTCAAGGACCGGGTGGCGGAGGTCCGTGAATTCGTGGACGCCGTGGTCCGGGTGGCCCAGGGCGGTACCGCGCTGGACCCCGAGGTCGTGGCGCAGCTGCTGGGCCGGAGCCGGAAGCAGGACGTTCTGGCGGGGCTCACTCCGCGCGAGCGCGAGGTGCTGGGCCTGATGGCCGAGGGCCGGACCAACTCCGCGGTGGCCGCTCAGCTGGTGGTGAGCGACGGCGCGGTGGAGAAGCACGTGAGCAATATCTTCCTGAAACTGGGGCTGGCACCGAGTGGCGGGGATCACCGCCGGGTGCTGGCCGTACTCACCTATCTCAATTCATGATCATCTGACAAAGTGTCAGATGCTGGCATGGTGCGCCCCGCATTCGGCGCGGCGCACCACACACCGGTACGGAGCAGCACGCACCGGCATTGAGTCCCGCTCATGCGCGCGGTCGTAGAACTGAAGCAGCACGCGACAGCGTCTTACGAGTGAGGGCTTCGGGGGGCGATGGAACCGTGGCACAACGCGGCACACAGGAAGCTCAGCGCGACGTTCCGGATGCGGTCAAACCCCAGGAAGGTGACCCTTACCCCCGTACCATGTGGGTGGGATCAACGGTCATGACCGTGTCCGTGAGCCGCCGCCTCGAAGGAGGTCCGATTCAGTGACCAGCCAGGTCAGCAGCCCAGCCGTAGGACAGCCGCTGCTCGGTGAACAGCGCAAACCGGCCAAGGAGGTCCAGCGGCTGGACCGGGTGATCATCCGGTTCGCCGGGGACTCGGGTGACGGAATGCAGCTCACGGGTGACCGGTTCACCTCGGAAACGGCGTCGTTCGGGAACGACCTTTCCACGCTGCCGAACTTCCCCGCCGAGATCCGGGCACCCGCGGGAACCCTGCCGGGTGTGTCCAGTTTCCAGCTCCACTTCGCCGATCACGACATCCTCACGCCCGGCGACGCGCCCAACGTGCTCGTCGCGATGAACCCGGCCGCGCTGAAGGCGAACATCGCCGATCTGCCGCGCGGCGCGGAGATCATCGTCAACACGGACGAGTTCACCAAGCGGGCGATGGCGAAGGTCGGTTACGCGGCCAGCCCGCTGGAGGACGGCTCGCTGGAGGCGTACGCGATCCACCCGGTGCCGCTGACGAGCCTGACCGTGGAGGCCCTGAAGGACTCGGGGCTGGCGCGCAAGGACGCGGAGCGCGCGAAGAACATGTTCGCGCTGGGCCTGCTGTCGTGGATGTACCACCGGCCGACCGAGGGAACCGAGAAGTTCCTGCGGAAGAAGTTCGCGACGAAGCCCGACATCGCCGAGGCGAACGTCGCGGCGTTCCGGGCCGGCTGGAACTTCGGGGAGACCACCGAGGACTTCGCGGTCTCCTACGAGATCGCCCCGGCCTCCGCCGCCTTCCCGGCCGGCACCTACCGCAACATCTCGGGGAACCTGGCGCTGTCGTACGGCCTGGTCGCCGCGAGCAAGCAGGCCGACCTGCCGCTGTACCTGGGCTCGTACCCGATCACCCCGGCCTCCGACATCCTGCACGAGCTGTCGAAGCACAAGAACTTCGGTGTGCGGACGTTCCAGGCCGAGGACGAGATCGCGGCCATCGGCGCCGCGCTGGGCGCCGCGTTCGGCGGGGCGCTGGCCGTCACCACCACCTCGGGGCCCGGTGTGGCGCTGAAGTCGGAGACCATCGGGCTGGCGGTGTCGCTGGAACTGCCGCTGCTGGTGGTGGCGATCCAGCGCGGCGGCCCGTCCACCGGGCTGCCGACCAAGACCGAGCAGGCCGACCTGCTGCAGGCGATGTACGGGCGCAACGGCGAGGCGCCGGTGCCGATCGTGGCCCCGGCCACCGCGGCCGACTGCTTCGACGCCGCCATCGAGGCGGCCCGGATCGCGCTCACCTACCGCACCCCGGTGTTCCTGCTCTCCGACGGCTACCTGGCCAACGGCAGCGAGCCGTGGCGGATCCCCGACATCGACGAACTGCCGGACCTGCGGGTGCAGTTCGCCACCGGCCCGAACCACACGCTGGACAACGGCGACGAGGCGTTCTGGCCGTACAAGCGCGACCCGCAGACGCTGGCCCGCCCCTGGGCGGTACCCGGCACCCCCGGTCTCGAACACCGGATCGGCGGTATCGAGAAGCAGGACGGCACGGGCAACATCTCCTACGACCCGGCCAACCACGACTTCATGGTCCGCACCCGCCAGGCGAAGATCGACGGCATCGACGTACCGGACCTGGAGGTCGACGACCCGAGCGTCGTCGACGGACAGCCGCACGCCCGCACCCTGGTGATCGGCTGGGGCTCGACGTACGGTCCGATCACCGCCGCGGTACGGCGGATCCGGGCCGGCGGCGGCCAGGTCGCGCAGGCCCATCTGCGCCACCTCAACCCGTTCCCGAGGAATCTCGGAGAGGTTCTGAAGCGTTACGACAAGGTGGTGGTCCCCGAGATGAACCTCGGCCAGCTCGCCCACCTGCTGCGGGCGAAGTACCTGGTGGACGCCCGCTCGTACAACCAGGTCACCGGCCTCCCGTTCAAGGCCGAACAGCTCGCTCACGCCATCATGGAGGAGGGCGCAGATGTCTGAGGCAACCATCGCCGACCACCCCACGCCGGGGCTTCCGGCCCTGTCGTTGGTCCCCAAGTCCGACACCAAACAGTCGATGAAGGACTTCAAGACGGACCAGGAGGTGCGCTGGTGCCCCGGCTGCGGTGATTACGCGGTCCTGGCCGCCGTCCAGTCCTTCATGCCCGAGCTGGGACTCGCCCGCGAGAACGTCGTCTTCGTCTCCGGCATCGGCTGCTCGTCGCGCTTCCCGTACTACATGAACACCTACGGGATGCACTCCATCCACGGCCGCGCCCCGGCCATCGCCACCGGACTCGCCTCCTCCCGGCGGGACTTGAGCGTCTGGGTGGTCACCGGCGACGGGGACGCGCTGTCCATCGGGGGCAACCACCTCATCCACGCACTGCGCCGCAACGTCAACCTCAAGATCCTGCTGTTCAACAACCGGATCTACGGCCTGACGAAGGGTCAGTACTCGCCCACCTCCGAGGTCGGCAAGATCACCAAGTCGACCCCGATGGGCTCGCTGGACGCGCCGTTCAACCCGGTCTCGCTCGCCATCGGCGCCGAGGCCAGCTTCGTGGCGCGCACCATCGACTCCGACCGCAAGCACCTGCAGTCGGTGCTGCGCGAGGCCGCCGCCCACCCGGGCACCGCGCTGGTGGAGATCTACCAGAACTGCAACATCTTCAACGACGGCGCCTTCGACGCGCTCAAGGACCAGCAGACGGCGCAGGACGCCCTGATCCGGCTGGAGCACGGGCAGCCGATCCGGTTCGGCGCGCCGGCCGAGGACGGTCTGGGCTCCAAGGGCGTCGTCAGGGACCTGGCCACCGGCGAACTCAAGGTGATCGACGTGACCGTGGAAGGGACGGCAGGGGTGCTCGTCCACGACTCCCACGCCGCGTCGCCCACCACCGCCTTCGCCCTGTCCCGCCTCGCCGACCCGGACACGCTGCACCACACCCCCATCGGGGTGCTGCGCAGCGTCGAACGGCCGGTCTACGACGCCGACATGTCCGACCAGCTGGAACGCGCCGTCGAGGAGAAGGGCAAAGGCGACCTCGCCGCACTGCTCGCCGGCCAGGACACCTGGACGGTCGTCGGCTGACGACCGGCACACCACCGCACAGCGGCACATCGCCACACCGGCACATCGACGGAGCGGTCCACGCGGATGCCCGCCCGGGGGAGTTCGACAACTCCCCCGGCGGGCATCGCCGTTCAGCGGTCCGGTGCGTTCAGCGATCCGGTGCGTTCAGCGATCCGGTGCGTTCAGGGGTCGTTCGCGGTCCGGTTCGTCGGCGTCCTTTCGCGGTCCGGTCCGTTCAGCGCGCGGCGTCGTACGTCGCGCGCGCCTCGAACACGTCCGGCAGTGAGCCGCCGATCCAGCAGGCGAGCTCCCAGACGCGCCGCGCGGCGCCCTCACCGAGCGGGGTGAGGGAGTACTCGACGCGCGGCGGGATCACGGGGTACGCCTCGCGGTGCACGAAGCCGTCACGCTCCAGCGCCTGGAGCGTCTGGGCGAGCATCTTCTCGCTCACCCCGCCGACCTGCCGGCGCAGGGCGCTGAACCGGTGCGTCCCGTCGATCAGCGCGGCGAGGACGAGCACGCCCCAGCGGCTGGTGACGTGCTCCAGGACCACCCGCGAGGGGCAGTCCGCCGAGAAGACGTCGGGAACGTCCCGTGGGGGCCCACTGGCGACCAGCTGCTCCAGTGCACTGGGCTCGATACTTACGCTCATACCAGTACCTTACCTCAAAGTGGGTACTTTCGATTGGTTAGTGCAGGTCCTAGGGTGAGTGCATCAGCCGGTCCGGCGCAGTCACCGGCCACGTCGTTACTACAGGGAGCACTCACCATGAGCATCGTTGTCACCGGAGCCACCGGACAGCTCGGCCGCCTCGTCATCGACGAGCTGCTGGAGCGCGTGCCCGCCGACCGCATCGCCGCCGTGGTGCGCGACGCGGACAAGGCCGCCGACCTCGCCGCCCGCGGCGTGGAGCTGCGGATCGCCGACTACAGCAGCCCGGAGACGCTCAAGGCCGCCCTCCACCCCGGTGACACGGTGCTGCTGATCTCCAGCAACGATCTGCACGGCCGGGTGGCGCAGCACACCGCGGTGATCGATGCCGCCAAGGAGGCCGGGGTGGCCCGGCTCGCCTACACCGGCATACTCGGCGGGCCCGAGGCGGACTTCCTGCTCGCCTCCGCCCACCGTGAGACGGAGCAGCTGATCCTCGCGTCCGGGCTGCCGTACACGTTCCTGCGCAACGGTTGGTACACCGAGAACTACACGAGCCGGCTCGCCACGGTGCTGGAGCACGGCGCCGTCGTCGGCAGCGCCCGCGAGGGCCGGGTCGCCAGCGCGGCCCGCCAGGACTACGCCGCCGCGGCCGCTGTCGTGCTGGCCGGGGACGGCCACGAGAACACCGCCTACGAGCTGAGCGGCGACACCGCCTGGACGCTGGGCGAGTACGCCGCCGAAGTGGCGAAGCACTCCGGCAAGGAGGTCGTCTACACCGACCTGCCCACCGAGGACTTCCGCGCGCTGCTGACCGGCACGGGCATGCCCGCGGACTTCGCCGAGATCTTCGCCGACGTGGACGACGCGATCGCGCGCGGCCGGCTCGCCATCGCCACCGGCGACCTGGCCCGGCTGATCGGCCGCCCGACCACCCCGTTCACGGTGACGCTCGCCGAGGCACTGAAGGTCTGACCCGCCCGCCGGCCCTACCGCTCCGACCTGCGGATCCTGGTCCGGCATCCGTTAAGCCCCACCTGTCATGACCGTTAAGCAAGACGGCCATGACAGGTGGGGCTCGACGGCGCTACCTTCGAGCATTGGCATCTGCCCGAGGAGCATCCGTTGTCGCCACCAGTGAACGAGCACCGCGCGGGCCTTGCGTACGGATTCGGCGCCTACGGGCTCTGGGGCACCTTCCCGCTCTTCTGGCCGCTCCTCAAGCCCGCCGGAGCGCTGGAGATCCTCGCCCACCGGATGGTCTGGTCGCTCGCCGTCGTCGCGGTGATCCTGCTGGTCATGCGCCGCTGGGCCTGGATACCCGAGCTGCTGCGGCAGCCCAAACGGCTCGGCCTGCTCGCGGTCGCCGCCACCGTGGTCTCCGTCAACTGGGGCCTGTACATCTGGGGCGTCAACTCCGGCCATGTCGTCGAGACCTCGCTCGGCTACTTCATCAATCCGCTGGTCACCATCGCCATCGGCGTCCTGGTGCTGCGCGAACGGCTGCGGCCGCTGCAGTGGACCGCGGTCGGCATCGGCGTCGCCGCCGTCCTCGTCCTGGCCATCGGGTACGGGCGGCTGCCGTGGATCGCCCTCACCCTCGCCTTCTCGTTCGCCACCTACGGCTTCATCAAGAAGAAGGTCGGCATGGGCGGGCTGGAGTCGCTGGCCGCCGAGACCTCCGTGCAGTTCCTGCCCGCGCTCGGCTATCTGATCTTCCTCGGCGCCCAGGGCAACGCCACTTTCACCGGCGAGGGCCCCGGCCACGCCGCTCTTCTCATGGCCTGCGGCCTCGTCACCGCCGGCCCCCTCATCGCCTTCGGCGCCGCCGCCATCCGCCTCCCGCTCAGCACCATCGGGCTGCTGCAGTACCTCGCTCCGGTCTTCCAGTTCCTCCTCGGGCTGGTCTACTTCCACGAGGCCATGCCCCCCGAGCGCTGGGCCGGGTTCGCCCTCGTCTGGGGTGCCCTCGCCCTCCTCACCTGGGACGCCCTACACAACGCCCACCGCACCCGCACCGCGGCCCGCGACGCCGCGACGGCGATGGCCGCGAAGGCAACAGCCCCGGCGTAAGCCGCCCTGCGCCCCCGGAAATCCGCTGGCCCGGGCCGGGACGCGATGCCAGGGTTGGGGGCATGATGCGCAGCTTCGAGGAACTGGTGGCCGAGGCCGAGACCGTGTCCGTCGACGGCTGGGACTTCTCCTGGCTCGACGGGCGGGCGAGCGAGGAACGGCCCTCCTGGGGCTACGCGCGGGCCATGGGCGAGCGGATGGCACGGTCCACCGCGGCGCTGGACATCCAGACCGGGGGCGGAGAAGTGCTCGCCGGGGTGCCGCGGCTTCCGGCGCTGACCGTCGCCACGGAGTCCTGGCCGCCGAACGTCGCCAAGGCCACCGCGCTGCTGCATCCGCTCGGGGCGGTCGTCGTCGCCGACGAGGACGAGCCGCCGCTGCCGTTCGGCGACGCGGCGTTCGACCTGGTGGTGAGCCGCCATCCGGTGACCACGTGGTGGACCGAGATCGCGCGGGTACTGCGGCCCGGCGGAACGTACTTCTCGCAGCAGGTCGGCCCCGCGAGCGTGTTCGAGCTCGTCGAGTACTTCCTGGGCCCGCTGCCCGCCGAGGTAAAGCGCGGGCGGCATCCGGACGACGCCCGGACCGCGGCCGAGGCCGCCGGGCTGGAGGTCCTCGATCTGCGGATGGAGACGCTGCGCACCGAGTTCCACGACATCGGCGCGGTGATCTACTTCCTCCGGAAGGTCATCTGGATGGTCCCGGGCTTCACCGTCGAGCAGTACCGGACCGAGCTGAAGGCCCTGGACGAGCAGATCCGGACGGACGGTTCATTCGTCGCTCATACCACTCGTTTCCTCATCGAAGCACGCAAAAGCTCCTGACGCCGACGCCTCCACGCCTGGGGGCAGTTCGGCGAGGGAGACCCGCTCTACGCGCGGTTGCTGCGCTACCCGCTCATGACGGACTCGCTGGAGACGTACGCGCACCTCGCCCGCGGCGGCTACCGCCATGAGCCGATGCAGCAACTGCTCCGGCACGTCACCGGATTGCGGTCGGTGCGCAACGTGGAGCACCATCCCAACCGCGCCCTCGCCGTCGCCAACGCGGTGCGCGTCGCCGGCCTCGAAGGCACCGGACGGGCGGGCGACCGGGAGGAGTTGATCCGCGCCACCTGGCTCGGGAACACTCCGGAACCCTGGCTCATCGACTGGATGACCGGCTACAGCATGACGCACACGGTCTTCCATGCGACCGACCGGGGCCGCCGGCCGGAGGACCTCCCGGACGACATCGGCGACTATCTCGCCGCGTGGCTCCCGGCCTGGATCGACATCTGGGCCGAGGTCGGCGAGTGGGACCTGATGGGCGAGCTGATGATCGTCGGCAGCTGTCCGAAGGAGC
Organism: Streptomyces fildesensis; assembly: GCF_016107395.1. Taxonomy (GTDB): domain Bacteria; phylum Actinomycetota; class Actinomycetes; order Streptomycetales; family Streptomycetaceae; genus Actinacidiphila; species Actinacidiphila fildesensis. The sequence goes on from NZ_JAAIKO010000001.1 coordinate 722,421, forward strand.
CGTACCTCGATCCGGGGACCTGGGAGCTGATGGCCGGCATCCAGCACGAGGACGGCCTGGCGCCACGCGACACGTCCGCCGTCTCCGACGACCCCGACGACGGGTTCGCGGACCAGCAGCACACGGCGGTCGTCGCCGCGATCGCCGGCACCCTGGCACCCTCCCGCACCCTCGACGGCGGTTCCGGCGGCGGTTCTCCCGAGGCCGACGGCGCTCCGGCCCGGCCGTGACGCGATGGCGATACACCGCTCCCGCCATGAACAGCACATTCATCCAGCGCGCGTACGACGCGCTGCGCTCGCTGGCGGCCCGGCGAACCCGCTGACGCTTCCCACCGGATTCCGGCACCTTCGGCGTGCTGAGCCAGTCGAGTGGCCATCAACCGGATACCGTCGTCAGCGACATGGCGATTGGTTACAAATGTCTGGTACATCCCACTAGCATGTGAAGGAATGGATGCGCCTCCCGGGCGATTGATCACTACCTGTCCAGTCCGCCGACTCCGGGTCGCCACGAAGACCACCGCAACTCAGCGGCAGGGTCACGTTCAGCGGCCCGCAGATGACAGCATCTGCGGGCCGCAGCCCAACGCCTCACCCCTTCCCGCCTCGTTCCGCCTCCGCGCCGACCCATCCCGACCGGCCTCGACGCGCTACGACCGAACGGCCTTGACGAGAATTACATGCGCGTGCAATAAATGCGTATGCACACTCAGCGGACGTTCCTCTTCCTTCTCGGCAGCCCTCGCGCGGACGGCAACACCGAGCTCCTGGCGCGGCACGCCGCAGAGCAACTGCCCCCCGGCGCCGAGCAGCAGTGGCTGCGGCTGACGGATCTGCCGCTGTCGGACTTCGAGGATCTGCGCCACGAGGGCGACGGCCGCTACCCCGCGCCCACCGGCCACGGCAAGGTCCTGCTGGACGCCACCCTCGGCGCGACCGACCTCGTGATCGCCTCGCCGCTCTACTGGTACAGCGTCTCGACCGCCACCAAGCGCTACCTCGACCACTGGTCGGGCTGGATGCGCGTACCGGGCGTGGACTTCAAGCCCCGGATGGCCGGACGGAAGCTCTGGGGCATCACGGCCCTGGCGGGGCAGGACCCCGCCGACGCCGACGCCCTCGCGGGCACGCTGGAGAAGACGGCGAACTACCTGAGGATGGAGTGGGGCGGCGTGCTGACGGGCAACGGCAGCGAGCCCGGCGACGTACTGAAGGACACCGCGGCGCTCGGCCGGGCGAAGGAGTTCTTCGCGGAATGACGGTGCTTCGGCGGGAAGCGGATGCCGCACGGGGCGGCCCGCTTCACGCGCCGAGGTTCACGCGCTGATGTCCCGCGAGGTGAACCGCGCCCACGCGGCGGAGCCGAACACCGCCGCGTACAGCGCCTGCAGACCGAGATTCTTGACGATGTCGTCCCAGTAGACCGGGGCCCGCAGGACATCCGCGAAGCTCAGCCAGTAGTGCGGGAAGAGATACGGCTGGACGACGTGCAGCTGCGGGATCGTGTCCACGATCTGCACGGTGATCACCAGGCCCACCGTCGCCGCCATCGCGCCGATACCGCTGTTGGTGAGGGTCGAGATGAACAGCCCGATCGCGGCGACGCCCACCAGCGAGGCCGCGACCAGCGCCGCGATCATCAGGGCGCGCACCAGGCCGTCGGAGAACGAGATGGTCGTGCCCGACAGCAGCGTCACGTCCCCCAGCGGGAAGAGCGCCGCGCCGACCGCCAGTGCCGCGCCCGCCACGACCAGCGTCGCCACCGCGCAGAAGGCGGCCACGGCGGTGAACTTGGCGAGCAGCAGCCGGGTCCGGCCGGCGGGGGCCACCAGCAGATAGCGCAGCGTGCCGGAGTTCGCCTCGCCGGCGACGGAGTCACCGGCGATCACGCCGACCGCCATCGGGAGGAAGACCGGGAGGGTCGCGGCGAGCGAGGCGAAGCTCAGGAACAGGCCGTTGTTGCTGACCTGCGAGATGAACGCAGGACCGGCGCCGTCTCCCCCGCCGCCGCCTCTGCCGGCCGAACCGCCGTTGCGGGTCTCGATCTTCACCGCGATACCGACCAGCAGCGGCACGCCGGCGAGCACCGCCAGCAGCGCCACGGTCCGCCAGCGGCGGAAGACGATCGTCAGCTCGCTGCGGAACAGCCCCAGCGACCAGAGGGCGCTGCTCAGCGGGCGGACGACGGGGACCGTTCCGGCCTCAGCCCGCGACATCGAAGCCCTCCCCGGTCAGTGCCACGAACGCGTCCTCCAGCGAGGCCCGTTCGACTCCGAAGCCGCGGACCCGCACCCCGGCGGCCACCAGGGCCGCGTTGAGGTCCGCGAGGTCCAGCGGTCCGGCCGGTGCCGCCGCTTCGGACGGCGCTGACGGATCGGACGGATCGGACGGATCGGGGGCGTCCGGCGGGTCGGGCGGCAGCTCGCCGGTGACCTTGTCGTCCAGGACGATCAGATCTGTCACGCCGTGCTCCTTGAGAATCCGTACCGCGTCCGCCGGATCGGGGGTCGTCACGGCGAGCCGGCCGCGCGTGCCGGCCGCCAGTTCCGCGACGGTCCCCTGGGTGATGAGCCGGCCGCGTGCCATGACGGCGACGTGCGAGCACACCTGCTCGATCTCGTCGAGCAGATGCGAGGAGAGGAACACGGTCGTGCCGTCTGCCGCCAACTCCCTGATCAGGGACCGGATCTCGCGCATTCCCTGCGGGTCGAGGCCGTTCGTCGGCTCGTCCAGCACCAGCAGCTCGCGCGGTTGCAGCAGCGCGGACGCGAGGCCGAGCCGCTGCTTCATGCCGAGCGAGTACGCCCGCGCCTTCTTGCCCGCGGCGGCCGCCAGGCCGACCCGGTCGAGCGCGTCCCCGACCCGCGCGGTGCGCGTGCGGGGGTCCGCCGTGGGATCGGCGGAGTCGTACCGCACCAGGTTGTCGCGGCCGGACAGAAAGCCGTAGAGCGCCGGTCCCTCGATCAGCGCGCCGACCTTCGGGAGCACCGTGCGCCCGGCGCGCGGCATCGGGCGGCCCAGCACCGCGGCCGTCCCGGCCGTCGGCTCGATCAGGCCCATCAGCATCCGGATGGTGGTCGTCTTGCCCGAGCCGTTGGGCCCGAGAAAGCCGAAGACGCTGCCGCGCGGCACCGTGAGGTCCAGGCCGTCCACGGCGAGCGTCCCCCGGTACTGCTTCGTCAGACCACGGGTCTCGATCACGGCCTCGGCATCGGCCGCGGTCCCGGGCCTCCCGGTACCGGTCCCGGCGGACGGCTCTTCCATCGCACTTCCTCTGCAGGAGGACAAGAGCCCGCCCGGCCGGTGACACGGCCGGGCGGACGAAGGGGCTTACTTGGCAGCCGCGTTGGCGGCCTTGAGCAGAGCGTCCTGGTTGACAGCACCGACGTACACGGTGCCGTTGTCGGTGATCAGGGCGTTGACGAGCCGGGTGGAGAAGACCGTGCCGGAACCGAACCTTCCGGTGACGTGCTTGCCGAAGCTGTCGATCAGCCCCTGCACGTTCTTGTCGTTCCGGCCGCGCCCGGACTGCGATCCGGAGTCGGACCCGGGCAGGGCGCCCTTGGGCGCCTTGATCTCGGCGACCGCATTCCAGTCCGCGCCCAGGACGTTCAGGCCTTCGAGGGCGGACGCGCCGTCCTTGCCCGCCCGCTTGTCGTTCAGCGCGGCCCCGTCGGCCTTGTCCTCCGTCACCTTGGCGCCCTTGGGCGGGGTGAACTGGAAGGTGCCGGCCTCGGGCTTGCCGAAGTCCACCTTGGTGAAGCCGATGTCGATCGCGGCCTTGCCACCGGTCTTCGGCGTCAGCGTGAACTTCAGCGGCACCCCGGTCGACGCGTCCACCGCGACACGGATCGTGCCGACCGTGGAGTCGCCGCCCTTGGGCTGGACGAGAAGCTGGTAGGCGTTGCGCCCGGCGACCTTCGCCGTGCCGTCGACGGAGACGGACGTGTGGGGGCCCGCCGCCTTGAGCGCCTGCTGGGCCGCGGCCTGCGGGGTGCTCGGGAAGTCGTCGGGCAGCTGCTTGGCGTGATCGGTGCCGGCCTTGCCCGCGGACTTCGGCAGCGTCGAGTGGTACGCCTGGTTGGACGAACTGTCGTACGCCCAGACCTGGTCACCGTTGTGGATGACGCTGTACTCGGCGGCCTTCTCGATGATCGAGACGCGCTGCTTGTCCGGTCCGTCGGCCGCGATGTGCAGCGTGTGGCTGCCGGCCAGCAGCTGGGTGAGCTGCGCCTTGGGGTCGGCGGCGGAACCGCTGCCCTTGCGGCCCTTGCCGCTGTCGTCCCCGCCCGCACCGCCGAAGGGGCTGCCGCCGCCGGTGGCGCCGCCGAGGAAGGACGGCAGTCCGAGGTCTGTGGTGATCTTGACCGAGCCCGAGACCGTCTGGGTGTCGGACGCGGCTATCTTCGTCAGCAACTGCTCTGCCGTGATCTTCGGCAGATCGGGGTTACCGGAGTCGGCGAGAGCCGGGACGAGGCTGATGGTCGCCGCCGCCACCCCCGCCACCGCGACAGGGACCGCGTACCGCATCGCCTTGCGGCGACCTGGACCTCTGCCCTCTCCCCCGGTGCCTCCGGTGTCTCCCGCTTCCGGGACCTGCGTCGGTTGGATCCGTGCCATTGCGTTCCTACCTCCGTCGTCAGCGGCGGCCACGATGCCGTGCACTCGTCCACCTCTCGGGTCCATTGTCACCCGATCCGCCCCTGAGGTGGTGATACCAATCCCACCAAACCGGAAGCCCCAGCACATCAGCCGCCGGGAGCAACCCTGTGTACGCCCCCGGGATGACGAACCCCGAGGGCGTACACGGGTCGGTGGAACGCCCGGAGGTACCGGAGAGCCCGGCGGGGGCCCCGTTCGGAGGCATTCGCACCCGTTCAGCCGGGTTCGGCCGGCCCTCCGGCGCCCAGGAGCTCAGGGGCAACCCTCACTTGCCGATGAAGAGGTAGTCGGCGCGGTAGTCCACCCCGACCCTGGGGGTCTTGTACGGGTCGCAGCTGCCGGCCGGGGCCACGCCGCCGGCCGTGTTGAGCCGCAGGATCTCCTGGGTGCCGGCGAGCACGCCGTCCCGCTTGCCCGACTGGGTGGCCCGCAGGTCCAGCTCGGGGATGTTGCCCTGGCCGTTCGGCGTCCTGGTCAGGACCGCGCCGGTGACCGCGCTGCCGTCGGGGGCGATCCACTGCGGCGGACCGGCCGCGGGCCGCACGAAGGAGTGTTCGATACCGGCGCCGAGGTGCGCCTTCACGTTGTCCTGGGTGAACGCGTACCCGCCACCCGGCTGCTTGGTGCACGCGTAGATCTGCTGGCCCTTGACCACGGAAGCCTGCAGGTCGGAGAGCGCCTTGGAGAAGTCGATCGACGAGCTGAGCGCGTGCAGCTGGCCGCGGACCGCACCTCCCGGGAACTCGGCGGTGTGCAGATTGGCGTAGAAGCCGCCCGGGTTCGTCCGCAGGTCGGAGAGGAGCTTCGCGTCGTCGACGGTGACCGAGCCGGTCACCGAGTAGACGCTGCCGGGCAGCTTCTCGGCGAAGAACGGGATCTTCACACCGCCGTTGCTACCGGCGGCGCCCTGATGGATGTGCGCGGCGGTGGGCGGGGCGATGCCCTTCCACTTCATGGCGAACGAGACCTGGTTGCCCTGGATCTTCAGGAACTCCACGGCCTTGCCGTCCTTGTCGCCGACCGCGGGGCCGTTCGCCACCGGCACCTCGTTGGCACCGGTCAGACTCGCCACGAAGTAGACGGCCTTGCCGCGGTCGGCACCGCCGCTGCTCCCGCCGCTGCCGCTCTGCGTGCTGATGCTGTCGTCGCCCCATCCGGCCGACCCGGGCATCGCCATCGACGCCATGGAGCTCATGTCGTGGCCCGCGTTCCCGTTCCCGGCCGCGTTGCCGTCCGCGGAGGCGGGCAGCACGGCCAGCGAGACGCCGCCCGCGACCGCGGCGGCGGTGACGGCGAGCGCGATCGCGGTGCGACGGTTCCCGATGCGGTTCCTGATGCCGTTCATGAAAAGTCCTCCCCTGTGGCCGGTGCCCCACGCCCCGGCGTCTCAGGGGTTCATACGCGCCCTCCGGCGGCCGTCGCTCAACGCGGAAGTGCGGTGAGAATCACGGCTCCGGCGTTGAGTCGGACGGGAGCCGTTTGCGTATACCGCACAATCGCCGGGCCAGGATGGGTTGTTGAGCGAATCTCCCAAAACTTTTTTCGCGGATCGTTGAGTGGGCGGGCGCGGCCGCTGCGTATGGATGGAGGCGAACGTCGCAGCATCCACGCACTGCCACCAGGGGGAACCGCCATGTCCAAGTCCATTCGCACCAGCCGTATCCGTCTCTTCGCCGCTTCCGGAATCGCGGTTCTCGCGCTCGCCGTCACCGCCTGCGGCCCGACGGACTCCGACGCGTCGGGTGCGCAGGACCAGCCCTCGACGCCGCCGGCCACCTCGCAGCCGGGCTCGCAGCAGCCCGCGGGCAAGCCCGCAGCGCAGCAGCCCGCGCCCACCGGCGCCCTGATCGCCGCGAAGACCCCGTCCTTCGCCGCGATGGTCACCGACGACCAGGGCCGCACGCTCTACCGCTTCGACAAGGACACCGCGCACCCGTCGGCGTCGAACTGCTCGGGCGACTGCGCCGTGAAGTGGCCGCCGGCCCTCGCCAAGGACAGCGTGACCGTGACCGGCATCGACAAGAGCCTGGTCTCCACCGTCACCCGCGCCGACGGCAGCAAGCAGCTCACCCTCGGCGGCTGGCCGCTCTACCGCTTCGCCAAGGACACCAAGGCCGGCGACACCCTCGGTCAGGGGGTCGGCGGGACGTGGTTCGTGAGCAGCCCGCAGGGCAAGAAGGCGGCGAGCAGCGCCGGCATGAGCACCGGCGGCGACACCTCCGGATACTGATCCGGATACTCATCCGCTGTTGATCAATCCCCAGACGGTCTCGACCTGGAGGATCGGGTGCGGAAGGATTCGCCCGTGGCCACGGAACCGAGCGAAGAGCTGATGCGGACGCTCTACAAGGAGCACGCAGGACCCCTGCTCGCCTATGTACTGCGGCTGGTCGCGGGGGACCGGCACCGGGCCGAGGACGTCGTGCAGGAAACGCTGTTGCGCGCCTGGCGCAACAGCGACCAGTTGGAGCGCGCCACCGGATCCGTCCGTCCCTGGCTGGTGACGGTGGCGCGCCGGCTGGTCATCGACGGCCATCGCAGCCGGCAGGCCCGCCCCCAGGAGGTCGATCCCGGCCCCCTGGAGCTGCTGCCTGCCCAGGACGAGATGGACAAGGTGCTCCGGTTCATGACCATCTCCGACGCGATGGCCGATCTGACGGCCGCCCACCGGCAGGTGCTCGCCGAGACCTATCTGCGGGGGCGCACCGTCGAGGACGCCGCCGCGGTGCTCGGCATACCCGCCGGAACAGTGCGGTCGAGGATCTTCTACGCGCTGCGCTCGCTCAAACTGGCGCTCGAGGAACGAGGAGTGACGACATCATGACGTCGCCGCAGGAGCAGCACGCGGACGTGGGGGCGTACGCCCTCGGGCTCCTCGACGACGCGGACGCCACCCGGTTCGAGACACATCTGGCCGGCTGCGAGCTCTGCATGGCGGAACTCGACTCGCTCGCGGGCCTCGAACCCCTGCTCGCCGAGTACGCGGCGGCGACCCCCGGCCCCGGCGCGTTCCTTCCCGTTCCCGGCAGTACCGACGACGCCCTGCTGGGCCGGCTGCTCGACGAGGTCGCCGAGGTCCGCGCCAGGACGCGGCGCCGCCGGATGTTCCTGGTCGCGGCCGCCGCCGTCCTGATCATCGGCGGCCCGCTGATCGCCGTCCAGGCCACCTCCGGCGACAGGACCTCGGCGGTCGCCGAACATGCCCACGGCGGGCCCGCCGAGGACGCCTTCAACCTGATACCGGCCTCCGCCAAGGTCTCCGGCACCGACCCCGCCACCAAGGTCAGCGCCACGATCGGCGTCGAGAAGAAGGCCTGGGGCAGCCACGTCGTCCTCCAACTCGGCAACGTGAAGGGCCCGCTGCGCTGCAGCCTCGTCGCCGTCGGCAAGAACGGCGACCAGCAGACCGTCACCACCTGGGCGGTCGGCCCCTGGGGATACGGCATCCCCGACAGCCCGCACGAAACCGCGCGCACCCCGCTCTACATGCACGGCGGCGCGGCCATGCAGCCGAACGAGGTCGACCACTACGAGGTGCGGACCCTGGACGGCAGAACGCTGGTGGACGTCAAGGCGTGAGATCCCCTCGCGGGGCCGGTGCGAGAACGGCCGTCGAGCGCCTCAGGCGTTCGACGGCCGTTCGGGTGTCCGCGGCTGAAGCGAGGGCGGGGGTCAGCCCGCGCGGTACACCACCGCGTCGCACAGGCCCTCCAGGGCCTGCTTCGCGGCACAGTCCGGGAGCGGGGCGAGGGTGGCGCGGGCTTCGTCGGCGTACCGGACGGTGTCGCGGCGGGCCTGCTCCAGCGCCGGGTGGGCGCGCAGCAGGCGCAGTGCCTCGGCGTGCCGGTGGTCGTCGGTGAGGTCGCCCGCGAGGAGGTCGACGAGGTGGCGGTCGGCCGGGGAGGCCGAGCCGTTGGCCGCGGCGACCCGGGTGCGCAGATGCAGCACCGGGAGGGTGGGGATGCCTTCGCGCAGGTCGGTGCCGGGGGTCTTGCCCGACTCGTGGCTGTCGCTGGCGATGTCGAGGACGTCGTCGGCGAGCTGGAAGGCGGTGCCGATGCGCTCGCCGTACTGGGTGAGGATGTCGACGACCGACTCGTCCGCGCCGGACATCATGGCCCCGAAGCGGCAGGAGACGGCGATGAGCGAGCCGGTCTTCCCGCCGATCACGTCGAGGTAGTGGTCGATCGGGTCGCGGTCGTCGGCCGGTCCCGCGGTCTCCAGGATCTGGCCGGTCACCAGCCGCTCGAAGGCCTCGGCCTGGACGCGGACGGCCTCGGGGCCGAGGTCGGCCAGTATGTGCGAGGCGCGGGCGAACAGGAAGTCCCCGGTGAGAACGGCCACCGAGTTGTCCCAGCGGGCGTTGGCACTGGGGACGCCGCGGCGTACGTCCGCCTCGTCCATGACGTCGTCGTGGTAGAGCGTCGCGAGGTGGGTGAGCTCCACGACCACCGCGGCCGGCACGATGCCCGGCGCGTTCGGGTCGCCGAACTGGGCGCCCAGCATGACCAGCAGCGGCCGGAACCGCTTGCCCCCCGCACGGGCCAGATGGCGCGCGGCGCCGGTGATGAAGGGGACGTCGCTCTTGGTGGCCTCCAGGAGGCCCTCCTCCACGGCAAACAGCCCGGCCCGGACGTCGGCTTCGAGAGCCTCGTCCCGCACGCTCAACCCGAACGGCCCGACGACGTTCACGAGGGGTACTCCATTCGCTGAGATGGCGTCTGAGGGGTGGCACTGCTTACACGGGCAGCGTAGCCGGTCCCCTCTCGATCTTTGCCGGGGCATCGCCCCTATATGGCCGGGACAGGTCATACACATCAGGCCGTTCGGGATCTTGCCTCATATGATCCGTATTGATGCCATTTATTCCGACCGATCGGGAGGCCTATCTCGCCCTGGCTGCGCCGCACGAGGCACCCCGTCCCACGGAAACCGCCCGCTGACCCGCACACCGACCCCGTCCACCGATCCGCCGCCGACGTCGAAGGGAGCCCCGCCGATGCGCATCCGTACCGATTTCCCCTACACGACCTTCGTCGAGGACGTCCGGATCCCGCTGCCCGACGGCACCCGGCTGTACGCGCGCATCTGGCGGCCGTACGCCGACGAACCGGTGCCCGCGCTGCTGGAGTACCTCCCGTACCGGCTGTACGACTGGACGGCGCCGCGCGATTCGCAGCGGCACCCCTGGTACGCGGGTCACGGCTACGCCTCCGTGCGGGTGGATGTACGGGGCCACGGCAACTCCGAGGGGCTGCCGGGCGACGAGTACGACGCCGCGGAGCTCGCGGACGGCGTCGCGGTCGTCGAATGGCTGGCCGCGCAGTCCTGGTGCACCGGCCGGGTCGGAATGTTCGGCATCTCCTGGGGCGGCTTCAACAGCCTGCAGATCGCCGCGCTCGCGCCACCGGCCCTCCAGGCCGTCGTCACCGTCTGCTCCACCGACGACCGCTACGACAACGATGTGCACTACATGGGCGGCTCGGTCCTCGCCGTCGACATGCACGCCTGGGCCGCGACGATGCTCGCCTTCGTCTGCCGGCCGCCCGATCCCACGGCGGTCGGCGACAGCTGGCGGCAGATGTGGCTCGAACGGCTCGAAGCCGTCGATCCGTTCATCCATACGTGGCTCGGCCACCAGAGCCGTGACGCGTACTGGCAGCACGGCAGCGTGTGCGAGGACTACTCCGCCGTCAAGGCGGCCGTCCTCACCGTCGGCGGCTGGCACGACCCGTACCGGGACACCGTGCTGCGCCTTGTCGAACATCTGGACGCACCCGTCCGCGGGTTGATCGGCCCCTGGTCCCACCAGTACCCCGACCGGGGGCGGCCGCCCGGGCCCGCCATCGGCTTCCTCCAGGAGACACTGCGCTGGTGGGACCACTGGCTGAAGGACAAGGCCACGGGGGTGATGGACGATCCCCTGCTGCGCGCCTGGATCAGCGAGTCGCACCCGCCGGCCACGGTCTACGACGAACTGCCGGGCCGCTGGGTCGGCGAGGACAGCTGGCCGTCGCCCGCCGTCACCTACACCCCGTACGCGCTGCCCGGCGGCCCGGTGCGGGTCGACTCCCCGCAGCACACCGGGATCGACGCCGGCCGCTTCTTCCCGTTCGGCAACGACGCCGACCTGCCGCCGGAGCAGCGCGAGGAGGACGGCCGCTCGGTCTGCTTCGACTCCGCGCCGCTCACCGACCGTGTCGAGGTCCTCGGCCGCCCCCGGGTCCGGCTGCGGCTGCGCTGCGACGCGCCGCGCGGCCAGGTCATCGCCCGGGTCTGCGACGTGGCCCCGGACGGCTCCTCCACGCTCGTCACCCGTGGCGCCCTCAACCTGCTGGCGCGGCACGGCCGGGACCGGGCGGTGGAGTGGACCCCGGGCCACACCGAGGACATCGCGTTCGAGCTCAACGGCATCGGCCACGCGTTCCCGCACGGCCACCGCATCCGGCTCGCCCTGTCCTCCGCCTACTGGCCGTGGATCTGGCCGCACCCGCAGCCCGAGCACGCCTCCGGCTTCACCATCGAGGCTGCCGACAGCGCCCTCGACCTGCCGGTCCGCGCCCCGTCGCCGTCCGCGATCCCGCTGTACTTCGAGGAACCGGAACAGGCTCCACCGCTCCCCGTGATCTTCCCCGGCGCACCCGAGCCGCGCCCCGAACGGCTCGTCACCCGCGATGTCGCGACCGGTGCCTGGCAGCTGGACGTCGACCCGCGCCACGGCGGTACCCGGATCTACCCCGACGGCCTCGAATTCACCGAGGACGCCCTGGAGACCTACCGCATCGAGTCCGGTGACCCGCTCTCCGCCGCCACCCGCTCCCTGTGGCACGTCCGGCTGCGCCGCCCGGACCTCGGCTGGGACGTCAGCGTCGACACCAGATCCGAGATCCAGGCGGACGCGACGCACTTCGTCACCTTCAACGAGGTCACCTGCCACTCCGGCGACGAGACCGTCTTCCACCGCACCTGGAACCGCCGCATCCCGCGCACGGCGGGCTGAAACGAGGAACGGCCGCCGAACGCCTGAAGCGTTCGACGGCCGTTCCCGTGGTGTCGTTGTTCAGCGGACGAAGACGCCCGCCTTGTCGGCGAGGTCCAGGAAGTACTGCGGCATGACGCCCAGCGCGAGCGTCACCGCCACGCCGATGCCGATGGCCGTGGAGGTCCAGGCGCTCGGGACGGCGACGGTGGGGCCGTCGGGCTTCGGTTCGCTGAAGAACATCAGCACGATCACGCGGATGTAGAAGAACGCGGCGATGGCCGAGGAGAGCACACCCACGATGACCAGCGGCATCGCGCCGCCCTGGGCCGCCGCCTTGAAGACCGCGAACTTTCCGGCGAAGCCGGAGGTCAGCGGGATGCCCGCGAAGGCCAGCAGGAACACCGCGAAGACCGCCGCGACCAGCGGCGAGCGGCGGCCGAGGCCGGCCCAGTGGGACAGGTGGGTGGCTTCGCCGCCCGCGTCGCGGACCAGGGTGACGACGGCGAAGGCGCCGAGCGTCACGAAGGAGTACGCCGCGAGGTAGAAGAGCACCGACGAGACGCCGTCCGGCGTGGTGGCGATGACACCCGCGAGGATGAACCCGGCGTGCGCGATCGACGAGTACGCCAGCAGTCGCTTCACATCGGTCTGGGTGACGGCGACGATCGCGCCGACCAGCATCGTCAGGATCGCGACGCCCCACATCACCGGCCGCCAGTCCCAGCGCATGCCCGGCAGGACCACGTACAGCAGCCGCAGCAGCGCGCCGAAGGCGGCGACCTTGGTGGCGGCGGCCATGAAGCCGGTCACCGGGGTCGGGGCGCCCTGATAGACGTCCGGGGTCCACATGTGGAACGGCACGGCGCCGACCTTGAACAGCAGCCCCATCGCGACCATCGCGGTGCCGATGAGCAGCAGCGCGTCGTTGCCGGTGGTGGCGGCGAGCGCCGGGGTCATCTTGGCGGTGCCGTCGACGACGGCGGCGATGCCGGAGTACGAGACGGTGCCCGCGTAGCCGTAGAGCAGCGCGATGCCGAACAGCAGGAAGGCCGACGAGAAGGCTCCCAGCAGGAAGTACTTCATCGCGGCTTCCTGCGACATGAAGCGCCGGCGGCGGGCCAGCGCGCAGAGCAGGTACAGCGGCAGCGAGAAGACCTCGAGCGCGACGAAGAGCGTCAGCAGGTCGGACGCGGCCGGGAAGATCAGCATGCCGCCGACCGCGAAGAGCAGCAGCGGGAAGACCTCGGTGGTGGTGAACCCGGCCTTGACCGCGGCCTTCTCGGCGTCGCCGCCGGGAACGGCGGAGCCCTGGGCGGCGAAGGAGTCGACCTTGCGACCGTGCGCCTTCGGGTCGAGCCGGCGTTCCGCGAAGGTGAACACCGCGACCAGCCCGACCAGCAGGATCGTGCCCTGCAGGAAGAGCGCGGGGCCGTCGACGGCGACGGCTCCCATGGCCGCGACATGCGCCTTGGTGGTGCCGTAGCCCCTGGCCGCCAGCGCCACCACGGCGGCGAAGGCGGCGGCGAGGCCGATGACGCTGACCGCGATCTGTCCCAGGTAGCGGGACTTACGGGGCAGGAACGCCTCGACGAGGATCCCGACGACGGCTGCCCCGAAGACGATCAGGACCGGCGACAGCTGGGTGTACTCGATCTTCGGGGCGGGGATCTTGTCTGCGGCGGGGGCCGCCATTGTCCACAGGCTGTGGACGGCTGTTCCGCTCACTTGGTCGCCTCCAGCGCGGGCTTGGGGTCGGTCTTGTGCACGTCGGAGAGCGTCTGGCCGACCGCCGGATTGACGATGTCCGTGAGCGGCTTCGGGTACACGCCGAGGAAGAGCAGCAGCGCGATCAGCGGAGCCACCACGGCGATCTCACGGACCTTGAGGTCCTTCATCCCCTCGACGCCCGCCTTCACCGGCCCGGTCATCGTCCGCTGGTACAGGACGAGGACGTAGAGCGCGGCGAGCACGATGCCGACGGTCGCGATGATGCCGAGCGCCGGGTAGCGGCTGAACGTGCCGACGAGCACCAGGAACTCGGAGACGAACGGGGCGAGCCCCGGCAGCGACAGCGTCGCCAGTCCGCCGATCAGGAAGGTGCCCGCGAGCACCGGCGCCACCTTCTGCACACCGCCGAAGTCGGCGATGAGCCGCGAGCCGCGCCGGCTGATCAGGAAGCCGGCCACCAGCAGCAGCGCGGCGGTCGAGATCCCGTGGTTGACCATGTAGAGCGCGGCGCCGCTCTGTCCCTGGGTGGTCATCGCGAAGATGCCCATGATGATGAAGCCGAAGTGCGAGATGGACGCGTAGGCGATCAGCCGCTTGATGTCGCGCTGGCCGACGGCCAGCAGGGCACCGTAGATGATGCTGATCACCGCGAGCACCAGGATCACCGGCGTCGCCCACTTGCTGGCCTCCGGGAAGAGCTGGAGGCAGTAGCGCAGCATCGCGAAGGTGCCGACCTTGTCGACGACCGCGGTGATGAGCACCGCGACCGGCGCGGTCGACTCCCCCATCGCGTTCGGCAGCCAGGTGTGCAGCGGCCACAGCGGCGCCTTCACCGCGAAGGCGAAGAAGAAGCCGAGGAAGAGCCACCGCTCGGTGGAGGAGGCCAGGTCGAACTTGCCGGCCGCGCGCGCCTGGAGGATCTCCTGGAGCGAGAACGTGCCGTGCCCGAGCTGGTCGGCACTGGCCGCGTACAGCCCGATGACGGCGGCCAGCATGACGAGGCCGCCGACCAGGTTGTAGAGCAGGAACTTCACGGCGGCGTACGAGCGCTGCTTGGCCGCCTCGTCGTCGCCGTGCTCGTGCGCCTGGTCCCCGAAGCCGCCGATGAGGAAGTACATCGGGATGAGCATGGCTTCGAAGAAGATGTAGAAGAGGAAGACGTCGGTGGCCTCGAACGAGACCACCACCATCGCCTCGACGGCCAGGATCAGGGCGAAGAAGCCCTGGGTGGGCCGCCAGCGGCGGTTGGGGTTCTTGTCTTCGAGGGGGTCGGCGTCGTGCCAGCCCGCCGCGATGATGAACGGGATCAGGAGCGCGGTCAGCGCGACCAGCGAAACGCCGATGCCGTCCACGCCGAGTTCGTAGCGGACCCCGAAGTCCTTGATCCACGCGTGGGACTCGGTGAGCTGGTAGCGCTCACCGCCCGGTTCGAACCGGACGAGGACGATCACGGCCAGTACGAACGTCGCGACCGAGAAGCCCAGCGCCGACCACTTGGCGACGGTGCGCTTCGCGGCCGGTACGGCGGCGGTGGCGATCGCGCCGACCGCCGGAAGGGCGGCCGTGACGGTAAGGAGGGGAAAGGACATGAGTTATCAGACCGCCCTCATCAGGAGAGTCGCGGCGATCAGGACCGCCGTGCCACCCAGCATCGACACCGCGTACGAGCGGACGTAGCCGTTCTGCAGCTTGCGCATGCGGCCGGAGAGGCCGCCGACCCCGGCGGCGGTGCCGTTGACCGCACCGTCCACCAGGGAGTGGTCCAGGTAGACCAGGCTGCGGGTGAGGTGTTCGCCGCCCCGGACCAGCACGACGTGGTTGAAGTCGTCCTGGAGCAGATCGCGCCGGGCGGCGCGGGTCAGCAGCGAGCCGCGCGGAGCGACGGCCGGTACGGCCCTGCGCCCGTACATCAGCCAGGCCAGCGCGACCCCGATGACCAGCACGACCATCGTGCCGGCCGTCACCGTCGTGGCGCTGAGGGGCGAGTGCCCCTCCTCGTGTCCGGTGACCGGCTCCAGCCACTTCAGGAAGGAGCTGTTCAGACTGAACAGCCCGCCCGCGAAGACCGAGCCGAAGGCCAGCACGATCATCGGGATGGTCATCGACTTGGGCGACTCGTGCGGGTGCGGCTCGTGGCCTTCCGCGTCGGCCTCCCAGCGCTTCTCGCCGAAGAACGTCATCAGCATCACGCGCGTCATGTAGAACGCGGTGATCGCGGCACCCAGCAGGGCCGCGCCGCCGAGGATCCAGCCCTCGGTGCCGCCCTTGGCGAAGGCCGCCTCGATGATCTTGTCCTTGGAGAAGAAGCCGGACAGACCCGGGAAGCCGATGATCGCCAGATAGCCGAGGCCGAACGTGATGAACGTGACCGGCATGTACGTGCGCAGGCCCCCGTACTTCCGCATGTCGACCTCGTCGTTCATGCCGTGCATGACCGATCCGGCGCCGAGGAAGAGCCCGGCCTTGAAGAAGCCGTGGGTGACCAAGTGCATGATCGCGAAGACATAGCCGATCGGGCCGAGCCCGGCCGCCATGATCATGTAGCCGATCTGCGACATCGTCGAGCCCGCCAGGGCCTTCTTGATGTCGTCCTTCGCGCAACCGACGATCGCACCGAACAGCAGCGTGACCGCGCCGACCGTGACCACCGCTACCTGCGCGTCCGGGGCACCGTTGAAGATCGCGCCGGACCGGGTGATGAGATACACGCCCGCCGTCACCATCGTCGCCGCGTGGATCAGGGCCGAGACCGGGGTCGGGCCCTCCATCGCGTCGCCGAGCCAGGACTGCAGCGGCACCTGGGCGGACTTGCCGCACGCGGCGAGCAGCAGCATCAGGCCGATGGCCGTCAGCTTGCCCTCGCTCGCGTCGCCCGCGTGCGCCAGCACCGGCTGGAAGCTGAACGTCCCGAAGGTCGTGAACATCAGCATGATCGCGATGGACAGACCGACGTCACCGACACGGTTGACGAGGAACGCCTTCTTCGCCGCCGTGGCCGCGCTCGGCTTGTTCTGCCAGAAGCCGATCAGCAGGTACGAGGCGAGGCCGACGCCCTCCCAGCCGACGTACAGCAGGAAGTAGTTGTCCGCGATGACCAGCAGCAGCATCGCCGCCACGAACAGGTTGAGATAGCCGAAGAAGCGGCGGCGCCGCTCGTCGTGCTCCATGTACCCGATCGAGTAGATGTGGATCAACGTGCCCACACCGCTGATCAGCAGCACGAAGGTCATCGACAACTGGTCGAGCTGGAAGCCGATGTCGGCCTGGAAGCCGCCGACCGGCACCCAGCTGAACAGGTGCGAGTACATCGCGCGGTCTTCGCCGCTCTTGCCGAGCATGTCGAAGAAGAGCACGGCGCCGATACCGAAGGACACCGCCGCGAGGATCGTGCCGAGCCAGTGGCCGATACGGTCCAGCCGGCGGCCGCCGGTCAGCAGGATCGCCGCGCCGAGCAGCGGTACCGCGACGAGCAATCCGATGAGGTTCTCCACTGTCGCTACCCCTTACAGCTTCATCAGATTGGCGTCGTCGACCGAGGCCGAGTGCCGGGAGCGGAACATCGTCACGATGATCGCGAGCCCGACCACGACCTCGGCGGCGGCGACCACCATCGTGAAGAAGGCGATGATCTGGCCGTCGAGGTTGCCGTGCATCCGGGAGAAGGTGACGAACGCCAGGTTGCAGGCGTTCAGCATCAGCTCGACGCACATGAAGACGATGATCGCGTTGCGCCGGATCAGCACCCCGGCGGCGCCGATGGTGAACAGCAGCGCGGCCAGGTACAGGTAGTTGACCGGATTCACTTGCTCGCCTCCTCTGGCGCTGTGACCTCGGGCGCGGACCGTTCCAGCCAGCTCTCCGAGCGCTGTTCCAGCTCGGCGAGATCGGCCAGGGCCTCGTTCGACACATCACGGATCTGGCCGCGGTCCCGCAGCGTGGCGCTGACCGACAGGTCCGAGGTGGTGCCGTCCGGCAGCAGGCCGGGGACGTCCACCGCGTTGTGCCGGGCGTAGACGCCGGGTGCGGGCAGCGGCGGCACCTGGGTGCCCGCGCGGACCCGCGCGATCGACAGCTCGCGCTGCGTGCTGCGCTCCTCGGTCCGCTCGCGGTGCGTCAGCACCATCGCGCCGACGACCGCCGTGATCAGCAGCGCGCCGGTGATCTCGAAGGCCCAGACGTACTTGGTGAAGATGAGCCGCGCCAGGCCCTCGACGTTGCCGCCCGCGTTCGCCTGGCCGAGGCCGGCGAAGGTGTCGAGCGAGGCGTTGCCGATGCCCGCGATCAGCAGGATCCCGAAGCCGAGACCGCATCCCGCGGCCAGCCAGCGCTGGCCCTTCAGCGTCTCCTTCAGCGAGTCGGCGGCGGTGATGCCGACCAGCATGACGACGAAGAGGAAGAGCATCATGATCGCGCCGGTGTAGACGACGATCTGGACGACCCCGAGGAAGTACGCGCCCTGCGCCAGGTAGAAGACAGCCAGGATGATCATGGTCCCGGCCAGACAGAGCGCGCTGTGCACCGTCTTCTTGCTCAGTACGGTGCCCAGCGCACCCAGCACGGCGACGACGGCGAGCACCCAGAACTGGAACGCCTCACCCGTCGAGGTGGTGGAAGCGGCGGCGGCGAACGTGCTCACGCCTCCACCTCCTTCTCCGCAGGAGTGCGCTCCTGGGTGACGGTGCCGGGCGCGGCCTCACTGACCAGTCCCCGGTAGTAGTCCTGCTCGTCGGTGCCGGGGAAGATCGAGTGCGGTGCCTCGACCATGCCCTCCTCCAGGCCGGCGAGCAGCTGCTCCTTGGTGAAGATCAGCGACTCACGGCTGCTGTCGGCGAGTTCGTACTCGTTGGTCATCGTCAGCGCCCGGGTGGGGCACGCCTCGATGCACAGCCCGCACAGGATGCAGCGGGCGTAGTTGATCTGGTAGACGCGGCCGTAGCGCTCACCCGGGGAGTAGCGCTCCTCCTCGGTGTTGTCCGCGCCCTCCACGTAGATCGCGTCGGCCGGGCAGGCCCAGGCGCACAGTTCGCAGCCGACGCACTTCTCCAGCCCGTCCGGGTGCCGGTTGAGCTGGTGCCGGCCGTGGAAGCGCGGCGCGGTCGGCTTCTTCTCCTCGGGGTACTGCTCGGTCAGCCGCTTCTTGAACATGGCCTTGAAGGTCACGCCGAAGCCCGCGACCGGGCCCAGGAACTCAGGCATCGTCGGCCTCCTTGTCATTGTCCGGGGTGTCCGGGGCACCGACGAGCTGCGGCTCGCCAAGGCTGCGGCTGCGACGGCGCGGCACCGGTGGCAGCGTCTGCCCCGGCAACGGCGGTACGGGGAAGCCGCCCGCCATCGGATCGAACGGTTCCGGCGGTGCCGCGGCGGCTTCCGCCTCGTCCTTCTTCCGCCCGCGGTCGCGGAACACATCGACCACGAGGGAGATCAGCAGCAGGCCGACGACGGCCCCGCCGACGTACAGCACGATGTCGCGCAGGCCGTAGTTCTCGTTCCGCATCGCCCGGACGGTCGCGACCAGCATCAGCCAGACCATCGAGACCGGGATGAGGACCTTCCAGCCCAGCTTCATGAACTGGTCGTAACGCACCCGCGGCAGCGTGCCGCGCAGCCAGATGAAGAAGAACAGCAGCAGCTGGACCTTGACCGTGAACCAGAGCATCGGCCACCAGCCGTGGTTCGCGCCCTCCCAGAAGGTGCTGATCGGCCACGGGGCCCGCCAGCCGCCCAGGAAGAGGGTGGTCGCCACCGCCGAGACCGTCACCATGTTCACGTACTCGGCGAGCATGAAGAGCGCGAACTTGATCGACGAGTACTCGGTGTTGAAGCCGCCGACCAGGTCGCCCTCCGACTCCGGCATGTCGAACGGTGCGCGGTTGGTCTCACCGACCATCGCCACGATGTAGATCAGCAGCGAGACCGGCAGCAGCACCGCGAACCAGCGGTCGTGCTGCGCCTCGACGATCGCCGAGGTGGACATCGACCCGGAGTAGAGGAAGACCGCCGCGAAGGACAGCCCCATCGCGATCTCGTAGGAGATCATCTGGGCCGAGGCGCGCAATCCGCCGAGCAGCGGGTACGTCGAGCCGGAGGACCAGCCCGCGAGCACGATGCCGTAGATGCCGACGGACGCGGTGGCCAGGATGTACAGGACGCCGATCGGGAGATCGGTGAGCTGCAGCGCGGTGCGGGTGCCGAAGATCGACACCTCGTTGTCGGCCGGGCCGAAGGGGATCACCGCGAAGGACATGAAGGCGGGGATCGCCGCGACGATCGGCGCGAGGATGTACACCACCTTGTCCGCGCGCTTGACGATGATGTCTTCCTTCAGCATCAGCTTGATGCCGTCGGCGAGCGACTGGAGCATGCCCCACGGGCCGTGCCGGTTGGGGCCGATGCGCAGCTGCATCCACGCCACGACCTTGCGCTCCCAGACGATCGAGAACAGCACGGTCAGCATGGCGAAGGCGAAGCAGAAGACCGCCTTGAGGAGGATCAGCCACCACGGATCGGTGCCGAACATCGACAGATCTTCGGCGGAGAGGTTGTTCACTGGGCCACCTCCGTGGCAGCGGCGCCGACCTTGACGACCTGGCCGGGCAGCGCGCCGGTATCGCTGGCGACGCCCCCGCCCGTGGAGTTCAGCGGCAGCCACACCACCCGGTCGGGCATCGGAGTGATGCGCAGCGGCAGCCGTACCGAACCGGCGGGCCCGGAGACCTCGGTGAGGTCGCCGTTGGCGAGCCCGGCCTCCGCGGCGGTCGCGGCCGACAGCCGCACCACCGCCTCGTGCCGGGTGCCGGCCAGCGCGTCGTCGCCCTCCTGGAGCTTGCCCTGGTCGAGCAGCAGCCGGTGCCCGGCGAGCACCGCCTCGCCCGCGGCGGGCACGGGCAGCGTCCGGGACGTCTCCAGCGGCTGGGAGGCGTGCGGCCCGTCCCAGGGGGAGAGCCGGTTCAGTTCGGTGCGGGCGGCGCGGACGTCGCCCAGTCCGAGGCTGACGCCGAGCGCGTCGGCGAGCATCGTCAGGACCCGGGCGTCCGGCAGCTGGTGCCGGTTGACGACCTGGTCCGGCTTGATGGCCGCGTCGAACAGCCGAGCCCTGCCCTCCCAGTTGAGGAAGGTGCCGGCCTTCTCGGCGACCGCGGCCACCGGCAGGACGACATCCGCCCGGTCGGTGACCTCGGAGGGCCGCAGTTCCAGGCTGACGACGAAGCCGACCGCGTCCAGCGCGAGCCGGGCGCGGGCCGGGTCCGGCAGGTCCGCGACCTCGACGCCGCCGACGACCAGCGCCGCCAGCTCGCCGCTCGCGGCCGCCTCGACGATCTGGCCGGTGTCGCGCCCGAAGCGGTGCGGGAGTTCGGCCAGTCCCCAGACCCGGGCGACCTCGTCGCGGGCCCGCGGGTCGGTGACCGGCCGGCCACCGGGCAGCAGCCCCGGCAGCGCGCCCGCCTCGACCGCTCCGCGCTCACCCGCGCGGCGCGGGATCCACGCGAGCTTCGCGCCGCTCGCCGTGGCGAAGCGGATCGCCGCGGTCAGCGCGCCGGGTACGGCGGCCAGCCGTTCGCCGACCAGGATCACCGACCCTTCGGCACGCAGCGCCTCGGCGGCCTTCTCGCCCGCCTCGTCGAGACCGACACCGCCGGCGAGCGCGTCCAGCCACTCGGGCTCGGTGCCGGGTGCGGCGGGCAGCAGCGTGCCGCCCGCCTTCGTCAGGCCACGGGTCGCGAACGGCGCCAGTGCGAAGGTCCGCTGGCGCCGCTTCTGGTTCGCTTTGCGAAGCCGGAGGAAGATCCCCGGAGCCTCCTCCTCGGCCTCGAGACCGACGAGCAGGACGGCCGGCGCCTTCTCCAGCGTCGTGTACGTGATGCCGTCGCCGTCCAGGTCCCGGCCGCGTCCCGCCACCTGCGAGGCCAGGAAGTCGGCCTCCTCGGCGCTGTGCACGCGGGCCCGGAAGTCGACGTCGTTGGTGTCGAGGGCGACCCGCGCGAACTTGGCGTAGGCGTAGGCGTCCTCGACGGTCAGCCGGCCGCCGGCCAGTACCGCGGTGCGGCCGCCGGCCGCCGCGATCCCGGCGGCCGCGGCCGCCAGTGCCTCGGGCCAGCTCGCCGGCTC
This sequence comes from Streptomyces fildesensis, assembly GCF_016107395.1. Taxonomy (GTDB): domain Bacteria; phylum Actinomycetota; class Actinomycetes; order Streptomycetales; family Streptomycetaceae; genus Actinacidiphila; species Actinacidiphila fildesensis. The sequence goes on from NZ_JAAIKO010000001.1 coordinate 743,901, forward strand.
CAGCTCACCGGTCTCCTTGTTACGGAGCAGCGGGTGCTTGAGGCGGTCGGGGCGCTGTGCGTAGCGGAAGCCGAAGCGCCCCTTGTCGCACACCCATTCCTCGTTGACCTGGGGGTCGTCGGCGGCCAGCCGCCGCATGACCTTGCCGCGTCGGTGGTCGGTGCGCGTCGCGCAGCCGCCCGCGCAGTGCTCGCAGACCGACGGCGACGACACCAGGTCGAACGGCCGGGACCGGAAGCGGTACGCCGCCGAGGTCAGCGCGCCCACCGGACAGATCTGGATGGTGTTGCCGGAGAAGTACGAGGCGAACGGGTCGCCGTCGCCGATTCCGACCTGCTGGAGGGCGCCGCGCTCGATGAGCTCGATGAACGGGTCGCCCGCGATCTGCTCCGAGAACCGGGTGCAGCGCGCGCACAGCACACAGCGCTCCCGGTCCAGCAGCACCTGCGTGGAGATCGGCACCGGCTTCTCGTACGTGCGCTTCTTGCCCTCGAAGCGGGTGTCCGCCTGGCCGGTGCTCATCGCCTGGTTCTGCAGCGGGCACTCGCCGCCCTTGTCGCAGACCGGGCAGTCCAGCGGGTGGTTGATGAGCAGCAGCTCCATCACCCCGCGCTGCGCCTTCTCGGCGACCGGCGAGGTGAGATGGGTCTTGACGACCATGCCGTCGGTGCACGTGATCGTGCAGGACGCCATCGGCTTGCGCTGGCCCTCGACCTCGACGATGCACTGCCGGCAGGCGCCGGCCGGGTCGAGGAGCGGGTGGTCGCAGAACCGCGGGATCTCGATGCCCAGCAGCTCCGCCGCACGGATCACCAGGGTCCCCTTGGGGACCGAGAGCGCGACGCCGTCGATCGTGACGGCGACGAGATCCTCCGGCGGAACCGCCGCCTCTCCCCCTCCGGAGGGGGCAGACGTGGTGACTGTCATGCGTTCACCTCCAGGTGAGACGTTCCGGCGTCGGCCCATACGGTCGAGGCGGCCGGGTCGAAGGGGCAGCCCTTGCGCTCGATGTGCTCCTCGTACTCCTCGCGGAAGTACTTGAGGGAGGAGAAGATCGGGCTGGCGGCGCCGTCGCCGAGCGCACAGAAGGACTTGCCGTTGATGTTGTCGGCGATGTCGTTGAGCTTGTCGAGGTCGGACAGCTTGCCCTTGCCGGCCTCGATGTCCCGCAGCAACTGGACCAGCCAGTACGTGCCCTCACGGCACGGCGTGCACTTGCCGCAGGACTCGTGGGCGTAGAACTCCGTCCAGCGCGTCACCGCCCGCACCACGCACGTCGTCTCGTCGAAGCACTGCAGCGCCTTGGTGCCGAGCATGGAGCCGGCGGCGCCCACGCCCTCGTAGTCGAGCGGTACGTCCAGGTGCTCGTCGGTGAACATCGGGGTCGACGAGCCGCCGGGGGTCCAGAACTTCAGCCGGTGGCCCGGCCGGATACCGCCGCTCATGTCGAGCAGCTGGCGCAGCGTGATGCCGAGCGGGGCCTCGTACTGGCCGGGGCTGACGACGTGCCCGGACAGCGAGTACAGCGTGAAGCCCGGGGACTTCTCGCTGCCCATCGACTTGAACCAGTCCTTGCCGCGCTGCATGATCGCGGGCACCGAGGCGATGGACTCGACGTTGTTGACGACGGTCGGGCAGGCGTACAGGCCCTCGACCGCCGGGAACGGCGGGCGCAGCCGGGGCTGGCCGCGGCGTCCTTCGAGCGAGTCCAGCAGCGCCGTCTCCTCGCCGCAGATGTACGCGCCGGCCCCGGCGTGAACGGTCAGCTCCAGATCGAAGCCGCTGCCCTGGATGTTCTTGCCGAGGTAGCCGGCCTCGTACGCCTCGCGCACCGCCTCGTGCAGCCGGCGCAGCACCGGGACGACCTCGCCGCGCAGATAGATGAAGGCGTGGTTGGAGCGGATCGCGTGGCAGGCGATCACCATGCCCTCGATGAGCGAGTGCGGGTTCGCGAACAGCAGCGGGATGTCCTTGCAGGTACCCGGTTCCGACTCGTCGGCGTTGACGACCAGGTAGTGCGGCTTGCCGTCACCCTGCGGGATGAACTGCCACTTCATACCGGTCGGGAAGCCGGCGCCGCCACGGCCGCGCAGTCCGGCGTCCTTCACATACGCGATGACGTCGTCCGGCGGCATCGCGAGGGCCTTGCGCAGGCCCTCGTAGCCCTCATGACGGCGGTAGGTGTCGAGCGTCCACGACTGCGGGTCGTCCCAGAAGGCCGACAGGACAGGGGTGAGCAGCTTCTCGGGCGACACGGTCATCATTTGCCCTCCTCGCTCTCAGGTCCTGCCGGGTTGGCGGGGTCCGACACGGCGGTCTCCTGCGGTGCGTCGTGCGAGCTGGCGTGCTCGGCGGGGCTGGGCTGCCCGGGGGTGCCCGACGGCGCGGCCGGCGTCTCGCCCTGCGGCGGTACGGACGACCGGCGGGCCGGCTGTCCGGCGTCCGGGCCGGGCAGTGCCTCGCCGCGCGACAGCCGCAGTCCCGCGAGCGACGCGGGGCCGGCTCCGCCGGTGGCCTCGACGGCGCCGGGGCGCTCGTCGGGGAAGCCTGCGAGGATGCGGGCGGTCTCCTTGTACGTGCACAGCGGTGCGCCACGGGTCGGCCGCACCTCGCGGCCGGCGATGAGGTCGTCGACCAGCTGCTTGGCGGAGCCCGGTGTCTGGTTGTCGAAGAACTCCCAGTTCACCATCACCACCGGGGCGAAGTCGCAGGCCGCGTTGCACTCGATGTGCTCCAGCGTGACCTTGCCGTCCTCGGTGGTCTCGTTGTTGCCGACCCCGAGGTGCTCCTTCAGCTCGTCGAAGATGGCGTCGCCGCCCATCACCGCGCAGAGCGTGTTGGTGCAGACCCCGACCTGGTAGTCGCCACTGGGCTTGCGCCGGTACATGGAGTAGAAGGTCGCGACCGCGGTGACCTCGGCGGTGGTGAGGTCGAGCTGCTCCGCGCAGAACCGGACGCCGGTGCGGGTGACGTAGCCGTCCTCCGACTGCGTCAGGTGCAGCAGCGGCAGGAGCGCGCTGCGGCTGCCGGGATAGCGGGCGATGATCTCCTTCGCGTCCGCCTCCAGCCTGGCGCGTACATCGGCCGGATAGTCGGGCGCGGGCATCTGCGGGATGCCCAAAGACACGTCGGTCATCGGTCGACGCCTCCCATCACGGGGTCGATGGACGCCACGGCCACGATGACGTCGGCGACCTGGCCGCCCTCGCACATCGCCGCCATGGACTGCAGGTTGGTGAAGGACGGGTCGCGGAAGTGGACCCGGAAGGGGCGGGTGCCGCCGTCGCTGACGACATGCACGCCCAGCTCGCCCTTGGGCGACTCCACCGCGGTGTACGCCTGGCCCGGCGGAACCCGGAAGCCCTCGGTCACCAGCTTGAAGTGGTGGATCAGGGACTCCATCGAGGTGCCCATGATCTTCTTGATGTGGTCCAGGGAGTTGCCCAGGCCGTCCGGGCCGAGCGCGAGCTGCGCGGGCCAGGCGATCTTCTTGTCCTCGACCATCACCGGTCCTGGGGCCAGCTTGTCCAGGGCCTGCTCGACGATGCGCAGCGACTGCCGCATCTCCTCCAGGCGGACCAGGAAGCGGCCGTAGGAGTCGGCGGTGTCCGCCGTCGGGATCTCGAAGTCGTAGTTCTCGTAACCGCAGTACGGCTGCGCCTTGCGCAGGTCGTGCGGCAGGCCGGCGGCGCGCAGGATCGGGCCGGTGGCGCCGAGCGCCATGCAGCCGGCCAGGTCCAGGTAGCCGACCTCTTCCATCCGGGCCTTGAAGATCGGGTTGCCGGTGGCGAGCTTGTCGTACTCGGGAAGGTTCTTGCGCATCTTCTTCACGAGCTCGCGGATCTGGTCCACCGCGCCCGGCGGCAGGTCCTGGGCGAGGCCGCCCGGCCGGATGTACGCGTGGTTCATCCGCAGCCCGGTGATGAGCTCGAAGACGTCCAGGATCAGTTCACGGTCGCGGAACCCGTAGATCATGATCGTGGTGGCGCCGAGCTCCATACCGCCGGTGGCGATGCACACCAGGTGCGAGGAGAGCCGGTTCAGCTCCATCAGCAGCACGCGGATGACGCTGGCCCGGTCCGGCACCTGCTCGGTGACGCCGAGCAGCTTCTCGACCGCGAGGCAGTACGCCGTCTCGTTGAAGAACGGCGTGAGGTAGTCCATGCGCGTCACGAACGTGGACCCCTGGGTCCACGTCCGGTACTCCATGTTCTTCTCGATGCCGGTGTGCAGGTAGCCGATGCCCGACCGGGCCTCGGTGACCGTCTCGCCGTCGATCTCCAGGATCAGCCGGAGCACACCGTGGGTGGACGGGTGCTGCGGCCCCATGTTGACGATGATGCGCTCGTCGTCGGACCTGCCGACGGTCTCGGCCAGCTCGTCCCAGTCGCCACCGGTGACGGTGAAGACCCGGCCTTCGGTGGTGTCGCGTTCTTCCGCCTGAGCGGGTGCGTGGTGAGTGCTCATCAGGAGTACGACCTCCGCTGGTCGGGAGCCGGGATCTGGGCGCCCTTGTACTCGACGGGGATGCCGCCGAGCGGGTAGTCCTTGCGCTGCGGGTGGCCGGGCCAGTCGTCCGGCATCATGATCCGCGTGAGGGCCGGGTGGCCGTCGAAGACGATGCCGAAGAAGTCGTACGCCTCACGCTCGTGCCAGTCGTTCGTCGGGTACACCGGGACGATCGACGGGATGTGCGGGTCGCTGTCGGGGGCGCTCACCTCCAGCCGGATCAGCCGGTTGTGCGTGATCGAACGCAAGTGGTAGACGGCGTGCAGCTCACGGCCCTTGTCCTCGGGGTAGTTCACCCCGCTCACGCCCGTACAGAGCTCGAAGCGCAGCGCCGGATCGTCGCGGCAGGTCTTCGCGACCTGCACGAGGTGCTCGCGGGCGATGTGGAAGGTCAGCTCGTCACGGTCGATGACGGTCCGGTCGATCGCGTTGGAGGGGAGCAGTCCCTGCTCCTCCAGCGCGCCCTCCAGCTCGTCGGCCACCTCGTCGAACCAGCCGCCGTAGGGGCGGTGGGCCGGGCCTGGCAGCCGGACGGTCCTGACGAGGCCGCCGTAGCCGGAGGTGTCGCCACCGTTGTTGGCACCGAACATGCCCTTGCGGTGACCGATGACCTCGCCGGCGTCGTCGCGCTGGCCGGGGAGGTTGTCGGTCTGCAGGTCGCGGTCGGGGTTGGTGCCGTTGGCGTCTGTCACCGCAGCAGCCCCTTCATCTCGATCAGCGGGAGCGCGTTGAGTGCGGCGGACTCCGCTTCGCGGGCCGCCTCCTCACGGTTCACGCCGAGCTTCTCGCCCTGGATCTTCTGGTGGAGCTTGAGGATGGCGTCCATGAGCATCTCGGGCCGGGGCGGACAGCCGGGCAAATAGATATCAACGGGGACAATGTGGTCAACACCCTGCACAATGGCGTAATTGTTGAACATTCCACCCGAAGAAGCGCAGACCCCCATGGAGATGACCCACTTGGGATTCGGCATCTGGTCATAGACCTGCCGCAGCACCGGCGCCATCTTCTGGCTGACCCGGCCGGCCACGATCATCAGGTCCGCCTGCCGCGGCGAGCCACGGAAGACCTCCATACCGAAACGGGCCAGGTCGTAGCGCCCGGCCCCGGTCGTCATCATCTCGATGGCACAGCAGGCCAGGCCGAAGGTGGCCGGGAAGACCGACGCCTTACGCACCCAGCCCGCGGCGGACTCCACCGTGGTCAGCAGAAATCCACTCGGCAGTTTTTCTTCGATACCCATGCGTTGGCCCCTTGTCCCCTAGTCCCATTCCAGGCCGCCGCGCCGCCACACGTATGCGTAGGCGACGAAGACGGTGAGCACGAAGAGGAGCATCTCCACGAGCCCGAAAATCCCCAGGGAGTCGAACGTGACGGCCCAGGGATAGAGGAAGACGATCTCGATGTCGAAGACGATGAAGAGCATCGCCGTCAGGTAGTACTTGATGGGGAAGCGCCCGCCGCCGATGGGCTGCGGAGAGGGCTCGATGCCGCACTCATATGCTTCCAGTTTGGCCCGGTTGTACCGTTTTGGTCCGACGATCGAGGCCGTGATCACGGAGAAGATCGCGAAGCCGGCCCCGAGGCCGCCCAACACGAGGATGGGCGCATAGGCGTTCATCGTCCCCCGCTCCTTCCAGTCGCCGATGACTGCGTGGGGGTCCCCCCGCCGGGGGAGGGACCATGCGCTCGGGTCGTGCCCGCCTCACGAAGATCGCGTTCATGTGAAGATCGCGTCTATGTGAGGCAGTTCACAAGCCCAAGCCGCCTGCATCTTATGCCCGGCGGTCTGTGATCTGCGACACGGGGTGGGCCAACGGCTTTGTGATCTCCACCACCTGACGAATGATCATGAAGGCTGATGAGCGGTGATCTTGCACCGCATGCGGCACAAACAATCACTTGACGTCACATTCATCTACGTTACCCCTGGTCACAGCGACGCGCGCATTATCAAGGGCCCCTCGCGAGACGCAAATTCGCCCTGGACCGAATGGCGTGATAGCGACGGCCGCCCCCTTAGGGGTGAACGGGACGAAGGTCCCGCTGACGCACGTGAACCCACTCACGAGCGCTCCGCGGCGGCTCGGGAACGAGTCGGACATATGGTCCGGGTGAGCAAGATCCAAATAAGGACATTCGGCCGTGCACACGACAACTGTGTCGCATCCCACCTTTGTTGAACGGAACCGGCGCATCCTGATAGCCAGGACTCCATGTCCCCAAACCTGAACCGGACCACCAAATCCGAATCGCATATACGCCGCCGACGGCACGCCGCCCCCGGTAACCCGAACTGGGTCCGCCGGGCCGGAATCGTCGGCGGCGTCGTCAGTGCGCTCGCCCTCAGTGGTGCGGCCGCTCCGGCCATGGCCGACCACTCGAACCACACGCCCGCTCCGGTCGGAACCGCGACGACCGCCGAGCAGACGCCCGCACTGAGCACCACCGCCTCCGCCGCGCAGGCCGCCGCAGCCATCGACCAGACGGTCGTCCAGCTGAAGCTGCAGGCCGCCGAGGACGCCGCTGCCGCCGCGGCCAGGAAGGCCGCAGCCGCGACGAAGCGGGCCGAGCTGAAGAAGGCCGCCGACGCCAAGGCTGCCGCCGCCAAGGCCGCTGACGAGCGCGAGGCCGCCACCCAGGCCGCGTCCCGCTCCTCGGAGCGCACCAAGCTTTCGGTGTCGTCCTCGTCCAGCTCCTCGTCCTCGAAGGTGTCCTCCACCGCCTCCAAGGCGAGCGGCAGCATCGCGAGCGTCATCAGCTTCCTGCAGGCCCAGGTCGGCAAGGCCTACGTCATGGGCGGCACCGGCCCGTCCTCGTACGACTGCTCGGGCCTGGTCCAGGCGGCGTTCAGGACGATCGGCGTGGACCTCCCCCGCACCTCCCAGGAGCAGTCGAACACCGGCACCCCGGTCTCCATCAGCTCCCTCCAGGTCGGCGACCTGGTCTTCTGGGGCGGCCAGGGCAGCGCGTACCACGTCGGCGTCTACATCGGCGGCGACCAGTACCTCGACGCCGCCAACCCGAGCACGGGCATCGGCGTCCACGACATGAGCTGGTCCATGCCGGACTTCGCCACCCGCGTGGTCTGACGTCCAACCCCCAGCTCCCCCGCTTCCCCCCACGTAGGGCCGCCGTCCCCCGCTCGGGCCGGCGGCCCTTCCGTATGTTCCGTGTGAGTGTTCGTGGGCGGTGGAGCGGCCTGTGGGGCGGCGCGGGCCAGGCAGTGGCTGAACTCAAAGATCGCGAAGTGTCCTTCTGCGTCGCTTCGCGCCTTGACCGGGCGGAGGAACGGGCGTCGGCGCTGTGCGCCTGCCAGTGAGAACGGCTCGCCGCGCTCCCCGAGCGGGGTCAGGGATTGGTTCGGCCGGTGAGGCAGCGCGGCTTCTGGGGGCGGGCGCCAGGGCCGGCTCCGGCGGGCGGGCAGCGGAATGACGATCGAGCCTCGGCTCTCGAACCCCGCCCAACCTCCAACGGATCAATCTGTGTGGCCGGACCCCCGCCATATTGAGTTTTGGCCGACCTTAGTGATCCGAACCCACCAAAAGACCGCCCCTCAGGGCCCGCAGGACATCCCCCGTCACACCCGCACCACATCCCGACGAAGAAGGTGGTCCAAACTCCACGCTGGCAACGGCAAGACGACGTGGTTCGAGCTCATCCGAGCCGTTGAACTCGCCATGCCGTGACTCCCGCGACGACGACACCGTTGTTCATCGAGCGACGGCGGGTGCGGAGCATGGGGTGGAAGGAACGGCCGGTGAGCGAGTTGTACCGCGTCGAAATCGAACCGGAAGTCCGCGCGTGGCTCGACAGCCTCAGCGATCACGACTTCAAGCGTGTGGACGAGGTCGTCAGCCTGCTGGCGGAACTGGGTACAAGAATCGGAGGCCCCTGGTCCGACCACCTTGAGGGGCCGGTTCGAGAGCTTCGCATCCGCCTGCGGAGCATTGCCGCCCGCATCACCTACTGGATCACGCCGAGCAGGACGATCGTGCTACTCACCGTGTTCCGCAAGACCAAGCAGCACGAGCAGGCGCAGATTGATCGGGCTGTGCGCGCGCAGAAAGTCTGTGACAGCGAGCATCATGGACCTGTGAACGAGTCGTACAAGCGGGAGGCGTAATGGCAGGCCGGCACACCCGCTGGGTTCCCTCCAGCCTTGATACGGAGGACCCCGAGCGGATCGCGATCCGAGAGTCCCTGGCGTTCGGCAAAGCCCTCTACGACCGACGCGTGGCCCTCGGTCTCAGCACGGCGGAGCTGGCGGAACGGGCCGGAATGACACAGGACGCCATCGAGTGCATCGAAGAGGGTGGCACCGAGCCGACGATACTGCTGCTCCGTACGCTGGCCGCTGCGTTGGACTCCGACGTCCGCCTCACCCCGGGACACGAACTAGGTTCGCTGTGGTTCGAGGCACACGCCGCGTAACGACCCTCCGGGCCGGCGGCGGCCCCTGACAACCAGCGCTCGGGCTTGAACCGCTGTCGCTGCTACAACTGCCCGGCTTCGCCGCCCTTGATGGCGCGGAGGAACGCCGCCCAGTGGGCGGGGGTGGTGCTGAGGACCTCGCCGGGGCGGTCACTTTCACGGAAGTGGACGAGGCCGGTGGGGGTTGCCGTCGCTTCCAGGCAGTTGCCGTTGCCGCCTGACCCGCTGAAGCTCGACTTCCGCCAGATGAGTTCCGACATTGGTGTGCCTTTCACAAGAGGTACAGCAAGTGCTGGATGAGACCGATCGAGTCCCGCTTGGCGAAGACCCCGGGCTCCGATTTGGGATCGAGCGGCGCCAAGGCGGAGCTGGTAAGCCGGTCGAAGGCATCGGCGTACTGCGCCAAGTAGGACTGCTCGCTGAGGAAGGCGGTGGAGACCGGATGCTCCACATGCACAGTACTCAATTCGGACAACCCCGGATCGTAGATCACAAAGGGCTTGTCCACCGCAGGGAAGACCGGCGCCGCGAGGGGCATGATCTGGATGTGGACGTGCGGCATGAGCGCCATCTCGATGAGGTGCTCCAGTTGCTCACGCAGAACGTCGACCCCTACGAAGGACATGCGGATCGCCGTCTCATGGATCACTGCATGGAACTGCGGCGGAGAGTCCCCGGTCAGCACCTGCTTGCGCCGCTGCCTGAACTGCACGTATCGATCGAAGAGCGCCGGTTCAGCGTTCGGTTCACCAGCCGCGAACAGGGCTCTGGTGTACGCAGCGGTCTGGAGCATTCCCGGCACGAACATCACCTGGAAGGTCTTGATCGCTGCGGATGACGTCTCCAGTTCGGCGAAATCCAAGGCTGACGCACCCTAGTCTTCCCGCCCGACCCCGTCTGGGTGCGGTCCGCTCGTGAAGCCGTTCGCGCACTCCTGCGGAGTGCGCGGCGGGACGATCTCACCGATACGGCGCTGCTGTTGACGTCCGAGGCCGTGACGAACGCGGTCAACGCGTGCCACAGCAGCGGCTGTTCGATACCGGTGACGCTTTCGGCCGAGTGGACCGGTCGCCGCACCCCGACCGACACCGGAACCAGAGCCGTCACCGGAACCGGAGCCGTCACCGCCACCACCCACGGCACCAATCCCGGCCCCAGCCCCGCTGCCCCCGACTCCTGCGCGACCCTGCGCGTCCTCGTGCACGACTTCGCGCCCGGCCTGCCCGCCGGGCGGGCGGCCGAAGGGGGTGACGAGTCGGGGCGGGGGCTGGCGCTCATCGGGGACTGTGCCATCGACTGGGGGGTGCGGCCGGCCGGGGCGGGGCCGGGGAAGGCCGTCTGGTTCGAACTGTGAAAGGCCAGGTCAGAGCGGTCGGCGGGCGGGCCGGACCCCCAGGAATCGGCCGGTGGCGGCTCGGGGTGTCAGGATGGGGGCATGACGATCAGCGTGTACTTCGACATCACCATCGACGACGCCCCCGCCGGGCGCATCACCTTCAACCTGTACGACGACGTGGCTCCCAAGACCGCGGAGAACTTCCGCGCGCTGGCCACCGGCGAGCAGGGCTTCGGCTACAAGGGGTCCTCGTTCCACCGCGTCATCCCGGGCTTCATGCTCCAGGGCGGCGACTTCACCCGCGGTGACGGCACGGGCGGCAAGAGCATCTACGGTGCGAAGTTCGCCGACGAGAACTTCACCCGCAAGCACTCCAAGCCGGGTCTGCTGTCGATGGCGAACGCCGGGCCGAACACCAACGGCTCGCAGTTCTTCATCACCACCGTGGCCACGCCGCACCTGGACGGCAAGCACGTCGTCTTCGGCGAGGTCGCCGACCAGGCCAGCCAGGACCTGGTCACGAAGATCGAGGGCTTCGGCTCGCGGAGCGGTAAGACCTCCGCCAAGGTCACCATCTCCGACTCCGGAGTCGTCGGCGCCTGACCTGGCATGACTGACGTACGCGCCGGGGCGGCGGGACCCGCCTCCCGGCGCGCGTCGGCCTTCAGGCGTCGTTTCAGCTCGGCTCCAGCTCGCGCACGGCGTTCGTCAGCTCTCCCCCCGCGTCGCCGGTGTTGACGACCCCGGCGGGCTCCAGCAGCAGGATGGACGTCTCCTCCTCCGCGGCCGTGCAGTGCTCCACCCCGCGCGGGACCACGACGAACTCGCCCGGGTCGAGAATGCGGTCACCCTCGCGGAACCGGACCGTGAGCCGGCCGCTGATGACGAGCATGAACTCGTCGGTGTCCTCGTGGGTGTGCCAGACGAACTCCCCGTGCAGCTTGGCGATCTTGACCTCGTAGTCGTTGATGCCGGCGATCTTCCGCTGCGCCCAGTGGTCGCTGAACCGGGCGAGCGCGTCGGAGATGTTCACCACGGCGGGCACAACAACGGGTATCGGGGTGGTCATGAGAAAACCCTTCCTGATGCGGCTGACCGGTCCGGCCGACCCGTCCGGCCGACTGGTCCCCCTGAGCGTGTCCCGGCGCGCGCCCACCGGTCTTGTACGTTCCTCGCATGGGCGGAGAGCGAACGGACTCACGCATCACCGCTTGGCGGCCGGCGGTTCCGGGCATCGCCGAGGTCTTCCACGCGCACTTCCTGGACCACGCCTATCCCGCGCACACACATGACACGTGGACGCTGATGATCGTCGACGACGGGTCGGTGGACTTCGGCCTCGACCGGCACCGGCACGGCGTCTCCGGAACCGACACCGCGGCGCTGCTGCTGCCGCCCGGGGTCTTCCACGACGGCCGGACGGCGACTCCCGCCGGATTCCGCAAGCGGGTGCTGTACCTCGACCGGAGCGTGCTACCCGAGAACCTGACGGGGACGGCCGTCGACCGCCCGGTGCTCATCGACGGGCTGCTGCGCCACCGCATCGGACAGCTGCACGACGCTCTCGGAGACGCAGGGCATGCAGGAGCCGCGGGGGACGCTCCCGACGTCTTCGAGGGCGAGTCCCGGCTGGCCTTCGTGCGGGAGCGGCTCAATGTCCATCTGGCCGCCGCCCGCACCCGCCGGCCCGGCCGCGAGGCGGCCCGGCTGGCGGTGGCGCTGCGGGAACTGCTGGACGCCCGGGTGTCGGAGGGCATCGCCCTGCACGAGGCGAGCGCGCTGCTGCGCTCGCACCCCACCCATCTGATCCGCTGCTTCAAGCAGACGTACGGTCTGCCGCCGCACGTCTATCTGACCGGGCTGCGCATCGACCGGGCGCGGCGGCTGCTGCTCGCGGGCGGGCGCCCGGCCGACGTCGCCACCGAGGTGGGGTTCTACGACCAGGCCCACCTGAACCGGCACTTCCGGCGGCACGTGGGCACCACGCCCGCGCGCTACGCCGCCGATCCCCAGGGCAACCCCAAGGGCAAGGGCTTCCCCAACGGCTAGGAGTTCGGGGCTACCTTGCTCAGGCCGTTGATGATGCGGTCCATCGCGTCGCCGCCGGTCGGGTCCGTGAGGTTGGCGAGCATCTTGAGGGTGAAGCGCATCAGGACCGGGTGGGTGAGACCTCGCTCGGTGATGACCTTCATGACCCGCGGGTTGCCGATGAGCTTCACGAAGGCGCGGCCCAGCGTGTAGTAACCGCCGTACGTCTCCTTCAGGATGCGCGGGTAGTTGTGCAGCGCCAGTTCGCGCTGGGCGGGGGTCTGGCGGGCGTTCGCCTGGACGATGACGTCGGCGGCGATCTGGCCGGATTCCATCGCATAGGCGATGCCCTCGCCGTTGAACGGGTTGACGAGGCCGCCGGCGTCGCCGACGAGCAGCAGGCCCTTGGTGTAGTGCGGCTGGCGGTTGAAGGCCATCGGGAGGGCCGCGCCGCGGATGGGGCCGACCTGGTTCTCCTCGGTGTAGCCCCAGTCGGCGGGCATGGAGGCGCACCACGTCTTGAGGACCTCGCGCCAGTCCAGCTCCCGGAAGGCCTTCGACGAGTTGAGGATGCCGAGGCCGACGTTGCTCGTGCCGTCGCCCATGCCGAAGATCCAGCCGTAGCCGGGCAGCAGCCGGTCCTCGGTGCCGCGCTTGTCCCAGAGTTCCAGCCAGGATTCGAGGTAGTCGTCGTCGTGGCGGGGCGAGGTGAAGTACGTACGGACCGCGACGCCCATCGGGCGGTCCTCGCGGCGGTGCAGGCCCATGTGCAGGGACAGCCGCGTCGAGTTGCCGTCGGCGGCCACGACCAGCGGGGCGTGGAAGGTGACCGGGGTCTTCTCCTCGCCGAGCTTGGCCTCGACGCCGATGATGTGGCCGGTGCGCTCGTCACGGATGGGGGCGCCGACGTTGCAGCGCTCGTGCAGCCGGGCGCCGGCCTTCTGCGCCTGGCGGGCGAGCAGCTCGTCGAAGTCCTCGCGCTTGCGGACGAGTCCGTAGTCCGGGTACGAGGCGAGGTCCGGCCAGTCGAGCTGGAGGCGGACGCCGCCGCCGATGATGCGCAGCCCCTTGTTGCGGAGCCAGCCGGCCTCTTCGGAGATGTCGATGCCCATGCCGACGAGCTGCTTGGTGGCGCGCGGGGTCAGCCCGTCGCCGCAGACCTTCTCGCGCGGGAACGCGGTCTTCTCCAGGAGGAGGACGTCGAGTCCCGCCTTGGCCAGGTAGTACGCGGTCGTCGAACCGGCGGGCCCGGCGCCGACGACGATCACATCGGCGCTGTTCTCGGACAGGGCTGTGTCGGTCACGGTGGGCTCTCCGGTTTCGGCGAGGGGTCTTGGCTCCTGCCGAGTCTATGAGGCCGCCGCCCGGGTGCGGGCGGCGGCTCTCGGTGCGGGACGCCCCGAGCTCCCCGTGTGCCTCAGACCGAGCCGCTCGGGAGGCCGGCCGGGGCGTTCGACGTGCTGCCGAACGGATCGTCGGCCGGGGTGTCGGACGGAGTGTCGGACGACTCCTCCGTCGGACTGCCGAAGGGGTCGCTGGTCGCGCTGTCGGACGGAGCGTCGGACGTGCTGTCGGACGGGCTCGGCTCGTCGGACGGGGTGCCGTCGTCGCCGGGGGACGGGGACTCGGCGCACAGCTCCGTGCGGTCCCCGGAGGAGGCGGGCGCGGACGGGCAGGAGGACGGATTCGCCGGCTTGTCGTCGTTCCGGTTGAACATGATCACGCCCGCGGTGGCCACACCCCCGATCGCGAACGCGCCGAGCATGATCAGCCCGACCACGAGCAGCCGGTTGCGGGGCGCCCTGGCCGGCTTCTCGGGCGAGGCGTTGAGGTTCAGCAGCAGCTCGGGTTCCGTGAAACCCCCGGCCGACGGCGCGTCGTACGGCTGTCCGCCATAGGACGGCAGTCCCTCTGACGGCAGGTCCTGTGCCGGCAGGCCCTGCGGCGGCACGAAGCCCGGCTGCGAAGGCTGCGAAGGCTGGGAGGGCTGGGAGGGCTGGGAGGGCTGCGAGGGCTGCCCGTATCCCGGCGGGTAGGCGGGCGGGCAACCCTGCGGGTAGCCGGGAATCCCGCCCTGACCGCCGGGGCCGCCCTGACCGCCCGGCCCTCCCGCGCGCACCCGGAGGATGAACGTCACGGCGAGCACCCCGCCGAAGGCCCACAAGAGCCCGAAGAGCAGCGCTTCCGGAACGCTGGAGGCGGCCTCCACCGTCGCGGACCTGCTGCCCTCCGTGTACTCGCCCTTCGTGCCGCCGATCGCGATCAGCAGCACGAAGAGCCCCGCGTAGAAGCCGGCCGCCAGCCACTGCTCGCGCCGGTCGGCGCAGCGGCGGACGGCCACCACACCGAGGATCAGCGCGCAGACCGCACCGGCGGCGAGGGCGCCGGGAATGGGCCAGCCGTCACCGAACTGCCCCAGGTCGGAGAGGCCGAACCGCTCGCTGTCGTAGCCCGATCCCGACCGCGTCGCTTCGACCGGCACTCCCCAGGCGAGGCCCAGAGCCGAGAGCCCCCCGTTCACGATCAGCAACGAGACGCCCATCCAGCTCCCGTTGTCCATCTCGTCGGAGTGGTCGGCCAGGACGATCAGGGCGATGAGCGCGCACACGCCCACCCCGATGCCGAGCGCCAGGATCGCGGCCCGCAGGGCGCGGGTCGCGGCGGCCAGGCCCGGGCTGGTCGCCAGGTGTCCGTCCAGCCGGTCGCGGCACAGCACGAACAGACCCACCAGCAGGCTGAGCACGAAGGTCCACAGGAGCACGGTGAACGGCCCGGACGTGATGTCGATCCGGTCCCCGGACTCCCCGTCCGTCACCGTGAGACCCGGCTGGCCGACGAGCGCCAGGACGAGGGCGCCGGCGGTGCACACCGCCGCCACCCGGATCGCCGCCTCGGCGCCGGTCTGGGTGCGGCGGAGATGGCGCAGGGCCAGGACGAGGGCGAGGCCCCACAGGATGGTGACCACCAGCGGCACGATCGACAGGGTGAGGGTGTCCTGGGTCGACGATCTCAGGTAAGGGGCGGCGGTGCTGCCGTCGTAGTCGTCGTAGGACGAACCGCCGTCACCCGGTGTGACCTTGGCGCCGAAGATGCCGCCGACGCCCGTGAGGACCATGGCGAGGTAGCCGCGCAGCCGGTCGCCGTAACCGAGGTCGGCCGCGTCGGTCTGCCGGTTGGACTGCGTCGCCATCACCGCGGCGAACGCCAGCAGCACCGCGGTGGGCCACAGGCCCGCCTTGAGCGGTCCGGTCCAGTCGCCGGAGACGGTGCGGCGCAGGAACAGGGCGATGGGCGAGGGCCCCTGCGGCGCGGGGGCGTACGCGGTCGGGGCGTACGGAGGTGGCGCGTAGGCGGGCGGGGCGTAGACGGGCGGCCCGGACGCCGGGGGCCCGTAGGGCGGCCCGCCGTACGTGGGCGGTGCGGTCGGCGGGGCGGGCGGCTGCCCGGGGGCCGGCGGGGCCTGGCCGCTCACCGGCGGCTCCTGCCGCTCGGGAGGCTCCTGGCCCTCGGCCGGCGGCTGGGCCGGTATCGGAGGCGCCCCCAGTTCACGGCCGCATTTCATGCAGAAACGTGCATCGTCCGACGACGCGTTGCCGCAGGCGGGGCAGAACGGCATGGGGCACTCCGGGTGTCGGGATCGTGTGTCGGGGAACGGCCGTCGGGAACGGCCGTCCTCGTTCAGACCCCGGAGTTTATTGTCACCGCCCTCACAACTGCCCGGTTATTGACCGATCTTCGCTGCCCGGTGCAGCGCGACGACACCGCCGGTGAGGTTGCGCCAGGCGACCTTGGCCCAGCCGGCCTCCTGGAGCCGGGAGGCGAGCGCCGCCTGGTCGGGCCAGGCGCGGATGGACTCGGCGAGATAGACGTATGCGTCCGGGTTGCTGCTCACGGCGGTCGCGACCGGCGGCAGGGCCCGCATCAGGTACTCGGTGTAGACGGTGCGGAACGGCTTGAAGGTCGGGCTGCTGAACTCGCAGATCACGACGCGGCCGCCCGGCTTGGTGACGCGCAGCATCTCGCGCAGCCCGGCGTCCGTGTCGTGCACGTTGCGGAGCGCGAAGGAGATGGTGACCGCGTCGAAGACACCGTCGGCGAACGGCAGCCTGGTCGCGTCGCCCGCGGTGAGCGGCAGGGACGGGTGGCGCTTCTTGCCCTCGCGCAGCATGCCGACGGAGAAGTCGCACGGGACGACCTGGGCGCCGGCCGCGACGAAGGGCAGCGAGGAGGTGCCGGTGCCGGCACCGAGGTCGAGCACGCGCTCGCCGGGCCGGACGTCGAGGGCCTGCGCGACGGCCTTGCGCCACAGCCGGGCCTGGCCGAGTGACAGCACGTCGTTCGTCAGGTCGTACTTGGCGGCTACGTCGTCGAACATCGCGGCGACTTCGTGCGGCTGCTTTTCCAGGGAGGCTCGGGTCACGGGCCCATTCTCCACCCCGCGCCCGCCACCCCGGCCCGGGGTCACCGGCGGATCCCCTTTTCCGACGCGGATCAGGCGACGATCAGGCGGCGATCAGCGGCGGAGGGCCTCCGCCGGCTGGATGCGCGAGGCCCGCAGCGCCGGGTAGAGGCCGGCGAGCAGGCCCGTGAGCAGCCCGATCACCGGGGCGGCGGCGATCGTCGCCGGATGGACGACGGGCGTCCAGTCCCGTACGAGGGCGACGATCACGACCGTGAGGCCGCCGAGGCTGGTGCCCACCAGCCCGCCCAGCGCTCCGAGGGCGCCGGACTCCGCCAGGAACTGGGCGGTGATGTGCCGGCCCCGGGCGCCCAGGGCGCGGCGCAGCCCGATCTCGCCGGTGCGTTCCAGGACGGCGACCAGGGTGGTGTTGGCGATGCCGACGGCGCCGATGACCAGGCAGATCGCCGCGAGCAGGAGGAACAGCTGGTTGAGGTCGCCGGTGACGGTGCCGCGCAGCGTGCGGGGGTCGGGCGGCGGGACGGCCTTCAGGTATTCGGGGTGGTCGGGGCGCAGCGCGGTCGGGGCCTCATGGGCGATCTGTCCGGCGGCGCCGACCCTGGTGGCGATCAGCATCCTGGCGTCGCCGCCCTTCGGCGGGCCCCAGATCCGCTCGGCGGTGGTGCGCGGCACGATCACCGAGAGCAGCAAGTCCGCCTTGCGGCGGGTGTCGTCGATGATCCCGACCACCGTGAACGGCTGGTCGCCGATGAACACCGCCGGATACGTCTCCAGGGTGGTGATGCCGAGGCGGGCGGCGATGCCCGAGCCGATCACGGCGACCGGCTGCGCGCCCCGCGACAGGTAGGCGTCGTAGAGCCTGCCCTGCGCGAGGTGCGGGTCCGCCGCGAGGAGGGCTCCGGGGGACGCGGCGACGATGCCGATCTCCTCGCCGCCGGAGTCGGCGCCCACCGGCGAGGAGCGGACGGTGGCGCTGCCGGCGGGGTGCACCGTCCAGTAGACGCCGGCGTGCTCCACGCCGCCGAGCCGGCCGATGCGTTCGTCGGCGTCGGCCGGGAAGACCGGACCGGCGAACGCGTTCTGCTGGACGCTGGTGTCCTCGACCGTCACCTCGGTCGCGGTGAGCAGGTCGAAGCGGGAGTCGATCTGTGAGGACGTGGTGGCCGTCAGCCCGAGGATCGCCACGAACGTGCCGACGCCGAGGACGGTGCCGAGCGCGGTGAGCGCGGAGCGGCCGGGGCGCTGCAGCATCCCGGCGAGCGACTCGGAGAGCAGCTCGCGCAGCGGGAGGACGGACGGCTCGACGGGACTCCCCCCGCGCGCAGCGCGCCGGCGGAACCTCACACCGTGGCCCGTTCGGTCAGCACGCCGTCGCGGATCGAGACGGTGCGCGCGCCGCGGGCGGCGACCAGCGGGTCGTGGGTGATGACGACGATCGTCATGCCGTCGGCGTGCAGTTCGTCGAGCAGGCCCAGGATCGCGCCCGCCGTGGCGGTGTCGAGGTTGCCGGTCGGCTCGTCGCACAGCAGCAGCGACGGGCGGGAGACCAGGGCCCGCGCGATGGCCACCCGCTGCTGCTCGCCGCCGGACAGCCGGGTGGGCACGGCGTCCAGCCGGTGGCCGAGACCCACCCTGGCCAGTGCCTCGCGGGCCCGCTCGTGGGACTCGGCGCGTGGCACGGCGCCGTACAGCAGGGCGAGCCGGACGTTCTCCACGGCACTTCGGTACGGCAGGAGATGGAAGGACTGGAAGACGAAGCCGATGCGCCGGCCGCGCAGTGCGGTGCGGTCGGCGTCCTTGAGCGCGCCGGTGTCGATGCCGTCGAGCAGATAGCTGCCGGAGGTGGGCACGTCGAGCAGGCCCACGATGTTCAGGAAGGTGGACTTGCCGGAGCCGGAGGGGCCGACGACGGTCACGAACTCGCCTGCTCCGACCGTCAGTTCACATGCGGTGAGCGCGGCGACGGGCGGCGGGCCGGGATAGGTGAGCCCCGCCTGCCGCAGTTCGATGACCGCGGGGGCCTCGACTGCGGGGACCTCAGCGACCACTGGACGCGTCCTTGGAGACGTCCCCGGCAGCGTCCTTGGACGGAGTTCCGGAGGAGGTGTCCCTGACTCCGGTGACGACCCGGTCGCCTTCCGCGAGCACGCCGCCCCCCAGCGGGACGACCTCCACGAAACCGTCCCCGGTGGTGCCCGGCCTGACCTCCACCCGGCGCTGCGCGCCACCCTTGGCGACGACCGTGACGACGGTGCGGCCGTCCGCGCCCGCCGAGATCGCGGTGACGGGGACGACGAGCGCGACCCCGTCGGTGGAAGCCGCCTCCACGGTCAAGCGGACGTCCTGACCTGCCAGTTGTGTATCCAGCGGCTGGTCGGGGCGGACCACCATCGGATATCCGCGCGGCCCGGAGGTCCCGCCCTGGTCCTGCCCCCGTCCCTGATCCTGGTCCTGCTGCCCCTCGGACGTCTGCCCCGGCGCCTGTCCGCCGTCGACGGCCGTGGCGACCGAGGCCACCGTCGCCGCCGCGGTCACCCCGCTGACCTCCGACAGGATCTGGACCCGCTGCCCCGGCCGTACCAGCCCCTTCTGGTACTCCTGCAGCGTGCCCTGCACCACCAGCGCGCCGGCCGACACGGTCATGACCGCGGCTCCCGACACCTTCGATCCGACGTGCGCGGGTATGGAGTCCACCCGGGCCGGAAAGCCGTCCAGGTAGACCACTTCGGCCGCCGGCAGCATCGGCCCGTCGGTGGCGAGGACCGCGGCGAGGTCGGTCCGCGCGCTGCCGAGATCCTCCCGGGCCCGCTGCACGGCGCGCTTGGCGGCCTTGCTGGTGGCGGGTTTCCCGGCCGGCGGATTTCCGGTCGACGGGTTTCCGGTCGACGGGTTTCCGGTCGACGGGTTTCCGGTCGGGGACAGGAACGGCTCGTTCGCCGCGTCCATTTCGTCCTGTGCGTCCTGTGCGTCCTGCGCGTCCTGGAGGGCGCGTTCGGCCGCGGTCACCGCGTCCCGCGCCGCCTTCAGTGCCTCGCCGCCGTCCGCGTGGGCCGGCAGCGGGTCGTAGCCGATCGAGGCGTAGAACCCCGTCAGCGCCGCCTTCGTCCCGGGCCCGAAGGTCCCGGGCGGGTCGTCGCCCGACCGGTGGCCCAGTTCCCCGAGCGAGCGCTGCAGTTGGGCGACGTCGCCGCCGGTCGCGCCCGGCTTCAGGTCCCGGTACACCGGCAGCGCGCCGCGCAGCGCGAACACCGGCCGCCCGGACACCTCCAGCAGCACCTTGCCGTCGGTCACCGTCGCGCGGGGAGCCACCAGCAGTTTCGTCACGACCGGTGTGGCGGCGCCCTCCCCCGGCGTGACGGAGGGCGAGACGTCCACCGACTGGCCGGCCCGCACCGTGCCGCGCAGGATCACCGAGTCCTTGAGGACCCGGCGTTCCACCGGCGCGGTCAGCAGGTCGGGGGCCGGCGCCGCGCGCTCCGCGGCCTCCTGGGCGGGCGACTTGATGACCAGCGACGCCCCGGCGGCCGTGCCCGAGAGCGCCAACGCGCCCACCGCGACGGCGATCACCCAGATCCGGCGCCGTGCGAGGACCGGTGCGTCAGCCACCCTGGATCCCGTCGCCGCCGGACTTCGCCTGGCAGGTGTGCCAGATGGCGGCGGTCGACGGATCCTGCTTCAGACGCTGCCCCAGTTCGGCCGGGTACTGGAACTCACCGGTCGCCGGGCTGGGGTCCGGATAGTCCGTGATCCCGTGCTCACGCATGCACTTCGTCTCCTGCCGCATCGCTTCCAGGAACGCCGCGGGGACCGGGTCGACCGTCGTGGTGTTGCCCTTGACCTGCTCGCTCCCGCCGGAGTTGCCGGGTGTCCCGGGCCCGGAGTCCACCGAACAGCCACCGGCGCCCAGCGCCGCGGCCAGCAGCACGGGCAGGAGCAGCGGGATCGGGCGGCAGGAGGTACGGAGAGTACGGGACGAGGTCCGGTCTGCGCTGTGCACGATCGACCAGCGTAGCCGCGGTCGAACAGCCGCTCTACTGTCCCAAAGGACAGTAGATACAACGACATTCCCTCTGGTCGCATAGTGCGCCGCCGTCGCGGCTTCACGCACCACGCATCAGGGAGGAACGCCGCATGACGCCCGTCAACCGCACCACTCTCCGCCGGACTCTCGCCACGACCCTGGCACTGGCCGCGCTCGGCACCGCCTCGCTCGTCTGCGCGGGACCGGCCGACGCGCTGGGCAAGGACGGCAACCTGGAGCCGGGTGAACTGGGCCTCTACTACGCCCAGAACCGCACCAACCTGCTGTTCGACCTGTTCTACGCGGGTAACAACTTCGCCGGTGACCGGTACGCCGCCAACTTCAGCATCTCGCCCAACGACAACACCGAGTCGTACTGGAACCGGGACGCGCAGACGTGGAGCGTCTGGACGGACGCCTACCGCGCCGGGGTGCACGGGTGGATCCCGGCGTACACGTGGAGCAACGCCAGCACCAACTTCAAGAACAAGATCTCGTCCGCCAACCCCGGCTGATCCGCGGTCCCGCCGCTCCGTCCGCACCGCGGGCGGGAGCGGCGGAGCCCGTGCGCCGACCTGCGCCGATCCGCGCCGCCCGCACCTCGCGTCCCCCGGAGTCCGCCGATGCCCAGCCGCCGTGCCACCGCCCCCGCCGTCCGCCTCGCCCTGCTCGCCGTTCTCCTGACGGGCCTCACGGGCTGCGGATCCGCTTCCGGCGCGGGTTCCGAGGAGGCGAAGTCCGGTGCGCCCGGGGACCGGGCGGAGCCGGCGGTCGGCGCGCCGCCCCAGCTGCTCGACAGCAACGGGCTGACGTTCCCGATGGACGTCTACCTCGTCCCGGCGGAGCAGCGGCAGGAGTTGCAGAAGGCCCAGGACGTCCTCATCGACCAGTGCATGCGGCGCTACGGCTTCCGCTACACCGCACCGGAATCCACCGTCGGCACGGATGTCTACGGTGAGAACGGCCGCCGCTACGGCGTGTCCAGCCCGTCCCTGGCCGCCAAGTACGGCTACGGCGACCCGCCGCAGCAGGCGCCGGTCCGCGCCCCGCGCCCGGCCAGGGGGACCAATGAGTCCCTCGTCCTGGACGGACCGCCCGATCTGGACCCCAAGTCCCTCCCCGCGAACCTGGAGGAGGCGGAGAAGGCCAGGACCTCCGACAAGAACACCGGGGTCGTCAACGGCATCAAGATCCCCGTCGCGGGCTGCACGGGCGAATCGGGGCTCAGGCTCTACGCGCCCGACGCCGCCGCCGTCGACATCACCTTCCCGCAGAACCTCAACGCCGAGGCCAACGAGCGCTCACGGCAGGACTCCCGGGTGGTGCGGGTGATCCGGGACTGGTCGGCGTGCATGGCCGGGCACGGCTACCGCGTCCCGTCGCCGCTGGGCGTCCCCGCGGCGCTGGGGCTGACCGATCTGTCGGGTGCGCGGGCGGTCACCACCGCCACCGCCGACGTCGCCTGCAAGCAGCAGGTGAACCTGGTGGGCGTCTGGTACGCCGTCGAGTCCGCGTACCAGAAGGTGCTGATCGAGAAGAACGCGGAAGTCCTGAAGAACTTCAAGGATCAGCAGCAGGCGCGGATGCGCCTGGCCGATTCGCTGTCCGGCTGAGTCGGGCTGATATAGCCTTCCGTTGCTCAAGTCCAGGCTTCCGGGGGGAATCCGTGCATCTGCTCTGCCCGGTGTGCGAGGTCTGCGGGACCGGACTGCGAGACGATCCCCACCCTCATGGCAGCGCGGTCCTGGCGGGGCTGCGGCTGATCCCCGATCTGACGGGCCGTGAGCACGAGGTGCTGATGAGCCTGCGGGACGGCGCCTCGAACCGGGAGCTCGCCGAGGAACTCGGCATCACCGAACGTACGGTGAAGCTGCACGTCGCGAGCCTGCGCTTCAAGCTCGGCGGTGTCTCACGGCTGCAGCTCAGCCTGATCGCGCTGGTGCACCACGCCCGCGGCGGTCATGCGCGCCGGTGCACGAGCCGTCCGCCGACCACGGTCGCCACACAGGCGCCGCCGGCGTCGAACACCGCCAGGTCCGCCCGGCCGCCGGGGACCAGCGCGGGCGGCACGGATCCGGCGGGCACCCGCGTCAGACCGCCGCGGGCGGCGGCGGCCCGCAGGGCGGGATCCGTCAGATACCCGTCCACCACCGCCGTCGCCCCGAGCCGCAAGAGGGCGTGAATCCGCTCCCGCGGGCTCGGCGCGTCCGGTACCGGTGCCGCGTGCACCAGCGCGGGGCCCAGGGCCCCGTGCCATTCCCGCACCCTCGCCTGCGGAAACTGCACGCGTAGCTCATCGGCCGTGCCGACCGCCACGATCCGGTCGCCGGAGACGGCGACCGCCCGTCCGGTGCCGCTGTCTCCGCTGTGGATCGTGAGCATTCAGTTGGCGGCGAGCAGCTTCAGCTCGGGGTGCGCCGTGCCGCCCTCGATCGCCGTCGACGACAGGTGCGAGACGGCGTGGTCGTTGACCGGGTCGTTCGCCGGGTCGTCGTGCACGACGAGGTGCTCGTAGGTGGTCGCGCGCTGCGCGGGCACCCGGCCGGCCGAGCGGATCAGCTGGATGATCTCCATCCGGTTCGAGCGGTGCTTGGCACCGGCCGAGGAGACCACGTTCTCCTCCAGCATGATCGAGCCGAGGTCGTCCGCCCCGTAGTGCAGCGAGAGCTGGCCGACCTCCTTGCCCACCGTGAGCCAGGAGCCCTGGATGTGGGCGACGTTGTCCAGGAAGAGCCGGGCGACGGCGATCAGCCGCAGGTACTCGAAGATCGTGGCCTGCGTCTGCCCCTTCAGCTTGTTGTTCTCCGGCTGGTAGGTGTACGGGATGAAGGCGCGGAAGCCGCCCGTACGGTCCTGTACGTCACGGATCATGCGCAGGTGCTCGATGCGCTCGGCGTTGGTCTCGCCGGTGCCCATCAGCATCGTGGACGTCGACTCGACGCCCAGGTTGTGCGCGATCTCCATGATCTCCAGCCAGCGCTCGCCCGACTCCTTGAGCGGCGCGATGGCGGTACGCGGCCGGGCCGGGAGCAGCTCGGCGCCCGCGCCCGCGAAGGAGTCGAGACCCGCGGCGTGGATCCGCCGGATCGCTTCCTCGGCCGTCACCCCGGAGATGCGGGACATGTGCTCGATCTCGGACGCGCCCAGCGAGTGGATGACCAGCTGCGGGTACGCCTTCTTGATCGCGGCGAAGTGCTCCTCGTAGTACTCGACGCCGTAGTCCGGGTGGTGGCCGCCCTGGAACATGATCTGGGTACCGCCCAGCTCGACGGTCTCCGCGCAGCGGCGCAGGATGTCCGCGATGTCGCGCGTCCAGACCTTGTCGCTCTGCGGCGCGGCGTAGAACGCGCAGAACTTGCACGCGGTGACGCACGAGTTCGTGTAGTTGATGTTCCGCTCGATGATGTACGTCGCGATGTGCTCGGTACCCGCGTACCGGAGGCGGCGCGCGGCGTCGGCGGCCGACCCGAGGGCGTGCAGCGGGGCGGAGCGATACAGGTCCAGCGCCTCCTCCGGGGTGATGCGGCCGCCGGCGGCGGCGCGATCGAGGACGGCTGCGTAATCGCTCACCGGTGCTGTCCCTTCCGAAGGGGTACAAGACGGACCAGCTCAGCGTACGCCAGGCGTCGGACAAGCCCCTGGCCGGGCCGCCGGGTGTCCGGAGCGTCACATGCTTGTCACGGGGTGCCCTGCGCCCGGGACATCGCCCTCGCGGGCCGGATAATCTGCAGTCTCAAGACAAATGCTCGGTGACGACGGCTTGTGGTGCGGGACGGGGTTGGATATGTCGGGGGCCGGATCGACGAGGGGACTGCGTCCGCGCAGGCTCAGCGAAGAGACACTCGCCGCGGCGCCGGCGCCGGGTCGCGGGGCGGTGCTGAGACAGCGAGCGGGCTCCGCCGCCACCACCCTGTGGGCGACGATGCGCCCCACCCGTAACCGCAGTACCGGCTATCTGGCGATCGGCGCGGTCGGCGCCCTCATCGCCACCTCCGTCGCGGTCGGGGTCGGCGCCGCGGGCTCGATCCCGCGGCTCGCGGACATCGGCGCCTGGCTGGGCAGCAGCGGCTCCAGCGAGGCCTCGCACGCCAACGGCCTGACGGGTGATGTGGACGGCAAGGTCAAGCTGCCGGGCATGAACGGCCACTCCGTGACGATCGCGCAGGACGGCAGGACCGTCCTCGTGCTGGACCGGAAGACCGGCAAGGTCGTCCGGATCGACCCCTCGCAGCTCACCGCCGAGCAGTCGACGAACTACGGCACCAGCGGACTGCAGCTCGTCTCCGGCGGCACGTACGCCTACGTCGTGGACGCCGCGAAGGGCACGGTCCAGCGGATCGACCCGGCGCTGACGACCCCGACCGGGGACAAGGTCCAGCTGGGCCCGGGGCTCGGCACCGCGGCCGTCGACTCCCAGGGCACGCTCTGGGTTCCGCAGCCCGCCAAGGGCACCGTCGTCCCGTTCGTGAACGGGGCGAAGAGCGCCGAGGTCAAGGTCGCCGCCCCGGACCACGACCTGGTCCTCACCCTGGCGCAGGGCCGGCCGGTGGTGACCGACCGGACGGACGCCGTCACCAAGGTGCTGACCGTCGCCGGCACCCAGCAGACCTTCAACCTGCAGGGCGGGATCAACGACTCCGCCCCGGTGAAGATCCTGGTGCCCGCCACGACCGACAGCCCGATGGTGCCGATCCTCGCCTCCGACAGCGGCGCGCTCGCGCTCGTCGACGTCACGAGCGGCCAGTCCATCAACGCGAAGGTCCCGATCCAGGGGCACGCGCTGGGCGCGCCGCAGGTGCTGGGCAAGAAGGTGTACATCCCGGACGGGACCACCGGCAGCCTGCTCGTCTACGACACCGCGACCTCGGCGTTCCAGGACTCGGTGAACGTGACGAAGAAGCCGGGCAACCTGGAACTCTTCGTCCGCAACGGCCTGCTGTGGGTCAACGACCAGAACAACAGCTCCGCCGCCGTCATCAACGCGGGCGGCGACGTCCACACCATCGGCAAGTACACGGACAAGGTGCCGACGGCCCGGAAGAAGAACGACAAGCCCGTCGAGGACAACGTGCCGTCCTCCCGGCCGACCCACCAGGCGCAGCAGCCGACCCGCCCGGGCAAGGGCCAGGGCGGCACCACCCGGCCGCCGACGCACGCGCCGGCCACCACGCCGCCGCCGACCCAGGCGCCGCCGACCACCCCGACGAAGAACTGCGCCATCAACTGGGAAGCGGGCTGCCCGGAACCGCAGACCCCCGGCACCCCGCAGGCCCAGTCCGGCGACGGTTCCATCACGCTGACGTTCCAGCCCGCCTCCGGGCTCACCCCCAAGCGCTATCTGCTCAAGGGAGTGGGCAGCGGCCAGACGGCGACGCCGTCCGAGGTCGGCCCGAACGGGCCCTTCACCTTCCAGGTCGACGGCGGCGCCTGCGGCACGGAGTTCAGCTACACGGTCGTCGCGGAGTACGCGGGCGGCGCGGCGAGCAAGGAGTCGAAGTCCTCGGCCCCGGTCCGCCCCTGTGTCGCCCCCGGCGCCCCGCAGAGCCTCAAGATCAGCAACAACGGCGGCGGGCACGGCGCGAAGGTCAGCTGGAAGGCGCCCTCGGGCGGATCCGGTGTCACCTACAAGGTGACCTGGCCCGGCGGCAGCGAGTCCACGCAGAGCACCAGCCAGTCGGTCACCGGCCTGGAGAACAGCAAGCGGTACGACGTCACGGTGAGCAGCAGCAACGCGGCGGGCTCGGGCGCGTCCACGAGCGGCACGATCGACCTGACGCCGCCGGACGTGGCGATGAACATCACGCACAACAGCAACGACCCGGACCCGCTGGCGATCCGCAGCGACCCGAGCACCAAGACCGGCACCCGGGTGAATCAGTTCCCGGCGAACTACACGGGCTCCGTCGCCGTGCACTGCCGGACGACCGGCAGCTCGGAGACCCAGCCTTACGACCACGTCACCAGCGACGTCTGGGGCAAGATCTCGTCCAGCTACGGAAACGGCTATGTCGCCGACGTCTATCTGGACTCACGCTTCAACTCCGCCGTCTGGGAATGCCAGTGACCCCCCTCCTCCCCACCGACAACCGAAGTGCGAGCACGTCATGAGCGTTCCCCCGCAGTACCAGCAGAACGACGCCGTCGCGCTCTTCGCCCAGTGCTTCCACGCGCTCGGGGACAACATCGAGCGGGTCGTCAAGGGCAAGCGCGACACCGTCGAGCTGGCGCTGACCTGCCTGTTCGCGGAGGGGCACCTGCTCATCGAGGACGTGCCGGGGACGGGCAAGACGACGCTGGCGCGCTGCCTGGCCGCATCGATCGAGGCGAACTTCGCGCGGGTGCAGTTCACCCCGGACCTGCTGCCGTCCGACATCACCGGCGTGACGATCTACCGGCAGAACACCGGGACGTTCGACTTCCTGCCCGGCCCGGTCTTCGCGAACATCGTGCTCGGTGACGAGATCAACCGCGCCTCGCCCAAGACGCAGTCGGCGATGCTGGAGGTCATGGAGGAGCGCCGGGTCACCGCCGACGGCAAGACCCACCCGGTGCCGCGCCCCTTCATGGTGCTCGCCACGCAGAACTCCGTGGACATGGGCGGCACCTACGCGCTGCCCGAGGCGCAGCTGGACCGCTTCCTGATGCGCGTCACGGTCGGCTACCCGGACCACGCCTCGGAGGTCGCGGTGCTCACCGGCTCCGCCGCCAACACCTCGCCCGACTCCCTCTCGACGATCGCCTCCTCGCACCACATCGCGGAGTTCATCCAGGTCGCGACGCAGGTGCAGGTCGCCGAGCAGCTCTACGACTACATCGTGCGGGTCGTCGCGGCGACCCGGACGCTGCCCGACGTCCGGCTGGGCGCGTCCCCGCGCGGATCCGTCGCGCTGCTGCGCGCCATCCGGGTGCGGGCCGCCTCCCAGTCGCGCGGCTACGCGCTGCCCGAGGACGTCAAGGCGCTCGCCGTGCACGTCCTCGCGCACCGGCTGATCCTGACCCCGGAGGCCGAGTTGAGCGGCCGTACGGGCGCGGACGTCATCGCCGAGGTCCTGGCGACGGTGCCGGTGCCGCAGGCGGCCGGCGGGGCGCGGATCTGATGCCCGCGGCCGACGCCACCCGCCGTTCGGGCGCCGGCCCGCTGTCCGCCACCGGCTGGGGCACGCTGCTGGCCGGTGCCGCCCTGCTGGGCGCCGGCTACGGGTACGGGTACGGAGAGGCCGCGGCGCTCGGGCTGACCTGCCTGGCCGCGGTCGTCACGGCCGTGATCTGGACGGTGCCGAAGCCGCAACTGGCCGCGGACCGCCGGATCGCGCCGCGCAAGGTCGGCCGGGGCGACCCGGCGGACGGCATCGTCACCCTCACCAACACCGGCACCCGCACCCGGCGCGGGCTGCGCGCCACCGACCTGTGCGGCGACCAGCCGCTCACCATGGACGTGCCGGTGCTGCGCGCGGGCGGCTCGCAGGAGCTGCACTACGCGCTGCCGACCGCCCGGCGGGGCAGGATCACCGTCGGCCCGCTGCGGCTGGAGCGCACCGACCCGCTCGGTCTCGCGCGCCGGATCCGGTCCTACGGCGCCGCCGACACCCTCGTCGTCCGACCGCGCATCTGTCTGCTGCCGGTGCTGCCGTCCGGCAAGGCGCACCATGTCGAGGGCCCGACCTCGGACACCGCCGACGACGGGTCGCTGACCTTCCACGCGCTGCGCGAATACGTGCTCGGCGACGATCTGCGCCGGGTGCACTGGCGGTCCACCGCCCGCACCGGCACGCTCATGGTGCGGCAGATGGTCGACGTGTCGCTGCCGCACACCACGCTGGTGCTGGACACCCGGCCCGGCGCGTACGTCTCCGACGACGACTTCGAGCTGGCCGTCGACGCGGCCGCGTCCATCGCGTACGCCGCCGCCCGCTCCAACTTCCCGGTGCACGTGCTCAGCGAGGCGGGCCCGATCCTGCACACCGACGGTTCCGGCAACGACGCCGACGCGCTCCTCGACCGGCTCGCGCTCATCGGCCGCTCCGACCGGACGTCGGCGGCGTCCGCCTTCGACGGGCTGGAGCACCACCGGGGCGGCGGCTCGCTCGTCGTCGTCACCGGCACCGGAGACACCGACGGACTGACGGCGCTCGGCCGGGTCCGGCGGCGCTTCGACCGGGTGACGATGCTGCGCGCCGGTGAGGACAGGACCGCGCCCGACGCGCAGGGCGTGTCGAGCGCCACCGTCGACGTACCGCAACTGCACATCGCGTCCCTGGACGCGCTGCTGGCCGGCTGGCGCTGGGAGGCCGTCCGTTGAGCGCCACCACACGTCCCGCACGTACCGCGCCGCTGCCGCCGCAGGGCGGCGGCCCGAACTGGGACTGGGCCGCGCCCGCGCCCACCGGGCCGAGCACCGACCGTCCGAAGACCCCGGTCGCGACCCGCGGCGACGGCCTCGGGCGCGCCCGCCGCCTGTGGTCGCTGCTGCCGGTCGCCGCGCTGCTCGCCGCCTCCGGCCTGGGCTGGCACCGGGTGTTCAGCACCCACGACCTGCTGCCGGTGCTCGCGGTGTCCGTTCTCGCGCCGATCGCCCTGTCCGCGCTGCTGTCGGGCGCCCTGTCCCGCAAGGGCCGCACCGGTCCGCTCTGGCCGTCCGTCGTGCTGACGGTCGCCGCCTGGACCGGCACGGTCTGGCTGACGATGTTCCGGGACGGCGGGCCGCGCGCCATCTGGCCCGCGCTGCTCGACGCCCCGCACGCCGTCCTGACCACCATCCTTCCGGTCCCCGGTGAGGCGCGGCTGCTGGTGCTGCCGCACGCGGTGCTGTGGCTCGCCGCGTTCGCCTCCGCCGAACTGGCGCTGCGCACCCGCACCCCGCTGCTCCCGGCGCTGCCCGCGGTGCTCGCCTTCGGCTTCCCGCTGGTGCTCGGCGTGGACGGCCCGGGGTCCAACCACCCGGTGGTCGCCGCGCTGGCCGCGCTCACCGCGCTGCTGGCGCTGGTCCGGTCGCGGGTGAGCCTGTCCGTCCGCGGGCTGGCGCTCGGGCTGCCGGTCGTCCTCGGCCTCACCCTCATCGCCGTGCTGGCCGGGACCGGCCTCCCGGGGATGGGCGCCTCGTACGACCCGCGGGACGCGATCACCCCGCCCACCGTCCGTCCGGAGTCCATCAGTCCGCTGGACCAGGTCGCGGCGCTGATGCGCAGCGGCGACGCCAAGGTCTTCACCGTCCGCTCCACCGCCGAGAGCAACTACCGGCTGGCCGTGCTGGACGCGTACAACGGCACCACGTGGTCCAGCACCGCCAAGCTGGCGCGCACCGGCGGCCGGGTCCCCGCGGAACACGGCGTCGATCCTGGCAAGCGGCAGGAAGTCACCCAGCGCTTCACCGTCCAGTCGCTGCCCGGTATCTGGCTGCCCGCCGCCGACCGGCCGTCGGCCGTGACGCTGCCGGACCACACCGACCTGTCGGTGGACCCGGCCGCCGGTGTACTGGCCACCGACCGGACGGCACCCAGCGGCTTCACTTACACGGCCGTGTCCCAGCTGCCGGTCTACGACGTGCAGCGGCTGCAGTACGCGCCGGCCGCCGACGACCCGGCGCTCGTCGAACTCCCGCGCACGGACGCGGCCGACCAGCCGATCCCGTCCGTCGCGTCCTTCACGAAGATCGCCGCGAAGGCAACCGAGGGCAGCTCGTTCCCGTACGAGCAGGCGGTGAAGCTCGCCGACTGGCTGCGTGAGTCCTACCAGTTCGACCCGCGGGCCATCCCCGGTCACACCTACCGCGGTCTGGAGTTCTTCCTCACCGACGGCAAGCGCGGCACGTCCGAGCAGTTCGCCGCGTCGTTCGCGGTGCTCGCCCGCACCCTGGGGCTGCCCTCCCGGGTGGTGGTCGGCTTCCGGCCCGGCACGAAGACCGGCGACGACACCTGGCAGGTGACGGGCAAGGACGTACTGGCCTGGCCCGAGGTGGAGTTCAAGGGCATCGGCTGGGTCCCCTTCTACCCGACCCCGGGCACCACGTCGAAGGACGGCAGCTCGGTCGCCCCGGCCGGCCAGACGAAGGACCGCAAGACGGTCGACCAGCAGATCACCGACCAGCCGCGGCCGTCCGCACCGCCCAAGGCCGCCGGCACCCCGCAGCCGACGGCCGCCCCGGCGGCCGGCACCCCCTGGTGGATCTACGCCCCGGCCGGCGCCCTGCTGCTCGTCCTCGGCTATCTGCTCTACGCGGCCTGGCTGCCCTGGCGGCGGCGGGCCAGGCGGCGCGGCGCCGCCGACGTACGGCAGCGGGTGCTCGGCGCCTGGCAGCAGATCGTCGACCGGCTCACCGAGATCGGGCTGCCCGCCACCGGGGCGCACACCGCGGAGGAGGTCGCCGCCTTCGGGGCGACCCGGGTGGGTGGCGCCGCCGGCGAGCATCTCCCCGATCTCGCCCGCCTGGTGAACGAGGTCGGCTACGCCGGCCGCACCCCCGACCCGGCGTCGGCCGACGCCGCCTGGGCGCACTGCGACGCCATCGAACGCGTCGTGCTCCGCACCATCCCCAGACGCGACCGGATCGGCCGTGCCCTGCGGCTGCGGAGGGGCTGACCGCCTCCGGCCGGCGGGCCGCAGGGGGTACAGGCGCCGACCCCGCAGAGGGGCGGAGGCGGTAGGTTGTCGTGAAACGGGTGAGGCACGGGAGGACAACGGTGGACCGGACGCCGGGAAGGCGCGGCCAGGGCGCGACGGAGAACCCGGAGAGTGACGAGGGTTCCGTCGCCGTACCCCAGCAGACGTCGGCGGAGGGATACCGTCTCCCGCCGGGTTACAAGCTGCTCCGGCAGGCGGGCACCGGCCGCCACAGTTCCGTTCTGCTGTGCGCCGAGGAGGCGACCGGCGCCGAGGTGGCCGTCAAGCTGCTCGCCGTCACGGTCGACGGCGAGAGCACCCGGCTTGCCGCGCACTCCGAACTCCTGTCGGCGGGCGCCGCCGCGCGGCACCCCTGCTCGGTGACGGTCGAGGACGCCGGCTTCACCGCCGACCACCGCCCGTACCTGGTGGAGCAGTTCTGCCGCGGCGGCAACGCGCAGGCGAAGCTCGCCAACTCCGGGCCGTTCCCCGTCGACGAGACGATCGTCATCGGCACCCGCCTGGCGCTGGCCCTGCACTCCGCGCACCGCCGCGGGGTGCTGCACCTGGACGTCCGCCCGGCGAACATCCTCTTCGACGAGAACGGTGACGCGCTGCTCGCGGACCACGGTCTCGCGCGCGTCCTGCAGCGCTCCGCGCCGCAACTGGGCGCGGTCTTCGACCCGATGTTCGTGCCGCGCGAGCTCTTCGGCTGGGAGAAGCCGGGCCCGGCGGCCGATGTGTACTCCCTCGGCGCGACGCTCTACGCGCTGCTCAACGGCGAACCGGCGTACGCGGACGCGGGCCGCACCTCGTGGTCCGCGCTCTACGCGGAGGTGCTGCGCGGCGAACTGCCGTACCCCGCCCACCGCCACGACATACCGGACCCGCTGCTGATCCTCGTCCGCAGGATGATGTCGGCGAACCCGGAAGGGCGCCCGCCGCTGACGGAGGTGCACCGCTCCCTGCGGTCGCTGCTGTCGCCGTCGTCCGCGACGAAGGTGCCCGCGCTGGAGCCGGAACCGGCGATGGAATCGCCGCTGCCGGGCTGGGACCCGGCGGACGATCTGACGCCGGAGGAGCAGGCGGCCGTCGAACAGGCGGGCGCGCGGGCGCAGGACGAGGCCAAGCGGCAGTCGCGCAAGCGGCTGCTCGCGGCGACCACCGCGCTGGTGGTGTTCGCCGCGGCGGGGACCGCGGCCACGCTGGTGCTGCGCGACCGCGGCTCGAAGCCCGAGCCGAAAGCTTCCTCCAGCGCTTCCACGGCTCCCGGCCCGACGTCGAGCGCCGCCCCGGTGCAGGTGCCGTCGGACAAGCTGGCGGGTCTGATGCCACTGAACGTCCAGGCCGTGAAGGCCAACGGAAATGTGCAGATCACGTGGAAGCCGCCGAAGCAGGCCGCGCAGGTCGCCGGCTATGTCGTGCGGGCCGTGGTGCCCGGTGGCGGCGAGCCGCTGCAGAAGACGCCGAACGGCAATGAGCCCGCGGTGGTGTTCACGGCCGGGTCGGTGACGGCCGACACCTGCTACACCGTCAACGCGGTGATCTCGGTGGACGGGAAGTTCCAGTTCGCGCCGTCCAAGGAGCTCTGCAGGACGACCGGCTGAGGACCGTCCGGCCCTGCGCCATCGGCGGCTATTTGATCTTCTTCAGGTCGCCGCTGGGCCGGCCGGCCCCCGCGTCGTTGGTGGTGTAGGTCAGCGTCGTGGGGTCCTTGAGGGTCAGCCGTTCCGCCGTGGCGCCCTTGGAACAGCCGCTCGTCGCGCCCGGATCACCGGCCGTCGAGTCGAAGACCAGCACCTTGGTCGTCGCGGACACCAGCTTCCAGGTGCCTCCGCAGTTGAGGACGCCCAGCAGGTCCACAGTGCTGTCACCGACGTTCTCGCCGATGCGTCCCGCCTTGACGGTGACCGTCAGGACCCCGTTGGGGACGCCGTTGGTGGAGACGGTGTTGCCTTGCCAGGTGCCGATGAACGCGGCGGGCACGGATCCGGTGACCGCGCCGGTGTTCGCGTCGCTGGACGGCGTGCTGCTCCCCGGCCCGCCGCCGGTGGCGCCGCCCGGCTTGTCCTCCGGCCGCAGCAGGACCACCACGGTCGCGGCGACGACGGCGACCAGCAGCACGGCCACCGCGGCCAGCAGCCGGCGGCGCCCGCGGCGTACGGGAGGTTCCGGCGCGGAGCGCGCACCGGGGGCCAGGGCGCCCGGTACCGCGTCGCGCGGCCCCGACGCCTCCATGCCGAAGGAGTGCGAGGGCGCCCGCGGCGGGCCGAACGAGCCGTAGGCCGACCCGAGGTGCGCGCCCGCGGGCGTCACCTCGGAGCGGGCCGACAGCGGAGCCGCCTCCAGGTCCAGCAGTTCGACCGCATGACGGCCGAGCTGCGCCATCAGCGGCCGGGAGAGCCAGCCCTGGCGCACCAGCGCGGCGGCCCCGTCGGGCGACAGCCGGGCCGCGAGCTGGGCGGGAGTGGGGCGGACGGCCGGGGCCTTGGCGAGGCAGGACTCCACCACGTCGCGCAACTCGTCGGGCACACCGTCGAGTTCCGGTTCCTCGTGGGCGACCTTGTAGAGCAGCGAGGCGGCGCTGTCCCCGCTGAACGGGCCGTGTCCGGTCGCCGCGAAGGCGAGCACGGCGCCGAGCGCGAAGATGTCGGAGGCGGCGCCGAGCGGCCGGGCGAGCACCTGCTCGGGCGACATGTAGCCCGGCGAGCCGACGACCACCCCGCTGCCGGTGACGGACGCGCCGGAGGCGTCCATGGCGCGCGCGACACCGAAGTCGATGAGTACCGGACCGTCGAGCGAGAGCATCACGTTGGACGGTTTGATGTCACGGTGCAGCAGGCCGAGCCGGTGCACCGCGTCCAGCGCCTCGGCGAGCCCGGCGCCCAGCGTCCGCACTCCGCTCGGCGGCAGCGGCCCGAACTCGGTGACGGCGTCGGCGAGGGTGGGTCCCGCGATGTAGCCGGTGGCGATCCACGGCACCGGCGACTCGGTGTCCGCGTCGAGCACCGGAGCGCTCCAGGCCGCGCCCACCAGCCGGGCGGCGTCCACCTCACGGCGGAAGCGGGTGCGGAACTCGGTGTCCTCGGCGAGCTCGGAACGGACCACCTTCACCGCGACCGTGCGCCCGCCGGGGCTGCGGCCGAGATAGACCCGGCCCATCCCACCCGCTCCGAGCCGTCCGAGCAGACGGTACGGGCCGATCGACGACGGATCTGTCGTAGCCAACGGCTGCATCAGAGCCTCCTCTGAGCGGAGTGTGCCCCCGGGCGGCGCCCGTGACGCACGATGCGCCGCAGCGGTGATCCGCTGCGGCGCATCCGTTGCCGCTCGATCAGTGGCCGAGGCCCTTGGCGAGCTCCTCGTCCGCGGACTGGAACGCCTGCGCGGCACTCTCGAGGAACTTGCCCATGCCCTCAAGACCCTCGATGGTCTTGGTCGCACCGGTGTTGAACTCGGTGTACGACTGGTCGAACTGCTTCGAGGAACGGTCGGTCACATAGCCGCCGTTCACCAGGCCCTGAACAAACTTGTGCAGCGTGTTCAGCTTCTCGGTGATCTCGGCCTGGCCCGTCTTGAGCTTGCTGGCCGCGTCACGCATGTCCTGGTATGTAACGTTCACATTAGACATAGAGGAAATACCTTCCATTGGCCTTGCCGCAGGGCCGACCCCCGTGGCCTTTGAGTCGCAGATTGATGTGATGGTCTGCGGAAGCCTCAGCTTACGGGTGAGGACGGCGCGGGTGCAGCCTGCGGTTCCCGGTAGCGGAACGTCGAGGTCACAGCGTCGAATACGTCGAAGAACGAGTCCGCGAGATCGAGCACCGGACTGCTGCAGGCGACCAGCGCGACCCGGTCCCCGCCGCCCGGCAGCGGGATGAATGTCTGCATCAGCACCGTGCGTACGGTTTTGCTGTCGCCGGGGATCTCGATGTCCTCGATCCCGTACGTACGGGCGGCGGCTCCGGTCTCCGGGATCTCCACCGTCGTCACCTTCCGCCACGCGTCCCCCTCGCGCCGGGCCGGCTTCTCCCGCAGTCCCGCGACGATCGACGCGGGATCCGTGGCCAGCAGCTGCCCTTCGGGCGTCCGGGCCCCCACCAGCGACACGGTGACGGACGCGGTCAGCGGTATCCCGCCGAAGTTCTGCGCCATGCAGCCGATGTACACCGCCCCGCTGTCGTACGCCTCACGCGCCGCCCTGCGCAGGAACTTGGCGAGCACGTCACGGTGCTCGCCGATCGCCGGGTTCTCCTGCACGCGCTGCGCCATCAGCTTGCGGACGCTCTCGTCCCGGCTGGCCGGGTGCAGGTCGAACTCCCACCATGTCATCGGCACGGTGAGCGAGAAGCCCTCCCGCTCGACCGGCATCACCCGCGGAGTTGCACTCACTACTTGCCGCCCTCACCCTTTGCCGCTTTCGCCAGGTCGTCGGCGAGTTGCTTGTCGGCCTTCCGGATCTCGCGCACCGCGGTGTTGGCCATCTTGGCCAGCCCCTCCAGGTGCCCGTCGATCTCCTTCCGGCCGTCCTTCCAGTTGTGCTCGAAGCTGTCCAGCGCGTCCGCGACCTTCCCGGAGCCGAGCTTCGCCTCGTAGGACTCGAAGAGCTTGCGTGTGCCGTTCATCGTGGTCCGCACGGCATCGAGGTTGGAGGCAAAATCCTCCAAACCGCCGAGATCCACCTTCAATCGGTCAGGACTACCCATACTTCCCCCGTCGGTTCTGCTGCCGCCCGCCGCACGCGGCTTCCGCGTCCAATGCCCGTCAATTCTCTCACTCTTGACCCACCTACCGTCAGGACACCTCCTGGCGTGGGCCCGGTTCCGGCCGATGCGGCCGGTGCGTTGTCGGGCACCTGTTGCATGATGGTCAACAGCAAATACCAGTGGTGCTCAGTGGTGCAGGGGGACGGCAGTGGAACTCCAGCTCAGCGTGATCGACCCGGTCCGTGACGACCGTGCGGACATGCTGGTCGACGCCGACCCCGCGGCGCCCGTCGGCGCGCTCGCGGCGGAGATCGGCCGGCTGCTCGGACGTCCGGACGACGGACAGGGCCCGCCCGCCCTGCACATCAACGGCTTCCAGATCGACCCCGAGCTGAGCCTGGACGCCTCGCCGGTGCGTGACGGCGCGGTGGTCAGCGTCGCCGCGCCCGACGCCTGCCCGGCGCCCGACGCCCAGGGCACGGTGGAAGTACGGATCGTGGGCGGTCCCGACGCGGGCGGCGTGCACCGGCTCGGTCCCGGCGTCGCGGTCGTCGGCAGCGGGCCCGACGCGTGGATCCGGCTCAACGACCCGGCGCTGCCGCACTCCGCGGTGGAGGTGGACGTCGCGGTCGACGGGACCGTCACCGTCCACCCGTCCTTCGGCAGCTCCGCCACCATCGACGGCAAGCCGCTCACCGACGCGAGCCCCTGGCGGCCGCGCAGCGTCGTCGCCGCCGGACAGACCTTGCTGGAACTGAGCCTGCCGAGCTTCCCCGACACCGCGCTCAAGCCCTCCGAGGACGGCACCGGCCTCGACTACAACCGGCCGCCGCGCATCACCCCGCCGCCGCGGCCGACCAATTTCCAGCTGCCGAGCAAGCCCAAGCAGTCCGAGAACCGGCCCATGCCCTGGCTGATGGCGATCGTGCCGCTGTTCGGCGCGGTGCTCATGGCGATGATGATGCACCAGCCGCGCTTCCTCTTCATGGCGGTGCTCAGCCCGGTCGCCATGGTCGGCAACTACATGAACGACAAGAAGCACGGCAAGAAGTCGTTCCGCCAGACCAACGCCGACTACGAGACGCACAAGGAGTCGATCGAGCGGCAGGCCCGCAAGGCCATGGCCGCCGACACCGCCGCCCGCCGCACCCAGGCCCCGGACCCGGCCGAGGTGCTGGTCGCCGCGACCGGGCCGAGCCAGCGGCTGTGGGAACGGCGGCGCTCCGACCCGGACTACGGGATGCTGCGCGTCGGCACCGGCACCCTCCCCACCGAGGTCCAGGTCTCGGACCCGGCCCAGGAGGAGCACAAGCGCAACGAGGCCCGGAAGCTGTCCGACGTTCCGGTGACCGTCCCCATGCAGCAGCACGGTGTGCTCGGCGTCGCGGGCCGCGGTGAACTGCCGCGCGCCATCGGCCGCTGGCTGGTGGCCCAGGCCGCCGCCCTGCACTCCCCCGCCGATCTGCAGATCTGCGTGCTCACCGACCCCAGCGGCCGAGAGGGCTGGGAGTGGGTGCGCTGGCTGCCGCACGCCAGGGCCCGCGAGGGACAGTCCGCACTGGCCCTGATCGGCACCGACGCCGACAGCGTCGCCCGCCGGATCAGCGAACTGCTCGCCCAGGTCACCTCCCGCCAGGACGCGGCCCGCGAGGCCGGCTCCCAGCCCAACCAGGCCTGGGGCGGCCCCACGATCCTCGTCGTCCTCGACGGCTCCCGGCGGCTGCGCGCACTGCCCGGCCTCACCCAGGTGCTGCGCGACGGCCCCCGCGTCGGCATCCACCTCATCTGCCTCGACGCCGACCGCCGGCTGCTCCCCGAGGAGTGCCGTGCGCTCGTCGAGGAGGACTACTACGGGCTGCTGCAGGTCTCGATGGCCGGCGTCGAGCCGGTCTCCGGGGTGCGGCCCGACTGTGTGACCGCCGCGTGGGGCGAGCAGATGGCCCGCGCGATGGCCCCGATCCGCGACGTCAGCGGTGACGAGGGCGCGGCCCTGCCGGACTCCTGCCGGCTGCTCGACGTGATCGAGATGGAGCCGCCCACCGTCGGCGGCATCGCCGCCCGCTGGAGCATGGGCGGCCGCTCCACCCAGGCCGTGGTCGGCTCGTCCTTCGACGGCGCGTTCGCCATCGACCTGGTCCGCGACGGGCCGCACGGCCTGGTCGCCGGCACCACCGGTTCCGGCAAGTCCGAGCTGCTGCAGACCATCGTGGCGTCGCTGGCGGTC
This sequence comes from Streptomyces fildesensis, assembly GCF_016107395.1. Classification (GTDB taxonomy): domain Bacteria; phylum Actinomycetota; class Actinomycetes; order Streptomycetales; family Streptomycetaceae; genus Actinacidiphila; species Actinacidiphila fildesensis. The sequence continues at coordinate 782,175 of NZ_JAAIKO010000001.1, forward strand.
GCCAACCGGCCGGACGCAATGACGTTCGTCCTCGTCGACTACAAGGGCGGCGCGGCCTTCAAGGACTGCGTGAAGCTGCCGCACACCGTCGGTATGGTCACCGACCTCGACACGCACCTGGTGGAACGGGCCCTGGAGTCGCTCGGCGCCGAGCTGCGCCGCCGCGAACACACCCTCGCGGCCGCCGGTGCCAAGGACCTCGAGGACTACATCATCGCGATGCGCACCAACCCGGGGCTCGCGGCGATGCCCCGGCTGCTCATCGTCATCGACGAGTTCGCGTCCATGGCCCGTGAGCTGCCCGACTTCGTGACCGGCCTGGTCAACATCGCCCAGCGAGGCCGTTCGCTCGGCATCCACCTCATCCTCGCCACCCAGCGACCCTCCGGCGTCGTCTCCCCCGAGATCCGCGCCAACACCAACCTCCGCATCGCGCTGCGCGTCACCGACGCCAGCGAATCGTCCGACGTCATCGACGCCCCCGACGCCGGATACATCGCCAAGTCCACCCCGGGCCGGGCGTATGTGCGGCTCGGCGCCTCCTCGCTGCTGCCGTTCCAGTCCGGACGCGTCGGCGGCCGGCGCCCCGGCCAGGTCGCCAACAAGGCGCCCGCGCCGTGGACCGTGCAGATCGGCTGGGACGGCCTCGGCCGTCCGGTCCCCGAACGGCCGTCCGGTCCCCGTACCAACGACGACGACCTGCTGACCGACCTCGCCGTCCTCGTCGAGGCCATCCAGGGCGCCAACGAGCAGCTGGGGCTGCCGCCGCAGCACAGCCCGTGGCTGCCCGCGCTCACCGAGCGGATGGTCATCGACGAGCTGGAGACCCCGGTCAACGTCTCCCGCGACGGCCTGCTGCCGGCCCCGTACGCGGTCGACGACCTGCCGAGCGAGCAGGCGCGGCGCACCGCCTCCATCGATCTGACGACCTTCGGTCACCTGATGATCGCGGGCGCCCCGCGCATGGGCCGCTCGCAGACGCTGCGCACCATCGCGGGCTCGCTGGCCCGCTCCAACTCCTGCGCCGATGTGCACCTGTACGCGTTGGACTGCGGGAACGGCGCGCTGCTGGCGCTGTCCGCGCTGCCGCACTGCGGCGCCGTGGTCCGCTCCAACGAGGCGGACCGCGCGGTCCGGCTGATCGGCAAGCTCGCCGCCGAGGTGCAGCGCCGGATGGCGCTGCTCGGCGAGGGCGGCTTCACCGACATCAACGAGCAGCGGACGGGCGTCGCCGAGGCCGACCGGCTGCCGCACATCGTGCTGCTGCTGGACCGCTGGGAGGGCTTCACCCCGTCGCTCGGCGATCTGAACAACGGCTCGCTGACCGACACGATCTTCCAGCTGATGCGCGAGGGCGCGTCCGTCGGTATCCACGTGATCATGACGGGCGACCGGTCGCTGCTGCTCGGCCGGATCTCCACCCTCACCGAGAACAAGATCGCGCTGCAGCTCAGCGACTCGGGCGACCTGTCCCTGATCGGCCTCAACCCGCGCAAGATCCCCGCGAAGATCCCGCCGGGCCGGGCGTTCCGCGCGCAGGGCGCCACCGAGACCCATGTGGCGCTGCTCACCGAGGACCCCAGCGGCCAGGCCCAGTCCGCGGCCCTGCACGCCATCGGCGCCGCGGCCAAGGACCGGGACAGCGCCGTACCGCGCTCCCGCCGGCCGTTCCGGGTCGATGTGCTGCCCTCCCGGATCGAGTTCGAGGAGGCGTGGGAGATGCGCGACCCGCAGGAGATGCAGGCCATGCGCGGCGGCGGCCGGCTCTGGTCGATGGCGGCCATCGGCGGCGACCAGCTGACCGTGCTGGGCCCGAACCTCGCCGAGGGCACGCCCGCCTTCGTCATCGCGGGCCCGGCCCGCTCCGGGCGCAGCACCGCGCTGCTGACGATGACGCGCTCGTTCCTCACCGCGGGCACCCAGATCATCCTGGCCACCCCGCGCCGCCAGTCACCGCTGCGCCGTCTCAAGCACGCCCCGGGCGTCGTGGGCTTCTTCGGCACCGACGAGATCACCACGGCGGAACTCCAGGAGGCGCTGGCCCGCTTCAGCGGCCCCGGCGTGATCATCGTGGACGATGCGGAGCTGCTGCGTAACTGCGAGGCGGGGGACGTCTTCCAGTCCGTGGTGCGCAACGCGACCGGCAAGGACATCGGTCTGGTCATCGCGGGCGACGCGGACGACATCTGCGGCGGCTTCAACGGCTGGCAGGTCGAGATGAAGAAGGCCCGCCGCGGCCTTCTCCTGTCCCCGCAGAACATGTCGGACGGCGACCTGGTCGGCGTCCGGCTGCAGCGCGGCTCCATCGGCCAGGCCATCCAGCCCGGCCGCGGCCTGCTGCACCTGGGCGACGGCGAGGTCCGCACCGTCCAGGTCCCGCTGACCGCGCTGTAACAGCGGTCGCTCGGGGAGCACCGGTCACTCCGGGCGACAGCGGTCGCTCCGGTCCCGGGAGGCGCGTGGTCAGAGCAGTTCGACGCGCGCCTCCTCGGGGAAGCCGACGCGACGGGCGAACTCGGCGATGCCGGTGAGCTGCCCGGCGCCGAGGGAGAAGTCGAGCGTCGTGAAGTACCGGCTCAGCAGCTCGGAGTCGAAGGACTCCCAGCGGGCGGCCTGCTCGGCGACCTTGTCGACCTCCTCCAGCGAGAGGTCACGCGAGGCGAGGAACGCGCGGTGCACCTCGCGGACGGCCTCCGGCTCGCGCGCGAAGTAGTCGCGGCGGGTGGCCCAGACGGCGAAGACGAACGGCAGCCCCGTCCAGTCCTTCCACATCTGGCCCAGGTCGTGCACCTGCAGGCCGAGCCGGGGCGCGTCGTGCAGGGAGGCCCGCAGGGCCGCGTCACCGATGAGGACGGCGGCCTGTGCCTCCTGCATCATCAGCGACAGGTCGGGCGGGCAGCTGTAGTACTCGGGGCGCACCCCGTACCGCTCGGTGAGCAGCAGCTCGGCGAGGCGCACGGAGGTCCGGCTCGTGGAGCCGAGGGCGACCCGCTGGCCGTCGAGCTGGTCGAGCGGCAGCTGGCTCACGATGACGCAGGACATGACGGGGCCGTCGCAGCCGACGGCGATGTCCGGGAGCGCCACCAGTTCGTCGGCGTGCCGCAGGTACTCCATGAGCGTGACGGGAGCGACGTCCAGGTCCCCGCGCACCAGCTGGGCGCTGAGTTTCTCCGGGGTGTCCTTGGTGAGTTCCAGGTCGAGGAGGGCTCCTGTCCTGGCAAGCCCCCAGTACAGGGGCACGCAGTTCAGGAACTGGATGTGGCCGACCCGCGGACGGGTCCGGCCGCTTTCGGCGTCAGGTGCAGATTTGTCCACATCAGGAGGCTAGTCCTGGTCCTTGCGGATCTTGTGGCCGGGCGGCGGAACAGCCCCTGGAAGGGCCTCGAAAGGCCGATCTTGAGACCCTTCCCCACCCCTGAACCTGCGTGCTACTCTCCTCGCAAGTTGCAGTTTGGTTTCCCTTGCAGTACAGAGCCTGCGGAGCATGTGACCCCGTAGGCTTTTGTAGTTTTCAGACTTCGCAGTTGCAGGTTCTGGAGCAGGGCAACCCTTTGGGCCCAAGGAGGGCTTTATGGCTACCGGAACCGTGAAGTGGTTCAACGCTGAAAAGGGCTTCGGCTTTATCGCCCAGGACGGCGGGGGCCCCGACGTCTTCGTTCACTACTCCGCGATCAACGCCGCTGGGTTCCGCTCCCTCGAGGAGAACCAGCAGGTCAACTTCGACGTCACCCAGGGCCCGAAGGGCCCCCAGGCGGAGAACGTAACCCCGGTCTGATCGACGGGATCGCCTCACAGCATTGCCAAGGAGCCCCGCACCGGTTGTGCGGGGCTCCTGCCTTTCCCGCCGCTACCGCGGGCCCGGCACGGGTTCCGGAGTTTCCCGGCCTTCCCCGCTTTCATCGCGTTCTGTGCTTTCTCCGCGTTCCGCACTTTCCACGTGTTCCGGGCGTTCCGCCAGCTCCGCGTAGAGCGCGTCGATCCGGTCCCGGTACCGCTCCGCGACCACCGAGCGGCGGAGCTTCAGCGTCGGGGTGAGTTCACCCGCCTCCACCGACAGATCCTCGTCGAGAATCACGAACGCCCGGATCCGCGCCGGCCGGGCGACCTGCTCGTTGGCCGCGTCCACGATCTCCTGCACCAGGGCGTGCACCTCCGGGTGCCGGGTCGGGCGGGCGCCCAGGATCTTCTTGGTGCGCGACGCCCAGCCGATGATCTCGTCCGGGTCCAGGGTGAGCACCGCGACCGGGTACGGGCGGCGGTCGCCGATCATCACCGCCCGGGAGACGTAGCGGGACTGCTGGATGGCGAACTCGATCTGGGTCGGGGTGAGGTTCTTGCCGGCCGAGGTGATGACGATGTCCTTCTTCCGGCCGGTGATTGTCAGATAGCCGTCGGCGTCGAACGCGCCGAGGTCCCCGGTGTGCAGCCAGCCGTCGGAGTCCAGCGCCTCGGACGTCGCGTCCGGGTCGCCGTGGTAGCCGGGGAAGACGTTGGCGCCCCGCGCGAGCACCTCCCCGTCGTCCGCGATCCGCACCTCGCAGCCGTCGATGGGCCGGCCGACCGTGCCGTGCCGGAAGTCGGTGGCGTGGTTGACGGCGATGATGCCGCCGGACTCCGTCATGCCGTACCCCTCCAGGACGGCCAGCCCGCAGGCCCGCAGAAAGTCCATGGTCTGCGGGGCGATGGGCGCGGCTCCGGTGGTCGCCCAGCGCAGCCGGCCGCCGAAGACGGCGCGGACCAGGCTGAAGAGCGCGGCGTCCGCGGCGTCGTAGGCCTCGCGCAGCTCCGGCGGCAGCTCCTCGCCCCGGTCCCGCAGCTCGGCCGCCCGCACGCCGAGCGCGACGGCCGCCCCGAACCGTTCCCGGCCGCCCTCCTGCGACTCCGCGAGCGACAGCACCTGGGAGTGCACCTTCTCGAACAGTCGCGGCACGGACGGCAGATGGGTGGGCCTGACCTCGGCGAGCTCGGCGACGATGCTCTCGATCCGCCCGCCGAAGAAGCACAGCGCACCGCCGACCAGCAGCGTCGTGAACTGGATCAGCTGGGCCAGCATGTGGGCGAGCGGCAGGTACAGATACGTGGTGTCGCCGGGGAGGCCGCCCTCGATGTGCGGCACGGTGGCGTCCTGCACGGCGCCGAAGTTGCCGTGGGTGAGCCGGCACCCCTTGGGCATCCCGGTGGTGCCGGAGGTGTAGACGATGGACGCCAGGTCCTCGGGCTTGCGCGCCCCGGCACGGGCCAGCAGTTCGGCGAGCAGATCGTCGTCCAGCGGGGCGGGCGTCCCGGCCGAGCCCTCCGCCACCGTGTCCTCCGCGGCGATGCCGCCCGCCGCGGTGCCTTCGGCTGCGGTGCCTTCAGCCGCAGCGCCTTGAGCCGCAGTGCCCGCCGCCAGCCCGTCGAGCTCGCTGAGCACCAGGACCTGCCGGAGCTGCGGCAGCCGGTCCCGCAGCCGCTCCACCTTGGCGGCCTGTCGGTCGTCCTCGCAGAGGATCACGGAGGTACCGGAGTCGCTCAGCACCCAGGCGACCTCCTCGTCGCCGGCCGTCGGATAGACCGGCACGATGACCGCGCCCGCCGCCAGCGCGGCGAGGTGCGCGTACGTCCACTCCGGCCGGGTCTCGGACAGGATCGCCAGCCGGTCACCGGGCTCGACGCCGAGCGCGACGAGCCCGCAGCCGGCCCGCCGTACGGTGTCGCGCAGTTGCGTATAGGTGATGTCGCGCCAGCCGCCGCCGGCGCGGAAGCGCAGTGCGGGACTGTCGCCGTGCCGTTCCGCCACCCATTCCGCTGTCAACGCCAGCGTCCCTGGCCGATCGGTCTGCGGTGCCATGGTGCCCATCGCGCGCCTCCCTTGGTCGTGTAGCCATGACGCTATGAAGCACGGGGCCCCACGAAGATGACACGAACCGTCACACGGGTTGACCCTGCCGCTCAGCGGGAGCACCGTTGAGTGTCATGGGCACGCATACGATCACGGTGCACCGGGTCAGAGCGGCGTTACGCGGTGCCCAGCGGCTCGGCATCGACACCGCCCCGCTGCTCCAACGGGCCCAGATCGCACCCCTGTTGCTCGGCGACGACCGGGCCCGGGTGACCGACGCCCAGTTCACCTGCCTCGTCAAGGAACTGCACCGGGCCACGAACGACGAGTTCCTCGGCCTCGGCCCCGCGCCCAGCCCGCGCGGCACCTTCGCCATGATGTGCTGCACGGCCCTGGGCGGCCGTGACCTGGGCGCCGCGCTGGACCGGGCGGTGCGGTTCTACGGGCTGTTCCCGAGCGGCCCCGCCCTCGCCGTCGGCGCGTCGGACGGTGTCGCGCGCTTCACCGTGCGCGGCGAGCTCACCGACGACCCGGACCACTTCCTCTCCGAGTGCCTGGTCGTCATCTGGCACCGGCTCTCCAGCTGGCTCGTCGGCAGCCGCATCCCGCTGCTGCGCGCCGAGTTCGCCTATCCGGCGCCCCCGCACCGGGCCGAGTACGACCTGCTCTTCGGCTGCCCGGTCCGCTTCGGCGCGGAGCACACCGGCGCCTCCTTCGACGCGCACTGGCTCGACGCCCCGCTCATCCAGGACGAGTCGGCGCTCGGCGAGCTGCTGCGCCGGGCCCCCGCCGACCTGCTCAGCCGGCGCGACTACGGCACCACCGTCACCGAACAGATCCGCCGCACCATGGCCCGTGCCCTGATCACCCGCACCCGGCTGCCGGAGGCCCCGGAGATCGCGGCGCGGCTCGCGGTCAGCCCCGCGACCCTGCGCCGCCGGCTGACGGCCGAGGGCACGTCCTTCCAGCGGCTCAAGGACTCCGTCCGCAGGGACGCGGCCATCGCCGGGCTCAGCGAGGGGCACGAACCGATCGCCCAACTGGCGGCGCGGCTCGGATTCTCCGAGGACACCGCCTTCCACCGGGCCTTCCGCCGCTGGACCGGAACCACCCCCGGCGCGTACCGCCATGCGGCCCTCGGGGCGCATCCCTCGGAGTGAGGCTCCCGCGCCGGGTCCCCTGGCGCGAGCGCCCGGAGTGAATCCTTTGGGATGAATGCGGTTCCGGGTCAGCAAAGGTGAGCGGCGTGGTCAACGCCGGGGCTACCCGCAAGTCACTACGGTCCCTGTACCCCACACCTTCCACCGTATTGATGGGAGAGCCGCAGTGCAGAGCACCGTACGACGCATCCGGCACACCGTCCTGGCGGCCCTGGCCGCCCTGGCACTGACGACCGCACTGACCGCCGCCGCAGCCCCGGCCGGAGCAACGACAACGGCGGCCCATGCCGCCGCGTCCGCCACGTCCACCGGGCAGCCCGGCGACATCGTCAGCGCCGAGCCGAGCCGCTTCATGCCCAACCCCCTCGTCCTCACCAGCACCAGGGCCTGGAAGATCCGCTACCGGTCCACCACCGCCACCGGCGCCCCCAACGTCGTCTCCGGCACCGTCCTCGTCCCCGACGACGGCCGCACCGGACAGCGCCCCCTCGTCACGTACGCCGTCGGCACCGTCGGCCTCGCCGACAACTGCGCTCCCTCCCGCGGCTTCCCCACCGGGACCACCGCCGAGGGCAGCCTCATCTGGCAGGCGCTGCTGCGCGGCTGGGCCGTCGCGGTCACCGACTACGAAGGGCTCGGCACCCCCGGCACCCACACGTACACCGTCGGCCGGGCCGAGGGGCAGGCCGTGCTCGACGCGGCCCGCGCCGCCGAACGGCTGCCCGGCACCGGCCTGAACGCCGACACGCCCGTCGGCATCATGGGCTACTCGCAGGGCGGCCAGGCCTCCAGCTGGGCCGCCGAGATCCATGACTCCTACGCACCCGACCTGAACGTCAGGGGCACCGCCACCGGCGGCGTCCCCGCCGATCTCCTCAAGGTCGCCGACTTCAACAACGGCGGCGTCGGCGCGGGCCTGATCCTCGCCGCGGCCGTCGGCCACGACGCCGCGTACCCGGCGCTCGACCTCGCCAAGTACCTGAACGACAACGGCCGGTCGGTGGTGAACATCGTCAAGACGCAGTGCGTCGCCATAGACGCCATCGCCGGTCTCTTCCAGCGCATCGACCAGGTGACCGTCAGCAACCCGCTCTACCAGGCCGACTGGCAGAGCGCGCTGCGCGCCGACGCGCTGGGCACCCACGCGCCCGACGCCCCGGTCTACCTCTACCACGGCGTCATCGACGAGCTGATCCCCTACACCGTGGGGCAGCAGCTGCGCGCGGACTGGTGCGCGAAGGGCGTCGACGTCCAGTGGCAGTCGATGCCGCTCGGCCACATCACCGGAGCCATCGCGGGTTCACCCTTCGCCATGGCCTGGCTCGCCGACCGCTTCGCCGGCCACCCCACGGCGGGCAACTGCTGACCGGGGTCGTTCACACGCCGGCGCCGGCCGGACCGGGGAACCGGTCCGGCCGGCGCCGGCACATCACCACGGCCGTCACCGCTTGCGGTAGAGATCCTCGATCTCCTTGGTGAAGTCCCTCGCGACCGCCGCCCGCCTGAGCTTCATCGACGGCGTCAGATGCCCCGACTCCTCCGTGAACTCCACCGGCAGCACCCGGAAGCGCCGGATCGACTCGGCCCGTGACACCGAGTCGTTCGCGTCGTCGACGGCGTGCTGGATCTCCGCGAGGAGCTCCGGGTCCTCGGCGAGCTGCGCCGGACGGACGCCGTCGCGGTGGTGCATCCGGCGCCAGTGGCTGAGGCCGTCCGGTTCGAGGGTGATGAGCGCGGCCACGTAGGGGCGGTTGTCGCCGACGACCATGCACTGCCCCACGAGGGGGTGCGCCCGGAGCCGGTCCTCCAGCGGAGCCGGGGCGACGTTCTTGCCGCCCGCGGTGATGATGATCTCCTTCTTGCGGCCGGTGATCGTCAGATAGCCCTCGGCGTCGAGCTCCCCGATGTCGCCGGTGGCGAACCAGCCGCCGTTCACCGGGTGATACGCCCCGACCCGGCCGTTCCAGTAGCCGCCGAACACCATGCCGCCGCTGAGCAGCACCTCGCCGTCGTCGGCGATCCGGACGGCGGCACCCGGCAGCGGCCAGCCGACGGTGCCGAGCCGTGGCCGCAGGGGTGGGGTGACGGTGGCGGCGGCCGTGGTCTCCGTCAGCCCGTAGCCCTCGAAGACCACGACGCCCGCGCCCGCGTAGAAGGCGGCGAGGCGGCGGCCGAGTGGTGAGCCGCCGCAGATCGCGTACCGGACCTTGCCGCCGAGGGCGGCGCGGATCCGCCGGTAGACGAGCGGGTCGTAGAGCGCGTGGGCGGCCCGCAGCCCGAGCGAGGGCCCGCGCCCGGTGCCGGACTGCTGCGCCTCCAGGGCCTCGCCGTACCGCCGCGCGATCGAGGCGGCTCGGTCGAAGGAGGCGGCCCGGCCCATGGACTCGGCCGTGGCGCGGCCGGTGTTGTAGACCTTCTCCAGCACGTACGGGATCGCGAGCAGGAACGTCGGCCGGAAGCCGGCGAGGTCGGCCAGCAGATCGTCGGTGGCGATGCTGGGCGCGTGGCCGAGCTTGACCCGGGCCCGCAGACAGCCGACGGCGACCATCCGCCCGAAGACGTGCGACAGGGGCAGGAAGAGCAGCGTCGAGGCGGGCTCCTCGCTCACCGACTTGAAGACGGGATTCAGCAGCTCGATGGAGTTGTCGACCTCGGCGAAGAAGTTGGCGTGCGTGAGGATGCAGCCCTTGGGGCGTCCGGTGGTGCCCGACGTGTAGATGAGGGTGGCGACGCTGTCGGGTCGGAGGCCGCCGCGCCGCCCCTCGATGAGGATGTCCGGCAGCTCCCGCCCCTCGGAGATCAGCTGGGAGATGCCGCCCGCGTCCAGTTGCCACAGATGCCGCAGCCCGGTCAGCTCGCGGCGCCGCCCGCTGACCAGCCGGGTCTGCTCGACGCTCTCCACCGCGCAGGCCACCGCCCCGGAGTCCGCGAGGATCCAGGCGGCCTGCGCGGCGGAGGACGTCGGGTAGATGGGGACGGTGATGAGGCCGGCGGCCCAGGCCGCGAAGTCCAGCAGCGTCCACTCGTAGGTCGTCCGCGACATGATCGCGAGCCGGTCGCCGGGGCGCAGCCCGGAGGCGATCAGCCCCTTCGCCACCGCGACCACCTCGTCGCGGAACGCCGTGGCCGTGATGTCGCGCCAGGCCCCGCGCTCGTCCTTACGGCTGAGGACGGCCTCCTGCGGAGCCTCCACCGCGTTGCGGAACGGGATGTCCGCGAGGCTCCCGGCGCTCTCGGGCGGTACGAGAGCCGGCACGGACGCCTGCCGGACCGAACCGCCCGAGACGACGAGATCCGGTTCCACGGCGACGAGTTGGGACGGTATCGGGCTCTTACGGGACATCAGGGGCTCTCCTGGTTCGCGGAATCGTACGGCGGCTCGCGCTACGCGGATCGGCGGCGTTCAGGGCGGCATCGGGCGGGGACGAGGTCGGTTTCAGGGCAACGTGTTGGACGAGCGCTTCACGGGGCCGAGCGGCGGGGCGGGAGGCGGTTCAGGGGCATTCGAGCACGGCCGTGACCCCCTGGCCGCCTGCCGCGCAGATGGAGACCAGCCCGCGCCCGGGGCCGCCGCGTTCGGCGAGCAGCGCGGCGAGGGTCGCGACGATGCGGGCGCCGGTCGCCGCGAAGGGGTGCCCGGTGGCGAGCGACGAGCCGGCCACGTTCAGCCGCTCCCGGTCCACCGTTCCCAACGGGCGTTCCAGGCCGAGCCGTCCGGTGCAGAACTCCTTGTCCTCCCAGGCGGCGAGGGTGGCCAGCACCTGCGAGGCGAACGCCTCGTGGATCTCGTAGAGGTCGAAGTCGCCGAGGGCGAGCCCGGCCCGTTCCAGCAGGCGCGGCACGGCGTACGCGGGCGCCATGAGCAGCCCTTCCTCGTCGCCCATGGGGTTGCCGACGAAGTCGACGGCGGCCGTCTCGTACGCCGTGAGGAAGGCGAGCGGCTCCAGCCCGCGGTCGGCCGCCCATTCCTCGCTCGCCAGCAGGACGACGGCCGCGCCGTCCGTGAGCGGTGTCGAGTTGCCGGCCGTCATGGTGGCGCCGCCCTCCCGCACGCCGAAGACCGGCCGCAGCCGGGCGAGCCGCTCGGCGGTGGAGTCCGGGCGCAGGTTCTGGTCGCGGTCCAGGCCCCGGAAGGGCGTCACCAGGTCGTCGAACAGGCCGCGTTCGTACGCTGCGGCGAGGCGTTGGTGGCTGGCGGCGGCCAGGACGTCCTGCGCTTCGCGCGCGATGTCCCACCGCTTGGCGGTGAGCGCGGCGTGCTCGCCCATCGACAGACCGGTGCGCGGCTCGGCGTTGCGCGGGATCTCCGGTACGAGATGACGTGGCCGGATGCGCGCCAGCGCCCTGGCGCGCGCACCCGCGGACCTGGCGCGGCGCGTCTCCAGCAGGATCCGCCGCAACTGGTCGTTGACGCCGAGCGGTGCGTCGCTCGCGGTGTCGGCGCCGCCCGCGATGCCGCAGTCGAGCTGGCCGAGCGCGATCTTGTTCGCGACGGCGATGATCGCCTGCAATCCGGTGCCGCACGCCTGTTGGATGTCGTAGGCGGGGGTGGCGGGGTCGAGGGTGCTGCCGAGCAGGGTCTCGCGGGCGAGGTTGAAGTCACGGCTGTGCTTGAGGACGGCCCCGGCCACGAACTCCCCGACGCGCTCACCGGCCAGCCCGGTCCTTTCCACCAGTCCGGCCAGCGCCGCACCCAGCATGTCCTGGTTGGACGCGGTGGCGTACGGGCCGTCGGAGCGGGCGAACGGTATGCGGTTGCCCGCCACCACCGCGACCCGGCGCGGACTGTCCCTGCGGTCACTCATCGGCTGGCTCTCCCTTGGCTGGGCGCTGACTCACCAGTAGCCTTACCGGCGGTAAACTTACTCCAGAGTAAGGAGAAGGCCAATGGCCGATCGCTATCTCCGTTTCACGGGTACGGCCCCCGGCCGCTTCCTCTCCGGCCGCCTCGGACTCCCCCAGCCCACCGCGCTCCGCCGCTGGTCCCCGGAACACCCGGACCTGGCAGGACCGGTCCTGCGCCTGACGGCCGGCGCCCCGCGCCCGGACGACGCGACCGGTACGGAGCCGGTGTCCGGCGCACCCGACGCGCCTGCGGCCGCCGCACCTGCCGCTGTCGTTCTGGACGCCACCGGCATCTGCGAACCGGGGGCTCTGCACGACGTGTACGCGGCACTGCACCCCGTCGTCCGCTCGCTCGCGCCCTGCGGCCGGCTGGTCGTTCTCGGCGCCGTCCCGGATCCGGCCGACCCCCACCAGGCCGCCGCCCAGCAGGCGCTCGAAGGCCTCGTCCGCTCCCTCGGCAAGGAGATCGGCCGCGGCCGTACCGTCCAACTGCTGCGCCTGGCGCCCGGCGCGGACTCCGGGTCGACGCTACGCTTCCTCCTCTCCCCCAGGTCCGCGTACGTGAGCGGCCAGGTCATCGAGGTCGGCCCGGCGGGCCCGGTCGTCCCCGCCACCGCTCCCGCCTCCGGCACCCGGACCGCGCTCGTCACCGGCGCCGCGCGCGGCATCGGCGAGTCCGTCGCCGCCACGCTCGCCCGTGACGGCCACCATGTCGTCTGCCTCGACGTCCCGCAGGCCGAAGAGGCCCTGGCCGATGTCGCGCGGCGGTTGGGCGGCACCGCGCTCGCCCTGGACATCACCGCGCCGGACGCCGGGGAACGTATCGCCGCCGCGCTCCCCGACGGCCTGGACGTGCTGGTCCACAACGCCGGGATCACCCGCGACCGCAAGCTCGCCAACATGGCCGCCGACCGCTGGGACTCCGTCCTCGACGTCAACCTCGGCAGTGTCATCCGCACCACCGACCACCTGCTGAAGTCCGGCACCCTGCGGGACGGCGGCCGGATCGTCGCCACCGCCTCGATCAGCGGCATCGCGGGCAACGCCGGCCAGACCAACTACGCCGCCTCGAAGGCCGGCGTCATCGGCTTCGTCCGCGCGCTCGCGACGGATCCGCGCACGACCGGGCACGGCATCACCGTGAACGCCGTCGCCCCCGGGTTCATCGAGACGAAGATGACCGCCGCGGTCCCGCTGTTCATCCGCGAGGCGGGCCGCCGGATGAACTCCCTCGGCCAGGGCGGGCTTCCGGTCGACGTGGCCGAGACCATCGCCTGGTTCGCGGATCCCGGATCGGGCGGTGTCACGGGGCAGGTCGTGCGCGTCTGCGGCCAGAGCCTGCTGGGCGCGTGACCCGCACCGCGTGGCCCGTACCGCGTGGCTCGCACCGCGTGGCCCGAATCCCGCATCGCCGAATGGAAGGGACAACCCGACGTGCCCACCCGCACCCTCGCCGCGCCACCGCGGCTGCCCCTGGTCCTGGCCCGGGGCGCGCTCGGCTCGCGCCGCAAGCGCGGGCGGCCGCGCGCCTTGGCGGCGCCCACCGACCGGCTGGTCCTGCCCGCCGCGCGCATCGACCCAGGCCGGCTCGCCGCGTACGCGCGGGTCTGCGGCTACCCCGACAACGCGTCCGGCGCGGTCCCGCTGACCTACCCGCACATCCTCGGGTTCCCGCTGGCCGCGCAGCTGATGGCGGACCGCGCGTTCCCGCTGCCGCTGCTCGGCCTGGTGCACACCTCGATCGAGATCACCCAGGTGCGGGCCCTGCGCACGACCGACCGTCCTGAACTGACCGTCCACACCTCGGCGCTCCGCCCGCACCACCGCGGCACCGAAGCCGTCCTCGTGACCGAGGCCCGTCTCGACGGCGAACTCGTGTGGTCCGACCGCAGTACGTACCTCGCCCGGCACAGCGGCGCCACGGGCCCACGCCCCGACGAGGCGCCGGAGCCCGCGGGGTCCACGCTGCCCGCCGTCGCCACCTGGCGGCTCACCGCGGACCTGGGCCGCCGCCATGCGCGGGTGTCCGGCGACTACAACCCGATCCACCTCCACCCCTGGACCGCGAAGCCCCTCGGCTTCCCCCGCGCCATCGCCCACGGCATGTGGACCGTGGCCCGCTGCGCCGCCGAAGCGGTGCCACTGAACGCCGACCGGATCACCCTGCGGGCCACGTTCGGAGCACCGGTGCTGCTCCCCGGCACGGTGACCTACGCGGCCGAGACCACGTCCGAGACCACTCCCGGGACGAGATCCCGCTTCCAGCTGCGCGGCGACGGCCGCGTCCACCTCACGGGCGAGGTGGTTCCCAGCGCCGGCCGTTCATGAGGTTGTCCAGGCCGGCCCAGGCGAAGTTCATCAGTGTCGCCGCGGTGTCCTTCCCCGACTGGCCGGGCTGCTCGCAGCCCCAGCCCGCCAGCGACTCCGCCGCGCCCACCAGGGCGTGCGCCAGCGCCGTGACCTCCCGCTCGGCGAGCTCCCCGGCGCAGTCGGCCTCCCGGGCCGCGGCGGCGATCAGCTCCCTGACGAACTCGGCGATCTCGGCGCGCATCTTCGCGACCTCGTCCGCGAACGGCTCCCCCTGGGTCCGCGCCTGCTGATACAGCACGGTCCAGCCGTCGGGACGCTCCGTCGTATACGTGAAGAACGCCCGCAGCCCGCACCACAGTTGCCGGTCCGGCGCCGCCCCCGGCTCCACCCCGGCCATCACCGCCTCGGTGAGCGCCGCCGCCTCCCGCCGGATGCACGCGGTGAACAGCTCTTCCTTCGAATTCAGATACAGATAGACGAGGGGTTTCGACACCCCCGCCAGCTCGGCGATCTCATCCATCGAGGCCGCCCGGTACCCCCGCCGCGCGAACGTCGCCACCGCCGCGTCGAGCATCTGCTGCTCCCGCACCTGCCGCGGCACCCGCTTGGTCTTCCCGCCCACCCCGTGCCACCTCTCGCGTAGCCCTACCCGAAAGTAAGCCTACGGGGCGGGTCTCCGCCCGGCCTGCCGCCCGGGACAGGGCCCGTGGCGGGTTCCGGACAACCGGCCACCCCTCGGGAATCTGGACAGAGCCCTACTGACGGGCCGACAATCCCACCATGACGTCCCCCGAGTTCCGCGCCCAGGGCGTACGGCCGTCGGAGAACGAGCGGGACCACGCACTCGAGGTGCTCCGTGCCGGGACCGGCGACGGCCGGCTCTCCCACGACACCTTCATGCACCGCATGCACATCGTGCTCACCGCCCGCAGCCGCGCCGAGGTCGACGGCGCCCTCGCCGACCTCCCCTCCCGCGGCCGCGCCCCGCAACTCCTGCTGCGCACCGTCGCCCGCCTCTCCGCGCTCTCCGTACGCCTGCGCGGCAGTTGGCGCACCCAGCAGCTCCCCGGCCTCCGGCTGCCCGAGCCCGGCCCCCAGCCCCTGCGCATCGGCCGCGCCCCGGTGTGCGACCTCCGCCTCGGCCACGACTCCGTCTCCCGCACCCACGCCGAACTCCGCTACCAGGACAACGCCTGGCTCCTCTCCGACCTCGGCTCCCTCAACGGCACCCACGTCAACGGCCTCCGCATCACCGGCACCGTCCGCGTCCACCCCGGCGACCACGTGGCCTTCGGCAGCCTCAACTTCCGCCTCGCCTCCGGCTGATCCGGCCCTGTACCGCCGCCGGCTTCCCACGCTTCGTGGGCGTCCTGGACCTCCTTCCCGAGCCCAGAGCAGGTCAGGCGGGCGTTCAGACGCGGCAACCGTCACATGGCACGCGTGGCCGGGAGCGCTGCCGACTGCCGCCGGGACGGGGTGCCAAAGACGGCCGGCAGCGAGGGAGGGGTGGCCCGCCTTGCGTGGCTGACCCTCTGCCGGCTCCGCGTGGTGGGGCGCCGTACCCCAGCCGTCACGCATGACAGGCGCGCGAGGCGACCGCGCCACCGGGAATGGGCGGGCGGGGAGCAGCTGCTGCCGCGATGCGGCAGAGGCCGGAGCGGTCGCTCCGCTTCGATGCGGGTCTCGTTGGGGGATATGAAATGTCCCATGCTTGAGCAATCGCGCCGACGTGCGTCACACCTTCTGGTGGGCCACCGTGCGGGCTCGCTGGATCAGCGACTTCGCGGCTCGGTTGCTCTGATGGGGTCGGATGCGTTGGCGCATCGTGCGGAAGTGGTCGTCACCTCGGGCTGAGGAGATCGCGGCGTAGTCGTCGAGGAACGCTTCCCAGGTGGCGCACGCGGCTTCCACGTGGCCCATCTCCAGCTGCCGTTGTGCCAGAAGCCCGTTCGCGTGGACACGCCCCTGCCGCTCTTGCGAGGGGCGGGCGCGGTTGGACTGCTGGAGTGCCTTGACCGATCCGGGCAAATCACCCAGTTCGTACAACACGTGGGAGACATGGAATTGGTAGGCGGCCTGGTCGTAACCGCCCACCGCGTCGTTCCTTCCATCGGCCTTGGACAGGGCGGCTTCGGTCTCTGACAGCCGGGCGAATGCCTGCCGCTGGTCTTTGACCATCGCAGCGCCGTGCGCCTGCTGCCCGGCCAGGAACGCCTGGAGGCGCGGCCCCGCTTTCGGGGAGGCTTCGGCCGCCGAATCGGCGAGCTCCAGTGCCTTGGTGCCGTGCCCGAGGTTAGAGGCTTGCAGGGCCATGCCGCGAAGGGTGCGGCAGTAGGTGAGGTGGTCTTCCGCGCTGCCGGCCAGTTGGAGTGCTTGGACGTAGTAGCGCTGGCCCAAACCGTGCTCGCGTTCGTACATCGCCATCCACCCGGTGAGGTACACGAGGTCGGATGCTGCGGACAGCATGTCTTTCTTCACCGACTCCGAGCCGTCCGCCCGCAGGTACGGCGAGACGGTGTTCACCAGGAAAGCAGCCGCCATCGGCCGCGCATGGCCGCCGCCGAGTTCATCGAGGATGTCGGCGATGCGGTCGGTCATGGTGCGGACGGTGGCGACCTCGCCGGCTCCGATCCGTACGGTGCGGCCGGTCGTGGACGCTTCCAGCCTGGTCGACAGCTCCGTATAGCGCGGCACCATCAAGGCGGCCGAATACAGTCCTGCGGCCAAGACCCCACGCCGTGACGGATCCATGTCTGCCCTTCCGAGGTCCACCACTCCGGCCACCAGATCAACGGCGCCGGCCCCAGTCTCATTGCCGAACCCGGCGTCGGTGGACGTTACTGGGCGGCGCAGGTGCCGGGAGAACGCTTCGCAGATCAGCGGCCTGGCCTCAGGGCCCGGTAACGAGCCCTTGAGCCAATGCGACACGGTCGAGTCGTCGTAGCTGAGCACCGTTCCCGACTCGATCCCGACCCGCGTGATCGCCCTCACCAGCTGGCCTCTTGTCCACTGGGCCTCCGTCATCAGGGCGCGAAGGGCGGTATTCGGTGTGCGCGTGCGTGGTGCCATGCGATGACTCCCCTCAGCGTTCACGGCATTCACGGTCCCGTCCAGCATTCCCCGTTCTCCCGGACGGCGTACCCGAGTTCACTCAACATCAGCCGCACTACGAACAATCCCTCTCCTACCCAACCCCCGCCGTGCGGCCCACGTCCCACCGCGACCGGTAGCCCGTGAAGCCTCGGAGCACCGGCAGCGGCTCCCCACCGCTACGGAGACGACACCATGACCCGAGCCGACCGCCAGACCGGTACCGACCTGGATTGGATCAAGCAGGACGCCCTCGTCTTGGACACTGCCACGCACCAGGTCGGCGAGGTCCAACAGATCGGGGCGGCCTACCCCACCGGCGCAAGTCCCGAGGAGTTCGCGTGGCTGCGGCCACCGGGTGGCGGCGTCGAATGGAGCGCCCCCCTGGCCGCTCTCGAACCCGTGGATGACACCCCGTGACCCGGTCCGTGGTCGACCGGCCACGCCACCGCCGCCCGCCTTGCCCCTCCAGCGACGGCCGCACCGCAGGCGCACTCCTGATGCTCCTGAATGTGCTCGGCGCACCCGCGGTCGCCGTGCAACTCGGCCGCGGGCACCCCGCCGCCCCGCCCGCTCGAAGTCTCGCTGCGGCCGCTTCGGACACTCCGCCGCCCGGCCTCTGATCTCCGGTCTCCGTCGATGACTCGTTCCGTCGGAGTCCGGTACCAGCGCGCCCGGCTCCAGCCGTCTCGGGATAGCGGCTCCCCCGACCGTGACAGCAGGAGCCGGGCGCCGCATCCCTGAAATGCCCCGCGCGGCAGTCCGCCGAGCGGCAGCATGCCCAGAGAGGACAATTCATGGCCAAGCCACCCCCGCCAGCACCCCGCCGACCGCAGGCACCGGCACCCCGACCTCCGGACCCGAACCCGATCCCCGCCCACGGCCGCACCGCCGCGTAGGACCACACACCCTCAAGATCAGCAATGAGACGAAGGAGATCAGCTATGGGATGGGGAACTGGCAAGGGCGGTAGCGGAGGCGACGGCAAGCACTCCGGAGGGAAGGACCCGGGCACCAGCAAGCCGTCTCCGGACGGGTCACGGCCCGCTCCGGAGCCCAAGCACAAGGGCGGTGACAAGAAGTGACGCACGCGCACCAGGCGGAGCAGAACGCAGCACAACGCGACCTGCTCCGCGCGATCGAAGCGGACCTCGGCCATGCGCCGGCCCCGGAGTGGGTGAAAGCCATGGACGCCGTTCCGCGACACCACTTCCTGCCCGAACGGATTTGGCTGGACGACGGCGAGGGCGGATACGCGCCCTGCGACCAGCACAGCGACGCTGAGCGGTGGTACACCGCCGCCTACGCCGATGCGCCCGTAGTGACGCAGGTCAACGACGGTGCTGAGCCCGAGGAAAGCGATGTGTGGGCCTCCTCCTCGGCTTCTGCACCTTCCATCGTGCTGCGCATGCTGGAAGACCTCGACGTTCACGACGGCGCGCACGTGCTGGAGATCGGCGCGGGAACCGGTTGGAACGCCGGGCTGCTCGCACACCGGGTCGGCGAGGCCAACGTGACCACATTGGAGATCGACGGCGCGGTGGCCGCCAGGGCACGTACCGCACTCCACAACGCAGGCCTGTACCCCGAAGTGGTCTGTGCCGACGGAGAGAAGGGCTGGCCGCCGCAGGCCGCGTACGACCGGATCATCTGCACCTGCTCGGTGCGGCGCGTGCCGCACGCATGGGTGAAGCAGTCCCGGCCCGGAGGGGTGATCGTCACAGCGTGGGACAACCCGTGGATCACGTACGGGTTGCTGCGGCTGGAGGTGAACGCAGGGGTCGGCGAAGGCCGGTTCAGCCCGCACAGCGCCTTCATGCTGATGCGCGACCAGCGGACCGACCTACGGATCTACCGGGATGTCGTCCGCGACGAGCACCAGCCCGACGAGTCCAGGACCGGTCTGGCGCCGTGGGACGTGACCGGCCCGGACATCGACGCACAGTTCGCGATCGGAGTTCGGCTGCGCGATGTCTGGTACTCGCGCCAGCAGAACCCCGACGTGAAAGGCGTGTTGACACGTCTGTGGGTCGCCACCACCGACGCCACCTCATGGGCCGCGGTCGACTACGACGGCGAGCACGACGACCAGTTCACCGTCTGGCAGCACGGCCCACGTCGCCTCTGGGACGAAGTAGAGACAGCAAGCCGCTGGTGGCGAGACCACGACCGCCCGACGCCCGCTCGTTTCGGCATCACCGTCACGGCAGAGGAACAGAGATTCTGGCTCGACGACCCCGGTTCTCCCCTGGACGGCTGAGACACCAGCCCCCTCGGCGAGACGCGGCAGTGCCCCCGGTCCTCGCGAAGGTCGGGGGCGCTTCCGCGTATACGACTACGCGGCGACCGGGACGCGCTCTTCGCGGTCCGTGTTCGCGTCGTCGTCCATCAGGCTGTCGAGGTCCGCGCCGTGGGCGGTGGCGTACTTGTCGCGGTCGAGGATGTTCTCGCGGGCCGCGACGATGATCGGGATGACGGACTGGCCGGCCACGTTCGTGGCGGTCCGCATCATGTCGAGGATGGGGTCGATCGCGAGCAGGAGGCCGACGCCTTCGAGGGGGAGGCCGAGGGTGGAGAGGGTCAGGGTGAGCATGACCGTGGCGCCGGTGAGGCCCGCGGTGGCGGCGGAGCCGATGACCGAGACGAAGGCGATCAGCAGGTAGTCGCCGATGCCCAGGTGCACGTCGAAGACCTCGGCGATGAAGATCGCGGCGAGGGCCGGGTAGATCGCGGCGCAGCCGTCCATCTTGGTGGTGGCGCCGAACGGGACGGCGAAGGACGCGTACTCGCGCGGGACGCCGAGGCGTTCGGTGACGCGCTGGGTGACCGGCATGGTGCCGACCGAGGAGCGCGAGACGAAGGCGAGCTGGATGGCGGGCCAGGCGCCGCGGAAGAACTGCAGCGGGCTGACCTTGGCGACGGTGGCGAGCAGCAGCGGGTAGACGCCGAACAGGACGAGGGCGCAGCCGACGTAGACATCGGCGGTGAAGGTCGCGTACTGCTTGATCAGGTTCCAGCCGTAGGTGTTGATGGCGTTGCCGATCAGGCCCAGGGTGCCCAGCGGGGCGAGCTTGATGACCCACCACAGGGCCTTCTGCAGCAGTTCGAGAACCGCGGAGCTGAGGGTGAGGATCGGCTCGGCCTTCTCGCCGAGCTGGAGCAGCGCGATACCGACGACGGCCGCCATGAAGACGATCTGCAGCACGTTCAGCTCGGTGAACGGCGAGATGACGTCGGTCGGGATGATGCCGGTGAGGAAGTCGAGCCAGGAGCCGGTGTGCTTCGGCTTGGCGCCGTCGGCCGGGGTGAGGCCGCTGCCGGAGCCGGGGTTGGTGAGCAGGCCGATCGCGAGGCCGATGGAGACCGCGATCAGCGACGTGATCATGAACCAGAGCAGCGTGCGGGTGGCCAGCCGGGCGGCGTTGGAGACGTTCCGCAGGTTGGTGATGGAGACCACGATGGCGAAGAAGACCAGCGGCGCGACGGCCAGCTTGAGCAGCTGGACGAAGATCGAGCCGATCTCGTCGAGCGTCTTGCCGAGCCAGGCGATGTCGCCGCTGCGGGCGATCCAGCCGAGACACACACCGAGGACGAGGCCGCCGAGGATCTGCGCCCAGAACGGGATCTTGGGTATGCGTACGCGACTGGATGTAGGAGACATGTTCCGGACGCTAACACCGGAGCTTTGGGAAACTCAAAGTCATTCTTTGGGTTCTCATGACGTGGACGGCCGGAAACGGTTCGGGCCGGCGCGTGGACAGCACAAAGCCCCGCCGGGAACGGGGTGTTCCGGCGGGGCATGGCGAAGCGTGTGACGAGGGTTACCCACCGACCCCCGGGCGGTCGTGCGGACCTACGGCCCAACTGGCGTTACGCGGTGCGCGCGGCGTCGTCCGCCGCGTCCTCCGCGCTCTGGCTCTTGGCGAAGTTCGCCCGGCTGCGCTCGACGCGCGCGGAGACCTGGGCCGACGCGGCATCCCGGGCGCCGCGCAGCAGCACGAAGCTCAGCGGCGCGGAGATGACGAGCGCGAGCAGCGCAACCCACAGGAGGTTGGAGCCACCGAGCCCGGCCGGCAGGATCCGCAGGGAGACCAGACCCCAGATGACCGCGAAGCAGCCGACGAAGAGGCCAAAACGCATGGCGGTGTAACGGAACATGCTTCCAGTGAAGCACGGCCCCCCGACGATCAGTGCAGGGGGAGCCACATAGTGATGTCGTCGCGGAAGTCGTCGGCGGCGACGCGGATCGCGTCCGGTACGCGGCCGACTTCCTTGAATCCGCAGGCGGCGTAGAAGGCGTCCACGCCGGTGCCGCCGCGCACCCCGAGCCGGAGCGCGTCGAAGCCCAGGTCGCGGGCGAAGTCGACGGCCTCGGCCAGCATCCGCCGGCCGCGCCCGCCGCCCTGCAGGACCGGGTCGACCATGACGGTGACCAGCGTGCACCAGTGCCGCATCAGCCGGTGGGTGTTGAGCTTCAGGAAGACCGTGCCGACCGCCCGCCCGTCCTCGTACGCGACGAGCAGCCGCTGGGTCCCCGCGCCGACCGACTCGAACTGCCCGTCGGCGACCGGGCGTACGTCCTCGGCCTTGACCGGCGGGACGAAGCCGACCGCGCCGCCGGCGTTGGAGGCGTCGGTCCAGATCCGGAGGATCTCTTCGCGGAGGCCGGTGGACAGCTCGGGGTCACGCGCAAAGGTAAGGGTCATAGGTCAATGCTAGCCATTACTCCGGCGGCCCGGCAACGGGCTTCCACGGCTTGGGACAGCGCGAAGGCCCCGGCACCACGCACCTGCGCGTGGCACCGGGGCCTTCGGCGAACAGAGATGACGTCAGAGGCGCATCGGCTGCGGGGACTCGCGCCGTTCGGCGTTCGGCCCCGGGTACTCGCGGATGATCTCGTAGCGCGTGTTGCGCTCGACCGGCCGGAACCCGGCGTCGCGGATCAGCTCGAGGATGTCGTCCCGGTTCAGCTTGTTCGGCGTGCCGAAGTCGTCCGCGTCATGGGTGATCTTGTACTCGACGACCGAGCCGTCCATGTCGTCCGCGCCGTGCTGCAGCGCCAGCTGGGCGGTCTGCACCCCGTGCATCACCCAGAAGACCTTGACGTGCGGCACATTGTCGAAGAGCAGCCGGGAGACGGCGAACGTCTTGAGCGCGTCCGCGCCGCTGGCCATGGTGGTGCGGGCCTGCAGCGTGTTGCGGATCTTGCCGTCCTTCATGTCCACGAAGTCGTGCTGGTACCGCAGCGGGATGAAGACCTGGAAACCGCCGGTCTCGTCCTGCAGCTCGCGCAGTCGCAGCACGTGGTCCACCCGGTGCTTCGGCTCCTCGATGTGCCCGTAGAGCATCGTCGAGGGGGTCTTGAGACCCTTGGAGTGCGCGAGACGGTGGATCCGGGACCAGTCCTCCCAGTGGGTGCGGTGGTCCACGATGTGCTGCCGGACCTCCCAGTCGAAGATCTCGGCGCCGCCGCCGGTCAGCGACTCCAGGCCCGCGTCGATCAGCTCGTCCAGGATGTCCGAGGCCGACAGACCGGAGATCGTCTCGAAGTGGTGGATCTCCGTCGCCGTGAACGCCTTCAGCGAGACGGACGGCAGCGCCTCCTTGAGGGCCTTCAGCGAGCGCGGGTAGTAGCGCCACGGCAGCGTCGGGTGCAGACCGTTGACGATGTGCAGCTCGGTGAGGTTCTCGCCCTCCATCGTCTTCGCGAGACGGACGGCCTCCTCGATGCGCATCGTGTACGCGTCCTTCTCGCCCGGCTTGCGCTGGAACGAGCAGTAGGCGCACGACGCGGTGCACACGTTCGTCATGTTGAGGTGCCGGTTGACGTTGAAGTGAACGACATCGCCGTTCTTCTTCGTCCGTACGTGGTGTGCGAGACCACCCAGCCAAGCGAGGTCGTCGGACTCGTAGAGGGCGATTCCGTCCTCACGGGTCAGCCGCTCACCCGCGTAGACCTTCTCCTCCAGCTCACGCTTGAGTCCAGCGTCCATGCTGCCGCCTCCTAGTTGCATTCGACCCGACCAAAACTACTCCCCCGGTTCACGACGGCGAGCAGCCCCCGCTCACACCTCTTCGGGGAGCGAGCCGACCCGGTTCTCCCACTTCGTGGAGAGCACGATCGTGGTCCGGGTACGGGCCACGCCCTTCGTCCCGGACAGCCGGCGGATCGTCCGCTCCAGGCCGTCCACGTCGCCGACCCTGACCTTGAGCATGTACGAGTCGTCGCCGGCGATGAACCAGCAGTCCTCGATCTCGTCCAGGTCGCGCAGCCGGTGCGCCACGTCCTCATGGTCCGCCGCGTCGCTGAGCTGCAGCCCGACCAGGGCGGTCACGCCGAGGCCGAGCGCCACGGGCGCGACGGTGGCCCGGTAGCCGGTGATCACCCCGGCCTGCTCCAGCCGGTTGATCCGGTCGGTGACGCTGGGCCCGGAGAGCCCCACCAGCCGTCCCAGCTCCGCGTACGAGGCCCGCCCGTTCTCGCGCAGCGCCTGGATGAGCTGCCTGTCCACCGCGTCCATATGCCTGGACCCTCCCGTTCATGCATCGATTGCGCCGTGCGAACAAGAATCTAAGGCATCCGCGACCCTGCGGCCTGCGCATCAGCGCGCCGGTCAGGCGGAACCGGCCGATCCGAGCTCGCCTTCCCACCTGCGGTACAGCTGGTGGGGCACCGCAGCCGCGTCCAGCACCCGCCCGGCGACGAAGTCCACCAGGTCCTGGATGTGCCGGGCGCCCGCGTAGAAGGCGGGTGACGCGGGCAGGACGACCGCGCCCGCCTCGTCGAGCGTCACCAGGTGCTTGAGCGTCTGGCCGTTCAGCGGTGTCTCGCGGACCGCGACCACCAGGGTCCTGCGCTCCTTGAGGGTGACGCTCGCCGCCCGCTGCAGCAGGTCCTTCGACAGCCCGAGCGCGACCCCCGCCACACAGGCGGTACTGGCCGGCACGATGAGCATCCCCTTGACCGGGTAGGAACCGGAGGACGGTCCGGCCGCGAGATCACCCGCGGCCCAGAACCGGACGTCCGAGAGTTCCGCGTCCGACAGATCGAACTGCCCGTCCTTGCCGTCGGCGCCGCGCGCCAGCCAGGTCCGCAGGTCCTCGCGCCAGTGCGCGTCCCGGAACGCGTGTCCCGTCTCGTCGAGCAGCGTCAGCCGGGCGGCCCGGCTGACCACCAGGTCCACCGCCTCGCCGGCGCTCAGCAGCCCCCGGAGCACGGCGGCGGCGTACGGCGTCCCGGATGCTCCGGAGACCCCGACGATCCACGGTTTGCGCAGGCTCGTGTCCACCCGGCGAGCCT
Organism: Streptomyces fildesensis; assembly: GCF_016107395.1. Taxonomy (GTDB): domain Bacteria; phylum Actinomycetota; class Actinomycetes; order Streptomycetales; family Streptomycetaceae; genus Actinacidiphila; species Actinacidiphila fildesensis. The sequence continues at coordinate 806,701 of NZ_JAAIKO010000001.1, forward strand.
ATCCGGCCGCCCGGGACGGCCGGCGGCGGGAGAGGGCTCTCGCCGGGAACCACTCCGGATGTCGGTGGCGTTGTCTACGGTAGGGACACATGGATCTGAGGGGGGCCTCGGTGAGTCACAGCTACGAACCGACCGCGGACCGATCCGCGCAGGCGAGTATCGGTCTGGCGCCGCCGCGCGGCGGAGCGAGGGTCACGGCGGCCGCCGCGCTCATGCTGGGTTGGGTGGGGCTGCTGTGGCTGCTCGAAGCCGTCGACGTGGCGACGAACCACTCGCTCGACACCTTCGGCATCGTGCCGCGCGAGACCGGCGAGCTGCGTGACATCATCCCGGCCGCGTTCATGCACTTCGGCTTCGCCCATGTCGCGGCCAACAGCCTGCCGCTGCTCGTGCTGGGGTTCATCGCCGCGCTGCGCGGCATCCGCCGCTTCCTCAGTGTGTCCTTCGTCATCATCCTGGCCAGCGGCCTGGGCGTCTGGCTCGTCGCACCCGCCCACACCAACACGGCGGGCGCCTCCGGCGTCGTCTTCGGCCTCTTCGGCTATCTGCTGGTGCGCGGGTTCGTGGACCGGCGGCTGCTGGACATAGCCGTCGGGCTCGGCGTCGCGGTGCTCTACGGGTCGATCCTGTGGGGCGTGCTGCCCACCGCCCAGGGCGTCTCCTGGCAGGGCCACCTCTTCGGGCTGCTCGGCGGTGTCGCCTCCGCCTTCTTCTTCCGCGCGCGCACGCCCGACGGATTGATGCGATGACGGATCGACGCGCCCTGACGGATCCCCGCGCCCCGACGGATGCATGCGACGACGGGTCGATCCGCCGGAAAACCCGTTCGGGCCGAGCGGCATCCACAGCTAATCTTCAGATCTCACCCGGCGTCGAAGGCCACCGGCCGAAGGCCCGCTTGTTCTACGGGAGTCACCACATCAGCACCGCACACAAGGGTCTGGCCGCCATCGGCTGCGTCGCCCTCATAGCCGGCGCCTCCGCCGCCTGCGGCACCGTCCAGCAGGCCGGCGCGGCGGCGAAGGTCAAGAACGCCGTGGACAAGCTCGGCGCGCAGAAGGCGGTCACCGCGACCGTCTCCTTCGACGCCACCGCGGACCAGATCTGGACCGCGATGAAGGGCTCCGACGGCTTCACCAAGGACAACGCGAAGATGCTCGCGGGTCTGCACGCCAAGCTCGGGCTGAGCTCGGACAAGCCACTCAAGGACGCCGCGGCCACCAAGGACGCGAAGGACGCCCCGAGCGACACGTCCTCCTTCTCCTTCCAGCTGTCCTCGGACGCCGAGGGAAAGCAGAACCTGGTCGAGATCCGGTCCATCGGCAAGAAGCTCTACCTGCGGGCCGACATCAAGGCGCTGACCGCGCTCGGCGGCGCCGCCAAGGGCGGCGACCACTCGCCGCTCGACCAGTTCCTCCCCAAGGCGGACGAGCTGCCGTCGTCGCTCGGCGTCGTCAAGGACGCGCTGGCCGGCAAGTGGATCTCGATCGACCCGGCGGCGTTCGCCGATCTCGGCAAGACCCTCGGCGGCGACAAGGGCCTCGGCAAGTCGCCGCTGCCGGTGCCGATGCCGGGTGCGTCGTCCTTCGACGCGAAGACCCAGCAGCAGCTGATCGACGCCGTCAAGAGCGCGGTCGCGCACAACGCGAAGTTCACCGACAAGGGCAGCAGCAACGGCGTGGACCACGTCACCATGACGGTCCCGGCGGGTCAGACGGCCAAGGAGCTCGCCAAGGGCTTCGCCCCGCTGGAGAAGCAGATCCCGGGCTTCAAGGCGCCGGACGTCAGCAAGGTCCCGGCGAAGGATCTCGCCGTCGACCTGTCGATCAAGGACGGCATGCTGTCCGGGATCGCCCTGGACGTCGCCCAGTTCGACGAGAAGCCCCAGGGCAAGCTCCCGCTGACCATCGGCCTCCAGGGCGGCAGCGACCCGGTCACGGCCCCGGCCGGCGCGAGGGCGCTCACCCCGCAGGACCTCATGGGCCTGTTCATGTTCGGTGCGATGAACATGAAGGACCTGGACCTCAAGGACATGGACGTCAAGGGCCTGGACCTCAGCGGCCTGGACCAGGCGGACCTCGGCGCGTAACGCCCGACACCCTCGACAGCCACGGCCCGGCCCCGGTATCCGATGGATACCGGGGCCGGGCCGTGTTCTCAGATACCGAGGCCGCGGACCGCGAGGTCGAGCAGCGCGCACAGGAACAGCGCGATGCCGATGAACCCGTTCACCTGGAAGAACGCCCGGTTCAGCCGGCTCAGATCGTGCGGCCGCACGATCGAGTGCTCGTACAGGAACGCACCCGCGACGATCGTCAGACCCACCCACCAGAACGCGCCCGCGCCGGTGGCGACCCCGTACCAGGCCAGCAGGACCGTCGTGACGACATGGCAGCCGCGCGCCCCGTACAGGGCGGCGGCGACGCCGAAGCGGGCCGGGACGGACTTGACGCCGTCCGCCCGGTCGGCGGCGACGTCCTGCGAACCGAAGATCAGGTCGAAGCCGCCGATCCACACCCCGACGGCCAGCCCGAGGATCACCGCGTCCCACGACCACTCACCGGTGACCGCGAGCCACGCACCGACCGGGCCCATCGCCTGCGCGAGGCCGAGGATCGCGTGCGGGAAGTTCGTGAACCGCTTGCCGTACGGGTAGACCACCATCGGGATGACGGCGATCGGCGCCAGCGCCAGGCACAGCGGATTGAGCAGCGCCGCGGCGCCCAGGAAGAGGACCACGGCCACCAGCGCACCGGTCCACGCGGAGCGCACCGACACCGCCCCGGTGACCAGTTCGCGCTGGGCGGTCCGCGGATTGCGGGCGTCGATCTCCCGGTCGATGATCCGGTTGCACGCCATCGCGAAGGTGCGCAGCCCCACCATCGCCACGGTGATCAGGACGAGCCGCCACCAGTGGACGGAGCCGTCCAGGTGAAACATCGCGCTGAGCGCGGCGATGTACGCGAAGGGCAGCGCGAAGATCGAGTGCTCGATCATGACGAGCCGCAGGAACGCCCTGATCCTGCCGGGCGGCGCGGGCTCCGGCGCGAAGAGGTCCGGGGTTGCGGAATCCGTGGTCACGAGAGGCCGTACTCCTTCCAGCGCCGGTCGACCTTCGCGGCCGTCTCCGGATCGGAGACCACCATCTCGGGCCAGCCGCCGTCGCGCGTGTACCCCTCCTCGGGGAGCTTACGGGTCGCGTCGATGCCCGCCTTGCCGCCCCAGAACTGCTGGTAGGAGGCGTGGTCGAGGTGGTCGACCGGCCCTTCGACGACCGTCAGGTCGCGGCCGTAGTCGGTGTTGCCGAGCGCGCGCCAGGCGACCTCGTGCAGGTCGTGCACATCGCAGTCGGCGTCCACGATGATGATCAGCTTCGTCAGCGACATCATGTGCGCGCCCCAGATCGCGTGCATCGTCTTCTGGGCGTGCTTCGGGTACTTCTTGTCGATCGAGACGATCGCGCAGTTGTGGAAGCCGCCCGCCTCCGGCAGGTGGTAGTCCACGATGTCCGGCACGATGATCTTCAGCAGCGGCAGGAAGAACCGCTCGGTGGCCCGGCCCAGTGGCCCGTCCTCCGTCGGCGGCCGGCCCACCACGATCGACTGCAGCAGCGGCCGCTTCCGCATCGTCACACAGTCGATGGTCAGCGCCGGGAACGGCTCCTGCGGGGTGTAGAAGCCGGTGTGGTCGCCGAACGGCCCCTCGGGAAGCGTCTTCCCGGGCTCCAGCCAGCCCTCCAGCACGACCTCGGCGTTGGCCGGGACCTGGAGCGGGACGGTCTTGCAGTCCACCATCTCCACCCGCTTGCCCTGCACGAAGCCCGCGAACAGGTACTCGTCGATGTCGCCGGGCAGCGGCGCGGTCGACGCGTACGTCACCGCGGGCGGGCAGCCGAAGGCGATGGCGACCGGCAGCCGCTCACCGCGCCGCTCGGCCACCTTGTAGTGGTTGCGGCTGTCCTTGTGGATCTGCCAGTGCATCCCGATGGTGTTCCGGTCGTGCCGCTGCAACCGGTACAGGCCCAGGTTGCGCACCCCGGACTCCGGGTCCTTGGTGTGCGTCAGCCCGAGGTTGAAGAACGAGCCGCCGTCCTCCGGCCAGGTGAACAGCGCGGGCAGCGCGTCCAGGTCCACGTCGTCGCCCCGCAGCACGACCTCCTGCACGGGCGCGTCGCCGGACTTCACCTTCTTCGGCGGCACGTGCGTCATCCCGGCGAGCTTGCCGAACGCCTCCCGCACGCCGGTGAAGCCGTGCGGCAGCTCCGGCTTCAGCAGCCCGGCGATCTTGTCGCTGATGTCGCTGTACGCCTGCAGCCCGAGGGACTTCAGCATCCGCCGGTCGGTCCCGAACACGTTCATCGCGAGCGGCATCGACGACCCGCGCACGTTCTCGAAGAGCAGCGCGGGGCCGCCCGCCTTGTTCACGCGGTCGGTGATCTCGCCGACCTCCAGATACGGGTCGACCTCGGCCTTGATCCGCTTGAGGTCGCCGTCCTTCTCCAGGGCCCTCAGGAAGGATCGAAGATCGTCGTAAGCCATGCCGTCCAGTATCCGCCACGCACTACCCTGTACCCGTCACCGGGCCCCTGTCGCGGCCCGTCTTCCGGCTCAGGGGGGCTCTTCCGCCATGGTCAGGTATCTACCGTTCCTGCTGGTGCTCGCGCTGTGGATCTACGCGTTCATCGACTGCCTGAACACTCCGGAGGAGGAGGTCCGCGGGCTGCCGAAGGTGGTGTGGGTGATCATCATCCTGCTCTTCGGCGAGGTCCTCGTCGGACCGATCGCCTGGCTCGTCGCGGGCCGCAACCGCCGCCGCGCGCCCGCGCGCCCGCAGTGGGTCGCGCCGGACGACAACCCGGACTTCCTCAAGGGATTGAAGGACGACACCCCGCCGTCCGGCAGCTGAGCGCCGGCCGGGCCGCCCCGGGGGGAGCGGCCGGCCGGACCAGGACCCTGTGGCGTCAGACCCCGGCGTACGAGTGCTTGCCGGTGATGAAGATGTTCACGCCGTAGTAGTTGAAGATGAAGCACGCGAAGGCGACCAGCGCCAGCGCGGCGGCCTTGCGGCCCTTCCAGCCGGCGGTCGCGCGGGCGTGCAGGTAGCAGGCGTACGCGACCCAGGTGATGAACGACCAGGTCTCCTTGGGGTCCCAGCCCCAGTACCGGCCCCAGGCGGCCTGCGCCCAGATCGAACCCGCGATGACGGTGAACGTGTAGAGCGGGAAGACCAGCGCGTTCATCCGGTACGCGAATTTGTCGAGCGTCGCCGCGGACGGCAGCCGGTCCATGATGTTGGCCCAGGTGGGGTTCACCCTGCGGCCGGCGGTGAGCGCGGCTTCGTAGTAGTCGCGGAAGAGGAACAGGAACGTGCCCACCGCCGCGAGGTAGAAGACCGCGCCGGAGATGATCGCGCACGAGACGTGGATCCACAGCCAGTACGAGTGCAGCGCCGGGACCAGCTGGTCGCTGTCGGTGTAGAGCACCGCGACGGCCAGGCCCAGGTCCAGCAGCACCGAGGTGACGAGGAAGAGCCCGATCCAGCGGACCCGCTTCTTCAGCGCCAGCAGGGCCAGGTACATGCCGACCGCGACCATGCCGAACGTGGTCGAGAACTCGTACATGTTGCCCCACGGCACCCGCTGTACGGAGGCGGCGCGGCACGCGACGGCGGCCAGGTGGAACACGAAGGCGAGCACGGTCAGCGAGACCGCGATCCGCCCGTACTTGTCGCCGTCCGCGTCGGTGCCGGCGGCGCCGGGGCCGTCCGGGATGCCGCGGTCGCTCGCCGTGGAGCGGGTGACGACCTTGGGACGCTCCAGGGTGGCGGTGCCGCCACCGCGCTGGACGACCTCGATCGCGGGAGCCGCCGCGGGTGCGGTCAGCGCCGCCGCGGTGATCGCGACCCGGCTGCGGCTGCCGAACACCCACTCGGCCATGTGCGCGAGGAAGGCGAGCGTGTAGACCGTCATGGCCGAGTAGATCAGGTAGTTGCTGTAGTTCGCGAAGTTCTCATTGACCGCGGCCGCGATAGTCACGCGCGCGCTCCTTCGTCTGGCAGGAGAGGTTCTTCCGAGGGGTCTGTGGCTGTGCCGCCGCCGGGGCCGCCGGGGTCCGGTAGCTGGGGCGCTTCGGGCAGCAGCCGGTAGGCGAGGTCCCCGATCTCGTCGGCGATCTTCGCGGACTCGCTGCGGCCGAGTCCGGCCAGCTCCACGACGGTCACCCCGTCCGCACCCGGGGTGGCCCGGATCCACACCCGGCGGCGCTGGATGAACAGCGAGCCGGCCAGACCCAGGATCGCGGCGACCGCGCTGCCGAGCGCCCACCCGTTGCCGACCTGGTGGGAGACCTGGAAGCTGGCCCAGGTCTTGACGCCGTCGAAGCGGATGGAGCCGCCGCCGTCCGGCAGTTGCAGGACCTGCCCGACGGCTAGCACCTGGCGGAGCGGCTGGCCGTCGGCGGCCTTGTACTGCTTCATCTTCTTGTCGTTGAGCTGGTACACGTTCTGCGGCAGGCCGCTGTCCATGCCCAGGTCGCCGTGGTAGGCGGTCAGGATCAGCGCGGGGCGGTCGAGCGCGGGGAACACCGAGTGCGGCCCCTGGATGTTGTCGATCACCATCGTCGGGGCGAAGATCCCGCTGAACGCCAGCTGGTCCTTGCCGCCCGCCTTGTTGCGGTAGTTGTCGGTGACCTTCACGACGCCGCGCGAGGTGAGACTGCCGTCACTCGGCAGGAACGGCGTCGGCCCCTGGTAGACGACCGTGCCGCGGGCGTCCTTCACGGTGACGACCGGCGCGTAGCCGTGCCCGATCAGGTAGACCGTCTCACCGTCGATCTCCAGCGGCTTGTTCACCTCGATCGAGGACTTGACCGGCTTGCCGTCCGCGCCCTTCCAGTAGTGGATGTTGGCGCGGAACGTCCGCGGGGTGCCCTTCTGCGGGCCGGTCCGCGCGTACGTGGCCTCGAAGCTGTCCAGCGAGAAGCCGAAGGGGTCCAGGTCGTCGGCGGTGTAGAAGGTGCCGGGCTTGAAGTCGTCGTACTGCGTGAGGTTGTTGGAGAAGCCGCCGCCCTCGACGATCAGCTTGCCGCCCTCGCCCTTCCACAGCGAACCGACCGCGAAGGAGATCAGCAGCCCGAAGAGCGCCAGGTGGAACATCAGGTTGCCGGCCTCGCGCAGGAAGCCCTTCTCGGACGCGACCGCGCCGCCGACCCGGTGGGTACGGAACCGGCGCCCGCGCATCAGCTGCTGCGCGGCGTCCAGCACCTCGTCCTCACCTGCCGCGGTGCGCCAGGTCGTGTACGCCGGCAGCCGGGTCAGATTGCGCGGCGCGGCCGGCGGCCGGGAGCGGAGCTGCCCGACGAACTGCCAGCTGCGCGGCAGGATGCAGCCGGCCAGCGAGATGAACAGCAGGATGTAGATCGCCGAGAACCACGGCGAGCTGTAGACGTGGAACAGCCCGAGCGTCTCGTAGACCGGGGTGGCGTTGGGGTGCACGTCCTTCCACGCCTGCGCCTTGACCTCGTCGACGCTGGTCTGCGGGACCAGCGAGCCGGGGATCGCGGCCATGGACAGCAGGAAGAGCAGGATCAGGGCGATCCGCATCGACGTGAGCTGCCGCCACATCCAGCGCACCCAGCCGAAGCACTCGCGCAGCGTCCAGCCGACCGTGCCGCGCCAGCCTGGCCTGCGCACACCGCCGAAGGAGCCGGGCACCACCTGGCCGAGTTCCTCGACCGGCGCCGTCGACAGCTGCGCGCCCGCCGCGTCACGCTCCTCGACGTCACGCTCCTCGACCTCGCGTGCCTCGGCGTCGCGGGCGGTCTTCGGCCCGGATTCCGTACTCATGAATCAGACCCCAGGGGTGAAGTTGGTGGACCAGGTCTGCATGGAGAAGACCATGTCGTCCCATACGCCGGTGAGCAGCAGCACACCGACGACGACGAGCATGCCGCCACCGATCCGCATGACCCACACATAGTGCCGCTTGACCCAGCCGAACGCGCCCAGTACGCGGCGGAAGGCCACGGCGGCGACGATGAACGGCAGGCCGAGGCCCACGCAGTAGAAGACGGTGAGCAGCGCCCCGCGCCCCGCGCTCGCCTCGTTGAAGGCCAGCGCCTGCACGGCGCCCAGCGTCGGACCGACGCACGGCGCCCAGCCGACGCCGAAGAGCACACCGAGCAGGGGCGCGCCGACCAGCCCCATCGCGGGCTTGCGGTGGAAGCGGAGGTCGCGCTGGGTCAGACCGCCCAGTATCCCCATGAAGGCGAGGCCCATGAGGATCGTGGCGACGCCGAGCACCTGGGAAATGATCTCCTTGTGCTCCTGCAGCCGCAGCCCGAAGTAGCCGAAGAGCGCCCCGCCGGACACGAAGACCGCGGTGAAGCCGAGGACGAACAGCGACGCGCCGGCGACCATCCGGCCGCGCTTGGCCTCGGCCAGGTCGGCGCCTGACGTGCCGGTCACGTAGGAGAGGTAGCCGGGCACCAGCGGCAGGACGCACGGGGAGAAGAAGGAGACCAGGCCGCCGAGCATCGCGATCGGGATCGCGAGGAGCAGCGCCCCGGAGGAGACCGTCTCGGTCACGTCACTTCTCCGCGACGATCGGGTCGAGCGCCTGGCGCAGGCTGTCCTCGCCGACGGCCTTGAGGATCCGCACGGCGATCCGGCCGTCCCGGTCGATGATCAGGGTGTTCGGGATGCCCTGCGGGTTGAGGCTGCCCTTGGGGAACTTCAGCATGAGCTTCCCGTTGGGGTCGTAGAAGCTCGGGTACGGGATGTCGAACTGCGTCTCGAAGCCGTTCGCGTTGACCTTCGTGGCATCGCGCATGTTGATCCCGAGGAACTCGACGCCCTCGGCCTTGGTGGCGTTGGCCACCTTGACCAGGTGCGGAGCCTCGGCGCGGCAGGGGTCGCACCACGAGCCCCAGACGTTGAGGACGACGACCTTGCCCTTGTAGTCGGCCAGGTTCAACTGCTTGCCGTCGACCGACTCCCCGGAGATGGCGGGGGCGGCGAGCCGGTCGCCCTTGGCCACCCGGGAGATCTCACCCGAGCCGCCGACGAAGTTGGTACCGCTGCCGCCGGAGGACGAGCCGCTGCTGGAACAGGCCGAGAGCGCCAGCGCCAGCGCGGCGACTCCTGCCAGTGCCGCGGCACGGCGGAGCGGGCGGCGTCGGCGGGCACGCGTAGGACTCATGTGAAAAGTTTCGCATGCGTCGTCCGGCGATCTTTCGCGCCCCCGACACTGACGCCAAAAGCGGCAATTGCCCCAAGTAAGGATCAGGTAGCGGGACCGGCCGCGCCGCCCCTGACCACGCGCTGCCTACGGGGTGCCTACGTGGTGGCCGCCGTCGTCGGGGAGGCGGGGGTACCGGCCGCGCCCTCCGGCGCGAGGTACGCCTTCCAGCCGCCCGCCGGCTTCTGCCCCACGTCCAGCCGGCGCAGCTTGCCGAGCACCTTCGGGTCCTGCGCGTCGAGCCAGTCCACGTACTGCCGGAAGGAGACCAGCCGGACGTCCTTCTTCTCCTGGCCGGCGATGTGCTTGAACGCCTCCTCGACGGCGTTCATGTAGATGCCGCCGTTCCACTTCTCGAAGTGGTTGCCGATGTAGAAGGGCGCGCGGTTCGTCTCGTACGCGCGCTGGAAGCCCGCGATGTACGAGGCGGCGGCCTGCCGCTGCCAGCCCGGGTAGTTGCTCGGGTCGCTCTGGGTGGCGTTCTTCGACTGGTTCGCGAGCATGTTGTAGTCCATGGAGAGGACCTCGAAGGAGTGGCCGGGGAACGGGATGAGCTGCAGCGGCAGGTCCCAGAGCCCGCCACGCTTCTCGGGCCAGACCTGCCGGCCACCCGGCGAGCTCGCGTCGTAGCGCCAGCCGAGCTTGTGGGCGGTCGGCAGCAGGTTGTCCTGGCCGAGCAGGCACGGCGTGCGGGCGCCGACGAGCTCCTTGTCGTAGTCGAACGGCAGCGGGGCCTCGTCCTTGAGCCCGGTGTTGGTCTTCCAGTTCTTGACGAACGACTTGGCCTGGTCGATCTCGCTCTGCCACTGGGTCGGCGTCCAGTTCCCGACGGTGCCGCGGCCCGAGCAGAAGTGCCCGTTGAAGTGCGTGCCGATCTCGTGGCCCTCGGTCCAGGCCTCACGGATGTTGTCCAGCGTCATCTTGACGTGCTCGTCGGTCAGGTAGCCGATGTCCGACGCGCCCAGGTTGTTGTTCGGCGGGTCGTACAGCCGCTTCTTCGACTCGGGCAGCAGGTACAGCCCGGACAGGAAGAACGTCATCGACGCGCCGTTGTCCTTGGCGAGCTTGCGGAAGCGCGGGAACAGGCCGTTCCCGACCTCGCCCGCGCCGTCCCACGAGAAGATCACGAACTGCGGCGGCGTCTGGCCCGGCTCCATCCGCTCCGGCTTCGGCTGGCCCGGCTGGGGTCCGGTGTTCGCGGTGGAGCCGTCCCCGATCAGCTGAACCGTTTTCTCGGGCTCCTTCTGGCCGGTGGCCCCGCCCGGCTTGGTCCCGTTGCCGCCGGTCTTGCCTCCGTCGCCCCCCGAGGAGCATCCGGCCGCAGCCGCACCGACCGCGACTCCGGCAGTGGCCGTGAGCAGACTCCTACGGGTCATGGCGCGCATGTACATCCCCATTTCTCGGGCCTCATGGATGGCGATCACGAAAAAGGTGGCCACCATCCAGGACGGCTGTCACAGCCGTACGGTTACCGAAAAGTCAGAAAAATCCCACCGGTTAGCTCAATTGGCGCACGTAAGCGCCCTCAGGAACACCGGATTGACCCATTGGATCGACCCTTTCGGCCAATCCAACAGGCCGCCCCGGCGGATGACCAGGGCCGCGGCGGCGCCGGCCCGGACCTGCCTACGCCCCGAAGCCCTTCGATCCGCCCTTCACCGGCTTCGCGCCCGCCAGCAGATGCGAGGGCACCAGATCGCGGGCCGGTTCCGCGTAGCCGACCGACACGATCTTGTCGCCCTGGTATGTGAAACTCGTCACACTGGCGAGCGTGCACTGCCGCTTGCGCGGGTCGTGCCACAGCCGGTGCCGTTCGACGAAGCTGCGGGTGATCCAGATCGGCAGCTGGTGGCTGACGCAGACCGCCTCGTGGCCGCGCGCCGCGTCCCGGGCCGCGCCGAGCGCCGCCATCATCCGCACGACCTGGTCGACGTAGGGCTCGCCCCAGCTCGGCTTGAACGGGTTGGTGAGGTGCTTCCAGTTCGACGGGTTCTTCAGTGCCCCGTCGCCGACGCCGAAGGTCTTGCCCTGGAAGACGTTCTCCGCCTCGATCAGCCGCGGGTCCGAGGCGATCTCCAGCCCGTGCGGGGCCGCGATCGGCACCGCCGTCTCCTGCGCCCGCTCCAGCGGGGACGACACGACATACGTGATGTCGCGGCCCGCCAGGTGCTCGCCGACCCGGTCGGCCATCTTCCGGCCCAGCTCCGACAGGTGGTAGCCGGGCAGCCGCCCGTAGAGCACACCCGACGGGTTCTCCACCTCGCCGTGCCGCATCAGGTGGACCACGGTGATCTCTGTGTCGTCAGTCATGCCGCTCATCTTTCCGTCGTCCCCGCTCATTCCGTCGCCTCGGCCGCGGCGCGCGCCGCGGCCGGCAGCGCGGCGGCGATCCGCTCGATCGCCGCGTCGTCGTGGGCCGCCGAAACGAACCAGGACTCGAAGGCCGACGGCGGCAGGTAGACGCCGTGCGCCAGCATCGAGTGGAAGAACCCGGTGAAGCGGAACGCCTGCTGCCGCTTCGCCTCGTCGTAGTTGGTCACCTGCTCGTCGGTGAAGAACACCGAGAACATGTTCCCGGCCTTCTGCAGCCGGTGGGCGACGCCCTCCTTGGTGAGCGCCTCGCTGACCAGCGACGACACCCGCTCGGACACCGCGTCCACGGTCGCGTACACCGCGTCGTCGCAGAGCCGCAGCTGCGCCAGACCCGCCGCGGTCGCCACCGGATTACCCGACAGCGTGCCTGCCTGGTAGACCGGACCGGCCGGTGCGAGATGGCCCATGACGTCCGCGCGGCCACCGAATGCGGCGGCCGGGAAGCCGCCGCCCATGACCTTGCCGAAGGTCATCAGGTCGGGTTCGACACCGTCGAGCCCGAACCAGCCGGCCTTCGAAACACGGAAGCCCGTCATCACCTCGTCGGAGATGTAGAGCGCGCCGTTCTCCGCACAGAGGCTCTTCAGCCCGGCGTTGAAGCCCGCCGCGGGCGGCACCACACCCATGTTGCCGGGCGACGCCTCGGTGATCACACACGCGATCTCGCCGGGGTGCGCGGCGAACGCCGCCCGCACGGCCTCGAGATCGTTGTACGGCAGCACGATCGTGTCGCCGGCCTGCGCGCCCGTCACCCCGGGCGTGTCCGGCAACCCGAACGTGGCGACCCCGGAACCGGCCGCCGCCAGCAGCGCGTCCACATGACCGTGGTAGCAACCAGCGAACTTCACCACCTTGGCCCGGCCCGTGAAGCCACGCGCCAGCCTGATCGCCGACATGGTCGCCTCGGTCCCGGACGACACCAGGCGGACCTGCTCCACCGGGCCGATCCGCGCCACGATCTCCTCGCCCAGCAGCACCTCCCCCTCACCGGGGGTGCCGAAGGAGGTACCGCGCGTCACGGCCTCCTGTACGGCGCCGATCACCTCCGGGTGCGCGTGGCCGAGGATCATCGGACCCCACGAGCACACGAGGTCGACGTACTCCCTGCCGTCGGCGTCCGTGAGGTACGGACCCTTCCCGGACACCATGAACCGGGGCGTACCGCCCACCGCGCGGAAGGCGCGGACCGGGGAGTTCACACCTCCGGGCGTCACGGCGGCAGCTCGGTCGAACAGAACCTGCGAAACTGGGGCTTCGTACGGATAGCTCACAGGCACATGCTCTCAAACGCCGGGCGTTGCGCGCGCAGGTCTCGACCCGGCATCTGAGACGATGATCGGGTTGCGCGGTTGGGTCTGTGAATGGTCGGGTAGTGAAATGCAGCGCGGTGGCGAACTGGGCGAGGGAACGGGCGACCACGAGCCCCAACACGCCCGGCCCACCGGCAGGCGTCGTCGGTCCGCCGATCGCGATCGCAGAGCAGCCGCGGAGAGTGGGAGCAGGGGTGGCCGAGTGGGGGTGACCTACAAGTACTTCGGGGCACCCGATGGCGCCACAGCCGCCCGGGTCCCGATCTCCATGCGCCCCGAGGAGCTCGGCGGTGACGAGCTCGGCAACGGCATGTACACCAAGGTCAAGCCGGAGACCATGGCCGCCATGGTGCTCACCGGCATCGAGGGCATACCCCCGGCCAAGGTCCCGCCGCTGGAACTCGTCGTCCTCCACCCGGACTACGCCGTCGTCAAGCTCCCCATGAGCGTTGTGGAACCCCTCCGCAAGGCCGGCGAAGAGGAACTCGGCGCCGCCGCCTTCATCTGGTCCACCGTCCCGGACCGGCGCGGCCCCCGAGATGCCTTCGTCATCTACCAGATGCTCCATGAATGGCAGGGCTTCGCGTCCCGCTGCCATGAGGCCGGCCACCAGCTGTACTGCCTGGTCTGGCCCTGACCTGCCACGCTTCGCCCGATTTCGCCCGTACGCCCGAATGCGCACTTTCGGGGCGAATATGCCCACCTCGGCGGGATAAGGTCGACTCCCCCTGACAGGGAGTCATGATGCGGTCACACATGGTTACGATTCTGGGCGCTCTCGCCTCCGCCGCCCTGCTCATGGTGGCGGTGCCTGGTTCCGCGCAGGCTGCCACCGGCACCCTCACCATCAACGGCGTCGACCACGTCGACCCGGTGGGCTGCTTCGACCTCACTCCCCCCGACTCGTCCAATGGCGGTTCGAGTGCCACGCCGGATCCCATGCCGGTCAAGAACAACACGGACAAGGTCGTCGTGGTGTGGGACACCTGGGAGTGCAACACCGACGCGAACGATCAGGTTTCGACCATCCAGCCGGGCGCGGAAGCCTCGGTCGACGCCGATTCGAGCGTCTCGGTCGAGTGATCACGGCCGTCGGCGCGGTCGGACAAGACCGCCGGATGTGACCCTCCGATCGCGCGGACCGCTTCGACCGGGGTCCGCGCGATCGTCGTTCACCGGATCGGCGCGGGGCCGGCCGGGGTCAGCGCGGGGTCCGCACCCGGGTCGGATAGTGGTCGGCCACTACGCGCCGCATGGCCCCGATCCGGTCGGCCGCCACTTCCTTCGAGGCGAAGTAGATGTTGCCGCGCACCTCGGGGAAGCGGTGGCCGAAAGTGAGATGCCGGGAGAGTTCCGCCGGATCCTGCCAGGCGCTGAACTGAGCCGGGTTGCCCGCTTTGTACAGAGCCTCACCAATGTACAGATGCGTGTTCGTGCCACGGCATGTTTCCGCCCACCAGGAGACAAGCCGGGCGTAGTCGGCCACATCGTTCCCGATATGCCAGTAGATCATCGGCGCGATGTAGTCGATCCATCCCCGCCGCACCCAGGTACGCGTATCGGCGTAGATGCCGTCATAGGACTCGGCGGCGCCCTGGGTGTCGGAACCCTCGGGGTCCGTGGTCCGGTTGCGCCAGATCGCGAACGGGCTGACGCCGAAGCGCACCCGCCGCTCGCGCGGTGAACCGCCGCCCAGCGGGGACCGGTTCAGCTCCTCGATCCGCAGCCCGGTCTCGCGCACCAGAAGGTCGATGTTGTCGCGCCGCCAGGCGGCCCGGTCGGGGAAGTCCCCGCCGTACCGCGCGTACGCGGCGTCGTCGTCGAAGGTCTGCCCGGGGATCGGGTACGGGTAGAAGTAGTCGTCCCAGTGCAGGCCGTCCACGTCGTAGCGGGCGACGGCGTCGAGCATCGCGTCCTGGACGAAGCGGCGGACCTCGGGAAGCCCGGGGTTGTAGAAGAGCGCCTTGCCGTAGGGCACCACCCACTCGGGGTGCAGCCGCGCCGGGTGGGCGGCCGACAGCCGTGTCGGGTCAGGGTGTGTGGCGATCCGGTACGGGTTGAACCAGGCGTGCAACTCCAGCCCGCGCAGGTGCGCTTCGCGTACGGCGAAGTCCAGCGGGTCCCAGCCCGGATCGCGTCCCTGAACACCGGTGAGGCATTTCGCCCACGGCTCGTACGGCGAGGGCCACAGCGCGTCCGCCAGCCCTCTGACCTGGAGAACGACCGCGTTCAACCGGCGGGTGACCGCGATGTCCAGCAGCCCGGCCAACTCCCGCCGCTGCCCGGCAGGGGACAGCCCGGGGGACGGCCAGTCGCGGTTGAACGCGGTGGTCAGCCACATGCCGCGGAACTGCCGGCGCCCGTTCTGTGCTCCGTCGCGGCGCCCGGACGCCGCGTACGACGTCGTGCCGCCGCCGATCGTGACGGACCCGGCCGTCACCGCCCCGGCCGCGGCGGCCGTGGTCAGGGTCCTGCGGGAGATCTGGCCCATGATCGCTTTCTGCCGGACGGGTGAGCGGGAGGTCAACGCGCGGCGAGCAGGCCCCGGAGGGTGGTGAAGCCGTATTCGCGGGTCCTGATGGCGTCGATGAGGTCGGGCAGCGCGGTGGCGTCGACTGCGGAGTGATCCTCCGGCGTGGCACCGAGGTGCATCAGGACGATCGCGCCCGGCCGCAGGGCCTGCAGGGTCCGGTCGACGACCGTCGCCGTGCTCGCCCCGCCGATCGTGCCCTTCCAGCCCGCGGTGTCCACCGTCCATTTGACCGGGACGTAGCCGGCGGCGTTGACCTCGGTGATGCACGGCCGGGTGCGGAGCCCGAAGGGGAAGCGGAACAGCGCCTCGGACGGCCTGCCGATGGCCGTCTCGATCGCGTCGGCCGCCGACTGGACTTCCTCGGCCCGCCGCTGCGGGGTGATGGTGGGGAACGACGGGTGGGTCATGGAGTGGTTGCCCACCGGGTAGCGGCGCGCGATGTACCGGGCCAGCGCGGGGTTGTCCGCGGCGAAGCGTCCGGTCATGAAGAAGGTCGCCGGTACCCGCCGGTCCCGCAGCGTCTTGAGGATCATCTCGGCGCCGTCCGGGCCGGCGCCGCAGTCGAAGGTCAGCGCCGCCTTCTGATCCGTGATGGGCAGCCACTTGAAGTCCCGGCGCGCGAAGGCACCGGTGACCGCCGGACGGGGCATCCCACGGTGCGGGCCGGCGGGCGGCGCGTCGGCGCGGGCGGGGCTCCGGCTTGCGAGGCCGAGCGCGGTCGCGCCGGCCGACCGTCCCCCGTGCCGTCAACCGGTGTCGCAACCATGCCCGTTTCATCCTCGCCTCGGCCCTACGGCATATGCCTGGACCAGCAACGTAGTGCGCCGTCGCACGGCAATTCGCGTCAAGGACGGGACCCTCACACGGATGGATCAGTCCGCCGTACCGGCGGCCCGGCATGCCCCGGGATGGGCCACCCCGGCGAACGACACGCGCCCCGCCTCGCGCCGTCCTGTCCACCGTGCCGGACGCTCCTACGCTGACCGCGATATGAACCAGCGCACCGCTCTCCCGAGCTCACAGCCGCCCCGGATCCTCGGCCGGGTGCTGACCACCGTCGCCGCCATGGCCGCGATCGTCGCGTCGGCCGCCGTCCCCGCGACCGGCCTGACTCCTCCCGACCGGCCCGACCGGCTCGCCGTCGTGGCCGCCGCGGCACCCGCACCGGCAGCCGTATGCCCGACAGGCACGACAGGCACGACGCCGACAGCCGCGCTGCCGTCGAACCTCCTCGGCAGGACGGTCCGCACGATGCCCACCGATCGTCAGGTGGTCGCGCTGACGTTCAACTCGGCGTGGGACGAGACGGGCCTGGACACCGTCCTGAAGGTGCTGCACGACTACCAGGCGCCGGCCACCTTCTTCCTCACCGGCCAGTTCGCCGAACTGCACCCGGCCGCGG
This sequence comes from Streptomyces fildesensis, assembly GCF_016107395.1. GTDB lineage: Bacteria > Actinomycetota > Actinomycetes > Streptomycetales > Streptomycetaceae > Actinacidiphila > Actinacidiphila fildesensis. The sequence continues at coordinate 823,554 of NZ_JAAIKO010000001.1, forward strand.
CCCGGTCGATGGCGGCGGCCGGACACGGCATCGCCAGCCACAGCTACAGCCACCCGCACTTCGCCGACCTGACCTGCTCGGGCCGGGAGCGCGAGGTGCGCCTCGCCGACCAGGCCCTTCGCGCGGCGATCGGGACGGCGCCGCTGCCGTTCTTCCGCTTCCCCTACGGCGAGACCAACGCGCAGCAGGTCGCGGAGGTCAACGCGATGGGCTTCGCCAACATCGAGTGGACCGACGACACCAACGGCTACCTCGGCACGGCGGGCGGGATGACCGTGCAGAAGGCCGTCAACCGTGCCCTGAACTCCCTGGCGCCGGGCGAGATCATCCAGATGCACGTCGGCGACCCGAACGGCCGCGGCCCGATCCTCGACGCCCTGGCCCTCCCGCTGATCATCGACGCGGTCCGCGCCCGCGGCTACGAGATCGCCGATCTGCGCACCCTCCTCCCCACACCCGCCACACCCGCCGCGTAGCGCTCGGCAACCACCGGGGGCCCTGCCCGCGTCACCCTCGGCTTCGCACTGGACCGGCTTCCCGATCACCCGCTGCCCGCATGGACGGAGAAGGGGCTCAACGCGTTCGAGATGTTCCTGTCGTTCACGGGTGTGTCCGACCTGAGGATCGACGGATGGACGTTCGCGCCCAAGGACGTCGTCGCGCTGGAACGGAACCCGGACGGCGGAATGCGGGTGCGGATCTCCGGGCCGGGGGGAATGCGTGGCGTTCGGCGCCCGTGCGGCCGTACTGGTGAAAGCAAGGGCGTATCTGGCCTCGCGCAGCGAGTAACGTCCATCGGAAGGCATTGGCGCGGTTCGGGTGCGTCTGGCAGGACATGCGCCGGACCAGTCGCTACCGTCCAAATATGGCTACATTTCCGACATCCAGCACGATGGCGACCGGTCGTCAGCTCACCGCCCCGCCGTTCGCCCGGCCCGTGCTGGCGCTCGCCGCCGCCGCCGGATTCGCCCTGGACGCGTACTGGCGGGCCACCGCACTGCTCCGGCGCGTCCTCGCCTTCCGGCGCTGAGGCCGACGCCACGTCCGGTCCGGACCGGCAGGGCCGTCACGCCGCCGGTGCCGGGCCCCGCAGATGGTCGCTGATCCACTTCATGGAGCCCTGCCCCATGCCCCGCAGGTAGGAGAGCCCGTTGTGGCCGCCGCCCACTATGACCTGCAGGCGGGTCCTGACCGGGCCGGTCCCGTAGCCGGCGATGAACTGCTTCACCTTCGCCAGCTCCCCGCGGCTCTCCTCGGTCCCGACCTGGAACGCGAGGTACACCTCGGGCCCGTGCCGGTCGATCAGCCGCTGCGCCAGGACCTGCGGGTTGTTCGCCTGCTTCGCGTCGAGGTGACCGCGCCACAGGGACGAGTCCGGCACGATGTCGGGGCCGCTCACTATGGCCGCCTTGAACGTCTCCGGGTGCTGGAGCACGCTCTTCAGCGCGCAGAAACCGCCCGACGACGAGCCCATGAAGGCCCAGCCGTCGCGGTCCTTGAACGTACGGAAGTTCGCCCGGACCAGGTCCGGGACATCGCTCGTCATCCAGGTCCCCATCTTCTGCTGACCCGGGATGTCACTGCAGTCGTGATAGTGCGGCCCGGGATTCATCACCGGCATGACGATGATGAACGGCAGGCTGCTGCCCTGCGACGTCCACCGCGCCACGTCCTCCTGAAGGCCCAGGCTGCCGCGCGTCCAGTAGTTCTCCGGGAAGCCGTAGGCCCCGGGCAGCGCGATCAGCACCGGGAACGCGCTCTTCGCGTACTTCGGGTCGTAGTACTGCGGCGGCGCCCACACCCAGACCTTGCCCGTGAACCCGGACTTCTTCCCCCGGTACGTCGTCACACCGATCTTGGTCCCGCTCGCCAGCGTCGTCCGCTGCTCCGTGAACGGTGCGTGCGTGCCGGTCAGGACCGACGCGGCCGTCCCCGCCGAACTGTGCGGGAAGTCCGGACCGCTGCCGCTGAACGGAACAGGCCGCGAACCGTAGCCGGCGAAGAGGAGCAGCACCAGGACGGCGGCCGCTGCCATGGGCCAACGTTTCACGGGGTTGTCCCCCTCTTCATCCGGCCCGACAGGGCGAAGCGACGCTTACGCCTGTTGTGATTCCGGATCTCCACCCACCGTTCCGGCCCGCCGGGGTGCCGTGGATCACACCGCCGCCGTTGCCCGTAACCGGCGTGACCCTCGTCCCAATTACCGGGGAGAAGCCGGGCAACCCAGACAGCCCGAATTCCGTCTCGTCATGGCGAGAGGCTCACACGCGGGCGGAACGCTGGGCCGGGGCACTGCGCCCAAGATTGGGAATCGAGAGTTGTGATGAGCCTGACGGGGACCCCGTTCTTCCTGTGCACGATCCTCTTCGTGCTGGTCGCCCTGGCACTGCCGCTCACCCTGTGGAGCCGGCTGCGCGGACCGCGGGCGGTACGGCACGCGGCCAGATTCGGCATGCTGCTGCTCTGCCAGGTGACCTCGGTGCTCATGGTCTTCGTGATCGTGAACAACTCCAACAACCTGTACGACAATTGGGAAGACCTCCTCGGCACCGGCACCCACGTCCAGGCCACCGCCGACCTCGGTCCCGACGGAGGCGCGGCGCAGGCCAAGCGCGAGCCGAAGATCGAGCAGAAGTTCAAGCAGGCCAAGGGCCCGAACATGGACGACGTCCAGCAGGCCGACCTCAAGGGCCGGGTGTCCGGCGTCCAGGGCGAGGTCTACGTCTGGCTGCCGCCGCAGTACAACGACCCCGCCTTCAAGGACAAGCAGTTCCCGGTCGTCGAGATGCTCCCCGGCTACCCCGGCTCCGCCAAGGCCTGGTACGGCACCCTCAAGGTCCAGTCGCAGCTCAAGCCCCTGATGGCGAGCGGCAAGGTCGCCCCGTTCATCCTCATCTCACCGCGCACCACGCTGCTCGGCGGCCAGGACACCGGCTGCGCCAACATCCCCGGCAAGGTCAACGCCGACACCTGGCTGAGCGTCGACGTCCGCCGCATGGTGACCGACAACTTCCGCGTCCAGGACAACGCCGCGGGCTGGGCCGTCGTCGGATACTCCGCCGGCGCCCACTGCGCCGCGCGCCTCGCCATCGAGCACCCCGACCGGTACGCGGCCGGCGTCAGCCTGTCCGGGTACAACAACCCCGCCGCGGAGAAGGACTCCCTCACCGCCAAGGACCCGGTGCTGCGCGAGAAGGCCAACCCGCTGTTCATGCTGCAGCACGCCGCGCACCCGCCGCACACGGCGCTCTACATCTCCGGCGCCTCGGGCGACGGCTACCAGGACGGTGTGGCCCTGCGGAAGGCGGCGAAGACCCCGACGAAGGTCAAGGTCGTGCAGATCGCGGAGGGCGCCGGCGGCCACGGCACCGCCGTCTGGAAGTCCCAGGTCCCCGACGTCTTCCGCTGGCTCACCGAGCAGGGCTTCAAGGTCCGCTGACCGTCCGCCGGGGCGGCACCGTTCCCCGCCACAGCCGCGCCGCGGACAGCACCGCAGCCCCCAGCAGGATCAGATCGCGCGCCGCCAGCAGCAGCGCCGCCGGGACCGAGCCGCCGAGCAGATCCCGGAACAGGTACGGGAACACCGCCGTCGTCAGCACGCACGCGGCGAGCACCAGCCACGCCACCGGCCGCTGCGTCGTCCCCCGGTGCAGCAGGCACACCGCCGCCAGGCCCACCAGCCACACCATGTACTGCGGGCTGATCACCCGGCTCGTCACCACGAACAGCAGAACGGCCGTCAGCGCCGCGTCCGGCAGCACCCAGGCCTCCGTACGCCCCACCCGCGACCGCACCCGCCACAACAGCAGCCAGCCGAACGCGACGACCGTCAGGGCCGCACTCACCCGCGCCACCACCTGCACATACGGGCCGATGAACTCCATCGAACCGTCGCGCGGCGCCCAGTGCCCCGACCAGCCGAAGTGCCGCGCCAGATGGAACGGCAGCGCGCCGAGCGACTCCACCTCGATGCCGCGGTCCCCCTGATACGTCAGAAACGACAGCGCGCCCGGCATCGCCAGCAGGAAGACCACCGTCACCAGCACCGCCGACACCGCCGCCGCCACCCACGCGTGCCGGGTGCGCCGCCCGCGCGCCGTACCCACGAGCAGCAGCACCGGCCACACCTTCACCACCGCGCCGATCCCGACCAGCACCCCGAACACCCGGTCCGCCCACACCCGCCGCGTACCGGCCGCCAGCAGCGCCCCCACCGCGACCGCCGTCACCATCACGTCGAACCGGCTCCACGGCACCGTGCTCAGCAGCGGCAGCCCCGCCACCCACATCCAGACGCCGGCGACACTGCGCCGGCCGTCCGGGTACCGGGCCGCGTACACCAGCGCCGCCAGCACCGCCGCGTCGCACACCGCGCACAGCACGATGAACGCGTGCGAGTAGTCCAGGAACGGCACCAGCCGCGGGGCGAGAATCGGCAGCGCGGCGCCCGGCGGGTACTGCCAGGACACGTCGTCGTGCGGGAAGCTGCCCGAACTCAGCACGTCGTACCAGCCGCGGTACACCTTCGACACCGAGACGTCCGGGCCGTCCTTGCTGCTGAACGGGCCGAGCCGCAGCGCCGCGGACACCAGCACCAGCCGGGTCAGCAGCCATACGGCCACCGGCCACAGCAACCGCCGCCGCGCCGGGCGCGCCCCCGCTTCCGCCACCCGCGCCGCAGCGGCGTCCGTGCCCGTGCCGACCACTGAACTGATTCCTCCATGAACGATCCGGCCCGGCCGGAACACCCGGGCACGACGATGCTAATGAAGATCCGATCCGGACGGCGGACGCCACCGACCCGCCACTTATGCTCGATGGGCAAGCCATCCGCAGTCGAAAGGCGCCGTGACATGAGCATCCGTACCGCAGTGGTCACCGGGGCGAGCAGCGGCATCGGTGCCGCGACCGCCCGCAAGCTCGCCGCCGCCGGCTACCACGTGCTGCTCACTGCCCGCCGCGCCGACCGCCTCGAAGCGCTCGCCAAGGAGCTCACCGCCGCGGGCCACTCGGCCGCCGCGCACGCCCTGGACGTCACCGACCGCGCCGCCGTCGACGCCTTCGCCGCGTCCCTCGACCGCTGCGACGTCCTCGTCGCCAACGCGGGCGGCGCCCTCGGCGCCGACACCATCGCCACCTCGGACCCCGCCGACTGGCGCGCGATGTACGAGGTCAACGTGCTCGGCGTCCTCAACATCACCCAGGCCCTGCTCCCGGCCCTCACCGCCAGTGGCGACGGCACGGTCGTCGTGCTCTCCTCCACCGCCGGCCTGGCCAGCTACGAGGGCGGCGGCGGCTACGTGGCCGCCAAGCACGGCGCGCACGTCATCGCCGAGACCCTCCGCCTCGAACTGTGCGGCGACCCGGTCCGCGTCATCGAGATCGCGCCCGGCATGGTGAAGACCGACGAGTTCGCCGTCACCCGCTTCGGCGGCGACGCCGACAAGGCCGCCAAGGTCTACGCGGGCGTCGCGGAACCCCTCTCCGCCGACGACGTCGCCGACACCATCGCCTGGGCCGTCACCCGCCCCGCGCACGTCAACATCGACCTCCTCGTCGTCCGCCCCCGCGCCCAGGCCTCCAACTACAAGGTCCACCGCGAGCTCTGAGCAGGACATGCCGGTGGGGGCAGGTGATCACACCCGCCCCCACCGCCGTACCGACGTGTCTCAGCCCTTGACGCAGACGACCTGCTTCAGCTTCGCCACGACCTGGACCAGGTCCCGCTGCTGCTCGATGACCTTCTCGATCGGTTTGTACGCACCCGGGATCTCGTCGACGACGCCGGAGTCCTTACGGCACTCCACGCCCCGCGTCTGCTCCTCCAGGTCGCGCGTCGTGAACCGCTTCTTCGCCGCGCCCCGGCTCATCCGGCGGCCCGCGCCGTGCGAGGCGGAGTTGAACGCGTCGGCGTTGCCGAGGCCCTTCACGATGTACGAGCCGGTGCCCATCGAGCCCGGGATGATGCCGAACTCACCGGAGCCGGCCCGGATCGCGCCCTTACGGGTGACGAGCAGGTCCATGCCGTCGTAACGCTCTTCCGCCACGTAGTTGTGGTGGCAGCTGATCACGTCGTCGAAGGTCACCTTGGCCTTCTTGAACTCCTTGCGGACCACGTCCTGGAAGAGCGCCATCATGATCGCGCGATTGCGCTTGGCGTACTCCTGCGCCCAGAAGAGGTCGCTCCGGTAGGCCGCCATCTGCGGGGTGTCGGAGATGAAGACCGCGAGGTCGCGGTCGGCCAGGTCCTGGTTGTGCGGCAGCTTCTGCGCCTCGCCGATGTGGTACTCGGCAAGCTCCTTGCCGATGTTGCGGGAGCCGGAGTGCAGCATGAGCCACACGGAGTTGTCATCGGCGATCGTTACTTCGCAGAAGTGATTGCCTCCGCCGAGCGTTCCCATCTGCTTCGTGGCCCGTTCATGACGGAATTTGACCTCTTTCGCCAGCCCGTCAAAGCCCGCCCAGAACTCGTCCCACCCCGCCGTCGGGAAGCCGTGCATACGGCGCGGGTCGACCATCTCCTGGTGCATGCCACGCCCGACCGGGATCGCCTGCTCGATCTTCGAGCGGAGCCGGGACAGATCGCCCGGCAGGTCGTTGGCCGTGAGGGAGGTCTTCACCGCGCTCATGCCGCAGCCGATGTCGACGCCGACCGCCGCGGGGCAGACCGCGCCGTGCATGGCGATGACGGAGCCGACCGTCGCGCCCTTGCCGTAGTGGACGTCCGGCATCACGGCGAGGCCCTTGATCCAGGGCAGCGACGAGACGTTGCGGAGCTGCTGCATCGCGCCGTCCTCGACGGAAGCCGGGTCGGTCCACATGCGGATCGGCACCCGGACGCCGGGCACCTCGGTGTAGGACATCTCCATCCCCCTTCTCGAACGGACAAATGGGCACAACGAAATCACGCCGTGACGACATCAATAATGTGGACGAAACGCCCGATAACCACAGGCGGCCACGCAGCCGCGTCAGCAGGTGCGGTAGACATTGTGTCCACGGCACGCACGCGCGCGCCAAGGGATTTCGGGGCACCCCCCGGCGGAAGGAGCCTGGCCAGTGCAGCCATCGCGAGGACTGCTGGGCATCGTCTGCGCGGCCGTACTGGCCGTCTCGGGGCTGAGTGCCTGCACCGCGGACGGCGATGCGGACCCGGCGGCGGTGGACGCCAAGTCCGCGACCGGTGACCAGACGATCGTCCCCGCGCCGCCCGGCAAGTACCGCAAGCTGCCGGAGCCGTGCGGCTCGCTCGGACCCGACACGCTCAAGAAGCTGGTGCCGAACGCACCGGACTACACGGGTGATGCCGAGCTCACCTACGACACCAACCGGCGGGTCGGCTGCACCTGGACCGGTGAGACGTCGCAGGGGAACCGCTATCTGCAGATCGACTTCGAGCGGGTCGTGTCGTACGACCCCGGGGTGAGCGACGAGGCGCAGGCCGAGTCCGACTACGACACCAAGGTGCTGCAGGCCGGCATCCCGACGACCCCGGGCACTCCGGGCGCTCCGGGCGCTCCGGCGACGACGCCGCCCGTGGCGCCGCCCGGCAGCCCGGCCGGTCTGCCGGGCCAGACGCCCACCACCGCGCCGGCCTCTCCGGCGACCTCTCCGGTGACCTCCCCCGATCTCGCACCGCGACTGCTCACCGATGTCGGCGACGCGGCCTTCCTCGACGACGAGCTGATGACCCGCGACTCGGGGGTGCACCGTGACATCACTCTCGTTTTCCGTACGGCGAATGTCCTCGTGACCGTCTCGTACGCGCAGTGGTCGGCGGACAAGGCCACCGCTCCGCAGAGCGCTGACCTGCAGCAGGGCGCGGAGCAAGTGGCGGACGTGCTCGTCAAGACGATCAAGTGACAGCGGATCGTCCGATAACGGACGCCCCGTAGGCTGTCCGTTTCCCGGCCCCGGCCGGCCCACCGCCCCGTCGGAGCAACGAAGTGAGCGAAGGACCCATGCACCGTTCAGCACCGCGAATCGCCCGAGTTCTCGCCTGTGCCGCCGTGCCGGTACTGCTCGTCGCCGGCTGCTCGTCGGGGTCGGACTCGTCCAAGAAGCCGGACGGCGCGGGCTCGGGCAAGACGTCCGCTTCGGCGGCTCCCGCCGCCGCCGCGAAGTTCGCGAAGCTGCCCGACGCCTGCAAGTCGGTGACGCAGGCCACCGTGGCGCGACTCGTCCCGAAGGTGAAGTCCGCGGCGGGCACGGCGGCGAAGTCCTCGGTCCAGGACCAGCGCGGCGGCTGCTCCTGGAACGGGCTCGACGGCTACCAGTTCCGCTGGCTGGACGTGAGCCTGCAGCGCTTCGACTCGGCGAACGGTGTCGGCAGCGGCGAGGAGCAGGCCAAGAAGCGCTTCGCGGAGCAGGTCGCCACGGCGACCCAGGTCAAGGGCGCCACGTCCGCGAAGGCGGACGGCGTCGGCGACGAGGCGACCCTGGTGAGCGCGCTGGTGGAGAAGGACAAGCTGAACTACCAGGACGAGACGGTCGTCGTGCGGACCGGCAACGTCATCGTGATCCTCTCCCACAACGGGGCGGGCTTCGAGGGCGCGAAGACCCCGGCGGCCGATCAGCTGCAGAAGGACGCGGTCGCGGCGGCGAAGGAGACCGTGGCTTCGGTCGCGGCGGCGAACGCGGCGGCGAACACGTAACAACTCCGGTCGCACCTGCACCGGTTTCAGCACCTTTGTACGACCTGGCCGCGCCCCCATATGACAGGCTGGGCCGTCCAGTTGCCGAGGGTGGGAGGGGTCGCGGGTGCCCGCGATACGTTTGACCCGGACGCACCGGATTCTTGTC